>CAVPTS010000022.1:0-225354 GCA_963708695.1 uncultured beta proteobacterium
CCTGCACTTCGTTGTAATAGCCTTCCGGAAACAGCGGACGCAACGGACGATCGATCAGGCGCGAGATCAGCGTTTCGCCTTCTGACGGACGGCCTTCGCGACGGAAGAAACCACCCGGGATCTTGCCGGCTGCGTAGGTCTTTTCCAGATAATCGACGGTCAGCGGGAAGAAGTCCTGACCCGGCTTTGCCGTTTTCGCGCCGACAACCGTCGCGAGTACCACGGTATCTTCAATATCGACGATCACCGCGCCGCTTGCCTGACGCGCGATTTCACCTGTTTCCAGGCGAACGTTGTGTTGTCCCCACTTGAATTCCTTGACGATCTTTTTAAACATTCTCACTCCTTCTTCGTTATGCCCCGTGACTTTCCTGGCGTGTTGTCGTGCGTTCCGGAGCATCCGGAACCCGCGCACACGCCGATGAAAACCGCGAAGCCAAGCGATGACCAGAACCGCGCAGAAAGAGAGGTATATGTCATTCCAACGCAACACGACACGCGGGCGCATGACGCGCTGGAATGACACAAAGCTCTTCTGCTAAGCCCGGCCCTGTAGTCGAATCGGTTTCCGATCCGGGTTGGCTTTAATGCAAGCCTTCGATATTTCCCAATGCCTTGATGACTTTTGCGCCCATTGCGAGCGCGCCGTTCAAAAACAAAATGCCTGTATCAGCAAACTGACACAGGCATTTCGTTGTGAACGCTAGCCGCTTACTTGCGCAGGCCCAGCTTCTCGATCAGCGTGCGATAACGATCAGCGTCTTTACCCTTGAGGTAATCGAGCAGCTTCCGACGGCGGCTCACCATGCGCAGCAAACCGCGGCGGCTGTGGTGATCCTTCGTGTGAGCCTTGAAGTGAACGGTCAGTTCATTGATACGGGTCGTGAGCAGTGCGACTTGCACTTCTGGCGATCCAGTGTCATTAGCGGCGCGCGCGTATTCAGCGACGACGTCGGACTTCTTTGCATGAGCAACTACTACGGTAGACATATGATTTTCCTTTGAAACGGACAGGCGGTCACGGAAGAAGGGCCGTGCCGTGGGTTTTCTGCTTACTTTGCTACTGCTACTTCCACGTCAGTCATTTAATTCATTGAAAGCCGCGGACTCTCTTACCGGACGGGGCTTTGACGACAAACCCCGAGAACAGCAAGTCGCGAATTATAGCACAGCAACTTTTGTCGTCGACCTGGGTTGCTGGTGCCGGATGAAATGGCGCAATAGGCGCAGGCCCAAGTTTATTCGCCGTTACCGCGCCGGGCGTTTCATCTGGCAGCTTGTCGGCATGGCCGTCTGGTTCGCCGGGACTTTGAGCAAGGTGCGAAAGCCGAGGCCGGAGCCTTCGTTGTCAAAACGCACGCCCGGCGAACCGGCCTTGTCCATTTCAATCACATAAAGGGGCTGGATCAACTGATGATCGGCGGCGCGCATTTCCGAGCTTTGGAAGCCATTGTCGAGCTTCATGCCTTCGAGCGCGTAAGCGACGGCCGTGGGGTCGGCACTGCGCGCCTGCTCCATGGACTTGGCGAGCATCTCGATCATCAGCGGCATGCGCAGGAACAGGTAATCGTCGGCGGGGGCGGGATAACGGGCGCGGAAACTCTGGTAATAAGCGTCGGAGGCAGTGCCGCCGGCGTTCGGATGCCAATCCGCCACAGCGACCACTTGCTTCACCCCGGCATCACCCAACGCGGCGGGCGCGCCGAGGCTGTTGCCGTAGAACGTGTAGAAGTGCGTGTCGAGTCCCTGCTCCCGGGCGGCTTTCACAAGCAGCGTGAGGTCATTGCCCCAGTTGCCGGTGATAACGGCATTGGCGCCGCTTGAGCGGATCTTCGCGATGTACGGCGCGAAATCCTTGACGCGGCCGGCCGGGATAAATTCATCGGCGACGATCGCGATGTCCGGGCGGCGCTCCTTCAGCGCGCGTTGGGCTTCGCGGCTGACATCGTGGCCGAAGCTGTAATCCTGGTTGAACAGGTAGACCTTTTTCACCGATTTGTCGTTCTGGATGACATCGGCGAGGGCGTTCATGCGCATGCCGGCGTGGGCATCGAAGCGAAAATGCCAGAAGCTGCAATTTTCGTTCGTGAGTGCGGGATCGTCGGCGGAATAATTCAGGAAGACCACACGATGCTCGGGATCGCGGGCATTTTGCTTGTTGATCGCGTCGATAAGCGCCGCAGCGACCGCCGAGCTATTGCCTTGCATGACGAAGCCGATCCCCTGGTCGATAGCCGCCCGCAACTGGACAAGACTCGCTTCGCTGCTGCCCTTTCCGTCGAGAACAACTAACTGGAGCGGGTGTTTGCCATCGGGCAAGAGCACGCCGCCGCTCGCATTCACACGTTCGACACCGAAACGCAGATTGCGCTCGACCGCCGCGCCGGCGTTGGCGAACGGGCCGGACATCCCTTCGATCATCGCAACGCGAATGGGCGATAAATCGGACGCGGCGAACGCGGGTGAAGCCACGGCAAAGCTGCCCAGACATAAAGCGGCGAGCAAGCGCCGACCGCTGAAAATCAACCCGAGACCGAATCTCATGAATCTCATGAATTTCATAATCGCCCATCCGAGAATTAATGAAGGCCGAAGCAAACCGAACCGCGGATCATAGGCTGTGCGGCATGGCGCATGCAAATCAGAAACAAGATGGAATAGCTATATAGGCCCACACGTTTCCTGAACATGGGCACCCGAGAGAACACCGGCCCACCCCCCATGTCAAAATAAGTACAAGAGCATAAAAATCCCACGACGAACCGTGGACACGAATACGAAGGAGGCTTCAATGTTGATCAAATCGATACGAAAATCTGCGGCAATGGCACTCGCCCTTCTGCTGACGGCGTGCGCCCAGCCGTGGCAAAACTATCAGGCGGGCGCCGACGTCTCCACCGTCACGGCAAGGCTCGGGCCGCCGAAAGAGGTCTACGACCTGCCGAACGGCGGCAAGCGCCTGATGTGGCCGACCCAGCCGCTGGGCGAAGTGACCACGGCGGCGGATATCGATGCAGCGGGGAAGATCGTGAGCGTGCGGCAAGTGCTCGACGAAAACGAGTTCTACAAGGCGCAGATCGGCACCTGGACGCGTACCGACGTGCTGCTCAACTTCGGCCGCCCGGTCGAGACCTCCTACTTCCCGCTGATGAAGCGCGAGGTCTGGACGTATCGGTACATGGAGGCCAACGTCTGGTACATGATGTACAACTTCTATTTCGACGATCAGGGCACGCTGCGCCTGACGCAAAAAACGCCGGACCCGCTGCACGATCCGGACAGGCGGAATTTCTTCTGACGGGGATCGATGAGGTGCAATGACACGGCCCTTTGATGATTTTTCCTCAGCCAAAAAATGCCGCTTTGAATAAAGCGGCATTTTTTTATGCATGGACTGATGGGAGCTTTTTGTGGAGGGTGCTTCGTCAAGTTGCGCAGCATGACAACCCGCCTCAGCGCGGGAATCATGTGAAATGCCGTCAGCTCACGCCCGTGGCGCACAAGTTGCCGGGGTTGCAGCAACGCATGGCGTGCTTCGAACGGTCGCAGGCGAGGCAGACGACAGCAGATGCAATAAAAAAACGGCCCTCGCTTTTGGCGAGAGCCGTTTTCAATCAGCAAGGCAAACAGGTAAGTGCCTCGCCGTTAACCCATAAAAATCACGCAAGCTGCGGATTCAGCTTCTCGACTTTCGAATGCAGCTTGTTCAGCGCCGCGAGATACGCCTTCGCCGATGCCGCCACAATATCCGGGTCCGTGCCCACGCCATTCACAATCCGGCCGCTCTTCGACAACCGCACGGTCACTTCACCCTGCGCCTGCGTACCGGTTGTGATTGCGTTCACCGAATACAGCACGAGTTCGGCGCCGCTATTCACCTTCGATTCGATGGCAACGAGCGTCGCATCGACTGGGCCATTACCGCGCGCTTCAGCGTGAACTTCAACCCCATCGACCGCAAACACCACGCGCGCATGCGGCTGCTCACCCGTTTCCGAGCGCTGCGCGAGCGACACGAAGCGGAACGTTTCCTTCGCCTGCATTTCCGCCGATTCTTCGGAGACGATCGCCATGATGTCTTCGTCGAAGATTTCGGACTTGCGGTCGGCGAGTTCCTTGAAGCGCACGAACGCGGCGTTCACGTCCGTTTCCGATTCCAGCGTCACGCCCAAATCTTCCAGGCGCTGCTTGAACGCATTGCGGCCGGACAACTTGCCGAGCACGATCTTGTTGGTCGCACCAGCCCACGTCTTCGGCGCGCATGATTTCGTAGGTGTCGCGCGCTTTCAGCACGCCGTCCTGATGAATCCCGGAAGCGTGCGCAAATGCATTTGCGCCAACCACAGCCTTATTCGGCTGCACGACAAAACCGGTGATCTGCGAGACAAGCTTCGAAGTCGGCACGATATGCGTCGTATCGATACCGAGTTCCAGCCCGTAGTAATCCTTGCGCGTTTTCATCGCCATCACGACTTCTTCCAGCGCCGTGTTACCCGCGCGCTCGCCCAGGCCGTTGATCGTGCATTCGATCTGACGCGCGCCGCCGATATGCACGCCGGCCAGCGAATTCGCCACCGCCATGCCGAGGTCATCGTGGCAATGCACGGACCAGACCGCCTTGTCCGAGTTCGGCACGCGTTCGCGGATGGTCTTGATCAGGTTGCCGTAGCCTTCCGGCACGGCGTAGCCGACGGTATCGGGAATGTTGATGATGGTCGCGCCTTCATCGATCACCGCTTCAAGCACGCGGCACAGGAAGTCGAGATCCGAGCGGCTGCCGTCTTCCGGCGAGAATTCCACGTCATCGGTGAACTTGCGGGCGAAACGCGTGGCAAGACGCGCCTGCTCGTACACCTGGTCGGCGCTCATGCGCAGCTTCTTTTCCATATGCAACGCTGACGTAGCGATAAACGTGTGGATGCGGAAGTGATCGGCGGGCTTGAGGGCGTCGGCGGCGCGCTGGATGTCTTTATCGTTGGCGCGGGCGAGCGAGCAGATCGTGCTGTCCTTGATCAGGCCTGCAATGGTGTGAATGGCATCGAAATCGCCATTGGAGCTGGCGGCGAAGCCTGCTTCGATCACATCGACCTTCATCCGTTCGAGCGCCTTGGCGATGCGGATTTTCTCTTCCTTCGTCATCGACGCGCCGGGGGATTGCTCGCCATCGCGCAAGGTGGTGTCGAAAATGATCAGTTTGTCTGCCATGTCGGGCTCCAGTGGGGGCTTTTAGATTTAAAAAACGGTGGAGAAAAGCAATACGGAATTCAGGTGTTCGCGCCACCGCTGGCGTCGAAAACCACGAACGAGCAGACGGAAGGCGGGAAGCTTAGCGCGGCAGGCGCGCTAGTAGCGGTAGCGCGCGTAGCGGCGCACCAGCTAGGAGAGACGAGAGGGGATGGGCGAAAAAAATCATTTGCAGACTATAACGAGATTTTTGAGAGCGTGCAATTAGGCTTTCCGATCGCGCCGATTGGTGGCGATTAACGGCGCCCGGGCAACGGCGCCAAGCAGAAACAAAAAGTGCGCGTTGCCGGTAAGCAATGCGCACTTACGCTCAATGCGGTTTCTCGGAAGATCGGGCAGGATTCGGCCGCCCTCGCACAGCCATATACCCCCACCACGCGTAGCCGGAAAATCCGTAAAGCACGAACAAGCCGAACAACATCAAAGGCGGATCCGACGATACAAGCACAAACGCGACCACCACCAGCAACACGCCGGCAAACGGGACGCGGAACCGCACGTCGAGCGCCTTGCCGCTGTAAAACGGCGCGTTCGACACCATCGTGACGCCTGCATAAATGGTCAGCGCGAAAGCAACCCACGGCAGCCAGACAAGTTTCAGCGGCACGCGGTTATCGGTGGCGAGCCACACAAAACCCGCGATCAGCGCCGCCGCAGCCGGACTCGGCAGGCCCTGGAAATACCGTTTGTCGACTACGCCGACGTTCGTATTAAAGCGCGCAAGCCGCAAGGCCGCGCCCGAGCAATAGACAAATGCCGCGAGCCAACCCCATCGGCCCAGGTCCTTGAGGATCCACTCGTACATCACCAGCGCGGGTGCGACGCCGAACGAGACCATGTCGGAGAGACTATCGAACTGCTCGCCGAACGCGCTCTGCGTATGCGTCATGCGCGCGACCCGGCCGTCCATGCCATCCAGCACCATGGCGACGAAGATCGCGATGGCCGCAATCTCGAAGCGCACGTTCATGGCCTGAACGACCGCGAAGAACCCGCAGAACAACGCGGCCGTGGTGAACGCGTTGGGCAGCAGGTAAATGCCGCGTTTCCTCAAAAACTGTTGCCGCTTCGCACGCCGCGTTTCCAGCACGCCGATGTCCTGCGTCGCCTTGTTGCGGCGAAACGCCCGCGGGGGTGTTGTCGTGCTTCGCGTCCGGCGCGGTTTGAGTGCCGCCATCGAGACCTCCGTTGTGCAGCCTGGTTTTACCGCTTGTTTAAGCTTGCTTATTTAGCGTGATTACTCTGCGAACTCGGCAAGGATGGTAGACGACGCCGACACTTTCTCGCCAATCGCCACACGCGGACGGCTGCCCACCGGCAAATACACATCGACGCGCGATCCAAAGCGGATAAAACCATAGCGCTGGCCACGGTTGAGCGGCTCGCCCACATGGACGTAGCACAAAATGCGCCGCGCGATCAGCCCGGCGATCTGCACCGACGTCACCGTATGTCCTGCCGCAGTCTGGATCACGATCGCGTTGCGTTCGTTCTCGGTCGAGGCTTTATCGACGGCTGCGTTGAGGTACGAACCCGGAAAATACTCGACCTTGCTGATGGCGCCATCCACCGGCGAGCGCTGCGAGTGGACATTGAACACGTTCATGAACACGCTGATCTTCAGCGCTTCGCGGCCCGCGTAGGGGTCGTGAGCCGTTTCCACCGCGACGATGCGGCCGTCGGCGGGACACAGCACGGCGTTTGCCTGAACCGGAATCGGCCGGGCGGGGTCGCGGAAAAACTGGACGACGAAGATCTGTCAGGAGCCAGAACGGCCAGGCAAAACCAAAGCCGCCGATGGCCTGGATCAACACGGCAACGACAGCCGCAATGGCAATAAACGGCCAGCCTTCGCGCGCGATGATCGGATGTGGATAGTTCATGAACGGGTTCTATGTTTTTAGTAAAACCGTAGGATAGCAAAAGCCGCCCGGCGCCAAGCGACACCGGACGGCTTTCGGTCTTCACTATGACCGGCACACAAGGCCGGCCGTCATGCTTTTTAGTTCTTCGACTGATCGACGAGCTTGTTTGCCGCAATCCACGGCATCATGGCGCGCAGCTTCGCACCGACCACTTCGATCTGATGCTCAGCCGTGATGCGGCGACGCGATTGCAGCGTCGGCGCGCCCGCCTTGTTTTCGATAATGAAGCTCTTTGCGTACTCGCCGTTCTGGATGTCCGTGAGGACTTGCTTCATCGCCTTCTTGGTTTCTTCCGTCACGATCTTCGGACCCGTCACGTATTCGCCGTATTCGGCGTTGTTCGAGATCGAGTAGTTCATGTTGGCGATGCCGCCTTCATAGATCAGGTCGACGATCAGCTTCAGTTCGTGCAGGCATTCGAAGTACGCCATTTCCGGCGCGTAACCCGCTTCCACCAGCGTTTCGAAGCCGGCCTTGATCAGGTCGACCGTACCGCCGCACAGCACGGCTTGTTCGCCGAACAGGTCGGTTTCGGTTTCTTCGCGGAAATTCGTTTCGATAATGCCGGCACGGCCGCCGCCGTTAGCTGCTGCATACGACAACGCCACGTCGCGTGCTGCGCCCGACTTATCTTGCGCGACCGCGATCAGGTGGGGAACGCCGCCGCCCTGCGAGTACGTGTTGCGCACCGTGTGACCCGGCGCTTTCGGCGCGATCATGATCACGTCGAGGTCGGCGCGCGGGATAACCTGGCCGTAATGCACGTTGAAACCGTGCGCGAAGGCGAGCGCTGCGCCTTCCTTGGCGTTGTCGTGCACTTCGTTCTTGTAGACCTCAGCAATCTGCTCGTCCGGCAGCAGCATCATGACCACGTCCGCGCCCTTCACGGCTTCGGCCACTTCCTTGACCTTCAGTCCGGCCTTCTCAGCCTTGCTCCACGATGCGCCGTTCTTGCGCAGGCCGACCGTCACGTTCACGCCGCTTTCCTTCAGGTTCAGCGCGTGTGCATGGCCTTGCGAGCCATAGCCGATGATCGTGACTTGCTTGCCCTTGATGAGGGAGAGATCGGCGTCTTTGTCGTAGAAAACTTTCATGTCGGTTCCTTTTGCCTTAAATTGATTCGTTGGATTGATTCGTTGTAGTGGATGCTAATGACTGCGCGTTTGTTCAAGCGATCTAAACCTTCAGAATGCGCTCGCCCCGGCCAATGCCGGAACTTCCTGTGCGCACGGTTTCAAGAATCGCCGTCGCATCCAGCCCCTGAATAAATGCATCGAGCTTCTCGCTCGCGCCCGTCAGTTCCATCGTGTAGCTTTTTTCGGTGACGTCGATAATGCGGCCGCGGAAGATATCCGCCATCCGCTTCATCTCTTCCCGTTCCTTGCCGACCGCCCTCACCTTGATCAGCATCAGCTCGCGCTCGATGTGGGCGCCCTCTGTCAGGTCGACCACTTTCACCACCTCGATCAGGCGGTTCAGGTGCTTCGTGATCTGTTCGATCACGTCGTCCGAGCCAATGGAAACGATGGTCAGCCGCGACAGCGAGCTGTCTTCAGTCGGCGCCACCGTCAAGGTTTCAATGTTGTAGCCGCGTGCGGAAAAGAGGCCGACGACACGCGATAACGCGCCCGGTTCGTTTTCCAGCAGCACGGAAATAATATGTCTCATGATGATTGCGTTCCCGATTAATCCAGTAGAAAAGCGTGTTTTCGCGAGACTCGCGCGCCGCGAACGTCTTTTGTGGAGACGAGCGCGCGCAAATCGCAGCGAAGAAAACAGCCGTTATAGATCTTCCGATCCGAGCAGCATTTCCGTGATCCCTTTACCAGCCTGGACCATCGGAAAGACGTTTTCGGTGGGATCTGTCTGGAAGTCGAGGAACACCGTGCGATCCTTCAGGCGCAGCGCTTCCTTCAGCGCCGGTTCGACGTCGCGCGTGTGCTCGATGCGCATGCCCACGTGACCATACGCTTCGGCCAGCTTCACGAAATCAGGCAGCGCGTCCATGTACGAACTGGAGTAGCGCTTCTTGTATTCGATCTGCTGCCACTGGCGAACCATGCCGAGATAGCGGTTATTCAGCGAGATGATCTTGATCGGCGTGTTGTATTGCTTGCACGTCGACAATTCCTGGATGCACATCTGGATCGAGCCTTCGCCCGTGATGCACAACACCTCGTCGTCCGGGTGCGCCATCTTCACGCCCATCGCGGCCGGCAGGCCGAAGCCCATCGTGCCGAGACCGCCTGAATTGATCCATCGGCGCGGCTTGTTGAAGCGGTAGAACTGCGCGGCCCACATCTGATGCTGGCCAACGTCTGAACAGACGAACGCTTCGCCGTCGGTCAGTTCCCAAGCCTTTTCAACCACGTATTGCGGCTTGATGATCTCGCTTTCGCGGTCGTACTTGAGGCAGTCCTTCGAACGCCACGTCTTCGATGTCCTTCCACCAGTCGGCGAGCGCCTCAGTGTCGGGGCCATGTTCGGCCGTCTGCAATTGCTCGATCAGTTCCTTCAGCACTTCCTTCACGTCGCCGACGATCGGAATATCGACCTTCACGCGCTTGGAAATGGACGAGGGATCGATGTCGATATGAATGATCTTCTTCGCATGCGACGCAAAATGCTCCGGGTCGCCGATCACGCGGTCGTCAAAACGCGCACCGATCGCGATCAGCACGTCGCAATGCTGCATCGCCATGTTGGCTTCGTACGTGCCGTGCATGCCGAGCATGCCGAGGAATTTCTTGTTGTCCGCGCGATAGCCGCCCAGACCCATCAGCGTGTTCGTCACCGGATAGCCGAGCAAATCGGCGAACTGGTTCAGCTCGCGCGATGCATTCGCCAGGATGATGCCGCCGCCGGTATAGATGTACGGACGCTTCGCCGACAGCAACAGCTGCACTGCTTTGCGGATCTGACCGGAATGGCCTTTCGTAACCGGATTGTACGAACGCAGCGAGACGCGTCTTGAGCGGTTCGTACTTGCACGGCGTCTTCGACACGTCTTTCGGAATGTCGATCAGCACCGGGCCGGGACGGCCCGTACGGGCGATATAGAACGCTTTCTTGACGGTGGCGGCGAGTTCGCGCACGTCCTTCACGAGGAAGTTGTGCTTCACGCAGGGACGCGTGATGCCGACCGTATCGCACTCCTGGAACGCATCCTGGCCGATCGCGGCGGTCGGCACCTGGCCGCTGATGATGACGAGCGGGATGGAATCCATGTAGGCCGTGGCGATGCCGGTCACCGCATTGGTGACGCCGGGGCCGGAGGTCACGAGACACACGCCGACATTGCCCGTGGAGCGCGCATAGGCGTCGGCGGCATGAACCGCGGCCTGTTCGTGGCGCACGAGGATGTGCTGGATCTGGTCCTGCTTGTACAGCTCGTCGTAGATGTAGAGTACCGAGCCGCCGGGATAGCCCCAAATGAACTCGACTTTTTCGTCGGCCAGCGCGCGCATGAGCACGGTGCCGCCGATGGATTCAGCTTCGAGGGGGGGAGTCGTATCCGACGTGGAGAATTCCGCGCTGGGCATATTCATTCATTCACCTTTCGAATTTTCGGCAAAAAATTGATCGGGTGCTCTCTGCCGGGCTTGTGGCTCGGGTTCAAGCGGCGCGTCCAGTTGACAGGTGGGCTTCTTGGGCACGCCTCAAATGAGACAGTTCACTTATGATGCGAGTCGGAAACGATAGCCGCGGAGCAATAACTCGGTCAAGCAAAAATTTCTATCATACGCCATCGGAACGCGCCGAAATCGCGCTGGAAAGGCTCGGATTCCTCCTAAATACTGACCGAAATCTCTGTATATAGAGCTTGCAACGACGGTGCATTTCCTCGCTGTTCGCGCAAAAGTTTGTTAGCATCCGCAGGCTTTTACACTTCTCACCAACATTACGACGCACGCTCGTTGCGCCGGGCCCCAACGGATGGCATCAGACAAGGAACTCGCCGATTTTCTGGCGGGCGTCGAAAGACGCGCGTTCAAGCAGACGGTGTACACCGTGCGCGACGACGACGCGGCGCTCGACATCGTTCAGGATGCGATGATCAAGCTCGCCGAAAAATACGGCGACCGTCCTCCGGCCGAATTGCCGCTTTTGTTTCAGCGTATTCTGCAGAATGCGACGCACGATCTATTTCCGTCGTCAGAAGGTCCGCAATACCTGGGTCAGTCTGTTCTCCTCGTTCGGCAACGCCGACGACGACGAATTCGACCCCCTGGAAACCTTCGAATCGCAGGATGGGTCGGTCGGTGCGGAGAGCAGCGAGAGCCGACTCGAGCGCGAACAGGTGCTCAACCTGATCGACGCGGAGATCCAAAAATTACCAGCACGTCAACGGGAAGCGTTTCTCATGCGTTATTGGGAGGATATGGATGTCGCCGAGACCGCCGCTGCAATGGGCTGCTCCGAAGGCAGCGTAAAAACGCATTGCTCGCGGGCCACGCACGCGCTGGCACACGCGCTGAAGGCGAAAGGAATCACGCTATGAGCAACGCTCTCGATCAAAAGGAAACCGAGTTCGCGCTGAAGGTACGCCGCGCACTCGACGAAAACATCAACACGCTGCCCGCCGCGTCGCTCGACAAGCTCGCGGCGGCCCGGCGGACGGCGCTCGCGCGCAAGAAGCCGGAAAAAGCCGCGGTAGCGGCGCCGGTTTTCGCGCCCGCGCTCGCTGGGGCGGGCGCGGCGGGCTTAGGCGCGGCCGGTTCAGGCTCGCTCGGCACCGCCGAGTCCGGCCCTGCGGGCAAGCGTCGGCCGCTTCTCGCGCCTTGCGCTGGCGTGGCCGCTGCTCGCGCTCGTGATCGGCCTGGCTGGCATCGCTTACTGGGAAGATCAGCAGCGCACCGCGGAGCTTGCCGATATCGACGCCGCCATGCTCAGCGACAATCTGCCGCTCGACGCCTATCTCGACCACGGTTTCAACGCGTACCTGACGCGTAATCACTAAGACTGCAGGAGTCATCGGGTGAGTTACAAGCGCGGCCTCGCGATTGTTTTTGGATGCGCGATTGCGGGACTCGTCGCGTTTGCCGCGACTTATCCGCGCTTCTACCCTGCCGCTTCCGCGATTACTGTCGCGGCCGTGTCCGGCGGCGGCAAGCTCGCCAGACGGTTCTGTCGCCGCTGGCTTCGCTTTCTCCCGAAAGTCCGCTTGCGTGGGGCCGCCTCAAGCGACGCTCAGCACGTCGCGCTCGCGCCGTTCGGCTCGCAATGGGATCAGTTCAGCGAAGAACGCAAGCGCAAATGGATGAAGATCGCGTCGCGTTATCACAAGATGTCGCCCGATGCGCAAAAACGCCTGCACGAACGCATGACCGAATGGGTTCGCATGACACCGGATCAGCGCAAGGTCGCGCGCGAGAATTATCAGGTTTCCAAGTCGGTTCCGGTCGAGAAGCGCGAGAGCGCCTGGGATGCTTATCAGAAGCTTCCGGAAGAGCAGAAGAAGAAGCTCGCCGCTAGCGAGAGACCTCGCCGGCCGACGGTCGTCAGCGCGCCGCCTTCCGGGAAAATCGAGATCAAGGACATCAACCGGCTGATGACCGCACGGGAGCGTGCGCGCGCTTCCGAGGCTGTCGCGGCTGAAGGCGGAGCGCCTTCAGCGGCCGTTGCGCCAGCCCTTCCCAGCGCGGCCAGTTTTGTTCCGGCCCAACCCATCCCGGTTTCGCCGCAGCAGGCGCCTTCAATTTTCAACGGGTCTTAGGCGATTGTGAGCGCGTCTCTCGAGTCTCTCGCCTCTCCCCGATTGGTTGCGCCTACGTTGCGGCGCCGGCTCGCCACCATGCTCTATGAAGGCGTCATCCTCTTCGGTATCGTCTTTATTGCCGGGTATCTGTTCAGTACGCTTACGCAGCAACGCAACGGGCTCACTCATCACAACCTGCTGATGGCGTGGATCGGCATTGTGCTCGCGGTTTATTTCGTCTATTTCTGGACGCATGGGGGGCAGACGCTGCCCATGAAGACCTGGCGGCTGAAGGTGGTCGATGCACAAGGCGCGCCAGTCTCGACCGTGCGCGCCTTTTTTCGATACGTGTTCGCCTGGCTATGGTTCTTGCCGCCGCTTGCCTTGCATCCTTTGCTCGGACTCGCTGTGCCCGTTACGCTCGCGTTGTCCGCTGGGTGGATCGTGCTCTGGGCCGCGGCGGTCTGGCTCGATCCTTCACGGCAGTTCCTGCATGACCGGTTCGCCGGGACGCGAGTGGTGGCTGTCGCGCCGCTTGCGGTTTAAGCACTGCAGCCGTTTTACTTAAGCCAGCTTGGGGCCTCTCTCAACGCCATATGAAGGTTGTCGTTGAAGTGATGGAGGCGATAACCCAATGCCGCAAACATAGTCTGCAATGAACGCTTCGTATAAAGCGTGATGTGACCATTGCGAGGCGCGATGTACCAGTTGTCCATGCCTCGTGGCGCAACATGATCGATCGTCAGCGTCGAAAATAACAATACGCCACGCTCATTGAGCAGACCCAGCGCTTGCTCGACCGTCGCCATCGGTTCAGGCGTGTGCTCCAATACTTCGAACGCACTGATGAAATCGAACGACCCGGAAGGCGGCACGTTTCCGGCTTCGTCCATGGGATCCCAACTGAGCGCGTCGACTCCGCCCTCGCGCAATAACGCCGTCAGCTTGCCGTTGCCACCGCCATAGTCGAGGCACTTCAATGCGTGCCCTTTCTTGATGAAATCGAGAATGAAAACGGCGTTGCCCGCGGGCCGTGCGTCGATATAGTCAGGGTCGACCAGCACATAATCATCGTTATAAATGTGCTGCAAATAATCAGCCTTGCTCCAGTGATCGAACGCGTTCGTGAAGATGAGGCCGCAACTCTCGCATCGATGGTAATAAACCGGAACGCCCGTGAGCGGCAAATAATGTCCGCGCCGCTCTTCACAGCTCTTGTTGAAGTCGGTGACGCCGTAAAGAGGCGCCTGCGCGTTGCACACCTTGCACGACGAAACTCGCACGACCGGCCCGACCGTTCCACTATCCGTTTGCATAGGATTCCATCGTAAATTCGAAAGTATAAGTGATGGCCGCATGAAGAACCGTGCCGCGCCTTGACCTTACGGCATGCGCTATCGACGCGCTGAAACGGGCCGGCTTTGCGATTTTCAGCGCACCATTTCATCAGGCGTCGCATCGCTGAGGAATAAGAAGTTTTTGTGACTGTCATGGCGTCGTCACGCGAGCATGGCGCAATGGGCTCACTGCAACCCGTTGCGCGTGCCCATGGCCACCAAATCGTCTGCGAGTAACCTGAGTAATCTGAATAGCCTTTTAGCAGTTACCCTCCGCGATGCCGAAGCCATCGCGTTTCGCACCGACGTCGCGCCATCCTCTCCTCCAGACACCATCGGCGCCAGCATCACTCCTCTTGCTCCCCAGACTGCAGCCCGCCCCGACGATGGCCCCGCCGACCATCGCTACCGCACCATCTGGCTCTCGGATATTCACCTCGGCTCCGGTGGCTGCCAGGCGCCCTACCTGCTCGACTTCCTTCGCCATAACGACTCGGAGTACCTATATCTGGTCGGTGACATCATCGATGGATGGCAGCTCCGCAAAGGCTGGTTCTGGCCGCAGGCGCACAACGACGTCATTCAGAAGGTGATGCGCAAAGCCCGCAAAGGCACGCAAGTGGTCTACATCCCAGGCAATCACGACGAAGCCGCGCGACAGTTCTGCGACCTCGCTTTCGGCGATATCCACGTGCGCAGTGAAGCCTTCCACACCACGCTCGCGGGCAAGCGGCTCTGGATTGTCCACGGCGATCTCTTCGATGGCGTCATTCAGCACGCCAAATGGCTCGCCTATCTCGGCGACACGCTGTACACGCTCATCCTGCTGCTCAACCGCTGGTTCAACCGCGCCCGCAGCCGCCTTGGCCTGAACTACTGGTCGCTTTCGCAATACCTCAAGCATCAGGTCAAGAACGCGGTGAATTTCATCTCGAAGTTCGAACACGTGATGACCGATGAAGCACGCCGGCGCGGTTGCGATGGCGTGGTCTGCGGTCACATTCACAAAGCCGAAATCCGCGATATCGACGGGATTCTTTACTGCAACGACGGCGACTGGGTGGAAAGCCTGTCGGCGCTTGTCGAGACATTCGAAGGCGAGCTGAAGATCATTTACTGGACCGTCCTGCGCTCTCCTGAGCACCATTCGCAAAAGGCCGAGGCAACTGCCTGAGCGCTTTCACTTATCGAGGCCATCGAATGAAAATCATGATCGTGACCGATGCATGGGAACCGCAAGTCAACGGCGTCGTGCGTACTTTGAAGAGTACAAGCCGCGAATTGACTGCGCTCGGACATCGCGTGGAATTGCTGACGCCGCTCGAGTTCAAGACCATCGCTTGCCCGACGTATCCTGAGATTCGCTTGTCGCTGCTGCCGCGCCGCCGGGTGGCGCAGCGTATTGAGGAATTTGCGCCGGACGCCTTGCATATTGCAACGGAAGGACCGCTTGGAATGGCCGCGCGCTCGTTTGCCGTGCGCAATAAACTGCCGTTCACGACCGCTTATCACACGCGCTTTCCTGAGTACGTGCAGGCGCGTTTTCACATTCCGCTCGCGGCGACCTACAAGTTCCTGCACTGGTTTCACAAGCCTTCGCAGGCTGTCATGGCGCCTACGCCCGTGGTGAAAACCGACCTTGAAAAGTTCGGCTTCACGAACGTGGTGCTGTGGACACGCGGTGTGGATCTGGATATCTTCCAGCCGATGGAATCGAAAGTGCTCAACACCACGCGACCGATCTTCTTGTATGTGGGACGCGTGGCGGTCGAGAAGAATGTCGAGGCGTTTTTGAAGCTCGATCTGCCCGGCTCGAAGTGGGTCGCGGGTGAAGGTCCGGCGTTGGCCGAACTGAAATCGCGCTATACGAACGTGAACTATCTCGGCGTGTTGTCGCAAGCGGAATTGGCGAAGGTCTACGCGGCCGCCGATGTGTTCGTGTTCCCGAGCCGTACCGACACCTTCGGCCTCGTTCTGCTCGAAGCCATGGCGTGCGGCACGCCGGTGGCGGCGTATCCGGTGACGGGTCCTATCGACGTCCTTGGCACCGATGGTCCCGGCGCACTCGATGAAGACTTGCAGGAAGCGTGTTTGCGGGCGTTGAAGATCGAGCGTGCGGATGCGCGTGCGTGGGCGGAGAAGTTTTCGTGGCGGGCGGCATCGGAGCAATTCGCGGCGAATCTGAAGCCGCTTGCGGCTCGCGGTGCGACACAAAAGCAGGCAACGGCGTGATGTAATAGCCTAGCGGCGCGGACGGCAAAAAAACGGCAGCCGGCGCGCCGCTACGTGAGAGCGCGCCTGCCAGAGCCGCGTCTGAGCACCCACCCAGCAAGATCAACGAAAACCCGATGTGAAAGCCAAACCCTCCGTGCAAGCGAAAGACCTTCTGTATGCCGATCGAGACCCCTTCGAAAACGAAGATAACGACATCGGCATCGAGGATTCGCCGCACCTTGCGCAGGTATCCGAGGAACCGCTGGGCCCCGATGATCCGCTCGCCCCGCTGCCCTTCAATCCCTACAAGGGCAACCGCGGCCTGACCCGCGCCTGGCACGCGATGAAAAACTCGCTGAATGGCTTTCGCGTGGCGATCCGCGAAGAAAGCGCGTTCCGCCAGGAACTGACGCTCGCAGCCATCCTGCTGCCGTGCGGCATATTTGTGCCGGTAACGCCGGTGGAACGCGCTGCGTTGATCGCGTCGGTCTTGCTGGTACTCATGGTGGAATTGCTGAATTCGAGCGTGGAAGCGGCTATTGACCGGATCTCGCTCGAACGCCATGAACTGTCCAAACGTGCGAAGGATTTTGGCAGCGCCGCCGTCATGGTCGCGCTGCTGGTTTGCGTGCTCACCTGGGGCCTGATCGTCGGCCCGCTGCTCTGGCGCTGGATCGTCGCGCTGTTTTAAAGCCGCGGGCCCGCCGCCAGACCCCACCCTCGAACCACCCGTTTATAATCGTCCGAAATTCAAGATACCCACCGATTCCGGGTTCGAGACGCTGTTGTGAAGGCCGCCCTCGCCCGGAGCAGTTCAACCAGGGCCGGACGACATGGAACCCAAACCTCCCCGCCGCACCCGTGAACGGATTCTCGAACTGTCGCTGAAGCTGTTCAACGATGTCGGGGAACCGAACGTCACGACAACGACCATTGCCGAAGAGATGGGAATCAGCCCAGGCAACCTGTATTACCATTTCCGCAACAAAGACGACATCATCAACAGCATCTTTGCGCAGTTCGAGCAGCAGATCGAAAAGCGGCTGCGCTTTCCCGATGACCATCGTCCGACTATTGATGAAATGTGGTCGTATCTCCAGTACATGGCGGATTTCCTCTGGACGTACCGCTTCTTGTATCGCGACCTGAACGATCTGCTCGCGCGCAACCGCATGCTCGAAAAGCACTTCAAGCAAATCATCACTCACAAGGTCAACTTCGCGGGGCAACTGTGCGAAGCCCTCGTGGCGGATCACGAAATGGTCGCAACGCCGGCGGAAATCAAGGTGATCGCGACCAACATGGGAATAATTTCAACCTACTGGCTCTCGTACCAGTTCGTCATGAACCCGCGCAAATATAACGAACAGGACGTGATTCGCGCGGAATTGCATCAAGCGAGCCTGCATATCATCTCGATGATGGCGCCCTATCTGCGCGGCCGGTCACGGCAAATTTTCGACGACCTCGTGTCGGGGAAAATGCCGGAGCGCGTCTTTGCTGACTATCGCGCGCCGAAGGAAGACGGCGTGCCCAAGGAATCTATCTAATGAAAGCAGTCTGTGTAT
This sequence comes from uncultured beta proteobacterium, assembly GCA_963708695.1. GTDB lineage: Bacteria > Pseudomonadota > Gammaproteobacteria > Burkholderiales > Burkholderiaceae > Caballeronia. The sequence continues at coordinate 17,987 of CAVPTS010000022.1, forward strand.
ATTGCGGCTCCGCCAATGGAGCCAGACCGGTCTATGCCGAAGCGGCCAAAGCGTTCGGACGCGCATTGGTGGAAGCGGATCTCGCGCTGGTGTACGGCGGCGGGAGCGTGGGGTTGATGGGCATCATCGCCGATGAAGTCCTCTCGCTGGGCGGACGCGCCATCGGCGTGATTCCCGAATTGCTGATGAGCAAGGAAGTCGGCCACACGGGCTTGACCGAGATGTACGTCGTGCCCGACATGCATCAGCGCAAGAAAAAAATGGCCGATCTCGCTGATGCGTTCGTGTCGATGCCAGGCGGTGTCGGCACGCTCGAAGAGTTGTTCGAGGTCTACACGTGGGCGCAGCTTCGCTATCACGAGAAGCCGGTCGCGCTACTGAACGTGGACGGCTATTACAACCCGCTGCTCGAGATGCTGCGTCACACGGTGGAAGAAGGATTCATGCGCGCGCCGTATCTCGACATGCTCCAGGTTGCTTCCGATCCGGTGGCGCTGATTGGTGCGCTCAAGGCATATACGCCGCCGCTCGTGGACCGGTGGCCGCAAAAACGTGACGCTGTTTGACGGGGAACCTGACGATGTCGAAGGTAGTGTTGATCACGGGCGGCAGCCGCGGTATCGGCCGCGCCGCCGCTTTGCTGTGCGCGGCGCGCGGATGGTCGATCGGCGTGAATTACGCGACCAATCGCGATGCCGCCGATGAAACCGTCGCACGCGTCGAAGCCGCCGGCGGACGCGCGATCGCGATTCAGGGCGATGTCTGCGAAGAAGCCGACGTGATCGCCATGTTCGATGCAACTGCGCGCACATTCGGTCCAATCGATGGCTTCGTGAACAACGCGGGCATTGTCGCGCCGGGTTCGGCGCTGGCCGATATGGACGTGGCCCGCATGAAACGCGTCTTCGATACCAACGTGCTCGGCGCATATTTGTGCGCGCGCGAAGCGGCGCGGCGCATGTCGACCAAACGCGGCGGGCGCGGCGGGTCGATCGTCAATATTTCATCGGCGGCGGCGCGGCTCGGATCGCCGAACGAGTATGTGGACTACGCGGGGTCGAAAGGCGCCGTCGATACTTTGACCATTGGTCTCGCGAAAGAACTCGGTCCCGAAGGCGTGCGCGTGAATGCTGTCCGGCCGGGCTTGATCGATACGGAGATTCACGCAAGCGGCGGCAAGCCGGATCGGGCGGCGCAGCTGGGTGCGTTGGCGCCGCTCGGGCGGCCGGGAACTGCCAACGAGGTCGCGGAATCGATTGTGTGGCTGTTATCGGATGCGTCGTCGTATGTGACCGGCGCGTTGCTCGATGTGGCGGGCGGGCGTTAAGTTAGCTGGTCAGAACCCGCCTTTTTTCGCAAGCCACGCGTGTTCTTCGGCCGTCGTTTCGCGGCCGAGAATCACGTTGCGATGGGGAAAGCGCCCGAAACGCTCGATGACTTCAAAGTGGCGGAGCGCGTACTTCAGGTTCGCTTCAACATCCTTGTCGCCGGTTTCATCGAAGAGCGCTTTTTGCAGGCGTACTGCTTCACGCTGGCTTTCCAGCGTCTCGTCGTGCTCGAACGGCAAATACACGAACTCGCGATGATGAATGGTCGGCAAGGTGAGTTCGTCGCGTGTGTCGACCAGCGTGCGGGCCAGTTTTAAGGCTTGGGCATCGCCGGCAAATGCGCGCGGCGTGCCGCGAAAACAGTTACGCGTGAATTGATCCAGCAACACGATCAACGCAAGCGCGCCAAGCGGCGTTGAGGACCACGACGCCAGATCACCCGCCAACGCCTCTTCGAGCAGGTCGCCGAAACGCTCGTGGAGCATTGCGTCGAAGGCTGCGTTTTTCTTGAACCAGACCTTGCGCGCATGACCGAATTCCGCCGACTCCGGCGCGCCGAACCATGTATCCAGCACCGATCGGGCGCGGGAATCCAACATCACGCAAACTCGATCACAAGACGCCGCGTGCGTGCGCTTTTCTTCTCCACCTTCGCGATCCGCAATTCGCCGATTTCACTCGTATTATGTACATGCGTGCCGCCGCAGGGCTGTAAATCGATACCTTCAATTCGCAGCAGCCGCACGCGTCCCATGCCGACAGGCGGCTTCACGCTCATCGTGCGGACGAGTTCGGGGCGCTCGTCCATTTCCTGATCGGTGATCCATTCGGTCGCTACCGGATGCGCGCCGCCGATCAATTGCGCCAGACGCGTTTCCAGCTCTTCACGTTCGATCGGTTCCACCGTCGCGAAGTCCATGCGCGCGTAGCCGCTCGTGATGCTGCAGCCATCGACGGGATACGGGAGCGCCGCGCACAGCAGATGCGTCGCTGTGTGCAGGCGCATGTGCCGGTAGCGCCGTTCCCAATCGATCTCGGCGCTCACGCGATCGCCCACCGCGAGCGTCGCGAGCAACGCTTCCTGACCGGGCGCGGGCACGTGGACGGCGTCATCGGGCGTCGCGCCTTCAAACTTGGCCTTGCGGGTATCGGCGATCTCGATGCGCGTGCCATCCTCAAGCGTCAGCGATCCGGCGTCTCCCGCCTGACCGCCGCCAAGCGGATAAAACACGGTCTGATTGAGATGAATGCCAAGCTCATCGATGGCCGTAATCGACGCTTCGCAACGCGTCAAATAAGCGTCTTCGCGAAACAGCGCGCGTGTGCTCATGGGGAATCTCCTGGTCTGTCGCCGGCTAAAACGAACCGGTATTATGCCGGTGTGCCCTCGTCAAGCCTCGTTTAGCCTCGTCAAGCGGACAATCAGGCCATCCGCGACTGATTCGCCCTGACGGCGCGCTCCATCATGTCGAGCGTCTCCCCGGTGATTGGCAACCCGTCGGCATACTGCCGAAACCCTGACGCAACCGAGGCGATGCGTTCGATGCTCTGCGATGCCGTACGCGGTGCAACACCGGTCATGCTGGCGAGCTTCATCAAGTGCTCGCGCGCCGGAGACCTCGCCTCGCCGCAGATGTCCATCTGATGCTCCCCGCCCGGCCCCCCGTTAAACGTCAGGTCATAAGCGGGTGAAAACTGCCATCGGCGATCTGCGCCCATCACGAACGAGAAGTTTTTTGCGTGGTCATCGCGGTTGTTGAACACGACGTTGAACACACATCGATCAAACGCCTGCTGAACCTCTCGCGCGTCCCGGGTCATGAACTGCGTTAGCCGCAGCAACGTGATGTAGTCCATCTGCGGGACGCGGAAATCGGAGTGGGCCACGCCCGCTGCGGTGTGCATCGGCACACGCATCCCGTTGGAGCGATCAAACCGCTCGATGCCAAACGCTGACAGCGAGGGACCGAGGTCGAAGTAGCGGGTGGCGGGCATCCGAAGTCCACAGGCCGCAGCAATCGCCCCATACATCGCCTCGACCGCGCAGACCTCCTTGTGGTCTTGCTGCGCCGGGAATTTCACGAGCCACGGTGTTCCCGTTCCTTGCTCCGAGTTCGACATCCGCTTGGAATGGGGGTCATAGTTGACCAGCACCTTGGGGCGCGCGCCGTGCGGTGAGCCGCCCATCAGCGCAAGCTCGCGCAAGAGCGCTTCACTGTCATCGGCCATCACCTGGCGCACTTCGTTAGCGAGAGTAAGCAGGTGGACATCCTGCTGGACCAGTACTTCGCCGTCATTGGGCTCAAAGACGAGCGCGCCCATTGCTTTCTCGCCGATGAAAGCCAGTCGGTCCAGCGCAGACATGCGCCGGGGGTCCAAGCCCTGCTTTCGAAACAGCCGGTCCATCAGAAACATGCCCCAGCCGTCCGGCAACGCGTCGCTCACGAGGCCGGGCAGCCGCATTTGATGCGCAGGGAAGTCTCCATAAGTGGTCGCTGCGAGCGGCATCTTGAACGGAGACAAGTTCAAGCCGCTTTGCTGCGCGAGCGCGGAGTATTCGAACAGCAGGTCAGTGCCATCGTCGGCCAGCTGGCCGAGCTCGAAGCGCTCACCCCAACCCGCGTAAATCACACTCAGTTTTTTCATCCCGTTGCCCGTGAAGCACGCCGGCGCTTGACGCTGGCCGCCTCCATCGCCTTGATGGACTTGGGTTTCAGCTCAAAAATTCCGCCCAATTCTTCTGCCAGCCCCAAAGCCATGACGACCCTCACGAAGTTGTCGAGGGTGGCTTGGCCGCTGCGCTCGATATTGCGAAGAGCCCTCTCAGATATACCCGCACGGCTCGCGAGTTCCTCTTGCTGCAGATTTTGTAAGAGACGCTGTGCGCGAAGACGCTGCCCCAACTCCGCTACAATTTCTTGAGAGCTAGCCAGATTAAAGTGCATTTTTGTGCCGCTTAATCGAAATAAATCGGTTTATCGGCACAATTTTACCGCTTACATAATCCTGGAGTCAATTCTTATGGAATTAATCGGCGCATACTGGCCTATTAACTTCGAATTTTTCGTATAACCGGTATAAAATTACCGATTAATCTAACCGGTGATCGATCCAATCAGCAAGGAGGTGATACTCTGCTGGGATCGCCCCGCCCGACGCCCTGCTCTCAGGGGATTTGAACGTCGCGGCCGACTTGACGTAGGTCTCCAACAAGAAGGTCTCCTTCTTTTGAAGCACTTTTGGCCACAGTAACCACAGGCTATCGCCGGTTGACCATCCAGTCGGCGGTATCGAAGAAAGAAGTCAGCAGGCGTTCGCGCAAGGGTTCGGCCAAGCCAATGTCTTCCATCGCCCACGCCATGCAGCGCAACCATTGATCGCGTTCCGGCGATGCAATCGCAAAGTTCAAATGCCGTGCGCGCAAACGCGGATGACCAAACCGGCTGATGTAGTGGTCGGGGCCGCCCATCCAGCCGCAGAGAAACCAGAAAAATTTATCGCGTGAATTGTCGAGCGTGGGCGGATGCAGCGCACGCAGCGCGGCAAATTCCGGTTCGAGATCCATGAGGTCGTAGAACCGGTCGACGAGCGCTCGGACGCGCTCCTCACCGCCGACCAGCTCGAAAGCCGTGGGTTGCGGCGTTGCTTCAGTAGTTGCTTCGCTAGTTGCTTCGGTCATGCGGTTTCTGTTGAGGGTTCAGGTTGGTTGCGCTCTAGCCGACGACGTCATATCAAGCGTCGCGCAACGATTGCAGCGCAGGCCGCGACAGCACGCGACGCAGGCTCATCCATCCGCCCAGCCCCGAGCACACGACGCCCGCCGCGATGCCCGCCGGCACGAGCCACGGATTGAAATCGATGTGAAACTCAAACACGCGCGACGCCAGTAGCCAGCCGATCCCCTGCGCGCCGAGCGCCGCCATCAGGCCGCTCAGGGCACCGACCGCGATGAACTCCGCGGTCTGCACCGAGCGCACCTGCTTATGCGACGCGCCGAGCGCGCGCAGCAGCGCGGACTCGTGCATGCGCTCGTCACGCGTGCCGGCAAGCGCCGCGTACAACACGAGCACGCCGGCCGCAAGCGTGAAGATGAACAGGAATTGCACCGCGCCGATCACCTGCTCCAGCACGCGCTGGATCTGCGCCAGAATCGGCGCGATATCAATGGCGGTCACGTTCGGATACTTGCTGATCAACCCGTCGATCAACGGTTGCTGCCTTGGCGGCAAATGGAAACTCGTAATGAATGTAGCGGGCAGGTCGCTGATGGAAGGCGGCGGCATCAGCACGAAGAAATTCACCTTGAACGAATTCCAGTCCACCTTGCGCAAGCTCGTGACCGGGCCATCCACCTGCATGCCGGCGACATCGAAGCGCAATGTGTCGCCGAGTTTCACGCCGATGATCTTCGCCAGCCCCTGCTCTATCGATACCTGCGCCTTTCCGTCCGTGCCGTACCAGCCGCCGCCGACCACGCGGTTATCGCTGGGCAGCTCAGTTGTGTACGAGAGGTTGAATTCGCGCTCGACCAGACGCTTCGCGTCGGCCTTCTCGTAGTTGTCCGGGCTCACCGGCTTGCCGTTCACGGCGATCAGGCGGCCGCGCACCATCGGCGACAACGCCGCGTCGCCCTGGCCGTGCTGCGTGAGGTAAGTGGAGACGCCCGCGCGCTGATCGGGCTGGATATCGATGAGAAACTGATTCGGCGCATCCGGCGGCGTCGATTGCCGCCAGCCCGCGATCAGGTCGCTGCGCGTCATCGCAATCAGCAGCAGGCACATCAGGCCGATGCCAAGCGCCGTGATCTGCAGTGCGCTCGCGGCGCTGCGCCGCTCCAGCGACGCCAGCGCGTACCGCCAGCCGACGCCCGCGCCCACGCGCTCGCTGCGCACGAAACGCGCGGCGGCCCAGAGCGCCAGGCGCGCAATGCCGCCGAACACTACGAGGCCGCCCGCGAAGCCGCCCGCCACGATTCCGCCGAGCTTCCATTCGCCCGCCGCGATCACGAGCAGGCCGGCGAACAGCAGCACGCCTACGCCGTAGGCAATCCACGCTACCCGGCCGGCATCGCCGAGCTCACGACGAATCACGCGCATCGGCGGCACGCGTGTCAGCGGCAGCAAAGGCGGTACCGCGAAACCGAGCAGCAAAACGAGTCCGGTCGCGATGCCCTGCAACGCGGGCCAGATGCTCGGTAACGGCAATTCGACATCGACAAGCGTCCCAAGCCAGTTCAGAAGCACCAGATGCCCGCCGAAACCCAGCACGACGCCGGCCACGCTGCCGAGCACGCCGACAAGCAAAAATTCGCCGATAAACAACGACCGCAGCGTCCGTTGGCTTACGCCGAGACAGCGCATCGCGGCGCAGCCGTCCAGATGGCGGCGTGCGAACCGGTGCGAAGCCATCGCGATCGCAACCGCCGCGAGCAGCGCGGTAAGAAGCGAAACGAGCGTCAGAAAGTGACTGGCGCGGTCGATGGTCTGACGCACTTGCGGCTGGCCGTCTTGCAGAGATTCGAGCGCGACGCCGCGCATCTTGCTGCCCTCTGCCGCGCTTTCGTTCACTTTCCCTGCCACTTTCCCGTCCACTTTGTCGCGAGCGAAAGCGGCGAACTGCTTGACCTGTTCGTCCGGCCCCGCCACCAGCAACCGATACGTCACGCGGCTGCCGAAGGTCACCAGACCGGTGGACGCGAGTTCATCGGCGCGCATCATCAGGCGCGGCGAAAAGCTGACGAACGAGAAGCCGCGATCGAGTTCGCGCGTGATGACCGCCGCCACCTTGAACGTGCGTGTGCCGACCCGCACCGAACCACCGACGGGGACTTTCAGTGCATCGAGTAAAGCGGGATCGGCCCAGACGGTGCCGGGCGCGGGTATGGAAGTAACGGGCGCATCGGGTTGACCGGCGCCGGGCGCGATGCGCAACGCGCCGCGCAACGGATATCCGGGAGATACGGCCTTCAACGCCGCGAGACGCGCGATGGGCGCAGCCGACGTAGCAGATCCAGATGCCGAAGATCCGCCCGCGCTGATCATGCTGGGAAAAATAGCGGTAGTCGCAGTCGCGAGCTTGAGTTGAGCCGCTTGCGCTGCAAACGCCGGATCGACCGGACGATCGGCGCGGACAACGAAATCCGCAGCAATCATCTGACGTGCGTCGCGTTCGAGCCCCTGACGCATCCGGTCGCCGAGAAAGCCGACGCTCGCGAGCGCCGCGACCGCCAGCACGAGCGCGAGAATAAGCATGCTCAACTCGCCCGCGCGCCAGTCGCGCGCAGTCATTCGCAGCGACTGGCGCGCGATCTGCCCGAGTTGCAACTCTTTTTGATTCAAATCCTGCTTCGAACCGCCGTCCAAACTGCTAGTACTCAATCGTGCTTGCTCCTGAACGGTCCGACGCCGGAATTCACGCGTGCGCTGACGCTGGGACTTGGACTGGCCACCATGTGCTTCGCCATCCGTCCAAATCCGCCGCGCACGCCTCGCACGAGTCGCGGCAGCGCCCAGCCGGCGCACAGCAGGAACGCGATGATCAGCACGAGACACAGCAGCGGCACGAACAACGCGAGCGTAATGCCAAGCAGCGCGCCAAAATCTTCAGTCGCGGAAGCGACCCAGTTCGACACCGGTTCCGGCGATAAATTGATCAGCGCGCGCGTACCGGCCTTCGCCAGGTGCGCCGCGCCCGCAAGCGTCCCGCCGGCGAGCGCGGCGACGGTCAGCAGCGCCGGATCGGCGTGACCGAACGCGCCGACAGCCAGCACCGCGCCGGCCGGAATGCGAATAAACGTGTGAATGGCGTCCCAGAGGGAATCGAAGGCGGGGATTTTATCGGCGAAAAATTCGACGATGGCCAGCGCCCCCGCCACGCCGATCACCCAGGGCGACGCCAGCACCGAAAGCGTTTCGGGCAAGTGAATGAGGCCCATGCGCTCGAACAGCCCCGCGACGAATACCGTCAGGTACAGTCGCAGCCCGCTGGCCCACGAAAGCCCTGCTGCCAGCGAAAGTGCTTCAAGCATTACCGCCTCCTTGCGCGCTGTTCACCCCGCGCCAGGTGCCGGATACGCTCCGGCGCTCTCGGCTATGAGTGTTTGCCTCGCCGCTTGAGCCAATCTGCGACGGGTTGGGGATAAGTATGGACGCGAACCGGACGCGACCTCTTCGGCTCGCCCGGCCGACTTTATTCTGGACCAGCTTCAGGCCGAACCCGTCAAATCCGACGAAATATTTCGGGATAAGTAAAAGTCATTATAGCCACGCGTGGCGGGCTGATGCAGCGCGCCTCATACCGCATGTTAAGCGCCCAATAATGTTGATTCAGCCCTTAAACCGGAGACGCGCAAACTTAGCTTCCTTCTTAGTCTTAGTCTATTTAACGACCGTTTGAGCGCTTACTTCAGTCCACGCGGCAAAACGCCGCTGCCGCTATAGCGCCGAAGTTAATGTCCTGAAGAAATCTTCAGCCCGATCAATCCGATCACAATCAGCGCGGCGCTTGCAACCCGCGCCACCGTCACCGCCTCACCCAGCATGACAATTCCGAACACGAACGCGCCGACCGCGCCGATACCCGTCCAAACCGCGTAAGCGGTGCCGAGCGGCAGCTGGCGCATGGCCATGGCCAGCAGCACAAAGCTGCCGATGGCCGTCACCAGCGTGAACACGGACGGCCAAAGGCGCGTAAAACCTTCCGAGGTCTTGAGACCGGCGGCCCAGGCCACCTCAAGCAAGCCGGCAATGAACAATAGAAACCACGGCATAAAGACTCCCCGTCAAGAAAAACGGGGCCGTCCCCGATGTAACTGAAGCGCGCAGGGTCGTCCATGCGGCCTGTAATGAAAGTGTAATTATAACAATGGCCTGCATAGGCTGCTGACTCAAGCGGGTTATCTGTATTTGAACAAACCCGGTCAATCATCGCCAAGCCCTTTCTGCGTCACCCTGGCTGTAGCTCGAAAAGCGTGCCAAATAAAATCGTCGTTTCACAAAAACCCTGCTTTAATCTAAAACGATACGCAGCGGTCGATGCGTGAAACGCCGACGCAACGGGCACGAGCCACGCCGGACCTGGCGTGCATATAAAGCCCCAAGCGTCACGAAATCAGCCCATTTGAAACTTCTTCGACGGAGTGTTCATGGAGTTCGATGCCGTTTTGCTATCCCGCTTTCAGTTCGCGTGGGTGATCGCCTTTCACATCCTGCTGCCGGCTTTCACCGTCGGATTGTCGTGTTATATCGCAACGCTCGAATTGCTCTGGTGGATCACAGCTCGGGATGTGTATCGGCGGCTTTCGGCATTCTGGCTGAAGATATTCGCGGTTTCATTCGGCATGGGCGTGGTGTCGGGCATTGTGATGCCGTTCCAGTTCGGCACCAACTGGAGCCGTTTCACCGATTCCACCGCCAGCGTGATCGGCCCCTTGATGGGTTACGAGGTGCTGACCGCGTTCTTTCTCGAAGCCGCCTTTCTCGGTGTCCTGCTGTTCGGCCGCAAGCTCGTGCCGCAATGGGCGCACGTGCTGGCCGCGGTGTTCGTTGCGTCGGGGACGGTGATTTCGTCGTTCTGGATTCTCGCGGTCAATAGCTGGATGCAAACGCCGCGCGGCTACCGGATTCTCCCGGATGGCCGCTTCGAAGTAACCAGTTTCTTCGATGCCATCTTCACGCCCTCCTTCCCCTACCGCCTCGGCCATACAGTCAGCGCCTTCCTGGTGACGGCCGCGTTCGTGATTCTTGGCGTGGGCGCGCTTTATCTGCGGCAACGGCGTGCGCTCGAAGAAAGCCGCGTGATGACCAAGATGGCGCTGATCTTCCTCATCATCATGGTGCCGGTGCAGATGGTTATCGGCGATATGCACGGCCTCAATACGCTCCAGCATCAGCCCGCCAAGCTCGCAGCGATGGAAGGCTTGTGGGACACCGGCTCCCGCGTGCCCGCCGCCATCTTCGTCATTCCCGACCAGGAGGCCGAGCGAAACCGCTTCGAGATTTCGATCCCCGTGCTCGGCAGCATCTACCTCACGCACGATCCGAACGGCACCGTGCGCGGCCTGAAAGACTTCCCGCGTGAGGATCGGCCGAACGTGGCCGTGGTGTTCTTCGCATTCCGGATCATGGTCGGCATCGCGTTGCTGATGTTCGCGCTGGTGCTCTCCGGCATCGTGCTGTTTGCGCGCGGCAAGCTCGAAACCAGCCCGCGCTGGCTGCGTTGCGCCACGTTGGGCATGCCGCTTGGGTTTATCGCGGTGCTCGCCGGATGGACGACCACCGAAAGCGGCCGCCAGCCGTGGACCGTGTACGGACTGATGCGCACCAGCGATTCAGTGACGCCGTCGCTCACAGCCGGCGATGTCGGGCTCTCGTGGCTGCTTTACGTGCTCGCATACATCGTCATCTTCGGCTCGGGATTCGTACTGCTGCGGCGACTCGTGCGCATCGGTCCCGCCGATGAACACGCCAGCACCGACCACGACCTGCTGCAACCGGAGACGCGTGCGGCGAGGCCGTTATCGGCGGCATCGGGTAAGAGCGGGGGCGCCAAAGCGGTCAGCCCCGACGATGTCGTTCCCCCTGCCAGGAGACCATGATGCTCGACCTCGTGCCGTTGTGGGCCGCCATCCTGGCGCTCGCCGTGTTCATGTATGTGCTGCTGGACGGCTTCGATCTCGGCGTGGGCATGGTGTTTCTGCTGCGCCGGGACGGCGTGGAACGCCAGTTGATGATCAACTCGGTCGCGCCCGTCTGGGACTTCAACGAGACTTGGCTGATTCTCGGCGGCGGCGGGTTGCTCGCGGTCTTTCCGCTGGCGTTTTCGATCATCGTGCCGGCTGTCTATTTTCCGATCCTGCTGATGCTGCTCGGCCTGATTTTCCGCGGCGTCGCGTTCGAATTCCGCGAAGTCGTGGGCGCTCGAAAATGGATATGGGACGGCGCGTTCGGGTATGGATCGTTGATCGCGACGTTTTCCCAGGGCATCGTGCTCGGCATGTTCATCCAGGGCTTTCCGATCCACGGGCGGGTGTTTATCGGCACGAGCTGGGACTGGGTTGCGCCATTTCCGCTCTTGACCGGCGTGGGGCTGATCTTCGGCTACGCGCTGCAGGGCACGACCTGGCTCGTGCTCAAGACGGAAGGCGACTTGCAGGAGTGGGCGCGCGGCATGGCGAAGAAGGTGCTGTTCGGGGTGGTCGCGTTTATCTTGCTGATCAGTATCTGGACGCCGCTGAAGGACGCCCGCATCTCGGCGCGCTGGTTCAGCTTTCCGGATAGCCTGGCGTTCGCGCCGGTGCCGGTGCTGACCGCACTGCTCGTGTGGACGTTGTGGTCGGGGCTCGAGAAGCGCAAGGAAGTGGTCCCGTTCATGTGTTCGATCGGGCTGTTCTTTCTGGCGTTCACCGGACTGGTGATCAGTATCTGGCCGTTTATCGCACCGCCGTCGGTGACCTTGTGGGACGCGTCCAATGCGCCGCTTTCACAGCAGTTTTTGTTGATCGGGACGATGTTCCTGCTGCCCGTGATCGTGCTGTATGTGGTGTGGTCGTACTGGGTGTTTCGCGGCAAAGTACGCGGCGATATGGGGTATCACGCGTGAACGGCTGGTTCGTCGCACGCGTCGCGGCGAGCCAGCTTTCATAGTTTCTGTTGCGCGGCCTTTGTAAGGATCCTGCACCACTTGTGCGCCTCACGCCGATCCTGCATCGGCAAGCTCCACTGCGCCGGCTTCCCGTCCGTTACATCCAGCGCCACCTTCCATGCGCCGGAGGTGGACTCCATCCGCGCTCCGCGAAGATCGGCAAAGATATACATGCCGGCCTGCTCCCCCACGCGCACTTCGCACAGCCGTTTGCCCGCCGCGACCCGCACGCCGCCCCAGTCGCGCTTGAGCTCGTGGGTCCAGTCGCCGTCGTGTGCGTTGGGCGCCACTTCCTTCCATCGCAACCAGAAGTACGTCGCGATACCCAACACGATCAACCCCGCAACCACCGCCGCGCCAATAGCGATACCCACGCCGAGCGCCGCCGATATCGCGTGAAACGACCAGACCGCGCCATAGATCACGGCCACCAGAGCAACGAGCGCAACGATAATCGGCATCGATCGGCACCCCTGCGGTAATGAGCGAGTGAAGCGAGGTTATTGGGTCTTGTGCTTCGCGTTCCAGTCCTTCAGCGCCTGCAGCGTGTTCGCCACGTGCTTGTCCGGCGACAGGCTGGTGTACTCGTAGATCACCGTGCCGTCCGGCGCGATCACGTACGACACGCGGTTTGCCATCGTGCTGACAAGCGGCATGGACGCGTCGTATTGCTTGATGATTTTGGAATCGGCGTCGGCGGCAACCGGGAATTTACTGCGGCATTCGCTCACCGAAAACTTCTTCAGCGTATCGATGTTGTCGTGCGACACGCCGATCACCGTTGCGCCCTGGGCCTTGTATTCATCGACGGCATCGGCGAATTCGTGCGCTTCGATCGTGCAACCCTTCGTGAATGCAGCCGGATAGAAGTACAGGACGACCGGTCCCTTCTTCAACGCGTCCGTGAGCGAATAGTCGTAGACGTTGCCCCCGAGCGACGCCTGCGTGGTGAAGACCGGCGCGTGATCGCCGGGCTTCAAGGTTGCATAAGCGACCAGCGCGTACACGCCGAGCGCGGCACCCAGCGATAACACCAGCATCCTGCCCGCAAACTTTTGCATCATGACATTCCTCCTGGTTTCGTCACTACTGGGTACTTCAGGTAGGCCATATCAGGCAAGCCTACTCCATCCGATGCGCACCGAACCACGTCGCCGCCTCGAACTGGAGCTCAGCCAGCACGGCCGGCGTCAGCACGTCGAATTGCGCATTGGCGCCGATACTTGAATCAAGCTCCGGTGCGTCACCGCGTTCCGCTGCCTGCGATATCCGCAGGATCGCGCCAAGCGGGCCGCTGCCATCGACGATCGCCGAGCAGATCTCCTTCGACAGCTTCAGCAAATCCATGATCTCGGCCGGCGGCAAATCCACGACCACATGCACGAGCGAGAAGATGCCGGTCATGAACGCGGCATCGGCGAATTCTTCATTCGATGGCTGCAAGACGCGCGCCGCGAGCTCCATGAAACGCGCGCGCGTGCCGACCAGTTGCACGAGCGGATCGGAACGCCAGGGCAAATGGCGGCCATCGGCGTAAAGCAGCAACTGCGTCCAGCGCGAAATCTGGCGGGTCCCGGTCGCCGCGATAGCCTCTCGCAACGTCGACACCGGCCGGGCCAGCTTGAATGCGCTCGAGTTGGCGAGGCGCAGCAACTGGACGACCACGTTCGGATTGAGCTTCAGCTCGGCCTCGAGTTCCGCGATGCCCGGTTCGCCCGACAGCACGCCCAAAAGCCGCAGCAACGCGGTACGCGACGGATTCGAGCGGCGTGTGACGAGCACTTGCGGACGGGCAAAGAAATAGCCCTGAAAGAGATCGAAGCCGAGCTTGCGGGCCTCGTTGAAGTCTTGATGCGTCTCTATCTTTTCCGCGATCAGCATCTTCCCATGCCGCTTGAGCGTAGCCGCGAGTTCGGGAATATGTGCGCGATCGGCGGCCAGGAAATCGACCTTCACGTAATCGACGTAAGGCAGCGCTTCGTAGAGCGGTTCAGTGAGCGCTACGACGTCGTCCAAAGCAAACTGGAAGCCCACCGCGCGCAATTGCTCGCAGCGCTTGAAGAGCTTCGCGTCGAAGGTGACGGTTTCCAGGATTTCGAGCACGAAGCGATCGGGCGGCATGATGTGGACGATGTCGTCGAACAGCAGGTCCCGATTCATGTTCACGAACCCGCAGTGATCGCCGAGCACCGCCGTCAAGCCGATCTCGCCCACGGTTCGCGCCACGACATGGGCGGTGGCCTGCACGTCGTCGAAAATGCGCGCGCGATTGTCGGGGCTGTCGCGAAACAGCAGTTCGTAGGCGTGCAGAGCGCCCGTTCGGTCGATGATCGGCTGGCGCCCGAGGTACACGCTTTCCGCTTCGCGCAGCACGGTGTCGGAGTCGTCCGCGGAATCGCGCGGAGGACGCTGCAGGGAACGCTTCAGATGCCTTTTAACCAGCGGCATTGACGGATCCACTGGCTTCATCGGACGCCGTGCGCTCGCAGCACAGGGCCGCCGGCGTCAACATCTCGCGCGGCACACTGCGTGCGTCTGATACACCAGACTTTAGGTCCGGCTCTGGCAATCGGCTTGGTAATACGTGCATGGCGTACGGCAATGGAACGGTGATGACTGGATGGGAGGGAAATTGGAGCTAGCTTACAGACCTACCGATCAGACGACAGCCGCAATCAACGACGAATGCATACGCATCCGACAAGCCGCACTCTACCCCAAATCGAGATGCCGACAAATGCCTTGAAACCCGCTGCGGCCAAGGCTTACAGACTCATCACCATTCTTCTAAAGAAATCCCGGACGTAACCGTTAACTTGCAAAGAACACGTCCGACTCGCGGCCATCGAATCCCCTGGTGGCTCGCGTGCGCATCGCCGGCAAATCTTCAGCACATCGATGCAGCGCGCTTGCCGGACAGCGCGCGCCGCGTCCTCATTGGCCAGGCGTGCGAACAGACAGGCCAAAAACTCAAACACATGCCAGTAAAACGGACCACCGCCCAGCGCTTGAATGCATGGCTTGCACGCATAAGCCAGACCGGCGTCGCCGTGCGCAGGACCGCCCGGACGCTGATCGCGGCCACAAAAGGAAACTGCATCGTCGAACTCGCTACGGCGGAGGCAGCGCCGGCAGCCGTACTCGCCACGGGCGCGCGTGAAACGCTGTCAGGATCGACACCCCACGGCGCTCATGGCTTACGTGGCATGAAAACCGCGTCCGACGCGGCGCGTCTCGTCACGGTTGCGCACTTGCCGCGAGAGGAATTCCAGCCGGCCGAGGCAGAGCAAACGCCGATGAGCACCGCTCCGACTTCAGCCGCCCCCGCCGACCCGGCGCCTGCCGAAGCCACGCTCGCCGCCGTCGATTTCATCGCGCAAGTGGATGAGTCGTTGCGGTTTAGCTACGTATCGGCGGGAAGCGTCGATTTTCTCGGCTATCACCGCGACTACCTGAGCTCGCTGACGCTGCACGAGCTGGTGCCGTCGAATGAAATCGATGAACTCGACGCCCTCGTCGCCCGCGCCCGGCAAACCGGTACGCTTGAGACCGCGACGCTGCACCTGCTGAAGTCGCTGACCACGCCCATCTGCGTCGAGCTGCGCGTCCTCGCAACCCACGCAGCGGGCGAGCCCGGCTTCGCCCTCGCCGCGTTCGAGGTGTCGCGCTGGCGCGAGCGCGAAGTCGCGTTGCGCCACGAGCTGAATCACGATCCGCTCACCGGGCTCGACAACCTGACATCGCTAAAAGCAGCACTCGATGCCGCCCAGGCCGAAGCCATGCATACGCACACGCATGCGGCGCTGCTGCTGGTGGATATCGACGACTTCCAGCGCATCAACCGTGCGCTGGGCTATGACGCCGGCGACGACATGCTGCGCGAAACCGCGCGCCGTATCCAGCACGCGGCCCGCGCCGGCGAGCGCGTAGCGCGCGTGTCCAGCGACGAGTTCGCCGTGCTGCTCTCGGCCGGCACATCGGCCGAGGCGGTGGTCGCGGCCGAAGATGTCGGGCGACGGTTGTTGAGCGCGATTGCGCAGCCGTATCGGTATCGCGGACAGCACACGCATTTGTCGGCGAGCATTGGCGCGGCGATCTTCCCCGATGAAGTCGAAAAGACCAGCAGCAGCCTCCTGCGCATGGCCGATCACGCGTTGTCGCAAGCGAAGACCTCGGGCGGCAACATCGTGATGTTCCACGTTCCCGACAACGATCCCCGCAACGCCGAGCGCCTGAATCTCGAAGCGGATCTGTACGAAGGCGTGCGCAACGGCGAGTTTTCGCTGCATTTCCAGCCGATCACGGAAAGCCGCCATGGCGGCGTGGTCGGCGTGGAGGCGCTGATCCGCTGGCACCATCCGACGCATGGCCTCGTACCGCCGGCGGCGTTCATCCCGCTCGCGGAATCGATCGGCCTGATCAACTATCTCGGCAACTGGGTGTTGAAAGCGGCCTGCATGCAGCTCGTGCAGTGGGACCGCGATGGCATTGCGCTGGATTACGTTTCGGTGAACGTCTCACCGCAGCAATTCCGCGACAAGCGTTTTACGCAGAACGTCAAGGATGCGCTTGCGCTGACAGGTCTCGATCCGCGCCGGCTCGTGTTCGAAATCACCGAAAGCCTGCTGATGCACGATCCGGAAGAAGCCACGCGCCTGCTCGAAACGCTGGCGGCGATCGGCATTCACTTCGCCGTCGATGACTTCGGCACCGGTTATTCCAGCTTGTCCTATTTGCAGCGCTTTCCGCTGTCGAAGCTCAAGATCGACCGCAGTTTCATCGAAAATCTGCTGACGTCGCGTAATAACCGCGCGATTGTCACGGCCGTGGTCGGCCTTGCAAAGTCGCTTGGACTCGAACTGGTCGCGGAAGGTGTGGAGACGGAAGCGCAGCGCGAACTGCTGATTGAAATGGGTTGTGATCAAATACAGGGCTGGCTGATCAGCAAAGCTCTTCCCGCTGCGGACTTGAAGCGTTGCTTTGAAGATAAAACGCTCTTTCTCCAAGCGCCTTTATGAGATACCTTCACGTGTCGCGCCGGCGTGGCGCGCGGAGTTTTTAGAAAAACCCCTCAGGAAAACGTTTGTATAGTGCCCATGACAGTCATCGATATTCGTGTGTGCACTGTAAAGCTTGTATGTGAACGCGCCGTTAAAGGACTTATGCTGGCTTTTTTCTGCGCATTACACTTCGACTGAGTCGACAATCCACGCCGCTTCCGCCAACCGGTCGGGAATCTGTAAGGCATTCACACCAATCGCATGGCAAGCAATACCAAAGCCGATTTACTGGACAAGCTGTGGTCCCGCATGAGCGAGCGAGGGGATTTCCCTATGCTTTCCCAAGCGCTGCGCACGACAGTGTCCGCGATGAGCGACGACGACCTGGACTTCACCGCCCTCGTCCAGGTCGTTCTGTCCGACTTCGGCCTTACGCAGAAGGTGCTGCGGCTCGCCAATTCAGCCATGTACATCTCGTTCGGCGGCAACATCACCACCGTGACGCGGGCGTTGATGGTGCTTGGCATGGACGCGGTCGGCCATCTGGTGGTCGGATTGAAGCTCGTCGATCACTTTCATCAAAGCGCGCCACGGCGTATTGATGCAAAGCTCGAACTGAATCGCACGCTTCTCTCCGGCGCGGTCGCGCGGCAAGTGACCGAGTGCAGTGAATTCCGGGCATCGGAAGAAGCGGTGGTTTGTACGCTGATGCGTCAGATCGGCAAGCTGCTGGTCGCGTTTTATCTTGAAACCGAGTGGGATCAGCTCCGCCGCAAGGCCGTAGCCGAGCAGATCAGCGACAGTCTTGCGTGCGGCGCGCTGCTTGGCGTCACGTTCGAGGAAATCGGTATGGAAGCGGCGGACCGCTGGCGTTTGCCGGAGACCATCCGCACCGGCATGCTGACCCGCGACCCGCTTGCGCCCATCGACGAAAAAACGCCGCGCCACGTGCGCTGGCTGCAGGCCGTCACCAACTATTCGACCGAAGTCGCCGACGCGCTCACCGCTCAGCATGTAGACGATGAGCATCGTGAGAACTCGCTCGTGGAGATTGCGAACCGCTATTGCCGCGCGCTGTCGACTGACGCCGACACGCTCGCCGCGATGAGTCTTGCGCTCGCGAACGAAGACTCGAACGACGGCGTGATGCGCGAGATCGTGGAACTGCGCGCAGACGCCGATGCCATTGCGCGCGCGGGGGTATCGGCGGAAGCGCGGATTGGCGCCGGTCTCGAGGATCTACGCTCGCTGCCGTCCAAGAATGCACTTGCGCCGGTGCTCGCGCTCGCCTCGGAAGCCGTGCTTGCGGGGCTCGGGTTTTCGCGCACGGTGGTGTTTGTGCGCCAGGCCAATGATGAATTCCACGCCAGGCTTGGATTGGGGCCGGGTGTGGAGGCGCTGTTGCCGTCGCTGACGTTTTCCGCCGCGTTCGAGCCTGACGTGTTTCATCTTGCGATCGCGAATCCGGTGGGGATTTTTATCGAGAATGCTCGCGATCCGCGCATTGAAGCGCGTTTGCCGCGCTGGTTCAAACCGACTTTCGGCGATGCCCACGCGTTCGTGTTGCTGCCGGTGAAGGCTAAAGGTTCGACGGTCGCCATGCTCTACGGCGACTGGACGCAAGCGCAACACGTGCGCAAGATCACGCAGCCGGAAATGGCTGCGTTGAATGAGCTGATGCGTGAATTAAGCCGGTTTTTTTCTAATGCCGACTGGAAGGAAATGGAGTTGATTTGAGCCGGCGCGGCTTGCTGGGCGCGCCGGGTAGTTGTTCGCTATAGCTCGTTTTAGCTCGTTATTCGCGCCAGAGAATCGCGACCGCCTGATCCCCATACTCCACGATGTACCCGCCCTGCTCGCGCTGCCATTCACGCGCTTCTGCAGCGTTTGCAAACCACACCTTTTCATAATCGCCGAAGGCGCCGGCATCGAAGCGGTATCGATCGATGATGGCCGCCTCGCGTGTATCCAGAACGGGCTTGCACGCGTCCCAGCCGACATGTCCCAGTTCGACGGCGAGCATGTTGAGTACGTGCTTGAGCTGAATATCCGCACGGGTCTGGTGCAGCTCGGCGAGTGTATCGACGCGCGTCACGCCGGCCGCGAGCAGACGGCGCACGACCGGGAGCGCGGCGCTCATATTGTCTTCGCGAGCGCGACGAAGCAGCCGGCGCGCATGGCGTCGGAGAAATTCGGAGTTGGTGAGATCGGAATGAACCGGACAGGATGTTGACCACATGACGTTTCTCCTCATTGCGCCGTTCTCGCTGCGGCTAAAGGTTCAACGTTGCGGTTTATCCAGATGAAGCGATAACGCGTGGCAGGTGCTTTCACTTTCGCGAGACCGGGCGCCCTGCCGCGCCCGACGCGAATTCTAGAACGAAGGCGTGCCGTTAGGCAAGCCTCCACTGACTGGTTCACAGCGTTACATCACTTCAACTGAAACTTCCCAACCAGTTGTTTCAGCGCGTGGGCCTGATCGTCAAGCGATTGCGCCGCAGCCGCGGCCTGCTCGACTAACGCGGCGTTCTGTTGCGTGCCGGCGTCCATCTGCGTCACGGCGTGATTGATCTCTTCGATCCCGCTGCTCTGTTCCGCCGACGCCGCCGATATCTCGCCCATGATGTCCGTCACGCGCTTCACCGCTTTCACGACTTCGTCCATCGTCGCGCCGGCTTCGTGAGCGAAGGTCGAACCATCGGAGACGCGTGCCACCGACGTGTGGATCAAACCCTTGATCTCCTTCGCCGCCGCCGACGATCGTTGCGCAAGACTGCGCACTTCGCCCGCGACGACCGCGAACCCACGCCCGCCCTCACCCGCCCGCGCCGCTTCCACCGCCGCATTGAGCGCGAGAATGTTCGTCTGGAACGCAATGCCTTCGATCACGCCGATGATGTCGCCAATGCTCTTCGCGCTCGCGTTGATCTGCTCCATCGTCGCCACGACACGCCCGACCACCACGCCGCCCTTTTCGGCAATATCCGACGCGTTATGCGCCAGCGAGCTCGCCTGCTTCGCGTTCTCGGCATTCTGACGCACCGTGGACGTCAACTCCTCCATGCTCGACGCGGTCTTTTCCAGCGCGACAGCCTGCTGTTCCGTGCGCTGCGACAAGTCCACATTCCCCTGCGATATCTCGCCGGACGCCGACGCGATCGCCTCGGCGCTGGCCGCGATTTCGCCGACTGTCGTCGACAAGCCCGACTGCATGCCCGACAGCGCGAAGAGCATGCTGGAGTTGTCCCGTCTGGCAATCGTGATGCGGTTCGACAGATCGCCCGCAGCGATGCGGCGCGCGATTTCCATCGCGTAGACGGGTTCGCCGCCGAGTTGTTTCGCGAGCCGCCGCACGACCCATTCGCTCACCACGAACGCCAGCGCGATCAGCACGAGCGTCAGCGCCGCCATCATCACGAACGACGCGTGATAAATGGACGCAGCGGTATCGATAGTCGATTTCGCCGCCGTCCCGCGTTGCTCGATGAGCGCACTGACGAGCTTTTCGAGCTTGCCCGTGGCGACCAGCAGCGACACGTCCTGCATGCCGACCTGCCAGTTCATCTGCGACAGATCCAGCGGCTGCTCCTTCATCAGCTTCACGAAGGTGCGCAGATCAGTACTCCACGCGCCGACCGCGGTTGCCAGACGCTTCTGGTCACCCGACGGGTCCGCGTAGCTTTGCAGGCGGGTTTGTTCACGGCCGATATCGGCAAGCGCGTGTTCAATATCCGCGCCCAGTTCATCGCGTTCCTTCGCGGTGGTCGCCGTGAGCAGCATCTTTTGCGAGCGGCTTGCGCGCAGCATGCCCGCCCGAAGTTCCTCGGCGGCGCGGCTGGCGATATAACCCTCGCGATAAATCGATTCCGTCGCGCCGTTAAGACGGCTGATCTGCGTCAGAGCAATCACGCCGATGGCAAGCGTGCCGATGAGCAGCAACGCGAATGCGAGCCGCAGTGACGCCTTCACGGAAAGCGAACGGCGGTCCGCGCCCGCGCCTATCTTGGCCGTGGCCGACCCTTTAGTGTCTGCCCCCGGAATAAAGCCAGCGCCGGGATTACCCCGCAGCGAAAACGGTTTCATCGATTCAATTCCCAGTTTTGATTGGCTGCGCGCGGCCGCCTTGTGGGCGAGGCGCGAAGCTACATCAATGGTCAACGGCGGAAATTCGCGCTTCTTTAGCGGTTTAGCGCAGGTTACGAAACGGCATTCATCTCTGGAAAGCGTAGGGAATGACTACCGGGAGACGTTGTCGTTGTCCGTTTCGCGACAAATGTTGGCAGGACAATGCATAGAGGACACTTTAGAATTGTCGACAAATGGGCTATTCGGCAATTGGCAAACCGGATAGCGAATGCAACGCGAGACTTTTCCAGCTCATCACCATGCAGACCAGCATCGACAAAAGCGCGCTTGGCGCCGCTTCATCTGTTCCGTCGTTAACCCCGGCAGTTCCGCGCACGGTGTTTTCCGTACTTGGCGCAATCAGCTTCGCGCATTTGCTCAACGACATGATTCAGTCGCTGATTCTCGCCATTTACCCGATGTTCAAAAGCGAGTTCGCGTTGTCGTTTGGGCAGATCGGCTTGATTACGCTGACGTATCAGATCACGGCGTCGCTATTGCAGCCGCTGGTCGGGCTTTATACCGACAAGCATCCAAAGCCGTATTCATTACCGGTCGGCATGGGCTTTACGTTATGCGGATTGCTGTTGATGTCGATGGCAGGAAGTTTTCCGGTATTGCTGGTGGCGGCAGCGCTTGTCGGATGCGGATCGTCGATATTCCATCCTGAATCGTCACGCGTGGCGCGTATGGCGTCAGGTGGACGCCATGGGCTTGCGCAGTCGGTGTTTCAGGTCGGCGGCAATGCGGGAAGTTCTCTTGGTCCGTTATTGGCCGCATTGGTCGTGATGCCGCACGGACAACGCAGCATTGCGTGGTTTTCTGCAGTTGCCTTGCTTGCGATCGTTGTGTTGGCGAACATCGGGCGCTGGTATCAACGTCATCCGGCCGTGAAGAAGGCGCGTGCCTCGGTTGCGGTATCGGCATTGCCGCGTAATAAGGTAGTGATCGCCATGGCGGTGTTAATGCTGCTCGTATTTTCCAAGTATTTTTATCTGGCGAGCATTAGCAGTTACTTCACGTTTTATCTGATCAGCAAATTCAATTTGCCCGTTGAAACAGCGCAAGTGCATTTGTTCTGGTTTCTGGCGGCGGTTGCGGTGGGTACGATCGTGGGTGGGCCTGTCGGTGACAAGATCGGCCGGAAGGTTGTTATCTGGGTATCCATATTGGGCGTGGCGCCGTTCACCCTTATGTTGCCGTATGCAAACCTGTTCTGGACGGGCGTGCTCTCGGTAGTGATCGGGCTGATTTTGGCATCCGCGTTTTCGGCCATCCTTGTGTATGCGACAGAACTGATTCCCGGCAAGGTCGGCATGGTCGCGGGCTTGTTCTTTGGCCTCGCTTTCGGGATGGGCGGCATCGGCGCCGCGGTCCTTGGCCATCTGGCTGACGCGACGAGCATCGACTATGTCTATAAGGTTTGTTCGTTCCTGCCGCTGATCGGAGTCCTGACAATCCTGCTGCCCAACACCAGAGATGCCAGGGAGAAACGGACAACAGCCAAAGCGTGATGATCACGGTCATGTGAGCAGGACAAACATACGACCGACGACCGCACGACTCTAAAACGAGTTTTCGATCGACGTTCCAGGCGCCTCACAAGGTTGTCACTTGACAACCTTGTGAGGCGCCTCTACTATGGGGCTAACGATGACTCGATCACAGCATCAAAAGAAAGAAATTGAAGAAGCACTGCGGCACGCTGAAACGCATGGCTGGCGCGTTGAACAAGGAGGAAGTCATGCTTGGGGAAGGATTTATTGCCCCTACAACGCTGCGGAGTGTCGCTGCGGCGAATTTTGTATTACCAGCGTGTGGAGCACGCCGAAAAACGCAACGAATCACGCACGAGCAATCAAGCGCGTGGTCGACAACTGCACGTTCCAGTCAGGCAAAGCTTCCGAACAATCAACAGTCTCACTTAAGGTAATGCCATGGAATACATCTTCACATTGAAGTACCGGTTGTCGGAGAGCGACTGCGATCACGAAGAATTGATCGGACGCCTCGGTTCAGCAGGATGCGACGACGCATTAATCGGCGTCGGTCAACCCGGCCGGATTGCGCTGGCATTTACGCGCGAAGCGGAGAGTGCGCAAGCGGCATTGGTGAGCGCATTGAAGGACGTCAAGTCGGTCGTTCCATCGGCGGTGCTGGTAGAAGCATTGCCCGATTTTGTCGGCCTGACCGACGTCGCCGACACCATCGGCGTCACGCGTCAGAACATGCGCAAGCTGATGCTGGCGAACCCGGCTACGTTCCCATTGCCGGTACACGAAGGCAGCACGGCGATCTGGCATCTGGCGGAAATACTGGACTGGCTCAGGGCAAAAGGCACGTATGAGCTTGAGCAATCGGTCCATGACATTGCCGAATCGACCATGCAGGTCAATCTCACGAAAGACGCGCAGCGACTCACGCCGCAGGTGCAGCGGGAATTGCGCTCACTGGTGAAATGAACGCATCAAGCTGCGAATCGCGTCAGCGCTTCTTTTTATCGCGCCAGCGCCTCCCTTACCTGCACCAACGCCCCGGCATCCTCGATCATCGGCAGATCGCCGGGGTCGCGGCCCTCGGCCAGCGCGGCAATCGCCCGTCGCAACAATTTCCCCGAGCGGGTCTTCGGCAGCATTGCTAAAAAATGGACACGGGCGGGACGTGCAATCGCGCCCAGGTGTTCGTCGACGCTACGAGCCAGTTCCGCTTCAAGTGCTTCGCGCGCGCCGGCTACATCCAACGCCTGAGCGTCTCGTAAAACAACGAAGGCCAGCGCAACTTGCCCCTTGATGGCATCGGCAATGCCCACAACCGCCACCTCGGCCACCGCCCGGTGACTGCTTATAGCCTCCTCGATTTCGCGCGTACCCAGCCGATGTCCCGCCACATTGATCACGTCATCGGTACGCCCGAGAATGGACACGTAGCCATCCTCGTCGGTCACGCCCCAATCGAAGGTGGAATAAAGCTGCTGCCCGGGCACGCTCGTCCAGTACGTTTTGATGAAGCGCGAATCGTCACCCCAGACGGTCTGCATGCAGCCCGGCGGCAGCGGGTAGTCGAGCGCGATCACACCCTTCTCTCCCGGCGCGCAAATCTCACCGGTCGCCTCGTTGCGCACCGTCAAAGCGAACCCCATCGAAGGCACGCCGGGCGACCCGAGCTTCGGCGGCAACGCTTCAATACCCCGCGGGATCGCGATCATCGGCCAGCCGGTTTCGGTTTGCCAGTAGTTATCGACGACGGGCTTTTTCAACGCGCCTTGGATCCACTGCGCGGTGGGCTCATCCAGCGGTTCGCCGGCAAGAAAAAGCGCCCGCAAACTCGATAAATCCGCCTGTTCCATCAGTTTCGGATCCTGCTTCTTGAGCACGCGCAACGCGGTTGGCGCGGTGAACATCAAGTTGATCTTGTGTTGCTCGATGAGCCGCCACCAAATGCCGCCATCCGGGCGAATCGGCGTGCCTTCGTACATGAACGTCGTCAGCCCGGCAATCAGCGGTGCATAGACAATGTAGCTGTGCCCGACCACCCAGCCCACGTCCGACGCGGTCCACATGACGTCGCCGGCCTTGCCCTGAAAGATGTGTTCCATTGATGCCGCCAGCGCGACCGCGTATCCGCCCACATCGCGTTGCACGCCCTTCGGCTTGCCCGTCGTCCCCGACGTATAGAGCACGTACGAAGGTTCATTCGATTCGAGCCAGACGCACGGAACATGGGCATCGAAAAATTGCTCGCGCAGCGGTTCGTACGAAACCAGATACGGCGCCTGCAACCGTTCCGGCGCGAGTTGACGGTCGATCAGCAACACCTTCGGCACTTTATGCGCGGCGCGGGCCAGCGCTTCGTCCACGAGTGGCGTGTAATCGATCACCCTGCCTGCCCGCGCGCCGGCATCGGCGGTGACGATCAGGACGGGCGTGGCGTCGTCTATGCGCGCCGCCAGACTCGGCGCCGCAAAGCCGCCGAACACGACCGAATGGATCGCACCGAGTCGCGCGCAGGCGAGCATCGCGAACAGGGCTTCGGGGATCATCGGCAGATAGATCAGGACGCGCTCGCCTTGACGCACGCCGAGCGAGCGCATCACCGCGGCCATGCGGTTCACTTCGGCGTGCAGTTCGGCGTAGGTGTAGCGCCGCTCGATGCCCGTTTCCGTCGATACATACACCAGCGCATTTTGCTGAGCGCGTGCGGCGAGATGGCGGTCGATCGCGTTGTAGCAAAGATTGGTCTTGCCGCCGACGAACCAGCGCGCAAATGGCGGATTGGTTCTGTCGAGCACCTGGTCGAACGGCGTTTCCCAATGGATGCGCCGCGCTTGTTCGGCCCAGAACAATTCGGGCTCCTGGATCGACCGGCGGTGAGCTTCACGATAAGTCGGCATTCGAACCTCTGTCTGGTAGCGGAATCGCCGCGCGAGAGCGGAGCGCTCGCGCGGCGAATTGCTCCTGAGCATAGTTCAGGCCGAGTGGCCGTACTAGAGAGGGACGGCCCTGATTTGTTGGTAAGCGGCCGACAACGCGCCGCTGTTACGGCATTTGCAAACGCGGTGCATCGGTTGGGCGGGATTTGACCAGGCTGGTCGCCGAATGCTTGAGCAGCACCGGCGCGAGTTCGCCGGCCACGCGCATGCTCGACACCACCACAGTGCGCACCCCGCTGTCGTCACAGATGCCGCGTACAAATTCCCGTGTCGATGCCCGCGCTTCAATGCGCGGCTCGATCACGATAAAACCACGGCAAAACTGCGTGAGAACGTCGCGGTGCGAGCGCAGCCACGCGGCGCGCAGGCGGGTGTCGTCGGGGGTTTCATCGGCGTCATGTTCCGACACGATCACGAACGGCGTCGCAAGCTTCAGCAGCCGCTGCATCTCGGCGGCCCAGGCGAATGCGTAGCCGGGCTGAACGGCCCGCCGGCGCAAACGCACGAGCGGAAAGCGGCTGGCGTCGTGCATGCGCTGACTGGGTACATCGCGTGGATCGATCGACGCGGGCGCAACGATTGCGGAATTAGCAGGCAGAAATTGGGTGGCGATCACAGCTGTCTCGTGCTCCAGAAATTCATGGCTTGGGCCAGGTTTGCGACTATCGGGCGGCGCGAAAATCGGGGCCGCTGTGATTTCCTGGCGATGTCGCCGGCAGGCTGCGTTTGAGTGGCGAGCCATGCACGGCGCGTGATCTCGATCACGCGTGCGGCGTTTGCAGACATGGCACGCTGTGCCTCGCTGGGATCGGTCGTCGTTTGGGTCATGTGGACCTCCTGTCGTCCGAAGCATTGTAATTGCGAATCATTCTCACTTACAAGTGAGAATTTCGCGATAGGAGCGAGGGACGGGAGCGAGGAGTCGGAACGCGCACGGGCGTAGCGTCTTTTAGGGCAGAGGAGGAAGCTGCCACGTAGAGTGGCGAGAGAACGAGATTCAGGAAGGCAGCTTTGCGCCACCATCGACCGCGCGGGCGATCAGGAATCGTCGCAATATCCCCGACGAATATGTCCCGCCAAGGGCATGCAAAAACTCGAGAAACGACTCGGGCGCATCGGCATCGGCGGTATCTGACACGGTGCGCACGATCGCGCACGGCACTGCGTATTCGAAGCAAACCTGCGCGATAGCCGCGCCTTCCATCTCAACGGCTAGCGCGTCGGGCAACGCGGCGCGCAGCGCATTCACCTCGTTGTGACTCGAAACAAACCGGTCGCCGCTCACAATCAGCCCACGATGCAATCGCGGCGGATGCACGCCGAAACGTGCCTCCAACGAAGCATGTTCATCGGCGAGAAACCCTGCGCAAGCGTCTGCCAGAGCAGCGCTTAATGCTTCATCGGAGGCAAATCGCGCCATGCCCAGCAACGGCACCTCAAAGCGCGGAAAAAGCGGCGACGCGTCGAGATCATGCTGCATCAGCGTCTCGCCGATCACAATATCTCCCACTCGCACGTCGTCCCGAACGCCCCCGGCCACCCCGGTAAACACGATGGTGTCGACGCCGAACACATGGATCAATGCGCTCGCCGTCGCCGCGGCCGCCACCTTGCCGATACGCGCCAGCGTCACCACGCAAGGCACGCCATGCGCGATGCCGAGGTGATATTCACGCCGCCCGATGGTTTGCGTGCGGACGCTGCCGGCGGCGTTCATCGACTCGATGAGGTCGCCCAGTTCCTGCGGCAACGCGGCCATGATGCCGAGCAAGTTCACCGTCACTCCACCGCCTGCAATTTCGCGACAGCCAGCGCGAGCCATTTCTCGCCGTGGCGCTTGAAGCGGACTTGCGCGCGCGCATCGCCGCCCGATCCTTCCAGCCCGATCACCGTGCCTTCGCCGAACTTGTTGTGAAAAACAGGCTGGCCGACCTTAAAGCCGGTGTCCGCCGCGCGCTGGTTGTTCGCAAACGCGGGTAGCGGTTTGCCGGCATCGGGATCGGTATACGCGGCGCGTTCCCCGCGATCCTTATCCGGCCGCGCAAACCAGTCGCGGCCCCAGCCGGCGTTGTCCGACCGGCCGCCCCAGCGCGCGCCCGCCTCCACCTTCGGCGTCAGCCACTTGAGCGAACCTTCGGGGAGTTCATCGAAGAAACGGGAACGGATGTTGTAGCGCGTCTGGCCGTGCAGCATGCGGCTCTGGGCAAACGACAGATACAACCGCTCCTTCGCCCGCGTGATTGCCACATACGCCAGCCGCCGCTCCTCTTCCAATCCGTCGCTTTCCTGCGCGCTGTTCTCGTGCGGGAACAAGCCCTCCTCCAGACCGGTGATAAACACCGCCATGAATTCGAGGCCCTTGGCTGCGTGCACGGTCATCAGTTGCACGGCGTCCTGGCCGGCCTGCGCCTGGTTATCGCCGGCTTCGAGCGATGCATGCGATAGAAAACCCGCCAGCGGCGTCATGGTGTCGGGATTTTGCGCGGGATCGGCCGGGCTTTCGGGATCGAGAACATCGACGGCCGGATCGTCCGTCGCCAAGCCGATTTCCGGCGCATTCGTCGCGCCGGGTCGCAGTGGAATGGAACGCGCGGGGGTATCGAGCCCGTAGCCTTCCTCCTGCACGAACGCGGCCGCCGCGTTCACCACTTCCTGCAAGTTTTCCAGCCGATCCTGGCCTTCGCGCTCGTTCTCGTAGTGCGTAGCAAGACCGCTTGCCCGAACCACGTATTCCACCGTTTCCGGCAAGCTCATCTGCTGCGTTTCCGCGCGCATCTTCCCGATCAATTGCGCAAAACCGGCGAGGCTCGAACCGGCCTTGCCCGCCACGTACGGAACAGCGGCGGCCATTGAACAGTTGTAGAGACGCGCGGCATCGGCGAGTTGTTCGATCGACCTTGCCCCGATTCCGCGCGTCGGAAAGTTCACGACGCGGGAGAACGCGGTGTCGTCGTTGGGGTTATCGATCAGGCGCAGATAGGCAAGCGCGTGCTTCACTTCCTGGCGCTCGAAAAACCGCAAGCCGCCATACACGCGATACGCAATGCCCGCATTCACCAGCGTATGTTCGATGGTCCGCGACTGCGCATTGCTTCTATACAAAATGGCGATCTCGCCGCGCGACGCGCCGGCATGAATCAGCGCCTTGATCTCCTCGACGATCCACCCTGCTTCCTGCGTATCCGTCGCGGCTTCGTACACGCGCACGGGCTCGCCGTGACCGGCATCGGTGCGCAGGTTCTTGCCTAGCCGACGCGAATTTTTAGCAATCAGGAAGTTGGCGGTATCGAGAATATGACCGTGCGAGCGATAGTTCTGCTCCAGCTTGATCATGTTGCGCACGTGGTACTCGCGCTCGAAGTCGTGCATGTTGCCGACGTTCGCGCCACGGAATGCGTAGATGGACTGATCGTCGTCGCCGACCGCAAAGATTGCATTGTGCTCGCCCGCCAGGATCTTCAGCCACGCGTATTGCAGCTTGTTCGTGTCCTGGAACTCATCGACGAGGATATTGCGAAAGCGCGCCTGATAATGCGCGCGCAGCGGCGGATTGTGCGCGAGCAGCTCGTAGCAACGCAGCAAAAGCTCGGGGAAATCCACGACGCCTTCGCGTTGACATTGCTGCTCGTACGCCACGTACAGCTCGACAAACTTCATGTTGAAGGCATCGGTGGCATCGACGTCTTTTGGACGCAGGCCTTGTTCCTTTGCGTTGTTGATGAAGTACTGGAGATTTTTAGCCGGATATTTCTCGTCGTCGATATTCAGGCCCTTCATCAGCCGCTTGATGGCCGACAACTGGTCGGCGGTGTCGAGGATCTGGAATGCTTGCGGCAGGCCGGCGTCGCGGAAATGTGCGCGCAGCATGCGGTTGCACAGGCCGTGGAAGGTGCCGATCCACATGCCGCGTGTATCGATTGGCATCATGGCGGTCAGGCGCGCCATCATTTCTTTCGCGGCCTTGTTCGTGAACGTGACGGCGAGAATGGTCGTGGGCGACGCGTAGCCCTGCTGGATCAGCCATGCGATGCGCGTGATCAGCACGCGCGTCTTGCCGCTGCCCGCGCCCGCCAGGATGAGCGCCGGCTCGTTCGGCAGCGTGACGGCGGCAAGTTGTTCGGGATTCAGATTGGCGAGCAGATCGGGCATGGGGGGAGTCTTCCGGTGGGACGGCCATTATAAAACGGACAGGGTTTGTCGTTCGCACTGGGTTTGTCGTTCGCACTGGACGGGGGTGGTCGGCCGGGTTGCTGCTGCTTGGGCTTTCGAGCGGTTCGTCTTGGATGTCCTCTTTAGCACTATTAGCCAGGGTATTTCCGTTCGCACTCGGGGGTTCTTTTTGGGGCGTGCTACCGGCGGTGGTCGGGGTCGGTGCTGGGTTGCTGCTGCGTACGTTAGCGCGGGTTCAATGTTGGCTAAATTTTTTATCACTATTAGCCACTGTGCGTGGCGGCACTTCATTTCTTTGTCCAACGGCGACAAAGAAACGAAGCAAAGAAAACGCCTCCCCACAATCTGTTTTAAGTGTCCCCAGCGTGCAGACCACTGCTTTTGGTTCCCGCGTAGAACGGTGCTCGCAAAACCACGGACACTTGAACCCCTCCTTCTCGCGAATCCCTACATCCCCACGCTTCGCCACCAGTGCTCTCGGGCAAGATCTACGTGCCTACGGCTCGGAACGGTCTCACCCGGTACGGTCCCACCAGTCTCTGCGGTCTAAGGTGGACTTCCAAAGGACGTGACTGCAGGGGCGGTTGTTACGCTCGGCGCGAGGCATTTCACTCTTTTTGTGGTGTACCGGTGCCCAGACGTATTGCGCGCTACGCGCTCCCCCGCCTAAACAGTCACGCGAATCACGCATTCCACCGAACTATAGAGACGCGTGAGGCCGCATTCGTTCGTGGGCGCATCGAACTTGCCCGAGAGCACTGGTGGCGAAGCGTGGGGATGTAAGGATTCGCGAGAAGGAGGGGTTCAACGCAGCGTGGTTCTAGCGAGCACCGTGCTACGGGGGAACCAAAAGCAGTGGTCTGCACGCTGGGGACACTTAATACAGATTGTGGAAAGGCGTTTTCTTTGCTTCGTTTCTTTGTCGCCGTTGGACAAAGAAATGAAGTCCCGCCACGGACAGTGGCTAATAGTGATAAAAAATTTAGCCAACATTGAACCCGCGCTAACGTCAGCAGCAGCAACCCGGCACCGACCCCGACCCCGACCGCCACCGCCACCGGCAGCTCCACGCCCCCTCAAAACCCCGAGTGCCAACGGAAACAACCACGCACAGTGGTCAATACCGGGCCAAGACAAACCGCGCGAACGCCTAAGCAGCATCAGCCCAGCAACAACTCCGCCCCCGAGCGCCAGCGACGCACCCTGCCCGCCCCGAAAACCAAGTGCGAACGACCATCCCCGCACACCTTATAATTCCTCGATTCCCGCATCTATTTACGCACTTTCGGCAGATTCCACCCCATGAGCGACAACCCAAGTGACAACACAAGCGAAAACACGCTTGCGAAGAGTTTCGAGCCCCAGAACATCGAGTCCCATTGGGGCCCGGAATGGGAAAAACGCGGCTACGCCGCGCCAACCCTGATCGAAGGCAAAAAAGACTTCTCGATTCAACTCCCGCCGCCAAACGTCACCGGCACGCTGCACATGGGTCACGCGTTCAACCAGACCATCATGGACAGCCTCACGCGCTATCACCGCATGCTCGGCGAGAACACGCTGTGGCTGCCGGGGACGGATCACGCGGGCATCGCCACGCAAATCGTGGTGGAGCGGCAACTCGACGCGCAAGGCGTGTCGCGCCATGACCTCGGCCGCGAGGAATTTCTGAAACGCGTGTGGGAATGGAAGGAAAAATCCGGCTCGACCATCACGAATCAGGTGCGGCGCCTGGGCGCGTCCATCGACTGGTCGCGCGAATATTTCACCATGGACGACAAAATGTCGCCCGTCGTGCTGGATGTCTTTGTCACGCTCTACAAGCAGGGCCTGATTTATCGCGGCAAACGGCTGGTGAACTGGGACCCGGTGCTGGGTACAGCCGTATCCGACCTGGAAGTCGCCAGCGAAGAGGAAGCCGGCAATCTGTGGCACATCAATTATCCGCTCCCGGATGGCTCGGGCCATGTGACGGTCGCGACCACGCGCCCGGAAACCATGCTCGGAGACACCGCCGTGATGGTGCATCCGGAGGACGAGCGCTATGCGCATCTGATCGGCAAAACCGTGATGCTGCCGTTGTCAGACCGGGAAATTCCGGTGATCGCGGACGATTATGTGGATCGCGAGTTCGGTACCGGCGTGGTCAAGGTCACGCCCGCGCACGATTTCAACGACTATCAAGTCGGCCTGCGACACAAGTTGCCGATGATCGAGATCCTCACGCTCGACGCAAAAATCAACGACAACGCGCCGGAAAAGTATCGCGGAATGGATCGCTTCGTCGCGCGCAAGCAGGTCGTGGCCGACCTGGAGGCGCTCGGCTTGATGGAATCCGTCAAGCCGCACGCGCTGATGGTGCCGCGCGGTGACCGCACGGGCGTGGTGATCGAGCCGATGTTGACCGACCAGTGGTTTGTCGCCATGAGCAAGCCGGCGCCGGAAGGCACGTTCCATCCGGGCAAATCGATCGCGGAAACGGCGCTCGACGTGGTGCGCAACGGCGAAATCAAGTTCGTCCCGGAAAACTGGTCGACGACTTATTACCAATGGCTCGAAAATATTCAGGACTGGTGCATCTCGCGCCAACTCTGGTGGGGCCATCAAATCCCCGCCTGGTACGGCGAGAACGGCGAAATCTTCGTCGCCAAGACGGAAGAGGAAGCACGCGCCGAAGCCACGGAAAAGGGCTACACCGGCACACTCAAACGCGATGACGACGTGCTCGACACGTGGTTTTCGTCGGCGCTCGTGCCGTTTTCTTCGCTCGGCTGGCCGAACGAAACGCCGGAACTCAAGCACTTCCTGCCCTCTTCGGTCCTCGTGACCGGCTTCGACATCATCTTTTTCTGGGTTGCCCGGATGGTGATGATGACCACGCATTTCACCGGCAAAGTCCCCTTCGACACCGTCTATGTCCACGGTCTGGTGCGCGACGCGGAAGGTCAGAAAATGTCGAAGAGCAAGGGCAATACGCTCGATCCGATCGATATCGTCGATGGTATCGACCTGGAAACGCTCGTCGCCAAGCGCATTACCGGCCTGATGAACCCGAAGCAAGCCGAAAAAATCGAGAAAAAAACCCGCAAGGAATTCCCGGCAGGAATTCAGCCGTTCGGCACGGACGCGTTGCGCTTCACGATGGCGTCCATGGCCACGCTCGGTCGCAACGTGAATTTTGATCTGGCAAGGTGCGAGGGATATCGTAATTTTTGCAATAAACTGTGGAATGCGACGCGGTTTGTCCTGATGAATACCGAAGGCCACGACTGTGGTTTCGGGAAACCGGGCGATTGCGCGCCCGGCGACTGTGGTCCGGGCGGATACACGGATTTCTCGCCGGCGGATCGCTGGATCGTGTCGCTTTTGCAGCGTGTGGAGGCGGACGTCGAGAAGGGTTTCTCGGACTACCGTTTCGACAATGTAGCGAGCGCAATCTACAAGTTCGTCTGGGACGAGTATTGCGACTGGTATCTGGAGCTGGCCAAGGTGCAGATTCAGACCGGCACGCCCGAGCAGCAGCGCGCTACGCGCCGCACCCTGCTTCGTGTGCTGGAAACCGTGCTGCGTCTGGCGCATCCGGTGATTCCGTTCATCACTGAGGCTTTGTGGCAGAAGGTTGCCCCGTTGACGGATTTGTATCCGCAGGACGCGCAAAACGGTGAAGCGTCCATCATGGTCCAGGCTTACCCGCGCGCGCAGGCATCGAAAATCGATGAATCGTCTGAACAGTGGGCGGCCGAACTGAAGAGTGTCATCGATGCATGTCGTAATCTGCGCGGTGAGATGAATCTCTCGCCGGCGGTCAAAGTGCCGTTGCTGGCAACCGGCGACGAAGCGCGGCTCAAGACGTTCGCGCCGTATGTCCAGGCATTAGGGCGTTTATCGGAGGTGAAGATCATCGCCGATGAAGCCGCGCTCGACGCGGAGGCAAGTGGCGCGCCAGTTGCTATTGTAGGAACGAACAAGTTGGTGTTGAAGGTCGAAATCGATGTCGCTGCCGAGCGGGAACGGCTCACAAAGGAAGTGGATCGTTTGACGCAAGAGATCGGGAAGGCGCGTGTGAAGCTGGAAAACGAGAGTTTTGTGGCCCGGGCGCCTGCTGCAGTGGTGGAGCAAGAGCGCAAACGGCTTGCGGAATTCGAGTCGACTGCTGACAAGCTGAAAGCGCAGTTGTCGCGCCTTCCGGCCTGAAAATTACCGACCGCTTGTTCTGTCTTATAGCAAAGTGCGTATTGACGCTTGAAGAATTAATTTCGCCGTACTTTTTTATCAGCGCATCAACCTGCATCATGGCATTTGCTTCCATGCCCACGAGTTTCAGGCTTGACGTTTAAACACGATACGAGGATCAGGGTCATCAAATGCTAAAAGTTACGAAAGCGGTTTTCCCGGTTGCGGGTCTCGGTACCCGGTTCCTCCCCGCGACGAAGGCCAGCCCGAAAGAGATGTTGCCTGTTGTCGACAAGCCGCTGATTCAATACGCGGTCGAGGAAGCCATGGCTGCCGGCATCACGGAGATGATCTTCGTGACGGGGCGCAGCAAGCGCGCAATCGAAGATCACTTCGACAAGTCGTATGAAATTGAAGCCGAACTGGAAGCACGCGGCAAGCAGAAGCTGCTTGATCTCGTGCGCAGCATCAAGCCGAGCCATGTCGACTGTTTTTATGTGCGTCAGGCCGAAGCGCTTGGTTTGGGCCACGCCGTGCTGTGCGCGGAGAAGCTGGTCGGCGACAACCCGTTCGCCGTGATTCTCGCGGATGACTTGTTGTACGGCACCCCGCCGGTGATGACGCAGATGATCGAAGTCTTCGATCACTATCACAGCTCGGTAATTGGTGTGGAAGAGATCCCGGCACAGGATTCCAAGTCGTACGGTGTGATTGACGGGAAAGAGTGGGAAGACAATATTTTCAAGTTGTCGGGGATTGTGGAGAAGCCGGAACCCGAGGTGGCGCCGTCGAATCTGGGTGTGGTTGGGCGATATGTGCTGAAGCCGCGTGTATTCGATCACATTCGCGCGTTGAAGCCGGGCGCGGGTGGCGAGTTGCAGCTGACGGATGCCATTCAGTCATTGCTCGCCGATGAGCAAGTGCTCGCGTACAAGTATCACGGCACGCGGTTTGATTGCGGCAGCAAGCTTGGGTATTTGAAGGCAACGGTTGAGTTTGCGTTGCGGCATCCGGAAGTGGCTGCGGACTTTCAGGAATATTTGAACACCCGGTCGCCGCATTTGATTGGTTGAACGTTGCGAGTTCTACCGCCGGGTGGGTTGATTCGGTGGTTTTTCGCTTTTGATGGAAATGCCTGTGGGTTTGTTGCCATAGGCATTTTTTTTCGTTCGCACTCGGTCGGGGTTTTGGGCGCGGGGCTGGTCGGTGGTCGAGGGTCAGTGCCGGGTTGCTGCTGCTTTTTTTATCGCTATTAGCCAGGTTATTTTCGTTCGCACTCGTCGGGGTCTGGTTGCCGGTGGTTCTGGGGTCCGTGGTCAGGGTCAATGCTGGGTTGCTGCTGCTTACGTTTGCGCGGGTTATGTTTTAGCTGAATTTTTTATCACTATTAGCCACTGTCCGTGGCGGGACTTCATTTCCATGTCGGTGGTACTGGGGTGATGCCGGGTTGTTGCTGCTTACCTTGGCGCGTGTTGCATGTTGGCTAAATTTTTTATCGCTATTAGCCACTGTCCGTGGCGGGACTTCATTTCTTTGTCCAACGGCGACAAAGAAACGAAGCAAAGAAAACGCCTCCCAACAATCTGTTTTAAGTGTCCCCAGCGTGCAGACCACTGCTTTTGGTTCCCGCGTAGCACGGTGCTCGCTAGAACCACTGACACTTGAAACCCTCCTTCTCGCGAATCCCTACATCCCCACGCTTCGCCACCAGTGCTCTCGGGCAAGTTCGAAATGTCCACAGACCGGTACGGCCTCACCCTTGTTTGAGGTTCCCCAGAGCTACTCGGTGCGCAGCGCTTGTCAGGCCGGTCGTTTGCACCGGACGCCGGTGTCCGCAATTTTTTAAATTTGCTCGTGCCCAAACACAAACATTATTGGGCGCTAGGCGCACCCCTGACCTAAATGGCCGAGCGGATCACGCAGCCCGCGAACCGCTAATACGGGTGAGGTGTGTGAGTGCCGTACAAGTGAGTGCCTTACAAGCTCGTGGGTCCATCGAACTTGCCCGAGAGCACTGGTGGCGAAGCGTGGGGATGTCAGGATTCGCGAGAAGGAGGGTTTCAACTGTCCGCGGTTCTAGCGAGCACCGTTCTACGCGGGAACCAAAAGCAGTGGTCTGCACGCTGGGGACACTTAATACAGATTGTGTAAAGGCGTTTTCTTTGCTTCGTTTCTTTGTCGCCGTTGGACAAAGAAATGAAGTCCCGCCACGGACAGTGGCTAACAGTGATAAAAAATTTAACTTACATATAACCCGCGCTAACGTAAGCAGCAACAACCCAGCACCGACCCCGACCACCGGCCAGCCCCGCGCCCAAAACCCCGACCGAGTGCGAACGAAAATACCCTGGCTAATAGTGATAAAAAATTTAGCCAACATTGAACCCGCGCTAACGTACGCAGCACCAACCCAGCCCCCACCCCGACCACCTGCCCACCAGCCCCGCGCCCCCCCTCGAGTGCGAACGAAACCTTACCTCCGCCGCATCAAAAACGTAAAAACCTTATCGTGCGATGTCGATTCCACCAGCTCATTCCCCGTCTGCT
Organism: uncultured beta proteobacterium; assembly: GCA_963708695.1. GTDB lineage: Bacteria > Pseudomonadota > Gammaproteobacteria > Burkholderiales > Burkholderiaceae > Caballeronia. Next base: position 54,400 of record CAVPTS010000022.1, read on the forward strand.
TCGAAAACGCCGCAAAATCGCGTTGCGAACCCGGATCGGTCGCCAGCACCTTCAATATCTGCCCGCTCTGCATATCGGCCAGCGCCTTCTTCGCCCGCAAGATGGGCAACGGGCACGCAAGCCCGCGCGCATCGACTTCCTTGTGCACTTCCATCGAATTGAGCCTTGTTCGAACCCGCTTTTATAAGAATTCGATTTTACCCCAGTGCCTAAAAATTCACCGCCTGCCCACTGGCCAGCGAGTCCCGCATCGCAATGCCAATGCGCGTCGCCTCGCGAGCATCGTCAAGCGTAAGTCCCGTCGACGGACCGCCATTCAACGAAGCCACAAACGCCTCCGCTTCGTGCAGGAACGCGTGCTCGAAGCGCTCGAAGAAGGTCGGCGTGCATTCGTTGCGGATACCCGTAGCATCGAAAATCTCTACGCGATTCGCCCGCGGATTGTGTCCCACCGATAACGCCCCGCTTGTTCCCACCACTTCCGTCTGCGTGTCGTGACCATGGGCGCTCGTTCGCGATGCCTGGAAAACGGCCAACCGGCCGCCCTCGAACTCGCAGATGGCGACGCCGTTATCGATATCGCAGCATTCCGCCAAACCTTCGTGGATCGCTATCGTGCCGCTCGCAAACACGCGCGTGATCCGGGGATTGCCGAGCATCCAACGCGCCAGATCGATGTCGTGGACGCTGCAGTCGAGGAACAGACCGCCCGACGTCGGCGCGAAACGGACGAAGAAACCATCGGGATCGTTCTTGTCGACGGTCTGCGAACGGACCATGAACGGCCGGCCGATAGCGCCCTCCTGGATCTTGTTGAAGGCGTCGCGATAACTCGCGTCGAACCGGCGCACGAATCCGATCATCACCTGCAAATGCGGAAACCGCGCACTTTCTTCAATCACCCGATCGCACTGCGCCAGATCCAGCGACAACGGCTTTTCGCAGAACACATGCTTGCCCGCGCGCAATGCCGCAATCATCTGATCGGAGTGCAGCGAGGTTGGCGTGACGAGCCAGACGGCATCGAGCGATGTGTCTTTCAGCATCGATTCGTAGTCGCTGTGCAGCGCAAGTTCCGGGAGGTTGGCCTGCGCCCACTCGCGCTCCGTCGCGACCGGGCTGCAAGCTGCCGCGAGCGTGGCGCCCGGGACGTGCCATGCGAGATTGCGTGCGTGGCGTTGACCCAGCCGCCCCAATCCGACAATACCGATCCGCACGGGCGCTTTCATGCCGCCCCCAGCTTGATGATCGTTCCTTCGCGCCAGGACCGCGTCGCCGCCTCGGCGAGTTCCAGCGCCTTCAAACCATCCGCGACGGTGGTGCGAACCGGCTTTCCTTCCTGCACGGCATCGAAGAAATGGGCGATTTCCAGCGCGTATGCGGCCCGATATCGCTCGAGGAAAAACGCTTCGGGCACGTCGTTCGATACAGCCGTCTTCGAATACGCGGTGACTTCGGTCGGACGGACATTGCCCGCTTGCAGCATGCCGGCACTGCCGAGGAGTTCGAAGCGCTGGTCGTATCCATACGCCGCGCGACGCGTGGTGTTGATCTGGCACAAGCGGCCACGCTTGGTGCGGATCGTGACGGCCGTGCAATCGATATCGCCCGCTTCCGCTATCGCCGGATCCGTCAAGCAGCTTCCGGTTGCGTGCAGCGTGTCGGCTTCGTCGTCGAGCATCCAGCGGAAGATGTCGAAATCGTGGATCAGCATGTCCTTGAAGATGCCGCCCGAATGCTTGATGTAATCAACGGGCGGCGCGCCCGGATCGCGGCTCGTGATAATCAGCATTTCCGGATCGCCAATTTCTCCGGCTTGCACGCGCGCTTTCAATGCGGCAAAGGTCGGATCGAAGCGGCGCTGGAAGCCGATCATGCAAACCACGCCCGCCTTCGCGACGGCATCGGCGCAAGCGCGTGCGCGCTCAAGCGTCAGGTCCACCGGCTTCTCGCAGAACACATGCTTCTTTTGCGCGGCCGACTTCAGGATCAAATCGGCGTGTGTATCGGTGCTCGAACACACGACGGTCGCACCGATAGATGCGTCGCCGAGCGCGCCTTCCACATCGGCCACTTGCGCGCCGTGCAGCGCGGCCAATGCGGCGGCGGCTTCCTTGTTCACGTCGACTACATATTTCAGGCGCACGCCCGGCTGTTTCGCCAGATTCGCCGCATGGATCTTGCCGATCCGCCCTGCTCCGAACACCGCCACATCAATCGTCATAGCCGCCTGTCTCCCTTGATTCTTCTACGTTCAGTTCAAGCCGGTACGCAAGCGCGATAAACAGCGCCTGGCACAGGCAGATCGTGCTCGTGAGCGAACGGAACGCAAACGCGCTGCCTTCCTTCACGAACAAATGCGCGCTCGCGTGACGCGCGAGCGGCGAAAGCTGGCCATCGGTGATCACCAGCGTCTTGGCGCCGTGATGCTGCGCCGCGCGCACGCAGTACTGCGTCTCCTTGCCATACGGCGCGAAGCTGATCGCGACCACCACGTCGCCCTTCTTCACGCTGCGGATCTGCTCGCGATACATGCCGCCGAAACCCGACACCAGATGCACGCGCTTGGCCGTGTGCTGCAGCGCGTAGACGATGTAACTCGCCACCGGAAACGAGCGCCGCACGCCGATCACGTAAATGTTTTCCGCCTGTTGCAGCATCTTTACGGCGGCTTCAAACTGGACGTCGTCGAGACCGGCTTCGAGTTCCGCCAGCCCGCTGCGGCTCGCCGCGATAAATTCACGCGCCACCGATCCGCCCGACAACTTGCCCGGCTTTTCATCGATGAGTTTCCTGATGCGCTGCTGATAGCTCTGCGCTGATCCGCTCTGGCCCGCATAGGCCTGCTTGAAGACCGCCTGGAGGTCGGAGAAGCCTGAAAAACCGAAGCGCTGCGCAAAGCGCACCACCGCCGACGGATGCACGCCGCACGCACTCGCTATGTCGCCGGTGCGATCCATCATCACCTTGCCGCGATGCTGTTCGATGTAGGCCGCCACGCTCTTCAACTGACGCGGCAACGCGTCGTAAGCCTCGGTGATGCGCTGCATGAGCTCATCGACGGTCTGGATTTCCGCCGTGGTCTCTTGAGGGTCTTGCGTGTCTTCCTGCATGCCGCGCCCGTGGTTCGTTCTGTATTCGATGCAACTGATTATAGATAGCTCCCGGAACAAATGGAATTAATTTTCCAAAGTCGCCATAGTTAAACTTCCTATTGCAGATTGCCGGAACTTGTCCTAATCTTGGTCGTGAGCCAAGGGTCGCGCGATAGCAGGCGTCACGCACCGAATGCTCTTTCAGAACAACAACCTGGATAGGTGGAGACAATGAGACTTTGCAATCGCCGAGGCGCCCTGCGCGCGCTCGCGGCTGCCGCTGCGTTGTGCGGCGCAGCAGCACTGAGCAGTCAGGCAGCGCACGCTGCTCCCGACGGCCATTTCGTCTTGATCAGCCACGCGCCGGATTCGGACTCGTGGTGGAACACGATCAAGAACGCCATTAAGCAAGCAGACGAGGACTTCAACGTCCAGACGGATTACCGCAATCCGCCGAACGGCGATATTGCCGACATGGCACGGCTGATCGAACAGGCGGCGGCACGCAACTATGACGGCGTGATCGTCACCATTGCCGACTTCGATGTGTTGAAAGGCGCGATCTCCAAGGTCACGGCGAAGCACATTCCGCTGATCACGATCAACTCCGGCACCGAGGAGCAAAGCGCGCAACTCGGCGCGATCATGCACGTCGGCCAGCCGGAATATACGGCCGGTAAAGCAGCGGGCGAAAAGGCGAAGGCGGCGGGCATCAAGTCGTTCCTGTGCGTAAACCACTACGCGACCAATCCCGCTTCGTTCGAGCGTTGCCGGGGTTTCGCCGAAGCGCTTGGCGTCGATTTCAAGTCGTCAACGCTGGATGCAGGCCAGGACCCGACCACGGTGCAATCCAAGGTGAGCGCGTATCTGCGCAATCACCCGGATACCCAGGCCGTGCTCGCACTCGGCCCGCTGTCGGCCGATCCGACCATCAAGGCACTCAAGCAGATGGGCGTGGCGGGCAAGATCTGGTTCGCGACCTTCGACTTCGACACCGACATTGCGAAGGCAATCCAGGACGGCACGATCAAGTTCGCCATCGACCAGCAACCCTACTTGCAGGGTTACATCCCGGTCGCGGTGCTGGCTATCGTGAAGAAGGATCACACCACCGACCCGGTCAAGATCCGCCAGGCCCTCGAAGCGAATCCGAAGTTCCAGGCGCGGCTTAGCACCTATGGGCTCGCTCCTTCCTACGGGCCGCGCAATATAGGCTCGGGCCCGGGCTTCATCACCAAGGAAAACGTCGACAAGGTACTCAAGTACGCAGGCCAGTACCGCTGAACCCGATGGCGGCGCGGCCAGCATGACGCCAGCGTGATCCCGGTGTCACCCGCGCGCCGCCATTTTCGAAGCACCTGAAGCACCGCAGGGATTCATCACGTCATCCGCATCATTGAACCGTATCGCTCGCGTATCAGCATGTTCCCCGTGAACCAGCGCCGCATCGCGAATGAAACAGGAAGGAGACATCATGGGCGTAGCTGGAAAACATACCCTCTCGGGACATCGCAAGCACTCTGACGACGCCGCGAATCCGAGTCTATCCACCTCCGCAACGGCCACCGCCGACGAACGTATCCGCCGCGAATCCCGCTTCGGGCACATCCTGAATCGTCCGGAATTCGCTGCAATCTCGGGAGCCGTACTGGTCTTCGTCGTGTTCGGACTCGCCGCCGGCGGCTCGGGCATGTTCAATCTCGACGGCATCATGAACTGGTCGCAGGTGTCCGCTTACCTGGGCATCCTGGCTGTCGGCGCCTGCCTGTTGATGATTGCCGGCGAGTTCGACCTGTCGATCGGCTCCATGATCGGCTTTGCCGGGATGATGGTCGCCATTCCCACCGTCTATTTCCACTGGCCGATCTGGCTCGCAATCATCTTCGCCTTCGCAGGCTGCATGCTGCTCGGCGCGCTGAACGGTTATATCGTCATGCGCACGCGGCTGCCGTCGTTCATTGTCACGCTGGCCTTCCTGTTCATCCTGCGTGGTCTCACGCTTGCGCTGTCGATCATGTTTGCGGACCGCACGATCGTCTCCGGCGTGGGTGACATTGCCGCGAAAGACTGGCTTGCCAATACCCTTTTCCATGGTGTCGCCTTCCACGATATTTTCGCGTGGCTCGGCCACATAGGATTCCTGAAGATGCTCGACAACGGCCAGCCGCTCGTGCCGGGGATTCCGAAAGTGATTCTCTGGTGGGTCGTGCTCGCCGCTATTGGCGCGTTCGTGCTCGCGAAGACCCGTTTCGGCAACTGGATTTTTGCGTCCGGCGGCGACGCGGTCGCAGCCAAGAATGTCGGCGTACCGGTACGGCGCGTGAAGATCTCGCTCTTCGTGCTGACCGCGTTTTGCGCGTGCCTGTTTGCTGTGCTGCAAGTGTGCGACATCGGTTCGGCTGCAGCGGACCGGGGGCTCGAAAAGGAATTCGAGGCGATTATCGCCGCGGTGATTGGCGGGACCTTGCTGACCGGCGGTTATGGCTCGGTAGTCGGCGCATGTTTCGGGGCGCTCATCTTCGGCGTGGTTCAGATTGGCATTGGTTATACGAGCGTGCCCTCTGACTGGTTCCGCGTGTTCCTCGGCATGATGCTGCTGATCGCCGTCCTGTTCAATCACTATGTGCGCCGCCGCGTCTCACAAGCTCAATAGGTCAAGGAGAACAAACCATGTCCGATTCCATCCGGAGCGCAGCGTCCGCGTCCGACGACACCATCCTCGCCCTGGAAAACGTCAGCAAGTTTTTCGGCAAGGTGATCGCGCTGAACGGCGTTACCTTGCGCCTGAAACGCGGCGAAGTGCACTGCCTGCTCGGCGACAACGGCGCAGGTAAATCGACCTTGATCAAGACGCTGGCGGGCGTCCACACGCCCTCCTCCGGCGAGTATCTCGTCGATGGCAAACCGGTCCGCTTCGGCTCGCCGAAAGAAGCGCTCGATCTCGGTATTGCAACGGTCTATCAGGATCTGGCGCTGGTGCCGCTGCTGTCGGTTGCGCGCAACTTCTTCATGGGCCGCGAGCCGCAGAAAAAACGCTTTGGCTTGATCAACGTGATGGACCTGGATCTTGCCGCCGAAACATCGCGGGCACGGCTCTCGGAGATGGGCATCAACGTGCGCGACCCGCATCAGCCTATTGGCACGATGTCCGGCGGCGAGAAGCAATGCCTCGCGATTGCGCGCGCAATTCACTTCGGCGCGCGCGTGCTGATCCTCGACGAACCCACTGCCGCGCTCGGCGTAAAGCAGAGCTTCAACGTGCTGAAGCTGATTCATACGGCGCGCGCGAAAGGCATCTCCGTGATCTTCATTACCCACAACGTGCACCACGCGTATCCGATCGGCGACTCGTTCACGCTGCTCAATCGCGGCAAATCGATGGGCACGTTCACGAAGGACACGATCACCAAGGACGAAGTGCTCGACATGATGGCGGGCGGCGCCGAAATGCAGGAAATGATGGACGAACTCGAGGGCGCGACGGTTTAGAACCGCTTGCTTCGTTTTTCGTCATCCACAGAACAGGATCCAACATGGCATTGCAATCATCAACCGGATCGCGCTTCGCAACGGGCCGAACGCGCGACATCGTGTGTCTCGGGCGGCTCGCGGTAGACCTCTACGCGCAGCAGGTCGGCGCGCGGCTCGAAGACGTATCGAGCTTCGCGAAATATCTTGGCGGATCGTCGGCGAATATCGCGTTCGGGTGCGCGCGGCTCGGCCTGAAATCCGCGATGCTCTCGCGCGTCGGCAACGATCATATGGGCCGCTTCCTCACCGAAACGCTCGAACGCGAAGGCTGCGACACGAGCCACGTGCGGATCGATCATGCGCGGCTGACCGCGCTTGGTGCTGCTCGGCCTAGAAGACCGCGACACGTTCCCGCTGGTGTTCTATCGCGATAATTGCGCGGACATGGCCGTCGATGAAAGCGACTTCGACGAGGCGTTCATCGCTTCATCGAAGGCGCTGCTGATTACGGGCACGCATTTTTCCACCGATCAGGTCAACCGCACGAGCCGCCGCGCGCTCGACTACGCGCGTCGCAACCAGGTGCGCACGGTGCTCGATATCGACTACCGTCCCGTGCTGTGGGGACTCACCGGCAAGGCCGACGGCGAGACGCGCTTCGTCGCGAACGAAGGCGTCACCGCGCATTTGCAAGGCATCTTGCCGCTGATCGATCTCGTGATCGGCACGGAAGAAGAGTTTCGGATCGCCGGCGGCAAGGACAATCTGATCGATGCGCTCAGCGCCGTTGCGTGCCGTGACGGACGCCACGCTGGTGGTCAAGCGCGGGCCGATGGGCTGCTCGATCATCGACGGCGAAGTGCCGGCTTCCATCGACGATGCGCCGATCCATCGCGGCGTTGAAGTCGAAGTGCTGAACGTGCTCGGCGCGGGCGACGCGTTCGCGTCGGGCTTTCTCGCCGGCTGGTTGCGCGACGAGCCGCTGGAAGTCTGCGCGCGCACGGCGAACGCATGCGGCGCGCTGGTGGTGTCGCGTCACGGCTGCGCGCCCGCCATGCCGACGCCCGCCGAACTCGACCTACTTCCTCGATGCCGCCGCGCCGATCCCGCTCCGCATGCGCCGGCCGGATCGCGATGCGACGCTCGCGCGCCTGCATCGCGTGTCGCCGGCGCGCAAACAGTGGGACGAAGTGCTCGGTTTTGCCTTCGATCATCGCAACCAGTTCTTCGATCTCGCGCAGCAAACCGGCGCGGACGAAGCGCGTATCGCCGCGCTGAAGGGCTTGTTCGTGGAAGCCGTCGCGCAGACGGAAAAGGAACGCGGGCTGGAAGGCCGCATCGGCGTGCTGATCGACGACCGCTACGGCCAGGATGCGCTGAACGCCGCAACCGGACGCGGCTGGTGGATCGGCCGCCCGGTGGAATTGCCCGGCTCCATGCCGCTCGTCTTCGATCACGGCCGGTCGATCGGCACGACGCTGATCGAGTGGCCGCGCGAGCATGTCGCGAAGTGCCTGGTGCACTACCATCCCGACCATCCGCACGATGCTCCGGCTCGAACAGGAAGCGCAAATCCGCGCGCTCTACGACGCCGTTCAGGCGAGCGGCCATGAGTTGCTGCTCGAAGTGATTCCGCCGAAGAACGGGCCGCCGATCGCGGACGACACCGTGTTGCGCTCGTTGAAGCGCCTCTACAACCTCGGCATCTATCCGGAGTGGTGGAAGCTCGAACCGATGAGCGCGACGCAGTGGCAAGCCGTCGATGCGCTGATCGCCGAGCGCGATCCGGCGTGTCGCGGCGTCGTGCTGCTGGGCTTGTCGGCGGCGCGTCGAACAACTCTGCGAGGGCTTCAAGGCGGCGGCGTTATCGAAGACGTGTCGTGGATTTACGGTCGGCCGCACGATCTTCCACGAGCCGAGCCACGCGTGGCTGGCGGGTTCGATCGACGACGCCGAACTGATCGCACGCGTTCGACGGACGTTCGAAACGCTGATCGACGCATGGCGCGAGCGACGCGTCGACCGAAAGCGCCACGAAAGCGCATCAAGCAGGAGCAGGCAGCATGAACAGCACGCTTCGTCTCACCACCGCGCAGGCGCTGGTCCGCTATCTCGCCGCGCAGCAAACCGCCGGATGGCGAGCCGCTGTTCGGCGGCGTCTTCGCGATCTTCGGGCACGGCAACGTGGCGGGCATCGGCGAGGCGCTGTATGCGCATCGCGAGAGCTGCCGACGTATCGCGCGCACAACGAGCAGGCGATGGCGCACGCGGCGATCGCCTATGCAAAGGCGCATTTCCGTCGCCGCATGATGGCGGTGACGACGTCCATCGGTCCGGGCGCGACCAACCTCGTGACGGCCGCTGCGCTCGCGCACGTGAACCGCTTGCCCGTGCTGCTGCTGCCCGGCGATATCTTCGTCTCGCGCGCGCCCGATCCGGTCCTGCAGCAAGTGGAAGATTTCGCCGACGGCAGCGTCTCCGCGAACGATGCGTTGAAACCCGTCTCGCGTTACTTCGACCGCATCGTGCATCCGGCGCAATTGCTCACCGCGTTGCCGCGCGCAATGCGCGTGCTGACCGACGCCGCATTGTGCGGACCGGTCACGCTCGCGCTGCCGCAGGACGTGCAGGCGATGGCCTACGACTATCCCGCGTCGTTCTTCGAGCCGCGCGTGGCGTCGTTCCATGCACCCTCGCCCATCGACGATGAAATCACGCGTGCGGCCGCTGCATTGCGCGTGGCCAAGAAGCCGTTGCTCGTGTCGGGCGGCGGCGTGCTTTACGGCCTCGCAACCGATGCGTTGCGCTCGTTCGCCGAGCGCCACGGCGTTCCCGTCGCCGAAACGCAGGCCGGCAAAGGTGCGCTCGCGTGGGACCATCCGCTGAATCTGGGCGGTATCGGCGTGACGGGATCGGACGCTGCCAACGCAACTCGCGCACGACGCCGATTGCGTGCTCGCTGTCGGCACGCGGCTGCAGGATTTCACGACCGGATCGAATACGCTCGTTCACGCAGGCCAAGCTGATCGGCATCAACGCAAATGCATTCGATGCCTTGAAACAAGGCGGCTTTGTCGGTGGAAGCGGATGCGCGTCTTGCCCTCGATGCGTTAAGCGCAGAGCTCGGCGACTGGCGTGCCTCGCCGCCATGGACCGCCCGCGCGCACGAACTCGCCGATAGCTGGCGCGGCACCGTCGACGCACGGTAACGAACGCGCCGCAGCACGACAACGCGTTGCCGCGCGAAGCCGATGTGATCGGCGCGGTGCAGCGTTCCAGCGCGCAATCGGCGGCGCACGACATCGTGGTGTGCGCAGCCGGAACGTTGCCCGCCGATCTGCAAAAGCTCTGGCGCACGAGTACGCCGGGCGGTTATCACGTCGAGTACGGCTACTCCTGCATGGGCTACGAAGATCGCCGGCGGCCTCGGCGCAAAACTCGCGCGACCGGAGCGCGAAGTGATCGTGATCGTCGGCGACGGCAGCTATCTGATGATGAACAGCGAGCTGGCTACGTCGGTGATGCTCGGGGCGAAAGCTGATCGTCGTGTTGCTCGACAATCGCGGCTACGGCTGCATCAACCGCTTGCAGCAAGCTTGCGGCGGCGCGCCGTTCAACAACTTGATCGAAGACTGCCGGCAAGGTCCGGAAGGCGCGCCCGCTATCGACTTCGCGATGCACGCACGCTCGCTCGGCGCGACTGCGGAACACGTAGCGAATATCGACGAACTCGAAGCCGCGATGCAACGCGCACGCGCATCGACACGTTCGTACCTGATCAGCATCGACACCGACCCGGCGCGCCCCACTGAAGAAGGCGGCTGGTGGTGGGAAGTCGCGGTGCCTGAAGTCTCGTCGCGTGAAGCGGTGCGCTCGGCACGCGCGAACTATGAACACGAAATCACGGCGCGCGCGAAGCGCACGAAGGAATAACCGATGAGCACGTTCGACGTACGGATCGGCATCAATCCGCTGTCATGGATGAACGACGACCTGCCCTCGCTCGGCGGTGAAACGCCGCTGAGCGTTGCGCTGACCGAAGGCAAGAAGATCGGCTACGAAGGCTTCGAACTCGGCAACAAATTTCCGCGCGAACCGCGAGGCGCTGAAAACGCTGCTCGGCGGATACGATCTGGCGCTTGTCTCCGGCTGGTATTCCGGACGTCTCGCTGAGCGCAGCGCGGAGGACGAGATCGCGGCCGTCGGTCCGCATCTCGACCTGCTTGCGAAAAACGGCGCGACGGTGATGGTCTACGGCGAAGTCGCGGATTCGATTCAAGGGTCGCCGCGCACCGCTCTATCAGCGCCCGCGTTTCTTCTCCGATGACCGCTGGAACGAGTACGCAAAACGCCTCGAACACCTTCGCCGACTACACGCTCTCAGCCGCGGCGTGCGGGTCGCTTATCACCATCACATGGGCGCCTATGTGGAGACGCCGGCCGACGTCGACCGCCTGATGAGCCTCACCAGCGACGCCGTCGGCCTGCTCTTCGATGCCGGCCACATCACGTTCGCCGGCGGCGATCCGCTCGCCGTGCTGGAGAAGCACATTGGCCGCGTCTGCCATGTGCATTGCAAGGACGTGCGCCCGGACATCATCAAGCTGGCGCGCAATCGCAACTGGAGTTTTCTCGACGCGGTGATCAACGGCGCGTTCACGGTTCCCGGCGACGGCGCGGTGGATTTCCCGTCGATCATCGCTCGACTGAAGCAGCATGGTTATCGCGGCTGGCTGGTGGTCGAAGCGGAACAGGACCCGGTCATTGCGACGAGCTATGCGTATGCGGAGAAAGGCTTCAAGACGCTGCGCGCGCTCGCCGATGAACCACATTCAGGAGGCAGCATGAGTCTGCTCGTCAAGGCGTCGCGCGAAGGCCAGACCATCGCGCGCGTCACGCCCGAAACCGCCATGTGGAGACATGTGGGGTTCGCGGCTTATCGGATGGAAACCGGCGACGTCGTGCATGTGCATGAAGCGCAGCGCGAGGTGTGCATCGTCGTGTTGTCGGGGACGGTGAGCATTGAAGCCGGCGACCATAAATGGGAGAAACTAGGTTCGCGCGACAGCGTGTTCGAAGACACCGCGCCTTACGCTGTGTACTTGCCGCCCAAGCTTGCCGCAACGGTTCGTGCGGATCGCGACGCGGAGATCGGTGTGGCGAGCGCGCCGGCTACGGGCAAGTATCCGGCGCGGCTGATCGAGCCGTCGCAGATGAAACGCTCAACCCGCGGCAAAGGCGCGAATACGCGATACGTATGCGACATTCTTCCGCAAACCGAGCTTGCTGAAGGCTTGCTCGTGGTTGAAGTCAGGACGCCGGGCGGGCATGCTTCGAGCTATCCGCCGCACAAGCACGACAGGGACAATGTGCCGCTCGAGAGTTCGCTTGAGGAGACTTATTACCATCGGCTTGAATCCGCCGCAGGGGTTTGCGTTCCAGCGCGTCTATACCGACGAACGCGATCTCGACGAAACCATGGCCGTGGAAGATCACGACGTGGTCATGGTGCCGCGCGGTTATCACCCGGTCGTGGTGCCATATGGCTACGACAACTACTACCTGAACGTGATGGCCGGCGACAAACGGACCTGGCATTTCAAGAACGATCCGAAGCACGAATGGATCGTGGAGAGGGACAATAAGAGCTGACGCGCTTTATCGCCCTTCTTGACCGCCGATGGAAAGCCATTCGTTGATCACGCGCTCGTTGGCGGCGAGCGCGGCGGGCGTGCCATCGAAAACCACCGCGCCGTGGCCCATCACGGCGACGCGCGTCGCCAGATCACGCGCGATGGTCATGCGTTGTTCGATCAATAGAATCGCCACGCCACGCGCCTGCAAGTTCTTCAGGCATGAAGCGACTTGCGCCACGACTTGAGGAGCGAGCCCTTCCGTCGGTTCATCGATGATCACCAGCGACGGATCACCCATCAACGTCCGCGCGAGCGCGAGCATTTGCTGTTCGCCGCCCGACAACATCCCCGCCTTCACGGCCGCGCGTTCACGCAGCACCGGGAAAAGCCGCTCCGCATCTTCGATGGCAAACCGCGATCCGCTCCGCTTCATGCCGAGCAGCAAATTCTCGCGCACGCTTAATGCCGGGAAAACATCGCGTTGCTCGGGCACGTAACCTACGCCCATTCGCGCGATGGCGTAAGGCCGCTTTCCCATCACCGATACCCCGCGAAAGTTCGCCACGCCTTCCGCGCGCACGAGTCCCATCAGAGCCCTGGCAAGAGTCGAACGTCCCGAACCGTTGCGTCCCGCGAGCGCGACAATCTCTCCCTCGCGCATACTCAAGCTCACGCCATGCAGCACATGACTTGCGCCATACCATGCGTTCAGGCCATCGATTTCGAGCAGTATCGTCATGGTGTTTCGCCGAGATAGGCTGCGCGAACCGCCGCATGCGCCGCGATTTCTGCAGGCGTTCCAGTCGCGATGACGCGGCCTTGCACGAGCACCGAGATTCGATCGGCGAGTGCAAATACGGCTTCCATATCGTGCTCCACGATCAGCAAGGTCTTGCCCTGCGTCGTCTCGCGGATCAACGCAAGTGCGCGGGCAGCTTCCGCGCGATTCATGCCGGCAGTCGGTTCGTCGAGCAGCAGCACGGATGCGCCCGTGGCGAGCGCGAGGCCGAGATCGAGCGCGCGCAGTTCCGCATAACTGAGGTTCGTCGCGAGTTCATCGCTACGAGCCAGCAAGCCGATGGCCGCCATGACCCGATCCGTTTCCTGATCGACTGCGCTTGAACGGAACCATCTGTCTTTCCACGCAGCCGCGCGAGAACCGAGCACTGCGCAACGGACGTTGTCGCGGACCGTCAGACCGGTAAATACGCTTGTCGATTGGAAGCTGCGTGCAAGACCTTTGCGTCCTAGCCGATACGCGGGCGTTCCGGTTACATCCATTCCGTTCAACGCGATGAGGCCGCTAGTGGGCCGTGTGCGTCCCGCGATCAAGTCGAACAATGTCGATTTACCCGCGCCGTTCGGACCGATCAACGCATGACGCTCGCCCTGATGAACCGCGAGATCGACGCCTCGAAGAATTTCCGTCGCGCCGAAGCGCTTCGTGATCTGCTGAAGTTGAAGCGCCATGTTCATCGTGCGCTCCGGGCTTGTCGTGTGAGTAAAACTGCGATGGCGGCGCAGATGAAAGCAAAGCACCACGGACCTGGGCGATGACCATCGAGGAGAAAACCGGCGAGGTGCGCGAGGCCGTCCCCGTGGTTATCGAATTGCAGCGCGTAAGCGAGTTCCACCGCAACGATGATCGCGAGTAACCACGCAACGAAAGCGCCTACGGCGAAACCATCGCGTGATCGGGCCGCAATAAAACCCGTCAACCCCTTCGGCGCCACGACCACCACCCACACGAAAAAAAGCCCCAGGTAGGCGACCCAGGCCGGCGACACACTCGCCACCGCCACGCTAAAAAACGTGAGTATCGACAGCGCCCAATACCGGCCCGAAGAACGTCGCAGTGCCGCCGATCACAACCGCAATCAGAACACTTCCCGAGCGCGCCAGCCCCACGCCTTCCGCCGATGCCAGCTCCACATTGATCAGCCCAAGCACGCCCGCGACGCCCGCAAAAAACGCGGCCACGATGACCATCGCGAACCGCACGCGGCGCGGATCGAAACCGATAGCAGCCGCGCGCACGGGGTTATCGCGGACCGCATTCGCCACGCGCACGAACGGCGTTCGCGAGAACACGAACATGGCGGCACACGCCAGTACGCACCAGCACGCGATCAGCGCATAAGCGTGCATCGCGGGGCCGAAGTTCAAACCTGCAAGCGCACCACCTCTCGCACGATCGATAGGAACACCGCCCTCGCCGCCGAACCATCCCGGCACGAGCCACACGCCCGCCGCAACGAGTTCACCGAGTCCCAGCGTGATCATCGCGAATGTCGTACCGGCGCGGCGCGTTGAAAAGAAACCGAATACGACGCCGACCAGCGCCGCAGCTAGCCCCCCGATCAACGGCAGCAAGGGCAGCGGCACGGAATATCGATTGAAAATTTGCGCAGCAGCGAATGCGCCCAGACCGGCATACACGGCGTGCCCGAATGAAAGCAAACCCGTCTCGCCCAGCAGCAGATTGAACGAGAGAGCGAGCACGATCATCGTGGCGGTTTGCGCGAGATAGGCGAGGAAAAAGCTTTGTGAGGTGAAGACCGGCGGCAACGCAAGACCGGCTACGAGCAGCAGCCACGGCAGCGTTTGTCGAGAGGAGAGGCCTGCTTTAAGCATTGTCGTCGCCGCGCTGCCCGAAGAGTCCGCGCGGGCGCAGCGCGAGCATCGCGACGAGCAGCACATACGGCAGCACCGGCGCGATCTGGGCGACGCTCAATGCCGCCCAGGCGGGTGGCAACTGTGCGCCGCCAAGCACTGCAATACGGCCGAGCGAAAGGGATGTTCCAACCGCAAACGTCTGCAAGCACCCGATCAGCAACGACGCCACAAGCGCCCCGCCCACCGACCCGAGCCCACCCACGACCACAACGACAAACACGATCGGCCCGATGTTCTCAGCCATCGAAGGTTCGATCACGAACAGCGGCGCACCGATCACGCCGGCCAGCGCGGCGAGCGCCGTGCCGGTGGAAAACACGAGCGTAAAGACCCGTGGAACGTTATGCCCGAGCGTTTCGACGGTCGCGGAATGCGTCAACGCGGCACGCACGACAAGCCCGATACGCGAAACCCGCAGCACCGCGTAAAGAGCCAGCAGCATCGACCACCGAGACGCCCATCATGAACGCGCGATAGCGTGGAAACGCGGCGCCGTAGAGCGTGAAAAGACGGGCCATCGAGTGAAGGAGGAACAACCGCGTTGAAGGGCGCCAGGCCCCAGACGAGCTTGACCGCTTCGGCGATCAGATAGGCCGCGCCGAACGTCAGCAACAGTTCGGCAAGCGCGCCGCGCGTTTCTATCCTGCGCAATAAAAACCGCTCGAACAAGCCGCCGAGCACGCCGACGAGCAGCGGCGAAACCACCAACGCAAACCAGAAACCGCCGCGCGCCGCGAGCGCGTAACCCACATACGCGCCGAGCATATAAAAGCTCGCGTGGGCGAAGTTGAGCACGCCCATCATGCTGAAGATCAGCGTCAATCCCGCCGACAGCATGAACAGCAGCAACCCGACGCTCACTCCGTTCAGAAGGTTGATCGAGAACCACTGAACGAACGCGCTCACGTTGCGCGAACCTATCGGCTTAAAAGCGTGTTCACAAGCGTGTTCACAAGCGGATTCACAAGCGGCTTGAGCGCCGCGACCAGCGCGTCGGGCAGCGGAACCGGACGACGCGTATCGCGATCCACATACACATGCACAAAATGCCCTTGCGCCGCAGGTTGCTCCGACCCCGCGCTGAAGATGCCCACCTCATAGCGCACGCTCGTTGTGCCGAGCCGCGTGACGCGCAAGCCGGCATCGATACGCTCAGGAAACGCCAGCGGAGCGAAGTAGCTGCAATGCGTCTCGACCACGAGCCCGATCGTCTTGCCGGCTTCCAGATCGAGCGCGCCGTGCGCGGATCAGATACTCGTTCACCACGGTATCGAAGTAGCTGTAATACACCACGTTGTTCACGTGGCCGTAGAGGTCGTTATCGGACCAGCGCGTATCGATCGAAAGGAAGTGCGGATAATCCGCGCGCGTTGTGGGAACGGGTTTGCTCATGGATCAGAACGACTCCTGCAGCATCCGCCGATAATCGTCCGCACTCGCCTCGCGCGGATTCGTCTTGTGGCAATGATCGGCAAGCGCGCCCTTGATCACCTTGTCGAACATGTCCTGCTCCACGCCCATTTGCGAAAGACGCGTCGGCAAGCCGAGACGCCCGGTCATGTCGTGGACGGCTTGAGCGACATCGGCATCGGCGGCGAAGATTCATCGCGCGGCGCATGCGGGCAAAACGCTTGTCGGCAATCACGCTCGGCGCGCTTTCGTTAAAGCGCAGCACAGCAGGCAAGACGACCGCGTTCAGCGTGCCGTGATGCAGCCCGGTGCGGCCGTTCACCACCAGCCCGCCCATCGGATGCGACAGCGAATGCACGCAGCCAAGGCCCTTCTGGAACGCCATCGCGCCCTGCATGGACGCGCTCATCATGTTCAGGCGCGCATCGCGATCCTGGCCGTCGCGCGTCGCCCGTTCGATAGATGCCCACGCGCGCTCGAGCCCATCGAGCGCGATGCCGTCGGCGGGCGGATTGAACGCCGGCGCAAGAAACGTTTCGATGCAATGCGCGATGGCGTCCATGCCGGTCGCCGCGGTGAGCATGGGCGGCAAGCCGAGCGTCAGCGACGGATCGCAAATCGCCGATTTCGGCAGCAGATGCCACGAATGAAAGCCGAGCTTGCGGCCATCGTCGAGAATGATGATTGCGCCGCGCGCCACTTCGCTGCCGGTGCCCGACGTGGTCGGAACGGCGATCAGCGGCGCGGCCTGCGCGGTGATCTTGTTGCTGCCGCCTTCGATGGTCGCGTATTCGGTCAGCGTGCCCGGATGCGTCGCCGCGATGGCGACGCCCTTCGCAAGATCAATCGACGAACCGCCGCCCACGGCGATCAACCCATCGCAATTTTCGCTGCTTATAGAGCGCGGCGGCTTTCATCACCATCGCTTCGGTCGGATTCGACGGCGTTTCATCGAAGATGGGAACAGCGCCTGCTTCGAGATCCAGCGCCTGGACTGTCTGCGAAACCAGCCCTGCGGCCAGCACGCCTTTATCCGTGATGATCAGCGGCCGCCTGATGCCGATACGCGCGCATTCGCTGTCGAGCGACGCGAGCGCGTCATAACCGAGGTGGATGTGAGTGAGATAAAAGATGAAGGCCATGACGTGTCTCCGCAATTGAGTGAGGCGTCAGGCATGTTAGGAGTCCGGCGGGAGTCCGTCAATGCGAGCGGACGCCACGCGCCGGAATGCGGCGGCGGAAATCGGCGCGGAAATTACTGCCCCGGCCGGTCCACATACTCCACGGCCAGACCGCGCCGGCGCATCCATTCCGCCACTGCGTGCCCGGTTCCGGCGCGCCACGGCCGCAGCTTCGGCGGCTCGACCAGGCGATATTCGAGCAGTTCCGGCGAGAGCGTAATCGTCCCGTTCGCCTTCACGTGATACGCGATGATCAGCTCGTTCTTGCGCATGAATTCATACACCCCGACCAGTTCCACCGATTCCGCGACGAGCGACGTTTCCTCCATCACTTCCCGCGCAATGCCCTCTTCCGGCGTCTCGCCGTTCTCGAGAAAGCCCGTGATCAGCGCGAACATGCCTTCGGGCCACGCCGCGTTGCGCGCGAGCAAAATTTTCCCCTCGTACTCCACGATAGCCGCAACCACCGGCAGCGGATTGTTCCAGTGCACGAAGCCGCATTCCGGGTCCGGACATGCGAGCCGCACGCGACCGCCTTCGTGGCCGGCATCGATGCGTTCTACCAGTTTGTTGGCATCGCGCGGACAGAAGTGGTACTCGATCATGGTGTGATTCCGAAGGCTCGAAAAGTCAGTGGCCGGCGGCAAGCGCGCGGACTTCGGCGGCGAACTGTTCCACCGTTTCTGGGAGCGTGTCCCACGCGCACATCAACCGGCAGCCACCCGAGCCGATGAACTGATAAAACTTCCAGCCCTTGTTGCGCAGCGCCTGCGCGACGTGCGGCGGCAACTCGACGAACACCGCGTTCCCTTGCGGCTTGAACATCACGTTCACGCCTGCAATATCCGCCAGCCGCTCGGCCATCAGTTGCGCCATCGCGTTTGCATGGCGCGCGTTGCGCAGCCAGACGTCGTTGTTCAGCAAGCCCAGCCACGGCGCGGAGATAAAGCGCATCTTCGACGCCAGCTGCCCCGCCTGCTTCAGCCGATAAGCGAAGTCGACGGCCAGCGCTTTATCGAAGAAAATCACCGCTTCGCCGACCGGCAAGCCGTTCTTCGTGCCGCCGAAACACAGCACGTCCACGCCCGCGCGCCACGTGATCTCCGACGGATGCACATTCAACGACGCCACCGCGTTCGCAAAACGCGCTCCGTCCATATGCACCTTCAGATGGCGGCGTTTCGCAATTGCCGCGATCGCACGAATTTCCTCCACGCTGTAGACGGTGCCCACTTCCGTGGATTGCGTCAGCGTGACGACCTTCGGCTTGGGATAGTGGATATCGGCGCGACGCGTGACGATGGCTTCGATGGCATCGGGCGTCAATTTTCCATCGATACCCGGCGCCGTCAGCAGCTTCGAACCGCCCGAGAAGAATTCGGGGCCGCCGCATTCATCGGTTTCGATGTGCGCAAGTTCGTGGCAAATCACCGAGTGATACGACTGGCAGAGCGACGCAAGCGCCAGCGAATTGGCCGCCGTGCCGTTGAAGACGAAGAAAACTTCGCAGTCGGTCTGGAACAGGTCGCGAATGCGGTCGCACACGCCTTGCGTCCAGGAATCGTCGCCGTAAGCGGGCTCGTGGCCGCTGTTATTAGCTTCGATCAGCGCGGCGAGCGCTTCGGGGCAGATGCCGGCGTAGTTGTCGGAAGCGAAGTGTTGCATGCGGAGGAATGGCCAAGGCGATAGTGGGCTTGGCCGTTATTTTAGCGGGTCGCGTGAAAGCGCGCGGCGGCGCCAATAAGCGCCGCCGCGTGAGTTCCGTCCGCTGTTGTGTTCCTTCGCTGTTGTGTACCTTACTTCCCGGCGGGCTGACTGGCCGCGGCAGCTTGTTGCGCGTTCTTGTCTTTCTTGTTCGCTTCGTGATGACCGACCGCGCAACCGCCGGCTGCGCCCACTGCGCCGTGCTTGCCCGCCATGTGGCCGGCCACGCCGCCAACGGCCGCACCTTCCAGACATCCCTTGGCGTAGACCGCGCCGGTGGCGAAGAACATCGAGGATGCAACGGCGAGGGTGAGAAGTTTGTGATTCATGAACAGGTTCCTTTTCTGGTCGACGCGCCGGACTTCATGCCTGCGCTGACTTTGGAAACCGCAAGTGCTGTACCTGTCGATTGGCTTGCGGTTTGCGCTTCGATTCCAAGCTCCAATGCAGCGAACCTCGCGCATGAAAAAAAGCCCGCGCTGTCGAAACAGAACGGGCTTTTTTAACTTCCGAACGCGCGTGAAAGCTTAAAGCTTTCCCTTCACCCACTCACCGACACCCGCCAGCGCCGCCGCCAGATTCTCCGGCTCAGTGCCACCGGCCTGCGCCATATCCGGCCGGCCACCGCCCTTGCCGCCAACCTGCTGCGCGACGAAGTTCACCAGCTCACCGGCTTTCACCTTCTTCGATGCCTCCGGCGTCACGCCCGCAATCAGGCTGACCTTGTTGCCATCGACGGCAGCCAGAACGATTGCTGCGTTCTTCAGCTTGTCCTTCAATTTATCGACGGTCTCGCGCAACGTCTTGCTGTCCGCGCCCGGCAATTGCGCCGCCAGAACATGCACGCCACCGATTTCCACCGCCTGCGACACCAGCTCGTCGCCCTGACTGGAAGCGAGCTTCGACTTCAGCGCGCCGAGTTCCTTTTCCAGCGCCTTCACGTGCTCCTGAACCTGCACGATGCGCTGCGTGAGTTCGGACGGCTGCGCCTTGAGCACGGCCGACGCCGCATTGATGCGCGCATCGAGTTCCTGCACGAAGCGTACGGCGTTGTCGCCGGTAATGGCTTCCACGCGACGAATTCCCGCCGCCACGCCGCCTTCCATCACGATCTTGAACAAGCCGATATCGCCCGTGCGCTGCACGTGCGTGCCGCCGCAAAGTTCGCGCGAGAAACCGAGGTCGAGCACGCGCACTTCGTCGCCGTATTTTTCGCCGAACAGCGCCATTGCGCCGCCCTTCACCGCTTCGTCGTACGGCATGACGCGCACCACGCCCGGCGCATTCGCCAGCACTTCGGCGTTGACGATTTCCTCGACGCGACGAATCTGCTCGTCCGTCATCGGCGCGTTGTGCGCGAAGTCGAAGCGCGTTTTATCGGGATCGACGAGCGAACCCTTTTGCTGCACGTGGCCGCCGAGCACTTCGCGCAACGCCTTGTGCATCAAGTGCGTGGCCGAATGATTGCGGGCGGTGCGAATGCGGCGAACCGTATCGATTTCCGCCTTCACCACGTCGCCCACTTTCAGCGTGCCCTGAGCTACCTCACCGTGATGGCCGACGACGTCCGATTGAACCTTCAGCGTGTCGGCGACTGCGAAGCGCACGCTGGCGTTCGCGAGCACGCCCTGATCGCCGGCCTGACCGCCCGATTCAGCGTAGAACGGGGTGTGATCGAGCACGACGACGGCCTGCTGGCCCGTGTGCACCTCTTTCACCGACGTCCCATCCACGTACAGCGCAATGATCTTGGCGTCGTCGAAAATTTCGTCTTCGTAGCCGTGGAATGTGGTTTTCGCGCCGGCGTATTCGAGGCCTTGCGCCGACTTGAACTTGCCAGCCGAACGAGCCTGCTCGCGTTGACGCGCCATGGCTTCGTCGAAAGCGGCTTCGTCGACCGTGATGCCGCGCTCGCGGCATACGTCCGCCGTCAGGTCGAGCGGAAAGCCGAAGGTGTCGTGCAGCTTGAACGCGAGTTCGCCGTCCAGTTGCTTCGATCCCTTTGCATCGAGCGACGCGAGTTCCGTCTCGAGCATCGACATGCCGTGGTCGATTGTTTCGAAGAAGCGCTCTTCTTCCTGCTTCAGCACGTCCGTCACGCGGGTTTGCGCGTCCTTCAGCTCCGGGTACGCCGCGCCCATTTGCTCGACCAGATCTGCGACGAGTTTATGGAAAAACGCGCCCTTGCGGCCGAGTTTGTAGCCGTGGCGGATCGCGCGGCGCACGATTCGGCGCAGCACATAACCGCGGCCTTCGTTGCCGGGAATCACGCCATCGACGATCAAGAACGAGCACGCGCGAATATGGTCCGCAATAACCTTCAGGGAATTGTTCGTGAGATCCGGCGTGTCCGTTTCGCGGGCAGCGGCCTTGATCAGCGCCTGGAACAGGTCGATTTCGTAGTTGCTGTGCACATGCTGGAGCACGGCGGCGAGGCGTTCGAGGCCCATGCCGGTATCGACGCTCTGCTTGGGCAGCTTCGTCATGTTGCCCTGGACGTCGCGATTGAACTGCATGAACACGAGATTCCAGATCTCGATGAAGCGGTCGCCGTCCTCTTCCGGGGATCCCGGCGGGCCGCCCCACACTTCCGGGCCGTGGTCGTAGAACACTTCCGAGCACGGGCCGCACGGGCCGGTGTCGCCCATGGTCCAGAAGTTATCCGATGCGTAGCGCGCGCCCTTGTTGTCGCCAATGCGGATGATCCGCTCCTTCGGCACGCCGATTTCGTTTTCCCAGATCGCGAACGCTTCGTCGTCTTCTTGGTAGACCGTGACGGTGAGCTTGTCGGCGGGCAATCCGTAGACTTTGGTCAGCAGTTCCCAGCAATAGTGGATCGCGTCGCGCTTGAAGTAATCGCCGAACGAGAAATTACCGAGCATTTCGAAGAACGTGTGGTGGCGGGCCGTGTAGCCGACGTTTTCGAGGTCGTTGTGCTTGCCGCCGGCGCGCACGCTGCGCTGCGAAGTCGTGGCGCGCGAATATGGCCGGCTTTCGGTTCCGAGGAACACGTCCTTGAACTGGACCATGCCGGAGTTCGTGAACAGCAGCGTGGGATCGTTGCCGGGCACGAGGCTCGACGACCGGACGATCGTGTGGCCCTTCGATTCAAAGAACTTGAGGAATTTCTCGCGGATGTCGGCGGCTTTCATGGCGTGCGGGTCTGCTGTTTTGTACGGCTGCGGCGCTTGGGGCGAGGTTCTGACTTTTGTCGCTGCGCGTGCGGCCGGGTGCCAAAATGGGATTGTCGATTATACGGGATAGGGAGGGGGTTTTCGCTCACGCTCGGGGATGGGCGGGTGGCTGGTGCGCGTGGGGGATGGTGCTGGGCCGTACGTTAGCAGCAGCAACCCGGCATAGGCCCCGACCACCGACCATTAGCCTCGCGCCCCAAACCCGGCGAGTGCGAACGAAAATAAATAGCCGCCCCTCCCTTAAATTGTCACGTCAGCTTTTCACTTTCGGAAACCCGTTCCCCGCGTTTGCAAATTCTTGCAAATTACTTTGCCCATCAATTAGCTATGTACTTCAAAATGCGCGGGCGCTCCAATTGCTAAGTCATCCTTCAATGCACAAGCAAGCAGCAGGACAAGCAAGCGACAGCGTTAATCGAATGAAAGCGAATGCAATCGAAAGCAAGAGCAACGAAAGAAAAAAGAAAGGCGAGGACGGAACAGCATCATGCAGAAATCGATTCACCGGCGTCCCCCGAATGCCGTCGCACTGGCGATGCTCCTGACCGGAGTAATTGCATGCTCTGCCCTCTCGGGCTGCAGCTCCTTGTATAGCGAAGGCGCCGTGGCAGGCGCCGGTATTACAGGCGCGGCTATCGCGAGCAGCGTGACCAGGAATGCCGCGGTCGCCACCGGCATCGGCCTCGGCGCCGTGGCCGCGGCCAAAGCCGGCGTGCAGTACAGCGAGCGCGTGATGCATACCTATACACAAGACACCATCGCAGGAGCAGCCGGGCCGCTCGCCGTCGGCGCGGTCGCGCCGTGGGCGGCGGTCCATAGCGTGCCCATCGAACCGGATGAGAAAGGCCGCGTGACCGTAAGCCGCACCATCAGCACCGGCACGCTCGACTGCAAGGAGATCGTGTTCTCCGTCGATACCACCGCCACCAAGGATCAGCCAGCCAATAGCGGCTTCTACGTAGCGTCCATCTGCCGCGACGGCAAGACCTGGAAGTGGGCATCGGCGGAACCGGCCACGCCGCGCTGGGGCGCACTGCAATGAAGCCCGGCCTCAGTTTGATGCTCGCGGCCGGCCTCGCCGCGAGCTGCGTCTTCATGAGCGGCTGCGGATCGATCGGCGCGGCTGCGGGTGCGGCAGCCGGCATCTCCACCGGCGTGGTCACCACCAATCCGGCTATTGGATTCGGCGTGGGTATCGCGGTGCAAGCTGCTACCGATGAAGCCATCCAGCGCCTGATGAAACGCCTGCACAGCGATCAACAGATTGCTATTGCGACGACGGCGGGCGATCTTCCCATCGGCGACACGAAGCCGTGGAGCGTGAAGCACACGCTGCCGGTGGAAAACGGTCACGGCGACGTGCGCGTGCTGCGCGAGTTCAGCAGCGCGCTCGCAACTTGCCGCGAGTTCGCGTTCTCGGTCGCCGACGGCGATAAACCCGATGCACATGAGGACTGGTTCCTCGCTCAAGCATGCAAGGGCGATAACGGCTGGAAGTGGGCATCGGCGGAACCGGCTGTAGCGCGATGGGGCAATCTGCAGTAATGCAGTAGCCAAGGTCGGCGCTTCGAGGGCTCCTTACCAGCGCCAGCGCACGCCTGCGTCGCCGCCTACTGTCTCGCGTCGTGCGCCGCTCACGTTCATCGCGTAATGCAAGTTCACAAATACGCTGCCGCGCGCGCCTACATTCACGGCCATGCCAGCTTCGACATCGGCAATTGTCGCCGACGTCGGGGCCGGGATCACCGTTGTGCCGCCAAACGTTACCTGACTCGTGGCGCTGAAGTAGCGCCAGAGATTCACGCGTGCGTACGGCTGCCATATGGCACCCAACCCTTCCATCCGGCTTGTCAGGCGCACGCCCAAACGAGCCGCCAGGGAGCTGGGGTTACTAAAGGCGACGGTCGAAATGCCGTCGTTCAGGTCGTCGATAGCCGCGTGCTGCCAGATCACCTGCGCCTGCGGTTCGATGCTCAAGCCGGCCGGCAATGAGAACGGCAAGCCCGCCTCTATCGATCCCGCTATCGAGCGGCCATGCGTGGTCCCGCCAATGCCGTCGTTCGACGACGGTTTGATCGTCAATGCGCTGCCGATCAAGATCGTATCCGTGTACCAGCCACCCGCGCCGATGTGCGTCCAGTACGCGCCAAGGCTCCCGGCATCGATACTCAGGCTGCCCACCTGCATGGCGGGCTGGCCGAGCGCGAAGCCGCTGACATCGCCCGATGCGCGCGCCGCGCCGAGCAGAAAACCATAGTGGTTCCGATGTCCATCGGCGGTCATATCCGCGTAGACGTCCTGGCCGATTTGAATACCGCCTGTCGAGCCGCTGAAGTGCGGATCGACGCCTGTGTCGCTGCTGATGGTCGTCCGATTGCCCCAGACGCGACTCCATGCCGCGGGCAGCGCGCCCACCTCGTTTAGCTGCGACTGCTCGCCCTGGCGGTCGTGAAAAGTGCCGACCTGTTCGATGCCAAGTTCACGCGTAATCGCCGGAATCTCGGCGTAGAGCGGCACTTCGATGCGGTAGAGCGGCGTCGGCTCCGCGGTTACTGGAAGCGGTTGGAGTTGAGATGGCGGAGATGGCGGCGTTGGCGTGGTCGGTGTGATCGGTGTGATCGGTGTGATCGGTGTGGTCGGTGTGATCGGTGTGGTCGGTGTGGTCGGTGTGGTCGGTGTGGTTGGCGTTGTTGGCGTTGTTGGCGTTGTTGGCGTTGTTGGCGTTGTTGGCGTTGTTGGTGTTGTTGTTGGTGTTGTTGGTGTTGTTGGTGTGCCCGGCAATGGCGGAGATACTGGAGGCACCGGCGGCACCGGCGGCACCGGCGTGACGCTTGAGCGCAAATACCAGTTATCGCCACTCCCCGCCGCTACGCCGCCTCGATACAGGTAATACGTGAAGGCCCCTGCCTTGACCGGGCTCGATAACGAAAACGCCGTCGCCGCCGTCGTCCCGCCCTGAACCGCCTGCACGACCATGATCCCGTCGCTAAGCGTCAGCGCGCCTGTGCCACCGGCGTTCGTCACGCCGATCGACGTATCGCCCGTGGCCGTGCCCTGCGAGATCACTAGCTTTCCGCTCGGCGAGCCGTCCGTGCCGAGCACGCTCTGCAGCAGCAACTTGCCACTTCGGCCCACATAATCGCCGCCCACCACCAGCGTATTGCGCGTGCCCCCGGTCAAATCGATCGTACCCGCATTGTTCATCGTCACGCGCGCGCCCGGCACAGCCGCCATGATCGCCGATACCCCGCCGCCGTTCCAAGCCAGCGCGCTCGTCGAGTCAATACTGAGCACGCCCGTTTGCGTCCCGGCATTGCCGAGTGTGAGACCGTGATCGTCGAGCGTGAGCCGGCTGGCGTTCGTCATGGCAATGCTTTCCCAATTCACGAAGCGGCTCAGGCCGCCGGCTTGTACATGGTCGAACGTAAGGGGGTCGTGACCTGCGCCGCCATCGAATGTCGATAACCCGGCGAAATTGGCGTCGCTCAGGTTCGACAACGTGGCGACGGCCTCGCCGGCTCCAAACGACACCGCCCCGCCGATAACCCCGCCACCCAGCCACCCGAACGTCGCGGCCCCGTCACCAGACGCGATGCCCTGCGCAACCGATCCGCCCGTGACCGTGACGGCGTTCGCGCCATTGCCCAGCGTTACCGAACCGCCAACCGCCCCGCCCGACAAC
Source organism: uncultured beta proteobacterium (assembly GCA_963708695.1). GTDB lineage: Bacteria > Pseudomonadota > Gammaproteobacteria > Burkholderiales > Burkholderiaceae > Caballeronia. The sequence continues at coordinate 80,449 of CAVPTS010000022.1, forward strand.
GCAAAAGCGGTGTCGCCGGAACCGGCGGTCACGTTTGCATCGACCTGTCCGCCGGACATGGTGAAGGCATTCCGGGCCGCCGTCAGCGCAACGCTGCCAATGCGCCCGCCGGTGATGGTCACCGCGCCGCCGTTCGTGAGAGCGCCCGTTACGCGTCCGCCGTTCAGCGTGAAGCGCGGCTGCGAGCCGCCCTGATCGACGGAATCGACCTGACCGGCTTGCATGACAAACGTGTTGATGCCCGTGCCTTGCCGGATTAAACCGCTGACCGTGCCGCCGTCCATGTTGAAGGTGTTCACGCCGGTGTCGGTCCACACGGCCACGCCGCCTCCACTCGATATCTGGCCCGTGTTCGTGATGGTCACGACAAATGGCCCGGTGGACGATATGGCGAGATTTGTCCCGCCTTCGATCACCCCGCTGTTGACGATCAGCGCATCGCCGCCCACCACCGACATGCCTGCGTTGCCGCCGGCAATCGTCCCGGCGTTGGTGAACGTACCGCCGCCGTTGGCATCGATGCCATTGCTCTGGTCGCTGGCGATGCGCGCACCGGCCGTGTTGATGAAGGTGACCGTATGCGCGAAAAATGCGCCGAGTCCGTCCGGCCCATGCGCGACGATCGAACCCGTGTTCGTGACAAGTCCCGGCGTGGCATCAAGCGACACAATGCCGTGCCCGTTCGATCCGAATGCGTCGATAGACCCGTGATTGGTCATCGTCGTGTTGCCCGGCCCGGCGCTGCCCCCATTCGCGAAGAGACCGTAGGCACGCGTTCCCGATGTCGTGATGGTGCCGTTGTTGGCGAGCGCATCGCCGGAGGTGGTGGCGCCGATGCCGTCGGAGCCATCGCCGGACGTCGTAATTGCGCCGTTGTTGGTCAGTGTGCCGCCGCCCGCCGCCGAAAAATCCAGCATCCCTTCCGCGCTTGTTCCGCTCGTGTTGATCACCCCGCCCGCCGCGTTCACCATCCCGACTGCCGCCGAGGTATTGGACATGCCGTCCGACCGCGCGCCTGTTGTATGAATCGAGCCGCCGTTACCGTTGGTCAGCGTGTTGTGCCCGATGCCGTTCGCACTTCCCGCCGACGCGATGCCATCGAATGAATCGGCGTTGACTTCAACCGAGCCGAGATTCATCACGGTGCTTGAATCCCGCACGCGGATGCCGTTGTCATTGTTCACGCTGATGCCGGCGCCGGGCAGCACGAGCACGGTGACGCCCACGCTTCCGTTGATGGCTAGAACAGGCACCGTCGATGGATTCGGCAAACTGGCATTGCACGTGGCAGTTTCCCCGCTGGCCGGCCCCGTGTTATCGCATGCGGCAAGCGCGGATGGAATGCGCAGCAAACACGTCATGCCAATCGACAGACGCGTCAGGTGAGCTGGTTTGAAAAGCCAGGTCGACGGCAACGGCGAGCGCATTTTTTTGTCTCCACGTTTGATGTTGACGACGCGTTTGCCCAGCCGTGTTCGACCGTCTGTAGCGACAGTTTTGCTGGGTGTGTCAACGGGTGAAGGCCCGGTGGGGAGCCAGCGTAGTCCACGATTTCCGCTTGGGCAATCTTGCGGAAAGCGCTTCAACGAGGCGGTATCGAAACGTTCAAAGCCATAATGGGACAGGCTTTCGATGCGATATGAAACAGCGCTTCCGGGCGTTGCCGGGGCCGTCGGCAATCGAGCCATTCCTGGTCGAAACCCGCGCGATGACCAAAACAATCCCTCTGAGAGAGCGAGAAAACCACAACACGTAAACGCAAAAAACGCGGCATCCGTTTCCGGAACTGCCGCGTTTTTTTAAAGCCGTGCCAAGAAATTGGCGCCTTTTTGTCTCTGCCCGTCAGGACTCGACGTCTTCCAGGCTGAAAATCTCGGTCTGGTCGTTGTACGAAAAGATCTCGCCGTAACGGCCCCAGTTGATCACCGCGTCGAGCGTTTCCTCGGCGGCTTTATCGGAGAGGAAATCTTCCAGCTCCTGCTCGAAGCGCACGCGCGGCGCGCGATGCCCCGGCCGCTCGTTGAGCACCTTCTTGATCCGGGCGGCGAGCGGCACATGCCGCAGCAGATGCTCGGCGAACATCATCTTGCGTTCCTGCGTCCCGAATTCGGCGAACACGCGCGCCGGCGGCGTCAGGAAAATATCGCCTTCGCGCACATCGGCGAAACCGAGATGCTGCAGCACTTCGGCCACCGGAAACAGATCGTCCACTTCCAGATGCAGCGAACGCGCGATTTCCGGCATGTCGGCGCGGCCGTGGTACGGATCGGCGGCAAGCGTTTCGATCAGACCGGCCATCAGGTTGGTCGACACCTGCGGCAGCCAGCTGCTCAGTTCGAGCCCCTTCTTCTTCTCTTCGCCGAGTTGACGCGCGGTCATCTTCGCGTAGATGTCGTCGACCAGACGGCGGAACGCCGGATCGAGACGATTGCGCGGATGCTTGAACGGCACGCTGGATCTCGGCCATCACGCGTCCCGGATTCGACGACAACACCAGAATCCGGTCGCACATGAACACCGCTTCCTCGATGTTGTGCGTGACGATCAGCACCGACTTGATCGGCATCTTGCCTTGCGTCCAGAGATCGAGCAGGTCGGTACGCAAGTTTTCGGCGGTCAGCACGTCGAGCGCGGAGAACGGCTCGTCCATCAGCAGCAGCGTCGGGTCGACCACCAGCGCGCGCGCAAAACCCACGCGCTGACGCATCCCGCCCGACAACTCACGCGGATACGCGTTCTCGAAACCGTCGAGACCGATCAGGTCGATGGCCGCCAGCGCGCGCTCGCGCCGCATCTTCGACGGCCACGCCCTGCGCCTCCAGCCCCGCTTCCACGTTCTGCAGCACAGTCAGCCACGGGAACAGCGCGAAGGTCTGGAACACCATCGCCACGCCTTTGGCCGGGCCGTCGAGCGGCTCGTTCAGATAGGTGACCTGGCCGCCTGTCGGCTCGATCAGTCCCGCGATGATGCGCAGCAGCGTCGACTTGCCCGAACCCGAACGGCCGAGCAGCCCGACGATCTCGCCTTCGTGCAGCGTCAGGTTGACATCTTCGAGCACGAGCAGTTCGCCCTGCGTCTTGTTGAAGCCGCGACTGACGTTGTCGACGCGCAGGATTTCCTGGCCGCGGCGCGGCGGCATCGGCGGCGTTTGAGTGGTCGGATTCGTCTGCGTGGTCATGAGCGCTCGCGTGTTGCTGATTACAAAAATGGTGTGGCCGCTGGCGGCCGGGCGTGCATGGATTTCGCAGCAGTTCTGCAGGTTCCAGCCGATTCACAGCGGATTTCAATCCAGCCGCAAGCGCGCTTCGGCGTAGCGCGAACAACGGTCGCCACAAGAGCCGGTTGAAGAGCGTGACGAACAGCGACATCACGGCAATGCCGAGAATGATTTTCGGATAGTCGCCATCGGCCGTGGTTTCCGCGATATACGCGCCCAGTCCGTGCGCCACGATTTTCGTATGGCCCCACGACACCGCTTCGGCCACGATGCTCGCGTTCCACGCCCCGCCCGACGCCGTGATCGCGCCGGTGACGTAGTACGGGAAGATGCCCGGCAGGATGGCCTGGCGCCACCACTGCCAGCCCTTGATCTGGAAATTGGTGGCCGCCTCGCGATAGTCGTTCGGATACGACGTCGCCCCGGCAATCACGTTGAAAAGGATATACCACTGCGTGCCGAGCACGATCAGCGGCGAGAGCCAGATATCCGGGTTCAGGTGGAACTTCACGATCACCACGACAAACACCGGGAACAGCAGGTTCGCCGGGAACGCCGCGAGGAACTGCGCGAGCGGCTGGATCTTGCTCGGCCAGCGCGGGCCGCAGGCCGATCAGCACGCCGACCGGCACCCAGATCACCGAAGCAATCGCGATCAGCACCATCACGCGCAACAGCGTGATCAGCCCGAGCCAGAAGACGTGCCCGACTTCGCTCCACGTCACGCCGGTCGAACACGAAGACCGATCACCTTCCACACCACGAACACCGTCAGCGCGAGCACGATAGCCGCCCACACAATGTCGCCGATGCGCGACGAAGTACGCGATTTCCCGCGCGTGCCGTCAGCGCGAAGGCAGCCGCGCCGAACTTCGGCAGCCGCATGCCTTGCAGCGACGGCAGCTTGAGCGGCACGCGCGCCATCTTGCCGATCATCCAGCCGGCCGGCACGAGCAACTGGTGAATCAGGCGCGTGCGGCGAATCAGGTCGAGCAGCCAGGATTCCGGCGCGTTGCCCGAACTCGTGTTTTCCATGCGGAATTTGTCGGCCCAGGCGACCAGCGGACGGAACATGAGCTGATCGTAGGCCAGGATCACGACGGTCATGGCCAGGATCACCCAGCCGATCGCGCCGAGATTGCGCTCGCCGATCGCTGTCGCCAGATACGCGCCGATACCCGGCAGCACGATGGTGCGGTTGCCGACCACGATCGCCTCGGAGGCGACCACGAAGAACCAGCCGCCCGACATCGACATCATCATGTTCCAGATGAGGCCGGGCATCGAAAACGGCACTTCGAGCTTCCAGAAGCGCTGCCAGTTGGTCAGGTGAAAGCCGCGCGAGACTTCATCGAGATCGCGCGGCACCGTGCGCAGCGACTGATAGAAGCTGAACGTCATGTTCCACGCCTGGCTCGTGAAGATGGCGAAGATCGCCGCCAGTTCCGCGCCGAACACGCGCCCCGGAAACAGCGCGAGAAAGAACGTGACCGTGAACGAGATGTAGCCGAGCACCGGCACCGACTGCAGGATGTCGAGAATCGGCACGAGCACGATGGACGCGCGCCGGCTCTTGGCCGCGAGCGTGCCGTAGATCAGCGTGAAGATCAGCGATGCCACCATGGCCGCGAGCATGCGCAAGCGTGGTGCGCAACGCGTATTCGGGCAGGTTCGACGGATCGAGCGAGATGGCCTGCGTCTGCAGCGTCGAGATCGGCGCGAGCGTCTCGTGAAAGCCGACCGCCGTCAGCGCGAGCACGCAGATGATCAGCGGGAACGCGACGAAGTCCCAGCGATTCGGCAATAGACGCCACGCCGAAGCGTTCGCCGTGCGAGTCAGGTTAAAGCCAAAATCCATTACACGCCCTCCCCGTTGAGGCTTGTTGCGGCCGGCTCGCCCGCGAGAGGCGTGGTCCGGCGTCTGTATTCTTTTTTGTTGGCAGGGTCGCTGCCGACCCTGAGCCCTGCGTGTCCACCCGTCGATCCGGCATTCCGGCTCGATCCCGCGGCGTCCCCGCACGGCATCCCCGGCCGTCACATACTTTGACCATTTCAGAATCGCACGACACTACACCAACCTTTGTTTCAGACACAACCTCGGCCGGCAGGTTTACGTTTCGTTATATAGCGCAGCCATCGGGTAAGCGACCCGGTAAGCGACCCGCCCGGGCCCCCGAACTGTCCGATCCCGTCCACCAAATACTGACAAACCCGACCTTACCGTTAAGAAAAGCCCGCTCGCGCCGATAACAACTTGATGGGCGGGAGAAAACGTCGTCCAATCGAAGCGTACGGCCACGAGCCATGCTTGAGCGAAGGGAGTCAACCATGTCAAATCTGGTCAAATCCGGGCAAGGCTGCGGCCGCAAACGGGGCAGACGAAGCATGATGTCGCCTCGCGCCGGCGACGGCGCTCAGCGACGGCACTTGGGGAAGTACCATCGGAGCGCGCGGCCGCGCCCGGTAAGATGCTCATGTGCCGGTAAAACACTTATAAACATGCTCGTCGCGCGGGGTCGCGGGACAGTCAGACAGGCCAGAGGATCGATGAACAAGACAACCTATCCACCGTGCGATCGCGACGCTCGCCTTCGCGTTGCTTGCATGCGTGTGCTGGGTTGCCGCCGGGCTGGTGTCGGACCGAATGGTACAGCAAGAACTGGCCACTTCGATGCGCGTGGAACGCCAAATGGCGGCGTCCATCGTCGACAACACCGCGCAGATCATTGCCAGCGACCTCGCCATGTCGCGGGCGATTCCGGCCACTATCGCCGAGATGGACATGATCCAGCTCGCGCTCGCCGCAACCCGCACCGTGTCCGCCGCCGAAATCGTCGATGACCGACCCCGAGCGGCGGGCAAAGTGGCTCGCCGCGCCGGCGCTCGCCAAAGTCGATAACTTCCTGCGCAACGCCCGCGGCTTCACGGGCCTCGACTATCGTATGGGTCGTCAATACCGACGGATTTTGCGTGGCGTCGAGCAATGCCATCGACTCGAACAGCTTTGTCGGCACCGACATGCGCGCGCGCGGCTATATCCAGAAAGCGCTGCTCGGCGCGTTCAACGAAACCTACGGCGTCGGCCGGCTGAGCGGCGATCCCGGGATTTTCATCGCCACGCCGGTGTATCGCGACGGTTTCCTGGTGGGCGCGGTGATCGCGAAAGTGAGCATCGACCGCTTGCGTCACTGGGTGGCGCGCCCGGGCACGTTCGTGACCGACAGCAACGGCGTGATCGTGATGGCTCACGAAAGCCAGCTCGAAAACCGCGTGCTGCCGGATTCGCCCGTGCTGCGGATGTCGCGCGCGCGAGCGGCTCGATGCGTATCGGCGGGTGGAATTCCAGACGCTGCGGATTACGAACATCGGTGAACGCGTGCGGGCGGACGCGCCCTGGCTGCCGCCTTCGCTGTCGCGCGCGTTTTTCTCCGCCGGCGACAGCACCGCGCCCGCTCTCTACGACGAACGCACCGGCCTGAACTCGGGGCTTGCCGCGCATATCGTCCATCCGCTGCCGAACTGGGCCGAAATCGTGAGCAATCAGCGGCGCGACCGGCTGCTGGTGTTCCTGACGGCGCTCGGCGTGAGGCGCTGGCGATTGTGATCACCGTGTCGTACCTGCGCGAACGGCGACTGCACCGGGCCACGCGCCATCTGGCGAACCAGTTGCAGTCGGCCAACACGCTGCTGTCCGCCGAAGCCCGTCACGACGCGTTGACCGGCGCGCTGTCACGGCGTTATTTCCTCGATACCTTGCGCCGCGAAGTCGATCTGGCCCGCTCGGCGCGGCGTGCCGCTGTCGGTTGCTATCGCCGATCTGGACCACTTCAAGCAGGTGAACGACCGCTTCGGCCACGCGACCGGCGACCGTGCGCTCGAGCATTTCGTGCGGATGTGCGAGGAGCAACTGCGCGCGAGCGATGGCGTCGGGCGGCTTGGGCGGCGAGGAATTCGGTCTGCTGCTGCCGCAAACCGCGCTCGCCGATGCCCACACGGTTCTCGAACGCCTGCGCAAGCGCTTCAACCAGGAGCATTGCGCCTATCTCCCCGACGACACCATGTTGAGCGTGAGCATTGGCATCACGGAACTGAGCGACGGCGACACCGCCGAAAATCTCCTCAAGCGCGCGGATCTGGCGTTGTACGCGGCGAAATCGGGAGGCCGCGACCGCAGCGAAGTGCGTCCGGCCGACACCAGGCCGCCCATGCCGCGGCATCCTGAAACGGCCTGACGCGACGTTGAAACGGCAGATAGAACGGCAATTTGGCGACGACGTTGGCTGAAAGGCGTGGTGCGGCAGCGGCACGACAGCAGGTATTATCGATATTCGAGTTCGATATCTGCCGTTCATCAGGAGGGGTGAATGAAGGGAAATCTGGTCATTGTCTGCCGCGATCAGGACGCTGAAGCATTCGATCACTTGCTGGCCGAGTATGGTGCGTTCCAGACGCGGCTCTCTTCGACTGCCTGGTATTTGCGTCTCGATGTCGCGCCTGAAGTGATTCAGGAGGAAATCCTGGCGCGGTTTGGCAAATACACCACGCATTATATTTTCGAGGCCGCGACCGTGACGTACAACACGGTCGACAGCGAAGCGGCTTCCGCGCTCAATACCCTGTTCGATTGAGGTCGTTCGCACTCGGGGTTGGGTTTTGGGGTTGGCGCGGGGCGGATGGGCCGTTGGCGGGTTGGTGCTGCTTGCGCCTTCGCGCGGTTTGTTTTGGCTGGATGTTTTAGCACTATTAGCCAAGGTATTTTCGTTCGCACTCGGTCGGGGTTTTGCGGCGTGCTACCGGCGGTGGTCGGGTCGGTGCCGGGTTACTGCTGCTTACGTTAACGCGGGTTCAATGTTGGCTAGCTTTCTTATCGCTATTAGCCACTGCGCGTGGCGGCACTTCATTTCTATGTCCGTGGGGTTGGGTCGGTGCCGGGTTGCTGCTGCTTACGTTAGCGCGGGTTGTATGTTGGCTAAATTTTTTATCACTATTAGCCACTGTCCGTGGCGGGACTTCATTTCCATGTCCGTGGGACTGGGTTGGTGCCGGGTTGCTGCTGCTTACGTTAGCGCGGGTTGTATGTGAGCTAAATTTTTTATCACTATTAGCCACTGTCCGTGGCGGGACTTCATTTCTTTGTCCAACGGCGACAAAGAAACGAAGCAAAGAAAACGCCTCTCCACAATCTGTATTAAGTGTCCCCAGCGTGCAGACCACTGCTTTTGGTTCCCGCGTAGAACGGTGCTCGCTAGAGCCACCAACACTTGAAACCCTCCTTCTCGCGAATCCTTACATCCCCACGCTTCGCCACCAGTGCTCTCGGGCAAGTTCGCTGCGCCGACGGACCAGTACGGCCTCACCGTATTCGCTCTCGTGCAAAGCCATCCAGTGAGTGCTGATTTCGGGCGCGGTAGTTCGCGCGTAGCGCGGGGGCGTTTCACCAGCTTTCAGAGGTGTTGGCGCCCGACGTATTGCGCGCTATGCGCGCCTCTCGCCCTAACCGGTCGCGCGGATCACGCAGCCCATCAACCCGTAAAGGCGCGTGAGGCCGTATTGGTCCGTGGGCCATTGATCTTGCCCGAGAGCACTGGTGGCGAAGCGTGGGGATGTCAGGATTCGCGAGAAGGAGGGTTTCAAGTGTCCGTCGCTCTAGCGAGCACCGTGCTACGCGGGAACCAAAAGCAGTGGTCTGCACGCTGGGGACACTTAATACAGATTGTGGAGAGGCGTTTTCTTTGCTTCGTTTCTTTGTCGCCGTTGGACAAAGAAATGAAGTCCCGCCACGGACAGTGGCTAATAGTGATAAAAAATTTAGCCAACATTGAACCCGCGCTAACGTAAGCAGCAACAACCCAGCACCGACCCCGACCACCGGCCAGCCCCGCGCCCAAAACCCCGCCCAAGTGCGAACACTAACAACCTGCCCCGCGCGCCCCAAAACCCCCAAAACCCCCAAACAGTGCGAACGAAAAAACCTTAGGCTTGTTTGAGCATCCCATCAACATGTAACTGCTCGACCGAGCGCGCCACAACATCAAAAGGAAAAGTCATGGCGACCTCCAGCCCACCTTCCTCGCGATTGCCGATGTCGCATTCCCCTCCCGCCCGGCGCACCAGCCGCTCCACAATGGCTAGCCCCAGCCCACTATGGCCGCTGCCGCCACGCGCCGGATCAAGCCGAACAAACGGACGGCTCGCTTTCACCAGATCCTGCGCAGCAATACCACCGCCGTTATCCGTCACCCGCAAAATCCAGCCATTCGCCCCACGCGACGTCTCGATCACAATCGGCGGTGCGCCATAGGCATGAGCGTTATCGAGCAGGTTCGACAGCAAGCGGTCAAGCGTCGCAGCCGGCAAAGCAAAACCCCGCCCGGCCGTAAGCCGGGTCTGAACAGACTGCGCCCCCGCCGCGACCGCCCGATAGCTGCGCGCAATCCGCTCGCATTGCTGATCAACTTCCACAGGTTCGCTGCGATCCGCGCCATCGTGCGCAAACACCAGAAACTGGTCGACGATATGCGCCATGGAATCCACGTCCCGCACCACGCCGTCGCGCAGTTTCGCTTCTTCCATCATTTCAGCGCGCAGGCGCAAGACGCGCAAGCGGCGTCTTGAGATCGTGCGCGACGCCCGCCAGCATGACCGCGCGATCGCTTTCCGTCTGCGCCACTTCGCGCACCATCTGGTTGAAACCGTGGGTCAACTGGCGCAATTCGCGCGGACCGCGTTCCGGCACAGGCGGAGTCGGCTCACCGCGGCCGAAACGGCCGACGGCCTGCGCAAGCGAGCGCAACGGCGTCTGTAATTGCCACGCGGCAAGCAGCGCAGCCATCACGGCGGTGGAGAAAATAATCGCGAGCCACAGCAGCATGCGGTCGCGCGAACGCGGCGGACGCAACGGCTGCACCGGCACGACAATCCAGTTGGCGTCTTTCGACGCCGCGCACCCACAGGCTCGGCGGACCACCCGGCTCGCCGACGCGGACGTCGGTGCCATCGGGCAGACGATCCCGCAGGTCTTCGATAAACCGCGCAAACGGCGGCGGCACGCGATCTGTATCAGCGTCGGTAATGGCTTGGGGACGCCGGGACTGGTCGGGATCGACCACGTGCACGCTCGATGGCAGCGGCTGATCCGGCGAATTCGCGATGTGCTGACGCACCGCGTCGACCAGGAAGGCGGCTTCTTCTACCGCATAACGCGTTTGCGTCTGATCGCGCTCGACCCGGATGACCGCGAACCACGCGACGTGCGACAACACCAGCACGCCGATGACCAGCACGACCAGCCGGCCAAACAGCGAATCAATGGGCCGGCGCATTTTGCTCGCCGTCCGGCACGAACACATAACCGCGCCCGCGCACCGTCTGGATGAAACGCGGCGTGGACGGATCGGTTTCGAGGATCCGGCGCAGACGCCACACCTGCACGTCGATACCCCGGTCGGTGCCGTCGTATTCCGGACCGTGCAGCAGTTCGAGCAGACGCTCGCGCGTCAGCGTGCGCATGGGGTGATTGACAAAAATCTTCAGCAATGCGAATTCGCTGCCCGACAGCGTGAGCGGCGTCTCGTCCTGATGGAGCGTGCGCGACTGGAAGTCGAGCCGTGAAGCGCCCGAACGAAAACGGCTCGCGCTGCTCCGGCGCCGCCGACGGAATCGTGCGGCGACGGCGCAGCACGGCCTGCACGCGCGCCAGCAATTCGCGCGGATTGAACGGCTTGCCGAGATAGTCGTCGGCGCCGAGTTCCAGTCCGACAATGCGGTCCACGTCGTCCGCGCGCGCGGTCAGCATGATCACCGGAATGTCGTCGCCCGACGCGCGGAGCTTGCGCAGCGCGGTCAGTCCGTCGACACCCGGCATCATCAGGTCGAGCACGATCAGGTCGGGGCGCTCGCGTTCGAGGCGCCGTTCGAGCGTGCCGGCGTCATGCAGCACCGATACCTCGATGCCTTGCCGGACCAGATAGTCGCGCAGGAGATCGCGCAGTTCAGAGTCGTCGTCGACGACAAGTATTTGAGTAGCCATGCGATGCAGTTTAACGCCTGCGCGGGCGCTGCCGATGCTGCGAACACGCCGTAAACGGTTACCGGGTGTTACCGCGAAAGGCGCGCGTAAACCGGCGTAATAACGGAGCGACGGCTCGTAACACGCGCTCCGCCGCGACTGTCTACGCTGTGTCTTACCGAAGGCGCGACCACCGAAACGGCGCCGTCCGATCGGCTTTGAACACAAAAAAGGAGTACATCATGTTGAAGCAGTCCCGATTCCTCGCCATCACCGCCGCCGCGCTCGCCCTGTCGATCGGCGGGGTCAACGCCGCCAGCGCAGCCACGCCAGACGCGCCGCCGCCAGGAGGACCGGGCATGATGGGTGTTCCCGGCGGCCCCGGCGGTCATCACGGGCACGGCATGGAAATGCGCATGAAGAAGCAGCTGGACAAGCTGCACGGCCAGCTGAATCTCAACGCGGACCAGGAAAAGCTGTGGCAGGCCGCGCTCGGACACCATGAAGCAGAACCATGACGCCATGCGCGAAAGCCACAAGCAGATGCGCGCACAAATGGAGTCGATGAAGCAGCAGCCCATTCTCGATCTGAACGCCATGTACGCGGCGCATCAGAAGATCGAGCAGCAGAACGCCCAGTTGCGCGACCAGACCAGCGCCGCGTGGCTCAACTTCTACAACGCGCTGAACGACCAGCAGAAGACCACGGTCAGCACGGCGCTCAAGCAGCGCTTCGCGAGAATGCATGAGCGCGAAGAAAAGATGCACCAGCGCTGGAGTCAACACCACGGCGCGCCGGGCGCGGCCGCGGGGGCATCGGCGACGGCCAAGCCCTGAGTGCTACGTGGTGTCAAGGGGCCGGCGTGGTTAGCCGGTTCAGCTTGTAAGCCGTGACGGCGCTGCGTTATTCAGGACCACCGAAACGCTGAACAAAAAGGCCGCGGAATTGCTTCCGCGGCCTTTTATTTCAGACCTTCTGCCGACTCATCGTCAGCAAAAACGATCCGCCAACCTTTACGTTTACGCCAGATCGAACAGGATGACTTCAGCGCCGGCGCCCTTGTCCAGCGTGACCTTCGACACGTCTTCCAGCTTCGCGGCGTCGCCGGCGACCAAGCGCTTCGCCATTCACCGATATCGCGCCGCGCGCCACGTGCACATAAACGCGCCGCCCTGCCGGCACGTCGAATTCCGCGCGCTCGTCGCCATCGAAGAGACCTGCGTACAGTTCAGCATCCGCACCCAGCTTCACCGCGCCGTCGCGTCCGTTCGGCGATGCGATCACCCGCAGCCGGCCACGCTTTTCGGCATCGTCGAAATGCTTTTCTTCGTAGCCCGGCTTGTCGCCCGCTGCGTCCGGGATGATCCAGATCTGCAGGAAATGCGCGGTTTCCGTGGCCGAGCCGTTGAACTCGCTGTGCCGCACGCCCGTGCCGGCGCTCATGCGCTGCACGTCGCCGGGACGGATGGTCGAGCCGTTGCCCATGCTGTCCTTGTGCGCCAGCGCGCCTTCGAGCACGTAGCTGATGATTTCCATGTCGCGGTGGCCGTGCGTGCCAAAACCCTGCCCGCCCGCGACGCGGTCTTCGTTGATCACCCGCAGCGCGCCGAAATGCACGTGCTTCGGATCGTGGTAGTCGGCAAACGAAAAGCTGTGATACGAATCGAGCCAGCCGTGGTTGGCGTGGCCGCGTTCATTGGCGCGTCGAATTTCGAACATATCGAACTCCCGGTGATGTTGCGATGGAGAGAATGTAAGGGCGCACACCCTCCGGGACAATCGCCTGCGCGGGCACCACACCGTCCCAAAAATGCATGCAATCGCGGCAACAAGGGGGATTACGGGCGGGGATCGGCGGGTCGGGCGAATCCCGGCGCAAGTCTTCGCGCACGTCCCTGTAAGCACGGCGGCTTCGGGTAGAATACCGGCCTTTTCGGGATCGCCGCGAACGGAGCCAAGGCGGGGCATGGCATTGCGCCACGACAAGGACGTGCCGGGAAACCCCGCATGGCGCCGCGGGCAGTACGGTCGATGCCGGAATTTTTCTCTTTTCGAACGCCTTTCGAACGCTGCGCACCAATTTTGGACATCTAGAATAGGCACCGCCGACGACTGTCGGTCAAGTCCGGCGCTGCTTCAACGCCCGGACCAGACCCGGAGCGCACGGTAGGAGCCGACTGGCTTCGAAGCATGACGGCGGCTTGAGAAGAAAAGCAAGATCACGCAGAAGAGGCGCAAAGAACCGGACATCCGAGGCAAGCTGCAACTGGCGGCTTTCGCGAATTCAGGCAAAAAGCGCGGCGGAACAGGCAACAGCGAAGGCCACGGCCCACGCGCACGTCATCAAGGAATCACCATGTTTCTGCAAGGCTACGGGCCGCTTATCCTCTCGGGCACATGGCAAACCGTCAAGCTGGCGGTCTTGTCGCTGGTGTTCGCATTCGTGATCGGCCTGATCGGGGCGGCGGCGAAACTGTCGAGAAACCGGATTTCATCGGGTGTCGGCACCATCTACACGACGCTCGTGCGCGGCGTTCCCGATCTCGTGCTGATGCTGCTGCTGTTCTACAGCATCCAGATCTGGCTGAATCAACCTCACCGACGTGCTCGGCTGGGATCAGATCGACATCGATCCGTTCGTGGCCGGCGTCGTGGTGCTCGGCTTCATCTACGGCGCGTATTTCACCGAAACCTTCCGCGGCGCGTTTCTCTCGGTGCCGCGCGGCCAGCTCGAAGCGGGCGCGGCTTACGGCATGACGCCGTGGCAAACCTTCTCGCGGATCATGTTCCCGCAGATGATGCGTTTCGCGCTGCCCGGCATCGGCAATAACTGGCAGGTGATGGTGAAGGCGACGGCGCTGGTATCGATCATCGGTCTGGCCGATGTCGTCAAGGCCTCGCAGGACGCCGGCAAGGGCACATTGCGGTTCTTCTTTTTCACGCTGCTCGCGGGCGCGATCTATCTCGTGATCACGACGGTGTCGAATCTCGTGCTGATATGGCTCGAACGGCGCTACTCGTCGGGCGTGCGAAAGGCGGATTTGTAACGCGCCGCCGGCACTCCCGAGAACGACACCACACAATACCCAGCCAAGCGGCGGAATCCATGCTCGAAATCATCCAGGAATACTGGCGCAACTATCTCTTCACCGACGGCTATCGCATCACCGGCCTCGCCATCACCATGTGGCTGCTGGTGGTGTCGATCGGGCTCGGCTTCTGCCTGTCGATTCCGCTCTCGGTCGCGCGGGTATCGAAGAACAAGTTGCTGTCGCGCGGCGTGTGGGTCTACACGTACGTCTTTCGCGGCACGCCGCTCTACGTGCAGCTGCTGCTCTGCTACACGGGCCTCTACAGCCTGCAGGTGGTCCGCGATCACGTGCTGCTCAACGCGTTTTTCCGCGACGGCATGCATTGCACGCTGCTCGCCTTCACGCTGAACACCTGCGCGTACACCACCGAGATCTTCGCCGGCGCGATCAGGGCCACGCCTTATGGCGAGATCGAGGCGGCGCGCGCGTACGGGATGTCGTCGTTCACGCTGTACCGGCGCGTGATCCTGCCGTCGGCGCTGCGCCGCGCGCTGCCCTACTACAGCAACGAAGTGATCCTGATGCTGCACGCCACCACCGTCGCGTTCACCGCGACCGTGCCGGACATCCTCAAGATCGCCCGCGACGTGAACTCCGCCACTTATCAGTCGTTCCAGGCGTTCGGCATTGCCGCCCTGCTCTATCTGTGTATCTCGTTCGCGCTCGTGTGGCTGTTCCGCCGCGCCGAGCACCGCTGGCTCGCCTACTTGCGGCCGCAGGGTAAATAAGCCTCAAGGACCCGGCACACAATGAATACCACGAAGCAAAAGCTTTTCGTCGACGACCTCCACAAGCAGTACGGCGACAACGAAGTCCTGAAGGGCGTGTCGCTGACGGCGAAAGCCGGCGACGTGATCAGCGTCATCGGCTCGTCCGGGTCGGGCAAGAGCACGATGCTCCGCTGCATCAACTTTCTGGAGCAGCCGAACCAGGGCCGCATTTTCGTCGACGGCGAAGAAGTGCGCACGCTCAAGGACAAAAACGGCGCGCTGAAAGTGGCCGACCCGAAGCAGTTGCAGCGCATGCGCACCCGGCTGTCGATGGTGTTCCAGCACTTCAACCTGTGGTCGCACCTGAACGTGCTGGAAAACGTCATCGAGGCGCCGGTCAACGTGCTGGGGCTGTCGAAGCAAGGAAGCGGAAGACCGCGCGCGCAACTATCTGGAGAAGGTGGGACTCGCGCCGCGGCTGGAGAAGCAGTATCCGTCGCATCTGTCGGGCGGCCAGCAGCAGCGCGTGGCGATCGCGCGGGCGCTCGCGATGCATCCCGACGTCATGCTGTTCGACGAACCCACCTCCGCGCTCGATCCCGAACTCGTCGGCGAAGTGCTGAAGGTCATGCAGACGCTCGCCGAGGAAGGCCGCACGATGATCGTCGTGACGCACGAAATGGCGTTCGCCCGCAACGTGTCGAACCACGTGGTGTTCCTGCATCAGGGGCGCATCGAAGAGGAAGGCCATCCGGACGACGTCTTCCGCGAACACCCGCAGCGAACGGCTCAAGCAATTCCTGTCCGGCAGCCTCAAGTAGCGGTTTGAACATAAAACTACGACGTAGCAGTCACAAGCAGTATTAAAAGCGCCCTTGAAGGGCGCCTTTTTTAGTTTGCTCATCTGTCTAAACACGTCCTTGTTTCCGCAAGACACGTCCCGCATTTAACCGCTACACCGCTTCGCACGTCAATAGTGGCAATCCATAGCGTTAAGCCCGCACGATCCTGATTCCCTTATCCAGTAAGGGTTTAAGCCACGTTTTCGAAGCTTTGTGCGAATCTCGCAACACACCAACCATTGCATTTTCGAGACACGAAAGTTGGGTAGCTTCAAATTTCTTTGGCGGCACAAAGGTAATTTGCTAAATTAGTAACCAAAGTACGCGAAACAAAGTTCATTAAAAGTAGTTTTACTTCAAAAAGAACAGAGGAGACACCGATCCCAGGGGTCGGTCGTGACGCGAGCGGTCAGTCAACGGACCTGCCGGACGTCACGGACACCCGGCCTCTGGCGTGTCTCCCTCTCAATAGTTTCCGGTTCGGTGCGCTGGCGCCGGACCAATACCGCCGCACTTGGGCTTCTATTTTTGACAGGGTTGGAGGAGATGATGAAGAAAGCTTTGCTCGCGGCTTCGCTGCTGACGGTCGGCGTTGCTGCTCACGCCCAAAGCAGCGTGACGCTGTACGGCCGGCTCGACGCCGGCCTCGAATACATGACGGGCGTGCCGACGGCCTCGGCTGTCCAGCGGCGCTGCAACCGGCAGCACGACACCGTTTCCGCGCAGAAAGCGGCGACTGGGGTACCAGCCTGTGGGGTATGAAGGGCGTTGAAGACTGGGTGGCGGCAACAAGGCCGTGTTCCAGTTGGAAGGCAGCTTCAACACCATGACGGGTCAAGGCCCGGGCGGCGGCGGCCTCTTCAATCGTTGGGCGACGGTCGGTGTCGCCAACGACCAGTTCGGTACCTTCTTGCTGGGTCGCGAACTGTTCATCTCTAACGGCGTGTGGGACTTCGACCCGTTCGGTCAGTCGAACTGGTCGTCGGCTTCGCTGGTGCGTGGCCGCAACTGGCCGCAATCGAGCAACAACTTGTCGTACCAGTCGCCGAAGATCGCGGGCTTTGACTTCTACGGTCAATACGCGCTGTCGAACGCAACGAACTGGAACGGTAACGGCACGACGCCGCAAGGCCGTGAAGCTGGTGCACAGGTCACCTACACGACGTCGCTGTTCCAGGTTCGCGGCTTGTACGACGAAATCCGCAACCCGGCGAACGGTGGCTGTACGGACCGAACACGAGCGCGGTCAACGCGGCCAACATCGCGAGCGGCGTGTTCGCGGCTTCGCGCGAATACACGGCGATGTTCAACGTGTTCCTCGGCCAGTTCAAGATCCAGGGCGCTTACCAGGCTGTCCGTACGTCAGGCGCAAACGGCGTTCTGGCAGGCCAGCCGACGACGCTCGATCACGAATGGGGCGGTGTGACGTGGCAAGCAACGCCGGCAGCTGCGCTGATCGCTGCGGTGTATCACGTGAACGGCAACAACGGCGCGGGCAACGCGACGATCTACACGGTCGGCGGTTCGTACAACCTGTCGAAGCGCACACTGCTGGACATCCAGATCGCAACGGCGCAGAACAGCAAGGCGGCTAACTATGGCCTGAATGCGAACAACTCGGGCACGGCGGTCAGTACCGACAACCCGCTGCCGGGTCATAGCCAGACAGGCGTGTACGCAGGTATCCAGCACTCGTTCTAATCTGAACGGCGTAAGCCGGAGCAACAACGACAGAGAGAGTTTTTAAAGGCTTGTCTATTTAAGGTTTTCACGCTGCTGCGAGAGGCGCGTATCGGTGCGGTGTCCGAAAGGGCATCGCACCGTTTTTTATTTTGTTCGCACCGGTGGACGGTTTGGTTGGTGCTTGAGTTGGCGGTTGCGGGGTGAGTGTCGGGTGGGTGCTGCTTGTTGGGCCTTCGCGCGGTTTATGGTTTCTGTATTTTTTTGCACTTTTAGCCACTTGTGTGGAGGCAGGTCGACTCATGTCCTGTTGGTCGGGGTCTGTGCCGGGTTTTGCTGCTGCTTAAGCTTTCGCGCGGTTTGTCGCAGCTGTTCTCTTTATCGCTGTTAGCCACTGTGCGTGGCGGCACGGCGGCTTATGTCCGTTGAACTGGGTCAGTGCTGGGTTGCTGCTGCTTACGTTCGTGCCGGTTTTATGTGAGCTAAATTTTTTATCACTATTAGCCACTGTCCGTAGCGTTGGCGTTGGCACTCGGGGGTTTTTGGGGGCTTGCTAGCGGCGGTGGTCGGGGTCAATGCAGGGTTGCTGCTGCTTACGTTAGCTCGGGTTATATATAAGCTAAATTTTTTATCACTATTAGCCACTGTGCGTGGCGGCACTTCATTTCTTTGTCCAACGGCGACAAAGAAACGAAGCAAAGAAAACGCCTCCCCACAATCTGTATTAAGTGTCCCCAGCGTGCAGACCACTGCTTTTGGTTCCCCCGTAGCACGGTGCTCGCTAGAGCCACGCTGCGTTGAAACCCTCCTTCTCGCGAATCCTTACATCCCCACGCTTCGCCACCAGTGCTCTCGGGCAAGTTCATACGCCCCACTAAATCTTGGGTCCGCCCCGTTTTCAAATTCTCCGTCTTGCGTGACCTTCCACCTCGATACATCGCTCTTATCCAAATCTAAACCCCAAACGCAAAAAGCCGCCGATGCGAACCTCGCATCGGCGGCTTTTTTTGCTGCTGCCTATCCAGGTTTAATCCCGGGCTATGCCCGCCGCTCCATGGCTCAGCCAGTCCAGCACCGCGCCCGTATCGTCGTCTCCCGCTTCACGCACCTTCGCCATCGCTTCACTTACGTCTGCACTCGCGTCCGGCAACGCTCGACGGATCGCCACGCCTACCGCCAAAATGTCGATCATCACAAGATGCAAAATGCGCGAGATCATCGACATCTGCGACTCACGGATCTCAATGTGATCCGTCTCCAACGCCACCGTCGCCCGCTTGGCCAACGGCGTGTTGCTCGAGGTGATGGCAACTACGGTTGCGCCCTGCTGCATCGCTATTTCAAGCACACGCAACAACTCCGGCGCGCGCCCGGATTTCGATACCGCCACAATCACATCGCCCTTGCCCAACAACGCCGCCGACGCCGCCTGCATGTACAGGTCACCATAAGCAATGGTCGGGATACCGAAGCGAAAGAACTTGTAGTGCGCATCCTGCGCCACGATGTTCGAATTGCCCAGCCCGTAGAACTCGATTCGCCGCGCACCATTGAGAATGTCAATGGCACGTTCCACGTGATCGAAATTCAAATGCTCGCGCAAGCTGCAGGATCGCGGAGACGGTGTTGTCCAATACCTTCGCACCGAAATCCGTGGCGGTGTCGCCAAGATGTACTTGGCTGTGGCTCACCGGAATCGTGCCGGTCAAACCCGTCGCCAATTTCAACTTGAAATCGGACAAGCCCTGGCAACCCAGCGATCGGCAAAAGCGAATCACCGTCGGCTGGCTCACGTCGGCTTTGCGCGCAATATCGATGATCGGATCATTGATGATCGAACGCGGATGATTCAGCGCAAGATCAGCCACGCGGCGTTCGGCCGGCGTCAATGCATCGCGCATCTGGCGGATACGCTCGAATACGGCGGATGACCCGCCGTTCGCGCGATTCGACAACTGCTCGGAAAGTATCGCCGATACCCCCAGGAACGCCGGATATTCCGCCGTGATGATGAACGTGGGCACGCTCGACAAATACTGCTGGAAGCGCCCTTTCGCTTCGAATCGCTCGCGAAACGGCGACTTCGTGAACAAGTCGCCCAGCTTCAATACCACCCCGCCGCCAATAAATATCCCGCCCAACGCGCCCAGCGTCACCGCGATATTGCCGGCAAATGTGCCGAGGATGCCGCAGAAACAATTGACCGCTTCAAGCGCAAGCGGCTCGCCCGCATGCGCGCGCTCCGTGATGCCGGAGGATTCAAGATCGTCCGGCACGTTCAAGCCGTCGCGCTCGGCCAGCGCCTCGATAAATGAGCAACAAGGCCCGGACCCGCCGCCACGCGTTCGAACGAGACATGCGGAAACTTCTTGCGCGCAAACCGCATGACGATGTCTTCCCGCTCATTCGACGGCGCAAAGCTCGCATGGCCGCCTTCGCTGCCGAGCGCGATCCAGCGGTCATCGGCGGGAATCAGGCCGGATACGCCCAGGCCCGTGCCCGGCCCAAGCAAGCCGATCACGCTGTTCTGCCGACGTGAACCGCCGCCCACCTGCACACGCTGGGCATCGGTCAGGCCGGGCAGCGCCATCGCCAGGGCAGTGAAGTCGTTGACGACCAGCAGCGTATCGAAGCCAAGCGCCCGGCGCGTCGCTTCGATCGAAAAGCTCCAGTCGTGATTGGTCATCGCGACGTGATCGCCGTCCACCGGATTCGCAATCGCCACGGCCGCGTGGTTGACGCGACTGACCTTCGTGTCTTTCAGATACTGCTGCATCGCTTCTGCAATGCCCGGGTAGTCCTTGCCGGGATACACGCGGATTTCGCCAATCACGCCCGGCGCCGTTTCAAGCGCAAAACGCGCGTTCGTGCCGCCAATATCGGCCAGAAGCCGAGGTCCGTCAGGCGTGCTGGCTTCCGGCCGCTACCGTTACGGCCTTACTTTGCACACCAGTAGACATCGAGCCTGACTCCCTGAGCGTTAGCCAACGTGGAGATGGCGTTTTTTTGCGGTGCGGCAAGCGCGGCGTTCAATACGTCAAGCTTCTTCTGGCCACTGATGAACAGGAAAAGCTGCGTGACGTCTTTGAGCGCGGACATGGACAACGAAACACGCGCATGCGGCGCGCTGCCCGGATGAACCGAGATAAACCGGTCCGGCGTGGTGATGGCGAAATCCCACTCGGGGGCATCGGCGAAAATGGACGCGGTGTGGCCGTCCTCGCCCATGCCGAGCACGGCGACGTCCGGCACGCGGCGCTGCGGCATCGGCGTTCAGATCGGCAATGTGCGCGTCCAGCGGACGGGCGGTATCGACCAGCGGCAGGAAATACGCGCCGCTCGCAGCGTTCTGCAGCAGCGTCTCGCGAACCAGCCGCGCATTGCTGGCGTTGTCCGTTTCCGGCACCCAGCGGTCATCGACCAGCGTGACGTCGATATGCGCCCAGTCGAGCGCATGAGTCGAAAGCGTCTGCAAAAACGGTTTCGGACTCGTGCCGCCTGACACGGCAAGCGTTGCGTGCTGGGTAGGGTTTCCAGCTACAGCGGCATCTGCCGACGCCGCTCCGCGAGCCGCGAGCGTCGCGGCGAGCGCGTCGCCCACCGCTTGTGCCAGCGCGTCGGATTGGACGCCTGGCTCATCAAAAGTATGAAGCTCGATCACTGCTCCTCCATGCTGCCTTGTTTTGGTTTCATTCGCCCGTCGCGATGACGCCCGACTGCTTCAGCGTTACGCGACAGGATTTGTCTCGGCTTTGATTGCAACATGTCTACAGCACGTACGTCTTAGAACACGTTTTACCGACCCGCTACAGCGGTCTCAATTCTTGTTTCAATTTTCTTCTTCCAGCCAGCACGTGCCGTGTTGCGCCAGCATCGCGCTTGCGGCTGCCGGCCCCCACGTGCCCGATGCATAGGGCTTCGGCGGTTTCTGCGAGGTAGCCCATTCGTCCAGGATCGGCTCGACATAGCGCCACGCCGCTTCCTGCTCGTCACGCCGCACGAACAGCGCGAGACGTCCGTTGATCACGTCGAGCAGCAGGCGCTGGTACGCCTCCATCTGCCCTTCCTTGAAGAATTTGTCGAACGCGAGATCCAGATGGACGCTCGCGAGATTCATGCCTTCGCCGGGTTGCTTTGCAAGGCAATACAGGCGAATGGTTTCGTTCGGCTGCAGGCGGATCACGAGGCGGTTTGCACCCGCGCGCAACGCATTCGCGCCCAGCGCCGAGTGCGGCACCGGCCGGAAATTCACGACGATCTCCGCCGTCCGGTCCGCCAGCCGCTTGCCCGTGCGCAGGAAAAACGGCACGCCGGCCCAGCGCCAGTTCTCGATCTCAACCTTCAGCGCAACAAACGTCTCCGTGTGACTTTCCGGCCGCACGCCCTTTTCAGTAGCGTACGCCGGAACGGACGTGCCCTTGATCACGCCGGCGTGATATTGACCGCGCACGGCCACCTTGCTGATGTCACGCGGATCGACGGGTTTAAGCGCGCGCAGAACGCGCAGCTTTTCGTCGCGGACGGAATCGGAATCCATGGAATGCGGCGGTTCCATCGTCACGATGGAAAGCAGCTGCAGCAAGTGGTTTTGCACCATGTCGCGCAACGCGCCGGTGTTGTCGTAGAAATCGCCGCGCGCTTCCACGCCGAGTTCTTCCGCAATCGTGATCTGGATGCTTTCCACCCATTCGCGCCGCCACAACGGTTCGAACAGCGCATTGCCAAAGCGCAGCGCGAGCAGGTTCTGCACCGGCTCTTTGCCCAGGTAGTGATCGATCCGGTAGATCTGCTCTTCCTGGAAGATCTCGCCGACCGCATCGTTGATTGCCTGCGACGACTTCAGGTCATAGCCGAGCGGCTTTTCCAGCACGATCCGCGCGTTTTCGTTCAGGCCGACATCGGCGAGCGCGCGGCAGATGGGAACGAACAGCGACGGCCCTGTCGCGAGATAAAACACCCGCGTGCCGCCATGTTCGGCCACCGCGTCGCGCAGCAGCTTGAAGTCTTCCGGCTTGCCGAGATCGAGTCTCACATAGACGATGCGCGCAAGGAAACTCTTCCACACGGTGTCGTCGACACCATTCTTCGATACGTGCGGTTTGACGTGTTCGTCCATCCAGCTCAAGTAGGCATCGCGATCTTCGGCCGTGCGCGCCACCGCGACGATCTTCCCGGCTTCCGCGAGCATTCCGCCACGATGCGCTTCGAAAAGCGCCGGCAGGATCTTGCGCATCGAAAGATCGCCTGTTCCGCCGAACAGAACAAAGGTGAAATTCGAGTCGTTTTGCATGTGTCTCCGCAGGGTTCAGGAGGACCGTAGTCCGATAAAATTTTTTTTGACACTGAATTGTAGTTTAACTACAATTCAAATCAAGGGGCAACGTGATCCCGGAAAAAAACACTAAGTCAACCAGAACATGCGTGTTTTCCCGGAGTTTCATGTCTAGTTGCATGGTAATTGACCTGAGCCGATGACGCTTTTGTCATATGGACACGTCGGGGCAACGTCGAGGAAACATCACGGCGCGGTCAGAACCGCTTCACGCAAGGCCCTGGAAGCACGTCGCGCTGGTCAACGCCAGTGTGAACGGGCAAAAATCAAAAGAGGAGACAACAGTTGCGATTCGACACACTCATCTCTTGAGAGCCGTGCGGCCGAGGTTCGGTCTGCCGGCCAGACTGGCGCGCCCGAGGCTTTTTGCCCGGACCACGCCGGCCTTATCCCGCTGACACCGCCGACACCGCCGACACTCCGGCCACTTCAAGCTTGTTCATGTTCCAGCCATCGCTTCCTGGCAGCATCAGGGGCCAACCGTTTTTTGTTCAGGTGTTAGGAGGAGATAAACAATGAAATTTCGCAAGCTCATGGGCGCGCTCGGCGCCGCAGGTCTGTTGTGCGGCGTGACGGCGCAGGCGGTTCAGGCTGCAGAAGCCGTTTCCGTGCTGCACTGGTGGACGTCCGGCGGTGAATCGAAGGCTATCGGCGTGTTGAAGGACGACATGACGAAGCAAGGCTACACATGGAAGGACTTCGCAGTTGCCGGTGGCGCAGGCGCCGCGGCCATGACCGCACTGAAGACGCAAGTGATCTCGGGCAACGCACCGTCGGCAGCGCAAATCAAGGGTCCGCTGATCCAGGAATGGGCTGATCAAGGCGTGCTCGTGCCGATCGACTCGGTAGCAGGCGACTGGAAGAAGAACTTGCCGCCGGAAATCGACAAGATCATGCACGCGGGCGGTCATTACGTAGGCGCGCCGTTCTCGGTGCATCGCGTGAACTGGCTGTACATCAACAAGGATGCGCTGGACAAGGCAGGCGGCAAGGTGCCGACAACGTGGCCGGAATTCTTCGCGGTCGCCGACAAGATGAAGGCTAACGGCATTGTTCCGGTGGCAGCGGGCGGCCAGCCGTGGCAAGACTTGACCTTGTGGGAAGACGTGGTCTTGTCGCAGGGTTCGGACTTCTACAAGAAGGCGCTGGTCGACCTGGATCCGAAGACGCTGAGCTCGGACCAGATGGTCAAGGTGTTCGACACGGTCCGCAAGGTCCAGTCGTACTTCGATAACGGCCGCACCGGCCGTGACTGGAACCTCGCCACCGCCATGGTCATCAATGGCAAGGCCGGCATGCAGTTCATGGGCGACTGGGCCAAGGGCGAATTCGCCGGCGCGAACAAGAAGTCCGGTACGGACTATGTTTGCGTAGCGGTTCCGGGCACGGAAAAGGCCTACACGTTCAACGTCGATTCGTTCGTGTTCTTCCAGCAGAAGGGCGCGAAGGAAGCCACGCCGGGTCAACTGGCGCTGGCCAAGACCATCATGACGCCTGAGTTCCAGGAGCAGTTCAGCCTGAACAAGGGTTCGATCCCGGTTCGCCTGGGCGTGTCGATGGCCAAGTTCGACGATTGCGCGAAGAAGTCGTACGCCGATGAACAAACCGCGATCAAGTCGGGCGGCTATGTGCCGTCGCTGGCTCACGGCATGGCGCAAGGCGACGCAACGGCGGGTGCCATCACCGACGTCGTGACGAAGTTCATGAACTCGACGCAAGATTCGAAGAGCGCAGTTGCAGCTCTCGCGAACGCAGCGAAGACGAAGTAAGCTTTTTAGAGCGTCACCGGGCGCGCTCTGTTTCCTGGGCGCGCCCGGCACGAGTTTCAAAGCGTTCCCAAGCACAAGTTTCAAAGCGCGACGTTGGCGTAAGAACCGCTGCATCCCTGTTCCGGCCTGAGACTCTTGCCGGCAAATTTTCAGGAGTCGAGAAGTGGCTGCCTCCCCTAGCGGTATCGCGAGCAAGACCTCGCGCACCCCACCTCGCCGCACGTCGCCTATGGCGGCGCTTGCCGACACATATATTCCGAAGCTCGTACTCGCACCCAGCGTGTTGATTGCGCTCGTGTTCGTCTACGGCTTTATCTTGATCACCGGCTGGCTTTCGCTGACCAATTCGCGATTGATGCCGCGCTACGAATTCACCGGCTTCCAGCGATACACCGAGTTGTTCAACAACGACGTCTGGTGGACATCGGCTGCGAATCTCGGCTGGTTCGGCATTCCGTTTATTGCGATCTGCGTCGGACTCGGGCTGTTCCTCGCCATTCTGCTCGATCAGAAGATCCGCAATGAAGGCGCGTTGCGCGCGATCTTTCTTTATCCGATGGCGTTGTCGTTCATCGTGACGGGCACCGCGTGGCAATGGATTTTGAATCCGGGCCTCGGGCTGGAGAAGGTTTTCCACGACTGGGGCTGGACGAGCTTTTCGTTCGACTGGCTCGGCAACCCCGACAAAGCAATCTTCTGCGTGGTGATCGCGGCCGTGTGGCAATCCACCGGCTTTGTCATGGCCTTGTTCCTTGCCGGTTTGCGCGGCGTGGACGCGGAAATCTTCAAGGCCGCGCAGATGGACGGCGCTTCGTTGCCGAGGATTTATCGGAAAATTGTGATTCCGAGCATGCGGCCGGTGTTCTTCTCCGTGCTGCTGATCCTCTGCCACATCACCATCAAGACCTTCGACCTCGTGGTCGCGTTGACCGCCGGTGGTCCGGGCACATCGTCTTCCTTGCCTGCCATGTTCATGTACACGTTTTCGTTCAATCGCGGACAACTGGGCCTGGGCGCCGCCTCGTCGATGATGATGCTCGCCACCGTCGTCGCCGTGCTCGTGCCGCTCATGTATCTGGAATCGAGGAGCACGCGCAATGGACTCTAAGATGACGATCAGCCGCGCCGTCATCTATGCGGCGCTGGTTCTCTTTGCCCTGTATTTCCTGTTCCCGATCTACGTCATGCTCTCGACGTCCTTCAAGGACCTCGACCAGCTGCGCTCCGGCAACCTGCTCACGCCGCCTACGTCGTTCACGTTCGCACCGTGGGTCAAGGCCTGGTCGCAATCGTGTACCGGCGTGCGCTGCGACGGCATGGAACCGTTCTTCATGAACTCCGTGCGCATGGTGATCCCGGCCGTGCTGATCTCGTCGATAGTCGGCGCGTTCAACGGCTACGTGCTCACCCACTGGCGTTTTCGCGGCGCTGACGCCGTGTTCACGATCTTGCTGGTCGGCTGTTTCATTCCGTTCCAGGCCATCCTGTTGCCGATGGCGCGTTTGCAAGGCATGTTGGGACTCGCCAATACCACGACCGGTCTCGTGCTCGTACACGTGGTCTATGGCATTGCGTTCACCACCATGTTCTTCCGCAATTTCTACGTGAGTATTCCGGCCGAACTCGTGAAGGCGGCGCGTATCGACGGTGCGGGTTTCTTCACCATCTTCACGAAGATCCTGCTGCCTGTGTCGCTGCCTATTTTCATGGTGTGCCTGATCTGGCAATTCACGCAGATCTGGAACGACTTCCTGTTCGGTATCGTGTTTTCCGGCGTTGATTCAATGCCGATCACCGTCGCCCTGAACAACCTCGTCAATACATCGACGGGCGTGAAGGAATACAACGTCGACATGGCTGCTGCGATCATTGCCGCCCTGCCCACCCTGCTCGTCTACATGGTCGCCGGCCGCTTCTTCGTGCGCGGCCTGACAGCGGGCGCGGTGAAGGGCTGATTTGCGCGGGCGCCTCGTTCACTGACGGGCGCCGCGCCAGAAGATCAACTGAAGCGCGGAAGAACTTTAATTCGGCGCGAGAGACACTAGAGGATTCACAGCATGGCAAGCCTTTCTATCCGTGACGTGTACAAGACTTATGCGAACGGCGTGCCCGTTCTGAAGGGCGTGAACATCGACATCGAGGATGGTCAGTTCCTGATCCTCGTCGGCGGTTCGGGCTGCGGGAAGTCCACGTTGCTCAATATGATCGCCGGGCTGGAAACGGTCACCAAGGGCGACATCATGATCGACGGCAAGACGGTGAATAACCTCTCGCCGAAGGATCGCGACATTGCGATGGTGTTCCAGTCGTACGCGCTGTATCCGTCGATGACCGTGCGCGAGAACATCTCGTTCGGGCTGAATATTCGCAAGGTGCCGAAGGACGAGCAGAAGGCGATTGTGACGCGCGTGTCGGATACGCTGCAGATCCAGCATTTGCTCGATCGCAAACCTGGCCAGTTGTCGGGCGGCCAGCGTCAGCGCGTGGCGATGGGCCGTGCGCTGGCGCGCGATCCGGTGATGTTCTTGTTCGATGAACCGCTGTCGAATCTCGATGCGAAGCTGCGCATTGAAATGCGCTCGGAAATCAAGCTGCTGCATCAGCGCCTCGGTACGACGATTGTGTACGTGACGCACGACCAGATTGAAGCGATGACGCTGGGCGACCGGATTGCGGTGATGAAGGATGGCGTGGTGCAGCAGTTTGGCGCGCCGCAGGAAATCTATGATTCGCCGGCGAATTTGTTCGTGGCGGGGTTTATCGGCGCGCCGCCGATGAATTTTATCGATGGAAAGCTGGTCGATGCCGGGTCGGGTATCGGGCTTGAGATTGATACGGGCGTGACGCGTACTGTGCTGAATCTGCCCTTCGATGCCGCTGCGGTGCGCAGCAAGGTTGGCCAGAATGTGATTCTTGGGCTGCGTCCAGAGCGGATCACCGATGCGCGCGGTGCGCATAATCTCGAAGATGCGCGGTTGCAGCCGATTGAGGTGAAGATCGACGTGATCGAGCCGACCGGGCCGGATACGCTGGTTTTTGCGCAGGTCAATGGGAAACGCGTGGTGAGCCGGGTGCACCCGGCATCGAATCCGCAACCGCTGACGACTATGACGCTGTTGTTCGATGTATCGAAGGCGGTGTTGTTCGATTCGAAGACGGAAGAACGGTTGGCTTGAGAATTATTAGGTTGGATGAAGCCGCGCAGACCGAGAGGGCTGCGCGGCTTTTTTGTTTAGGAGCGGGCTGCGCCTGCATCGAATAATGGCCGCCGACGCGTCGTAGGGCACAATTCCCCTTCCGAATTCCCGAACAGGCCGTCGCTCGCTACGCGTGCGCATCGGCAACCAAAGCAGGTTCCGCTCTCGACATGACAGATTCTTTCCTCGGCCGACATCCCGACCTCGAATGGCGCATCGCCGACGGGACCGATCCCTTTATCGAACTCGAAGCGCTCGACAACGCCCGCGTCGACGCCTGGGTCAACGCCGAAAACACGCGCACAACGGATGCCTTCGGCAAAACCCCCGACACCGACAAACTCACGAAACGCCTGGCTAAGGCCTACACCTCACAAGAACGTATCGTCTCCTGCTCGCGCTACGGCGACTGGGGCTACAACACCTGGCAGGATGAGCAGAACCCTTTGGGCATCGTGCGCCGCACGCCTTGGGCCGCATGGCTCGCAGGCAAATCAGAATGGCAAATCATCCTGGATGTCGACCAGATCGACTTGAACACGACAGCCGCCAAAGACGGCATCCGCTGGGCGCTCCACGACTTCGACATGCTCTACCCGACCTGGGACCGCGCGTTGGTGAGCTTTTCCCCGGGCGGGTCGGACGCGTGCATGGTCCGCGAGTTCGACATCGAGTCACGCCGCTTCGTGGAAAACGGTTTCCAGCTCCCCGATGTCGGCAAGCACGGCATTTCCTGGATCGATCGCGATACGGCTTACGTCGGCTGGGACGATAGCGCGCACAGTAAGAAACCCGCGCTGACGACCTCCGGCTTCCCCCGCCAAGCCCGCAAATGGAAGCGAGGCACGCCTCTCGCCGATGCCCCCATCGTCTTCGAAGGCAAGCGCCGCGATGTCTCGGCGGGCGTGGATTACGATCCGATCGAGAAGCTGCATCTCGCCTCGCGCGCGACCTCGTTCTTCGAGACGCTGCAATACTGGCTCGATGAAACCACCGGCGAGTGGCAGCAATACGATGTCCCGCCGCACGCCGAACTGGAGCACTGGAACGGCTGGCTGTTCGTCACGCCGCGCGAGGCATATAAAACAGGCGCGGCAAGTTATCCCGGCGGTTCGCTGCTCGTCATCCGCCGCGATGAATTCCTGAAAGGCGCGCGCAATTTCACCGTGCTGTTCACGCCCTCGGGCCGCAGTGTCCTCGCCGATATCGACTTCACGAAGCAATGGCTGATCGTGTCGCAAATGGATGACGGCTCGCCGCGCGTGGCGTTGCTCGCACCGCCGGCCGATCTCAAAGGCGACTGGGGCCGCCGCGACTTCGCGTTGCCCGCCGCGAGCCAGTCGTATGTGGACTCCATCGACAGTGAACGCGACGACACCGTGCTCGTTCACGTCGAACATTTCCTGACGCCGCCATCGCTTTATTACGCCGATCTCGCTGAACCGGAAAGCGAATGGCGGCTTCTTGCGCGCCTTCCAGCCCAATTCGATACCACCGGCCTTATCGCGGAACGGCGTCATGCGATTGCGCCCGATGGCGTCGAGATTCCCTACTGGCTGATCGGCCGCGAAGCGAACGTTCGAGGTCATCAATCAGCGCCCTGCCTGCTTTACGGATATGGCGGTTTCGAAGTCGCGCTCGATCCGCATTACGACGCGACCACGGGCATCGCGTGGCTGGAAAGCGGCGGGTTGTACGCAGTCGCGAACATTCGTGGCGGCGGGGAATTCGGACCGGACTGGCATCAGGCGGCGCAGCGCGAGAAACGCCAGGTCGCCTTCGATGACTTCATCGCCGTTGGAGAAGCGCTGGTGGCATCGGGCGTGACGACATCGGCGCAACTCGCCATTCGCGGCGGCAGCAATGGTGGCTTGTTGACGGGCGTCATGCTGATCCAGCGCCCCGAATTGTTCGGCGCGGTGTTGTCGGAGGTGCCGTTGCTCGACATGGCGCGCTTTCATTTGCTGTTGCAAGGGGCATCGTGGATTGATGAATACGGCGATCCCGACGAAGCCGACGACCTGCGCTTCCTGATGACCTATTCGCCGTATCAGAACGTCAAGGCCGATGTGGCGTATCCACCGGCGATGTTCACATCGTCAGCAACCGACGACCGCGTGCACCCCGGCCACGCCCGCAAGATGGCGGCCCGCATGCAGGCGCTGGGACATGAGCGCGTGTGGTATCTCGAGAACCGCGATGGCGGTCACGGCGCAGGCGTGGAGGCGGAAAGCATCGCGCGGGTGGAAGCGACGGCGTTCACGTTCCTGCATCAAATGGTGGGCGGCGATTAATCCACGTGAGGCGCGCGGGACAACTTCATCCCGCGCGGCTCGCCCGCACCGGCGTTCCATGCCAGCGCAACACCAGCGTCCGGCCGACGAACGTCAACACGCCAGTTACGGCGATCACAATTCCCATGCTCTTCGGCGTACCGTCGTGCAGCATCCCGACCGCGAGGCTGGCCAGCGCGCCGAGCGCCAGTTGCACCGCGCCGAACACTGCGGCCGCCGCGCCCGCATTGTGCGGATAGCGATGCATCAAATCCGTCGTGCAGTTCGCCGATAGCAACCCCACCACGCCGACCACAAAGAACAAACAGGCGACGATCGACCACAAGCCGCCGATCCCGGTAATACACACGAACGCCGTCGCCAACGCCGCGATCACGCTGACAAACGAAGCAATCGAGATCAGTTTCAATGATCCGAGCGGCCCGACCAGCCGCGTGTTCACCACGTTCCAGCCGATGATTCCAATAATGTTCAGCCCAAAGAAAAACCCGTAGTGCTGCGGCTTCACATGAAAGTAGTCGATATAAACAAACGGCGTCGCGGTGATGTACGCGAACATCGAGGCGAATGCCATGCCGCCGCACAGCACGTGGCCCCACGTGACGGGATCGGTGAGCAGGCGGCCGTAGGCGGCGAACGAGCGCCCGAGCGCCGATGTCGCGCGCTTCTCGCGCGGCCAGGTTTCCGGCACGCGCAAATACGTGGTCACCGCGCAGAGCGTACCGAACAGCGTCAACGTGACGAACACCGCGCGCCAGCCGCCCAGCAACAGTAATTGCCCGCCGATCAACGGCGCGAGCAGCGGTCCTATCGATGTAACGATGGCGAGCATCGAGAGCACGCGGGCCGCATCAGAAGGTGCGTGGGCATCGCGCGCAATCGCCCGCGCCAGCACCGACGCCGAGCCCGCGCCGAGCGCTTGCAGAAAGCGCATCAACACCAGCGAATCGATGGAAAACGACAGCGCGCAGCCTACGCTCGCGATCGTGTACAACACGATTCCGCCAAGCAGCACGGGGCGGCGGCCGTAGGCATCGGAGAGCGGGCCGTACACGAGCATGCCGAGCGAAAACCCGAGCATGAAACTGGTCAGCGTGATCTGCGCGGCGGCGGCGGTCGTGCCGAACGCGGCGGCAAGAGCCGGCAGGCTCGGCAGATACATGTCGATGGACAGCGGACCGCACGCCGCCAACGCGCCGAGCAGAAGGATCAGTCGGCGATCGGAACGGCGCTTGATGATTTCGGGCATGAGAGACGAAAAGGGAACGGGAGTAGATGAGTGGTTTTCGCTGCCGGCGAGCGGTAAAACGAGTGCGAAAGACCCCGCAACGATCACACCCGGCCTGTAAGCGAACGGCTTAAAGGAAGCCTTACAACAGTCAGCATTGTACGCGCCACGCTTTTGCCGTCTTTACCGCGATGCGCCCCAAAGTGGCGCAAAAATCGACCATCGCAGGCTCGAACCAGACGACTCCGGTACAATTTCATCTTGATTTCCTGCAGCCGCGCCGACGCGCCGGATCAGCATCCGGTCTTACAGAAACCGGCGCCCGCAGCCCTTCTCCGCAGAACCCGTCATCCAGCGCAGGTCCATTCATGTCCAGAAATGAAGCTCTCTTCGAACGCGCCCAGAAAACCATTCCCGGCGGCGTGAATTCGCCGGTGCGCGCGTTTCGTTCGGTTGGCGGCACGCCGCGATTCATCGAACGCGCGCAAGGTCCGTATTTCTGGGATGCCGATGGCAAGCAGTACATCGACTACATCGGTTCCTGGGGGCCGATGATCCTCGGCCACGTTCATCCGGAAGTGCTGGAAGCCGTCCAGCGCGTGCTCGCGAACGGGTTTTCGTTCGGTGCGCCGACTGAAGCCGAGATCGAGATTGCGGAAGAGATCTGCAAGCTGGTGCCATCGATAGAACAAGTTCGCATGGTGTCGAGCGGCACCGAGGCGACCATGAGCGCGCTGCGGCTCGCGCGCGGGTTTACGAAGCGCGACCGGATCGTGAAGTTCGAGGGTTGTTACCACGGTCACGCGGACAGCCTGCTCGTGAAAGCGGGCTCGGGTTTGCTGACGTTCGGCAATCCCACGTCGGCAGGCGTTCCCGCCGATATCGCCAAGCACACCACCGTGCTCGAATACAACAATGTGGAACAGCTTAACGAAGCGTTTGCCGCGTTCGGTGCTGAAATCGCGTCGGTGATCGTGGAGCCGGTCGCCGGCAACATGAACCTTGTGAAAGCGACGCCCGAATTCCTGCAAGCCCTGCGCGACCGTTGCGATGAGCACGGCGCCGTGCTGATCTTCGATGAAGTCATGTGCGGCTTTCGCGTGGCGCTCGGCGGCGCGCAGCAGGTCTACGGCATCAAGCCGGACCTGACGTGCCTCGGCAAGGTGATCGGCGGCGGCATGCCGGCAGCGGCGTTCGGCGGGCGCCGGGACATCATGGCGCATCTCGCGCCGCTCGGCGGCGTGTATCAGGCGGGCACGTTGTCGGGGAACCCGATCGCGGTCGCAGCCGGGTTGAAAACGCTGCAACTGATCCAGGCGCCGGGCTTCTACGACACGCTCACGAAGCAAACGCGCCGCCTCACCGATGGCCTCGTTGCCGTCGCCAGGCAAGCCAAGGTGCCCTTCTCGGCGGACGCCATCGGCGGGATGTTCGGCCTGTATTTCGCCGAGCGCGTCCCGGCGAGCTTTGCCGAAGTCACGCAAGGCGACACGAAGCGCTTCAACGCGTTCTTCCACGCCATGCTCGATGCCGGCGTGTACTTCGCGCCGTCGGCGTATGAGGCGGGTTTCGTATCGATCGTCCATGACGACGGCGTGATCGACGCGACGCTCGACGCCGCTCGCGGCGCGTTCGCGCGCCTCGCCGCTTAAAGGCCGCCGCCATGTTCTCGCAGACCGATTTCTCGCACATGGAGCGCGCGCTGGCGCTGGCCGCGCGCGGCATGTACACGACGACGCCGAATCCGCGCGTCGGCTGCGTGCTGGTGAAAGACGGCGATGTGATTGGCGAAGGTTTCACGCAGCCGGCCGGCCAGGACCACGCCGAGATTCGCGCGTTGAAAGATGCGCGGGCGCGCGGTCACGATCCGCGCGGCGCCACCGCCTACGTGACGCTCGAACCGTGCAGCCATTTCGGGCGCACGCCGCCGTGCGTGCATGCGCTGATCGACGCGCGGGTCACGAAAGTGATAGCCGCGATGGAAGATCCGAATCCGGCCGTCTCCGGGCGCGGGCTCGCCATTCTGCGCGATGCCGGTATCGATGTGCGCTGCGGCCTTCTGGCCAACGAGGCGTATGAGTTGAACATCGGTTTTGTGTCGCGCATGACGCGCCGACGTCCGTGGGTGCGCATGAAGGTCGCGGCCACGCTCGACGGCCGCACGGGGTTACCGAGCGGCGAGAGCCAATGGATTACAGGCGAAGCAGCACGCGCCGATGGTCACGCATGGCGAGCGCGGGCGTGCGCGATTTTGACGGGCATCGGCACGGTGCGCGAGGACGATCCGCAACTGACCGTGCGTGCCGTCGATACGCCGCGCCAGCCGCAGCGGGTGCTGATCGATAGCCGTCTCGACGTACCGCTTGACGCCAAGATTCTGGAAGGCGCGCCGCCGTGGGTATTTTGCGGCGCACAGCCTGATCCTGAGAAAGCCGCGGCGCTGCGAGAACGCGGTATCGAATATACGCCGCTGACAAACGAGCACGGCAAGGTCGATCTGCCCGCCATGCTCGGCATTCTCGCCGATCGCGGCATCAACGAACTGCACGTGGAAGCCGGCCACAAGTTGAATGGATCGCTGCTGCGCGAAGGGTGCGTCGATGAATTACTGATCTATCTCGCCCCGAGCCTGCTTGGCAATGCGCCCGGCATGTTCGATTTCGCGTCACCGGATACGCTCGATGCCCGACCGCACTTGCGGTTTCATCGAATCGACCGGATGGGTGACGACCTGCGAATTCTCGCGCGCTTCGCCGTGGTGAAGCCCTCCGTGGAAACGGACGCAAAACCGGTTATTTAAGGTAAAACTCAAGGAAGCTCGACGATGTTCACAGGAATTGTCGCGGCGGTCGGCCGCATCGAAGGCATCACGCCGTTGGGTTCAGCCACTGATGCCGACGCCGGCGTGCGGCTTTCGGTCGCCTCGGGCGGGCTGGATCTCACGGATGTAGAACTGGGCGACAGCATCTCGATTCAGGGCGCGTGCATGACCGTGATCGAGAAATCGGCTGCGTCATTTGCCGTCGATGTTTCTCGCGAGAGTCTGAGCAAGACGGCGGGTTTGTCGGAGCCTGGCGAGGTGAATCTTGAGAAGGCGCTGCGGGCGCACGATCGCCTGGGCGGGCATCTGGTGTCGGGGCATGTGGATGGCCTTGGCGAAGTGACGCGTTTCGCGCCGGTCGGTGAATCGCACGAGTTGCGGATTCTCGCCTCGCGGGATATTGGCAAATATCTGGCTTATAAGGGCTCGGTGACGGTGAACGGCGTGAGCCTGACCGTCAATACCGTGGACGACCGGCCCGATGGCTGCGAGTTTTCGATCAACCTGATTCCGCATACGGTGGAAGTGACGACCTTGCGGCATCTGAAGGCCGGTTCGAAGGTCAATCTGGAGATCGATTTGATCGCCCGATACGTGGAGCGGATTCTGTCCACGTCTCAGGACGGATATAAGTCGCTGAAATGATTCGGCATCTTATAAAACACCGTTTCTAATGCGCCAATTGGACGCCGACTGCTGCGCTTCTTTTAGAACTCGATCTCCCTGTCGACCTCAAACCATGCGTTGGCGAAACCAATTCGCCAGTTCGGCCTCTCCGAGTTCACCCGATGCAACCGTTTCCATGGTTCTGACCGCGTCCGTAGGCTCAAACTTCAGCCGATAGCCGTTGTCTGCAAGGAAAAGACGTGCAATCACCCAAGCGGTCCGCTTGTTGCCGTCCGCGAAACCATGATTCCGAGCTAGTCCAAAGGCATATGCGGCAGCTAGCGCCGCCGCGTCGGCATTTGCGTACACGTCGAGGTTTTGAGGCCGAGCCAGTGCTGATTCCACTGCCCCCTTGTCGCGGACGCCATCGAGGCCTCCATGCTCAGCGAGCTGGCGGTCATGCACGGCATAGGTCAGATCTGCGCGAACCCAACGCCAGGCCGTCATTTAGCTAGCGCGCGCAGGATATTGCGATCATCGTGCATGATCTCTTCTGCCAGCTTCATCTGGCGTTCAAAATCCGGGTTGTACGGCGTAATCCGATACCCACCTTCAGGTGCCTCGGTGAGATACACCGTATCGCCCTTCTGTACCTTGAGCCGAGCCATCGCCTCCTTGGTAAGAATGAAGCCAGCCGAAGCCCCGACTGTTGTTACCTTGAATGTAAGCATGACGTCCTCCGAACTATATAATGATTATTATATAGAAACCGATTGGGGAAGGACATAGATTGAATGGCTTCCCTAAGTTTTCGCGCCCCTGGTCGCATAAGCGGTAACCATCCGATGCAAGCACTGGGCATCGACAACAACGAAGACTTGTTCCTTCTCATGACCAAGCTCACCTGCCGATGCCGCCATTGCTCGAGTCAACCGTGAGCCGAATGGTTGACGACTTGAACGTGCCGAGCAAGTAGTGCATGACATCGACCGCAAGGCGATTCCGGCGGGAAGGCATTTCTCGCAGATTCGCTTTCCGGCCGACTTGGAAGCGATTGCGCGGCTTGCGGATTAGCCGAACGCTGAGCGGATGGCTAACGCTCGGCCAAAACCGGCAAATCCCCCGCGCTACCAACCCGGGTGGCGTAAAATACGCCCTTTCCCAAACCGGACGACCACCGCAATGACGCTCTCCTCCACTCCAGAGATCATCGCTGAGCTGAAAGCTGGCCGGATGGTGATTCTCGTCGACGAAGAAGACCGGGAAAACGAGGGTGATCTCGTTATCGCCGCCGATTTCGTGACCCCCGAAGCCATCAATTTCATGGCGCGCCACGGCCGTGGACTGATCTGCCTGACGCTCACGCCAGAGCGCTGCCGACAGTTAAACCTGCCGCTGATGACGCAGCGCAACGGCACGCAGTACGGCACGGCGTTCACCGTGAGCATCGAGGCGGCAGAAGGCGTGACCACCGGCATCTCGGCCGCGGACCGCGCCCGCACCATCCAGGCGGCGGTCGCACACGATGCCAAGGCCGAACATATCGTCCAGCCGGGCCACGTGTTTCCGATCATGGCTCAACCGGGCGGCGTGCTCGTTCGCGCCGGACATACGGAAGCCGGCTGCGACCTGACCGCATTGGCGGGCCTGACGCCGGCATCGGTGATCTGCGAAGTGATTCGCGACGACGGTGAAATGGCGCGGCTGCCCGATCTGATCGAATTCGCCAAACTGCATGACATCCGGATCGGTACAATCGCCGACCTGATTCACTACCGCTCGCGCACGGAATCGATTGTCCAGCGCGTCGCCGAACGCACCATGCAGACGGCGCACGGCGCGTTTCGCGCGGTGCTGTATCGCGATCAGCCAAGCGGTTCGCCGCATATCGCGCTGGTGCGCGGGCGACCGTCGCCGGAACGCGAGACGCCTGTGCGCGTGCACGAGCCGCTGTCGGTGCTGGATCTGCTCGAAGTGGACTCGTCCACGCACTCCTGGACGCTCGACGCCGCCATGAAGGAGATCGCCGCGCGCGATCTGGGCGCCATCGTGCTGCTCAATTGCGGCGATACGAAGGAACACCTGATCGATGTGTTCGAGGCGTTTGAACACGAAGACAAAGCGGCTGAACTCAAGCGCCGCCCGATCGATTTCAAAACCTACGGCATCGGCGCGCAAATTCTGCGTGAATTGGGCGTGGGCAAGATGCAGGTGCTGTCGAATCCGCGCAAGCTCGGCAGCATGTCGGGTTATGGCCTCGAAGTGACGGGGTTCATTCCCATGCCGGGCTGTCCCGCCACCACGCCCACAGACTCCTCCGATCCCGCGTCCATCGCTCATCTGCGCTCGGTCTGACGACCGTCTCTGACCAGCGCCCACCACCACACCGCACCACACTGAAAACGGATAAATAATGGAAATCGGACAATATCAACCGAACCTCGACGGCGACGGACTGCGTATCGGCATCGTGCAGTCGCGCTTTAACGAGCCGGTGTGCAACGGCCTCGTGGACGCCTGCACGGAAGAACTCGAACGGCTCGGCGTGATCGGTGAAGACGTGCTGCTCGTCACTGTGCCGGGCGCGCTCGAAATTCCGCTGGCACTGCAAAAACTGGCTGAATCGGGTCAATTCGACGCGCTGATTGCGCTCGGCGCGGTGATTCGCGGCGAAACGTATCACTTCGAGCTGGTATCGAATGAAAGCGGCGCGGGCATTTCGCGCATCGCGCTCGACTTCGGCACGCCGGTCGCGAATGCGGTCCTGACGACCGAAAACGACGAACAAGCCGTTGCCCGCATGACGGAAAAAGGCCGCGACGCTGCACGCGTGGCGGTGGAAATGGCGAATTTGTCGGTCGCACTCGAACAACTCGGCGGCGACGATGAAGACGAAGAAGACGAGGACCGCGCATGAAAAGCGCTCGACGCCGTTCGCGCGAACTCGCGACACAGGGGCTTTATCAATGGTTGCTGTCGGGCGCGCCCGGCGGCGAGATCGACGCGCAGTTGCGCGGCGCGCAAGGTTTCGATAAAGCCGACCAGGAGCATCTGGACGCCATCCTGCACGGCGTGATCAAGGAAGCGGACACCATCTACGCCGAATTGCAGCCGTGCCTCGACCGCCCGCTCGAACAGCTTTCGCCGGTCGAACGCGCGGTGCTGATGGTCGCCGCGTTCGAGTTCAAGCATCACCTGGACATTCCGTATCGCGTGGTGATCAACGAAGCAGTCGAACTGACAAAGACGTTCGGCGGCTCCGATGGTTATAAATACGTGAACGGCGTGCTGGACAAACTCGCCGTTCAACTACGGCCGACCGAAGCGCAAGGCCGCGGGCAACGCAGCTAACAAGATTTGACCATGAACTTGATTAAAGAGCCGCTCGACGCAGCTATCCGATATGCCGCGCGCGTCGATGCCATCGAACCGTTCTACGTGATGGAGCTGGCGAAAGAAGCGAAGGCGCTGGAACGCGCGGGCCGCAACATCATCCACATGGGTATCGGCGAACCGGATTTCACGGCGCCGGAACCGGTGATCGCGGCTGCCACCGACGCCTTGCGCCGCGGCGTCACGCAATACACGAACGCGCTTGGCCTGCTTACATTGCGGGAGGCGATTTCCGGGCACTACCGCGACACGTTCGGGCTCGATATCGATCCGGCGCGCATCGTGGTGACGGCGGGTGCATCGGCGGCGTTGCTGCTGGCGTGCACCGCGCTGGTCGATCGCGACGACGAAGTGCTGATGCCCGACCCGTGTTATCCGTGCAATCGTCATTTCGTGGCCGCTACCGAAGGCCGCCCGGTTCTGATCCCGAGCGGTCCGGCCGAGCGGTTTCAACTGACGGCCGCTCAGGTCGAAGCGCACTGGACGCCCGCTACGCGCGGCGTGCTGCTTGCGTCGCCATCGAATCCGACCGGTACGTCCATCGAACCGGACGAGCTGGCGAAGATTGTCGATGTCGTGCGCGCGCACGGCGGTTTTACGATCGTCGATGAGATTTATCAGGGGTTGAGCTACGACGCGAAGCCGGTGTCGGCGCTGTCGCTGGGCGACGACGTGGTGACGGTGAACAGTTTTTCGAAGTATTTCAACATGACCGGATGGCGACTCGGCTGGCTCGTTGTTCCGCCCGCGATGGTCGCCACCATCGAGAAGCTTTCGCAAAACCTGTTCATCTGCGCGTCGGCGCTCGCGCAACATGCGGCGCTGGCGTGTTTCGAGCCGGCCACGCTGGCCATTTACGAATCGCGCCGCCTGGAGTTTGCGCGCAGGCGTGACTTCATCGTGCCGGCGCTGCGTTCGCTCGGTTTCGAAGTGCCGGTCGTGCCGGACGGCGCGTTCTACGTTTACGCCGATACCCGCCATGTCGCGCATCCGGCAGCCGGCGACAGCAACGCGTTGACCCGTTCTATGTTGCACGACGCCGGCGTCGTGCTGGTGCCC
Organism: uncultured beta proteobacterium; assembly: GCA_963708695.1. GTDB lineage: Bacteria > Pseudomonadota > Gammaproteobacteria > Burkholderiales > Burkholderiaceae > Caballeronia. Next base: position 119,699 of record CAVPTS010000022.1, read on the forward strand.
GGCACCGATTTCGGGTTCCATGCGCCGCAGGACTATATCCGGCTCTCGTATGCCACGGCGTATCTCGCAGCTTGAAGAGGCGGTGCAGCGCCTGGGGACGTTGTTCAGGGTCTAAGCAAGGTCTTAGAAGCGCGTCCGAGGAAAACAAAAAGGCCGTTCCAACTCACGTTGGAACGGCCTTTTTGCATCTGCTGGATCACGCTAAATCTCTTAAGCCCCAAATTCCGCCGATGCGACATGCTTCGTTTGAACTTCGTCCGCGTCGTCGTTGTGTTCGCTGACTTGCGATCCCGCAGACTTGGCCGGCGCCGCAATCGCCGATGAACCGTCAAGCGTAGCGTGCACGCGCTTTTCAGCAGTAGCAGCGCCCGGCGCGGAAGCCGATGCCACCACCTGCTTCGGCGCAACCGGCTGCGCCGGCGCTTGCGGCGTGTTGATCGGCACATTGCGGCCGCGCGCTACATCGCGCAAGACGCGAACGCTCGGCCAGCACCTTCGCGCCGTAACCGCCGTCGTCCTGCGCCGTCGAGCCCACGTAAAACCGCAGGCCGCCCGCCACCGAACCGCCACGCGCGATGCAATCCTTCAGCACCAGCGCGCCGACCTTGATGTTCGCGAGCGGCTCGAGCGCTGCGTGCGAACCGCCGAAGTACTGGAATTTGTCGGAGTGAACCTTCGACATTACCTGCATCAAGCCTTGCGCACCCACGCCGCTTTCAGCATACGGATTGAAACCCGACTCGATAGCCATCACCGACAGCAGCAGCAGCGGATCGAGGCCAACTTCACGGCCGGTATCGAAGGCTGCTCTCACGAGCTCGCCAACCGGCTCCTGCGCCACGTGATAACGCCGCGCGATGAAATTCGCCACCAGGTTCTGCTCACGCGTCGAAACCAGCACGCGGTCGTCGCGGGCATCGGCCACTACGCGCTGCGACGGAAATTGCGCTGGCGAGCGTCGAAACGGTCGGCAACGTGCGGGGATCGAGCCCATTCGGCGATACGGCGAGACTCAGGCCGCCGGTCAGCTTGCGGGTGCTGTCGTCGTCGCTGGCGGCGGACGCCGAGCGACGTTGTCTCGCCGTTGCGCAGCGCCTCTTCACGCTGATGACCGATAGCGAACGGCGGCAACGGTTGTCCGGAGAGCAGCCGGGCCGGGCCGGCTTGCACGGCGGCCGAGACGAGGGGCATCAGTTTGGCGGCGAAGGAGCCGCGCCAGGCTGGAAGCAGCCAGAGCGCCAGCGCGGTCACGACGGCCGCACAACCGACCAGGCTGAAAACGGTAAGACTCATATGTTTGGCGCGACGCAGCACGGCGCGCAGATAAAGCGCCAGGCGAGCGTCAGGACGCCACGACAACCAAGCATTCATTGGAGATCTCCCAAATTGCATTGATTTCCGCAGATGAAAACCGTGAAAAACCGGCCCACCACGCAGAAATCGACACCGCCAGCTCTGGGTTAGCCACGAGCGGTATCGGGAAAACGGCACAAACCGTTGGGGAAGCCTGACCGGAATATTTCGTTTCCGGGTGCGCGCGGCACGAAAAACATGCCGGGGCGCGCACACAGGTCACCACGCGAAAAACCGGCGAAGAAGGGCGCCGGCGAGAAAACCAAAGCCTTGATTTACCGGACTAATCCGGTGCAGGTGACGCATCGCGTCGTTTCAAGAGACCTGTGGCAGTGGTAAAAAGTTTCAATTGGTGTTGTCAATGCCGACGGATTCTAGCAGGCTCAAATGATCCGTCAATGCTGATAAATGTAAAAGCTATTACTTTTGGTAATTATAAACAGTGTTCAGGAGGCCTCAGAGCAGCCTTCCCAAGCGCACTTTCCAGCGAATCACTTTGAGTTGTGCCGTTATGTGGCCTGACGTACCGACATCAACACAGGTAAAATCGACAATCGCCCGCGCGCGCAGTTGCCGCAGCCGGTGCATCGCGCGCCGCTCCGCCCGCACACGCTCCCTTCCCCGCTGGCCCTTCTCATTAGCCGATGAAATACAAAGACCTGCGCGACTTCACCGCCCGCCTCGAAACCCTCGGCGAATTGCGCCGCATCAGCCAGCCCGTTTCGCCCGTCCTTGAAATGACCGAACTCTGCGACCGCGTGTTGCGTTCGGGCGGTCCGGCGTTGCTGTTTCAGGCGCCGACCGGGCATTCCATGCCGGTGCTGGGCAATCTGTTCGGTACGCCGAGGCGCGTGGCGCTGGGCATGGGTATCGAAACGGATGTGCAGGCCGCCGCCGACCCCAGTCTTCTCAGCGATAAAGCCGCGCTCGAGTCGCTGCGCGACGTGGGCCGGCTGCTCTCGGCGCTCAAGGAACCCGAGCCGCCGAAGGGGCTGAAGGACGCGGGCAAGCTGCTGTCGCTGGCGAAAGCCGTCTGGGACATGGCGCCGAAAACCGTCAGTTCGCCGCCGTGCCAGGAAATCGTCTGGGAAGGTCAGGACGTCGATCTTGCGCGCCTGCCTATTCAGACGTGCTGGCCGGGCGACGCCGGTCCGCTGATCACCTGGGGCCTGACCGTCACGCGCGGCCCGAACAAGACGCGGCAGAATCTGGGTATTTATCGGCAGCAACTGATCGGGCGTAACAAGCTGATCATGCGATGGCTCGCGCATCGCGGCGGCGCGCTCGATTTCCGCGAGTTCGCGCTCGCCAATCCGGGCAAACCGTATCCGGTGGCCGTCGTGCTCGGCGCCGATCCGGCCACCATTCTCGGCGCCGTGACGCCCGTGCCGGACTCGCTTGTCCGAATATCAATTCGCCGGGCTTGCTGCGCGGCGCGAGGACCGAACTCGCGAAATGTCTTACGCCGGGCGTCGATACGCTGCAGGTTCCGGCGCGCGCGGAAATCGTGCTGGAAGGCTTCATCTATCCGCAGGACGGGCCTGTTCCGGCCGCTGCCCGCCGGCGCGCCGCCGCGGCCATCGAATAGCTGCGTCGGCGAAATACGAGCACGCGCTCGAAGGCCCGTATGGCGACCACACCGGCTATTACAACGAACAAGAGTGGTTCCCGGTCTTCACAGTCGAGAAGATCACCATGCGCCGCGACGCGCTCTATCACTCCACCTACACCGGCAAACCGCCCGACGAACCGGCCGTGCTCGGCGTCGCGCTCAACGAAGTCTTCGTGCCGCTGCTGCAAAAGCAGTTCACCGAAATCACCGACTTCTATCTGCCGCCCGAAGGCTGCAGCTACCGGATGGCGATCGTGCAGATCAAGAAGAGCTATCCGGGCCACGCGAAGCGCGTGATGTTCGGCGTCTGGAGTTTCCTGCGGCAGTTCATGTATACGAAGTTCATCGTCGTGGTGGACGACGACGTGAACATCCGCGACTGGAAGGAAGTGATCTGGGCGATCACCACGCGTATCGATCCGTCGCGCGATACGGTGCTGGTCGATAACACGCCGATCGACTATCTCGATTTCGCGTCGCCGAAGGCAGGGCTGGGATCGAAGATGGGGCTCGACGCCACCAACAAATGGCCCGGCGAGACCGACCGCGAATGGGGCCGGCCGATCGTGATGGACGACGCGGTGAAACGGCGCGTCGATGCGCTGTGGGACGAAATCGGCTTTTCGGGAGGCAAGCGCTCATGAACGTTGCGGCGACGGTTTATCGCGGGGAATCGGTTGAGAACACGCACGCCGCGCACGTCGCGGTGGTCGATGCCGAAGGCCGTTTGTTATATGCATTCGGCGATCCGTCACGCATGACGCTTGCGCGCTCCGCGGCGAAACCGGCGCAAGCGCTCGCCGTGCTGGAAACGGGCGCGCTGGAACGTTTCGGTTTCGACGACGCCGATCTCGCGCTGATGTGCGCGTCGCATAACAGCGAGCCGCGCCACATCGAGCGCACGCGCGCCATGCTGGCAAAGGCGCACGTCACCGAAGCCGATCTTCGATGCGGCGGCCACGCGCCTTTGTCGGACGCGGTCTGGAAGGAATGGATCAGGCGCGACTTCACGCCGACCGGCGTCTGCAGCAACTGCTCCGGCAAACATGCGGGCATGCTGGCGGGCGCGCAGGCGCTGGGTGCGGCGTATCGCCGACTATCACTTGCCTGAGCATCCGCTGCAGGTTCGCGTGAAACGGACCGTCGCCGAGCTCTGCGATCTGCCGGACGACGGCGTGCAATGGGCTATCGATGGCTGCAATCTGCCTACGCCGGCATTCCCGCTGGACCGGTTGGCGCGGCTTTTCGTGAAGATTGCCAATGCCGATGCCCGAGACGGAAACCACGCCGCGCTCGAAAGCCCTCGCCCGGATTTATCGCGCGATGACGGGATATCCGGAACTCGTCGCGGGCGAAGGCCGGTTTTGTACCGCGTTGATGCGCGCCTTCGATGGCGAGCTCGTCGGCAAAGTCGGCGCCGATGCAAGTTATGCGATCGGCGTGCGTGCATACAAGCACGCGCGGCGCACTTGGTATTGCGGTGAAGGTGGAAGACGGCAACACGGCCGTGCTCTACGCAATCGTGACGCACGTGCTCGAGCAACTTGGCATCGGCCAGCAAGCGCAGCGCGAGAAGCTCAGCCGCCTACCGGAATCCGCCGATGCGCAACACGATGGGTATCGAAACCGGGCGGCTGGTCGTATCGGTGCCGCTCGAACGCGTGTAACCGAACACTGCGTCAGATCACAACTCGCGTCACCTGATAAAAAGATCAAAAAGGAAAGCCGGGATGCACGTGTTGCCATTGCTGTCTGATGGATTTTTTCTGTCGTTGTCGCTGTGTCTGGATATTGGTATTGCAAACGTCGCGATCATCTCACTGACGCTTTCCCACGGATTCAAGCCGGGCATGATGCTCGGCCTCGGCACCTGTTTCGGCGATCTCGTCTACGCAGCGCTCGCGCTCGCCGGCATGGCGGCGCTGCTCCAGTTCGATGCCGTGCGCTGGGTCGTATGGATCGGCGGCGCGATCGTGCTGCTCTTCCTGACCTTCAAGATGGCGCGTGAAGCGATCTACCCGGCATCGGCGCCGCCGGTCGAGGGCGAACCCGATCTATCGCCACGCCACGGCCCGCTCACCTGCGCAGCTTCATGCGCGGCATGCTGCTCGCGGTGTCTTCGCCCAGCGCGATCCTCTGGTTCGCCGCCGTGGGCGGCGCGCTGATCGCGAAAGCCGGCGCGACAGGCCCGGCGAGCGCGTCGGTGTTTCTCATCGGCTTCTTTTGCGGCGGCCTCGCCTGGACGCTCTTCATCTGCATGCTCGCCAGCCACGGCCGCAAACGCGCAGGAACGGCGTTGCTGCGCGCTTGCCACGTTTTATCGGCGGTGCTGTTCGCGTATTTCGCGTACAGCGTGATCGTCAACGGTTATCACGACCTGATCGTGAAGGGCGCGTCGGACGCTTATGACGCCCGCTGGCATCACGCGAGGAATTGCGCGAACCGCGCCAGGTCGACATTGCCGCCGCTGATCAGCACGCCCACGCGCTTGCCCTTCACCGGCACGATGTTCTGCAGCACGGCGGCCGCAGCCAGACAGCCCGTCGGCTCGACCACCATCTTCATGCGCTGCGCGAAGAACTTCATGGTCTGCACAAGCTGGTCGTCGCTGACGGTGACGACCCGGTCCACGTAGCGCTTCAGAATCGGGAAAGTTGTATTCGCCCACGTGCGTGGATGCGGCGCCGTCGGCAATCGTGCGCGGCACCTCGATATGGACGATCTCGCCGCGTTCGAGCGATTGCTGCGCGTCGTTGCCCGCCTCCGGCTCCACGCCGATCACCGTGCATGACGGGCTCAACTCCGCCGCCGCCAGCGCGCAGCCGGCGAGCAACCCGCCGCCGCCCAGACACACGAACAGATAGTCCAGCGGCCCGGTTTCTTCGATAAGTTCTTTCGCCGACGTCCCCTGCCCCGCAATCACATGCGGATGGTCGTACGGCGGAATCAGCGTCATGCCGCGCTCTTCGCGAGCCTCGCGCCGATCTCCTCGCGATTCTCGGTGTACCGGTCGTAGGTGATCACTTCGCCGCCATACCCGCGCGTGGCTTCCATCTTCGCGGCCGGCGCGTCCTCCGGCATGATGATCGTCGCCTTGATGCCGGCGATGCGCGCCGACAGCGCGATAGCCTGCGCGTGATTGCCCGATGAATAAGTCAGGACGCCGGCCTTGCGCTGGGACTCGGAGAAATGCGAGATCGCGTTGAACGCGCCGCGAAACTTGAACGCGCCCATGCGCTGGAAGTTCTCGCACTTGAAGAACAGGTTCGCGCCAGTGCAGCGCGTCGGCGGTGCGGGAAGTCATGACGGGCGTGCGATGCGCAGCGCCGGCGATGCGTTCTGCGGCGTCGGCGACGTCGGCGTAAGTAGGGTGCGGGAAGGATTGACATCGGAACTCAAGGGACGGCGGTTGAGGAACCGCCATTGTCCCAGCATCGTGCAGCGCTTTGGAAAGCTGGCCAAATGGCCAACGCGGCCAGCTTGGCCGCGCAGCGGCATAATCAAAAACCCAGCGCAAAAAAAAACAGCGCAACCCGGCTCGACGCCAGCGTTGCGCTGTCTTGCAGCCAAATTCCAACTCGAATTCAGCCAGCCGAGCCGGTCACGCCGCGAATCTCAATGCCGCCAGCCGCCATAACCGCCGTGATAACCGCGATATCCGCCATGGTATCCGTACCCATAACCGCCGCGATAATGACCGCGCCAGTACGGACCGCCGTAATACGCCGCCCACCACAACGGGCGGCGGCGCATAAACCACGGCGGCGGCGCATAGACGACCGGCGCGGCGCGGCGCGTAATACACGGGCGGCGGCGGCGCGGCATAGACCGGATAAGCCGGACGGCACCCCGATGCCGATACCCACCGAAACGTGCGCCTGCGCGGCGCTCGCAAAGCCACGCCAAGCGCCGCAGCAGCCAGAAACTGTACGATCTTTTTCACTTTTATTCTCCTCGCCGCGGTCACTGTACACACGACCGGTTACCGCAACGACATGCATTCAATGTAGCTAAAAACCCTGAATCCCACCTTAAGCATTTGTTGCAAATTGCAATGTCCACAGTCCTAAAAATGGGTTTTGTCTGCCGAAGTTTCAAGCGGCGGGCAGCCGCGCCGGCCTTGGCGCAAAGGCTTAACGAGACAGATTAAGGGTTTGCTGGGAAAGACGCCAGACATGTTGACGCGCGGGTAGACGCGCGGGACGTTATTCCAAATGTCACCAAAGTAATGATTGATTACAATTTGCTGTTAGCGCCGTACAAAACAAAACCCCGCCGACCGGAAATACGTCGAGCGGGCTGCATTTTCAAACGATGCTGCTTTATCAGGTCGAACGACTACTCGCTAAACGCTCAACCCACCTTCACGTAGGCGAATTCGCGGGAGACATTGGGTGGCACATAGGCGCCGCTGATCCTGACCCGCGGCGTTAGCCGTTTGCGCTGATCCCACCACTGACGCCGATGTGTCTGACTGAGAAAACGCAGATGTTTCCGATAAGCAAAAATACTCATGGCGACTCCCCGAACGTTGCGAAACAAGCACTGCGCACATCGTGAACCCAAAGATAAACCAACCCTGACTGTTCAGGCTCGAGTCATCAAGTAACGCGAGCCGTCGCAAATCCTGTTTCGGCGAGGTTCGCACGCATTTATGGCGCCAACACGGTTGCGCGATACTTCGACTTTGCGCCGCGAGCGTGAAAATCGCATGGCGCGTTACGTGTATCTGGAGCAAACAACCATGCCTTTTTCAACGACGCCCCGCCTGGGTTTCGTCGGCGCGGGGCGCCTCGCGCGCTGCCTTGCGGCCGTCTGGTCGCGCGCGGGCTATCCAGTCACCGCGATAGCCAGCCGCTCGGCGGCCTCGGCGCACGAATTCGCCAGCGAGCTGCCGGGCTGTATCGTCGCCGACGATGCCAGCGCCGTCGCCCAGCACGCCGATATCGTATTTTTAACCGTTCCCGACGACGCCATCGGTGCGACGGCGAACGCTTTGCAACTGGATCACGTCCCGGTGCGGCACGAACGCGGTCGTGCATTGCAGCGGCGCGACGCCCGTCGACGTGCTCGCATCGGCCCAGGCGCAGGGCGCCGATATCGGCGGTTTTCATCCGCTGTTCCTGTTTGGCGGCCTGCCGAGCGACCAGACGCGCATTGCGGGCTGTTCGGTCACGATCGAAGCAAACGGGCCCTTGCACGACACCCTGACCGCGCTCGTCCGGGCACTTGGCTGCCATCCGCTTTCGATACCCTCCGGCGGCCGCCTGCTGTACCACGCCGCCGCGCACTACGCCGCCAGCTTCGCGCTGTGCGCGCTGTCGGAAACGACGACGCTCTGGAAAGAACTGGGTTTCGATGAAGACGACGCATTGCGCGCAGTCCTGCCGATGCTCGCCGGCACTATCGAGACCGCGCGTGAAAAGGGTTTGCCGGGCGCGCTGGCCGGACCGGTATCGCGTGGCGACGCCAGTATTGTCGTGAAGCAACTGGCGTTGCTGCAAGACGCTCGGCGGCGACCATGCCGCGCTTGTATGCGCTGATGTCGCGGCGCGCGGTCGCTCTCGCGCGGCGCCGTCCGTCGCCGCCACCCGCAGAGGCGCTCGACGCGATGGAGCGCGCCATCGAACTCGTGCTGAATGCTGCCGAGCCGGACCGAACATGACTGCCGCCACCGCCATGCACAGTTGTGCGCAGACACGTGTATGACGATTGGGTCCCAGCGTGCGCCAACCGTCCCAAGGCGTCGTCAAGCCATGCTATGGTGATGCCCGGCGCGCCAGTGTGGCAAAGCCGCCGAGGGGTTCGGCAGCCGTCTCGGGCCGCAGGGCTCAAGCGGGCGCAAAACAAGCCGTTAAACGGCCTGTTGAATCTAGGAAAAGAACAGGCGAACAAATCCGGCCATCCTCGACGCCAACCCATTCCAGCTACGAGAACGAACAATGATCAAGGTCAGCTTTTTATATCCGTATCGCGAGAATGCGCCGCTTCGACATCGACTACTACTGCTCGCAGCCATATGCCGTGGGTGGCCGGGTTGCTTGGCAGCGCGCTCAAGGGCTGGTCGGCGGATGCCGGCCTCGGCGGCGGCGCGCCGGGTTCTCCGCCTGCTTATGTCGCGGCCGGCCACTTGCTGTTTGATTCCGTCGATGCGTTCACGGCTGCGGTTTCCCCGCACGGAAAAGCCTTCGCCGCGGACCTCGTGAACTACTACCGACGGCGATCCGCCTGTCGTGCAGATCAGCGACGTTCGCGCCAGTAGTTGAGCCGCCGTCAACACTGCGTTGTCAGCACTGTTTTACCTGCCCTTGTGTTACACCGCGCGGCCATGAACGCCGCGCTTTTGCCTTGAAAAGGATTTGAGATGTTTGGCGAGATCGCCCGTTTTCTGCTCAACACCGTCTTCACGCTGTTCGGCGCCGCGCTGCTGCTGCGCGCCTGGATGCAGGTCGTCCGCATGCCGCCGTACAACCCCGTGTCCAACGCGGTGATGCAGGCCACGAACTGGCTCGTCCTGCCGCTGCGCAAGATCCTGCCGGCGGCAAAGAATCGACTGGGCGAGCATCGTCGCGGCTTTTATCGCGGCGCTGGTGTTCGTGATCCTGATGGTGCTGCTCGCGGGCGTCGATCCGTCCGGCTGTGCCCGTGCTGTTGCCCACGCTGCTGTTGGTCGCGGTGCATCACGGTCATCAAATGGGCGCTGAACCTGATCATCTGGATGACGATCCTGATGGCGCTGCTGTCGTGGCTGAACCCGCAATCGCCGGCCATGCCGCTGCTTTATCAGCTCACTGCGCCGTTTCTCGAGCCGCTGCGGCGCGTGTTGCCGCGTATGGGCGGTATCGATTTGTCGCCCATCCTGCTGTTCGTGATCGTGCAGGTGCTGCTGATGGTCGTGACGCGGCTGGCCGTGACAATGACGATGTTCGGCGCGTGATATCTGGGTCGATCGCGGTTGAATGTTGCGGTAAACAGCGGTCATTCCGCGTAAAATTGCGGTCTCTGCGGGCGTCGTATAATGGCCATTACCGTAGCTTCCCAAGCTACAGACGTGGGTTCGATTCCCATCGCCCGCTCCAGTTTTCGATCACAAAAAGCCGCCTTCGAAGGCGGCTTTTTGATTTACAGCAATGTCAGGTTGTTCATCGCTGTTTCTGCATGCGCTGTTCAACTCTCGAAGCCCGTCCTTTCCGATGATCCACGACTCCACTCCCGACCACGACGAAGCCGACGACGCTGACGAAGTCAACGAAGCCCAGGCGCCAGCCGACTCCTGACACGCTTCATCATCGGCGGATTCGCAGTTTTGTCACGCGTGCGGGACGGGTATCGACGGGACAACGCCGCGCGCTCGATGAATTCGGACCGCGCTTTGTCGTGCCGTTCGCGCCGCAGCCGCTCGACTGGGACGCCGCATTCGGCCGCAGCGCGCCGCGCGTGCTGGAAATCGGCTTCGGCATGGGCGCGACGACCGCGGAAATCGCGTCGGCCCGCCCTGACGACGACTTCCTCGGCATCGAAGTGCACGAGCCGGGCGTGGGCGCGTTGCTGAAGCTGATCGGCGAACACGGGCTGTCGAACATTCGCGTCATTCAGCACGACGCCGTGGAAGTGCTCGAACAGATGATCGCGGCGGAAAGCCTCGATGGCGTCCACATCTATTTTCCCGATCCGTGGCACAAGGCGCGTCACCATAAGCGCCGGCTCATCCAGCCGAAGTTCGTCGCGTTGCTCGTGTCGCGGCTAAAGCCGGGCGGGTATCTGCATCTCGCGACCGACTGGCAGAACTACGCCGAACAGATGCTCGAGGTGTTGTCGGCGGAGCCCGCGCTGGAAAACACGGCCGGCACGGATTACGCGCCGCGTCCCGACTATCGTCCGGTCACGAAGTTCGAGCGGCGCGGATTGAAACTCGGCCACGGCGTGTGGGATCTGGTGTTCAAGCGCCGCTGAAGCAGACCGGGCAAAACCCGTTGCCACGACTTGATCGGTTAAACGAAACAGGCCGTTCCAACCCAAGTTGGAACGGCCTGTTTCGTATGTACTTGCCTTTCAGCCTTTCACCTTTTCAGCAAAAGCACCCGTCGAAAAATCACTCCGCCCAGCTCAACCCGCCGCTATACCCGACGATCAGGATCAGCAGCCCAAAGCCGATCCGATACCACGCGAACGCCGTGAAATCGTGCGTGGCGACGTAGCGCAGCAGCCATCGAATACACATGAACGCGCTGACAAACGCAGCCACCAGCCCGACGATAAACAAGCCCCACCGAATCCACCGATAGCGTGCGCCACTCCTTCGCCAGCTCATAAAGCGTGGCGCCGAAAATAATGGGAATCGCGAGGAAGAACGAAAACTCAGTCGCGACCTTGCGTTCGAGCCCGAACAACATCCCGCCGATAATCGTCGACCCCGAGCGCGACGTGCCCGGAATCAGCGCAAAACATTGGGCGAGGCCGACCTTGAAGGCATCGGCGTAAGAGAGATCGTCCACCGACGTCACCCGCGGCGCGACGTCGCGCTCGCGATGCCGCGCTTCCGCCCACAAGATCACGATCCCGCCCACGATCAGCGCCACCGCAACCGGCACCGGCGCGAACAAAACGGCCTTGATGTGCTTTTCGAACAGCAGGCCGAGCACGACCGCCGGAATGGTCGCAATGATCACGTTCAGCGCGAATCGCCGCGCCTTGGGCTGCGTGGGCAATCCGCCGACCACCGAGCCGATCTTGCGCCGGTACTCCCAGACAATCGCCAGAATCGCGCCGAACTGGATCACGACGTCGAACGTCTTTGCCTGGGCGTCGTGAAATTCAGCAGACTGCCGGCGACGATCAAGTGCCCCGTGCTCGATACCGGCAAAAACTCCGTCAACCCCTCCACCACGCCCAGAATCAGCGCTTTGCAAAACAGAATCCAGTCCATCGCTCCGCCCTTTTGGCATTGTTCGGCCGTCGCCAGCCAATCGGTCAGGCACGCGCGCGCGGTGGATTTCGCCGAAAAAAGCTACTTCTCGACGATCTGCACGCGTATGCCGTTTGTAAGGACGGTGATTGTACCGGGTTCGTAATTAACTCCGGCAAATTGTAATTGTTCGGGCTTGAACGTGTAGATGGGGTAACGGTCCAGAAACTGCGTCGCAATGACCGCGCCGGCCGCGTTGATCTGCTGGGTGTATTGCGCAGCATCGCCGGAAACCTGGGCATTATCGACGGTCGGCGACATCAGCATGACCGAATGGCTGGCGGCGTCGTAAGCAAGCTGACTGGAAAGCGTAAACACGCCGGTAACCGGATTCGGCATGAACGGCGTGGCAAGGCGCGCGTCGAGCCGCACGGTGATCCGGTTGCGATCAGGCGCGAGACCGACTACCGGATTGCTCAGCGTGACATCGAAAATCTGCGATGCCGTGCGTTGCAGCGGAAATTTGCGCTGCACCGCGTCCTGGACCTGCGCCTGGCTGAACGTGTAGTGATCGGGGATGAACGGGAATATCGATGCAGCGCGTCGCCTGGGTTACCAGCGCCACCGCGCCCGCGCCGCCCAGGGCCGCGAGCAGGAACCGGCGCCGCTTCGGCGCAACGGCTTGAGTCATGCGAAATTCTCCAGTGACTTGAACGTGATTGATGAGCGTTCGACCTTCTAGGCGCGCTCGGGTTGCGTATCGATTTCGAGTTGCGTGAGCCAGGCGAGCGCGTAGGCGCGGGTGTCGCCGCACATCGGGCGCCGATGGCTGCAAGCCCGAGCAGCAGGCGGGCCGGCGCGGATCGCCGAAAATCGCGCAGCGCAGATCCTCGCCGAGCTGGACGCAGCGCACGCCTGCCGGCTTGCCGTCCGGCATGCCGGGAATCGCGCTCGAAATGGACGGCGCGATACAGCACGCGCCGCAACCTTCGCGGCACGCGTGAACGGAATTCAGAACGGAATGGGGAACGCAGGCGGCGGACATCGGTTCGGGCTACATCTTTCTAATGAGGCAACCCGGCATTGTGCCACTGCGCGGCTGCGGCGTTATCACGCAAGAATCGGGGAAATGCGTCGGCTAGACTCGCAGCACCTTCTTCAAGTCTCGTCCGCAATGTCCCTCTTCCGCCCCGATCTGCTCACGAAATACGATGCGGCCGGTCCGCGCTACACGTCGTATCCGACCGCCGTTCAGTTCACCGACGCCTTCGATCCGCGACCATTATCAGCGGGCGGCGGCGGACCCGGAGGCGGCATCGGCGGATCTTTCGCTGTACTTCCATATTCCGTTCTGCGACACCGTCTGTTTCTATTGCGGCTGCAACAAGATCGCTACAAAAAATCGCGCGCACGCGCGTCCGTATCTTGATCGGCTGAAACGTGAACTTGCATTGCAGGCAGCGTGTTTCGATACCACCCGCCCCGTCTCGCAATTGCATTGGGGCGGCGGTACGCCGACGTTTTTGTCGCACGAGGAAATGGCCGAACTGATGGTCGCGACCGCCGAGTCGTTCCGCCTGCTTCCCGACGCCCAAGCCGAGTATTCAATCGAAGTCGATCCGCGCGAGGCATCGGCGGAAACAATCGGCGTGTTGCGCGAACTGGGTTTCAACCGGCTGAGCTTCGGCGTGCAGGACTTCGATCTGCGCGTGCAGCAAGCGATCAATCGCGTTCAGCCGCTCGAAATGACGCAGTCACGGTGATGTCGGCGGCGCGGGCGGAAGGCTTCAAGTCGGTCAGCGTCGATCTGATCTACGGACTGCCGCATCAAAGCGTGGAGAGCTTCAGCCGCACGCTCGACACCATCATCGCGCTCGCGCCCGACCGGCTTTCGGTGTTCGGCTATGCGCATATGCCGGCTCTTTTCAAGATGCAGCGGCATATGGATGAAGCCACGCTGCCCTCGCCCGCCGTGCGTCTGGCGATACTCGAACGGGTTATCGAGAAACTGACTGAGGCGGGTTACGTGTACATCGGAATGGATCATTTCGCCCTGCCGAACGATGAACTCGCTATTGCCCAGCGCGCCGGCACGCTGCATCGCAATTTCCAGGGCTACAGCACGCAGGCGGATTGCGATCTGATCGGCTTGGGGGTGTCATCGATCGGCAAAGTCGGCGATGTCTACGCGCAGAACGCGAAGGACATGGCCGGGTACGTGGCGGCGATCGATCGTGGCGAGCTGGCCATTGCACGGGGCGTGCAGCTCAATGCCGATGACCGGATGCGGCGCGACATCATCACTAATTGATGTGCCAGTTTTCGCTGCGCTTCGATGCCATCGAGGCGGCTTACGGCATTCGGTTCCGGGCAGCGTTTGCCTGCGAACTGGAACGGCTGAAACCGCTCGAAGTCGATGGACTGGTCGAGGTGACTGGCGCCGGTATCGACGTGCTGCCCGCAGGGCGCATGCTCGTACGCAACGTGGCGATGATCTTCGACCGTTACCTGGCCGGAAGTATTGCGCAGCGCTTTTCGCGCACGATCTGACGTAGCGTGGCTTGCAGTGCACGCCGGCTCGCGCTACCGTTGCCGACTTTGCCGCCCGTCGCCCTCAAACGCGTTATCGTGCGGCGTGCTCCACGCTTCACAGGCAGGCAATGCATTCATCCAGAAAACGCGCAAGTGTTGTTGCGGCAATCGTCGTTATCGTTGTGCTCGCGCTTGGCGTCACTCATACGCTTAGAAAGCGCGCGAATGCCGAAGCAGCAACGACAACGTCCTCAGCCGATGAATCCGTCATCGAATTCACGCCCGCCGATCTCGCCGCCGTCACTCGTCATACGCTGTCCGAAACGCTGCCGCTCACCGGCTCGCTGCGCGCCGTCACGCAAGCTGCGGTGAAAGCGAAAGTCGCCGGCTCGGCGCTCGATGTCGCGCTCGCGCGAAGGCGATACGGTCAAGGCGGGGCAAATCCTCGCCACCATCGATGCCCGCGATTACTCCGCCCGCGCCGAGCAGTCGCGCGGACAAATGGCCGCCATGGCCGGTCAACTGGATATCGCGAAACAAACGCTCGAAAACAATCGCGTGCTGGTCGAAAAAGGCTTCATCTCGAAGAACGCCTTCGATACCGCCCAAAGCCAGTACGCCATCGCCGCCGCGAATCTGGCTGCGGCGCGGGCGGCGCTGGCGTCATCGAATTTGTCGGTCGCGGACACCATCGTGCGCGCGCCGTTCAGCGGCCAGATCGCGTCGCGCAATGTCGAGCCGGGCGAGCATGTGGCCGTAGACAGCAAATTGTTCGATGTCGTCGATCTGTCCCAACTCGAACTCGAAGCGCCGGTGCCGGTGGGCGAAATCGGCCGCGTGCGGATTGGCCAGCCGGTGACCATTCGTTTCGATGGCGTCGATGCCCCCGTCGATGCCACCATCACGCGCATCAATCCCGCCGCGCATGCCGGGCTCGCGCTCGATCATGGTGTATATCCAGGTGGCCAATCCGTCGCGCGACCTTGCGCGTCGGCATGTTCGGCACAGGCAGCGTCACCGTGGGCAGCACGGCGAACGTGCTGGTCGTGCCGGCATCGGCGGTGCGCACGGATGGCGCGCGCCACAGCGTCTACGCCATCTCGGGCGGCAAACTCGTCGAAGATTGCCGGTGACAACAGGTGCGACCGGCGACGCCGACGGCGCCAGCTGGACCGAACTCGCCAATTCGCCGCTCAAGGACGGCCAGCAAGTCGTGAAGAACAACCTCGGCGCGTTGCGCATCGGCAGCACGGTGCGCATGGTCGGGCGAGCCGCAGCATGCCGCGCTTCGCATTCCATGCCATTCAGTAGCGGAGCCGCAAGCCATGTGGTTCACGCGCATCAGCATCAATAATCCCGTGTTCGCCGCCATGATGATGGCGGCGTTTCTCGTGATCGGACTGTTTTCATATCAGCGGCTGAAGGTCGATCAGTTTCCGGATATCGCTTTTCCCGTAGTGGTCGTGCAGACGGCGTATCCGGGGGCATCGCCGGAATCGGTGGAATCCGACGTCACGCGCAAGATCGAGGAAGCGGTCAACACGATCAGCGGTATCGACGAGATTTCATCGCACTCGTACGACGCGTTGTCGGTCGTGATCGTCCAGTTCGATCTCTCGGTGAACGTGATGCAGGCCGCGCAGGACGTGCGCGACAAGGTGGCGCTGATCAGGCCCGATCTGCGCGACGGCGTGAAGGAACCGCGCGTGTTGCGCTACGACCCGGCCGACATGCCGATCGTCACGGTCGCCGTCTCGAACGCGCCGGGCTCATCGCTGAGCACGCGCGATCTCACGACTACCGCCGACCAGATCGTGCGCAAGCGCCTGGAAACCGTGCGCGGCGTGGGCTCGGTGAGCGTGGTGGGCGGCGTGAAGCGGCAGGTTCGGATCGATGTCAGTCCGGATCGGCTGCAAGCACTTTCTGTCGGCGTGGATCAGGTGATTCGCGCCGTGCAGAACGAGAATCAGGAGATTCCGGCGGGGCCGCTGACGTCGGCGGGAATTGAACAGACCGTGCAGGTGAAGGGCCGTTTCCAGACGCCCGATGACTTCAAACGCATTATCGTCGCGCGTCGCGGCGCGGCGAACGCGGGGCATGCCGTCACGCTGGATCAGGTGGCGCAAGTGGTGGACGGGCAGGAAGAGCCCGACAGCATGGCGCTGCTGAACGGGAATCGCGCGCTGTTTTTATCGGTGATCAAGGCGCAGGGCGAGAACACCGTCGACGTGGCGCAGGGCATCCGGGCCGAAGTCGAGGCGCTCCAGAAAGCGCTGCCGCCGGGCGTCAAGCTCGACATCACCGACGACTCGTCGCTCGAGATCGAAAACAGCGTGAACGAAGTCAAAGGGCACGTTGCTCGAAGGCGCGCTGCTGACCATCGCGATCGTGTTCCTGTTCCTCGGCTCGTGGCGCAGCACCGTGATCACCGGGCTCACGCTGCCAATCGCGTTGATCGGCACGTTCGCGTTCATGTACATGGCCGGCTTCACGATCAACGTCATCACGCTGATGGCGCTGTCGCTGTGCGTGGGACTGCTGATCGACGACGCGATCGTGGTGCGCGAGAACATCGTCCGGCATGTGCAACTGGGCTCGGATCATCGCACGGCCGCGCTCGACGGCACGAAGGAAATCGCCCTCGCCGTGCTCGCCACGACGTTTTCGATCGTCGCCGTGTTCCTGCCGGTGGGCTTCATGGGCGGCATCATCGGCACGGTTCTTTCACCAGTTCGGCGTGACGGTCGCGGCCGCCGTGCTGATCTCGATGTTCGTCTCGTTCACGCTCGACCCCATGCTCTCGTCGATCTGGCCCGATCCCGCGCTGCATGTTCGCGGCACGCGGCATCTTGCGCGTTTCCTCGCGTTCTTCGAGCGCGGCGTGGAGCGGCTCGCGCGGTTTTATCAGCGGCTGCTCGGCTGGTCGCTCAGGCATCGCGTGATAACCCTCGCGGTCGCCGCCGCGACCTTTTTCGGCAGCCTGTTCCTCGTGCCGCTGATCGGCACCGAGTTCGTGCCGAACGCCGATTTCTCCACGACGCAGATCGGCTTGAACACGCCCGTGGGGACGTCGCTGGAAGCAACCGCCGATAAAGTCCGGCAAGTCGAGACCGCGCTCGCGCAATACCCCGAAGTCCGTTATAGCTACGCCACCATCAACTCCGGCAACGCGCAGGGCAAGAACAACGCGCTGATCACCGTGCACCTGAAGGAGCGGCGCGAGCGCACGCGCGGCGTGCAGGAACTGAACCAGGTGTTTCGCGAGCGGCTGCGGAGCATCGCCGGCATTGTGGTGACCGAGATCGGCATGTCCGATGGCGCCGGCTCGACCAAAGCCGTGCAGTTCAGCCTGCAAGGCGACAACCTGAATGAGCTGCGCCGTCTTTCCGCCGAAGCGCAGCGACGCTTGGCGAAGATTCCCGGCCTGGTCGATCTGGACGCGAGTCTGAAGGACGACAAGCCGATTGTCGCTATCGACATTCGACGCGAGCTCGCCTCGGACCTGGGCGTGGGCGTGGCAGAGATCGGCCAGGCGTTGCGCCCGCTGCTGTCCGGCGACGCCATCAGCACATGGCGCGCGCCCGACGATCAGGATTACGACGTGAGCGTGCGGTTGCCACGGGCGCAACGGCGAAACGTTGATGACTTGTCGAAGCTCATGATCGCCACCAGCCGCACCGACGCCAACGGCGCGCCGGTGCTCGTGCCGTTGCGCCAGGTCGCCGCGATCACCGAAACCACCGGGCCCGACGTGATCAGCCGGCGGGATTTGTCGCGGGAAGTCGAGATTTCGGCGAACGTCACGGGACGCTCGCCAGGCGAAGTCGCCGCGGATGTAGAACAAGACACTCGACGACATGCACCTCCCGGCGGGTTACAGATATAGCTTCGGCGGTTCCACCAAGAGCATGAACGAGTCGTTCATTTATGCCGTGGAGGCGCTGGCGCTCGCCGTGATTTTCATCTACATGATTCTCGCGTCGCAATTCGGCAGCTTCCTGCAACCGCTCGCGATCATGGCTTCCCTGCCGCTGACGCTGATAGGCGTGCTGGCCGCTTTGCTGTTGTTCGGCAGCACGATCAACATGTTTTCGATCATCGGCTTCATCATGCTGATGGGCCTCGTTACGAAGAACGCGATCCTGCTGATTGATTTCGCGAATCAGGCGCGGCGCGGCACCCTACTGGATGCGTCGGGCAAAGGTCACGCAATGTCCCGCACCGACGCCCTGCTCGAAGCAGCGCGCGTGCGGCTGCGCCCGATCCTGATGACCACCCTCGCCATGATCTTCGGCATGCTGCCGCTCGCGCTGGGTCTGGGCGAAGGCGGCGAGCAACGCGGGCCGCTCGGTCAGACCGTGATTGGCGGCGTGATCACTTCTTCGTTGCTGACGTTGGTGGTCGTGCCGGTTGTCTATACGGTGCTCGACGACTTCGGCGCGTGGGCGTCAAGGAAATGGCGACGCGGCGCGAAGAAGGCGGACGTCCTGCCCCTCGGCATTCCCGGCGACGTGGATCGCTTGCCATAACCGTCATGACGTGGCGTGCGCCGGTTGTGTCGATTATTTTTTCGCGTGCTCCACGTCCTCCTCGCTCTCCCGGTGTTCCGCCGCCTTGCGCGGGCGCCCGCCGCGCGCGCCATTCGCTCGCGCCGCTTCTGCTTTCGAAACGCTTCGGCTGGAACCGCCGGCCTTACCCATTCGCTTAGCCATGAAGGACCGCGATCCGAGCACGCCGGCGAGCAGCGGCAGCACGAGGATATCGGCGTCGACGGCGGGAAAGTACAAACCCGCACCCGACGCCGTGATCTCGATCGTTTTCAGATCGTTATCCGAAGCGTTTTCCAGGCCCTGAATAAACCGGGCGGGAATGGCGAACGAAGCGCCGTTCGACAGCTCAATGGCAAGCCTGCCGTCTTCCGGACGAAATGTTGCAGAAACGGCGACCGGGTTTTCGGCAAGATGCTTGCGCGTGCGCTCTTCGGCTTCGCGCATCTGGCGTTCAGTGATTTCAACAAAAGCAGTCATGAAGTGTTTTCCATTCAGTGCACAGCGAGCCGACTACGTTTTGCATCCGGCGAGCGAAAGTGTTTGCGTCGACTTGCGAGAAGCCGTGATTCCTGAGCAGGGCCGGTGGTCCATGCGGACACTGCAGATTAAATACGGCATGTTGGCCACCATCGAGCACATGTACGTGGGCCGGCAGATGGTCGTTTAAATAAATTACGACGCGGGCAGCGCCGATGCGGAAAATCGTTGGCATGTGTTCACTCTATCCGTTAGCCACGCGCAAGTAAACCCAAACGCTTGGGTTCACTTAAGCCACCGTTGTTTTCCGCTGCAAACCGAAGCAGCGGGCGATGTCCAAAGCTTATTGGAACAAGCCCCGCCGCCGCTATCAGCCGAATGGCCGATGAGCCCGGATTCAGCGACGAACAATCGGTCCGGCCGCGCGCCGCGTCGAGTATTTATGACTGGGCTGGCTTAGAATGACAGCCACTTTTGGGCAAGTTCATTGCGCGTTTTCATCGAGGGCAAGGGTGGTCTTCAACACTGCCGCACTGCGCCCTTCCGCACACGCCGCCCGTTTTTGCCATCCAATCCGCCATCGTTTTTATCGACACCATGCCTATCCATTCGCCGCAATTCCCGCCGCTCGCGCAACTCGCCGCAGCTCTTCGCGACGGCAAGACCACTAGCCGGGCGTTGGTGGAGCAAGCGCTCGAGCGCATCGCGGATCCTTCGGGGCAAGGCGCGACCGCCTTCCTTCACGTCGATGCAGACAGTGCCCGCGCCGCCGCCGATGCCCACGACGCGTTGCGCCGCGCCGGCACCGTGCTCTCGCCGCTGGCGGGCATTCCTGTTTCAATCAAGGATCTCTTCGATATCGAAGGCCAGGTGACCCGCGCCGGTTCGCGCGCTCTGGCCGGTGCGCCGCCCGCGAAGGCCGACGCTGTCGCCGTAGCACGACTGCGGCGTGCGGGCGGCGTGATTGTCGGGCGTACCAACATGAGCGAATTCGCGTTCTCCGGACTCGGCCTGAACCCGCACTACGGGACGCCGCGCTCGCCGTATCGGGCCGACGTAGCGGGCGACGAGCGGATTGCAGGCGGTTCGTCGTCGGGGGCGGCGGCATCGGTCGCGGACGGCATGGCGGCGATTGCGCTCGGCACCGACACCGGCGGCTCCATCCGCATCCCGGCCGCGCTCTGTGGACTCGCAGGCTTCAAGCCGACCGCGGCCCGCGTGCCCACCCAAGGTGGCGTGCCGCTGTCCACCACGCTCGACTCGTTCGGGCCAATCGGGTTATCGGTGGCGTGCTGCGCGCTCGTCGACCGCATTCTGGCCGGGCGCGACTCGGGCGTGCCGGCCACCCGGCCGCTCGACGGCGTGCGTCTCGGCGTGCTGACCAACTTCGTCATGGACGGCGTCGACAGCGCGGTCGCGAGCGCCTACTCCGCGGCGATCGGGCATCTGTCGGCGGCCGGCGCGCTGGTGGAAGACGTGCGTTTTGCACCGCTCGACCGGCTAGGCGAAATCAATCGATTCAGCTTCGCTTCCATGGAAGCGTATGCGTGGCACAGGCCGTTGCTCGAGGCTCACGCCGACGAATACGATCCACGCGTACGCGTGCGGATCCTGAAGGGCCAGCCCGCCAGCGCCGCGGACTATCTCGACCTCTTGCAGGCCCGCGCCACGATGATCGAGCAGGCACGCACGTTGTGGCAGCGGTTCGACGCGATTGTGTGTCCCACAGTGCCGGTTGTACCGCCGCGCATTGCCGATCTCGAACACGACGACGAAGCGTTCGGCCGAATCAACGCGCTGATCCTGCGCAATCCCTCCGTATTCAATTTCCTGGATAGTTGCGCATTGTCGCTGCCGTGCCATCCACGACGCGAGGCGCCGGTCGGCCTCATGCTGGCCGGAGCGCCGTTTGGCGACGACGCGTTGTTGTCCATCGGCCGCGCTGTCGAAGCCGTGCTCGAAACGACGCGTTAAGTCTCTGATGCCACGCCTGAAACCGTCTTGCGGCAGGGATCGCGATAGAATTCCGTCGCCGGATGCACCCTTTCAGGGGCTTTTTTCTCGAACTATTCGGAAAATATGAATAACTCCTTAAACCATTTCACCATGCACCAGGACGAGCGCGTGATTCGCCGCGAACGACGGCTTTTGGTTTTGCTTGCCGTGATCAGCCTTGGGCTCGTTGGCGGGGCGCTGTATCTCCAGTTCGTCAAAGGCGAAGATCCCTGCCCGTTATGCATCATTCAGCGATATTTCTTCGTGCTGGTCGCAGTGTTTGCGTTGCTCGGTGCATCGTTTAAAGGGTGGCGTGGGATTGCCGTGCTTGAGACGCTCGTTGCACTTTCCGCGCTGGGCGGCGTTGTAGCGGCGGCACGGCATGTTTATGTGCAGGCGCATCCGGGGTTCAGTTGTGGCTTCGACGCCCTTCAACCGCTTGTAGATTCGCTTCCGCCTGCACAGTGGCTGCCCAAGGTTTTCAAGGTTGCCGGGCTTTGCGAAACGCCTTATCCGCCAATATTGGGGTTGTCGCTGCCGCAGTGGGGTCTCGTTGCGTTCACCCTGATGTTTTTGGCCGTGGCCGGCAGTTTGTGGGGCAAGCGCAGATTGCGGGCGGCTTAATAAGCAGTAAGCCCGGTTGGCGGGCGCTACGATCCTCGCCGAACCCCTATTCTCGCTAGCGCGAAGGTCGGGGCTACTGTGCGCGAGAGACCGCCGCTTCCCTGCTTGCTTCGCCAAAACGTGGGGCCGCCAGCGGCTCCCCTTCGTCATCAGTCAGCGCCAATTCCTTCCGCCACGGAACATAACGGCTTCGCCCGCCCATCACTCCCCGCCTTCGTCGCCCCTCTCCCCGCTCTCATCGGATTGTTCACATAGTCCAGATACGTTCGCCGGAATCTTTTCAAGATATTGCGGTGATATCTTTATTCCTGGATGGCGATCCACGTGCGCTCTTTCGGCCTGATTTTGTTGCTTCCTGACACCGATTTCGCGTAACGCGCGCCCGATCCGCAATGTCCCGGACTTCTATATGACAACGCAAACCATCCGGTTCTTCCAGCACAACGCCCTGCGCGAAGTGCATGACGTACCCGCCTCGCGCACCGTGCTCCAGCATCTGCGCGAACACGATCAATGCACGGGCACGAAAGAAGGTTGCGCCGAAGGCGATTGCGGCGCCTGCACGGTAGTAATCGGCGAACTCGATACGCACGGTCAACCCGTCCTCAAGGCTGTCAACGCCTGCATCCAGTTCATGCCGACGCTCGACGGCCGCGCGCTCTTTACGGTCGAAGACCTGCGCGCCAAGGACGGCACGCTGCATCCGGTGCAGCAAGCCATGGTCGATTGCCACGGCTCGCAATGCGGCTTCTGCACACCCGGTTTCGTCATGTCGATGTGGGCGCTCTATCAAAATCAACCCGCCGATGCCGGTCTGCCCACCCGCGACGAAATCAACGCCGCCCTCTCCGGTAATCTCTGCCGATGCACGGGTTATCGGCCGATCGTGGATGCGTCGCAAAAGATGTTCGAGTATCCGCGTGCCGCGCTGAATCGCGACAAACTCAAGGAGCAGCTTGAATCCATCCAGCGCAAGGACACGCTCGAATATACCGCCCCCGACGCGCGCGGCGCCGCATTCGGCCGCCCGACGTTCTTCGCGCCGGTCACGCTCGCCGAATTCGCCCGCCTGCGCGCCGACCACCCGGACGCGCGCATCCTGGCCGGCAGCACCGACGTCGGTCTGTGGGTCACCAAGCAGTTTCGCGATCTCGGCGACGTGCTCTATATCGGCAATGTGACCGAACTCAAGTCGATCACCCGCGACGCGCAATGGCTGTCCATAGGCGCGGCGGCATCGCTGGAAGACGCTTATGGCGCGCTCGCGGCCATCTATCCGGAACTCGCGGAATTGTGGACGCGCTTCGCGTCCCGGCCCATTCGCAACGCCGGCACGCTCGGCGGCAACGTGGCGAACGGCTCGCCTATCGGCGACTCCATGCCCGCGCTGATCGCGCTCGATGCCGAAATCGTGCTCCAGCGCGCTGCCAAAACCCGCACGCTGCCGCTCGATCGGTTCTATCTCGGTTATCAAAAAACTGCGCTGGAACCCGGTGAATTCGTGGCAGGGGTTCGCGTGCCGTTGCCATCGGCGAAATTGCGGTTCCGGATTTACAAAATATCCAAACGCTACGACCAGGACATTTCCGCCGTCTGCGCCGCGTTCGCCGTGATGCTCGACGGTAACCGCGTGAGCGCCGCGCGTTTTGCGTTCGGCGGCATGGCGGCCACGCCCAAACGGGCATCGAATGCGGAAGCCGTTTTGCTGAACGAAGAGTGGAACGAGGCGAACGTGGCGGCCGCCATGCGCGCGCTGGACGTCGATTTCCAGCCGCTCACGGACATGCGCGCGTCGAGCGAATATCGCAGCAAGGTCGCGCGCAACGTGCTGTGGCGCTTCTTCCTCGAGACTCGTGAGACCGCGCCGCTCGCACTCCACGACGTCAACGCCTTCGCGTTCGACGTGCAATAAGCGGCATAACGCCACATCAGGCACCAAGGACCACGCGATGAACAAGCGTACCGATCCCCTCCTCGACAGCGCCGCCGACGACGAAATCACCGCGCGCACCGGCGCGAAATTCGAAGCCCCGGCAGCGAAAAACCCGGAGCGCGCGGCGATTGGCATCAGCTTGCCGCACGAATCCGCGAACTTGCATGTCAGCGGCGAAGCGACCTACGTAGATGACATCGGCGAAGTGCGCGGCACGGTGCACGCCGCGCTCGGGCTTTCGCGCCATGCTCACGCGCGCATCGTGTCGATCAATCTCGACCTCGTGCTGGCCGCGCCCGGCGTGATCGCCGTCTTCACCGCCGACGACATCCCCGGCGAAAACAATTGCGGCCCGGTGCTGCACGACGATCCGATCCTCGCCCAAGGCGAAGTGCACTATCTTGGGCAACCGGTATTCGCAGTGATCGCGGAAACGCACGATCTCGCACGCCGTGCGGCGGCGCTTGCGAAAAGCGAAGAAGTGGTCCGATACGAACCGCTCGAAGCCATCCTGACGCCGCGCGAAGCCAAGGCGAAACAGCAGTTCGTGTTGCCGCCGCTGCATCTGAAACGCGGCGATCCGGACGGAAAAATCGCGTCGGCGACGCATCGGCTGCAAGGCGAATTCGAGGTCGGCGGCCAGGAACAGTTCTATCTCGAAGGGCAGATTGCCTACGCCATTCCGAAGGAACTCGACGGCATGCTCGTCTACAGTTCCACGCAGCATCCGAGCGAAATGCAGCATCTGGTCGCGCATATGCTCGACTGGCCGACGCACAACGTTATTTGCGAATGCCGCAGGATGGGCGGCGGTTTCGGCGGCAAGGAATCGCAGTCCGGGATCTTTGCGTGCATCGCTTCGCTGGCGGCGCATTTGCTGCATCGGCCGGTGAAACTGCGCGCCGATCGTGACGACGACTTCATGATCACCGGCAAGCGCCACGACGCCGTCTACACCTACGAAGCCGGTTTCGACGACGACGGCCGCTTGCAAGGCGCACGCGTGGAAATCGCGCTGCGCGCGGGCTATTCGGCGGATTTGTCGGGTGCGGTGGCGACCCGCGCGGTCTGTCACTTCGACAACGCGTATTACCTGCAGGACGTCGATATCACCGCGCTCTGCTGCCGCACCAACACGCAGTCGAACACGGCGTTTCGCGGCTTCGGCGGCCCGCAAGGCGCGCTCGTGATGGAAGTGATGCTCGATGAAATCGCGCACCGCCTCAAGCGCGATCCCGTCGATATCCGCCGCGTGAATTATTACGGCATCACTGAACGCAACGTCACGCCGTACGGCCAGACCGTGGAAGACAACGTGATCGCGCCGCTGACCGACGAACTGGTGGCATCGAGTGCGTATGTGCAGCGGCGCAAGGCAATCGCCGCGTTCAACGCTACGAGCCCGGTGCTCAAGCGCGGCATCGCTTTCACGCCGGTCAAGTTCGGCATCTCGTTCAACGTGCCGTTCCTCAACCAGGCCGGTGCGCTCGTCCACGTTTATAAAGACGGCTCCGCGCTCGTCAATCACGGCGGCACGGAGATGGGCCAGGGGTTGAACACCAAGGTCGCGCAGGTCGTGGCGAACACGCTGGGCGTGGCGTTGTCGCGCGTGCGCGTCACCGCCACCGATACCTCGAAGATCGCGAATACATCGGCCACCGCTGCCTCTACCGGCAGCGACCTGAACGGCAAGGCGGCCGAAGCCGCCGCGCTGACTATTCGCGGACGCCTCGCGGAACTCGCCGCGAAGCAGCTTGGCGGGCGGGCGGAAGATGTGGTTTTTCACAACGGCGTGGTCGAATCGAACGGCGGCCAGATGCCCTTCGATCAACTCGTCGCCGCAGCGTATCTGGCGCGCGTTCAGTTGTGGTCCGATGGTTTCTACGCCACCCCGAAGGTCAACTGGGATTCGAAAACGCTGACCGGCCAGCCGTTCTATTACTTCGCTTATGGCGCGGCTATCTCGGAAGTGGTCGTCGATACGCTCACCGGTGAATGGCGGCTGTTGCGCGCGGACATCCTTCACGACGTGGGACAGTCGATCAACCCGGCACTCGATATCGGTCAGGTGGAAGGCGGTTTCGTGCAGGGCATGGGCTGGCTGACAACGGAAGAGCTTTGGTGGAATCGCGATGGCCGCCTGATGACGCACGCGCCGTCCACCTACAAGATTCCGTCCGTCAGCGATATCCCCGCCGCCATGAACGTCGCGCTCTACGACAACCAGAACGTCGAGGCGACCGTCTTCCGCTCGAAGGCCGTGGGAGAGCCGCCGTTGCTGCTTGGCTTCTCCGTGCTGCTTGCGATCCGCGCGGCCATCGCCGCAACGGCGCCCGACTCCGCCGACGCGCCCCCGCTGCGCGCGCCGGCCACGCCTGAATCAATATTGAACGCGCTCGACGCGGTGGCATCGAAGAAGATGGACGTGGCGGCTGCGAATATCGCGCAGCCGGCGCCCGTTAATTAGGAGCACATCCAATGCACGCCTGGCTGCACGATCTGCAACACCTTCTCGCACACGGCGACGCCGTCGTGCTGGTAACGGTCGCGCGCGTGCAAGGCTCAGCGCCGCGCGAAGCGGGCACGAAGATGCTGGTCACGCGCGAGGACGCGCGCCATACCATTGGCGGCGGACATCTGGAATGGAAGGCGATAGAAACCGCGCGGCAGGTATTGAAAGACGGCGCGCGCAGTCCGCACATGCGGCGGCTCGAGCGTTTCGCGCTCGGCCCAAGCCTCGGCCAGTGCTGTGGCGGCGCGGTGGAGCTGGCGTTCGAGCGGCTCGATATAAGCGATCTTGGCTGGGTCACGACGTTGAACAAACGCATGACGCAGGGACTATCCACTGTGCGCAGCGTCGGTTTCGGCCCGAGTCCGGAATCCGTGATGATCTCCGACCCCGAACCGGGCGTCGCCGGCCCCGATTGCCTGCTTTGGGACGGCGCAGGTTTCGACGAAAGCGGCGCGTTGCTGACTGAAACCATCGCGCCGCGCGAGTTTCCGGTCGTGCTGTTCGGCGCGGGGCATGTGGGCGCGGCGATCGTCAAGGTGCTCGCGAATTTGCCGTTCCGCGTGGTCTGGGTCGACGAGCGTGACGAATCCTTTCCGCCGATGGACCGCCTGCCCGACAACGTCGTCATGGACGCCAGTGGAACCCCCGATTCCGCCGTGGACGAAGCTCCTGCCAATAGTTACTTTTTGGTAATGACGCACAACCACGCGCTCGATCTCGAGCTCGCGGAGCGTATCCTCCGGCGCGGCGATTTCGCGTTCTTCGGCATGATCGGCTCTCACACGAAGAAGAAATTGTTCGAGAGCCGGCTGGCGGCGCGAGGTATTGATCCCGTGCGGATCGAGCGCATGATTTGCCCGATAGGCGTGCCCGGCATTGTCGATAAGGCACCCGAAATGATTGCTGTATCCGTTGCAGCTCAGTTGCTGCAGAAGGTCGAGGAACGCGCCGCGCACGGCTACAATTCGGCGCACCATCCGCAAACCGCGTAATCCAGTCCTTCTGAAAGCACGAAAAAAAGCATGAATCCCACTCTCGCCGACAAGATCGCCCGCGCGCCAAAAGCCGAACTGCACATTCACATTGAAGGTTCGCTCGAACCCGAACTGATCTTCGAACTCGCACAACGCAACGGCGTGACGCTCGCGTATGACTCCATCGACGCATTGCGCGCGGCCTACGCGTTCACCGACCTGCAATCGTTCCTCGACATCTACTACGCGGGCGCGAGCGTCCTGCTGCACGAGCGCGATTTCCACGACATGACCATGGCGTACGTCGAACGCGCGCTGGCCGATCATGTCACGCACACCGAAATTTTCTTCGATCCGCAAACGCACACGGAACGTGGTGTATCCATAGCGACGGCGGTGGCGGGTATCGAAAGCGCGCTGGCTGAAGGCGAACGGCGCGGCATGACGAGCAAGCTGATTCTCTGCTTCCTGCGCCATCTTTCAGAAGAAGATGCGCTTAAAACCTTCGACGAAGCGTTGCCGCTGTTCGACCAGTATTCGCATCGGCTGATTGGCGTCGGGCTGGATTCGTCCGAGCGCGGCCATCCTCCTTCGAAGTTCGAGCGCGTGTTCGCGAAGGCCCGTGCAAAAGGTTTGAAACTCGTGGCGCACGCGGGCGAGGAAGGTCCGCCGGCCTACGTCTACGAAGCGCTCGATCTGCTGAAAGTGGATCGCGTGGATCACGGCGTGCGCAGCATGGAAGACCCGGCGCTCGTCGCGCGCCTTGCGGATTCACGCATCGCACTGACCGTGTGTCCGCTGTCGAACCTGAAGCTGCGCGTCTTCGACGACATGACCAAGCACACGCTCAAAGCGCTGCTCGATCAGGGCGTAGCCGTGATGATCAATTCCGACGACCCCGCGTATTTCGGCGGCTACGTGAACGCCAACTATTTCGCGATCACCGACGCGCTGAACCTAACCGACGCCGAGGTCTACACGTTGCTCAAAAACAGCCTGGAAGCGTCGTTCGTGACCCAGGCCGAACGTGACGCGATGGTCGCAAGACTCGACGCGTACTGGCACGCGGCGGCTTGAGCAATGGCAACAATCACTAACGATACAACCAGCATCGAGCGGTTCTTCGGCATCCGTGCGTCCGGTTCACGGACGAAGACGGAGATTGTCGCGGGCATCACGACCTTTCTCACGGCGATGTACATCATCGTCGTCAATCCGGGGATTTTGTCGCAGGCGGGCATTCCGTTCCCGGCCGCGCTCACGGCCACCGTGATTGTCAGTTTTCTCGGCAGTTGCGCGATGGGTTTATACGCGCGCAACCCGGTACTCGTCGCGCCAGGCATGGGCATGAACGCGCTGTTCGCGTTCGTGATGGTTCACGGCGGCAAGATGCCCTGGCAGACGGCACTCGGCTGCGTGTTCTGGTCCGGCGTGATCTTCGCGGTGCTCGCGGCGTTCAACGCGCGCAAGCTTGTTGTCGATGCCATTCCCGCGAATCTGCGTCACGCGGTGTCCTGCGGAATCGGCTTGTTTATCAGCTTGATTGGGCTGGTCAACGCCAAGTTCGTGGTCGGCGATCCGGTGACGATCGTGCATTCGGCCTCGTTGAATCCGGTGGTGATTACGTTTCTGGTCGGCCTCGCCGTCACCACCATTCTGGTCGCTCGCCGCGTGACCGGCGCGCTGATGCTCGGCATCATTTTCACAACCGTCATTGCGATTCCCATCGGCCGGTTCTGGGGCGACGGAACGGCATACTGGCCCGCTGCGATCGCCACGAAAACGCTCGTGAACTGGAACGGCCTGTTCTCCGCGCCGGACTTTTCGGCCGTCGGCCAACTCGATTTGCTCGGCTCGCTGAAAGTGATCTACTGGCCGTTCATCTTCGTGATGCTGTTCACGTCGTTCTTCGACGCGCTCTCCACTTTCATGGCGATCTCGGAAGCCGGCAAGCTCAACGACAAAGACGGCAACCCGCGCAACATCCGCCAGTCGATGATGGTCGATTCCTTCGCCGCGCTGGTTTCCGCGCCGCTCGGCACGAGTCCGGCGAATGCGTACATAGAATCGGCGGCGGGGATATCGGCGGGCGGGCGCACGGGACTTGTCGCGGTCGTGGCCGGCTTGTGTTTCCTGCCGTTCCTGTTCCTTTCGCCGCTGCTTTCGCTGGTGCCTGCCATCGCGACTGCGCCTGCGCTCGTGCTGGTCGGCGTGTTCATGATGGAGTCGATCACGAAGATCGAATGGAGCCGTTTCGACGAAGCCATTCCCGCCTTCCTCGCGATGATCCTGATCCCGCTGACCTATTCGATCACCGACGGCATCGCGTACGGCTTTCTTGCGTTCGTCGTGATCAAGTCGTTCACCGGCCGCAGAAAAGAAATCAAGCCGGCGATGTGGGTTGTCGCCGCGCTGTCGTTGCTGCTTTTGACGCAGTTATAAGACTTACTGGAGACGTTTCAACCATGACTCAGACCGCTTACCGCGCGCAGCTTCTCACTTTCCGCGACGACCCCGCCCACTCCGACGACAACGCCGTGTACGAAACCGACGGCCTGTTGCTGGTGGAAGATGGCCGCGTGGTAGCAGCGGGCGCGTATGCGGCGTTGCGTCCCGGCATAGCGCCTGATGCAATCGTGAAGGACCTGCGCGACAAATTGATCGTGCCGGGTTTTATCGATTCGCACATTCACTATCCGCAGACCGACATGATTGCGTCGCCGGCGCCGGGCTTGTTGCCGTGGCTGAACACGTACACGTTTCCGACCGAGCGCAAGTTCGAAGACCCGGCGTACGCACGCAAGACGGCGGGCTTTTTCATCGATGAACTGCTGGCTTGCGGCACGACCACGGCGCTTGTGTACTGCACGGTGCACAAGCAATCCGCCGATGCCTTCTTTAGCGAAAGCGAATCGCGCAATTTACGCATGATCGCGGGCAAGGTGCTGATGGATCGCAATTGCCCGGAATATCTGCGCGATACGGCGCAATCGGGCTACGACGACAGCGCTGAACTCATCGCGCGCTGGCATGGTCGCGGACGGCAGGAATACGCGCTCACGCCGCGTTTTGCACCGACGTCAACCGAAGAGCAACTCGAAGCGTGCGCCGTGCTCGCGCGCAAGCATCAGGACGTGTATATCCAGAGCCACGTCGCGGAAAACACCGACGAGATCAAGTGGGTCGAAAGCCTGTTTCCGGGGCATCGAAGCTATCTGGACATCTACGATCACTACGACTTGCTGCGTAAGCGTTCGGTCTATGGTCACTGCATTTATCTCGACGATGCCGATCGGCAGCGCATGGCGGAGACCGGCGCGGTGGCGTCGCATTGCCCGACATCGAACTTGTTTCTTGGCAGCGGTTTGTTCGATATCGAGAAGGCTGGAGCCGCGAAAATGCCGGTGGCGCTCGCGACTGATGTTGGTGGTGGTACGACGTTTTCGATGCTGCAAACCATGGGCGAAGCGCACAAGATCGCGAGGTTGACGGGTCATCATTTGACCGCGGCGCGGATGTTCTGGCTGGCGACGACGGGCGCGGCGCAGGTGATCGATATGGCAGATAGAGTGGGGACGCTCAAGCCTGGGAGCGAGGCAGATTTTGTCGTACTGGACCCGGCGGGGACGCCGTTGCTCGCGCGTCGGACTACGCGGGCGGAATCGCTGGAGGAGTTGCTGTTTGCATTCGCCATGCTCGGGGATGATCGCGCTGTGTTCGAGACGTATTCGGCGGGGGAATGTGTGCACAGGAGGGGTGCGCGGCGCGGGGAAGTGGCGGAGTTGATCGAAAGGGTCGAAGGGGTCGAAGGGGTCGCCGCTTAGGGGCTCCGGGGGGTGGTTGGTCGTGGTTCTGAGGGCGGGTGGTGGGCGGGGTCGGGGCTGGGTTGCTGCTGCTTACGTTGGCTCGGGTTGTATGTTGGCAGTATTCTGCGTTCGCACTCGGGGTTTTTTGGGGCGTGCTATCGGCGGCGGTCGGGGTCGGTGCTGGGTTGCTGCTGCTGACGTTAGCGCGGGTTGTATGTTGGCTATATTTTTTATCACTATTAGCCACTGTGCGTGGCGGCACTTCATTTCTTTGTCCAACGGCGACAAAGAAACGAAGCAAAGAAAACGCCTTCCCACAATCTGTTTTAAGTGTCCCCAGCGTGCAGACCACTGCTTTTGGTTCCCGCGTAGCACGGTGCTCGCTAGAGCGACGGACACTTGAAACCCTCCTTCTCGCGAATTCTTACATCCCCACGCTTCGCCACCAGTGCTCTCGGGCAAGTTCGGTGTCCGCACAAGTTTGTACGGCCCCACCCGTATTTGAGGTTAGTGGACTGCGTGATCCGCATGAGCATTTCAGTTCTCGCGAATCTCTAAATCCCCACGCTTCGCCACCAGCGCTCTCGGGCAAGTTCGGTGACCGCACAAGTTTGTACAGGCCCACCCGTATTTGAGTTGGTGGACTGCGTGATTCGCATGAGCATTTCGGTTCTCGCGATTCCCTACATCCCCACGCTTCGCCGCCAGTGTTCTCGGGCAAGATCGTGTCCGCGCAAGTTTGTACGGGCCCACCCGTATTTGAGGTTGGTGGACTGCGTGATCCGCATGAGCATTTCAGTTATCGCGAATCTCTAAATCCCCACGCTTCGCCACCAGCGCTCTCGGGCAAGTTCGGTGACCGCACAAGTTTGTACAGGCCCACCCGTATTTAAGGTTGGTGAACTGCGTGATCTGCATGAGCATTTCATCGAGGGGCGCGCACAGCGCGCAATATGGTTGGCACGAGCACACCGGAAATATCGCGCTATGTCTCGCGCCAGGCGCGAACAAGCGCGTCTGATATTGCTACGCACCGAATAGCTTCAGTCAACCTCGAACGGGGGTGAGGCCGTACCGGTCTGTGGACGTCTCGATCTTGCCCGAGAGCACTGGTGGCGAAGCGTGGGGATGTAAGGATTCGCGAGAAGGAGGGCTTCAAGTGTCCGTCGCTCTAGCGAGCACCGTGCTACGCGGGAACCAAAAGCAGTGGTCTGCACGCTGGGGACACTTAATACAGATTGTGGGAAGGCGTTTTCTTTGCTTCGTTTCTTTGTCGCCGAAGGACCAAGAAATGAAGTCCCGCCACGGACAGTGGCTAATAGTGATAAAAAATTTAGCCAACATATAACCCACGCTAACGTGAGCAGCAGCAACCCAGCACTGACCCCCGACCACTGCAGTAGCCCCGCGCTCAAAACCCCGCCCGAGTGCGAACGCAAAAACACGGCCAACACCGAGCCCGCGAGCAACAACCCCGGACCAACCCGCCCCCCGTCCACCGGCGCGAGCGACCCCATCCGGGCATAATTTTCAACTTCCAGCTAAAGTTTAGCCCTTCGCAACGCCCGAGCGCGTATACACCGTTCATGAAACCATTCGCCCAAGCCGTCCGCGTCGGCTTATTCACACTCATTGCCGCGTTATCCGCGCACGCCTCCGCCTATGCGCTCGATTCCCAACTCGATTGCAAATCGACCGCGCACGCGTTCATCGCGCCGCTTCAGGAAAACCACGCCATAGAAGCTACGCCAATGCGCGTCGAGCCCAATTCCATCAACGCGTTCAAGCCCACGCACGGCAGCCAGCTCACAGCATTCGATTTCGGCGTGTTCGCAGTGGTCGGATATCAGAAGGACGACGCCATTTTCAAGCAGGGCAACGGCGCGCCCATCGCGGATTCCGCCTACGGCGCCGTCGTAATCGGCGGGGAAAAATCAGTCACGGAGAAAGTCCGCGCGGCCGGAAGCGGCGCCGTGGTCCATCGCGTCGCACCCTTCATCACAGCAATTTTCTGCGACTAGAATTGATACGAAGATAACGCGTCATAAAGCAAAAGGCCGTGCGAACACGGCCTCTTGTCATCGGCAATTGTCTGACGGAATCAGCGCACGATCTTCCCGATAGCACCAAGCAGCCGCTCAATATCGGCGGCACTGAGCGCGCCCATCGTCGAGATGCGGAACAGTTCGTTCGATAAACCGCCCTGCCCGGCATAGATCACGAAACCCTCGGTTTTCAACGTGTCGTGCAGAAGCGGATACGTCGTTCCCGCAGGCAGCCGGTACGCCCGCAATACCACCGACGATTCCTCCGCCGGCAACGCGCTTTCAATGCCCAACGCAGCCAGTCCTGAACGCACCTGCTCAGCAAGCGCCGCGTAGCGCGCGTGACGCGCGAGCAGACCGCCCTCTTCCTCGAACTCTCGCAACGCTTCCACCAGCGCGTAGTACGCGTGCACGGATGGCGTGAACGGCGTATTGCGTTCGTCCTGCAGTTTGGCGAGGCGCGTGATGTCGAGGTAATACGTGCGGCTCGCGGCATGCTTGAGCGCATCGCGTCTGCGCAATCACAAACGCCGCGCCCGGCACGCCGTGCAGGCATTTATTCGCGGTCGCCGCAACCGCCGTGATAGCGCCGCCATCGAAGTCGATCGGCTCGGCGCCGAAGCTGCTCACGCCGTCGAGCAGCAAGCCGATACCGCGCTCTTTACAGGCCGCGCTCAACCTGTCGACAGGATTCAGGCGGCCGGTCGTCGTCTCATGATGAATGATCGCGACGTGAGTAAAGCCATCGAGTTTGCCGATGATCGCGTCGATGTCCGGCGCGTCCATCCACGCATATTTCACGACCTCGTGTTCGATCCGGTACTGCCGTGCAATCTGAGCGATACGTTCGCCGTACACACCGTTTTCAACGACCAGCAGACGCCCGCCTTCCGGCACCATGCCGGCAATCATGCTTTCAACGGCGGCCGTGCCCGAACCGGTCATCAAGACGGCCGTCCAGACGCTGGGGTCGAGTGCGTAAGTAGCTAGCAAACGCGCGCGCGCTTCGTCTTGAAGATCGAAAAATTCCGGCTCGCGATGACACAAGTCGGTTTGCAGCAAGCTCTTTCGCACGCGCTCAGACAACGTGACGGGGCCGGGATTCAGCAACAGCATGATTGTTAGCGTCCGATATGTGTTTGCAACCGACGACGCACGTCTTCCGGCGTGATCGAGGGGCGTGGCAGGTCGGTGGGCGTGCCGGTGTTGATCGATAACCGGGCGAAGCGCACGCCATCGATACCTTCAGCTTCGAACAACCGGTCAATGACCGAAAGATCGTCGCCGTCGAGCGCCAATGCGTAGCCGCACGCCGAAGCGATCCGCGCGAATTCGACACCTTGCGACACGGTCGCCTGACCGCCGGTGGATTCGTGCGCGCCATTGTCCAGCAGCAAATGTGTGAGGTTCGACGGACCGTAGGCGCCGAGCGTGGCGAACACGCCCATGCGCATGAGAGCGGCGCCGTCGCCGTCGAGCGCGATCACCTTCAGGTCGGGCCGCGACAGCGCGAGGCCCAGCGCCATGGGCGTCACGCATCCCATCGATCCGACCAGATACACCTGGTTCTCCCGGTCGTCGATCGCATAGAGTTCGCGCCCGCAAAATCCCGTCGATGCCAGCACGACCGTCGATTCTTTCGGCGTATGCGCAATCACGCGCTGCAACGCGTCGTGGCGCGACACGCGCTCGCCTTCGACATGCGTCACGGCGACATCGGCGCGCTCGTTCAAAGCCCGCTGACGCACGCCGCTCAAACCCTTCTTGCTCAACTTGTACGGCGCGACGCTGCCCTTCTGCATCACGAGCGCGTACGGCCGGCCGGTGCTGTCCATGTGAGCGGTCGCGCGATCGAGCGCGGGACCGATTGCATCGGCTTCGGTGGGAAACAGCTCCCACGGAATTTCCATGGTGTCGAGCATGGCCGGCGTGACCGGGCCCATCAGCGCGTGCTGCGGTTCATCGGCGACACCCGGCTGGCCGCGCCACGTGACAATCAGCAATTGCGGCAGCCTGAACGTCCACGTCAGCGACGTCAGCGGGCTCACCGCATTTCCAAGCCCGGAGTTCTGCATCATCGCGATGCCGCGCCGCGCCTTGTGCACGCCCGACGCGCCGAGCGCCACGCCGGCGATCAACGCAACGGCGTCGCCCTCATTCGCCGCCGATACATAGTTCAGCGACTCGTCCTGCAGCACGTAATTGATGAACGGCGTGAGATACGAGCACGGCACGCCCGCGTACCAGTCGAAACCCCGCTCGCGCGCGGCTTCGACGAATTGTGCAGCTTCGATCACGCGCCGGCCTCCCCGGACGCCGAACCGTTCGATCCGTACGGCGCTTGTCCGTGCGCGAAATCGCCGGCTTGACGCAACTCGTCGAGATCGTTCACGCCGCGCCAGTGGCCGTGCACGTATTGCACTTCAATGCGCTCGCCCGCGGCGATCAGCGCGTTGAGCAGGGCCGCCATGTCGAGTTTGGCGAAGTCATCGCGTTGCTGCAGTTGGGCGAGCGTGGCCACCAGCCGCTCCCGGCCCGCGCCGCGCACGTTGAGCAGGCCCATCCAGCGGCCTTGCGGCGTGTTCACGTTCGCCGGACCGGCCGAGCTTGTCACGCTTTCCAGCCACACCTTCTGTCCGAACAACGCGCGGTCGTCGGCGGTCGAGCAATACGCAAAATCCGTCGATGCCACGCCGGCTTTCGGCGTCTGCGACGAATCCACGACCACGCAGAAATCGCTGTCCGACTCCACCAGGTCGCGAAGAATGTAGCTGCGGAACAAGAGATCGCCGTAGGAGATCACGGTATCGGCAGTGAACGATTTCGCGGCGCACGCGAGCGACGCCAGTTCCCCCGTCTGCTCGTGCTTTTCGTTCACGACAAGCCGGATACCCGATGTATCGATGGCATCCGCCCGATAACCGCCCACCACGGTGATGTCGTTGATGCCTTCCTTCTTGAACGCTTCGACCAGACGCCGCAGCAACGGCTTCCCGGCGATAGGCAGCATGACCTTGGGTTTATCGGCGGTGACGGCTTCCAGTCCCGCGCCCCGGCTTGCCGCGAGCACGATCGCGTTACGCGATGCGCTCGCCGACGACAGATACACCGTCTCGGCAGTCGAATATTCCTCGGCGTCCTGGAGACGGAAGATTTCGTTCACCGTTGCCACGCGATCTTCCACGTTCACCAGCGTTTCGCTGCTGTGGATTTCCTTCGCGATGGCCTGCATGGTCGTGGTCGCGCCGCGCAGCAGATGATTCGCCCAGATCACAGTGCTGATGCCGGCCTGACGGAACACATCGGTTGGCGTGCTGTAGTACTTCGTCGGCACGATCACGAGCGGACCGCGGCCCGCCCATTCGCGAGCGAACGTGAGGATTTCGTCGGGCTTGGAGAGCTTGCTGTGAATCAGGATGGCGTCCGCACCCGCTTGCCGATAAGCCTCCGCGCGCTTGAGCGCCTCTTCCATGCCCCATCCGGCGATCAGCGCTTCCACGCGCGCGACGATGGAGAAATTTGGATCGCTCTGCGAATCCTTGCCGGCCTTGATCTTGCCGCAGAACTCGTCCATCTCGGCCAGCGGCTGGCGCTCGCCATTGAGGAAACTATTGGTCTTCGGAAACTGCTTGTCTTCAATACACACGCCCGCAATCCCGCGCTGTTCGAGCTTTCGCACCAGCCGGCGGACGTTATTGAAGTTGCCGTAACCGGTGTCGCCGTCGAGCAGAATCGGCAGGTCGCTTGCGTCGGCCATGAACTCCAGCACGTCGACCACTTGCGTCCAGCTCGCTTCATTGTTGTCGCGTACGCCGAACTGCGCGGAGATCGTCAGGCCCGAGCCCCAGATCGCCTTGAAACCAGCCTCTTTCACAATGCGCGCGGACAGGCCGTTATGCGCTTCCATCAGGAATTCGAGCTGATTGCTTTGCAACATCTCGCGCAAACGGAGCGTGCGGGAAAAGCCGACGGGTAATTGATGGGGTGCGTTCATCGTAGAGCTCCAGCAAGCTGACGCAGTTGCGGCAAGACTTCGTCGGCCGCACGTTTAACGTCGTTTTGAAAATCGATTTCTATCCACGGCGCGCCGGTTACGTCGGCGATGTCGAATACCTGGCTGCGTTCCAGCAGCAAATCGCGCACGGCTTCCTCATGCGGCAAGTTGGCCCGGCCCGTCGCCACATACCCCGCGACGAGTTCGGCCAGACGCCGCGCCGCGGTTTCATCGAAGCGAAAAAATCCTACTGACTCGCCGATCGTGTCGAACTGCAAATCCGCCAACACTTGCTTGCGCAGTTCCACCGGCACGCCATTTGAAACGCAAAGCTTCACGGGTTCATCGCCGGCTTCGAAATCACGGTCGATCAACAGCCGGTTCACCGGCCCGGCGTCCGCTACCAGCGGCTCGAGAATGCGCTCGTCATAGAGGACGTCGGCGTCCATCAGCAGCACGTCGCCGCCGCGGGTCAGCGCTTCTGCCGCCGTGTGCACGGACAGCACGCTGCCGAGCGAAAACTCGCTGTTGACAACCACTTCGGTACGCGGTTTCCAGTCGATCGCGGCAAGTTCCGCCTCCACCGCTTCGTGCTTGAAGCCGAGCACGAACACGATCTCATCGACGCCCGCCGCCTTCAGCAACTGCAGATGACGTTCGAGCAGCGACGATTCGCCAAAACGCAGCAGGCACTTCGGCTTTTGCTGCCCTTCCGGCTGAACGAGACGCAAACCCATCCCGGCGGCAAGAATAATTGCGCGCATATTGATCCTGTCGGTAATGCTTTATTCAATATCCGGCACGCGCGCGAGACGACGGCGCTGCCAGCCCTTTTCAGCGAAATGCAGATAGACGATACCCGGCAGGCCGAGCAGTAATTCCCGCGCACGCTTGGCCAGCGAGAGCGCAAGCGCCGCTTCCGGCGGCAACCCGATCAGGCGTGCGAGCAGCAGATAACCGCCCTCCTGCACGCCGAGCGAACCGGGAATGGCGAAAGCCGCGCCGCGAATGGCCTGACCGAGGCTTTCCAGCATCAGCGCTTCGCCCCAGCCGACCGGCGAGCCGAGCAAACGCAAAGCGAGCCAGACTTCGCCTGTGCCGACGACCCAGCCCAGAAGACTTAATCCAAAACTTGCGGCGACCGGACCCGGCTTTTTATAGAGCTCGATCACGGCGATATCGACGGCTTCCGCACGCGACACCAACGACGACCAGTCGCGCTTCTTCGAAAAGCGCGCGGCAAATTGAGAGGCGAAGCGCATCGCGCCGCCGAACAAACCATTGCGCTGCGCGAAGAAAAAGCCGACGACCATCAGCGAGCACACAACAATCACGATCAACACCGGCAGCAGCATGCCAACACCCGACGCGTAACTGCTCAGCAGCGCGAGGCCGATCATGGCGAAGATCATTTGTCCGACGGATTGCATCGTCGTGCTGACGGTGATGACGGCGGCGGCGTCGCGAGCGCGCATGCCGCGTTGCGCGAGAAAGCGCACCATCAGCATCGGACCGCCGATCTGTCCAGCCGGCATCAGGCTATTAACCGATTCGCCGGTCCAGCGCGCGAGCAGCGCGTCACGAAAGCCCACGTCGTGTTCATTACGGGGAAAGAGCGTCTCGATAGCCAGCGCGTCGATCACGACAGGCAGCGCGTGAAATGCCGCGACCGCGAGAAGCCCCCAGCCTGCGGCCGCGAGCGCGGTCGCGACGGAACCGAAGCCCTGCCAGCCGAGCAGCGCGATGAACAACACCACGCCGAGCGACAGGAGGACCGTTCCGGCGCGGCTCATGCTGCGCCGTTCTTCCCGCCTTTGCGGCGGAAAACCTGGCCGAAACCGAAGTACGCGATCGAATCCTTCATGTTCGAAATGAAGCGCTGCCACGGCCGCATGTTCGGATTCGTGACGTACTCGAACGTCAAGGACACGCGGAATTCGTTCGCGCGAGCAGGCGTGATCCGATGGCGCAGCTTGTCGCCATCGAAGAAAACGAGACCGCCCGGAGGAATCTGCACTGAACCCGGCTGGTCGGGAATTTCTGGCGTGCGCGTGTGCAACTCATAGTCGAGACGGCACGACGAATCGTCCATCACGCCGAGCAGCAACGTATAACGGCGGCCTTCGTAGTACGACGTGTCGTAGTGCCAGCCGATGTGGTCACCCGCCTTCGTGTAGAAATACAGCGCGTACGCGTGCGGATCGTCGGCGGGCGACTCCTGCAGCGTGTCGCCGCTGATTTTTTCCAGCCAGCTGATTAACGCTGGCGACCGGTACAGCTCGGCAATGAACGGCGCGAGCTCGTCTATTGCATGACGGCTTACGCTGCCGCCCTGCTTGTGTCCCGGCAGATAGTTGCGGTTGATGGCGGGCGTCACGGCATGGACGGCCGCGACCAGCTTCTCGGTGAACTCGCGCGGCAGGAAGTCGTCCAGATACAGGAACGCGCCTTGGTTTTCGAACGTTTCGTGCAGCTTCGCCGTCTGGCGCTCGGGAGACAAGCGCTCAAGATGCGCCGCGAGCGTTTCGTCGAGCGCGTGATGGCCCTTGCGCTCGACGGGCTTGCCGCCAAACGGACGCGTGGATGCGGGATTAACAGTTGAATTCATTGAACAGCCTGCAAGTCTTCTTGCCCGTCGGCATCCTTGTCCGGCGGCGTGCCCCGTTCGCTGCGGCGCAGCACGCGCTGATAATCAATCACGACCCAGATGGCAAATAACGGAGCGCCGATGGACGCGGCAATCAGAACGGGCGTCATGCCGTTGAGCAAGGTCACCAGCGGCAGCAGATACAACACATCTTCGGTCTCGAAGCCCGCCATGGACGCCTGCTTCGTACCGTTCTTGCCCGCCATTGATTCAATTCGCATGCGCAGAAAAAAGATCAAAGCGACCGCCACGCCCGCGACGGCGCCGAGCCATTCGGCCGGCACGATCAGCGAGGGATGATGCACGTTCACGTAAAACCCGAGGCCGACGAACAACAGCACGGTCACCAGCGAATCACATGCGAGGTCGTAAAAATGACCGATCTTGCTCGATTGCCCGCTGATACGCGCGAGTTCGCCATCGGTGTGATCGACGAAATTGGACAACGCAATGAGCAACGCACCGAAGCTGCAAGGCCAAAAGCTGCCGATGGACAGATAGTACGCGCCC
Source organism: uncultured beta proteobacterium (assembly GCA_963708695.1). Classification (GTDB taxonomy): domain Bacteria; phylum Pseudomonadota; class Gammaproteobacteria; order Burkholderiales; family Burkholderiaceae; genus Caballeronia. The sequence continues at coordinate 160,168 of CAVPTS010000022.1, forward strand.
GCGATGCCGATCAAGAGGCGCAGCGTGGTCAAATGATTCGGTGTAATCGGGGTGCCGATGAGCGGTGTAACAAGGCGCCGGGCGAGCCGAGCATCCCAGGTTGGGGGCTCGGGAAGAGCATGTGGTTTGGCGTTGCGGGGTTTTGTCATCCTCGAAATATATCTCGTTTCGCATTTAGTTGCATATAAGGCACCCTTGCGTTGAACCTTCCGCAACGCACGTTTTCGACGGGAATTTTGGTGGTTTCGCCGGCTGAAACAGGGCCATGACAACCGGCCAAAGGCCGGACGCCAAGCCGGTAATTTTTCCTTGCCGACGCTGAGGCCTTGAGAGCGTTGATTGCTTGACGTTGAAGTAAATGACTACTGGTCAATACACCCACTCGGCTACTGCACTGGCACCGGCACGGTTGTTGGAGCCGGGGTCGGCGGTTTTCCGTTCGTCCCGATTTCAACCGCCGCTTCGTTAGTGCCGCCATCATTTTTATCGAGCGGGATCTTAACAGTGCGGACCGTGCCGTTGCCCAGCGGAAAATCCGTGAGCGCGCTGCGGATGAGATAAGGCATTGCCTGGATCAGCGACGGATCGCCGCCGGAGTTGCTCGCGCTCACCTTGTACACCTCGCGTCCGCTGCCATGCTCGGTCATGCGGATCTGCAGTGCATGGATAAAGACCGGGTAGCTTTGATCGACATACCCCGTCGGTCCCATGTCCCAGCCGCCCCACGCTCCGTAGCCGCCCCAGCCATAGGGCCGTCCGTACCAGCCGCCGTACATCGGCCATGGATCGTAGTAGACCGGCTGCCGGACAGTTATCACGTCGCCGCGGATTGAGTACGACAATTCCACGCTATAGCGCGCGCCGGCATCCGGAACCTGGCGGAACGAATGCGAGGCGAGTTCGTTTGCTGCGAGCGCTTCATACGTATTCTGTTCGATGCTGTTCTGCTGCTCCGCCGAGCGCTTGAACGCGTAGGTTCGCGTCGCGTCGCTCCCGGACCAGTCCGAGAACGCGGTCACCTGCGTCTGAACATAGGTCGTGCATCCTGACAGCGACGCGAAACCCGCTGCAAGCGCCACCCGCGCTGCAAGCTTCCACTTCCCGCCCACCTGTTCGAACGTCATGGCCGACCTCATTGCTTCTGTTGATGTTATGCAAGAACAGCAACTGCGAACTGCCGCATGCATTACATAAACATTAACCGATTCCGCCTGTTTAGGAACCGCCGCAGGCACCTGAAGTTCGGGCGATAGGCCATCCGGCCGACCCCGAATCGAGCACACGATCCCGCAAGCCTTTGTACAATGATCCGACACAAGGGCCGCCTGCAAGGCAGGCCCCCGCTCCCAACTCCATCCGAACCGACATGTCCAACTCGACCGCACCTGCCGTAATTCGCCGCGCCGACTACACGCCGCCCGCCTTCCTGATAGATACCGTCGCGCTCGAGTTCGACCTCGTTCCGGAACGGACCGTGGTTCGCAACACCATGCGCCTGCGCCGCAACCCGGACGCCGCGCCCGCTGCCACCCTGGAGCTCTTGGGCGAGCAGATGGAGTTCATCGGCGCCACGCTCAACGGCCGTGCGCATGCGGACGTGCGCATCAATGAAAACGGATTGTCAGTAAGCAATATTCCCGACGCATTCGAATTGACTATCGAAAGCGTGTGCAATCCGGCCGAGAACACCACGTTGTCGGGCTTGTATGTATCGGGTGGCAACTTCTTTACGCAATGCGAGGCCGAAGGCTTTCGCCGCATCACGTATTTTCTCGACCGCCCCGACGTCATGGCCACTTACACGGTCACGCTGCGCGCGGACAAGACAGCGTATCCGGTGCTCCTGTCGAACGGCAATCTGATTGAAGAAGGGGATCTCGCCGACGGCCGTCACTTTGCCCGCTGGGAGGACCCGTTCAAGAAGCCGAGCTATTTGTTCGCGCTGGTCGCGGGGAAGCTGGTCAAGCTCGAACAGCGTATGAAGACCGGTTCGGGCAAGGAAAAACTGCTGCAGGTCTGGGTCGAACCGCACGATCTCAACAAGACGCAGCACGCCATGGATTCGCTGGTTCATTCCATTGAATGGGACGAACGGCGCTTTGGGCTGGAACTCGATCTGGACCGCTTCATGATCGTCGCCGTGAGCGACTTCAACATGGGCGCAATGGAAAACAAGGGCTTGAACATCTTTAACACGAAGTATGTCCTGGCGAACCCTGAAACGGCCACCGACGTGGATTTCGGCAATATTGAAGCGGTGGTCGGCCATGAATACTTCCACAACTGGACGGGCAACCGCGTGACCTGCCGCGACTGGTTCCAGTTGAGCCTGAAGGAAGGGCTGACCGTGTTTCGCGACCAGGAATTTTCCGCCGATATGGCCGCCGGACTCGAACCCGGCCCGGCCAGCGACGCGGCACGCGCGACCAAACGCATTGACGACGTGCGCGTGCTGCGCCAGATGCAGTTCGCCGAGGACGCCGGTCCAATGGCGCACCCGGTACGCCCGGAAAGCTACGTGGAGATCAACAATTTCTACACGATGACCGTCTACGAGAAAGGCTCGGAAGTCGTGCGCATGTATCAAACGCTGCTCGGGCGCGACGGTTTCCGGCGCGGCATGGACCTGTATTTCCAGCGGCACGACGGTCAGGCGGTGACTTGCGACGACTTCCGTCACGCAATGGCAGACGCCAACAGCCGCGATCTGGCGCAGTTCGAGCGCTGGTATAGCCAGGCGGGAACGCCTCGCGTGACCGTGCGCGCACGCTATGACGCGGCTGCGAAGCGTTATGCGTTGACCCTGACGCAAGGTTACGGCGAAGCGTCGGAGGCAGCGCGCGCAACGCAAAAGGGTCCGCTGCTGATTCCGTTCTCGGTCGGCTTGATCGGCAAAAGCGGTGTCGACCTGCCGCTTACGCTCGAAGGTGAAAAAGAGACGCAAGGCACGACACGCGTACTGGAATTCACCGGCCAGGAACAAACCTTCACATTCACCAATGTCGCCGAAGACCCGTTGCCTTCGTTATTGCGCAATTTTTCGGCGCCGGTGGTGGTCGACTATGACTACACCAACGAACAACTGGCGTTCTTGCTGGCTCACGACAGCGACCCGTTCAATCGATGGGAAGCGGGTCAGCGTCTCGCCACGCGCGAACTGCTGACGTTGGCGGACCGGGCATCGAAGGGTGAGGAATTGACGCTCGACGACCAGGTGGTGTCCGCCTTTGCCCAGGTTCTCGACGACACCACCCTCACGCCGGCATTCAGGGAACTGGCGCTGATGTTGCCGTCGGAGGGATATCTCGCCGAACAGATGGCAGTGTCCGATCCGGCCGCCGTCCATGCCGCACGCGTGTTCGTCAGCCGCCGTCTCGCCACGGGACTGCGCGAGCGCTGGTTCGCCGCGTATGAAGCGAACCGCACGCCGGGCGAGTATCGCGCGACGCCGGACGACGCCGGCAAGCGCGGCTTGAAAAACCTTGCCCTCGCCTACCTGAGCCAGCTCGACGACCCTTCGCGCGCCATAGAACTCGCGAGCGCCCAGTACGACGCCGCGAACAACATGACGGACCGGTCGGCGGCGCTGTCGGCATTGCTGACGGCGGGTGCGTCAGGTTCCGTCGACACCGCCATCGCCGACGCCGCGCTCCATGACTTCTACCAGCGCTTCGAGAGCGAGCCGCTGGTCATCGACAAATGGTTCGCACTGCAGGCCACGCAACGCGGTGGTCCGAAGCGCAACGTGCTCCAGATCGTACGCAAGCTGATGCAGCATCCGGCCTTCACGCTGAAGAACCCGAATCGCGCCCGCTCGTTGATCTTCAGCTTCTGCGGCGCAAATCCGGCGCAATTCCACGCAGTCGATGGTTCCGGCTACGCGTTCTGGGCGGAACAGGTGGTCGCGCTCGACGCAATGAACCCGCAAGTGGCGGCCCGCCTTGCGCGGACGCTCGAACAATGGCGCCGGTACACGCCGGCTTTGCGGGAGCAGGCGCACGCGGCACTGGAGCAGGTGGCATCGAAGGTGAAATCGCGCGATGTCCGTGAGATTGTGGAAAAAGCGCTGGGTCAATAATCTTTCCGGGTGATCCTGTCCAATAAGAAACCGGCGCCTCGGCGCCGGTTTTTTTATGTGCGGACGTTGCGAAAATGGCAACGAATCACCCTCAATAACGGCGCGACGCCCCTTCGCGTTTCTGTGACATCGAGAGACACAATCCAAGCGGGTAGAATCTGAGGCATTCGTCTAACGCTCCCGGAGCCCAACGCAATGTCGACCCCTTCATCGATTTCCCGTCGCACGACGCTGACCAAGTATCTGATCGAGCAGCAGCGCGAACATCAAAACCTTCCCGCCGACCTACGGCTGTTGATTGAAGTGGTCGCGCGCGCGTGCAAGCAGATCAGCTATCAGGTAAGCAAGGGCGCGCTTGGCGAGGCGCTTGGCACGGCCAGCAGCGAAAACGTCCAGGGCGAAGTACAGAAAAAACTCGATATTTTGTCGAACGAAATCCTGCTCGAAGCCAACGAATGGGGCGGCAACCTGGCCGCAATGGCATCGGAGGAAATGGAAAAGGTTTTCCCCATTCCGAACCGCTATCCGAAGGGCAACTATCTGCTCACCTTCGATCCGCTCGATGGCTCGTCGAATATCGACGTGAACGTGTCCATCGGCACGATCTTCTCTGTGTTGCGGTGCCCGGACGGCATGGACCCCGACGAACAGGCGTTCATGCAGCCAGGTTCGGCGCAGGTGGCGGCAGGCTACGCGGTGTACGGTCCGCAAACCGTGTTCGTGCTCACCACCGGTTTCGGCGTGAACTGCTTCACGCTCGACCGGGAACTCGGCTCTTGGGTGCTCACGCAGAGCAACATGCAAATTCCCGCCGACACCCACGAATATGCAATCAACGCATCGAACAGCCGTCACTGGTACGAGCCGGTACAAAAGTATGTGAACGAACTGAATGAGGGCAAGGACGGCCCGCGCAAGGAAGACTTCAACATGCGCTGGATCGCGTCGATGGTGGCGGACGTGCACCGTATCCTGAACCGCGGCGGCGTGTTCATGTACCCGGCCGACAAACGCACGCCCGATCGGCCAGGCAAGCTGCGTCTCATGTACGAAGCGAACCCGATGGCGTTCATTGTCGAGCAAGCAGGCGGCGCTGCGACCGACGGCGCCCAGCGCATCCTCGACATCGTTCCGACCAGCCTGCATCAGCGTGTGCCCGTGTTCCTCGGATCGAAAAACGAGGTCGAACGCGTGACTCGTTATCACGCGGAAAAGAATTGATCGGTGGGTATTGCCAAACTCGCCGGAAGGTCCTTATAATCTCGGTTCTCTGATGCCGGAATAGCTCAGACGGTAGAGCAGCGCATTCGTAATGCGAAGGTCGGGGGTTCGATTCCTCTTTCCGGCACCAAGCTTCATTTCAAGAAACCCGCGTCGCCTACAGGCCTCGCGGGTTTTTCATTTTTGCATCGCATCATCTCAAAATTAGCTTAAAGATCAAATGCTCAGTTCATAAACTTAAAGTGAAACTTTAACTGAGCGTAATTTATAAAATTCACGTCGTTTCTCCGATGCTTCGCATTCACGCGATTTGCGAACATACGTTTACACGAATGCGTGCGCTTTCAGACACAGCGAAACGATAAAGTTTTCTAAAAAGGTGATAACGCGGTCAACCGCAGCCGATTACTGCCGTTATCACTATTAGAAGACTCTCTCTTTACTGGCATCCGCCGTGAATCTCTCGCGGTTGCTGCAAGCACTTTGAAGCGGTTTGCGAAATATTTGATACGCCCGGATACGCGTATTTGGCAATAAATGGCCGGCGAGTTAATCGTTGCGGTAGGCGTGCGGAAGCGCGGGGAAATAGCGGCCCTGAAGAGATATAACGCGCGACCAATTGTCACAACCTTATGTCAGAACGCTGATGTTCCGTTAAAGCAACACAGGAAGCTTCAAATGTTCCAACCGCGCATTCGATGCTAGCGCGAAGCCAGAGTCGAGATTGATAATCGACCCATACAAGGAGAGAAAATGATGGACGCCAAGCCGACGAAAATCCCGACACCCGACATGGTGCAATGTCCGGATCAAGAACCGGTCGCGGTCGAATTCCTCGCAGAATTGCCAGACTATGTCCGCGCATTCTTCGACGAGCAGCGTAACCTGTGCGACCCGAAGTAATTGCTAAAACGCGCGGTATGCCCCCGGTGTTTGCAGATTCTCTGCAGGCCGCGGTCTTTGCACGTTTGAACATCGCCGCATCTTTGGTCGGCGACGCGGCGTAGGCACGCGGCGATCAAAAGCACATCTCGTTAAGGCTTTTGACTTCACGCCAAGAACGCTCTCCGCGATCGCCGTGAGTTAAGCTGCCGTTTTCTCGTCAGCGCACCGGTCATCCATGCTTCGCACTTCCCTTCTGCACACTCTTCGGACCATCTGTTCACTGGTCACGCTTTTCACGCTCATCTGGGGTTATTCATCGACGGCTCGCGCCGAGGGCGACGACACGCCGCTGACCAACCTTATCGCGTTGTCTTCTCAACGGCTGGCGCTCGCGGAACCGGTCGCGCGCTGGAAGTGGGCCCACCACGAGCCGATCACCGATCAACCGCGCGAGGCCGCGCTGCTGGCGGGCATCGACAGTCGTGCGAAAGCGGCTGGCATCGACCCGGCCTTTGCGCAGGCTTTCTTCCGCGATCAGATCGAGGCGAGCAAGGACGTGCAGAACGCACTCTTCGATAATTGGCGCAAATCGCGTCCTCCTGAAGGCACGCCGCCGGACCTCGCCCGCGATACACGTCCGAAACTCGATCGCGTGACGAATTCGTTACTTACGGCGCTGGCTCGCGTGGAACCGCTGCGCCACGCCGATGATTGCCCGCTGCGGCTCGCGAATAGCATCGCGCGCTGGAAACATCTCACCCGCTACGACTCCGCTCTGAACGCGCCGCTTGAGCGCGCGTTGTCGCACGTCTGCGCGGCGGGCGGCGTCGGGGCGGTCGGCTAAACCCGGTTAAACCGGCTCGCCCTGCAGACGTACCGCGGCAACCGCCAGCGGCACGACCGTCAGTCCGCGCGACAAGCGCTCGCTGAGAATTCGATACGTCGATAGTTCGAAGCGCGCCGCCGGTATCGACGAGCGCAACTGTGCGGCTTCATCGAGCGTCATGGCCATGCCGAAATATTGCCAGGCATCGACCACATGCCAGACGCGCGCGCTCGTCGTCGCGTCCCTTTCTTCTATCGCGATCGCGCCCGGGTACGTCCAGGGCGCGTCGCAAGGATCGTCACGGCGCACCTTCGACACGCGGTTATGGGCAGGGCTCAGCCGTGTAATCGAGCGACCTTCTTCAAGCATGGCGCCGATTTCACCGCCGGTCGCCGTCCACTCCACGCGCCGCACGAGTTCTGCGAGCCGTCGCTCCTTCGCCGAGCGCTTCACGCCCGACAAATGTGCGCGTACGCGCTGACGCAAACGTACGCTCCGCCCGACGTACAGCGGCACGTCGTCCTCGCCATAAAGCACGTAGATGCCGCACCCGGACGGAATTTGCTCGATCGTGTCCTCGTCGATATCGCCGGCCAGACGAAAACGCCGCGTCACCTGTTCTATATGGCCATGCAGGACATCGACGGAATGCGCACTATGCAGGTGCCGCCAGAATTGCCAGAGCAGATCGGCATCGGCGAGCGCGCGGTGGCGAGCGGCCGGCACGAGCGCGTGCCGTTCGATCAGCGCGTCGAGTCCGTGCCGGCGCTCCGTCGGATAGATCGCGCGCGACAACTGAACAGTGCAAAGCACATCGGGTTGAAACTTGATGCCGGCGCGCTTGAATTCGCTGCGCAAGAAACCGTGATCGAACCGTGCGTTGTGGGCGATAAAAAGCCGGCCCTCGAGACGCGCGAGCAATTCCTGCGCGATGGCGTCGAACGTCGGCGCGTTACGCACCATGGAATCACTGATGCCGGTGAGCTGCTGGATAAAGAAGGGAATCGGCTGCTGTGGATTGACCAGTGAGCTCCATTGCCTCACGCCCGACGGCCCGACTTCAACCACGCCGATTTCAGTAATGCGGTCCACGCCAAAGGCGCCGCCAGTCGTTTCGAGATCGACGAAAACCAGCGGCTCGGAATAGGCAATATTAGAAACGATTGGGAGCAAGACGCTGACCGCTAAAAGAGAAATGAACGAGATTCGTGCACACGGGCGACGGATCGATCCCGTATTTTAGCTCACGTGCTTTCGCGCACCGGCTAATCCATATAGCAGGAGTTGAAACCGCCATCAGGTGACGGCCAGCTAATCTACCGGCACTATCGGACACCTGGCGCATAAAAGCTGATCACAGGAACATTTGCGAATTAAATCGTTCTCTTTTGCCATCGAGAAAAATTTACTTGCGTTGTAACGATTCTTGCCGAATCGTACGCGTTTACGCGTCTTGTTACAGAAACGGGCTGTCGGCATCATAAAGGTACGCCGCAAGCACTTTTAAAGGAGGTCATGCTGTGACGACCGAACTCAAAAGCATGTTTTCGTGGATCAGGTCTCTTGTGGCATCGCACTCTGCAGTGGAAGCGTCTGAAGCAGCAACGCATTCAATACTGGATTTCGATCCGGCGTGGCATGGCGATCACTGGCAAAACCTGCTGTCGTCGCCCATGGATGCACGCCGTTATGTCATGGAGGATTGGGCAATACCCACTCCCCTGATATTCGACAACGACATACCTTCGGAAACACCGGGTGCTGTGCGAGAAGCAAGTTTGGAAGAAGAACCAGCGCCGGCTATTTGAGTAGAGCGCCTGAACCGGAGTGGATCAATCGTCCGGTTCAGGCGAAAAAAAAGCGCGACTGGGAAGTCGCGCCGACAAAGGTTTGGAGATCTTTTTCGTCAACGAAAAAGTCTGCTTCGGAAAGCAGCGAATTAAGTATAGCGACGCCCTGCTTCGCGATCATCAACAGTTCTCGCAATCATCTATTGCAGTTCCGACAACAATCGGAATTTCAGATTATTTCGCGTTGTTTTTTAACGATGGCGCTTGTAGCAATTGAGCAACGACCATCTGTTGACACATCCGCTTTCCCTTCGCCAATCCCCCGCAAAGCCTTGTCCAGTAAAGGCCTGAGACAGGCATTTCTCAATCATTTCCGATCGAAGAATACTTTATTGCGCAAATCGGAAGGTCCGCCGCTGTAACGCCGTCTTTACACTTTGTCTGTCCGGAAACGACGTGCGCTTTTGTTGACACGCGATATCACCTGACAGCGCCTCTCGCAGCGCGTCGGCGTGAAGGTTTCCTTCAAGCCTGGGTTTCCAGAACCCACTCTGCTCTCGGAGTTACAAAGATGAAAAAGACACTCATGGTCGCCGCCCTGACGGGCGTTTTTGCAACCGCCGCTCACGCTCAAAGCAGCGTGACGCTGTACGGCTTGATCGACGCCGGCATCACCTACACGAACAACCAGGACGGTCACATCAACTTCAAGATGACGAGCGGCTCGGTGAACGGCAGCCGTTGGGGCCTGCGCGGCTCGGAAGACCTGGGCGGCGGCCTGAAGGCAATCTTCACGTTGGAAAACGGCTTCAACATCGCCAACGGCAAGCTTGGCCAGAACGGCCGTGAGTTCGGCCGTCAGGCGTTCGTCGGTCTGTCGAGCAACCAGTACGGTGCCGTGACCCTCGGTCGTCAGTACGACTCCGTGGTCGACTACGTCGGCCCGCTGGCTCTGACCGGCACGCAATACGGCGGCACGCAGTTCGCTCACCCGTTCGACAACGACAACCTCGACAACTCGTTCCGCATCAACAACTCGGTCAAGTACCAGAGCGTCAACTACGGCTGGCTTCAAGTTCGGCGGCCAGTATGGCTTCTCGAACCAGGCTGGCGGCTTCGCGAACAACCGTGCGTACAGCGTTGGCGCGTCGTATAACTACGGCGCCGTTGAACGTTGCTGCAGCTTACATGCAACTGAACAACGACGTCGCGACCGGCCTGGCTGCGCATCACCAACTCGGCGGCGCAGTTGCCGGCGACAACACGTTCTGCGCGGGCCGTCAACGCACGTTCGGCGCCGGCTTGAACTACGCGTTCGGCCCGGCAACGGTTGGCTTCGTGTTCACGCAAACGAAGCTTGACAGATGCAGCCGGCATCAGCGGCGCTACGGCTGGCAACACGGGCGGCATCGCCGCTGATCGCGAACAACTAGCGCTCGCTTCAACAACTATGAAGTGAACGGCCGTTACGCCCTGACCCCGGCCTTGAGCCTGGCGGTGCGTACACGTACACGCGACGCACGTCTCGATGGCGCGAAGCCGTCGTTCCATCAGTTCAGCCTGCAAACCGCCTACGCGCTGTCGAAGCGTACCGACGTGTACCTGCAAGGCGAATACGCAGCACGCAATCGAACCTGGCAATCAGGCATTGGCGCTCCGATCAACGGCGTTGGCATGTCGTCGACCCCGAATCAAGTGTCGGCAACGGTTGGCCTTCGTCACCGCTTCTAAGCTTGATTCTGGTTGTACCGATGTGAAAAAGGCGCCGCTTGCGGCGCCTTTTTTTCGTCTCTGAGGTTCCGCGTGGCGTGTAGGCCGCGTGCAGCGTTAGCGCGCTCAGCGCTTTCGGCGGATAGCGCACATCGAGGATATCGATCTGCTGCACGCCCGCCGGCGTATGCAGCGTGACCGTATCGCCGACCTTGGCCTTCAGCAGCGCACGGGCGATCGGCGAGATCCAGCTCACGTGCCCGACATCCAGATTCGACCTCGTCGACGCCGACGATCGTCACCGTGTGCACTTCGCCGTCGTCGCCGGCGTAATCCACCGTCGCGCCGAAAAACACCTGATCGACGTTTTCCTGCTGGCTGCTGTCCACCACTTCCGCCAGATCGAGCCGCTTGGTCAGAAAGCGGATGCGCCGGTCGATCTCGCGCAGGCGCCGCTTGCCGTAGATGTAGTCGCCGTTCTCCGACCGGTCGCCATTCGAAGCCGCCCACGACAGCAGCTTCACGACCTCCGGCCGCTCGACATCGAGCAGATGCAGCAGCTCGTCACGCAGGCGCTGGTGGCCCGCGGGCGTGATGTAGTTCTTCGTGCCGGGAGGGACGCCGGCGGCTGTTCGAGGTCGAGATCGTCGTCGTTCTCTTCCGACTCTTTGACAAAGGCTTTGTTCATGGTGCAAACCGCTCAAAATAACGTGAAGAAGAGCGAGATAGCTCCTGTGCAAGGTAACACGAAGGAGATCGGCATTACAGAAATCGCAGTCGAAACCCTTCCTTTTTTGGGAGAGCTTGGCTATACTCTTGGTCTCGCGTGCGGCTGTAGCTCAGATGGATAGAGTACTTGGCTACGAACCAAGGGGTCGTGGGTTCGAATCCTGCCAGCCGCACCACTTCTTCAAAGTGCTTTCTCAGAAAGTTGTCATTACGTTTCACCCAGGCGTTTCCAGTATCAGCTTTTTGTATTACCCTGCTTCATGCGCGGCTGTAGCTCAGCTGGATAGAGTACTTGGCTACGAACCAAGGGGTCGTGGGTTCGAATCCTGCCAGCCGCACCAGTTTTAGAAGGGCCTTCCTCTCGGAAGGCCCTTTTTGTTTGCGCGTGCGCGTTCGCTGCAAGGTTCGCCCTGCACTGGCGAGCCTCACGGCGGCTCAATGCGCGAGTCGAATCACTGCCGCGCAGTCGACCCGATATCGCCGATACGCCCGTCCGGCACCGGCGCATCTTCAACCGATCGCCACCGCGCTCTGCTCGCCCAACGGCTCAGCCCGCTCGCCCAGCAGCATTTGCGACCGATGCGGGAATTCATCGTCGACAGTGTCGCCGAACGCATGCAGCAAAAACGCGCGCAGCAACGCGATACGCAACGACGCGCCCGCGCCCTTCCACTTGCGCGCCGGCCTTGCCGAACATCGCCGTGCACACGACTTCGCCGCGCCCGTGATCGCTCATCTCCAGCCGGCACGCCCGCTCCAGCACGACCGATGCCGCTTCCCACGACGTCGATGGCAGGAAGCGCCCGTCCCATGCCCGGCCGCGGTCGTTGCCGCGGATGGAGAGCGTCTGGCCGCCATCGGTGAAATGGATTTCGCGGATGAAGTCATGCAGCCCGCGCGCGACCCAATAGTCGAGCTCGGCGCCTTCCAGTTCTGATGTTTTCATAAGTGCCCCTGTGTACGCAGAATGGGTACAGGCACGCAGGTCGCGTTCCGGCGGCGGCGCTTGAGCTCAGGCTCGCCGGCCGCTGCGCCAAGGGGCGAACGCCGAGGCGTCAGTAATCGCCGCGTTCGCGATCGATCCGCATGCCGCCTTCGTTGTTGCGATGATGCGGCTCGTCGCTCGGCCGCTCGCGCGCGATGCGCATCACGTCCGGATTCGTCCGCACGCGCCGCATGACGTTCGCCAGGTGCACGCGGTCGCTGACCTGGATCACGAAACGCAGCACGGTGGATTCCTGCGTCACGTCCTCGTCCATGGCGATGTGGACGATGTTCGCATCGGCGGACGTGATATCGGCCGCCACGCGGGCGAACACGCCCTTCGATGTGCTTCACGAGCACCTTGATGGCGACGTCGAACAGACGGCCCGGCTGCGGCGCCCACGCCACGTCGATCCAGCGGCCCGGATCGCGCTTGTGGATCCGCTGGGCGACACGGCATTCGGTGGTGTGGATCGCCATGCCGAGCCCGATGCCGATATAACCCATGATGTCGTCGCCGGGAATCGGGCGGCAGCAGGCGGACAGCTGCACCGACATGCCTTCGGTGCCGGTGATCACAACCGGCGGCGCGGTATTCGTGGCTGAAGCTCTCGCGCGGGGAATCGTCGTCGTCGCGGCCGGTCATCAGCACTTCGATGCGCTTCGCCATCACCGCCGCCACGCGCCGGCCGAGGCCGATATCCGCGAAAATTTCCTGACGGCTCTTGTTGCCCGTCCATTGCACCAGCCTTTCCCAGACTTCCGGCGTCACTTCCGACAGCGCCAGGCCATAGCCCTTGAGGCTTTGATCGACGAGCCGTTCGCCCAGCTGCACCGACTCGTTCAGCCGCATGGTCTTGAGATAGTGACGAATGGCCGAACGCGCCTTGCCGGTACGCACGAAGCCGAGCCACGCGGGATTCGGCTTCGAATACGGCGCCGTGATCACTTCGACGATATCGCCGCTCTTCAACTCGGTGCGCAGCGGCAGCAATTCGTTGTTGATCTTCACCGCGACGCATTGATTGCCCAGGTCGCTGTGAATGGAATACGCGAAGTCCAACGCCGTCGCGCCGCGCGGCAGCGGCATGATCTTCGACTTCGGCGTGAACACGTAGACCGCATCGGGGAACAGATCGATCTTGACGTGTTCGAGGAATTCGCTGGAATCGCCCGCTTCGCTTTGAATGTCGAGCAGCGACTTGAGCCACTGATGCGCGCGCTTTTGCACGTCGTTCAGATCCGCGCCGCCGTTCTTGTACAGCCAATGCGCGGCCACGCCCGCTTCCGCGATCTCGTGCATCTTGCGCGTGCGGATCTGGAACTCGATCGGCGCGCCGAACGGACCGACCAGCGTGGTGTGCAACGACTGATAGCCGTTCACCTTCGGAATGGCGATGTAATCCTTGAACTTGCCCGGCACCGGCTTGTAGAGCGCATGCAGCGCGCCAATGCACGTATAGCATTCGAGCGCGGTATCCACGACCACGCGAAAACCGTAGACGTCGAGCACTTGCGAGAACGACAACTGCTTGTCGCGCATCTTCTTGTAGATGCTGAAGATGGTTTTCTCGCGGCCGGTCACGTCGGCCTTGATTTTCGCGTCCGCAATGGTGCGCTGCACCGCTTCCAGGATCTTGCCCACCACTTCGCGCCGGTTGCCGCGCGCGGCCTTCACGGCGCGTTCGAGCGTGGCGTACCGATGCGGATTGAAGTTCGCGAAGCTCAGGTCCTGCAGCTCGCGATACGTATTGTTCAACCCGAGCCGATGCGCGATCGGCGCGTAGATGTCGATGGTTTCGCGCGCCACGCGACGCCGCTTTTCCGGCGGCACCGCGCCCAGCGTGCGCATGTTGTGCAGCCGGTCCGCCAGCTTGACGAGAATCACGCGGACGTCGCGCGCCATGGCGAGCAGCATCTTGCGGAAGTTTTCCGCCTGCGCTTCCTCGCGATTGCGGAACTCCATCTTGTCCAGCTTCGACAAGCCGTCGACGAGTTCTGCGACCTTCGGCCCGAAACGCTCCGCAATCTCGGTCTTCGTCACGCCCTGATCTTCGATCACGTCGTGCAGCAACGCCGCCATGATCGATTGATCGTCGAGTTTCCAGCTGGCGCAGATTTCCGCGACCGCGACCGGATGCGTGATGTACGGCTCGCCACTCTGACGATACTGCCCGAGATGGGCTTCATCGCTGAAATGGAAAGCCAGCTTGACCTGCTTGATTTCTTCCGGCGAAAGATACGCGGCCAGCTCGGTGGTCAGTTTCGCGATGGAAACGACGTCGTGGCGGCGCGGCTTTTCCGGGGTGGCGGTCGGCCCGAACAGATGGCGAAACGATTGTTCGAGGACTGCGTCGATGTACTTGCGCGCCGCCGAGGGAGAATCGGCGTCATGAGTCGTTGTCATGATCGTGCGCGTGAGTCTCAGAATGTGACTCTGTACTGAGGACGTCGTTATGCGGGTCCACAGAGACGGACGATGGAACAGGATTCATGGTCGCCTCCGTGGTTAGCTGACGCGGTTAGTGACAATGCGCGCTAGACGTCCGGGCCGAAAATCAGACCGGCACCTTCTTCAGCATCTCGACGCCGACCTGGCCGGCCGCGATTTCGCGCAGCGCAACAACAGTCGGTTTGTCGCGGCTTTCGATCTTCGGCGTATGGCCTTGAGCGAGCTGGCGCGCGCGATACGTTGCTGCGAGCGCGAGCTCGAAGCGATTCGGGATCATTTTCAGACAGTCTTCGACGGTGATGCGGGCCATGGTTGATTCCTTCTCGATATGTTCTTCATTCTACCTTATGTGACCGGAAAGCCCCGTTCACTCGGCGTGCGGCGAGTGTATGCCCAACTCCACGAACAACTGCGTATGACGCGCGTATTGCGAACCGAAACGCAGCCGTGTGGCTGCAACGAGACACTGCAATTCGCCGAGCGCGCGCTCGAAGTTCTCGTTGATCAGCACGTATTCCGCTTCCGGCGCGTGCGCCATCTCGCTGCCGGCGGCCAGCAAACGCCGCACGATCACGTTCGGCGCATCCTGGCCGCGCTTCTTCAAACGCTCTTCCAGCGCATCCAGCGACGGCGGCAGGATGAAGATTTCCACCGCGTTGCGAAAGCGTTTCTTGACCTGTTGCGCGCCTTGCCAGTCGATTTCGAGCAGCACGTCATGGCCGCTTTTCATCTGCTCTTCAATCCATACGCGCGACGTTGCGTAGTAGTTGCCGTGCACTTCCGCGCTTTCGAGGAACTCGCCGGCGGCGTGGCGCGCCATGAAGTCATCGACGGAAGCGAAATGGTATTGCACGCCGTTTTCCTCGCCCGGACGCGGTTCGCGCGTGGTGTACGACACGGACAGGCGGATTGCCTGGTCCTGCGCGAGCAGCGCGTTGACGAGCGTCGACTTGCCCGCGCCCGACGGCGCCACGACCATGAACAGGTTGCCCGGATAAACGCCGGCGTAGGTGTTGCGTTGTGCGTCGTTCATGGTCAGCGTTACTCCAGGTTCTGCACTTGCTCGCGCATCTGTTCGATGAGCAGCTTGAGCGTCATCGACGAATCCGCGAGTTCTTTCGCGGCCGCCTTCGACCCGAGCGTGTTCGCTTCGCGATTCAGCTCCTGCATCATGAAGTCGAGCCGCTTGCCCACTTTGCCGCCCTTTTGCAGCACGTGACGCGTTTCCGTCAGATGCGCGGTGAGGCGCTGCAATTCCTCGGTGATGTCGATACGGATGCCGTACATGGTCACTTCCTGGCGAATCCGTTCCGCGATTTCTTCGCGCGGAATGCTGGTTTGCGTGCCTTCCGGCGCGGCGATGCCCAGCGCGTCCTGCAAGCGCTCGACAATCTTCTGCTGATGCTTCGTGATCAGTTCCGGCACGAGCGGCGTGATCGCGCGCGACGATCGCTTCCATTTCCGTCACGTTCGCGATCAGCACGGCGGCGAGCGCGGCGCCTTCGCGGGCGCGGACATCGATGAGTTCGGCAATCGCCTGCTTGCCGCACGCCAGCACCGCGTCGCGCAGCGTTTCCGCCGATACCCCGCTCTCCGACAAAATGCCCGGCCAGCGCAGGATTTCACCGGTGCGCATGCGTTCGGCTTCGGGGAAGATGTCGCAGCACCGAGCGCTCGAGCGCGGCGAGTTGCGACAGCGCATCGCGATTGAGCGCGCCGGCAATGGTCGTCTGCTCCGCGCGATTCAGGTTGATGCGGATATCGACCTTGCCGCGCGAGAGCTTGTTCATCAGCATTTCGCGCAGTTGCGGCTCGCAGACGCGCACGTCTTCGGGCATGCGGAAATTCATGTCGAGAAAGCGCGAATTCACCGTGCGCAATTCCACCGATACCCCCACGCCCGAGCCATTGGCGCCCGCGCCGTCCGACGCTACTTCGCGCGTCGCGCTGGCATAGCCTGTCATGCTGTAGATCATTGTCGCGTCCGTGATTGAAGGCCGTGGCGCGCTTTGCGCGTGCACTTGCATCTTTGCTGCTTGCGCGCACGGCCAGTTCGCTTCGATACGCCCGGCGTGAAGCTGCGCGAAATGGCAAGCAATGGTGGCCGGGCGAGGAAGCTGGCATTATCCCATTTTTGCCGATCCCGCCCGTGGAAACGCATCCGGCGGCAATACGCGTGCCGCAGGGATACGCCGCCGGACGCTCACCCCGATTGCGGATAAAATTCGAATCCTGGCGCGGCTATTTTTAGCTCGCGCCCGACTCCTTTCCCTGCGTTCCTTTCACCTTCTGCCCTCCATGACCGACTCCACGCTGAACCCGTCCGCCCCGTTCAACCGCCCGAGCGGCCGCCGCGCGGATCAGTTGCGCGACGTGCGCATCACGCGGCATTACACGAAGCACGCGGAAGGCTCGGTGCTCGTCGAATTCGGCGATACCAAGGTGATCTGCACGGCGAGCATTGCCGAGCGCGTGCCCGAATTCCTGCGCGGGCGCGATCAGGGCTGGCTCACCGCCGAATACGGCATGCTGCCGCGCGCCACCAACACCCGTAACGACCGCGAAGCCGCGCGCGGCAAGCAAACCGGCCGCACGCAGGAAATCCAGCGCCTGATCGGCCGCGCGCTGCGTTCGGTGTTCGATCTGAACAAGCTCGGCGCGCGCACGCTGCATATCGATTGCGACGTGATCCAGGCCGACGGCGGCACGCGCACGGCAAGCATCACGGGCGCGTTCGTCGCGGCGCACGATGCGGTGACCAAGCTGCTGGCCGCCGGCAAGATCGCAGAATCGCCGATCAATCGAATTCGTCGCGGCGATTTCGGTCGGCGTGTACAACGGCCATGCCGGTGCTCGATCTCGACTACGACGAAGACTCGCAGTGCGACACCGACATGAACGTCGTGATGACCGGCGCAGGCGGTTTCGTCGAAGTGCAGGGAACGGCCGAAGGCGTGCCGTTCACGCGCGCCGAAATGAATGCGCTGATGGATCTGGCGCAAAGCGGCATCGAAACGTTGATCGCGAAGCAGAAGGTCGCGCTGGAGTTGCTCAGTGTCTGATTCTCGTCGCATTGAAACGCGTCGTGCTGGCGTCGAACAACGCCGGCAAGTTGCGCGAGTTCGCGGCGCTGCTGAGCGCGGCCGGCATCGAACTGGTGACGCAAGGCGAACTGGGCGTGTCCGAAGCCGAAGAACCGCATGTGACCTTCGTCGAGAATGCGCTGGCGAAGGCGCGGCATGCATCGGCGGCGACGGGATTGCCCGCGCTCGCCGACGACTCCGGCCTCTGCGTGCACGCGTTGCGCGGCGCGCCGGGCGTGTATTCGGCGCGTTACGCGCAATTGCTCAACGGCGGCGAGAAAAGCGATGCCGCGAACAACGCGCGGCTCGTGGCCGAGCTTGCCGGCGAAGCCGACCGCCGCGCGTATTACTTCTCCGTGCTGGTGCTCGTGCGTCACGCCGACGATCCCGAACCGCTGATCGCGGAAGGCCGCTGGCACGGCGAAGTCATCGATACCCCGCGCGGCGCGAACGGCTTTGGCTACGACGCGCATTTCCTCGTGCCGTCGCTTGGACAAACCGCCGCCGAACTCGATCCCGCCGTGAAAAACGCCAGCAGCCATCGGGCGATCGCGCTTCGCCAACTGCTCGCGCGGCTGAAGGACGTATCGTGATGCCAGTCCAGCGGCCCTCAGACCATCAACGTGGTCAAGGCGTTCACGTCGCCGGGCAGTATCCGGCTGACGTCGCTGCCGCCGCTGTCGCTGTACGTGCATTTTCCGTGGTGCGTGCGCAAATGCCCGTATTGCGATTTCAATTCGCACGAGTGGAAGGGCGAGACGTTTCCCGAAGACCGTTATCTCGATGCGTTGCGCGCCGATCTCGAGCGCGCGTTGCCGCTGGTCTGGGGCCGTCAGGTGCATACGATTTTCATCGGCGGCGGGACGCCTAGTTTGCTGTCGGCGAAAGGACTCGACCGGCTGCTCTCCGATGCCCGCGCGCTGCTGCCGCTCGATGCCGACGCCGAGATCACGCTCGAAGCCAATCCCGGCACTTTCGAAGCCGCGCAAGTTCGCGCAGTTCCGGGCGAGCGGCGTGAACCGGTTATCGATCGGAATCCAAAGTTTCAACGAAGCAGCATCTGAAGGCGCTCGGCCGGATTCACGATGCGACGCAAGCGCGTCAGGCGGTGGAAATCGCCGCGAAGAACTTCGATAACTTCAACCTCGACCTGATGTTCGCGCTGCCGAAGCAGACGCTGGATGAATGCCGCGCGGATATCGAAACCGCGATCAGTCTTCGCGCCGCCGCATTTGTCGCTGTATCACCTGACGCTCGAACCGAACACGCTGTTCGCGAAGTACCCGCCGCCCGTTCCCGACGACGACGCTTCCGCCGACATGCAGGACTGGATTCACGAGCGCACGGCGTCAGCGGGTTATGAGCGCTACGAGGTGTCGGCGTATGCGAAGCCGCACAGGAAGAGCCGGCACAACCTGAACTACTGGCGCTTCGGCGACTATCTCGGCATTGGCGCGGGCGCGCATACCAAGCTGTCGTTTCCGCAGAAGATCGTGCGCCAGGTGCGCTACAAGCATCCGGGAACGCTACATGGACGAGGCGCTTGGCGGCGCGGCCGTGCAGGAAGAGCACGAGGTCGGGCCGCGCGACCTGCCGTTCGAATTCATGCTGAACACGTTGCGGCTCGTCGAAGGGTTTCCGGTGCATTCGTTCAACGAACGAACCGGTCTCGCCATGTCCGCGATCGAACCGGCGATTGGTGGAAGCCGAACGTCGCGGCTTGATCACGCGCGACATCGAACGCATCGCGCCCACGCAGCGCGGCCAGGATTTTCTCAACGACCTGCAGGCGCTGTTTCTCAAGGACCCGCCTCGAAAACGATCAGGGAAGACCGTTAATTGAGCGCGTCCTCTCCTGCGTTGCCGCCCGGCTCCGTCATGCGTCACCGGCCCTTTGCGCTGTTCTGGAGCGCGCGGGTGATGTCATCGGTTGCGTTCCAGATGATGTCGGTTGCAATCGGCTGGCAGATCTATTCGATCACGCATAGCGCGTTCGCACTCGGGCTCGTCGGCCTCGCGCAGTTCCTGCCGATGTTCGTGCTCACGCTGGTGGTCGGCCATGTCGCCGATCGCTACGACCGGCGCACGATCGCGTTCGTCTGCCAGGCGATCCAGGGCGTGGCGGCGTTGACGCTTTGCGTGGCGACGTGGCGCGGGCATGACGGGTCAGGGGCTGATCTATGTGATCGCCGCAGTCGCCGGGTCGGCGCGTGCGTTCGAATCGCCATCGATGGCCGCGCTCTTGCCCAACCTGATTCCGCGCGCCCAGTTGCAGTACGCGACCGCGTGGTCGACGTCGGCGAACCAGACCGCGCAGATTCTCGGACCGGCGATGGGCGGTCTGCTCTACGGGCTCGGCGCGCTGACGGTGTACGGCGCGGTATCGGTGGCGTTCATTGGGGCGGCGGTGCTGTTGTCATCGATCAAGATCGAGCAAGTGGTGCGCATGCGCACGCCGCTGACGTTCGAGTCGCTCTTCTCCGGCATCGCCTTCATTCGACGCAAGCCCGTGATTCTGGGGGCGTTATCGCTGGATCTGTTCGCGGTGCTGCTCGGCGGCGCGACGGCGTTGTTGCCCGTTTTCGCCCGCGATATCCTGCACGCCGGGCCATGGGCACTCGGCGTATTGCGCGCGGCGCCGGCCGTCGGCGCGCTGGCCGGATCGATTTATCTCGCGCATTTTCCCTTGCGGCGACGGGCGGGAACGGCATTGTTCGGCGGCGTGATTGCGTTTGGCATTGCGACGATCGTGTTCGGGTTATCGCGGAATTTATATGTCTCGCTGATCGCGCTGGCCGCGCTCGGCGCCTCCGATGTGATCAGCGTCGTCGTGCGCATGTCGCTCGTTCAGCTGCAAACGCCCGACGATATGCGTGGCCGCGTGGGCGCGATCAATTCGCTGTTTATCGGGACATCGAATCAGCTGGGCGAGTTCGAATCGGGGATGACGGCGGGATTGTTCGGCGCGGTGCCCGGCGGTGCTGATCGGCGGCGTGGGAACGATCGCCGTTGCGCTGCTCTGGATGCGATTGTTTCCGGGTTTGCGAGCGACGAAATCGCTGGAAGGGTGATGCGGTTTGGGGGCTTAAACACCCGGGCAAGTTGCGCTACAATACGCGCCTTGCCGGAAAGGTGTACGCAGTTTGAGTGCACCGTTTTTGTAGTTGCTGTAGTGTGAGTACTGTGTGTGAAACGTGGAAGCGTGGCCGAGCGGTTTAAGGCACTAGTCTTGAAAACTAGCGACGGGGTGACTCGTCCGTGAGTTCGAATCTCACCGCTTCCGCCAGTAACAGCACGCCCGGCATGTCTGCAACACTCTGATTCGCCCTCCCCCCGAACGATCCTCACACCGTCAGTTCATCCGGCGAATGCGTCTTGAGCCAGTCGGCGAGCGCTGCATTCAACCGCGATTGCCAGCGCGGCCCGGTTGCGCGGAACGCTTCAAGTACGTCGTTGTCCAGTCGTACCGTTGTGGGCGTCTTGGTACTGCCCAACGGCCGTCCTCGCCGCACGACCTTTTCACCCTCGCGCAATTCGGCGCCGGCGATCCAGTCATCAGTAATCTCAGGCGCATCGTCGGGATCAACCCAGGTGCGGGGCGAGTTTTTTAGCTTCGCGTTCATTTGCTTTCCTCATGCTTATGATGCGACAGTCCGTGCCGCGGGGCGTCCAGACCATCACCGCGATCCGTCCACGCAACCAGCCAGCGGTCGTGAATCGTTGCTCGCCATAATCGGTACGCAAGTCTGGTTGCGTCAGCGTCATGCCAGCAAAAACCTCAACTGCAAGCTCAAAGTCCAGTCCGCGTTCATCGAGGGTTCTGTCGCGCTTCGCGGTGTCGTAGATGAATCTCATGCAATTGTTGTACTAACGATAATCCGAAGGCAAGGTCATTTTTTGTTAGTACAAAAATTAACCGAAACGCGATAAAAAACCCGCATCGTTGCCGATGCGGGTTTTCCCAACGCCGTGACACGGGTCAATACGTCATCACCCCACGTCCGGCTCTCCCTCTCCCGGCTTCTTCCCGGGTTGATCGTTCGGCGCCTGCTTACGGTCTTCATCGGCGCGTTCGGGCAATTTGCTGGCCTCGTTATCGCTATGTTCGGCGGGCTTCGGGTGGTTCAGATCGGCGGGATCGCTGTTCATGGCTCTCTCCTTATGCATCGAAATGCAGTTGATATGCGAATTGGGGCAGCAAGACGCGGACCCGACGCGTATTGTTAAGTCTGAACGCAGTGAATCTGCGACCCCCGTCGAGCCGATCATGACCTCCACTCTGAAGAGCGCGCGCATCGCGCTGGCCTCAACTCTCCTTGCGGCCCTCGCCGCCTGCACGATCACCCCGCCGCCCAGCGCGCTCGAATCGACGAAACCAGCCGCAGCCGTCAGCAGCGCCACGCTCGATCAATACAAGGTTCGGGTAGCGCAACATATCTTCGATCGCAATCCGTCGCTGGTTCTCAAAGGCACGCCGCAAGCCATGCTGCGCTCGCTCGTCGTGGTTACATTTATCGTGGATCGAAACGGCCGCGTGATTCAATCCGAGGTGTATCGAACCAACGGTGACGATGAAGCCGAAGCCACCGCCCTCTCGTCGCTGCGTCGTGCATCGCCGTTGCCCACGCCGCCTGCGCGCCTGCTCGACGGCAACGGCCATCTGGAACTCTTCGAAGACTGGCTCTTTAACGACAACGGCAAGTTCCAGCTCCGCAGCGCCCATTCGCCGCAAGCGACCACCATCGATTGAGGGAACTTTCGTTGCATCGATCGATACGGTTTCCTTGCCCGTCGACACGCACGGTCGTTATAATTTTCGCCACCCCGCGCCGGCCTTGCCGGCAAAGCCGTCGCCGCCGCCCATCCAGCGCGCTCGTGCAACGCGCCTGACCGGTCGACACCGCGACACACCACGCGCAGTTCGACGCAGATCGCCTGGCTACACGCCGCCTCGAGCGTCCAACGCCCGTTGCATGTTCAATACACAGCGTCCCGAAACGCGTCTCCGAACGCGTTCGAAGGGCGAACCGGAGACGCCATGTCGTCAGCTTCACCATCACTGCCTGCATCGCCGGAAAGCGCTGCAAAGATGAGCAGCTCCCGCGTCATCTTCGCGAGTTTTATCGGCACGGCGATTGAGTTCTACGATTTCTACGTCTACGCCACGGCCGCCGCGCTAGTGATCGGCCCGGTGTTTTTCCCGCACAGTTCGCCCGCGGCGCAGGCGTTGTCGGCGTTCGTCACGTTCGGTATTGCGTTTATCGCGCGGCCGATCGGCTCGTTTATCTTTGGCCATTTCGGCGATCGTATCGGGCGCAAATCGACGCTGGTTGCATCGTTGCTGGTGATGGGCGTGTCCACCACGCTGATTGGCTTCGTGCCGGGCTACGCGTCCATCGGCAGCCTCGCGCCCGTGCTGCTTTGCATCCTGCGATTCGGGCAAGGCATCGGACTCGGCGGCGAATGGGGCGGCGCAGCGCTGCTCGCCACGGAATACGCGCCGCAGAACAAGCGCGGCTGGTTCGGCATGTTCCCGCAACTCGGGCCGTCGATTGGTTTCCTGGCATCGAATGGCTTGTTTTTCGGCCTGGCGCTCTCGCTTACCGATGAACAATTTCGCAGCTGGGGCTGGCGTGTGCCGTTTATCGTGAGCGCGGTGCTGGTGGCGCTCGGGCTCTATGTGCGCCTGAAAATCGCGGAAACGCCAGCGTTTCGCGCGGCTATCGAGAAGCAGGAACGCGTGCGCGTGCCCATTGCCACGCTCCTCAGCCAGTATCTGAAGCCCACGATGCTTGGCGCGGTCGCGATGATCGTCTGCTACACGCTGTTCTACATCTCGACGGTTTTTTCGCTCTCGTACGGCGTCTCGACGCTGCATTTCACACGCGAAAAATTCCTCGGCTTGCTGTGTTTCGCGGTCATTTTCATGGCCATCGCCACGCCGATATCCGCCCTCGCAAGCGATAAATTCGGCCGTCGGCCGGTGTTGATCGTGGGTTGCATCGCGGCGATCCTGTCTGGCTTCACAATGGCGCCGCTGCTCGGCAGCGGCAACACGTATGCGGTCGCGCTGTTTCTCACCATCGAGCTGTTCTTGATGGGCGTGACGTTCGCCCCGATGGGCGCGCTGCTGCCCGAGTTGTTCCCGACCAACGTGCGTTATACCGGCGCGGGCGTGGCCTATAACGTGGGCGGGATTCTGGGGGCATCGGTGGCACCGTATATCGCGCAATTGCTGGCGAATCGCGGCGGCCTCGCGTGGGTCGGCGGGTATGTTTCGGTTGCGGCCGCGATCAGCTTGATCGGCGTGTTATGCATGCGCGAGACGCGCGGCATCAAGCTCTCGTAGAGTTTGCCGGCGCTCGCGGTTTGTTCACACAGGTCAATCACGCCGGTTGCTCACCTGCACAGGCACGGGCGCGCTTTTCGGAATACGACGCGTGCGTTGCAGCTCCTTCCGATCGCGCCAGAACGCCGCGAGCCAGAGCAGCGTGCCAATCGCAATGGCGTCGCCGGTCAGCCCAGCGATCCACTGATATTGCCCGAGCGACACGACGCGCAAAGCGGTATCGATGACAAGCGACATGCACGCGCCCGCGATAAAACAAACCAGCCCCTGCCTGCCGATGTTCACCACGCTCGGCAGGCTTTTCGCGAGCGACCCGATCCAGCCGGCGTGCACGGCCTGAGCAAACAACCACGCGATCACCACAAAACTCACGATGCGCAGGCTCGCCAGGTTCTGCTTCATGTATCCCGGCGGCGCCTGAGTCTCGATGAACAACTTGGCGAACGCAAACGTCAGGAACACGATAACCGCGGCCCACGTCAGCCAGCGCGCCGTTTTCGAGTTGTGGAATTCGGCGCTGATCGGCTGGACGCGCGACAGCATGCCGAGCACGAACATCAGTTGCCACGCAAACGGATTGAACGACCAGCCCTCGGCGTAAGCGGACGGCAGCCATTGCGCGAGGGACGACGCGAACAGCCACATGCCAAGGCTGCCGAACAGTACGGCCACGGGTTTGCGTTCGGCCAGCGGCACGACGAACGGCACGGCGAGTGCGAACATCGCGTACATGGGCAGCACGGACGACAAATACGGCTGGTGCCTCAACGTGGCGATATCGAAGGTCAGGCCTAACGGCCGGGTCAGGAACGTAGGCCATTCGGTGATCTGCAGCATGGGGGTATCTATGCGAAGCCACATCAGCAGCGCGCCGCCCAGCAGCATCATCACGGCCGTAAACAGATACGCCCGGTAAATTTCCCAGCTCCGCTTCAGGAAGCGCCGGCACGCGGCGGTACGGCTCCGGTTCGCTTCCAGCGACGTATAAGCCGCCGCCGATGCATATCCGCCAAGGAATACAAATACCTCAGCGGAATCGCAAAACGCATAGCTATGAAGTGTGAAGCGGGATAATACGCTCCCCGAAATGTGATCGACGGCAATCACAAGCAGCACAATTCCCCGAAAGAAATCTACTTCAAGAGATCGGCGATTCGGGGAATTCATGGGACGCAACTCCGTGTATAGAGCGTGTTTGCCCACGAAAAACCGTGAGAGAAAACACGAATTCGGGTTAGTACTAAAGGCGCTCGGAAAATTCCCGTCAGATCATTGGGTTAATGTTGAAGAACGGCAGCAGTGACATTACCGCTTTTATGCAACTTGCGTACCGGCCTGCGCCATCCACACCCAAGTACATCTGTGAGGCCAGCAGCATGCGCATCCACCTTCAAAGTGCTCATGTCGTTGCAATTATTGCCATTGCGCTATTCACTTCCCTCATGCTGGCCGTGCGTTTCCGGACGACAAGCTGGCGCGGGATTGTGCTTGAGGCGCTGATCGCAAATATTGGCGCCATTGCCGCTGTCGTGGCTTTCGAAATAATGACAAGCTGATCGTGAACTGCAAATCCGGCTGATTTCGTTTTTCACAGCTTCTAACAATAATCGATAATTCTTTCATTCTCCTGCGCTGCGTTTGAAACGTTTGCGTTTAATACAAAACTCCTTATAAAAGTTTACCGATTACTTACCAATATCTCTCCGCTCTCGCCACCCCGACGAGAGCGTTTTTGGGGCGCGGGCCCATAGTCCGTGCCCCATTTTCTTTTCCCGCGTGTTCGTTTAACGCCGGATCCCCCGGCTTGGCCGGTTCGATTATTGAGACGGATCGGTATAATCACGCCTTTGCCGACAGCCGGTCGCATGGCTTATCGCTTATGAATCGTGTGCTCCGTTCTCTGCCCCGCCTCACAGTTCGACGCGCCCGCAGCATCTGGCATCGATACGGTATTTTCTGGGTCGGAGCGATCGCGGTCGGGCTGGTCGCGGTGCTGTACGCAAGGTTGATCGACTGGGGCTACAACGCGTTTCGCTCGGTTCAACACGAGCACGTCTGGCTGCCGCTGATCCTGACGCCGGCCGTCGCTGCATTGTCGGTCTGGCTGACCCGCAAATTTTTCCGCGGTTCGGAGGGCAGCGGCATTCCGCAAGTGATCGCCGTATTGCACAGTCCACCGGGACTTGGCACGCGGCTTTTATCGCCGGGCATTCTGATTGCCAAGATGGGCATCTCGTTTCTCGCGATCCTGGGTGGTTTCACCATCGGCCGCGAAGGTCCGACGGTGCAGGTCGGCGCGGCGCTGATGTACAACCTGCGGCGCCTGTTCCCGCGCTCGAACGCCCGTATAGAACGGCAGCTCGTGCTGGCGGGCGCGGCGGCGGGGTTATCGGCGGCATTCAACACGCCGCTTGCCGGCATTGTGTTCGCCATCGAAGAACTGACGCGCAGCTTTGAAGCACGCACGAGCGGCGTGCTGATCACGGCGATCATCCTCGCGGGGATCGTCGCGCTCGGGTTGAACGGCAATTACACCTATTTCGGCACGATTGAGGTCGGCGCGCATTTCCCCAATGTCCTCGCGGTCGCGGTGGTCGCGACGGCCATCGTGACGGGCATCGCGGGCGGGTTGTTTTGCTGGCTGCTGCTCAATACGTCCAGATGGATCCCCGTGCGCTTGCGTGAGATGCACGCATTGCGGCCGGTCCTGTTCGCCACGTTGTGCGGGTTGGTTATTGCAGTGGTGGGGCTCATCTCGGGCGGCACGACCTTCGGCAGCGGCTACGCCGAAGCGCGCGGCCTGCTGGAAGGCCATGAGCACCTTTCGCCGCTCTATCCGCTGCTCAAGATGGTCTCGATGATCGGCTCGTACTTGCCGGGCATCCCGGGCGGGATCTTCGCGCCATCGCTGTCGATAGGCGCAGGTTTCGGCAACGTGCTGCACATGATCTTCAGCCACATGCAGTTGTCGATGCTGATTGCGCTCGGCATGGTGGGTTATCTCGCCGCCGTCACGCAGTCGCCGATCATGTCGTTCGTGATCGTGATGGAGATGATCGACGGCCACGCGCTGGTGATCTCGCTCATGGCGACGGCGCTGATTGCGAGCAGGGTGTCGCGCCTTTTCGCGCCGCCGTTGTATGAGGCGCTTGCCAAGCGCTATATGACGCCGCTTCCCTTGCCCGTGCCGATGGCATCTCCGGAACTGCCCGAGACACCGGTCGAGGACGAAGAACCGGCGACCCGATAAAGATCAAACGCGCTCAATAAACAAGCGCTAATAAACATAAACGCGCGCCGCCGGGTGATAGGCATGCTCCGGTACGACGATACAGCCGCCGAGCATTGCCACGAGCAAGCCGACAATCAATAGTTTGGTTTTCATCTGAAACTCCGGGATGGGTTCAAGCGGGATCCAGGCAGATCCGGGCGACGCTTGATAGATACGCCGCCCTTCTCCGCTGACTGGATTTCAAAACGAAAAGGCGTCAGGCCCAATGTCCGGGCATCCAGCGCCATGCGCCGCCGCGAGCGATCCAGTGTCCCGGCATCCAGTGATGACCCACGCGTTCGACTTGCCAGTGGCCCGGATTCCACACGTATTGCCCGTGTTCCCAGCGCCAGTGACCTTGATCCCACACATACCCCATACGCGCAGCCGGAGAAGTTTCCACGCGCACAGGCGGCGGCGCATTGGGCGCCACGATAATGACTTCAGCCGACGCGCTTCCTGCGACAGCCGCGACACCGGCCACGACAATGGCCGCCTGGGCGATTAACAAACGAATTTTCATGATCGGCCTCTTGAGTGGGTCGCCGTATGCCGGCGATACCCTATCAATGCGCGAGGTCCCGCTTTAGCCGACAGCGCTCGTGTAACCGCGATGGCTAAACTGCAACGGAATATTGATGTAATTCGCCGATGCGGCCTGAAAGTGCATGCCGCCATCCTTCATGCAAACGGCCAAGCCGGAAAAACCGAAGGCCGGAATCGAACGATTCCGGCCTTCGGGTGCAGCATGCAGACAAAGATTTTCAGCGCTGGTTCAGACACCAGCCACCATCAAGCCGATGGAATTTCGATCTTCACTTCGAGCACTTCGAGGTCGTCCTGACGCTCGAGGCTCACACGAATATCGTCGCTTGAAATCTTCACGTACTTGGAAATCACGGCAACGAGTTCTCGTTGCAACGCCGGCAGATAATCGGCGGGCGCATGACCGCCCGCTCGCTCGTGCGCGATGATCAACTGCAAGCGTTCCTTCGCGACCGAAGCGGACTTCTTTTTCTCGCCCAGCAAAAACGAAAGAATCGACATTGCGTCCCCTTACTTGTTGCCGAAGATGCGTTGCAACAGACCTGGCTTCTGATAGTCAATGAAGCGCAGGGACTTTTCTTCGCCGAGAAAGCGCGAAACGATGTCCTTATAGGCTTCAGCCACATCAGTGCCATCGAGGTGCACGGCCGGCAAACCCTGGTTCGACGCATGCAGCACAGCTTCCGACTCCGGAATCACGCCGATCAGGTCGATCCGCAAAATTTCCTGGATGTCGGTCAGCGACAGCATCTCGCCTTCGCTCACACGCTTCGGGTTATAGCGCGTGATCAGCAAGTGCTCCTTGACCGGCTCCTTGCCTTCTATCGCGCGTTTCGTCTTCGACGACAAAATGCCGAGAATGCGGTCCGAGTCACGCACCGATGACACTTCCGGATTCGTCACGATCAATGCTTCATCGGCGAAATGCATGGCGAGCAGCGCGCCCGATTCGATCCCCGCCGGCGAGTCGCAGACGATGTATTCGAAGTCCATCGCGATCAGGTCGTTGATGACCTTCTCGACGCCGTCTTGCGTGAGCGCGTCTTTATCGCGTGTCTGCGAGGCCGGCAGGATGAACAGGTTCTCGCACTTCTTGTCCTTGATCAGCGCCTGGTTGAGGTTCGCTTCGCCCTGGATCACGTTGATGAGGTCGTACACCACGCGGCGTTCGCAGCCCATGATGAGATCGAGATTGCGCAGGCCGACATCGAAGTCGATCACGGCCGTCTTGTGCCCGCGCAACGCGAGGGCCGATGCGAAGCTCGCGCTGGTGGTCGTCTTGCCGACGCCGCCCTTGCCCGAAGTCACCACAATGATTTTTGCCATTCCTGTACCTTGTGTTCGTCAATTAAGTCCGCTGGCATTCTGTCCGGGAGCGCGCCGTCTCTTGCCGGCGCGCGTGGCTCTTGCCTCTCAGGTCAGACGCAGCGGTTCGATCATCAGTTTTTCTTCATCGAGCCAGATTTGCACCGGCTTGCCCAGGACATCGGGGCCGAGCGGTGTTTCCATCGTCCTGTAGATGCCGGCGATGGAAATCAGTTCCGGTTCGAGACATGTGCAAAAAATGCGCGCGTCGAGATTGCCATGAACGCCCGCGAGCGCCCGCCCGCGCAACGGCGCATAAATATGAATGTTGCCTTCCGCAATCACTTCCGCGCCGTAGCTCACGAGCCCCAGCACGACGAGATCGCCCTTCGCATAAACCTGCTGGCCCGAACGCAACGGCCGATTGATGATGGTCGTGGTCGAGACGAACGCGCTGGGCGCAGGCGTCTGCGCCACAGCGGCTTCGATCACCGCGGCCGCTTCGGTGTTTTCGACACCCGCGTCGACCGAGGGCTTTGGCGCACCGCGCCGGTCGCGTGCTTCAAGCAGCGGCAGCGTGCCGCCGGAGGCCCACGCCTGGTCCGCCGCAGCGACCACGCCGATAGGACGCATGCGCACGCTATCGAGCAACGTCGCAAGCTCGTTGATTGAGATGCGCTCGTCGGCAGCCAGACGGCGCACGTCGATGGCGACGGTATCGTTCGCGAAAAACTCGGGAGTCGCTTCGAAGCGCCGCGTGAGTTCCGTTCGCAGCGCGTCGAGGTCGGTAGTCTTGACGACGAATAAAAGCGTGTCGACAGAGCCGCTGCGTAATTCGAAAAAGGGCGTTTTTTTGAGCGACATAGGTAAAGCCAAAAATTTTGCGTATTTTACAGGCGTGAGCGCAAGCAGACGGAAAATTTCAGAATGGCGCCCGGAATTGATACCCGAAATCGACGCCCGGATGTGGGCGGCGCGATGGTCCTGAAGGTCCTGAGGGTCTGCTAGATAGAAGAGACAGAGGACAGCGGAAAGAATCGAAGCCGTGGCAAACGCCGCAGCTAACACGCTCACATCGTCGAATCACTCACTCGACGAACAAGCAGCGTTTCGAATTCCTCGGGATGCGCCGGGATCCGGCGACGTTCACCGGTTGGACCAAAGCCCAGGCGCTCGTAAAAACGCATTGCGTTGCGATTGCCATCGGCGATCCACGCAAAGACATCATGCACGCGCCGCTCCGCAAGCCATTGCGCGGCAGCATTCACGAGCAGCTCGCCGCCTCGAAGATGCCGCACCGCCGGTGCGACCCACAACGCGTAGACGAACGCGCGCGGCGCCGGCGTCTCCTCGACAAACGCGCCGACAAGACCCGCAGGATGCCCTTCCGTGTACAAGATAAACGAGGCGATAGTAGGAGAGTTCGCGTGGCGATCGGCCGTTTCGTCGAAGCTCGCGGCATCGGCGGACAAGGCTTCTTCCAGCGTCTCCCCGAACGCATAGGGCGCTTCGCGCAATGATGCGGTGCGAAGCTCGCGCAGGACTGCACCTTGATGCGAGGCGATCCGGTGAACAGTAAGTGAAGGACTCATGCGGGTGTTTTTCTCTCAAGCTCTCACAAGCTTCTTAAGCTTTTCTTAAGGCGGCTTAGTCTAATTAGTAGCTTCAACCGAACAGGCGTACGAGTCAAATCATTATTGCAAAGCGTGCGCGAGAACCCTTGAGGCCGCGCTCCGACAAGCGTCGCCCGGCTCATGGCGCTTCGTATTCGCTCGTACCGTCCGGCCAGGGCGTGAGCAATTCGAAGCCGTTGTCGGTGACAACGACCATGTGTTCCCACTGCGCGGAGAGCGACCGGTCTTTCGTCGTCACCGTCCAGCCATCGCGCGATTGTTGCGTCGCAGCGCGACCTGCGTTGACCATCGGTTCGATGGTAAAAACCAGTCCCGGCTTCAAACGCAATCCCGCGCCCGGTTGTCCGTAATGCAGCACTTGCGGATCTTCGTGATACACGCGGCCGATCCCGTGTCCGCAGTATTCACGCACGATCGAATACCCTTCGCGATTCGCCACGGTCTGGATCGCATAGCCGACATCGCCCAGCGTCGCGCCCGGACGCACCGCGCGAATGCCGGCGACCATCGCTTCATACGTCGTATCGCAGAGCCGCCGGGCTTCCCGGCTCGGCGTGCCTGCGTAATACATGCGGCTGGTATCGCCGAAATAACCGTCCTTGATGATCGCGACATCTATGTTCACGATGTCGCCATCCTTCAGTTCCCGGCCACCCGGAATGCCGTGGCAGACCACATGATTCACCGACGTGCAGATGGTCTTGGTGAAGCCCATGTAGCCTACGTTGGCGGGGATCGCTTTCAGTTCATCGACGATGAAGCGATTGCAGATCGTGTCCAGCTCTTCCGTCGTGATGCCCGGCTTCACATGCTCGCCGATCATCGCGAGAACTTGTGCGGCCAAGCGCCCGGAAATACGCAGTTTTTCGATGTCGGCAGGCGACTTGAGTGTGATAGCCATGGAGCGTTGGAGTGTCGGCGCGCGGTCTACGATGCAACCGCGGCGCATTATTTCAGGATGGCGGCGATGATAGCATCGCGCGCTTTTCAGCTCTTTTTTCGATGGTCTTCGGATGGTCTTCGATGACGTTCCGGTTGTCCCGCCGCTACGCGATATCGTGCTTCAGCTTGATTTAAGCTTGCCTCCGCGGGCTGTTTACGCTTTATTGGTGCATCGTTTTTACGGACGTCTATTGCATATGCCCTTTCACCGAGTTACTCCGTTTGCGCTCCTCGCGTCTTCGTCCGCGTCTTTGTTCGCGGCCCTCGCCCTTGCTGGGTGTAGTTCCGCGAGCGGTCCCGAGCTCCGCGCTTCGAGTCCCGTGATCTATGTCTCGTCACACCGCTCATCTTCCGATGTCTTGAGTTGTCTGGAAGACAAATTGCCTTCGCTCTCCACGTCTAAAACAGGGGGTGTTTCGGAACTGCTTGTCGGGCCGAACGCCTGGCTGGTCACGCTGACGCCATCGCAATATGGATCGACGGTGAAGGTGCAGAAGTCGGAGGGAGAGTATGGTGGATTGCCCGAGCCGGAAATGCGCTTTAATATCGCGCGGTGCACGACTTGATGTGAATTTTGATACGCGATGCGTTATAAAAAAGCCCCGGTGAAGCATTAGTTCACCGTGGCTTTTATTTTAAAAATTACCAAAGGCAGGTTTTCAAACGCTAAAAATAATAATGCACGCCGAAAGTCACGCTGTCATTACGTCGTTTCGTGCCATCACGCCTGCTGGTATCGGTCGTCCATTCTGCGGCAATACTCGCATTCTTGATTAACTTGTACTCGATGCCCAAACCGCCATGGAACCGCGTATTAGGCCAGTTTCCTGTTGCGCCTAAACGGGCGTAAGGCATGAATGAATTGAACGGCATTCCGAGTTTCAGATCGACGCCGCCATCTTTGTAAGTGGTCGAATCGTCGTGCAAATCGGCAAACGCTTCCGCGCCGATAACAAAACGGCTGACATCGAAGTTATATCCTGCGGTCAGGCCCAGGAACGTAGTGTCGTGGGACTTCACATTGACAACGCCTGACGCGTCAGACCGGTTCTGCCCGACTTTGAAGCCGGCGTAGGCGCCTGAAAATTCACTGGCTTGAGCACACGACAGTCCGGTCATGGCGATGACCAATGCGGCGAAAATTTTCTTTAGATTGAACATGGTTTAACTACATAACATTGGATCGAATAGCAAATTAATTGCCGCATTTGTTGCGTATTCAAAGCCAATGAAACCACTGAATTTCTCTTAACCTGAATTTCGCAACGAAGCGAAAGATTAATTTGCAAAGGCATGCACAACCTATCGGATCGTTCCTAATTGCTTTTTTAGCGCTATGATTTAGGGCCTTACTATTTTTAAACCGACCTCGGATATAGGCGTTGCGAAGTTGTGTCGTAGATACACAACGAAATCTTGCAATCCTTTATGCGCATCTAATTCGATTCAATGGAATGAATGGATGATTTGAATCGAATAAGGAAATAGCTGCACATTGAATTCGGTGATTTCGCATTGACATCTAATGTGACACTCGTGCAAACGCCTTTGGTATCCGCCCGGTTGTGCTCGCCGGGATCTGCACCGCCATCCGATTCTCACCACGGAAGTCCATGTATGAACCGCCTCGTTCTAATCGTCCGGAAAAGCCTGCTCGTAACTGCGGGCTCGCTTCACTTCGTGGCTAGCGCCCAGGCTGCGGACCCTGCCGCGCCGCAAGCCGATAAACCGGTCTCGCTGTCCGTCGTGCCTGCGCACGTATACAGGCAGCCGTCGATCATCGGGGACTGGCAGGCTGCGTCTGATGCCAAGTCTGTATCCGGTGCCGAAGACTGGTCGAACCGGGAGGCGCCGAGTATTGAAAAGCCGGACAACTGGGCCTGCCGGACATCGAATAATCTGAGCCGGAGTTCTGTCGGCAGAAAGACCGACGGCAAATCCACCTTCGATATCGAACGCTTGCTGCCCAAGTGCTGAACGATCCGGGCACGCTTCACCGCTGGTTCTCTCAACACCCAAGCGCAGGTTCGGCCAGTTAAAAGCGTCGGACGTTTTCCTCGCCCTACAAAGCAAAACCCCCGCTGATCTTTCGATTAGCGGGGGTTTTTTAATTTGGCGGAAAGGGTGAGATTCGAACTCACGGTACCCCTAAAGGTACACTGGATTTCGAGTCCAGCGCATTCGACCACTCTGCCACCTTTCCATTTACTGCAACCGCTTTACTGCTTGTTGCGGCTCTCGCCAAGCGGGTCGGTGCTCAGCGAAGAGAGAGATTATAGACGACTCGAATACGTTTTCCAAGCCCCTTTTCGTGAGCCTGTTACAACACACATGCTCAATCCGCCTTCGATACTTCCAGCCTTTCAACGCCGCGCATATACGGGCGCAACGCAGCCGGCACCGTCACCGATCCATCCGCGTTCTGGAAGTTTTCCAGCACCGCGACGAGCGTACGCCCGACAGCCAGACCCGACCCGTTCAGCGTATGAACGAATTCCGGCTTGCCCTGCGCATTGCGGAACCGCGCCTGCATCCGGCGAGCCTGAAACGCCTCGGTATTCGAGCAACTCGAAATCTCGCGATACGTGTTTTGCGCCGGCAGCCAGACTTCCAGGTCGAATGTCTTCGTTGCGGAGAAACCCATGTCGCCGGTACACAGCGTGATCACGCGGTACGGTAGTTCGAGCTTCTGCAGAATCGCTTCGGCGTGGCCGACCATTTCGTCGAGCGTGTCGTAGGATTTTTCCGGCGAAACGACCTGCACCATTTCAACTTTATCGAATTGATGCTGGCGAATCAGGCCGCGTGTATCGCGCCCGTACGAACCCGCTTCAGAGCGGAAGCACGGTGAATGCGCGGTCAGCTTGACCGGCAGCGCGGCGGCTTCAAGAATGCTTTCGCGCACCGTGTTCGTCAGCGAAATTTCAGACGTCGAAATCAGATACTGCGTGACCGTGTTCTCGTCGCCGCCCTTCTCGACGCGAAACATATCGTCGGCGAATTTGGGCAACTGGCCCGTGCCAACCAGAATCTCCGGATTCACGATATACGGCGTGTACGCCTCGGTGTAGCCGTGCTGCTCGGTGTGGGTGTCGATCATGAACTGCGCAAGCGCGCGATGCAGCCGCGCGATCTGCCCGCGCAGCAGCGTGAAACGCGCGCCCGAGAGCTTCGCGCCCGTCTCGAAGTCGAGGCCGAGCGGCGCGCCGACATCGACGTGATCCTTCACTTCGAAATCGAACGAACGCGGCGTGCCCCAGCGGCGGACTTCGACGTTCCCGGTTTCGTCGTTGCCAACCGGCACGCTTTCGTGCGGCAAGTTCGGCACGCCGAGCATCAGGTCGGACAGGCGCTTCTGGATGTCGTCGAGTTGCGCCGATGACGCTTTCATCGTTTCACCGATACCACCAACTTCGGCCATCACCGCAGCGGTGTCTTCCCCACGGCCTTTCATTGCGCCGATCTGCTTCGACAGCGTGTTACGGCGCATCTGGAGTTCTTCGGTGCGCGTCTGGATTTCACGACGTTCAGCTTCCAGTGCCGCAAACGCGGCGACGTCGAGGGTGTAGCCGCGTTGAGCCAGACGCTTGGCAACAGCGTCAGGGTCTTTGCGCAGGAGTTGAATGTCGAGCATGGCGTGGCCGGTTCTAAGTAGGTGCGAATCCGCGATTTTAGCTCAGCGAGAGAGGCGTGTTAGCACGGTTTGGGCGCGTCGGACGTTCGGTCTATGGTTTCCGCCGCTGGATGTGAAACGCCGCTGCGCTTTACAGCGGCTTCACAGCGCCTCCACAGCGGCCCGCGATCACTTCTTCTCGCCCTTGTGCTCGCGCCGCCACTGAGCGTCCATCTCCGCCAGCCGCGCCATCTTGTCGCTGATCTTCCCCTCCAGCCCGCGCGGCGTCGGCTCGTACCAATGCGGATCGCGCATGCCATCCGGCAAGTAGGTTTCCCCCGCCGCGTACGCGTCCGGCTCATCGTGGGCATAACGGTATTCATGCCCGTAGCCCAACTCCTTCATCAGCTTCGTCGGCGCGTTGCGCAAGTGCACCGGCACGCCTCGCGATTGATCCTTGCTGACAAAGCGCCGCGCCTCGTTATAGGCCTTGTAGCCAGCATTCGATTTCGGCGCGACCGCGAGGTAAATCAGCGCTTGCGCCAACGCCAGTTCGCCTTCCGGCGTGCCAAGCCGCTCATAGGTTTCCGCGGCATCAAGCGCAATGCGCCCGGCGCGCGGATCGGCGAGTCCGATATCTTCCCAAGCCATGCGGACAATGCGCCGCGCGAGATAACGCGGATCGGCGCCGCCATCCAGCATTCGACAAAACCAGTAAAGCGTCGCGTCCGGATTGCTGCCGCGCACCGATTTATGCAACGCGCTGATCTGGTCGTAAAACGCATCGCCGCCCTTGTCGAAACGACGCAAATTCTCCGCAAGCGCGCTCCCGAGCAACGCGCCGTCGATATGCGTCGATTTCTGCTGCGCCCCCGCCCGCGCCACTATTTCCAGATTATTCAGCAGCTTGCGGCCATCGCCGTCGGCGGAACCTATCAGCGCGTTGCGGGCTTCATCGGTGAAGGTTAGTCCGCCCAGTTCGCCTTGCGCACGCTCGAGCAATTCCGCGAGCTCGCTTTCGTCCAGGCTTTTCAGCACATAAACGGCCGCTCGCGAGAGCAACGCGCTGTTCACCTCGAATGACGGATTCTCGGTCGTCGCGCCCACGAACACGAACAACCCGGACTCCACGTGCGGCAAGAACGCGTCTTGCTGACTCTTGTTGAACCGATGCACTTCATCGACAAAAACCAGCGTCTGATGCCCGTTCGCCCGATGAATCTGCGCCAGTTCGACCGCCTCGCGGATGTCCTTCACGCCCGACAACACCGCCGAAAGCGAGATGAACTCGGCGTGAAAGGCCGCCGCCATCAAGCGCGCAAGCGTGGTCTTGCCGACGCCGGGCGGGCCCCAAAGGATCATGGAATGCGCTTCGCCGGATTCGAACGCGACGCGCAGCGGCTTATTAGGCCCAAGCAGGTGTTTCTGGCCGATAACCTCGTCGATAGTGCGAGGACGCAGACGCTCGGCAAGCGGAACATTGGCACGGTTTTCTTCGAACATGGCGCTCTGGAGGATTTCCGAATAAGTCTGGATGGTGCAGTTTGGGCAAACACAGCGATAATCGTGCGCTTTTCGAGACAGATGCCGCCTTTGCTTCAAAATGGCGTCCTGACGCGGCGGATGAATTATGACAGCGGCGGAACACCAGACGAAGCGCGCATGAACCGGGCCAAGCCCAGCAAATAAGGACAAAACGCGAATGGGACAAGACAACACGACGGACATAACCGGCGAAACCGGCGCATCGACCTACGCGCCGCTTCTGCCCGTTCCGGCCGCGCGCCGCGCGTTTGGCACATCGGATGCCTTCGCCTTGTGGTTTTCGCTCGGCATCGGCTTGCTGGTGGCGCAGGCGGGCGCGCTGCTCGTGCCGGGCATGTCGCTGCCGCATGCGCTGGCGGCCATTGTGATCGGCACCGTAATCGGCGTGATCCTGCTGGCGCTCGCGGGCGTGGTCGGCACGGACACGGGCCTGGCCGCGATGTCCTCGCTGCGCCCCACGCTCGGCGTTCGCGGCGCGTCCGTGCCCGCTGTGCTCAACGCGGTGCAGCTGGTCGGCTGGGGCTCGTTCGAGATCATCGTGATGCGCGATTCCGCCGATGCCCTCGCAAAACAATCGTTCGGCCTGTCGATGCCGCTTATCTGGACGCTGATCTTCGGCGTGCTGGCCGCAGTCCTCGCGATCACCGGGCCGCTGTCCTTCGTCCGGCGCTTTCTGCGCACGTGGGGCATGTGGCTGCTGCTTGGCGGCGCGGGCTGGCTGACGTGGAACCTGCTGTCGAAACAGGACATTGGCGCACTGATGAACCGGCCCGGCACCGGCGAAATGCCGTTCGGTGCGGGTATCGATCTGGTCGTCGCGATGCCGCTTTCGTGGCTGCCGCTGATCGCGGATTACACGCGTTTCGGGCGCAGCGCGGGCGGCACGTTCCGCGGCACGCTGTTCGGCTATGGCATCGCGAATATCTGGTTCTACGCGCTCGGCGCGTTCTACGGCCTCGCGGCGGGCGGCGGCGATGCGCTCCTGACGGTTGCGTTCGCCCAGGCGGCGGGCGGGATTGCGCTGCTGCTGATTCTCATCGATGAAATCGACAATGCGTTCGCCGATATCCATTCCGCCGCCGTCTCCACCGGCACGTTCTGGGCAAAAGCGAGCGTGCCGCTGTTGTCGGCGGCGTTCGGCGCGTTGTGCACGCTGATCGCGTTGCTCGTGCAGATGGGCAAGTACCAGAACTTCCTGCTGCTGATCGGCTCGGTGTTCGCGCCGCTCTTCGGCGTGGTCCTGGCGGATCACTTTATTGTGCGCAAGCGTCAAGTGGAGGTTGCTGCACTCGCCGATCCACGCGGACCTTACGCGTTTTCGGGCGGCTGGCATGTGAGCGGGTTTGTCGCGTGGGCGCTGGGAATCGCGGCGTATCACGCAATCAACCAGTGGCTGCCGAGCCTCGGCGCCACGCTGCCGGCGCTCGTGGTGGGTGCCGTGGCCTATCTGGCGCTGGTCGCGGGAAGGCGGGAGGAAAGCCGCTCATCGGCGACTTGAGAAGAACAAGCTGCTCAAGCGAGGCGATGGCCGCCTCGCGCTTGAGTCAGGTTTTGCGAGCTTACCCGTTGATCACATCGGCGCCCTTCGGCACGATGAATTTGAACTGATCGCTTTTCAGCGGCGGGTTCTTTTCAATATTCGAGAACGTGAGCAAGGTCACGTTACCGAACACGTCGTGCAGTTCCATCGCTTCGAGATTGCCGTTCCTGAAGCCGATGCCAACCTGCTGAAACTGCGTGTCCTGCGCTTTCGGCGTCAGTTCCAGCCAGTCGATACCGTCCTTCACGCCCGCATCACGTAACGTGAAGTTCTTCTCGAGGTCGTTGCTGCCGAAGAGAATGGCGGCCGGACTCGCGCCCAACGCATTGCCCAGCTGACGGATAGTGACCTGGTTCAAGTCTTTGTCGTAGACGTAGAGCTTGTCGCCGTCCGCCTGCAGCACTTGCGCGTAGGGTTTCTCGTACGCCCAGATGAACTTGCCCGGCCGGGCGAACGTGAACGTGCCGCTGGCCGTGCCCGTGGTTCTCGGCATGACGCTTTGTGTCGCCGTCGCCGCCGCCGCATCCGATGCCGCCGCTTTGCTCGGCGCCTTGACTTCACGCTGAACGAACTGGCCGTGCGCCGCATGAACCTGCGCGACGAACGCCTTCAACTGCTCCGTGCCGCTTGCGAAAGCCTGCGATGCCAGCAACATCGACGCACCCAGCACACTTGCCTGGACCGCGCGACGAACCGATTTCAAAACTGACTGCATATAAATAAAACCTCCAGATACCCTATTCCGCTTCACGCGCTGGCGTGAGGATTTCGCGATTGCCATTCGAGGACATCGAGGAAACGAGTCCCGAATTTTCCATCTGCTCGAGCAACCGCGCTGCCCGGTTATAACCGATCCGCAGATGCCGCTGCACAAGCGAGATGGATGCGCGCCGGTTCTTGATCACAATCTCGACCGCCTGATCGTAGAGCGGATCGGCTTCGCCCTCTCCGCCGCCCGCCGCGCCCGGTGCACCTTCCTCGCCGTCACCAACCACGCCGCCTTCAAGAATGCCTTCGATGTAATTCGGCTCGCCTTGCTCCTTGAGCTTGTTCACCACGCGGTGCACTTCTTCGTCCGACACAAACGCGCCATGCACGCGCACCGGCAATCCGGAACCGGGCGGCAGATAGAGCATGTCGCCCATGCCAAGCAGCGATTCGGCGCCTTGCTGATCGAGAATGGTCCGGGAATCGATCTTCGATGAAACCTGGAACGCCATCCGCGTAGGCACGTTGGCCTTGATCAGGCCGGTGATCACATCCACCGACGGCCGCTGTGTCGCGAGAATCAGGTGAATGCCAGCCGCTCGCGCCTTCTGCGCAATCCGCGCGATCAACTCTTCCACTTTCTTGCCGACCACCATCATCAGGTCGGCGAGTTCGTCGATCACGACCACGATGGTCGGCAGGCGGTTCAGCGGTTCCGGTTCGTCCGGCGTCAGGCTGAACGGGTTAGGAATCTTCTCGTCGCGCTTGGTGGCTTCGTCAATCTTGTTGTTGAAGCCCGCCAGATTGCGCACGCCCATCTTGCTCATCAGCTTGTAGCGGCGTTCCATCTCGGCCACGGCCCAGTTCAGTGCATGGCCGGCTTGCCGCATGTCGGTGACGACCGGGCAAAGCAAATGCGGAATGCCCTCGTAGACGCTCATTTCGAGCATCTTCGGGTCGATCAGGATCATGCGCACTTCGTCAGCAGTGGCTTTGTACAACAGCGACAAGATCATCGCGTTGATACCCACCGACTTGCCCGAACCGGTCGTACCCGCCACCAGCAAATGCGGCATCTTCGCCAGATCGGCGCAAACCGGCTTCCCGCCGATATCCTTGCCGAGCCCCATGGTCAACGGCGAAGCGGCATCGGCATAAACCTGCGAGCCGAGAATTTCTGACAGGCGCACGGTCTGGCGGCGCTGATTCGGCAATTCCAGCGCCATGAAATTCTTTCCCGGAATGGTTTCCACCACGCGAATGGACACCAGCGACAGCGAACGCGCCAGGTCCTTGCCGAGCCCGACGATCTGCGATCCTTTGACGCCCGTAGCCGGTTCGATTTCGTAGCGTGTCACGACCGGGCCCGGATACGCCGCGACCACGGCCACTTCCACGCCGAAGTCCTTCAACTTCTTCTCGATCAGGCGAGACGTGTATTCAAGCGTATCGGCGGAAATGGTTTCCTTCACTTCCGGCGCGGCGTCGAGCAGCGCCAGCGGCGGCAGGGTGGAATCGCCGGGAAGATCGGTGAAAAGCGGCACCTGCTTTTCCTTCTCCACGCGCGCCGATTTCGGCGCCGCGACCGGCGGCACGATCATCACCGGCTCCTGCTCTTCTATCTTGACGCGCCCGCGCACGACCTTACCTTCGCGCTTCACTGCGGCGACTTCACCGAGCTTGCGGTCGCGGCCCGCTTCGCGGCGCATTCTCGCGCCGGTGATGGTCGCCATGATGGCGTCGCCGGTTTTTTCGCAGACGGACAGCCAGGAGAAGTTGAAATACAGCGACAAACCGATCGCCAGCGCGATCAGCAGGAACAGGGTCGCGCCGGTAAAGCCGAGCGCATGCGAGACGCCATGCGCCACGGCCTCGCCGATCACGCCGCCGGGCGCACGCGGCACCTGCACCTTGAGCGACCACATGCGCAGCGCTTCTATGCCGTCGCTCGCCACCAGCACCAGCACGAACGCGAAAGCCTCGGCAAGCCAGGTCCGATCCTTCGACGCATCTTCGTCTGCAACTTCCTGATGCGTGATTCGCCGATAATTCGCGATGATCCGCCGCGCAAGCAGCACGACCCACCAATAGGCCGACAGCCCGAACAAAAGCAGCAAAATGTCTGCTGTCCACGCGCCCACACGACCCGCCCAGTTAGCAATCTGGTCGACTTGCGCAGCATGCGTCCAGCTCGGGTCGTGGCGGCTGTAACTTACAAGCGCCATCAGCAGGAAAACGCCGAGCGCGACTTGCAAGATCCATCGAATTTCGGTGAAAAGGCGCGACATGCGGTGCGGCAATGCTTGCGCGCTTGCAGAATAGGTAGCTTTTGCCATTGATCCGTAAGGCTTTTTGACCCGCCGCAAAAACGTGCGTCGAGTCGACAGAGTTAAGGACGCATTGTAAACGCTGCGTTGCGATGAACGCGCAAAATTGGGACACGGTTTCACCCTGTAACACCCGCGTTATACGCGGCGAGCCGCGTGCGAGCTATGGCCGCCATTGAAAGGATCACTCAGCGGGCCATCTTCACGGCCTTTATAATGCGGAATTCGCACCTAGCTATTGTTCCTAACACCAGTTCTTAACACCAGATCACCGGTGGCAGTGCGCCGGCAGAAAGTTCGCGGCGCCACCATCGATTTGAACCGCTTTTGAACCGCCTATTCCGCCAACGGTTCGGCCCTAACCAAACGGATTGCACATGTCTTCGCCCAAACACGCAAAAGTGATGATTCTCGGGTCCGGCCCCGCCGGCTATACCGCCGCTGTCTACGCGGCGCGTGCCAACTTGTCGCCGGTGCTGATCACGGGCATCGCTCAGGGCGGCCAGTTGATGACCACCACCGACGTCGAAAACTGGCCGGGCGATCCGCTTGGCGTGCAGGGTCCGGAGCTGATGCAGCGTTTGCTCGAACACGCCGAGCGTTTCAACACCGAAATTGTCTTCGATCACATTCATACCGCCAAGCTGACCGAACGGCCTATCCGCCTGATCGGTGATTCCGGCGAATACACCTGCGACTCGCTGATCATCGCGACGGGCGCATCGGCGCAATATCTCGGCATGCCGTCGGAAGAAGCGTTCATGGGCAAGGGCGTGTCGGCGTGCGCCACGTGCGACGGTTTCTTCTACAAGAACGGCGAAGTGGCCGTGATCGGCGGCGGCAATACGGCCGTGGAAGAAGCGCTGTACCTGGCGGGTATCGCGAAGAAGGTGACGGTCATTCATCGCCGCGACAAATTCCGGGCTGAGCCAATCCTGATCGACCGCTTGCTCGCGAAGGAAAAGGAAGGCCTGGTCGATATCAAGTGGAACCACGTCCTCGATGAAGTCACCGGCGACAATTCCGGCGTGACCGGCTTGCGGATCAAATGCACCGAAACCGGCACCACCAGCGACGTGCCGCTGCAAGGCGTGTTCGTCGCGATCGGCCACAAGCCGAATACGGACCTGTTCGTGGGCCAGTTGGAAATGAAGAACGGCTACATCATCACGAATGGCGGCCTGCAGGGCAATGCAACCGGTACGAGCATCGACGGCGTGTTCGCCGCCGGCGACGTGCAGGATCACATCTATCGCCAGGCGGTGACGAGCGCCGGCACGGGCTGTATGGCCGCGCTCGACGCACAGCGCTATCTCGAAAGCATCCACGAGAACCCGGCCGTCCGGTCGATGAGCGCCGAAGCCGAACGGTAAGCCGCTCGATGGGGTCGCTTGAGATGCCCCATCAGTTGTTTCGAGCACAACAAAAACGCCGGTCGCGATCCTCCAGATCGGCCGGCGTTTTCATTTCCAGCCCGGGAAAAGCGGTATCGATACGCTTTCGAATCCGGCCGTTTCACGTTTCCCATGTTAAAAAGGGTTTCTGAAGCGGCGTGAACCTCGTTGCGCCGCCGTGCATTTTCTTCTGCCGTGCAATGCCCAAGAACCTGCCCCATCCGAACGAACCGAAGCCCAGACGCCAGCGCGACGCCGCGCCCGGCGCTGGAGCGACGCCGCCCAAAGCCGCCGCGCCGACCGCGGAAGAACTGTCGGCGGCGTTGAAACGCGACGGCCTCGCCGGGCTCGGCGCGTTGCGTGAGTCCCTGCAAGCGCAGGTCGCCAAGCGCAAGATTCAGCGCGCCGCCGC
Source organism: uncultured beta proteobacterium (assembly GCA_963708695.1). Classification (GTDB taxonomy): domain Bacteria; phylum Pseudomonadota; class Gammaproteobacteria; order Burkholderiales; family Burkholderiaceae; genus Caballeronia. Next base: position 203,512 of record CAVPTS010000022.1, read on the forward strand.
CATCGTGGCCGAGCGCGAAGCTGTTGCGGACGCGGATGTGTTCCGCCGTGCCATTGGCGAAGTAGCGCCGCTGAAAGTCCCGCCCCGTATGACGCAGCCGCGCGTGCCGCCGTCGCCGCTGCCGCTGCAGACGCGTCTTGACGAAGAAGCCGTGCTGCACGAAGCGCTCTCCGACGAATACGATCCCGAAAGCCTGCTGGACACCGACGACTCCCTCTCCTATTGCCGTCACGGCGTGCGCCAGGAAGTGGTGCGCAAGCTCCGGCGCGGCGCGTGGATCGTGCAGGATCAACTCGATCTGCACGGCATGCGGCGCGAGGAAGCACGCGAGGCGTTATCGGAATTTATCCGTGAATCCGTGAAACGCGGGCTGCGCTGCCTGCGCGTGATTCACGGCAAGGGGCTCGGGTCGATTGGCCGCGAACCCGTGCTGAAAGGCAAGGTTCGCGCGTGGCTCGTGCAGAAAGAAGAGGTGATCGCGTTCTGTCAGGCTCGTCCGCACGACGGCGGCGAGGGCGCCGTGCTCGTACTGCTGCAGCCGGGCGGGACAGCGCAGCATCATGGTCATCCGCAGGATCGTGACCATGGAGAGCATCGTGACCACCGGGTCCGCAGTGAGGACCACCGGCGCGATCAGCGAAAGGGGCCGTAACAGTGCATCCCAGGCTCACGCTGGCCATCTCCATCATGGAGGCGCTAGCGATCTTTTCGTACGCTATCTCGGGACTGATCGAAGCGAGAAAGCGCCGGCTGGATGCCGTCGGCGCCTTTCTGGTGGCGCTTGCCACGGCTTTCGGCGGCGGTACGGTGCGCGACGTCCTGCTGTCGCGCCGGCCGTTTTACTGGGTCGCGCATCAAGAATACGTGATCGTCATTTTCGCGATGGCGATTTCCGCGCCGCTGTTCCTGCGCGTGACCACGCGTTTATTCGACCAGCGTGCGCTTTTAATTGCCGATGCCATCGGGCTCGGGCTGTTCAGCATTTCCGGGACATCGATCGCGCTCGACGCGCAGATGCCCGCGTTCACGGCGGCCATGATGGGCGTGGTGACGGGGGTTTTCGGCGGGATCATGCGCGATGTGCTCTGCAACGAGGTCCCGCTTATCTTGCGCGATTCCCGGCCGTACGCGGTGTGCGCGTTCGCGGGTTGCTGGCTGTATCTGGGGCTCGATTGGCTCGATGTGCAAGGCGTCTACAACGTCTTGCTGTCGACGGCGTTTATCCTGATCGCGCGGCTGGTCACGCTAAAGCTGGATATCCGGTTGCCGCACTGACCGGCCACGCTAGCGCGAACGGCCCGAATGACCCGGCGTCCCCGCCCGATCTTTTCGGCGCGTGCCGATTTGCTACAATCTATCTTCTATTTTCGGCTTTTCTACGGCATTTCATTTACGTCAACTCCACCCTCAACGGTCGATCGACCCGCAGACTGAACATGAACATCGAGCAAGCGCGTTTCAACATGATCGAGCAGCAAATCCGTCCCTGGGATGTGCTGGACCAGGACGTCCTGAACCTGCTGTCGATCGTCAAGCGTGAGAATTTCGTCCCCGCTGCGTATCGCAACATTGCGTTCGCGGATCTCGAAATTCCGCTGCCCGCCGGCCAGCACATGCTGTTTCCGAGAGTCGAGGCGCGGGTGTTGCAGGAACTGGCCGTGAAGAAGCACGAGGTCGTGCTCGAAATCGGCGCCGGCTCGGGTTACATGGCGGCGTTGCTCGCCGCACGTGGCCGTTCCGTCCTGACGGTCGAGATCGAGGCCGAACTCGCGAAGCTTGCCGAAGCGAATCTGGCGGCCAACGGTGTATCGAATGCGCAGGTCGTACTTGGCGACGGCGCGCTCGGCTGGAAAGAAAACGAACCCTATGACGTTATCTGCGTCTCCGGCGGCCTGCCGGTGATGCCGCAGGAATTCCTCGATCAGCTGAAGATTGGCGGCCGGCTGGCGGCGTTTGTCGGCAACGCGCCGGTCATGAAGGCGCAGATCATTACGCGCGTGGATGAAAAGCAGTTCCGCGTCGCGGATATTTTCGAAACGCTGATCCCGCCGCTCAAGAACGCCGTACAGCCGTCGCGCTTCAAGTTTTAAGGTTTAAGTATCCCGGCAAGCCGGGAAGCGCCCGCTTTCAAGCAGCACGTTTGTGCCGGCAGCACCGGCGGGCCATCCAGCTCGCCGTCGCTTGCCGCTTTCAACGGAATCCCATGCAAAATTTGTCCGCACCCGAACTGGCCGAATGGCTCGCCGATTCATCGCGTCCCGCCCCTGTCCTGCTCGACGTCCGCGAACCGTGGGAAATCGAAACGGCCAAGCTGGCCAATATTGTCGTCATCCCGATGCGCGACATTCCTGCCCGCAGCGAAGAACTCGATGACGAAGCGCAGATCGTCTGCATCTGCCACCACGGCGCCCGTAGCGCGCAAGTCGGCATGTTCCTGGAATCGCGCGGCTTCAGGCACGTGTTCAACCTGTTCGGCGGCATCGACGCATGGTCGCGTCAGGTCGACCCGACCATCCCCACGTACTGATTCGTCGGTCATAGTCGCTTACTACGTAGTATCCATGCGCCCGATGTTCGCGCTCGCGCTGTGCAGTTTCGGCACCGGGTTTGCATGCTCGCCAGCCATGGCCGTGGGCCTCAACCAGCTCTACGACGAAGCGCTCGAAACCGACGCGCAGCTGCAAAGCGCGCGAGCGAGCCTCGCCGCCGACAGCGAACAGTTGCCGCAAGCGCGCGCGAAACTGTTGCCGAATTTATCGGCATCGGTGTCGGCCAACGAGCAGCGCACCGAGTTTGGCGGCGGTTTTCCGGCATCGAATGGGAACAGCAACGGGTACGTGATTTCGCTGACCCAGCCGCTCATCAACGTCGCCAGCTGGCAGGGTTATCAGCAAGGCCAGATTGCGCTGACCTCCGCTCAGGCGCAGTTCGCAGCCGCCCGCCAGGATCTGATCGTGCGGCTCGGCCAGGCTTATTTCGACGCTCTTTCCGCGCAGGACACGCTTGCGATCGTGCGCTCGCAGAAGGCGTCGATTGCGCAGCAGCTCGAATCGGCGAAACATTCGTTCGATGCCGGCAGCTCCACCATCACCGATACCAACGAAGCCCAGGCCAAATACGATCAGGCGATCTCGCAGGAAATCGCCGCGCAGAACGATCTCGACGTGAAACTGGCGTCGCTGGAGCAGATCGTCGGGCATGCGGTGACGCGTGTGGATGGCCTCGCTCGCGGCGTGACGCTGCCGCCGCCCGTTCCCGCCGATATCCAGCATTGGGTCGATGCCGCTCGCGACGCGAACTATCAGGTCGTGCTCAAGCAACTGGCCGTGGCGAACTCGCAGCGTGAGACATCGAAGGCCAAGGCGGGGCATTACCCAACGCTCGATCTCGTCGCGAGTTATGCGAAGAGCAGTCTGGGCGCGGCGGGTGCCGGCAACTTTGGCGGAAATTTCGGCGGCGGTTTTGGCAGCGGCGCGAATACGCTCGGTCCGGGCGTGCCGGCTGCAGCGGCTGAACTGGGCAATTACGGCGCGTATTACACCAACGCAACGATCGGCGTACAGCTCACTATTCCGCTGTACGAAGGCGGCGCGACGCAAAGCCGCGTGCGGCAAACACTTGCGCTCGCAGACAAAGCAGAAGCGGATCTGGACGACGCGCGCCGATCAGCGGCGTTGTCGGCTCGACAGGCGTTTCTGGGGGTATCGAGCGGCATTGCGCAGGTCCGTGCGCTCGAAACCGCCGAGCGCTCGGCGCGGACATCGCTTGAATCGAATTTGCTCGGGTATCAGGTGGGCGTGCGAATCAATATCGATGTACTCAATGCCCAGGATCAACTCTTTTCGGCACGACGCGATCTCGCGAAAGCGCGTTATGACACGCTGGTCAACTCGCTGAAGCTGAAGGCATCGACGGCCAGTCTCACCGATAGCGACGTGCTCTCGCTGAACACGCTGCTCGCTCCCACCGACGATTCAGCCATGACCGCGTTGCCGGTTGTGTCGAACGTGCCGCATCCGCGTGCGGCGGGAATCGCGGCAGGCCGGCGTTCACTCCCGCAATAAAAAACCGCGGTCTCTTAATTAAAAGAGACCCGCGGTTTTTTCTAACGACAGCAAACTCAAACCACGTTCATCGCCAGCGCGCTCTCACGATAATGCTGGCTCGCCTTCTCGCTATCGCCGAGTTGCTCATGCAAGCGCGCAAGCGCGCGATGCGTGCGAATCTTCAGAGGTTCGTTATCGGCGAGTTTCAGCGCCGATTCCAGGAACGCCTGCGCCTTGCCCCACAACTGCTGATGCAGGCACAGGCGGCCGAGCGTGAACAGCAGATCAGCGTCTTCCGTGCGTTCCTTCTGCCACGCTTCCGCGCGCTGGATCAACGGCAACGCGTCGCCAGCCGACGCGCAATCCGGATAACGGCGCAACAAACGCGCGTCCCAATTGTGCGTCAGCGCTTCTTCGACGATCTTGCGCGCATCGTTCCGGCTGATCCAGCGCGATCAGCAGTTCGGCAGCAAGGTCGGCGAGTCGCGGCGATTGCCGTTCAACCGGCGACAACGACTGCCAAAACTCCAGCAACGCGTCCGGATTATGACGCCGGTCACGCAGCAGATTTTCAGCCGCGACCTGACGCAAACGCACCGCGACCGCCGGATGCAGCGCCTCGCGTTTTTCCAGCGTCTTCACGAGCTTCAGCACTTCGCCCCAGTTCTTCAACTGCTGTTGCGCGCGCAACGCAATTTGCTGCGCGTGCAGCGCCGGCCGCCCTGCGCCTGCATCTCGGTCAACGCGACGAGCGCGCCGTCGGCATCGCGGCCATCGGCACGCATGTCGGCGGTGGCCATCAGACGCGCGTCCTGCCAGTCGCCATCCGTCATCTGCGCGAGCCATTCGTCGCGACGCGCGTACTCGTGCATCTCGATGCGCCGCCTTCGCACCGATCAGCCCGGCCGCGCCCGTGTTTTCATCGACGATGAGGGAATCGCGCGCCGACTTCTCCGCCTTCGAAAACCGCCCGGCATACAGATGACCGATAGCATCGCGCAACGCCGCGTTCGCCTTCGCGAGCCGCGAGCGCGTGCGGTACGCCGACACGCGCTGCGGCATTTTCCATACGCTGCGCACGGCACGAAGCAGCCCGTAGAGCACGATGAACGACACCACCAGCGCCACCACGAACAGATTCAGCGATACATCCACCCGATACGGCGGGATCACGAGCAGCACTTGCCCGCCGTCGAACACGCCGACCAGCGCGAGCGCCGCAGCGGCCGCGAACAGCAGCACAAACCAGATGAGTCCACGCATCGTCATCATCCGCCTCGCTTGAACTGATGAACCGCCGCGAGACTCGCGTTCAGGTCAGGCACGGCGACGGCGAGCGAGGCGTCATCGACTTGCTTCACGAGATCGCGCACCGACTTGACCTTGCTCGACGTCGGGATCGAAGTAGCGGGCGAGCGCGGTATCGGCGGCATGCAGATCCGACTTGAGCGTGGGTTCGCTGCGCGAAAGCAGCGACAAGCGCGCCGACAACAACCGCAGCTTCACGTTTTCGCGCACGAAATAACCTTGATCGGGCGACGCGAGCATGGCGTCGGCGTTGTCGATACGGCGCACCGACACGAGGCTCGACAACTGCTGCCCGATACCGCCCGCGATCTGCTGCCACCACACTTTCCAGCGCGGCTGGCCGGTGGCCGCCGCGATCTGATGCGCTGTCGCCAGGCTTGTCCGCATGCGCCGTGGCCGGCACGATCGGCGCTTCGCCGGCGAGCGGCAGCCGGTCGATCTGGTCGATGGCGGTATCGAGCTTGATGGCGAGCCCGGTGAGATCGGTGGACGGCGTCGCGCTTGCAGCTTGTCCATGTCCTGCGCAATGGCCTTGCGGATCGTCACGATCTGCGGACCGGTGGTGGCAGCCAAGCCGCGTGTCGGCGCTTTGCAGCGCGAACAGCGCGAGCTGGACGTTGCCGGTGAGCTGCAACTGCTGGCTCGCGCTCGACAGGATCTGCTCGACTTCAGCGAGGGTCCAGTCGTCGCGATTGCTCGCCAGATCCTGATATTGCTGCTGCAGCGCCTGGCTTTGCGCCTGTGCGTCCGTGAGCTTGCCCTGGAACTGGATGATCTGCGTGTTGATGGCTTGCACGGAACTCGCGGCCTGATCGGCCTGGGCGCGCAGAGCGGCGGTTTGCGCGTCGCTCGCTTGCAGGCGCTGCGCGAGTTGCGCGTCGCGTTGATCGAACTTGCGGTTGAGCATGAAGCCGCCCACGCCCGCCACCACCACGATGATCACCAGCACCAGCCACACAGCGCCGTGCCCGCGCCGCCGCCGCGCTGTTTCGGCTGCGACTCGTAGGGCGTGAACGGCGTGTTGGGCGGGTTCGACGCCAAAGGCGGCGCCGACGCGGCGGACTGAGAAGAGGTCTTGCTGGAATCGATCGAATCAGTCATGCGTGATTGAGCCGGTTGGTGAGCCGGCGATGAGGCCGGCCTGGAACCCGTCGGCGCGGACTCCTGGTTGGTTTGACTGGACTGGCCGGACGGCGTTGCCGTCGAGGCCGTGTACTTATGTTCTCGCGCATTTGAAGCCTGCGCGTCCGGTTCTTTCGGGTCCGTCGTCGTGGCGAAGATAGTGCCGAGCGCCTGCACGATACGCTCGTCGCCGGCGCCGGACACCGTAATCCTATCAAAACCCGCCTGCCGCGCGGCTTCGGCAATACGCGGATGCGGCGTGACGATCGGCGCGTGCTTGAGCGTCAGGGTTTCATCGACGGTGAGATGTTCGCGGGCGAGCTCTTCGAGATTGCGCACGCCTTCCGAACTGGTCAGGAGCCACGCGTGCGGCTCGCCGGCGAGCAGCGCGTGGATGCGCTCCCAGTCGCGCATGGACGGTTCCGGCACGATCCGCCGATACGCCGCCACCTTCTCCACTTTCGCGCCCGCCGCGCTGAGCGTGTCCGCGAGCCATTCGCGCCCGCCATCGCCACGCACGATCAGCACGCGTTTGTCCTTAAGGCCGTCAAGGCCGAAATGCGCTTCGATAGCCGCATGGAGCGCTTCGGAATCGTAGCGGGGGTCGGTGGGGATGTCTGGCGTTGCGTTCGCGTCTGACGCGTCCGCAACCGCCGGACTGATGACGGTATACGCAGGCGATGCAACCCCTTGCCGCGCAAGCGCGGCCACGCTGCCGGGCCCGACCACGCCGATCGCAACCTGCGACGGCCACGCGGAACTGAGCGCGGCGAAAGCGTGATCGACAGCATTCGGCGATACAAACACCACCAGCGCAAAGCCAAGTTCCGCGGGCGCGTAAAGCTCGCCGAGCGCGACGCGCAACGGCGCGGCATCGGCGACAGGGCCGATATCGATAAGGGGAAATTCGAGCGGTTCGAAACCCGCGCCCTCAAGAAGCGCAAACAACGCGGCAGACTGACCGGACGGACGCGTGACGACTACAGCCGGCCCATGCGTTGAACCGCGCGTTGGCCCTTCAGCCGGTGAATGAGTCGATCCCTGAGCGCTCGCCATCAGTCGACAGGCGATGCAGCGGGAGGAATCCGCGCGCCGCTCGCGGTGCTCAGCGCCCGGACGATGTCCATCGCGCCCTGCGACGCGAGTTCGGCCGAGACGCGGCTGCCGAGATCGAGCGCGGCCTGCACATCGGCTGCTGGTGCCGAGCCTTCGGCGCGCAGAACCCGCGTACCGTCGACCGTCGATACACAGCCGCGCAAATGCAGCACGCCGTCGCGCCAGTCGGCATACGCGGCGAGCGGCACTTCGCAACTGCCGCCGAGCGAGCGCGACACCATGCGTTCGGCCTCGACCGCGGCCGCCGTCGCGGCATGATGCAAGGGCGCGAGCCACGCGGCAAGATCGGCGCGGCCAGCGCGAATTTCGATACCCAGCGCGCCCTGCCCCGCCGCCGGCAAACTGGTCTCGACCGGCAAGCACGCACGAATCCGCGATTCGAGGCCAAGCCGTATCAATCCGGCAGCCGCGAGAATGATCGCTGCATAATCGCCGCGATCAAGCTTGCCGAGACGCGTATCCAGGTTGCCGCGCAACGGGCGGACATCGAGATGGGGGAAATGCATGCGCAGCATTGCTTCGCGGCGCAGGCTCGACGTCCCCACGATGCTGCCTTGCGGCAGCTCCGCCAGCGACGCATAGTGCGGTGAAACGAGGGCATCGCGGGGATCTTCGCGATCGAGGATGGTGCTCAGGGTGAAGCCGTCGGGCAACTCCATGGGCACGTCTTTCAGCGAATGCACGGCGAGATCGGCGCGGCCGTCGGCGAGCGCGGCTTCCAGTTCCTTGACGAACAGGCCCTTGCCGCCGACCTTCGATAACGTCCGGTCGAGAATCTGATCGCCGCGTGTCGTCATTCCGAGAATTTTGACGTCGCAAGATGGATATAATTTGTGCAGCGCAAACCGCACGTGCTCGGCCTGCCACATGGCAAGACGGCTTTCCCGCGAGGCAATGACCAGGGTGTGGGGCGGTGGTGTGGAAGGCGTCTCGGAGTTCATTGCGGGTCAATCGAATGGCGGGATGGATAACAAACAATGGTAGCACGCACGACAGTGCGGATTTACAGCCCGGAGTTACAGCCGAATCCCGCGCCCGAGCGCCGCGGCACGGGTTTCAGGTGAGAGAGCGGGACAGTAGGCAGCAAGGTTTCGCGGCAGCACGCATGTTTGTCGTTGCGCAGTCACGCTCAGACACCTTGCATCCCCGGTTTCAGCCGCAACGCACGATCGCAAGCAGTTACGCAGCATGGCAACGCAGTCGAACGCCGCACCGGCCGGCCAAGTCTCGCCGTTCGGCGCTTGGCCGCCTCCGTATTCAGTCTCTGGCTTTCAAGAGGAATTCAACGTGAGCTCTCCCGGATCGGCGCGCGCCGCCCGCCCCCGCCGCAACGCTGTATCGAAGGATGCTGCTTCGTCCGTCAAGCCAACGCCCGTCGCCAAGGCGTCTAAAACCGCTGCTGCCGTCAAGAAACCGGACGCGAACGGACGTGCTGCGAACATTCCCGCGCCCGTCGATGCCAGCAAGAACAGCAAGCCCGCCAAAACCGCGTCCCGCACGCGCGACGACAAAGACCAGCCGCTCTTCGAAGACATCCGTTATCTCGGCCGCCTGCTCGGTGATGTCGTGCGCGAGCAGGAAGGCGACAAGGTCTTCGATGTCGTCGAAACGATTCGTCAGACCGCCGTGAAGTTTCGTCGCGAGGAAGACAGCGAGGCGTCGCAGGCGCTGGAAAAGCGCCTGAAATCGCTGTCGCCCGAGCAGACGGTGAGCGTCGTGCGCGCGTTCAGCTATTTCTCGCACTTGGCGAATATTGCGGAGGACCGGCATCACAACCGCCGCCGGCGCATTCACGCGCTGGCCGGTTCCGCGCCGCAGCCCGGCACGATGGCCTATGCCATCGAACGCCTGAAGGCGAGTCCGAACGCGTCGTCGGCGAAGGCCACGCTGCAAAAGTTCTTCGATGACGCGCTCATCGTCCCTGTGCTGACCGCCCATCCGACCGAAGTCTCGCGCAAAAGCATTCTCGACGCGCAGCACGAAGTCGCGCGGTTGCTCGCCGAGCGCGATCAGGATCTGACCGCGCGCGAACGGGCGCACAACGAGGCGATGCTGCGCTCACGCGTCACGTCGCTCTGGCAGACGCGGATGTTGCGCGACGCCCGCCTGACCGTCGCCGATGAAATCGAAAACGCGCTCTCGTATTACCACGCGACGTTTCTCGAAGAAATCCCCGCGCTCTACGCCGATATTGAAGCCGCGCTCGCCGAGCACGGCCTGCCCGCGCGCCTGCCGCCGTTTTTGCAGATGGGCAGCTGGATTGGCGGGGATCGCGATGGTAATCCGAACGTCACCGCGCCCACGCTCGTTCACGCCATCACGCGCCAGGCCACGGTGATCTTCGAACACTATCTGGATCAGGTGCACAAGCTGGGCGCGGAATTGTCGGTTTCAAATCTGCTGGCCGGTGCAAGCGATGCGCTCAAGACGCTCGCGGAAGCATCGCCGGATACGTCGCCGCATCGTACCGATGAGCCTTATCGGCGAGCGTTGATCGGCGTGTACGCGCGGCTCGTGGCCAGCGCCGACGCGCGCCTGGGAAGCGGCGTGGTCGCCGCGCGCAGCCGGCATCCGGCGAAACCGTATGCATCGGCGGCGGAATTCGGCGCCGATCTGAACGTGCTGATCGAATCGCTGGCCAAGCATCACGGCGAGTATTTGTCGGCGCCGCGGCTCTCGCCGCTCGCGCGTGCGGCTGAAGTATTCGGCTTCCATCTGGCGAGTATCGACTTGCGGCAAAGCTCGGACATCCATGAAGCGGTGATCGCGGAGTTGCTCGCACGCGCGGGTGTTCAGGACGATTACGCGGCGCTGCCCGAAGCCGACAAGATCACGTTGCTGCTGAACGAACTGGCGCAACCGCGGCCCCTGCGCCTGCCCTATTTCGAGTATTCGGATCTTGCCAAGAGCGAACTCGGCGTGCTGGAAACGGCGCGCGTCACGCGCGAGAAGTTCGGCGAGCGCGCCGTGCGCAACTACATCATTTCGCACACGGAAACTGTCAGCGACTTGCTGGAAGTCATGCTGCTGCAGAAGGAAACGGGCTTGCTGCATGGCCGGCTTGGTCACGCAAAAGACCCGGCGCACGAAGGCCTGATGGTGATTCCGCTGTTCGAAACTATCGCCGACTTGCGCAATGCGCCGCACATCATGGGCGAATTTTTTGCGCTGCCGGGCGTGGACAAGCTGGTCGAACTGCAAGGCGGCGAGCAGGAAGTGATGCTCGGTTACTCGGACAGTAACAAGGACGGGGGTTTCCTCACGTCAAACTGGGAGTTGTACAGGGCGGAGCTGGCGCTGGTCGCTTTGTTCAAGCAGCACAAGACTACGTTGCGGCTCTTTCACGGGCGGGGGGGTACGGTCGGCCGTGGGGGCGGTCCGACCTATCAGGCAATCTTGTCGCAGCCGCCAGGTACCGTCGATGGACAGATCCGCACGACCGAGCAAGGCGAAGTGATCGCGAGCAAATTCGGGAACGCGGAGATCGGGCGTCGCAATCTCGAACTCGTGGTGGCCGCGACGCTCGAAGCATCGCTGTTGCCGCACGAGAACACGCCGGCACAATTGCCGTTGTTCGAAGCCACCATGCAGACGCTGTCGGATTCGGCGATGGCCGCGTATCGCGCGCTGGTTTATGAGACGCCGGGCTTCAAGGAGTATTTCTTCGAATCGACACCGATCTCGGAGATCGCGGAGTTGAATATCGGCAGCCGGCCGGCGTCGCGGAAATTGCAGGATCCGAAGCAACGCAAGATTGAAGATCTTCGGGCCATTCCTTGGGGCTTTTCGTGGGGGCAGTGCCGGCTGCTGCTGACTGGGTGGTATGGGTTCGGCAGCGCGGTGACCGAGTTTCTTGATGGCGCACCGGATGCCGCCGAGCGCACTCGCCGTCTCGGCACGCTCAAGAAGATGCACAAGACCTGGCCGTTCTTCGCGAACTTGTTGTCGAACATGGACATGGTGCTGGCGAAGACGGATATCGCGGTGGCATCGCGTTATGCGCAACTCGTCACCGATAAAAAACTTCGCAAGCATGTGTTCGGCCGGATCGTGGCGGAATGGGAGCGGACGTCGAACGTGTTGTCGGAGATTACGGGGAATAACGAGCGGCTCGCGAATAATCCACTGCTCGCGCGGTCGATTAAAAACCGCTTTCCGTATCTGGATCCGTTGAATCACTTGCAGGTGGAGTTGCTGAGACGCCATCGAGCAGGAGATGACAACGTGCGGCTCGGACGCGGGATTCATTTGACGATAAATGGGATCGCGGCGGGGTTGCGGAATACGGGGTGATTAGGGCATATGGTGCCGGCTTCATGACGTCGAAGAACTCGTTCGTTAGTCCGACCGGCACCGTCTCCATGTTTGCAGGACAACTGACTTTCTCGTAGAAGGGACAGTCAGTTGGCCCGCGTTGGTTCAGATCAAATCTGGAAACTCCAGCCGGCATTGGCGATTGGGAAGCCATAACCGTTGCCGGGGATATAGATATTGTTGTTCTGAATCACAGCTCCGTCACCTGCGAATTTCGTCTGCGCTGTCGTTTGACCGGTTGCACTGTAATTGTTCGCCCAATACGAACCATCATTGTTATAGGTATATTTTGTGAAACCGGTCAGTTGGCCCGAAGGATTATACCGGTCTGCCTCGATTTGTCGGCCGATCGGATCAAAGAAGTCCCGCTCAAAGAGCCAGTTTTGTGAGTACTGGTAGTAGTCGTGAATTATATGATTAGAGCCATAAAGGGCGACATATTCCTTCCCTCCATCGAAGGTGTGCGAGATGTAGCTGTTATCGATTGAGAAATCATACTGCTTCGTCGCCTTGCCGTTCGTGTAAAAGATATCCTGTGTCTTGAAACCGCTGGCACTGAAGGTCGCGTACTCGGTTATCAGGCCGTTGATGCCAAAGAGTGCTGCGAATTGACTGCCGTCGTTATTGAACACATGTGAGGCATAGCTGCCGTCCAAGTTGAAATCCAACTGTTTCGTGGCTTTTTGGTCTGCGCCGAAAAATATGTCTTGCGTCTTGAAGCCGCTGGCATTGAACTTCACGTATTCCGACACTTGCCCATTGACTCCGACCAGCGTTGCCGTCTGCGTGCCATCTGCACTGAAGTCGTACTTGGTATAGCTCTTGTCGAGATTGAACTTGTATTGCTGCGTCTCTTTTCCATTCACATAGAAGCTATCCAACGTTTTGAAACCACTGGCGGTGAACTTCACGTATTCGTTCATTTGACCGTTGGCGCCGTACAGGGATGCCGTCTGCGAACCGTCAATGCTGAAGTCGTATTTCGTGTAGCTCTTGTCAAGATTGAAGTTGTACTGCTGCGTCTCCCTGCCGTTCACATAGAAGCTGTCCAGCGTCTTGAAACCGCTGGCATTGAACTTTACGTATTCGGTGATTTGACCGTTCGCGCCGTACAACGACGCCGTTTGCGATCCGTCGACGCTGAAGTCGTATCTCGTATAGCTCTTGTCAAGGTTGAAGTTGTACTGCTGCGTCTCTTGGCCATTCACATAGAAGCTATCCAGCGTCTTAAAACCGCTGGCATTGAACTTCACGTACTCGGTGATTTGACCGTTCGCCCCGTACAACGACGCCGTTTGCGATCCGTCGATACTGAAGTCGTACCTTGTGTAGCTATTGTCAAGGTTGAAGTTGTACTGCTGCGTCTCTTGGCCGTTCACATAGAAGCTATCCAACGTCTTGAAACCGCTGGCATTGAACTTCACGTATTCGTTCATTTGACCGTTGGCGCCGTACAGGGATGCCGTTTGCGAACCGTCAATGCTGAAGTCGTATCTCGTATAGCTCTTGTCAAGGTTGAAGTTGTACTGCTGCGTCTCCTTGCCGTTCACATAAATACTATCCAGCGTCTTGAAACCATTGGCATTGAACTTCACGTATTCGGTGATTTGACCGTTCGCGCCGTACAGGGACGCCGTCTGCGATCCGTCGACGCTGAAGTCGTATCTCGTATAACTCTTGTCGAGGTTGAACTTGTACTGCTGCGTTTCTTTTCCATTCACATAGAAGCTATCCAACGTCTTGAAACCGCTGGCGTTGAACTTTGCGTATTCGGTCATTTGACCGTTGGCGCCGTACAGGGATGCCGTCTGCGATCCGTCGATGCTGAAGTCGTATTTCGTGTAGCTCTTATCAAGATTGAAGTTGTACTGCTGCGTCTCCCTTCCGTTCACATAGAAGCTATCCAGCGTCTTGAAACCGCTGGCGTTGAACTTTACGTATTCCGCCATTAGACCGTTCGCCCCGTACAACGACGCCGTTTGCGATCCATCGACGTTGAAGTCGTATTTCGTATAGCTCTTGTCAAGGTTGAAGTTGTACTGTTGCGTCTCCCTGCCATTTACGTAGAAGCTATCCTGTGTCTTAAATCCGCCAGCTGCATATGTCGCGTATTGAACTATCTGGCCATTCGTACCGTAGAGGGCGGCAGTGCTCAGCACGTTCCCGTCATATTGGCTAGTCTGCTGCTGGCCTGTCGAAAACGTGAAAGTGATCGTCTTTAATAACCCCGAAGCCAAGTCAAACGAATACTTAAGGTCGGTGATGGGTGCCTGGACGAGATGTTTTGATGAGGCGCCGTATGACGACCCGTAGACTTGATAATAGGTCATGCCCGGGGTACCGCCCGGTTCCGTCTGCGCCAGATAGCTGCCAGCCGCCTCAATCATCGCTTGTTTCAGAACATCCGCAGATACCTTGCCGGTATTCGCGTCATACATTTTAGTCAGCATGCCATTGACGTCATATCCCGGTGTGACGACGTAATCAGGACGATCGCCGAGTACAGAAATTTGTTGTCCGCCGTGCTGGAGAATTTCCCGAGCTACCAGCCAATTGTTATAGGCGGCCTCAGCCTCCTTGGTAACGCCGATAACCGCGGCCATATCGTAATCATTTCGCATGGTGGCAGCAAACCGGGCGTCGGTCGCTTTATCGTGCGCGTCGTTAATGTAATGTCCGATTTCGTGAGCCAACACGCCGACAAAGATGCGTGGGTCGAGTTGGTCATAGGTCGTGTTGCCGTATTTTCCAAACACGATCACTCCGCTCGGATCCCAATGGATTCCAGAATCTTTGGCGTTGGTCGAAATTGGATTGATTGTTTGCGCTATTACCTCCTTATTATATTTTATCAACTGATCAACTAATGTAGGACTCAAATTTATTAAATTTATCTCCGTCTGAGACAATTTTACATTGACAAACATTGCCTCATTACCAGTAATAATCGCCATATTATTTACTCCATTTCCCTATTTTCAAAAAATCCAAACTTATAAAGACATCCGTATTGTTCAAAATTAAAATATGCTCGAATGTTTTCCCTTTTCAGATTTTCATACGAATACCCTAACGATGAAGTGTGCGGGCTTACATATCGCACGACCTTACCAAAGACCTGTTTAAGATCGACTGGCGTCACGCAGAGCGTCTCTGAATTTACTGATAAAGAAATCGAAACCCTGTCAAAATTTCTATTTTCTGGATTGAACATCCCATAATGAAAATTATCCGACGTATATTCACGCGTCATTCCTCTTTCTTCAACGTCCACGCTATGTCCAAGAAAGGTGTACCCATCATTGTCGTAGACCGACTTCTTCGGGCCTGGAACAAGATTAATCCTCAATCGTCGAGCTACAGCGCTTACATTGGTCAAACTGTCAGAATCCGCCACGACCTTAATATCTTGAAGAAATTCCGACGGCGAACGAGGAGGCATCTGATCCACCGTTAAGGGCGCACAGGCTGAGATCAATGTAATGCCCGACACACCTAATAGAATACTGATCTTTGTCATATCATTACCGACGCATTAATCGCCGAAAAAACTCCGACGAGATTTTTAGATATTTCGATTATTGGCGGCCACTTTATCAACTCGTGATTTAACACCCTGATCTGCCGACGGATGCTCCGGTTTCGCGAAATTCAGGTTGCTCGCCATCGCACTAGGCATTGGTTCCGGCTGTTGCGCAAACCTCGGATTGCTTGCAACCGGGACAGATACCAGTTCAATGGCTGTTACAGGTTTCATCGCGTTACTCCTTTTCAAAAATTTCTCCGTGATTTGTCTCTACATATCGATACAGTTTCAAAGATCCTCGACGCCCCAGTTGGTGGCGCTTATAAAATTTGTTTCAAAAATGCCGATTTTATCCAATCTAATTATGACTAAAATTCATCAGATCGTTTTCCGTCTTGCTAAACGTAACGTTCGCGAGCATTTGTTCCTTGCCAGCAAGGTCGGTCATTTCGCTATTACTTTCCGATGTTCTTAAAGAAACTAAAATAAATCAAACATCCTTCATACTTGAACTGAAATTGAAAATATGTCCGGTCGTCCTTATTTTTACCGTCATATAAATATTCCGGTAAAAATACGTCTCGACCTCTATTTCTTCTAAGATTGACAAATACGTCCGTCAGATCGTCCGAGGTTACGCAAATTACCTTTGGATTTACCGTCACAGAAACTGAAGCTCGGTCAAACCTACGGTCTTTCGCCTGAAAATTTCTATACCAAAAATTCTCTGTTGTGTATTCTTTAGACATCTCTTTTGCTTTTGTAGTTACCCCATAGCCGATAATGGTTTTTTCGTCGCTAGCGTAGACTGGCTCTTCAGGACCTGCGACAAGATCGATCCTCAAGCGTTTACCAACCGCGTCAATGTTAGTAAAGTCATTTGCGTCAGCGACCGCCTTGATATCCAACAAGAAATCGGTTGGTGTTCGCGGCGGCAATTGATTTACCTGCAAAGGCGCGCACGCCGTTAGCATTAACATACTTGCGGCAGCAAATAACAGACTTAGCTTTTTCATTTCATAAACGGTTTAACATTCGACAGAGCGGCGCCGCTAAAGTCTTTCAATTCCCCCATTTTTTGGAAGACCACTCCATTCACCTCCCGAAAACCGCCCAACTCTACTGGCGGATTCACGGGCTTCAAATAATTCAACTGACTAGTAATCTCGACAGGCTCATCCAACCGATCCACCGGCTGCACATAATTTAAATTGCTAACCAATTCAACGTTGGGAACGACAGTTTTTTCAACAGATTTCATCGGTACTTCTCCTTTAAAAAACTACACGGAACTTCGTGTCATACTCACCAAATAGCCTTATGGAATTCCCGGCACGGTGTGCGGCGACCCAGACGGCCGCCAAGGCGATCTAAACCCAGATATCGCAAGCTGATTCTCGGATCTACGCATGAGCTTGGCGTTGTCAATGGTTTGGCGCTCGCTTTTCATCTGCTTCGTTTCTACCGCCTTATCCCGCTCTGCCGTATTCATGCACCGGCCGACCGCGATTCGCTGCTGAAAGGAAAAATCGGCCCTATCTATCGGAGTTCCCTCAGCATCAAGCAACCGACATCCCAACTCAGGGCGCGGTATCTCATCAGCCAAACATATTTTTGTTGATACAAGCGCGGTTAGTGCCGCGCAGATAAGAAGCAGGCCTTTCGATATTCTTTTGGTCATCACAGCTCCAACTCAACGGAAGTACAAAAAATAGTTCGTATCGGGATCGAACAACCGCTTCAATCCCGCATCGACTTACGAATCCCGTCTTTGACTGGCTCAAGCAGATAGTCAAAAGCCGACCGCGCGCGCTTGCGGATATACACCTCAGTGCGCAGCCCCGGCCCAAGCGCGATTGGTTCTTTAGCGAGGCGGTTAGCCTTCTCCACCGCCTGCGCCGACACCTCCACGCGCACAACATAGAAACGGGCTTGCCTGTCTCTGTCGCTTAGAGCATCGGCGGAGATATAGGTCACCTTGCCGTCAAGCATTGGCGTGGTACGCGAGTTGTAGGCAGTCAAGCGGACATCGGCATGGCTTCCCGGCCCAATTTGCCGAACGTCGTCCGGCCTGATGTTCGCCTCCACAATAAGTGGCGCACCTTCAGGCACGACATCGACAATGGGTTCTCGAGGACCGACCACAGCCCCAATGGTATGAACCTTGAGCCCGACAATCACACCGGCAACCGGCGCCATGACTCGTGTACGGGCCGAAAGATCGTGAGCCGGGCGAAGCCTCTCACTCATCTGGACCGCACGAGTGGTCGCGTCCTTGAGTTCGTCGTCAGCGGTCTTCACGTAATCGTTACGCAAGCCGTTGATTCTCAGCTCGAGATCGGTCTGCCGCTGTTTTGCGCGACTTAGATCGGCGTTGCCAGACTGAACGCGTGACAGTGCATCGGCCTCCGTACGCCGCAGATCAAGTACCTTTGTTGCTGCTACGAACCCTTCCTGTTGCAACGCTTCGTTGGTCCGCCTTTGCTGACCTGCCATCTCGTGGCTATGGCTCATTGTCTGAACCATCTGCGCGTTGATCGCAATTTCCTGACGCGTCTCGGCGAGTTCGGTGCGTAACATCGAGCTATGCTCAACGAACGCGCGGCGACGCGCCATGAAAAGAGCCGATTCGCGAGCCAACGTTTCGACGACGCGAGGATCATTACCCTGACTAACAAGCGCGTCCGGAAACGTTACCGTTTCCTTTGTTTCGCGCTCGGCCAATAACCGCGCGATCTTCGCCTGCTCCGCGTCGTACTGTGCTTGCAACGCGGACAGTTCGGCGGCTGGGCTAACGTTATCCAGCACGATCAGCACTTGGCCAGCTTTCACATGATCGCCATCGCTGACCAAAATGCTTTTAACAATGCCGCCCTCCTGATGCTGCACTGTCTTGCGCTCACCTTCCGTTCGCACCACGCCTTCAGCGACGACCGCACCGGAAAGCGGAGCCAGTGACGCCCAGCCCCACATCAGGGCCAACCCTAGCGCAACGCCCACGGCACTCACCACAATAAGCCGACGGGGAAGTGGCAGCGTGCTTTCATCCGGTACCTGCGAGCCTTCCAATAAACCACGCGCGGCTGTAGCGAGACGTCGTAAATCAAATCGTCTCATTGGTTGCCCCCAATCAGCGGTTCAATCACATGCTGCAAAATGGGCTTGATCGAAGAACGAGTGGCTTGAAGCATCGCTATGTCGACATCAGCTATGTCGGTTGTCTCAGCGGGACGCATGTCCCCAGCAAGCCGCTCGTCTCCCGGCTGAGGCAAACCAGGGGGCGGTCCGAACTGCTCCACTTGCCCGTCCCTCAAGCGCAGGATTCGATCGGCAAGCGCTATCAGTGATGGGCGGTGAGTGACCGCAATAATGGTCACGCCATCGGCTTTCAACTGCCGCATTACCCGGTCAAGCGCAGCTTCCCCTTCGGTATCGAGGCTGGCGTTCGGCTCGTCCAACAACAGCAAAGCGGGCTCGCCATATAAAGCACGCGCAAGGGCAACGCGCTGGCGTTGCCCGCCGGACAAGAGTTCGCCAGAATCTCCAATCAACGTTTCGTAACCTTGGGGCAAGCCCAGGATCATTTCGTGAACGCCCGCGCGCTGTGCCGCGCGAACAATAGTCGCGGAGTTGAGCGGCAACGGTTTGGCGGTACGCGCAATGTTCTCCGCAACGCTGCCCGCGAATAGTTCAACATCCTGCGGCACATAGCCGAGATACCGCCCGAGCAACGGCCTGGGCCACTGCGCTATATCGGCGCCGTCGAGTCGCACGGTGCCGGCTTGCGGACTCCAAAGCCCGGAAATGACACGTAGTAGCGTGGACTTTCCTGACGCGCTAGGACCAGTGATGATCAGCGTCTGACCGGCGCCGATCGCGAAGTCAATGCCGCGTAGCAACAGCCGACCCATTCCCGGCGTACGCGCAGGCACGCTAAAGGCGATGTGTTCGACACGTATTTCGCCGATTGGTCTCGGCAGTTCCACCGGATCAACGTCGGCCTGAACGGCCAGCAACGCATTGAGCCGTGGCCACGCCTCGCGTAGTTCACCGGCCTGCTTCCAGTTACCGATCAACTGTTCGATGGGTGCAAGGGCCTTGCCAAGCAGGATGGTCGTGGCCAGCATGACTCCGGGCGTAGCATGGCCGGCGATCACGAGTCCTGCGCCAGCGGCCATCATGATGACCTGGATCGCCTGCCGCAGCGTCTTGGTCACATCGCGATAAAACGCGCTGCTGTCGGACACGCCACGCTGCGCAGCGATGGATTCGCGCTTGCGTAAATCCCAGGCATCCACGAGGTTGCCCACCATTCCGAGCACAGTCATGACTTCGGCGTTACGCATGATCTGCTGGTAGAACACATCGCCTTCGCGCTGCCGGACAAGGTAGGACTCGATGGCTTTCCGGGTGAGCCGGTCGTTAGCCAACGCGACACAAATCAACACAAGCGCGCTAACCGCTGCGATCAACGCAAGTGTCCAGTGAAAAAGTCCGATGACGACGAGATAAACCAGCAGCCAGGGTGTGTCAAAGAAGGCAATCACGCCCGACCCGGCCAGAAATGCGCGCAGCGTATTGATATCGCCCGGGCCTGCGATTGGCTTCTGCGGCAGTCGGCGCGCATGCGCGGCAATCTGCGCCACAAGCGTCAGCCGGTCGAGCCGATTGCCAATCTGTAAGCCCAGGTCGGACAAAATCCGGCTGCGTGCGATGTCAACCCCCAGATTCATGCCGAGTGCAATCACCATGAAGGCCATCAGCATCAGCAGAGTTTCGATGCTCTGGCTTGGCAGCACGCGGTCATAGACCTGCAGCAGGTAGATGGTGGGTGCGAGCACGAGCAAATTCGACGCGATGCCGAACACGGCCGCGATAAGCAGGTGACGTTTGATGAGTTGGTACATCAGCGTGCCACCGGTGCATTCGAGCGCGCGAGCGCCGAGAGAGCGTTTTCGCTCAGCAACGCATCGAGTGCGGCCAGATCGGTCTCACTGAGATCTGCGGTGCTTGCTTTCAGCTTTAATCCCTGCACAAGCGTTTCCGCACGGGCGCGCGCCAACTCGCGCTGCGCCCGGTACAACTTGTCCTCCGCATCCAGCACATCCGCGTTCACACGAACGCCGACGCGGTAGCCGGTCTGATTAGATCGCAGTGCGACGTTAGCGGATTGCACTGCCGTGGCAAGCGCTCCTGTCTGCACCAATCCTCGCGTCACCCCAAGATAGGCGTCGTGGGCCGCAAGGCCGGCGGTGCGTTGCGCCTCGTCGAGATCGTCACGAGCCTTGTCTTCCAGCGCGAGCGCTTCGCGGATCTTGCTTCGGGTCATGAAACCGTCGGTCAGCGGCAGCGAAATCTGAATACCGATTGCACCTGCACTACCGCGGTTCGCGCCCGTGTAGAAGTTCGTCTGCCCATTGATGAACGCTGCGTTGCCGTTGCTGACGTTGCCGACGAGCGCGACAGTTGGATAATCGCCAGCGCGCGCCTTGTTTCGCTCACGACTCGCGAGTTCGGTTGCGACCATCTTTCGACGCACGTCGTAACTTGAAGTGACCGCCGCGCTTATCCACGCCTCCACATCGGACGGATCGACAGGTGGCAGACTGACCTCATTACGCCATCCGTTGACTCTGCTGACTCGGTGACCAACGCGCTTTTGAAGGCTTGCATAGCTCATATCAAGCCGGGTTTGCGCAGCAATTTCATCTGCCTCAGCAGCGTCGAAACCGGCTTGTGCCTCGTTCGTGTCGACGATAGTCGCATCGCCCAGCGCGAAGCGGCGCTGGGCGAGAACCAGTTGCTCAGCAACGGCTTTGCGGTGCTTAATCGCGAGCGCGAGATCATCCTGCGCGTTCAGTGCATCGAAATAAGCTTGTGACACGCGCAGAAGCACGTCCTGCTTCGCTTGCGCCAACGCCAGATCGGCATCTATTGCGAGGAGTTGGCCTTGCTGGTAAGCCTCCCAGGCGGCCCAATCGAAGAGAGGCTGATTCAGCGTGAGGGTGAAACCGACAGTCGAATATCCTGGCGCGGTTTGTCCCGGGATGCGCATGCCGTTGCGATATGCCACCTGCTGCACGCCAATCTGCGGCAAAAGTCCTGCTCGCCCCTGAGGCGCTTTCTCGATACCCGCGCGCCAAGCGGCTTCTGCGCTCTGAAATGCGGCATCGGCCAGAAGTGCTTCGCTCGCAAGGATAGACAGACCAGACGCATGAGTAGTGCTAATGAATAGGACTAAAATAAAGCCGATTATTGCCTTCATTACGCCGCACTCTGCGGATACACAAAATGTGACGTTTTTCCGGTTAGAGTCTGGACGCCGCTTTCGTGTTTTGCGATTTTCTTGTTTCGATCAACCATTACTATATTTTCATCCCTTGTTAGTACGTCTTAATGCGGCCGCGCGCC
>CAVPTS010000023.1:0-266218 GCA_963708695.1 uncultured beta proteobacterium
AAGGAGCCTCCAATGACCATTAGAAAGCCGCCCGGTGCCCGGATCAGTTCGTCCGCCGAATCCTCATCTTCATCCGCAGTTTCGTCCAATCCTCGTTCAGTCGATTTCCCGATTGTTGGTATCGGTGCGTCCGCGGGCGGAATCCAGGCACTGATGCGTCTGCTTCAGGGATGCCGGCGGACGGCGGCATGGCGTTCGTCGCCGTGCTGCATATATCGCCGAATCACGCGAGCCATGTCGACGAGGTGCTGCGACGCTCGGTCTCCATGCCGGTCGTGCAGGTCTTCGGCACCACGCCAATCGAAAAGAACACGGTCTACCTGATTTCGCCGTCGAACGATTTATCGATCGCAGATGGCTGTCTTCATGTCGTCCCGAGCGACCGGTCGCGACGACGGCCGGTCGCAATCGACCTGTTCTTCCGGAGTCTGGCGGACGCCCACCGGGCACGCTCGATCAGCATCATCCTCTCGGGGATGGGCAGCGACGGCTCAATGGGCATAGCGCGGATCAAGGAGCAGAACGGCATAAACATCGTGCAGGACCCGACGGACGCGGAATTCGACGAGATGCCGCGCAATGCGCTGGCAACCGGGTTCGTCGATATCGTGCTGTCCGTCGAGCGGATGCCTGCCCGCCTGATCGAGCTGCGCGACAACGCCCGCGCGATGAAAATGCTGCATGTCGTCGACGAGCCCTCCGATGCGAACCGTAGAACCGGATCGAGCCACCCGTTTCGACCATCGACGCCGATGCTGACGTGCTCAACGCATTGCTGACCATCCTGCGCATCCGCACCGGCCATGACTTCCGGCATTACACACGCGGCACGGTGATGCGGCGCATTGAACGGCGGCTGCAGGTGAATGGCGTAGCCGATCTGGCCGGGTACAAGCGGTTTATCGAAACGCATCCTGAAGAGACGACCGCGCTTCTGAAGGACATGCTGATCGGCGTGACGAATTTTTTCCGCGACCGCAAATCGTTCGATGCTTTCGAGCAGCTGCGTGGTGGCGAACCTGTTCACAAGACGCTCGCTCGATGAGCCGGTGCGCGCGTGGTCGGCGGGGTGCTCGACGGGGGAGGAGGCGTATTCGCTGGCGATGCTGCTGATCGAGCACGGGCCGGTCCAGGGCAAGTTTCCGCTGATCCAGGTGTTTGCGACGGATGTCGACGCGAGTGCGATCGATACGGCGCGCGCGGGCGTTTATGCGGGATCGATCGTGGCGGACGTGTCGCCCGAGCGGCTGGGCCGGTTTTTTGTGAAGCCAGGCGGCCGTTACCAGGTGAGCAAGGAACTGCGTCAGAAGGTGGTGTTTGCTGTCCACAATATGCTGAGCGACCCGCCATTTTCGGGGATGGACCTGATCTCGTGCCGCAACTTGCTCATCTACCTCGACAGAACGGTGCAGCGCCAGGTGCTGGAGATGTTTCACTTTGCGCTGCGGCCGGGCGGGTTCCTGTTTCTCGGCGCAGCGGAATCCACCGAGATTGCAAGCGACCTGTTC
This sequence comes from uncultured beta proteobacterium, assembly GCA_963708695.1. Lineage (GTDB taxonomy): Bacteria > Pseudomonadota > Gammaproteobacteria > Burkholderiales > Burkholderiaceae > Caballeronia. Next base: position 1,509 of record CAVPTS010000023.1, read on the forward strand.
GAGCAAGTGGACAAGCGCAACCGCATTTACCAGTCGAAGCGCATTGGCACGCGCGCCATGCCGCCGCTGCCGCTCATCCGTCCCGCTGCGATCTTCGATGTCCCCAGACAGACCGGGTCTGGGGCCCGAGACATCCGTTTCACTGACGGCGCTGCGTCGGCGCGTATTCGAGCGTTACGCGCCGCCTAACGTCACCGTGGATCGCGATGGCGTGATCCTGCATATGTCCGATCACGCCGGGCGTTTCCTTCAGTATGTCGGCGGCGAGCCCTCGCGCAATCTGCTCACGCTCGTCAATCCGGAGCTGCGCGCGGAATTGCGGAACACGCTGCATCGCGTATTGCGCGACGGGGACAGCGTCGTGTCGCAGCGCGTGTGCTTTTCGCGTGGCGAGACGTCATCGTTCGTCAAGCTATCGGCACGGCTGTTCAAGGACAATGAGAGTGGCGAAGACGTGGTTGTCGTGTTCTTCGACGAGACAGAGAATGAGAACGAGGCCGGGAACGAGGCCCATGCAGCAGTTCAACCGAATTCGCCCGCACACGACGTCTCCGCCGATGTCACCAAACTCGGCGATCTGGAACAGGACCTATATCGTGCGCAGACGCAGATGGACACGTTGAGCGAGGACGCCAGCGTGTCGTCCGAGGAGTTGATGGCGTCGAATGAAGAATTGCAGGCGATCAACGAAGAGCTGCGCTCGACCAGCGAGGAACTCGAAGCGGGCAAGGAAGAGCTGCAGTCGGTCAATGAAGAACTGGTGACGGTGAACCTGGAACTCTCCGACACCGTCGCCGAGACCGCCAAGGCGAACGATGACCTGCGCAACCTGATCTCGTCCACCGGCATTGCGACGGTATTCGTCGATCGGGAAATGCGTATCAAGCGATATACGGCGCCGGCGGTCGGGCTCTTCAAGCTGATTGCGTCGGACATCGGGCGGCCGCTGCTGGATCTTACGCATCGGCTCGACTATCCGGAGATGGCCGCCGATGCACGCGCGGCCTTCGACACGCTCACATTCACCGAGCGCGAGGTCCGCACGGACCGCGGCGAATGGTTTCTTGCGCGGGTGCTGCCGTATCGCACGGCGGACGATCAGATCGACGGCGCGGTCATCACGCTGATCGACATCACGGCGCGCCGCGCGGCCGAAGCGGCGGCGCGCAGCAGCGAGGAACGCTTGCGGCTGGCCGCCGTGACCACAAACGACTACGCGATCATCGTGCTGGACATGGACGGTTTGGTTGTCACGTGGAACGGCGGTGCGCAACGCATCTTCGGCTATGCTGGAAAGCGAAGTGCGAGGCCAGCCGCTCGACCTTATTTTTCTCCCCGACGATCGTGCAGCGCGCGCGCCTTTACGCGAGCGGCAGCGCGCCACTCAGGCCGGCCGTGCGGAAGACGAACGCTGGCACGTGCGCGCCGATGGCGCCGAAATCTATTGCAGCGGTGTCACTACGCCTATCGAATCCGATCAATTCCGCGGTTACGCGAAGATTGCCCGCGATGTCACCGACAAGACCGGTATCGAGAGCCAGAAGCAACTGGCGCTTACGCTCGAACGCGCGATTCGTGCGCAGTCCGAAGCGGCGAACCGGTTGAAGGACGAGTTCTTTTCCGTGTTGTCGCATGAGCTCAAGAACCCGCTCAACCTGATTCACGTGAAGGCGGAATTGCTCACGCGCATACCCGATGTGCGGGAATCTCGAGCGTGCAGGACGCCGCCGATGCCATCCAGCGTGCGGTCGCCGGGCAGGCCAAGATCATCGACGACTTGCTCGACCTGTCGCGTGTGCGTACCGGCAAGCTCGCGCTCCGCTTCGCGCCGGTGGAGGTCGCGTCCGTGCTGCACGCGGTCGTGGCCGCGAGCGTGGCGGATGCGCAGGCGGGTGGCATTGAGTTGTCGGCGGTGGGAACCGATGCCGCCGTGATGATTCATGCCGATGCCGAGCGCGTCGAGCAGATGGTCTGGAATCTCGTGCGCAATGCGCTTAAATTCACGCCGCGTGGCGGACGGGTGCGGATCGCGTTATCGCGGCATGAGGGGCTGGTTTGTATCGAGGTGGCGGACACGGGGCAGGGTATTGATCCCGGCTTCCTGCCGCGTATCTTCGAGATGTTCAGTCAGGCCGATGGCGGCGGACGGCGGGACCGAGGCGGCCTGGGGATCGGATTGTCGCTCGTGAAGCAACTTGCTGAGTTGCATGGCGGGCATATTGAAGCGGAGTCGGCGGGGAAGGGGCAAGGTGCGCGCTTTCGGCTGTGGCTGCCGGAAAACGCATCGTCGGTGCCGGTGGAAACGCCGCGTGAAATTGTTGATCCGGGCATCTTGCGGGGCTTGCGGGTGTTGCTCGTCGATGACTCCATCGAAGCGTTGGAGGCGTTTCGTACGCTGCTCGAAATGGAGGGTGCGCAGGTGCGCGCGGAGCCGAGCGCCGAGCGGGCGCTTGAAGCGGTGGCGCAGGAGGAATTCGATGTCGTGTTGTCGGATATCGGCATGCCGACCATGAACGGCTACGAGATGATCGAGCGGATGCGAAAGACGCCGCGGACCGCGCGGCTGCCTGCGCTGGCGCTTACCGGGTTTGGCCGTGAGCAAGATGTCATGCGGGCGCTCGATGCCGGGTTTAACGGGCATTTGAGCAAACCGGTTTCGCTTAAAGGATTGGTCGCGGCGATTGACCGGAGTCTGCGGCGGTGAGGGGGAGGGGGTGTTCCGAGATGGCGGTGTTTGCAATAGGTTAGCATTATGCTAACATTTGTTGTGTACATAATCGAATACACCAAAGATGCCGCCAAGGTACTTAAGACAATGCCGCGTAACGTCGCTGCTACGATCCAGGCGAAGATAAAACTGCTTGCGAACGATCCGTATTCGGCTGCTAACGTGAAGAAACTGACCGGACGTGATGGCTGTCGGGTACGTGTTGGTGACTGGCGTGTTTTGTTTGAAATCAACGATGGCAAACTAGTGGTCTTGGTGCTTGCCGTCAAACCTCGAGGAGGGGCTTACGAATGACCACCATCCAATTTATCGAACGCGACGGTCGCGCTGAATTCGCAATCGTGCCTATCGAAATTTGGAACCGCGTCGCGCCGTTGATCGAGGATCTCGATGACGAAGCGCTTTTTGATCAAGCGAAAGCAGCTGATGACGGTTTCCATGTGCCCGCAGTTGTGCTGGATGCTGAATTAGCCGGCGTACACCCAATACGCGCCTGGCGTGAATATCGCAAGCTCACTCAAGAAGCTTTGAGCGAAGCATCTGGCATCAGTAAACCGTACTTGAGCCAGATTGAAAGTGGGAAGCGAAACGGCACCTTCAAGAAACTTGCCGCGATAGCCGGGGCGCTTTCTGTACCCGTGGATATCCTCGGGCAGCAATAGCGTTTTGCTCTCGCCGAGTTCTCACATCAAAACAATATCGTACTGTTCCTGACTCAGATTCGACTCCACCTGCAGCGACACCGGCTTGCCGATAAAGTCCATCAGCATGGCCAGATGCTGCGACTCTTCCTCGAGAAACAGATCGATCACCTGCTGCGACGCCACCACGCGAAACTCGCGCGGATTGAACTGCCGCGACTCGCGCATGATCTCGCGCAGCACGTCGTAACACACGGTGCGCGGCGTCTTGACCTGGCCTTTGCCATCGCACGTCGGGCACGGTTCGCACAGCACATGCGCGAGCGATTCACGCGTGCGCTTGCGTGTCATCTCGACCAGCCCAAGCTGCGAAAACCCATTCACCGTCACCCGCGTGCGATCGCGCGACAACGCCTTCTTCAATTCGCCAAGCACCTGATCGCGATGCTCGACGTTCTCCATATCGATGAAATCGATAATGATGATGCCGCCCAGATTCCTCAGCCGCAATTGCCGCGCAATGGTGTGCGCGGCTTCGAGATTGGTCTTGAAGATCGTATCGTCGAAATTGCGCGCGCCGACATAACCGCCCGTGTTCACGTCGATAGTGGTCATCGCTTCGGTCTGGTCGATCATCAGATAGCCGCCCGACTTCAGATCGACGCGGCGCGACAACGCGCGCTGGATCTCCGCCTCGATGTTGTACAGATCGAAGAGCGGCCGCTCGCCGGTGTAGTGATGCACGCGCGACGCCACCGCCGGCGTGAACTCGGCCGCGAAATCGGCCAGCATCTGATACGTCTCGCGCGAATCGACCTGAATGCGCGAGGTCTCGTCGTTGACGAAATCGCGCAGCACGCGCTGCGCGAGATTCAGATCCTGATACAGCAGCGAGGTGGGCGGCATGCGCTGCGCCTGCGCGACGATCGTCGCCCACGTCTTGCGCAGATATGCGACGTCGCCGGCGAGCTCTTCGCTCGTCGCATCTTCGGCGATCGTGCGCACGATGTAGCCGCCTTTTTCATCGACAGGCAGCACGGCCGTCAGACGCGCGCGCATCGGCTTCGCGCTCGGCCTCGCTCTCGATCTTCTGCGAAATGCCGATATGCGGTTCCTGCGGCAGATAGACGAGCGTGCGCCCGGCGATGCTCACCTGCGTGGAAAGCCGCGCGCCCTTGGTGCCGATCGGATCTTTCACCACCTGCACCATCAGCGCCTGGCCTTCGAACACGATCTTCTCGATCGGCTGATGCGGCGCTGATGATGCGGTTCGCCCGCAATGCGCGGATGCCAGATATCGGCTACATGCAGGAACGCGGCGCGCTCGAGCCCGATGTCGATAAAAGCGGACTGCATGCCCGGCAACACACGCACGACCTTGCCGAGATAGACATTGCCGACGCGTCCGCGCGACAGCGTGCGTTCGACGTGAAGTTCCTGGACGGCGCCTTGCTGGACCAGCGCGACGCGCGTTTCCTGCGGCGTGACATTGATCAGGATTTCTTCATTCATGGACTGTTTAGAAGTCGACGCGCGCCACGCGCAGGAGTGCAGCGGTTTCAAAAAGAGGCAAACCCATGATACCCGAATAGGACCCTTCGATACGCTCGATAAACTCCGCCGCGCGTCCCTGTACGCCATATGCGCCGGCCTTGCCGAGCGGCTCGCCGCTGGCCGCGTAACGTTGCAGTGCAGCACGTTCGACTGCAGCAAAACGCACGTGCGAACGCGATAGCGCCGGCGTGGCAGCAGCGCGCCGTCGCGCATCGACGACGGCGAGCGCGGTCAGCACTTCGTGATCGCGCCCGGACGAGCGCGTTCGAGCATCGCGACGGCATCGTCGGCGTCGGCGGGCTTGCCCATGATCGCGCCGTCGAGCGTGACGGTTGTGTCGGCAACGAGGATCGGGCGCGCACGCATGACCGCCCGCGACGCGCCGCGCACGCGCCGCATGCGCCTTCGCCGCGCACACGCGCAGCACGTAGTCGTCGGCGCGCTTCGCCGGGCAAGCTCGGCTTCGAGCGCTTCGGCGTCTTCATCGGGACGCGGCAGCAGCAACTCGAAGCGCACGCCGAGCTGCTGCAGCAACTCCTGACGGCGCGGGACTTTGCGACGCGAGATAGACGAAAGGGAAAGCGTGGCTAATGAGCATGTTCGACGGATAAATCTGAAGGTCAGGCGCCGTACGCCTCAGGCGCAGTCGTTCGAACGCTCCGACGCCACGCCTCACACGCGATGATAGGGGTGATTCTGCGTGATGGTCCACGCGCGGTAAAGCTGTTCGGCGAGCAGCACGCGGACCATGGCGTGCGGCAGCGTCAGGCTGGAACGCGCAGCAGCATGTCGGCGCGCGCCTTGAGGTCGGGATCGAGCCCGTCGGCGCCGCCGATCAGGAACGCCACGTCGCGTCCGTCCTGTTGCCAGCCGGGCAGGGCGCCGGCGAGCTGCATGGTGGTCCAGTCCTTGCCGCGTTCATCGAGCGCGACGATGCGCGCGTTCTTCGGCAACGCGGCTTCGATCTTCATGCGCTCGGCGGCCATCACGCTCTCGGCCGGGCGCCCCGACGAACGCTGCTCGGGCTTGATCTCGCGCAGCTCGATACGCAACTCGGGCGGCATGCGTTTCGCGTACTCGTCGAAGCCGGTGGCGATCCAGTCGGGCATCTTGTGGCCGACGGCGAGGATATGCAGTTTCATGGCAGCAGCGAGGCGACGGACTATTGCGTTCAGCGGCGAACGCGCGTTACGTTAGCGACGGCGTGCCGTCTTGCGCGCGTGGCTCTTGCGGCCGGCTTGGCGGCGGTCTTCGTCTTCTTCGTCTTCGTCGGGCTCGCTCGACACGCGCGCCGCCGAACGGACTCGGCTTGTGCAGCTTGATGCGCACCGGCTTGTCGCCCCAGATTTCTTCGAGGTTGTAGTACTGGCGCAGCGCCGGTTGCAGGATGTGCACGACCGCGTCGCCGCAATCCACCAGCACCCATTCGCCGACTCTTCGCCTTCGGTGCTGATGATGTCGCCGCCCAGTTTCCTTGACCTTCTCGCGCACGCTGTTGGCGAGCGCCTTGGTCTGACGGTTCGAGGTGCCGCTCGCGACGATCACGCGATCGAAGAGCGCGGTCAGGTGGGTGGTGTTGAACACCTTGATGTCTTGCGCCTTGACGTCTTCGAGACCGTCGATGATCGCGCGTTGAAGTTTGCGAATTTCCATAGATGGTTACCGGTGGTACAAGATGGTGTTGAACAATATAGTCCCACACCGCGGAGGGGACATGGCTCTCGGCTGTCTGGTCTCGCCCGCCGCGTGCGCGCCGCAGGCGTTCGCGCAGATGCTCGCGGATGTCGGTGGCCGACACGTCGAACGCCAGCGTCGGAATCGATCAGCAGATGGCCGCGCGGCGTGGCTTGCAGCACGTCGGCGCGGCGCGCTGCGCGCGGCGATTTCCTCGGCGACGGCAGGCGGAACCGTCGAGAGGTCGAAACCGGGGCGGGTTGCCACGCAAACATGCGCAAAGTCGAACAGGCGTTTCCAGTCGCGCCATGTGTCGAGGTGCACAAGCTGATCGGCGCCGATCAGCAGCGACAGCGACGCGTCCGCGCCTTCTCGCGCGCGCCAGCGAGCGCAGCGTCTCGACCGTATAGGTCGGGCCGTCGTGGTCGATTTCGTCGGTCGCGACGATGACCTTCACGCCTTCCACATGCAGCGAATCGCGCCGCCGCGCGGGTCATGGCGAGCCGGTGATGCGGCCGGCGACACGTCCTTTTTCTGCCACGGCTGGCCGGCCGGCAGCAGCACCAGTTCGGTCAGTCGCAGCAACTCGGCGAAACGCCGCGCGAGCGCGAGATGAGCCGTCGTGGATCGGGTCGAACGTGCCGCCCAGCAGACCGACGCGGCGAGCACAAGGGAGGTTCGGTTTCAGGGGACGATCCTCTTCGGGACAGATTGCAGCAAGTGCAACGCTCAGGTCTCATAGTCTGCAGCTAGTCTGCGGCTGCTTCGTGAATCTTGGCGTCGTCTTCATACCCACTCTCGCGCCACGAGGAAATCGGAGTAAAGACGCGCTTCGGGCGTGCCCGGTTCCGGCTGCCAGTTGTAGCGCCAGTTCACGGCCGGCGGCATCGACATCAGGATCGATTCCGTGCGTCCGCCGCTTTGCAGCCCAAACAGCGTGCCACGGTCGAAGACCAGATTGAATTCCACGTAGCGGCCGCGCCGGTACGCCTGGAATTCGCGCTCGCGCTTCGCCGTACGGCGTGTTGCGGCGGCGTTCGATGATCGGCAGATACGCGTCCAGGAAACCGTCGCCGACGCTGCTGCATCATCGCGAACGATTGGTCGAAGCCCGGCTCCGAGAAGTCGTCGAAGAAAATCCCGCCGATCCCGCGCGGTTCGTTGCGATGCTTGAGGATAGAAATACTCGTCGCACCATTGCTTGAAACGCGGGTACAGATCCGCGCCGAAAGGCGTCAGCGCGTCGCGGCAGACGCCGATGGAAATGCTGCGCGTCTTCCTCGTAGCCGTAGTACGGCGTGAGATCCATGCCGCCGCCGAACCAGAACAGCGGCGCTTCGCCCGCTTTGGTCGCGATCAGCAGGCGCACGTTCATGTGCACGGTCGGGCAGTGCGGATTGCGCGGGTGCATGACGAGCGACACGCCCATGGCCTCGAAACCACGCCCGGCCAGTTGCGGACGCGCGGCGCTCGCCGAGGCTGGCAGAGCGTCGCCGGCGACATCGGAGAAACCGATGCCGCCGCGCTCGAAAAACTGGCCGCCTTCCAGAATCCGCGTGCTGCCGCCGCCGCGCAGGCGTTCTTCCGGGCCGCGCTGCCAGGAGTCGGTGGCGAATGGCGTGCCGTCGAACGCGCCGAGCGTCTCCGCGATCTGCGTCTTGCAGGCCGGTCAGATAGGTGCGGACAGCTTGTACGTCGTAGGTCGGATCGGTCATCGTGGACTGTTGTACGGCTTGCGGGCAAATAGCCGGAGTGGGAACCTTGGTTTTGCCCAGAGTTGCCTGGTCCCGTGCGCGTTCCTTCTAAAACGCGCTGCCGGACGCGAAGGTCCGGCAGTGCGTTGCTCAATTTGCTGCGATCGTTGCGGTTGTGCGGGCGGCGACTTCCGGCGACCTGGCGCAGTTCGCGTCACGTTAGCCAGCACGTTGCCAGCGGCTCCGCGCTTCAGCCGTGCCGGTCTGTCGCTTTGCGATTCAGCGCGCGATAACCGATGTCCCGCCGATACTGCATGCCGTCGAACGCGATCTGGTTGATCGTATCGTAGACCACGGACTGCGCGCCGCGTACCGAATCCGACAAACCCACGACGCACAGCACGCGTCCGCCCGATGTGGTGAGCTTGCCGTTTTCCAGCGTGGTGCCGGCATGGAACGTCACGGCTTCCGGCGTTTCCGGAGGAATGCCGTTGATCCGGTCGCCCTTGCGCGGCGTGTCCGGATAGTTGTGCGCGGCCAGCACGACGCCCAGCGCCGTGCGCCGGTCCCATTCGAGCTCCGCCGTCGCTAGCGTGCCGGCGATCGCCAGTTCCACCACCTTCGAGAAATCGCCCTTCAGGCGCGCCATGATCGGCTGCGTTTCCGGGTCGCCCATGCGGCAGTTGAATTCGAGCGTCTTCGGATTGCCGTGCGCGTCGATCATCAGGCCCGCATACAGGAAACCGGTGTAGCGGATGCCTTCCTGTCTCCATGCCGCGCACGGTCGGCAGGATGATTTCGCGCATGACGCGGGCGTGCAGTTGCGGCGTGACGATAGGCGCGGGCGAATAGGCGCCCATGCCGCCGGTGTTCGGGCCCTTGTCGCCGTCGAGCAGACGCTTGTGGTCCTGGCTCGACGCCAGCGCCAGCACGTGCTTGCCGTCCACCATCACGATAAAGCTCGCTTCCTCGCCGTCCAGGAATTCCTCGATCACCACGCGCGCGCCGGCGTCGCCCAGTTTGTTGTCGGCGAGCATGGAATCGACGGCCGCGTGCGCTTCTTCAAGCGTCGTTGCCACGACCACGCCCTTGCCGGCCGCGAGTCCGTCGGCCTTGATGACGATGGGCGCGCCTTTCGTGTCCAGATACGCGTGGGCGGCGGCGATGTCCGTGAACGTTTCGTATTCCGCCGTCGGAATGGCGTGGCGCTTCATGAACGCCTTCGCGAAGTCCTTCGAGCTTTCGAGCTGCGCGGCTTCCTTGGTCGGGCCGAAAATCTTCAGGCCGCGCGAGCGGAACAGGTTGACGATACCCGCCGCGAGCGGACCTTCCGGGCCGACCACGGTCAGCGCAATCTGCTCTTTCTCGGCGAAATCGGCGAGCGCGGCCGGATCGGTGATGTCGACATTGAGCAGACGCTCGTCCTGAGCCGTGCCGCCGTTGCCCGGCGCGACATAAACCATCTGCACGCGCGGCGACTGCGCGAGCTTCCATGCGAGCGCATGTTCGCGACCGCCGGAACCGACGACGAGTAACTTCATTTAAATCCTCGAAGATCTTAAGAAATTCATGGCGGCAGGAGGGCGGACCGGTTTGAATCGATTGGTACCAATTCAAGCTCGATTTAAACGGGTCCGCCGCGCCTGATCCGCGGATATCTGCTTTTGCCGATGCGCCGGATCTCGGCCGGTCGTCTGCCGAATTCCCGTGCGGGCGCATTGACGCGGGGAAGTGGTTCGCGCCATCACGCGGCTGCGTCACTCGACTTCCCGGCTGTCAAACACAACTTCCGGCCAGGTTCGGCTCACTTCAATAACTACTATCCGGCCTGTATTTCGGGAGCATGCTCGGCGCAGTTTGCCGGCTTGCCTTTCACATAACGCGCCAGCCGATGCCGTTTATTCACCCACGACGGCGCTATTCGTCGTACACGCGCCCGGCACCGCTGATTAAACAAATAAACGACTGAAACGCATCGGCTACACCATGCAGCAATCGAGCCAGAAACGGGCAAGGGCGCGTTCCATGTCCTGCCGGTCAAAACCTTGCTGCACGGGCGTTCAGCGTAAGCTGGAGCGGCGCGGCTTGATGGCCGCCCGACTCACCGCTTACTTACCCGGCAATCATTCCTGGTCGATGGCCGCGTTGGTATACACCTCTTGCACGTCGTCCAGATTTTCCAGCGCGTCGAGCAATTTCTGCATTTTCGCCGCTTCCTCGCCGGTGAACTCGACTTCCGTCTGCGGTTTCATGATGACTTCCGCCACTTCGGCCTTGAAACCCGCGGCTTCCAGCGCGTCTTTCACCTTCTGGAAATCGTTCGCCGGGCAGACCACTTCGATGCTGCCGTCTTCGTTCGTCACCACGTCGTCCGCGCCGGCTTCGAGCGCCGCTTCCATCAGCTTGTCTTCGGACGTGCCGGGAGCGAACAGGAACTGGCCGACGTGATCGAACATGAACGCCACCGAGCCGTCCGTGCCCATGTTGCCGCCGAACTTCGAGAACGCGTGGCGCACTTCCGCAACGGTCCGGGTGCGGTTGTCCGTCATGGTGTCCACGATGATCGCCGCGCCGCCGATACCGTAGCCTTCGTAGCGGATTTCTTCGTACGTCGCGCCGTCGACACCGCCCACGCCGCGCTGGATCGCGCGGTTGACGTTGTCCTTGGGCATGTTGGCGTCGTACGCCTTTTCGACGGAGAGCCGCAGGCGCGGGTTCGTGTCCATTTCTCCGCCGCCCATGCGTGCCGCGACCTGAATTTCCTTGATAAGACGCGTCCAGACCTTGCCACGCTTGGCATCGGTCGCCGCTTTCTTATGCTTGATGTTGGCCCATTTCGAATGACCCGCCATACCTTTCTCCATCGCGCGCGAGCTTGCTCTCGCACGCCTGTGTGTCAATGATGCCGCCCTATCCCGAAAAGGCGCTTCTCGCCGGCCGGCATTTTATGTTCGCGCCGCATGATGCAGGGGCTTGAGCTGCGCACAGCGCACACCCGGTTCCAGCGGTTCTGCGGGGCCGGGCAGGTTGCTGAAAATCTGCAAATTCACGCAAAGCACGATTCCCGCGAATTGTCACTCTCGCCGACAACCTGCAGCCAACCGAATGACGCCAGGAAGTCCCGTCATTTGATTCTTCAGCCAGCCAAGCGCGGCCACTTATTTGGCGGACCCGAATTTTATCATGGCGCGCCGCTTCGGCAGGCGTTGGCCTTGCTCGGACGGCGCGCACGTCCTTGCATGGTTCCCGCGTTGGCGCTCGATTCTGCGCTTGTACTGCTCGATCAAATGCGCTAGTTCTTCGTGCCGAACAGCCGGTCGCCGGCGTCGCCCAGACCCGGCACGATATACGCGTGCTCGTTCAGATGCGAATCGAGCGAGGCCACGTACAGCTTCACGTCCGGATGGGCGTCCTGAGAACACCTTCACGCCTTCCGGCGCCGCCACCAGCGCGACGAACATGATGTTTTCGCCCGGCACGCTTGCGCCGCTTCATCACGTCCACGGCATGGACGGCCGAATAGCCGGTCGCGACCATCGGATCGCACAGGATGAACACGCGCTCTTCCAGATCGGGCGGCAGGCGCACCAGATATTCGACCGGCCGGTGATCCTCCGCGCGATACACGCCGATATGGCCGACCCGCGCCGACGGAATCAGGTCCAGCAGCCCGTCCGACATGCCGATGCCGGCCCGCAGCACCGGCACGATAGCCAGCTTCTTGCCGGCGATCACGGGCGAGTCGATGGTGACCAGCGGGGTTTCGACACGCTTCGTGGTCAGCGGCAGGTTGCGCGTGATTTCATAACCCATCAGCAGCGTGATTTCGCGCAGCAACTCGCGAAACGTGCGCGTGGACGTGTCCTTGTCCCGCATGTGCGTCAGCTTGTGCTGGATCAGCGGGTGATTGAGGATGAAGAGATTGGGAAAGCGGCTGTCCTGTTTCATGGAATTCGCGCGGTTGCCGCGGCATTAAGTGTGGATTCGGGTGAATCGGGTGTTCGTTCGGCTCTGACAGCCGCGTAGGTCTTGCATGGCTGTGCTCAAGCAATGACGCCAGTTTACCCAAATTAGGCGCGCCTGAAAGCGGAGATTGCGGGCGATAGGCCGTCCGGTCTATTGCGCGGCCGACGTCCGATCCCTCATTCTTCTAGAATTGCATCACGCGGTCCGCACGAGCGGACGGCGAACCAGGATTCGGCACAAGATTTCATTACCCCGGTTTTGACCGTTTCCAGCGGTTTCAACGCGGGCAACCAGAAAGGGACAGCAATGGACATGGGAATCAAGGGGCGCACGGCGCTCGTGTGCGCGGCCAGCAAGGGTCTGGGACGCGGTTGCGCCGAGGCGCTGGCCGCCGAGGGCGTCAATCTCGTGATCGTGGCGCGCACGCCGGGACCGCTCGAAGCCACGGCCGAGCATCTTCGCGCAAGCTTTGGCGTGATGTGACGGCGGTAGCGTGCGACATCACCACGGCCGAAGGCCACGCCGCGGCGCTGGCCGCGTGTCCTGCGCCGGACATTCTCGTGAACAACGCCGGCGGCCCGCCGCCGGGGGATTTCCGGCAATTCTCGCGCGACGACTGGATCAAGGCGCTCGATTCGAACATGCTGACGCCGATCGAACTGATCAAGCAGACGCTCGACGGCATGATCGAGCGTGGCTTTGGCCGCATCGTGAATATCACGAGTTCGTCGGTGAAGGCGCCTATCGACGTGCTGGGCCTGTCCAACGGCGCGCGTTCAGGGCTGACGGGTTTTGTCGCGGGTTTGTCGCGCAAGGTCGCGGCGACCGGCGTGACCATCAACAACCTGCTGCCGGGCTCTTTCGATACCGACCGGCTCGTCACCACGTTCGAGGCGGACGCGAAGGCGAACAACATTTCGGTGGAAGAAGCCAAGAAGCGCCGCATGAGCCGGCTGCCGGCGGGCCGCTTCGGTACGTCGGAGGAGTTCGGCAGGGCGTGCGCGTATTTGTGCAGCGTCCATGCCGGCTACATCACGGGGCAAAACCTGCTGATCGACGGCGGCGCTTATCCGGGCACGTATTGATCGTCGATCGCTATAAAACATCACAATCACAACCAGGAGGCATTCGATGACCCCACGCGTCGCGCTGATCGCGCACGACATGAAGAAAGATGACATCGTGGCGCTGGCCGGCGAATTCGCGGCCACGCTGGCGCAGTGCCGGCTGGTGGCAACCGGCACGACCGGTGCGCGGATTGCGGCGGCCCATGGTCTGGAGGTCGAGCGCAAGCTCTCCGGACCGTTCGGCGGCGATCTGCAGATTGGCGCTGAACTGGCGGAGGGGCGGGTCGACGTGGTGATTTTCCTGCGCGACCCCATGACGCCGCAGCCGCACGAGCCGGACATCAATGCGCTGGTGCGCGCGTGCGACGTCCACAACGTGGCGTGCGCGACGAATCTCGCGACGGCACGCATGATTCTCGATGACCTGAAGCTACGCCTGGATCGGGTTTAGGCCGTCGCTGCATGGCTGACCGGCTGACGCCGGCAAAAGGAGACAAGGGTGACAAAGGCAATTCGATTCGATAAAACCGGTGGCCCGGAAGTGATGAAATGGGTCGACGTCGAAGTGGGCGAGCCGGGCAAGGGCGAGATTCGCGTGAAACATCATGCGGTCGGCTTGAACTTCATCGACGTGTACTTCCGTACGGGGCTATATCCCATGCCGCTGCCCGCCGGACTTGGCATGGAAGCGGCGGGCGAGGTGACGGCGGTCGGTGAAGGCGTGACAGGGTTCAAGGTGGGCGACCGGGTGGCCTACGCGTCGCGGCCGCCGGGCGCGTATGCGCAGGAACGGGTCATGTCGGCGCAGTACGTCGTGCGCCTGCCCGACGCCATAGCGTACGAGGATGCGGCGTCGGTGATGTTGCAGGGCCTGACCGCGCAATATCTGCTGCGACGGACGTATCGCGTGAAAGCCGGCGACACGATCCTGATCCACGCGGCGGCGGGCGGCGTAGGCATGCTCGCGTGCCAGTGGGCGAAGGCGCTCGGCGCGACGGTGATCGGCACGGTCGGCTCGGACGAGAAGGCCGAACTCGCGAAGGCGCACGGCTGCGATCATCCGATCGTCTATACCCGCGAGGATTTCACGAAGCGGGTGCGCGAGATCACGAACGGCGCGGGCGTGCCGGTGGTCTACGATTCGATCGGCAAGGACACCTATACGGCATCGCTCGACTGCCTCGCGCCGTTCGGCATGTTCGTGAGTTTCGGCAATACATCGGGGCCGTTGCCGCCCATCGATTCGTCCGAGTTCGCCGGGCGCGGTTCGCTGTATTTCACGCGGCCCACGTTGTTCAGCTATATCGCCAAACGCAGCGATCTCGAGGAGATGACGGGCGAACTGTTCAATGTGTTGAGTACGGGCCAGGTCAAGACGAGCGTGCGGCAGCGGTATCCGCTGGCCGAAGCGGCAAAGGCGCACGAGGATCTGGAGGCGCGCCGAACCACGGGGTCGACAATTTTCCTGCCTTGATCAGAGCGTGAAGAAGGGGCGGACGCGGCGTTTTCCATGCCGCGCCGTCCATTGCGGGCAGCGCGATGAATGCGAGTCGAAATATTCGGCGGATAACGCAACGGACGGGACCGTCGTGCGATCCGCCTTGCTCAAATGCCCGTTGTAAGACCACCGCAACCAAGCCGTCGCTGCGAAGGTCTTCCGCAGCTCCATTTACACATTCTTTACGTCCGCATCCCGATCTTTGACCCGCCTTTTATGTCGGCGCGCTTAATGTTCGGGCCATCGTTCAATACTTGGGGAAAATGCCTGCGGCAAACCCGGCGGAGATACGAACGTACCGGCTCGTCATACCGGGAAAGCCGCGTGTCAGTATGTTGATGTTGAAACACAGAAACCGAACCTCGCCTCGGATGCGATCGTTCTCGCAAAGCTAAAAAATGAACCGCCCAAACCCAGACGAGCTGCTCGGACAAACTGCAAAGAGAGGAAGAGAAGCGTCATCGCGGACGGCTGAAGATATTTTTTGGCGCGTCGGCGGGGGTGGGCAAGACCTACGCCATGCTGCTGGCGGCGCGGAGCAGGAAGCAGCAGGGCGACGACGTAGTCATCGGCATAGTGGAAACGCATGGCAGAAGCGAAACGGCCGCGTTGCTGGAAGGCCTCGAACAACTGCCGTTGGCGAACATCGATGTATCGCGGCCATGCGCTCCAGGAATTCGATCTCGACGCCGCGCTTGCAGCGCCACCCGCAGCTTGTCCTCGTCGACGAACTCGCGCATTCGAACGTCCCGGGCGCGCGTCATCTGAAACGCTGGCAGGACGTGCACGAACTGCTGGACGCGGGCATCGACGTCTACACCACGGTCAATGTCCAGCATCTGGAAAGCCTGAACGACATCGTTGGCCAGATCACGGCAGATCCGCGTGTTCGAGACGGTTCCGGATCGCGTGCTGGATCAGGCCGATGAAGTCACGCTGGTCGATCTTCCGCCCGAGGAACTGCTGGAACGGCTGCGCGCACGGCAAGGTCTACATGCCGCAGCAGGCGGAACACGCGGTCCGCAATTTCTTTCGCAAGGGCAACCTGATCGCGCTGCGCGAACTGGCGCTGCGGCGCACGGCGGATCGCGTCGATGCCCAGATGCGCGAATATCGCGCGGATCGTTCTATCGAGCAGGATCTGGCAGGCGCGCGACCGGCTGGTGGTGTGCATCGGCCCGGGACCGGAAGCCCCTACGCTCGTGCGCGCTGCGGCACGGCTCGCGGCAAGCCTGCGCTCGGACTGGATCGCGGTGTATGTCGAAACGCCGCAACTGCAAAAACTTTCCGATGCCCGCCGCGAACGCACGCTCGCACGCGCTCAAGCTCGCCGCCGAACTGGGCGCCGAAACGGTCACGCTCGCCGGCGACGATGCAGTCGCGACGTTGATCGGCTATGCGCAGGCGCGCAACGTGTCGAAGCTGGTGGCGGGCGCATCGACACATCGCGGCTTCGCACGCTGGCTGCGACGGCCGTTCGGCGAGCGGATGGCGGAGCACGCGGGCGACCTCGATCTCACGCTGATTCGAGCGCGGGAGAGCGACCGGAGCGAAGCAAGCGACTCGGGCGATCGAAGCGGATCGTCGTCGCAAGAAGCGGGGATCGCGCCCGACTGGCACGACGCGTTGAGCGCCGCGCGCGAGCAGCGCTCGGCGCCGCGCGGCTACGCGTACGCCATCGCGATCTGCGCGGTCATCACGCTGCTCGCGAGCCAGATCCGCGACCATTTCGATCTCACGAACCTCGTGATGCTTTATCTGATCGGCGTGATTTTCACGGCGGCGCGGATTGGCCGTGGGCCGGGCGTGCTGCTGTCGTTCCTGAGCGTCGCGGCCTTCGACTTCTTCTTCGTGCCGCCGCGCATGTCGTTGTCGGTCTCCGATACGCAATACCTGCTGACCTTCGCCGGCATGCTGCTGACGTCGCTGGTGATCAGCCATCTCACATCGAGCTTGCGGCGCGAGGCGCGCGTCGCGTCCAAGCGCGAGCGGCGCACCGGCGCGATGTATGCAATGGCGGGCGAACTCGGCGCGGCGCTGGCGATCGAGCAGATCGTGGGGATCGGCATGCGGCACGTGAGCGAAGTGTTCCGCGCGAAAGTGGCGATGCTGCTGCCCGATTCCAGCGACAAGGTCCGCCAGAAACTCGATCCATCGGATACGTCCGATGGCCGCGTTGCTGCTCGATGCAAGCGCGCTCGATATCGACGTCGGCCAATGGGTCTACGACCAGCAGAAGCCGGCCGGTCACGGCACGGACACGCTGCCCGCCGCCGCCGCGCTGTATCTGCCGCTCAAGGCGCCGATGCGCACGCGCGGCGTGCTCGCGGTGCGTCACGCGCAACGCGGGCGAACTCGACGTCCCCGAACAGAAGCGCATGCTCGATGCGTTCGCCGCGCAGATCGCGCTGGCGCTCGAACGGGTGCATTACGTCGAGATCGCGCGCGATGCGCTCGTCAACATGGAGTCCGAGCGCTTGCGCAATTCGCTGCTGTCCGCGATCTCGCACGATTTGCGCACGCCGCTCACGACCATCGTCGGTTTTGCGTCGATGCTCGCCGAAGCGCGCGGGGACGCCCGTTCGCCGGCCAACGCCGAATTGATCGCGGCGATTCACGATGAATCGTTGCGCATGACCAGCATCGTCACGAACCTGCTGGACATGGCGCGCCTGCAGGCGGGCGGTCTGCGGCTGAACCGGCAATGGTCGCTGCTTGAAGAGACGGTCGGCGCGGCGCTGCGGGCGTGCCGGCGCGTGCTGAGCGGCCGTCCGGTCGAGGTGCGTCTGCCCGCCGACCTGCCGTTCCTGCAACTCGATGCCGTGCTGATGGAGCGGCTCTTCTCGAACCTGCTCGAGAACGCCGCGAAATACACGCCGCCGGGCTCGAAGCTCGTCGATCGGCGCGGAGAGCATGGATGTGGACGGCAAGCCGTTCGTGCGTGTGAATATCGACGATAACGGCCCGGGTCTGCCCGCCGAACATGGAGGACCGCGTGTTCGAGAAATTCACGCGCGGCGAGAAGGAGTCGGCGAAGCCGGGCATCGGGCTCGGGCTCTCGATTTGCCGCGCGATCGTGGAGGCGCACGGCGGTACAATCGGCGCGAATAACCGGCTGGACGGCAGCCTTCCGGACCGCAGGTCGAAGGCGCGCGCTTCTGGTTCACCTTGCCCGTGGATGCAGCACCGCCCGTACCCAGTTTCTCCGACGAAGCCGAACAGGACTTCGTCGATCTTTCCCCGTCGGACCTTAAGCCCCATGAAGCCCCATGAGTGAACCTAGCCTCACTGTCGTGTTGATCGAGGACGAAAAGCAGATTCGCCGCTTCGTGCGCGCGTCGCTGGAAGGCCGAGGGCATCACCGTGCACGAGGCGGAGACCGGCAAGCAGGGGCTGGTCGAGGCGGCGACGCGCAAGCCGGATCTCGTGATCGTCGATCTCGGTCTGCCCGATACCGACGGTCTCGACGTGATCCGCGAACTGCGCAGCTGGACCGAGTTGCCGGTGATCGTGTTGTCGGCGCGTACGCAGGAAGAGGAGAAGGTCGCCGCGCTCGATGCCGGCGCCGACGATTACCTGACCAAGCCGTTCGGCGTGTCGGAACTGATGGCGCGGATTCGCGCGCATTTGCGGCGGCGCAACCAGGCGGCGTCGAGTGAATCGCCGCTGGTGAAATTCGGCGACGGTGTCGATCGATCTGGCCTGCGCCAGGTCACGCCGCGCCGGCGCGCCCGTGCATCTGACGCCGATCGAATACCGGCTGCTTTCCACGCTGGTGCGGCACGCCGGCCGCGTGTTGACGCACCGGCAGTTGCTGCGCGACGTGTGGGGGCCGTCGCATGTGGAAAGCCACCACTATCTGCGCATCTACATGGCGCATCTGCGGCAGAAACTGGAGCGCGATGCCGCGCAGCCGGAGCATATCGTCACGGAAACGGGCGTGGGTTATCGGCTGATCGGGGCGGTCTGAAAGGCGTCGAGCACGTCGTCTATTGGCACGTCGCCGCCGATAAACCCGATCACCTCGTCGCGTACATCGCGTTTGATGCATTCCACCGCGACGCGTGCAACGTCTTCGCGTGAAACGGGCGCCGCATCTGCGCTGCGTTGCGGTGGAGAGCGCGATCGTGCCGCGGCCGATTTCGTCGGAGAGCGGTCCTGGTCGCAAGATCACGTACGGGACGCCGCTTGCCTGGACGTAGTCGTCGGCTTCGCGCTTCATCTTCGAGTAGT
This sequence comes from uncultured beta proteobacterium, assembly GCA_963708695.1. Lineage (GTDB taxonomy): Bacteria > Pseudomonadota > Gammaproteobacteria > Burkholderiales > Burkholderiaceae > Caballeronia. The sequence continues at coordinate 20,564 of CAVPTS010000023.1, forward strand.
GCTTGAGCGCAAGCGGGCTGGATTGCGGCCAGTAGGCGGAGATCGCGCTGATGACCACGAGTTGTTTTGTCCGGCGGCGTTTCGCGTAGTCGGCGGTGCGTTGGACGGCGTCGCGGTCGATTGCGCGTTCCTCGTTCACGCCTTCGCTTTCCGCCGATCCTGCGGCGTAGATGACGTGGGTGATGTCGTCGAAGGCGTGGGAGAAATCGTCTGTCAGGTCGCCGAGCACGATCTCGGCGCCGAGCGCGGCGAACTCACCGCGGTGCGCGGATTTGCGCAGCAAGACTTTGAAGGGGAGGGATGCAGCGCGTAGTTGCCGGGCAATGTGGCGACCGGTCCGGCCGTGCGCGCCGATAAGCAGGACTTTCATTGCTGGATTCGCTCCTTCTGTTTGTGGGCAGGAGCTAAAACGGTAAGCGATTTTTCGGAATCCATGCACTGGGGGCGGGCACCTACCGGCCGCTCGAATCCAGCCCACCCCGCCATTCCCTGACGAGCAAAACCGTCACTCAATGACTCGAGCCGGCCCTGTCTGACCCCTGCGCGCGCGCCGTTCCTCCGACCAAATCCGGATCCGGTCCATATAAAGATAAACCACCGGCGTTGTATAGAGCGTCAGCAACTGACTCACGATCAACCCGCCCACAATCGCGATCCCCAGCGGCGCGCGCATCTCCGATCCCTCGCCCGTCCCGAACGCCAACGGCAACGCGCCCAAGCAACGCCGCAGCGGTGGTCATCATGATCGGCCGGAAACCGCAGCAAACACGCCTGCTCGATCGCCTCGCGCGACGTCGCAGCCCATGCCGCGTGCGCCTGGATCGCGAAGTCGACCATCATGATCGCGTTCTTCTTCACGATGCCGATCAGCAAGATCACCCCGATCAACGCGATGATGCTGAACTCCGTCTTGAACAGCAGCAGCGCCAGCAACGCGCCAATGCCCGCCGAAGGCAGCGTCGAGAGAATCGTGATCGGATGGATATAGCTCTCGTACAGAATCCCGAGCACGATATACACCGCCGCCAGCGCGGCCAGAATCAGGATCGGCTGGTCCTTCGTGGACTGCTGGAACTGCCTGCGCCGTGCCCTGCGAAACTGCCGTGAATCGTGCTCGGCATGCCGATCGGTCGCCATGGTTTCGTAGATGGCGGCGGTGGCGTCGGAGAGCGACTTGCCCGGCGGCAGATTGAACGAGATCGTCGACGCCACGAACTGGCTCTGGTGATTCACCGACAACGGCGTGTTGCCCGGCCCGAACTTCGCGATCGCCGAGAGCGGGATCATCGTTTCCTTCGACGTCGACACCGCCGCGCCCGACGACGAACTCGACTTGCCGCTCGCCGCAATCGCGTTGGTCGCCGCGTTGCGGATGGACGCCAGCGCCAGCGACGCTGATGTCGTCGTGCCGTGCCGGTGCCGCCGCTCGAGACGTCGTGCTGCGTTGAGGTGGACGCCGAGGCGACGTCGTCGTGGTCGCGTTCGTCGATGCCGCGCCGCTCGCGGTCCCGCCCGACGTGCTGACGTAGATCTGCTTGAGCATCTCCGGGTCTTGCCAGTATTTCGGCGCGACTTCCATCACCACGTGGTACTGGCTCAGCGCGTTGTAGATGGTCGATACCTGGCGCTGGCCGAACGCGTCGTAGAGCGTGTTGTCGATCTGCGCCGGCTGGATGCCCAGGCGCGCCGACGGTCGCGCGGTCGATCGTCACGAACGATTCGAGGCCGCCTTGCTGCTGGTCGGAATTGACGTCGGCGAGTTCGGGGCGCGCCAGCAGGGCCTCGGTGAGCTTCGGCCCCCACGTGTAGAGGTCGGTCGTGGAGTCGGCCAGCAGCGTGAACTGATATTGCGCGTTCGATTGCCGCCCGCCCGCGCGAATGTCCTGCACGGCTTGCAGGAAGGTGCGCACGCCCGCGACGTCGGAGAGCGGCGCGCGCAGGCGCTGGATCACCTGTTCGGCCGATACCTTGCGCTCGCTCTTCGGCTTCAGCGAAACGAACATGAAGCCCGAGTTGGTCTGCCGCCCGCCCGTGAAACCGGCCACGCTGTCCACCGCCGGGTTCTTGCACGATCTTCATCATCTCGGAGAACTTGCCTTTCATCGCCTGGAACGACGTGCTCTGGTCGGCCTGAATGCCGCCGACGATGCCGCCCCGTGTCCTGCTGCGGGAAAAAGCCCTTCGGCACGATGATGTACAGATACACATTCAGCCCGATGGTCGCGAGCAGCACCAGCAGATCACGATCCGCGGATGCGCGAGCGCCACGCCGAGCGTGCGCGCATAGCCGCTCTGCATCCGCACGAACTGGCGTTCGAGCCAGCGCGAGAACCGGCCGGGCGGCTTCTGGTTCGTGCGGTTCATGCAGCAAACGCGCGCACATCATGGGCGTGACGGTCAGCGAGACGACCAGCGACACGCGCAATCGCCAGCGACAGCGTCAGCGCGAATTCGCGGAACAAGCCGCCCGACAATGCCGCCCATCAGCAGGATCGGCAGGAACACGGCGACCAGCGAAATGCTGATCGACAGCACCGTGAAGCCCACTTCCTGCGCGCCGAGAATGGCGGCCTTCATGCGCGGCACGCCGTTCTCGATATGCCGCGAGATGTTTTCAAGCACGACGATGGCGTCGTCGACCACGAACCCGGTCGCGATGGTCAAGCGCCATCAGCGAGAGGTTGTCGAGCGAGAAGCCGAGCAGATACATCGCGGCGAACGTGCCGATGATCGAGATCGGCACGGCCACGCTCGGAATCAGCGTCGCGCGCCAGTTGCGCAGGAACAGGAACACGACCATCACGACCAGCGCCACCGCAACAATCAGCGTGAACTCCGTGTCGTGCAGCGACGCGCGGATCGTGGTCGAGCGGTCGGAGGTCGGCGTGATCTCGACGTCGGCGGGCAGCGCGGCCTGCAGTTGCGGCAGCATCGCCTTCACGCGGTCGATGGTGTCGATGATGTTCGCGCCCGGCTGCCGGTACAGGATCACCAGCACGGCGCGCTTGCCGTTGATGAGGCCGAGGTTGCGCAGGTCCTCGACCGAATCGACCACTTCGCCCACGTCGCGCAGATGCACCGCCGAGCCGTTGCGGTACGCGACGACCAGGTCGCGATACTGCATCGGCCTTGCTCGCCTGGTCGTTGGTATAGAGCTGGAAGTGGGTGCCGTTGAACTCGATCGCGCCCTTCGGGCTGTTCGCATTCGCCGACGCCAGCGCCGCGCGGACGTCTTCCAGTCCGATGCCGTAGTGGAACAGCGCGTTCGGTTCCAGTTCCACGCGCACCGCCGGATTCGCCGAGCCGCTCACGTCCACTTCGCCGACGCCGGGCACCGTGGAGAGCGTTTGCTGCAGCACGGTCGCGGCGGAATCGTAGAGCGAACCGGCCGTCCGCGTCGGGGAGGAGAGCGCGAGGATCAGGATCGGCGCGTCGGCCGGGTTGACCTTGTGGTACGTCGGATTGCTTTTGAGCGCCGTGGGCAGATCGGCGCGCGCCGCGTTGATGGCGGCCTGCACGTCGCGCGCGGCGCCGTCGATGTCGCGGTTCAAGCCAAACTGCAACGTGATGCGCGCCGAGCCGACCGAGCTTTGCGACGTCATTTCGGTGACGTCGGCGATCGAGCCGAGATGGCGCTCGAGCGGACTCGCCACGCTGGTCGCGACGGTTTCCGGACTCGCGCCGGGCAAGCTCGCCTGCACCGAAATGGTCGGGAAATCGACTTGCGGCAACGGCGCGACCGGCAGCTTCGTGAACGCGAACAGGCCGGCCAGCGCAATGCCGATCGCCAGCAGCGTGGTGGCGACCGGGCGCGCGATAAACGGTTGCGACAGGTTCATGCGCTTACTCCGCATCGCTTGCCGGGCTCGCCGGGCGGGGCGGCGCGTTCCGGTAGAAACGCGCCCGCGCGCGGCGCGCGAGCGAATCGAAGCCGAGATAGATCACCGGCGTGGTGAACAGCGTCAGCGCTTGCGACACGATCAACCCGCCCACAATCGCAATCCCGAGCGGACGACGCAGTTCGGAACCCGCGCCCCAGCCGAGCATCAGCGGCAACGCGCCGAGCAGCGCGGCCATGGTGGTCATCAGGATCGGCCGGAAGCGCAGCAAACACGCCTGATAGATCGCGTCGCGCGGACTCTTGCCTTGCTCGCGTTCGGCTTCGAGCGCGAAGTCGATCATCATGATGGCGTTCTTTTTCACGATACCGATCAGCAACACGATGCCGATGATCCCGATGATGTCGAGATCGTGCCCGGTGATCATCAGCGAAAGCAGCGCGCCGACGCCCGCCGAGGGCAGCGTGGACAGAATCGTGATCGGGTGGATAAAGCTCTCATACAGCACGCCGAGCACGATATACATGGTGACGATCGCGGCGAGGATCAGGAACAGTTCGTTCGACAGCGACGCCTGGAACGCCAGCGCCGCGCCCTGGAAACGGATCTGGAACGAGGCGGGCAAGCCGATGTCCTTCTGCGCCTGATCGATCGCTTTCACGGCCGCGCCGAGCGACGCGCCGGGCGCGAGGTTGAACGAGACGGTGGTCGCCGGGAACTGGCCGAGGTGCGTGACCAGCAGCGGCGCCGCGCGTTCATGGAAGGTCGCGATGGCCGACAGCGGCACCTGGCCCGAGCTTGCCGTGGAGGAGGGCAGGTAGATGCCGTTCAGCGTCTCGCTGTAGTGCGCCTCGGTCGGCTGCGATTCCAGGATCACGCGATACTGGTTCGACTGCGTGAAGATGGTCGAGATGATGCGCTGGCCGAATGCGTCGTAGAGCGCGTTGTCGACGGTGGCCGGCGTGATGCCGAAGCGCGCACGCCGTCGACGCGGTCGATTTCCACGTACACCGACTGGCCGTTCTGCTGCAGATCGGTGGCGACATCCGCCAGTTCCGGCGATTGCTGCAGCCGCGCCGATCAGCTTCGGCACCCATTTCGCGAACTCGGCCGAGTTCGGGTCGGTCAGCATGAACTGGTATTGCGTCGGGCTGACGGTGGAGTCGATCGTCAGATCCTGCACCGGCTGCATGTAGAGCTGGATGCCCGGGAATGTTCGCCACGTCTTTCTGCAGCGCGCGGATCACGTCGCTCGAGGTGTTGCTGCGGTCGTCGCGCGGCTTCAGGTTGATCAGCATCCGGCCGCTGTTCAGCGTGATGTTGGTGCCGTCCACGCCGATGAACGAGGTCAGGCTTTCCACGTCCGGGTTCTTCAGGATCTGCGCGGCGAGCGCCTGCTGCTGCTCGGCCACCGCTTGATACGACGCCGACTGCGGCGCCTGCGTGATCGCCTGGATCACGCCGGTATCCTGCATCGGGAAGAAGCCCTTCGGAATGCAGACGTAGAGCAGGGCGGTCAGCACCAGCGTGAGCAGCGCGACGAACAGCGTCGAGCGCTGCCGGTCCAGCACCCAGGTCAGCGCGACGCGCGTAGCGCGCGATCACGTAGTCGATGAACTGGTGCGCGCGCGCTTCGAAGCGGTGGCTCTCCTTCGGCGGCGTGTGGCGCAGCAGCTTCGCGCACATCATCGGCACGAGCGTGAGCGAGACGACCGCCGAAATCACGATGGTCACGGCCAGCGTGATCGCGAATTCGTGGAACAGGCGGCCGACCACGTCGCCCATGAACAGCAGCGGAATCAGCACCGCGATCAGCGACACCGTCAGCGAGATGATCGTGAAGCCGATCTGCTTCGAGCCCTTCAGCGCGGCTTCGAGCGGCGTCTCGCCTTCTTCCACGTAGCGCGCGATGTTCTCGATCATCACGATGGCGTCGTCGACCACGAAGCCGGTCGCGATGGTCAGCGCCATCAGCGAGAGGTTGTCGAGCGAGAAGCCGCACAGATACATGACGGCCAGCGTGCCGATCAGCGAGAGCGGCACCGACAGGCTCGGAATCAGCGTGGCCCAGACGTTGGCGAGGAACAGGTAGATCACCAGCACGACCAGCACCACCGAGAGCGCCAGTTCGAACTGCACGTCGCGCACGGAGGCGCGGATGGTGGTGGTGCGGTCGGTGACGATCGCGCACGTCGAGCGCGGCCGGCAGCGCCGCCTGCAACTGCGGCAGGATCGTCTTGATGCCGTCGACCACCGCGATCACGTTCGCGCCCGGCTGGCGCTGCACGTTCAGGATGATGGCCGGCGTGTTGTCCACCCACGCGCCGAGCTTGGTGTTTTCCGCGCCCTGCACGATGGTCGCGACGTCCGTCAGCATCACCGGCCGGCCGTTCTTGTACGCGATGACCGCGCTCTTGTACGCGTTGGCGTCGGTGAGCTGGTCGTTCGCGTTGATCGTGTAGGCGCGCGACGGGCCGTCGAAATTGCCCTTCGGCGTGTTGACGTTCAGGTTCGAAATGGTGGTGCGCAAGTCGTCGATATTCAGGCCATACGACGCCAGCGCGCGCGTGTTCGCCTGAATCCGCACAGCCGGGCGGTTGCCGCCGCTGACCGACACCAGCCCCACGCCCGCCGACCTGCGAGATCTTCTGCGCGAGACGCGTATCGGCGAGATCCTGGACCTGCGTGAGCGGCAAGGTCTTCGAACTGATCGCGAGCGTGATGATCGGCGCGTCGGCGGGGTTCACCTTCGCGTAGATCGGCGGCGCGGGCAGGTCGGACGGCAGCAGGTTGCCCGCTGCGTTGATAGCGGCCTGCACTTCCTGCTCGGCGATGTCGAGCGGCAGGTCGAGACTGAATTGCAGCGTGATGACCGACGCGCCCGCCGAGCTTTGCGACGACATCTGGTTCAGGCTCGCCATCTGCCCGAACTGCTTTTCGAGCGGCGCGGTGACCGACGAGGTCATCACATCCGGCGACGCGCCCGGATAGAACGTCTGCACCTGGATGGTCGGATAGTCGACGGCGGGCAGCGCGGACAGCGGCAAAAAGCGCAGCGCGACGAGGCCGACCAGCATGATCGCCGCCATCAGCAGCGCCGTGCCGACCGGACGCAGAATAAAAGGACGCGATGGATTCATGCGGGTGCAGTGCGCGTTATGGTCATGAGGCTTGCGCTGCGGCTGTTTGCGATGATGGCCGCGATGCGCGCCCGAAGCACGCCGATGCCGCCGCGCGCCGTGCGCCCGAAGCGCCGTGAAGCACCGGAAGCCGCCTTGCGGCTTGTCTGCCGGAATGGTGATCTTCGCGCCTTCCTTCAGGCGGTCGGAGCCGTCGATCACCACGCGTTCGCCCACCTGCAGGCCCGTCTTGATGCTGGTGCGTTCACCATCGACCGGACCGATCTTCACGTTGCGCACGGTCACCGTATTGTCCGGCTTCACCACATAGACGAACGCGCCCGATCGAACCGTTGAGCACCGCGGGCGTCGGCACGATGGTCGCGTCCTTGATGACATCGACCAGCAGTTTCGTGTTCACGAACTGGTTCGGAAACAGCATGCTTTCCTGGTTGTCGAAGGTCGCGCGCAGCTTGACGGTGCCGGTGGTGGTGTCGATCTGGTTGTCGATCGTTTCCAGATAGCCGCTTTCGAGCGACTTGGTGTTGGCCGCGGTCATACGCGGTCACCGACATCTTCGTGCCCGCATGCAGCGGCTTCAGGATCGGCGGTGAGGTTGTCTTCGGAGGTCGTGAAGATCACGCTGATCGGCTGCAGTTGCGTGATGACCACGACGCCGTTCGTGTCGCCGGTCGTGACGTAGTTGCCCGGATCGACCTGCCGCAAGCCGACACGGCCCGACACCGGCGCCGTGATGCGCGCGTAGATCAGGTCGAGCTTGTAGGTATCCACGTTGGCCTGGTCCGACTTGACCGTGCCCTCGTATTGCTGGACGAGCGACGCCTGCGTGTCCACTTGCTGGCTTGCGATCGAGTCCTGCGAGAGCAGCGTCTGGTAGCGCTTCAGGTCGAGGCGCGCGGTCTGCAGCAGCGCCTGGTCTTTCGCGAGCGTGCCTTGCGCGTTGCGCAGCGAGATCTCGTAGGGGCGCGGGTCGATCTGCGCCAGCACGTCGCCCTTCTTGACCATCTGGCCTTCCTGGAACGCGACGTTCTGCAGCGTGCCGTTGAGCTGCGTCTTGACCGTCACGATCGCCAGCGGCGTCACCGTGCCGAGCGAGTTGATCACGACCGGCATTTCACCTTGCGTGACCGTCGCGACATGCACCGGTTGCGGCGGTAGCCGCCATGCCGGGACCGCCGCCACCGCGCCGGCCGCCGCCGCCTGCCGCGCCTGCTGCGAGTTATCAGCGCCACCGCGGTTCCACGGATGCCATGCGAACAGGCCCGCCACGATCAGGATCGCGACGACGATCCATACAAGCCGGCGCCGGCGGGGCCGGGTGGCGGACACAGGAGGAGTCGAGGCTTGGGAGGTGGGCGAACGGGCTTCAGAGTAAGGCGGTGGTGCTGGGTGTTTTTTTTGTTCGTCCATCGTTTCAGTGGCTCGGTGAGTCGGTGGGCTCGGAAACTGTCTTGAGGTGCTGGCGGGTTGGCTTGCCGGCGTTCGCGCGGACGGGTTCTGAAGCGTGCTGGGAACGCCGTCGATTTACGCCACGCACTTTACGCGACGCAGGGTCAGTCACGCGGCAAGCACGCCATTGGCGCCCGATGTGCTCGCGAAATGTCCATTTGAGTGAAAGCTTCGAAAGGTGGCCCGGGCGCGCGAAGCATGATGCTACGTCCCGTGCTTCGTTGCAGTCCAGCTATCTTTCTTTCGATTGATTACGAACGTTACGATTCCGATGGGGACAGAAGGCAATTCGAAAACAACGCCCCGGAGGGACGTGAACGCCGACCGACATCGTATCGTCTTGTGCATTCGCGAGTCTGCGCGATGGCAGGAGAAGTGCACGCTGGCGAGGGAGTCATGCGCGACGGAAGCGCAACGATGGACAGCGAAACGTCCCGATATGCCGATACAAGCACATCCGGTGTTTTGCCGTCCATAGGCGCAATGCGTAACGCGCGATCCGATGACGCGAAACGCGCGTTATTCGCTCAAGCGCGCGGACGGTGTTCCGCCGATCTCGTGCGTGATCTTCGCGACGCATTCAAGCAACGCGGGCGCGACCTTGTTCAGCAGCACGTCCCGTGGCGCCTGATATTCAGCGCCGCCGCAATTGACCGCGTAGCGTTGTCCCGACGGCCCGACAAAACCCGCCGCCACGGCATTGAGCCCGTGATGCCACTCGCCGGTGGAGATGGCGAAGCCACGGCGCACCGCGTCTTCCAGGCCCGGCTTCAGGCTGCTGTCGATGCTCGGCCAGTCGTCGCCCGACGCGGTCCGCAGGCTGTCGAGCAGGCCGGCCCTGTCGGGCTCGCCGAGCGCCGCCAGATACGCGCGGCCGACCGCCGTGCGGCCCAGGTCCATCCGCGAGCCGACTTCGAGCCGCGATACGAGCACGGCCGAGCGCGGCCGGATGGTATCGATGACGACCATGTCCAGCCTGTCGCGTACGGCCAGATGGACGCTCAGCGTGGTCCGGTCCGCCAGTTCGATAAGAAACGGCCGCGCCCGCGCCCGGATGTCGAAGTTGCGCAGGAAGCCGTTGCTCAACTCCAGCACTGAAGCCGTCAGCACGAAACGCTCACTGTCGGGTAATTGAAACAGCAAGTTGGCGCTGACCAGGGTCGCCGTCAACCGCGAGATGGTCGGTTTTGGAATGCCCGTCCATTCGGCTAGTTCGCGATTGCTGACCGGAGCGTCGGCGGCAGCGATACGACGGAGTACGTCGAGGCCCCGCGACAACGCGACGACTTCTTCTCCATCACGCCCTTTTTCCTTTTCCCGGCTCGTAGGCCGGCTCTCAGTGGTTTGCATTATTTTTCGGAACTTGGTTTCGTTGGAAAGGCCGGAGACGCCATTCGTCGAACTTGACTGAGCACGCGCGTCACCGCTCACCGGAATCGTATTATCCAGCAATGAAAACGTGCATCTGCCGGACCCGTTTTTGTCATCAAACCCACGTACCTTGTTGTCAGATAGTCGCTCAATCCTCGAAATTTCGCTTGACTAGGTTTCGCATAACGTAAAAAATGGAACCCGATTTCGAAAGCACTCCGGAAGCGCTAGTTGCGCGCGTCGAATTGCGATCGATAACCAGCTCTCAGGTTCTAGCACGGCCCTCGGAATGGCTAGAACTTTTAAGGCGCTACGGCAACGTAGCGCCTTTTTTTTGCTTGTCAAAAAGGCGTCCCGAACATGTTCCGGACAGCGCCGTGCTGATAGCGTATCTGCGTTCACGCATGCAAAGGCATTGTTGCCCGGTGCCGACCTTGCTGCGGTGCAGGCAAATGGACGTTGGATGTGGTGCGCGCGCGACTGAAGGCCGACTCGAGACCTTACGCTACCTTATCTCAGGTTTTCCAATTCATTCCCCGTGCATGTTTAGTATTTTCGGGTGAACTAAAAGATTTTGATGCTTTCGCCAATAAGCCGATGCCCTTCCGAAACGAAAGGGCATCGTGAGAAGCGCTGGTATGCGCAGGCGGCAGGTGTAACCCGGCGGAGGGCTCACGCCCGATCAATACCACTAGCGGTGCGCAGCAAACATCTTGCCGGGTTTCAGCAAGTGCCGGCCGCGCAGCGCCCAATAGATGCCCGCCATACCCAATACTGCCGCGCTGCCGAACACGAGCACAGGAGAAACCTGCTGCGGCGAAGGATTGCTGGTAGCGACAATCATTGCGGCGACCAGCGCCACGCCCGCCTGCACAAAAGCACGCATGGCCCGGTTGCGATGGTCTGAAAAACGCATTGAACGCGACATGGGCGTGCGCGTGAATGGCTCGAAAAGGATCAGGCCGGCGACGAGGGCAACTAGCAGGTTCATCAGGATCATGACAACACTTCAATATCGAATTCAGGGATGGCCGCACTATAAGAAGCGGCGTCGGTGAAATGAATCAGAAGCGTCTTAAAGCGGGTTGAATTTCAAATGTTTCGAGACTGGCAGGTTGCAGATGCGAGTTACTGCGATTTATCCGGAATACGCCTGAAACCCGGCCGAACGGCCAGCATCGCCGGGTTGTGAGGAAGCGGGCTGGCGTGCACGGTTATCATGGGGTTCGAAGTGACGCCGTTGAAGCGGTGAAATGTAACAATCGGGTGGCTGCAGCTTGCTCGCCCAACAGGACAATGACGATGCAAAAGAACTGGATGAACCGGCTGGCCAGCGCCGTGGTTGCGCTTGGACTTCTTGCCGCGTGTGAGAAGCATGACGCCGCGGCGGGGCAGGCCGCCGGTGCGCTGAACAATGTAGCCAGCCAGGCTGGCCAGAAATTCGATCAGGCGGCGAACTATGTCGGCCAGCAGGTCGACTCGGTCAAGCAGTCCGCGCAGCAGAACCTGCAGTCGGCGGGCACCTTGCCGGATATGTCGGCGAGCGGCGTGGCGGCAGCCGCCCGGGCCAATCTGGCGGGCGCGGCGAGCGCGACAAACGCGGCGATCATCAACGCTGCAAGCGATACCGGCGCGGGCCTGCAGTCCGCCGGGCACAAATTGCAGGACTGGTCGGCAAGCTCGGCTATGAGTCAAAGCGGGCGAGCGGAATCGGGAACAAGTTCGGGCAGTTCATCGAGCGGTTCGTCCGCTACGTCGGCGGACCCTGGAAACGCGCGCTCGGATATGGACAAATAGGTGGCAACCCGTCGGAGTCACGCAACCTGTCGCGCTTCTCAACGCCGTAAACACGGCGTTTGCGGGCTAACATCTCGTTACCTGCGTGACCGTTTTGTCTAAAGATTATTTCAGCGCAGCGGCTAAACTGGCGGTCTTTTACCTCTTTTGCTTATTGCGCACCGCCATGAAACCAAGCCGCATCCGGGCGCTCGCTGGCGCGCTGGTATTCGCCGCGTTGGTCAGCTCGGCGCTCACTGTTTTCGCCCTGAACGCTAACGCCGCGCCCCCTGCGCTCACGTTGCCGTCGTTTCAGGAACTCATCAACAAACCGGCGGCATCCGACCCGGGCTCGGGGGCGTCTGCCCGGCTTCCGGCGCGGCGGACGCCACGGCCAGTCCGGCCAGCGACGCGGATTTGACGCGCTCGCTCGACACGGTCATCTCCACGCTGGACAACGACCGGGAACGCACGGCGCTGGTCGCGCAGCTGAAAAAGCTTCGCGATGCCAAGCATGACGCCGAAGCCGCCGCGCAACCCGCCGGCACAGCCGCTGCGTCCGACGGTTCCGGCGCGGCAGTGCTGCCGGAGGTGGCTGCGGCCTCGTCGGCAAGTTCAACGACAGGCAGCGTCGTCGGTCGTCGCCGCTATCACGCCCAAAACGGGGTTGCTCGGGGCGATCGCGTCGGGGCTGTCGAGCATAGAAGCCGACTTCAGCCGTGGCCGTACGCCGTTGAACTATTGGGGCGGTCGCCTGAACGCCGCGGGCAATGAGCTTTTCACCATTGTCTCGGGCCAGAGCCGCGAGAGTTTTGGCCACACGGTGCTCAACTATTGCCTGATGCTGGCTGGCTGGGGCCTCTGCGCTTTCCTGCTGGTCTATCTCCAGCGGTACTTGCACGCGCGTTACAACGTTCATTTCGGGCTGCGTGCCAATCCGACCACCAGCGAGCTTCTGATCTTCGCGCTGCGGCGGGTCGGGCCGTACCTGTTCGCGTTCATCGCAGCGCTGACTTTTGTGCGACTGATGCCGGTGTCGCTCGGCCGCACGCTCGCGATGGTGACCGCGTACGCGATTGTCGCGGGCGCCGTGTTTTCATCGATCTGCCTGATCATGTTCTCGCTGTTCGGCTCGGCGCATCGCCGGGTGGCGGTGCATCTGCTGATCCTGCATGCGCGTCGCCTGCTATTTCTCATTGGCACGCTCGGCGCACTGGGCGACGCCGCGTCGAACTACGACGTGGCACAACAGCTCGGCACGAATCTGTCGGGGCTCCTCTCGACGGTCGCGAACATGGGCGCGGCGATCCTGACCGGCTATTTCACGCTGGCGTTCCAGCGGCCGGTGTCCCATCTGATCCGCAGCCGTTCGTATGAGCAGCGCAGCCAGCACAAGGCCGCGACCGAAACGTTCGAGGTGGTCGGCTCGCTCTGGCAGGTGCCAATGCTGCTGCTTGCATCGGCTTCGGTGATCGCGACGCTCGCGGGTATTGGCACTTCCGAGAACGTCCTGCAAATGGCGATTGCAACCGCCGGCTTGCTGGTGGTCGGACTGTTTCTCAGCGCTGTCGTGTTGCGGGTCACGCGACTGCCGCAACGCAAGACGCGCCGGCAATCGGCGTATGTACGACGGCTTTTCAAGTTCTTCGGCCGTATGGTCGTGCTGATGATCTGGCTGGCCTTCCTCGAACTTGCCTCGCGTTTCTGGGGGTTTTCGCTCACCAAACTTGCGGAGGAAAGCGTGGCCGCACGCGGCATCACGCATGCGGTGAGCGCGATCCTGCTGACCATTCTTATCGCCTGGCTGGTGTGGATCCTGATCGATACAGGGATTCAGGAGGCACTCAATCCGAACACGCCGCGCGGCAAGGGGCGCGGTCCGAGCATGCGCGCGCGCACCATGCTGCCGCTGATCCGCAACGTGGTGTTCGTGGGGCTGCTGAGTGTTGCCGCGATCATTACCGCCGCCAATCTCGGGCTGAACGTGACGCCGTTGCTGGCCGGCGCCGGCGTGATCGGGCTGGCGGTGGGCTTTGGTGCGCAGTCGCTGGTGGCGGATCTGATAACGGGACTTGTTCATCATCATCGAGGACACCATTTCGGTCGGCGATTCGATCGAGGTCGACGGCGGCCATGCGGGCGTGGTGGAAACGCTGACGATCCGTACCGTGCGGCTGCGCGACGGGCAGGGCGCGATTCACGCCATTCCGTTTTCGCAGATCAAGGTGGTGAAGAACCTGTCGCGCGATTTTGCTTATGCGGTGTTCGAAGTGCGCGTGCCGTTTTCCGCCGATGTCGACCAGATCACGCAGATGATTCGCGAAGTCGGCGCGGAATTGATGGCCGATTTCCGATACCGGCGCGAGATGCTTGGGCCGATCGAAGTGTGGGGGCTGGACCGTTTCGATCCCAACTGGATGGTCGTGAAAGGGCAGATCAAGACCCTGCCGCTGAAGCAATGGAGTGTCGCGCGGGCGTTTAACGTCAGGGTCAAGCGCAAGATGGACGAAATCGGCATGGACGTTCCGGTGCCGCAAATGCAACTGCGGGTATCGCGGGAATCCGGGGGCATGGACGCCGACTTGAACGATCTGGAGGAGTTGACGGAAGCGGCTCCGCTGTCGCCGGTGGAGCGCAGCGCGGCAGCGATGGCCCGCGATGTTTCACACAAGTCCCAGCCCGCGCCGCCGCCGACAGATCAATCCGCGCAAGTGCCGCCGCAGATTCCGACGGCGTCGGAGCCGGGGAAAGGCGTAGTGCGGGTCGCGCTGCTGTTTCGGTATCGGCGCGTGCCGACCGATGCCGACGCGCGCTAAGCGGCAACCATGACGAGATCGTTGACGTGCGTCGAGATGTGCGCGCCGGGCACGCCATAGACATGGAGCGAGACCGCGGTGCGTCCCGCTGGCCGATGCGTTGCCCAACTGGTGAATTGCGCCACGCCCCGCGCCGACAAACGACACCGCGCCGTGCGCCCGTTCGTGGCGGCGCGTTTGAACTGCTCGATTCGTGTCGGCATCCCACGCGAACAGCGTCTCGGACAGCGTTCCTTCGAGCACCGTATAAGCGCACCACGTGTGATGCCCATGCACCGGACTCGCCTGACCGGCTTGCCAGACGAGCGCGGCGACGGCATAGCGGCCGAGCGGATCGGCGACCAGCAAATGCCGCCGATAACAATCCAGCCCGCCTTCACGCTGGGCATCGGACAAAAGGCCGGCTTCCCGGGACAAGCCATTGAGAGCCGACCGTACGCGCAAGCGCGAATCCCGCCGACGACGGATCAAGGCAACAGGCTTGATCGAGTGCATCGGACAACCGCGCGAGCGGCGATTTTGTATCAAGGGCAGAGGTCATGGCGAGGCTCGTCAAGATGGCGGAATCAGGCGGAAAGGAGCGGAAAGCTGAGCTTCTTTTATACCGGTTTGCATGTGGAAAAAGTTTCCATATAATTTCGCCAAGGCACGGAAAAGTAGAATAATTTCCTATCAAGGGGCGGGCTGTGGGCATGGACCTTATCGATCGCAAGTTGCTGGAGCTGCTGCAGGAAGACGTGACAATGCCGATTGCCGAGCTGGCGACGCGCGTCAATCTCTCGCAGACGCCATGCTGGAAGCGCGTGCAACGGCTGAAGGAAACCGGCGTGATCCGCGCTCAGGTCGCGCTGTGCGATCCGCGCAAGCTGGGGGTCGGGACAACGGTGTTTGTCGCGGTGAAGACCAATCAGCACACGCAGACCTGGGCGGAGGACTTCACGCGCGCGGTGCGCGACATTCCCGAAGTCGTCGAGGTGTATCGAATGAGCGGGGAAACGGACTATCTGATGCGCGTGGTGGTGTCGGATATCGACGATTACGACCGCGTCTACAAAACGCTGATTCGCGCGGTCCCGCTTTACGACGTGAGTTCGAGTTTCGCGATGGAACAGATCAAATATTCCACCGCGCTGCCTGTTCGCGCGCCGCTCGGGGTCACGGGAAACTGAGGTTTTGTGGGGGAGGTGGAACGCGTTCTGCGGGTTGGACGGGAAGGCCGCCGCAACCCTTCTGAAATCCATGTCGGGTAAGATCGTGCGCTTCGTCCAATCCCACTCAGAGCTTCGATTTCATGACCGATGACCGCCGCAAAAAGGCCCCGACGCGGAAGAACCCCACCTTCGCGATCAGTATTCTTATCGTGGTCGTGGTGATGCTCGTGATCGGCACATTGTTCTTCAACGCCATCCGCGACAAGCGCGAGTACGAAAGAGAGAATCCGCCGGACGCAGCGAGCGCTACTGTACCCGCCGCGGCTGCGACGGGCGCTTCCCAGTAACGCTTTTCCGACCTGCCGCTTCTGCGCTTGCATGCGTGACGGGGCGAGTGTCCGGGCCGTCACTCCGGCAGGTTGATCAGGCTCGCGTCCTTGCGAATCAGAACGACGCCGTCAGCATTTGCTTGCACTGATGCGCAAGCAGCTTCAGATCCTGGACGGCATCGACCGGGATATCTTCGGCGCGCTCGGCGCCCACCACCATTGAATCCAGTTCGCGCGTGAGCAGCTTCGACTGCTCGGCTTGATCTTCGGGGGCGGGCACGCCGTCCTGCGCCTGCGTTAGATTGTCGCGGATGACGGTCAGCGCGCGCTGCACGGGTTGCGCCGCGTGCCCCGCGGCAGACTTCCCTACCGATTGCAGCAACGGCCCCGCCGCCGTGATCTGCGACGCGAGCACGTGGCTGCGGATCAGCAGGTCGTTGAGTTCAGGCACGAACTTTTGCTGCGCTTTCGGTTCGAGCATCATGCGCTGAAACGCCTGGCCGAGATTCGCAAACGCTATATGCACGTTCTTGCGCGCGAGGCGATAGCGGAAGTCGCTGTCGAGCGCTTCCGCTGCAATGGCTGCCGCGGCGGAGGCGCCTGAAATGGCGGTCGCGGCCGCGCTTTCGCCGGCGACGGTTTTTTTCTTCGATGCCGCGGCCGGGCGATTGCTGCTCGTTTCAGCGATGGTTGGTTGATCCGGGGTCTTCGCCGTCGCGCCCGCGAGCGTCTGGGCCGGACCGTCCGCTTGCTTCATGGGCGCAGGAGGCTGCGCTTCGCCGGACGTATCCATGGCTGACGCGGCGACCGCTTGTTTATCGAAGTTTGCGGCTATCTCGTCGTTCGCGAGGCCTGCTGCGTTGCTTCCGTTCGATACCGCCGTCTCCGCCAAAGCGGTTGCCCGGTCGCTCACAATGGCTGAAGGCCCGTCGCCGTCTCCACTTGCCGAGCTGGAGGAAGCATTCCCCGCTGTCGCGAGTTCCGCTTCGCCGGCTTCCACCCGCGCAAGCGCGGCTGTTGCTGCTTGCGCTGTTCCGGCGTTGGCATCGGCGAAAAGATTGGCGTCCGCCGTGCTCTTCGCTTCAGCCTGAGCGGAGGCTTGCCGGTCCACCACCAGCTAGCCTCGAGATAATTTCGCATCGCGCCGATCATGTCGCGCACTTGCTTGCCCATCAGCCGGTATTCCCAGTACGGGAACAGATGGCTGGCGGCAATGGCGATCGCGCATCCGACGGCGGTGTCGATGGCGCGTTCGCCGATCAGCCGCATGCCGCCCGGCGCAAGCAGGTGCAACATCAGCAACACATAAGCCGACGTGAACACCACGCTCGCCGTGTAGTTGAACAGCAGCAGGCTGTAGCTCATGACCATGCAGGCGAACATGGCGACCAGCAACACGTGCGGGTCCTTCACCACCAGGATCAGCCCGACGCACGCCGTGCAGCCGATAGCCGTGCCGATGATCCGCTGCACGTTACGCTGTTTGGTGAGCGAATAGCCGGGCTTGAGAATGATGACGGTTGTCATCACGATCCAGTACGCGTTGGTGAGCGGCAGCAGCCGTCCGAGCCAGAACCCGACGCCCACCGCAATGGTCACGCGCAGCGCGTGCCGGAAGCTCGGCGAGGCCATGGTCAGGTTCGAAAAAATCTGCATGAACGGCACGCGCCGGCTCGACACAAAACGCGACAAGGTCGGATCGACGCGAATCACCGTTTCCGTGATGCTCGGATCATGCCGTGTCTGGCGACGCATTTTGTCGATCAGCCGTGTCGCACTCCAAAGCCTCCTGAACGCGGCGGACACCGCCGAATAGGCTTCCGGATTTTTCTGCGGGACGTCGTGCCGGCGCATCTGGTCGAGTTCGTATTCGATCGCGCGCAACTCGGCCTTCACGTTGATGCGCGCCCGCGCCGGCCGGTTTTGCAGCACGGCCAGGCCGATGTCCTCGAGATCGAGTGCGGTCTTTCTCATCAGGTCGCGATAGAAGATCAGGATGTCCGCACCGCCGAAAGTGTTGCGCACGAGCGGGTAATCGGTGTGCGCGCCCACGAACATCTCGTGCAGGTCGACCACGTTGATGAAGAGGTTGAAGAGCATGACGCGGCGCGCATCAAGCTTGCCGCTTCTCAGTTTCGGCAGGTTGCGCAGCACGATGTCGCGCGCCGCATCCTGCCGCTCGACCGCCGCGATCTGGTTTTCGATCAGCTTTCGGTAACACTCGTCAAGATTGGCGTCGAGATCGTAAAAAGCCGAACGCGCGAGCAGATATTCGGCGCAACTGAACACGCTCTCAGCCAGCGCCTGGCGCTCGATGCGATAGACGAGCCAGCGGCTGACAAAGGTCGCCCAGTAGGTGTACCAAAGGCCGCCGAGCAGAATCCATGAAGCGTTGACGAGCGCCTGCATGGGCGTGAAATGCTCTTCCAGCGTCACGATCATCATGAAGAGCGTGGCGAAGCTGATCTGCGGCCAGCGGTTGCCGTACACCACGATCAGCGACAGCACGAACGTGAGCGGCACGACGGTCAGCCACAGCGTCACCGCATTCGCGCTCGCGATGCCGGTAGCAAGCGCCGATAAGAAGCCGATCACCGTACACGCCAGCATTTCGTTGTGCTTGTACTTCAACGGCCCCGGCATGTCGACAACGCTCGCGCCCAGCGCGCCGGTCGCAATGGTGAAGCCGAGTTCACGATTGTGAAATACGGTCAGCATCAGGATGGCGGGCAGCGACACGCCGAGCGCGATCCGCAAGCCACCGAAGAAGTACTGGCTATAAATGAATTTTCTGATTTCTAGCGAGTAACGCATCGACTTCCTAATTTGCTGCCCGGGTTTCTTCGGGGTGTCTCAGGTCCCGCCATGGCCTTGGTGTGCCACGTCGGGGCACCGGACCTGACTTAATGTGGCTTCGAGTCTAACCCAACTCGACGGCATCCAAACCTAGGCCGTTCGGACGAATCCCGGTTAAGAACGGCCTTTGCTATCCTGTCGTTTCACCTCGCGACACGTCCGTGGCTTTTGGCCGAACGAGCCGTTGCCTTTCATGCCCAACTAGCAGGATCCATGCTCGAACTTTTCTATTCGAATCGCCATGAAACGCTGTCGCAGGCGCTGCTCGACGACGTCGCCGCGTTCGCGCTGAATGGCGGCGATCCGTTCGCGAGCCAGACGATCATCGTGCCGAGCGCGGCGGTGCGCCGCCGGCTCGAACTGGACATGGCCGCGCGCTTTGGCATTTGTGCAAACGTGGACCTGTGTTATCTCGCGCAGTGGTTGTGGGCCAGGATCGGCGGCGTGTTGCCCGTACCCGAGCATTCGCCGTTTGCGCCCGACCGGCTGGTGTGGCGCTGCTTCCGGCTGCTCGGTGCAATGACGGAGGCTGCGCCGGAGAGCTCGTCGCGACTGCGCGCCTACCTCGACGCCGCCGACGACTCCATGCGTTACGAACTCGCGCGCCGTATCGCAACGGTGTTCGATCACTATCTGACGTATCGGCCGGAATGGCTGCTGCACTGGCAGGCCGGCGGGTCGATCCTGGCGTCGGCCGGCGGGGCAATCGACGCAAACGGTCCGCGCCTGCCGAACGCCACGGCCATCCAGCGCGAGGACGAACGCTGGCAGGCCGCGCTATGGCGCGCGCTGCTCGCCGACCTCGCGCAGAACGCCGGCGCTCACGATCCCACGCCGCCCGCGTACCGGTTCCTGACCGAATCGCCGAAACTCGATCTCGACGCCGTGATGAAGGCCGAGTGGCCCGAGCGCGTGAGCGTGTTCGCGTTGCCGACCATGCCGCCGTTGCATATCGCGTTGCTGCGCGAGTTGTCGCGATGGATCGACGTGCGGATCTATGCCATCGATCCGTGCCGCGAGTTCTGGTTCGACATCGTGAGCGAGGCGCGGGTGGAGCAGCTCGAACTCGCGGGGAAGCTGGACTTCCAGGAGGTGGGCCATCCGCTGCTCGCCGAATGGGGCCGCCAGACGCAGGCGCAATTGCACATGCTGCGCGAGTTGACGGAGAGCGCGGCGTCGCGGGAAGCCAGCCATTTCGAGGAGAATCCCGCGCCCACATGGCTCGCGCACGTGCAGAACGCGATCCTCAATTTGAACGAGGTTGACGAGCGGACGAAGCTGACGAAGCGCTCGAACCCGGTATCGAAATTCATGTGTGCCATAGCTTGTCGCGGCAGCTTGAAGTGTTGCACGACCGTTTGCTCGGCTGGTTCGACGAGATCGACGGGCTGCAGCCGTCGGACGTGCTCGTGGCGTTTCCGGATCTCGCGGCGGCGGGTCCGCTGATCGACGGCGTGTTCGGCACCGCGCCCGCTGGCGTGGCCGGTGAGCGCCGGCGGATTCCGTATCGGATTACGGGTTTGCCGCCTTCGCAGGCAAACCCGGTTGCGCGCGTGTTGCTCGACTGGCTGGCGTTGCCCGAGCGCAGCGTGGGCGCGCCCGAGTTGATCGAATGGTTGCGGGTCGACGCGGTCGCGGCGCGTTATGGCATAGACGCCGTCGCGCTGGAAACCGCGCAGACGTGGCTCGCGGCGGCCGGTGCACGGCGCGGGCTCACGCCGTCGGCCGTCACTGCCGCGGACGTGCCTGCCGCCCGTCACACGTTCTCCGATGCCCTCACACGGCTGTTCCTCGGCTATGCGCTGCCCGACGGCGGCGCGCCGGTCGACGAATGGCTGCCGGTTGGCGGCGCGCAAGGGTCGGATGCGGAATTGCTCGGCCGGCTGACGCGGTTTATCGACGACATTGACGCGTTCGGCGAGCGTATAGCCACACCGCGTACGCCGCAGGCCTGGACGCAATTGCTGCTCGACGCGCTCACGCAGTTCTTCGATGCCGGCCTGCCGTTTGCGGACTCGATCGCCGACGTCCGTTCGACACTCGATGCACTGATGCTTTCCATGAGCGAAGGCGCTGTCGACACTGAAATTGCCGCCGACGTTCTGCGCACGGCGCTCACCGACGCACTCGACGACGCCGCGCGTGGCGGCGTTCCATGGGGCGGCGTGACGTTTTCGTCGCTGACGAGCTTGCGCGGCTTGCCGTATCGCGTGGTCTGCCTGCTCGGCATGGACGACGGCATGTTGCCGAGCCTCGCGCGCGCCGACGAATTCGACCTGATGGCGAGTTTCGGCAAGCTCGGCGACCGGCAGCGCCGCGACGACGAACGCAATCTGTTCCTCGACTTGCTGTTGTCGGCGCGGGACCGTTTGATGATCGCCTACACGGGCCGCAGCATTCGCGACAACGCCGCGCTGCCGCCCGCCGCGCTGATCGACGAATTGCTCGACTATCTGGAGGAAACGGTGGCGGGCGAGGGGGCATCGCCGGACGAGCTTGAGAGCGCGCGCAGCCGCTTCGTGTTCGAGCATCCGTTGCAGCCGTTCGCGCCCGAGTACTTCAGCGCGCCGTTGTTCACCTACGAGCCGGAGCGCGCGGAACTGGCGCAGACGCTCGCGCTCGGCAAGATCGAACCGGCAGCGAAATTCTTTAGTGAACCGTTGCCGGCGGAAGAGGTGGAACCCGTTGCATTCGATGACTTCGAGCGCTTCTGGCGTCATCCGGCGCGCGCGATCTTGCGTGATCGGCTCGGCATTTCGCTCTTCGACGCTGAGACCGAACTCGGCGATACGGAACCGTTCGAGCTCGAATATCCGGGCCGTGCGGCGCTGGCCGATCGCGTGTTGCCGGCGCTGCTTGCGCTCACCGCGGACAATGAATCGCGCGGGCTCGATCGTGCGCGGCGGGTCGCGCGTGCGAGTCCCGAAATGCCAGGCGGCGCGACGGGCGGCGTGTGGCAATCGCGGGAAATTGGCGCGTTGCATTCGCTTGCCAATCGGGTGCGGGTCGCGACGGGGGAAGGCGCGGCGCGCTTGCCGTTCACGCTGGATATCAAGCCACGCTGGCCGGATGCCGAGTTGTTCGGCCGCCACGACGCCACGTTGCAAGCGGACGCTTTGCAGCCGCTGCAACTTCACGGCACGTTGAATTTGCTCACCGACGAAGGCCAGATCATTTACCGATACGACGTGCCGCGCGCGCGCGACTATCTCTCCGCGTGGCTTGCACATCTTGCTTATTGCGCCGCGTTGCCCGATGGCCCGCGACGCACGGTGTGGCACGGGCGCGGCGCGCAATCGAGCGGCTTTGAACTGACGCCCGTCGACGATCCTCACGCGCACCTGGCGACGCTCGCCGCGTTGTATCGCGCCGGGCGGCGCTTGCCGCTGCGGTTCTTTCCGAAGAGCGCGTGGACATGGGTCAAGGAGAGCGAATCCAAGGCGCAGGGCGTGTGGATATCGGACAGGACGCGCGGCGAGTCGGACGATCCCGCGTTGCGTATCGCGTTTCGCGGCGCTGAACTGAGACTCGACGAAACCTTCGCCACGTTGGCCAGGATCGTCTTCGAGCCGTTGATCCAGCACATGCGGAGCGACGCATGATGCGTACCGAAACAACCACACTGACGGCCGACGTGGCCGACGAACTCGACGTCTTCGAATGTTCGCTCGATGGCGTGAACCAGATCGAAGCATCGGCGGGAACGGGGAAGACCTGGAACATCTGCGCGCTTTACGTTCGGCTTCTGCTCGAAAAGAAGCTCGCTGCCGACGCGATTCTCGTCGTCACGTTCACGAAAGCGGCCACGGCTGAACTGCACGAACGCATCCGTTCGCGGCTCGTCCAGATCGCGCACGCGATGGAAACCGGCGACACCGCGGGCGACGCGTTCCTCGAGCGCCTGTTCGAAACCACGCTTGAACGCGTCGATCCTGACGAAGCGCTCAAGCGCATCAGGATTGCGCTGCATACCTTCGATCAGGCCGCCATCCACACCATCCACGCGTTCTGCCAGCGTGCGCTGCAAGAGGCGCCGTTCGCTGCAACCATGCCGTTCGCGTTCGAACTGGAAGCCGACGACAGCGCGTTGCGCTTCGAAATGGCAGCGGACTTCTGGCGTGAACGGGTCGAGCCGGCCGCGGCGCGGGATCCATCGTTCGCTGCGTGGCTGGTGAGCAAGGGCGCCGGACCGGCATCGCTCGATGCACAGCTTTCGCGCCGGCTTAAAAAGCCGCTCGCCACGTTGCGCTGGGGTGAGATCGGAGCTCGCCGGCCGCGAGGACGCGCAGGCGTTGTTCGATACGGCCTGCGCGCTCTGGCATGCCGAGCGCGACGCCATCGTGCAATTGCTGATCGACGCCGAAGCGAAGCTCAGCAAGACCACGCACAAGCGCACGCTGATCGACGCCGCGATTGCCGCATGGTCCGACTATTTCGCCGACAACGACTGTCACGCGGCGCCGCCGAAAGAAGCGCTGAAGCTCACCGCGAGCGCGTTGAAGAAAGGCACGAAGGTGAAGAACGAGCCGCCCGCGCATGCTGTTCTTCGATCACGCCGAGACGCTCGCTGCCGCCGCTGCTGCCGCGGAAGCGGCGCAGCGCGCGGCATGGCTTGGCATCGTGCGCGAGTGGCTCGACTACGCGCCGCTCGAACTGGCGGTGCGCAAGCGGACGCGGCGCGTGGTGTCGTTCGACGATCTGCTGTCGAACCTGTATCAGGCGCTCGACGCCAATCCGTGGCTCGCCGATGCGCTGCGGGCACGTTATCCGGCTGCGTTGATCGACGAGTTCCAGGACACGGATCCGCTGCAGTTCGCCATCTTCAGCAGCATCTTCGCGCCGCAAGGGCCGTTGTTTCTGGTCGGCGATCCGAAGCAGGCCATCTACAGTTTTCGTGCCGCCGATCTGCATACGTATTTGACGGCGCGCGAGCAGGCATCGGCGAGATATACGCTTGCGGTCAACCAGCGCTCGACTGCGCCGATCATCGATGCCTGCAACCGCATTTTCGGCGCGAACCCGGCGGCGTTCATTCTCGATGGACTGACTACCAGCCCGTGCGCGCAGGCACGCGCGAGCGCAAGCCGTTCAACGACAACACGGCGTCGGCCGCGTATTCCGATACCGCTGATTTCTGCGTGTGGATGTTGCCGCAAGGCGATTCGGCGCTGTCGAAAACGAACGCCAACCGCCAGGCGGCGGAGGCCTGCGCGGCCGAGATCGTGCGGTTGTTGCGCGGCGCGCAGAACGGCGAAGTGACGATCGGCGACAAGCCGCTGTCGCCGGGCCAGATTGCTGTGCTCGTGCAGACGCATCGGCAGGGCAGTCTCGTCAAGCGCGTGCTCGCAAGCTGGGGCGTGGGCAGCGTGGAACTGGCGCAGGCGTCGGTATTCGGCACGCTCGACGCCGAGCAGATCGAGCGCGTGCTGGCCGCCATCGATACCCCCGGCGACTTGCGCCGCTTGCGCGCGGCGCTTGCAACCGACTGGCTCGGGCTCGACGCCGCCGCGCTGTGGAACATGGAGCATGGCGAAGCCGTAGAAGGCTCCGCCGCGCCGATGCCATGAGCTGGGTCGAACGTTTCTCGCGTTACCGGATGCTGTGGCACGAGCGCGGTTTCGCGGTGATGTGGCGCACGCTCGCGCGCGAGCTGCTGATCGCGCAGCGTCTGGTTGTCGGTCCGGACGGCGAGCGCCGCCTGACCAACGTCAATCATCTGGCCGAGTTGATCCAGGCGCGCGGCGCGGTTCAACCGGGCATTGCGCCCACGCTGCGCTGGCTAGCCGCGCAGCGCGCAGAGCAGGGCGGCGGAGAAGACGCGCAGTTGCGGCTCGAGTCGGATCGCAATCTCGTGCAGATCGTCACGGTGCACAAATCGAAGGGCCTGGAATACGCGGTCGTGTTCTGTCCGTTCCTGAACGACGGCGCGTTGCGCGACCCGCCGTCCACAGGCTTGCCCGATGCCCGCGAATATCACGACGACGGCACGGCCATATTGCATTACGGCTACACCGACGAAGAGGGTGAACGCGCGTCCGCGACTCGCCACGCGCGAGCAGGCCGCCGAACGCGCGCGGCTCGTCTACGTTGCGCTCACGCGCGCGGTGTACCGGTGTTATGTGGTCGGAGGCGTGTATCTGATCGGCAAATCAGCGAAGGAATCGCGGCGCAGCGTGCTGAACTGGCTGGTCGCGGGCGCTGGCCATGAGTTCGGTGACTGGCTCGCCGAGCCGCCCGAAGAAGACGATGTGATCGGAAGTTGGCAAGCGCTTGCGACGGGCTCCATCTCCGTCGAACCCTTGCCTGTGATCGACGTGCGCGAACCGCTCGTGGTGACTCGCGACGCGGGTTTCACGCCGCAGCCGCGAACCAGCCGTCGCGTGTTGCGCGACAGTTGGCGCACCGCCAGCTTCAGTTCCATGATCGCGGCCGGCGCGCGCGAGGAATCGAATCAGGCGCAGCCCACCGACGAACGTCCCGACCACGACGGGCGTATCGACGCAATCGCGCCGGTCGAGACGCCGTTGCCCGCAGCCCCGATCCAACTCGATGCCGACGATATCCTCTTGTTCCCGCGCGGCCCGTCGGCGGGCGAGTGCCTGCACCGCATGTACGAACTCGCGGATTTCACGGACTCCGGACACGTGGCCCGAAGCGATCGAGCGCGCGTTACATGAACATCCCATTCCCGCTTCAGCGTCTGACACGCTGGCCGCCAACTTGCCCGCGATGATGGCGCGTCTGCTCGCCGATACCGTCGCGACCGAACTCGTGCCCGGCATGCGCCTCGACACCATTTCCACCAAGCGGCGCATGAATGAACTCGAGTTCCTGTTCCCGGCGGAATCGCTGGATTTCCCGGCCTTGCGGCGCGTGCTCGTCGCGCACGGCTTCCCCGATGTCGCGCTGGAAGCCGGAACCTTGCGCGGCTTCGTCAAAGGGTTCATCGACTTGATCGTCGAGCATGAAGGGCGTTTCTGGATCGTCGACTGGAAGTCGAATCATCTTGGGCTGACGCCCGCCGATTACGACGACGAAGCGCTCGACGCCGCCATGGCCTCGCATGCGTATCACCTGCAGGCGCTCTTTTACACGGTCGCGCTGCATCGTTATCTGCGCTTGCGGCTGCGTGACTACGCGTTTGAGCGGCACATCGGCGGTTATTTGTATTTGTTCGTGCGCGGCGTGCGACCCGATTGGCGCGATGGTGACAGGCCGGCGGGCGTGCATGTGGGCAAGCCATCGCTGGAACTGATCGAGGCGATCGATCGACTGATGCAAGGAGTTGCCGCATGAACGCGCCCGACCTCACTCTTGTCTCCGACGACAACGTTGCGCTCGCCGATGGTTTCGCGCGCCGGATAGGCGCGTTATCGAAGCGCCTTCAGGGCGACGCCGGCAACGTACGCTGGGCCCAGCGCGCGGCGTTTGCAGTAAGCCGCGCGACGACGCAAGGGCACGTATGTATCGCGCTCGATGCACTCGCGCAGCGGTATGGCGAAACTGCCGGCACGGTACATGCCGCGTTGCTGGCAAGCGGCGTGGTGTGTGACGGCCGGGAAGCTGCTGCGGACCTGCTGCCTCTCGTTATCGATTCCAGCCGGCGCATCTATCTCGCCCGCTATTTCGACTACGAACGGCGGCTCGCGCGGGCGCTGGTCGAGCGTGCCCAGGTGTCTGCCGATGCACCCGATCCGGCTGAATTGAAAGCGCGCGTAGGGCGCTATTTCGCCGAGTCAAGAACGACGATGACGACATCGACTGGCAACGCGTGGCCGCGCTCGTCGCGTTGTCAGGGCGTCTGACCATCGTGAGCGGCGGTCCGGGAACGGGCAAGACAACGACGGTTGTCGGCGTGCTCGCTTGCCTGCTCGACGAAAACCCGGCTTTGCGCATCGCGCTCGCGGCGCCCACGGGCAAGGCGGCGCAGCGCATGCAGGAGGCGCTGGTCGAACGCGCCAATGTGTTGCCGCCGGAGCTGGCCGCGCGTTTGCCGCGCACGTCGTTCACGCTGCAGCGTCTGCTCGGCACGCAGGCGAACGGGCGCTTCCGGCATCATCGCGACAATCCGCTGCCGTTCGATGTGATCGTGATCGACGAGGCATCGATGATCGACGTCGCGCTGGCCGCGCATCTTCTCGAAGCGGTCGCGCCCGGTGCGCGGCTCGTGATGCTTGGCGACAAGGATCAACTTGCCGCCGTGGAAGCAGGCGCTGTGTTCGCTGAACTGAGCGCGCGGCCGGTTTTCAGCGATGCAGGCGCGGCGCGGATCGCTGCAGCGCTGTCGATGCCGGCAGATCGGTTCATCGCCGCGTTGCCGAGCGACCGTGACGGTGAAGGTGACGCTGATGATCAGGCCGCGCTGCTTGAAACCGAGCCCATGTGGATCGACGAACCTGGCTATCTGATCCCGGACGACGGCACCGAAGCTTACGACATCTTCTGGCGGCTTGCCCGAAGTCGACTGGCATCCGGCGGCGCCTGTTGCACTCGATCAAACCGCGATCAGTCCGTTGACCGATTGCGTCGTGTGGTTGCAGCGAAATTATCGGTTCGGCCTGGATTCGGATATTGGCAGGTTGTCGGTCGCCATCCGTCGCGGTTCCGTTGACGACGCGCTTGCCGCCTTGACGCCCGGCAGCCACGGACAACCCGACGAAAGCGGCACTGCTTATCGACGATGCGGGACCTCATCTCTCCGAGCGCACGCTGGCGCGGCTGAACGCCGGTTTCGAACCGTATGCGCGAATGCTCGCCGAAACGCTCGAAGCGGGAACCGGGGCAGCACCGCTTTTCGATGCGCTCAACCGCTTTCGCATCCTCGCCGCCACGCGTCATGGGCCGCGTGGTGTCGATGAAATCAACGCGCGTGTATCGGCGTGGGTCCGGGCGGCTGCATCGGTCACGCTGGGCGCGGGCGCTCAATGGTTCGCGGGGCGGCCGGTGATCGTTACGCGCAACGACTATGCGTTGGGCGTGTTCAACGGCGATATCGGCATCGCGCTGCCGGCGGCCAGCGGCGCCATGCAGGTCTGCTTCCGCATGGCGGACGGAACGTTGCGAATGCTCTCTCCCGCCGCATTGCCGCCGCACGACACGGCATTTGCGCTGACGGTCCACAAATCGCAGGGCTCGGAATTCGATCATGCCGCGCTGGTATTGCCGAGCGCGTTTGGCCGCATGTTGTCGCGGGAACTGGTTTATACGGCGATCACGCGGGCGCGTAGCCGCATAGACGTGATCGGCTCGACGGACGTCTTCGCGCAGGCCGTCCGTACACCTACGCGGCGTGACTCGGGTCTGGCCGCGCGGATTGCGGAGGCGGCATTGTGAATCATACGATCGAGTATGTGATCCAGCCGAACGAGGTCGAGCTGATCGCCGTGCGCGCACAGGGGGCGGGCGGCCAGAACGTCAACAAGGTGTCGAGCGCGATTCACCTGCGTTTCGATATCCAGGCGTCGTCGCTGCCGGAAACGATCAAGATGCGCCTGCTCGCGTTACGCGACAGTCGCATCACGCGTGACGGGGTGATCATCATCAAGTCGCAGGAACACCGTACGCAGGACATGAATCGTGCGGCGGCGCTTGCGCGGCTCGACGAGATGATCCAGCGCGTCAGCGTGACACGCCGCTACGCGCGTGGCGACAAAACCTACCCGGGCGTCGCAGTTGCGAAGGGTGGATGGGAAAGTGCGGCGAGGCGCGGTGAAAGCAACACGGGGGCGGGTAGTGGGGGAGTGAGGTGCAGTCGGCCTGTCTCGTACGGCGGTCCGCTTGGCCGGGTCAACGATTGACGATGCGCTTCGCAGGCGCACAGTTCGATCCGTCGCACGGTCCCGGCTCATGCGGCGGAGAGTGCACGCTGCGCAAGCGGCCTCTCGCCCGGCCCGCGTAGGAGCACCACCTACGCCGACCATGCCGACTCTCCACGCAATCAATGCCGCCCACCGGAAGCCAAGCCCTGCCACCCGCATTTACGCGTGACAGGAACAGTGACCTTCAAAGCGACCCTATAAAAATCAAGACGGCCGCTTGCATTCCCGTCAATGCGGAATCATCCACGTCAGCACATTCTGCTGCAGCCAGACCAGCACGCCGAGCAGCACCGTCAACAGGATGGAGTGCTTGAAGGTCTTCGCGAACACCACGCCTTCCTTGCCTTTCAGTTCGGTGGTGGCTACACCCGTCGAGATGTTTTGCGGCGAGATCATCTTCCCCATCACGCCGCCCGATGAATTCGTCGCGGCCATCAGGATCGGGTTGAGATTGAGCTGCCGTGCCGCGACCACCTGCAGATTGCCGAACAGCGCATTACCCGATGTATCGCTGCCGGACAGGAACACCGCCACCCAGCCGAGGAACGCCGACACCAGCGGGAAGAACGCCCCCACCGACGCCACGCCCAGTCCCAGCGTGTAGTTCAGTCCCGAGTAGTTCATCAGGTACGCGAGCCCGACAATCGTCGCCACCGTCAGAATGGCGATGCGCGTCTGCACCCACGTATCGACGATCGCCGCGCCGAATTCGCTCGCCGGCAGCCGCACGATCAGGGCGGTGATGATCGATGCCACCAGGATCGCGGTGCCGGTCGCGAGCGGCTGGAAGTCCCAGATCGCGCCGTACGGCTGGTTGTAAAGCGTGATGAAGACGGCCTTGTCGAGACCCGGCCACGGCACCTTGACATCGCCGATCAGGAAGATCTTCGCGACCGTCCACACGATCACCACCACCGATACCACGATCCACGGTACCAGCCCTGGCCGCCGCGAAATCTTGCCGCGCACCTGCGCCGACCCGGTCGACGTTGACGGCGAAGCGTTCGATCCGGCGGCCGGTTTCCAGACGCGCAGGAACGCAATCGTGAGGATCAGCGAAACCATCGACGAGAGCACGTCGGTCAGCGAGTAGTTGACGTAGTTCGACGTGACGAATTGCGTGAGCGCGAACGCTCCCGCCGGACACCAGCAGCACCGGCCAGATCTTGCAGCATGTTGCGAAAGCCCGCGTACACGCCGATCACGTAGAACGGCAGCAGCAGCGCGAAGAACGGCAACTGGCGGCCGACCATCTTGGCGAGCAGGTCAGGCGGCAGATGGGTCACGGCGCCGAGCACGGTGATCGGCACGCCGAGCGCGCCGAACGCGACCGGCGCGGTGTTGAAGATCAGCGTGAAGGTCAGCGCTTCGAGCGTCGGAAAGCCGAGCAGGATCAGCAGCGAACTCGTGATGGCGATCGGCGTGCCGAATCCGGAGATGCCTTCCAGCAGCGCGCCGAACGAGAAGCCGATCACGACCAGCACGATGCGCCGGTCGTTCGGCAGGTTGTCGATCATCCATATCCGGAACGCTTCGAAGCGGCCCGAGCGCTGCGCGATGTTGTAGAGCAGGATCGCGGTGAAGACGATCCACATGACCGGCCAGACGGCGAACACAGCGCCCGCCGCGACAGAATCAATCGCGAGTCCCACCGGGAAATGCCACACGGCGATGGCGATGACCATGCCAACGATCAGTCCGGCGAGCGACGCTTGCCAGGCAGGCCGGCGCGCCCAACCGAGCAGCACCAGCACGACTGCGATAGGTAGCACGGCGACGAGAAAGGACAAGCCGAGCGAGCCGCCGACAGGCGTCAGAATCTGATGAAACATATCGTCTCCTGGTTTTATTTTATATTATTTTGCTGAACGCGTGGCGTTCTTCGGTCATGGCGACCGGTACTCGGTAGCCCCGTGAGCTTCGTTCGCCTTGCAATAAGCGCGCCGCCGCTCGACGCACCGTTGCAACTAAGCGCTTGCCTAATGCGTCTGGACTAAGGATAGAGCGAGGATGGCGCGCGTCAAGCAAGGAATAACCATACCCGTCCGGCTTCGAGCCGAAGTCTTCAGCGCGTAGTGGGTTCGTGCGAGTCGGAAGCGTCGGTCTTGGGCGAGTCGTGCGGAACCGAGCGCAACACCCAGATGGAGATCACGCCGAGACAGGCGGCGAGCCAGAGCAGGACCAGCGCGAAGACCAGCATGATCAGGATTCCTGTAGCGGCAGCGCCCGGAGTGGCGCTGCGATCAGGTATTCCAGCGAAAAGCGTGCCATATCACACGGGCTGCCACGGAGCGCCCGTGACGCTCGACCGGACGCGGCACTGGAGGGGTACACAAGGCGCACAACAACAAACCGCGCTATTCCCAGCGCGGTTTGTGTGGAAGCGTTACATCGAACGGGTAAGGCGCGCCTGCGCAGTAACGCAAAGGGCGAACCGCTCAGTGACCGCTAGTCGCTTCAGTGACGATAATAATGTCCGCGCCCACCGCCGCCGTACCAGCCGAAGCCGACCGACAGCGAAGGGCCGTAACCGTATGCGGGATAACCGTAGCCGCCGTAATAGGCCGGATAGGGCGCGTAGACCGGGTAGCTCGGGTAATAAGCGGGATACGGCGCATAGACGACAGGCGGCGCAGCAACGTATTGCGGCGGTGTGGTTGACGCATAGGCGGACGCGGTGGCGTTGTCGGCGCCTTGATAGCTCTGCGCATAGCCGGTGCCGGACGCGCCCGCTGGCGCGACAGGAATCTCCTGCTGCGTTTGTGCTGTGCTGACTACGGGGCGTGCCCGGATAGGGCGGATACGCTGGGTAATAACCGTATGCACCATACGGCACGTAGTAACAAGCGCTCAAGCTCAAAGCGCCCACGAGGGCGGATAGTGCGAGCTTCGGGCTCATGATGCGACTCCTCATTGCGTCGAAACGCGACCGTTCGAATGAACGGGATGTCGGGAGCCTAGCGCATCGCCGAAACGTGGGAAAGCACGGGCGCATGCCCCAATGTTTCGGTCTGTTTCACTCAACGCCGGGATCGGGCACGCTCAAGTACTTGAGTTCGGTTGCTACCCGCCACGCTGTTGTCGAAGTGACGGGGCGCGCAGAACGACCGGACAAAGCGTATCGAACGAAAGATCATCCGATACGCTTATTCACGCTGCATCAACCTACTTGCCGACCTGATTACCGATCAGGCCGCCTGCGGCCGCGCCGCCCACCGTCGACAGCGCGTTGCCACCGAGTGCCGCCCCCGCTACGCCGCCGATACCCGCGCCGACCGCCGTATCGCGTTGACGCGTTGTCATTTGATCGCATGCAGACAGGCCGCCGAGAAGTGCGGCGATGAGAGCAGCAGCGCCAATCTGTTTGATCTTGTCCATTTCAACTCTCCAAAACGATGAATCACGAAGGTGTGACGGGTTGCGGTTAAACCGGCGAGGCTCGTTGAGCAGATGAGCCTGACTGTCCACGTCCAACCCGGCGGCGAAAAGACAGTTCCTGCCGATTCTTTCAATGTAGAAGCAGAAACAGTGCCCGATCATCGTATTCGGCAGACAAATGTGAAATTGCGCGCCCTCCAAATCCTCCTAACCCTGCAAACGAAAAGCGGCCCGTCGCACATGACATGCGACACGGCCGCTTTTATTTGTGACCGGGTCGTCGCGCGTTTTGCGCGCGCCCGGCTCGCTCGTTCTCAGGTGCGCTGGTAAATCTCAGCGCCTTTTTTCACGAACTCGATCGCCTTCGTTTCCATGCCTTGCTTCAGCGCTTCGATATCCGATACCCCTTGCTTCGCCGCATATTCGCGCACGTCCTGGGTGATCTTCATCGAGCAGAAGTGCGGGCCGCACATCGAGCAGAAATGCGCGACTTTGGCTGAGTCCTTCGGCAGGGTTTCGTCGTGGAATTCGCGCGCCTTGTCCGGGTCGAGACCGAGGTTGAACTGGTCGTCCCAGCGGAATTCGAAGCGCGCCTTCGACAACGCGTTGTCCCGCACCTGCGCGCCCGGATGGCCCTTCGCCAGATCGGCGGCGTGCGCGGCGAGCTTGTACGTGATGATGCCGGTCTTCACGTCGTCCTTGTTCGGCAGCCCCAGGTGTTCCTTCGGCGTGACGTAGCAGAGCATGGCCGTGCCGAACCAGCCGATCATCGCCGCGCCAATGCCCGACGTGATGTGGTCGTAACCCGGCGCGATGTCGGTGGTGAGCGGTCCGAGCGTGTAGAACGGCGCTTCGTCGCACCATTCGCAGTTGCAGGTCCATGTTCTCCTTGATGAGCTGCATCGGCACATGGCCCGGACCTTCGATCATCACCTGCACGTCGTGCTTCCACGCGATCTGCGTCAGCTCGCCGAGCGTCTTCAGTTCGCCGAGCTGGGCTTCGTCGTTGGCGTCGTAGATCGAACCGGGACGCAGGCCGTCGCCGAGCGAGAAGCTCACGTCGTAGGCCTTCATGATTTCGCAGATGTCTTCGAAGTGCTCGTACAGGAAGCTTTCCTTGTGATGAGCGAGACACCATTTCGCCATGATCGAGCCGCCGCGCGAGACGATGCCCGTCATGCGGTTCGCGGTCAGCGGCACGTATCGCAGCAGCACGCCCGCGTGGATCGTGAAGTAATCGACGCCTTGCTCGGCCTGTTCGATCAGCGTGTCGCGGAAGATTTCCCAGGTCAGGTCTTCGGCCTTGCCGTTGACCTTTTCGAGCGCCTGATAAATCGGCACCGTGCCGATCGGCACCGGGCTATTGCGGATGATCCATTCGCGCGTTTCGTGAATGTGCTTGCCGGTGGAGAGATCCATCACCGTGTCGCCGCCCCAGCGGATCGCCCAGGTCATCTTGTCGACTTCTTCGCCGATGGACGAGGTCACCGCCGAATTGCCGATGTTCGCGTTGATCTTCACCAGGAAATTGCGGCCGATGATCATCGGCTCGCTTTCCGGGTGGTTGATGTTGGCCGGGATGATCGCGCGGCCGCGCGCGACTTCCTCGCGCACGAACTCGGGCGTGATTTCCTTGGGCGCGTTCGGCGCCGAAGGCCTGGCGCCGAACGCCTGGCCCGGATGCTGGCGGCCCATCATCGCGGCGAGCTTTTCGCCGTTCGGGCCGCTCGTCCGCAGCGATTCCAGATATTCGGCGCGGCGCTGGTTCTCGCGGATCGCGATGTATTCCATCTCCGGCGTGATGATGCCTTGGCGCGCGTAGTGCATCTGCGAGACGTTCTTGCCCGGCACGGCGCGGCGCGGCGTGCGATGCAGGCCCTTGAAGCGCAGGTCGGCGGTGGCCGGATCGGCGGCGCGCTCGCGGCCGAAGTCGCTCGAGAGACCACCGAGCGATTCGGTGTCGCCGCGTTCTTCGATCCAGCCCTGGCGCAACGCCGGCAGACCCGAGCGGATATCGATCTTGGCTTCCGGATCGCGAGTACGGGCCCGAGCGTATCGTAGACATAGACCGGCGGATTTTTTTCGCTGCCGAAACTTTCGTTGGTATCGGATTGCGTGATTTCGCGCATCGGCACGCGGATGTCGGGGCGCGAGCCCGTCACGTAGATCTTGCGTGAATTGGGCAGCGGCGCGATGGCGGCAGCATCGACGATGGGCGTCGGCGGAAAGGAATTTCGGATTGGCGTTCATGCGGCTCTCCTGTGTCGACCGGAGTTAGCGTGTCGACCGGAGTTGGCGCTTGAGCGCTTGACTCCGGTCCCATGCGCTTACCCCGGTCCCATGCAGATGGTTGCTGTGGGGACGGGTGTTTCCCAGCCGGCCGGCGAAAAAGCGCCAAGCGCGGAATCGCACGAAAAACGGCTGAGTCAAACGCTAGCTACGGGAGACCGAAGAAAAGCAGAGAAGGAGGCGGGCGGACTTGGCGGGGATGCGCGAGAAAGAGAAAAGACCCCAGCGCTGCAAAATCCGAACGCTTCCCTGCGCTGGCATTATCCAGATCAGGTTCAAAGGGTATTTCTCACCCGCGACACACGGACAATCCGGTGACGGATTGCGATGTGCAGCGCAGGACCCCCGCGTTAGCAGCCGCAACAATACACCTCGCCGTAGCGTGTTGGCAACCATCTGTAACACTCACGCGTGCGTCTGCATTGCTTACTGCATAATGACGACCACCGTGTTTTCCCGGATGCGTTCCAAGATCTTTTCACCCGAAACGCTCCGGCAAACTCGCGGCGGCTCCTGCCGGCTTTTCAAGCCGTTATCGAGCTTCGGCACGTTGTTGCCCGACCCCTTTTTCTGCTTCCGACATGTTGTCCTGCCTTGCCCGTTTTGCCGCGACGCTCAAGCGGCATGCGCGCCGTTCTTCGCTTCCCCTGGTTTCGGGCGAAGCGAAACCGGCGGTTGTCAGCCTGCCTGTCTGGCCGGCTGACGTTGCAATCATCTTCGTCGCGGAGTAACGGATGTCTACACCGTTGCCGCCGCGTTTGCCGGATTCTGATTCGCCACCACCAGCAGTTCGTGCCACCGCAGTCGCAGCCCTCGGCTGATGTGCTGCCGTTTCCGCAGGCAGCAGCCGGCGCGCCATCGCCATCTTCGGCGTCGCCGGACGTTCTGCCGGGCGTGACGAGCCCGCAACCCCGCAGCCGATACCCCCGCGCGTCGGCCGTTCAATCTTCCCGGCCATTTCCCGTTCCGGCTTCCCGCGACGCGCAGCGGCCGCGTGGCGCTTGCCCTTTGCGTGGTGTACCTCGTATGGGGTTCGACCTACATGGCGGTGCATCTGTCGCTGGAATCGTTCCCGCCGCTGATGCTGTCCGGGTTGCGCAACCTGTTCGCCGGCATCGGTTTGTTCATATTTGCTGCGCGTCGGGATCCGGTCTGGCCGACTTTCGCCGAAGTGCGAAACGCCGCGGCTGGTCGGAACGTTGCTCGTGGGTTTGTCGAGCGGGATGCTCGCGTTCGGTATGCGCACGGTCGAAACCGGCACGGCTGCCGTCATGGTGGCGACCGTGCCGTTGTTCGCCACGGTCATCGCCGCCATTGCAGGCCGCAAAGTGGCGAAGGGCGAGTGGGTCGCCGTCGGGCTTGGGCTGGTCGGGATTGCGTTGCTGAATCACGGCGATCCGTCGTCGGGTTCGACCGCCGGCAGTCTTGCGATCCTGTGCGGCGCGGTTTTCTGGGCCGGCGGCTCGTTTCTCGCGGGGCGTCTGAAGCTGCCGTCTGACCTGTTGGTATCGACTGCGCTGCAGATCGGCCTGGGCGGCGCGATGGCGACAATCGTTGCGTGGGTGTCGGGCGAGCGTATTGTGAGCATGGGCTTCACGCCGTTTTTGGCTTACCTCTACCTGATGCTCGTCGGCTCGATGGCCGCGTATGTCGCGTATGCGTACTTGATTCGCCACACGAGTCCGATTATCGCGAGCAGCTGCATGTACGTGAATCCCGTGGTGGCCGTGGTGATAGGCGCGCTGTTTCTCGGCGAAGTGATCACGAAGTGGACCGTGATGGCGACCCTCATCATCCTGGCGAGCGTGGCTTTGTCGTTCTGGTTCGATTACAAGAGGCGCGGGCTGGTTTGACGATCGGCGTGACGACCGGCAGTATCAAAAACGGCGGACCGTTTCGGGCAATTCCGGAGAAACGGTCCGCCGTTTTTTATGGGTCGGCCGAATAGTCGAGAAAAGACAGAACCGTGGCTGACGCGGGATGCCATGGCGGCTAAAGGTTACGCGGAGACCCATGCCCGGGTCCGCTCCCTGATCGGCCGGGTAGTGGCTCAAGCCGACGATCCTTCTGCCACCCTCAAGCGAGATTTTTCACAGTGGTACGTGACGCTGTTTTCGCCAAGCGTGACCGCGGGTATCTTGAAGGCAAGCGATCTGGCCGGGTATCGCAACAACAACGTGTTCATTCGAAATGCGTTGCATGTACCGCTCGCGCCTGAAGCGGTCCGGGATTGCATGCCGGCTCTCTTCGACCTGCTGCAGGCGGAAGAGCACCCGGGCGTGCGAGCGGTATTAGGTCATTTCATCTTCGTGTTTATCCACCCGTACATGGATGGCAATGGCCGCCTCAGCCGCTTTCTCATGAACTACCTGCTGACCACGGGCGGCTATCTTTGGACCATCGTGACCGTTCAGTCCCGTACCGCGTATCTGGCGGCGCTCGAGCAGGCCAGCACGTACCGGAACATCAAGCCTTTCGCCGATCTGATCGGCGGCCTTATCGAATCGCAGGCGGCGGAGCCGATCGAGCGCATCACCCAACGTCCCGAGGCCGGAAGCTGGACCGCTTTACCGTCTTCTTTAGGCTGACGCGCGTTCGTGTTTCCTTAGCTGAGGCACAAAAAAGCGAACCTCCGCCAGGGAGGTTCGTTTGATCGATCGTTTCAATGTATTCCAACGATTCCACGACCCGTTCTGTCGTCGGCGGGACGTCACAAAGCCCGGGAGCCGGTAAAGACCGAGGTCAGCAAATTGCCAGCGTGCCAGGGACCACTAACCGCTAACTATCTGGCGCCGCTTTCTCACTTACTCCGCGTTGTGCTTATCGGCCGAATTCGTGATGGCGTTGCCGCCCTTCGAAAGGTCCTGGCCGGCGCCGGCCACCGTGTTGCAAGCTGCGAGTGCGGCAGTTCCGACGATCAACAGCAAAGCGATAAGTCGAGTCATGAGCAATTCCCCTTGAGTTTGATGCGGGTACGCTGGCCGTTCGGCCATGAACGCGTGCCCGATGTTCGAATCCTGGCCGCCGGCGTCCAACAGCAAAAGCAGTTGCCAGACACATTGCGGCCTTGGCTACGACCGATCCTTGAAGCGGTTTTGCCGGGTTTGAACAAGCAAGAAAACCCATGGCGACTACTTCGCTTCGATCGACCACACCGGTCTGATGAATCATAAAAAACTGCGCGTTCGCAAGCTGTAGGCGCGGATGTTTTTATCGTGTCGGCGCAGTCTGTAACTTGTGTCGGCGTCGTCCTACACGCGAAGTCCGGGCGCCAGCAAAGAGCCAACGGGCGTCCGATTCCTTAACCCTTAAGCATCGAAGTTGACGCGCGCGGGGCATGGTGACGCGGATATCGGTGCCATGCGGCTGTCGTCGTTCGATCTCGATGCGCCCGCCGCGCGCGCTGACCCGCTGGCGCATGCCCAGCAGTCCGTGCGTGTGCGTGCGCTGCAGATCCTGTGGGCGGATGCCGACGCCGTCATCGGCTATATGCATTGATACCCGCTCGTCATCCAGCGCCAGCGCAATCGACACGCTCGACGCCCGCGCGTATTTGGCCGCGTTGGTCAACGATTCCTGCGCGACCCGGAACAACGCGATTTCGACTTCTTCGCCGAGCTTGATGTCGTCGTCGGGGAGCGCGAGTTCGAGCGTCCAGCCGGTGCGTTGCGCGGTTTCATCGGCGAGGGTGCGCAACGCCGTGACCAGCCCGAAATTGGCAAGCACGGTTGGCCGCATGTCTTCGATAATCCGCCGCTTCAGCGCAATCCCCTGATCGAGATTCGCAAGCGCACGGCCGAGTTTCTCGGCCATCGCGGGCTCGGCGCTTTTTAGCTTGTTGTTGACCCACGCCACATCCATCTTGCTGGCCGTCAGGATCGAACCGAGTTCATCGTGCAGTTCGCGGGCAAGCTGGGTCTTCTCGTTTTCACTCACCGATTGCAAATGCCACGCGAGCGCCTCAAGTTGCCGCGTGCGGTCAAACACGAGCTGGTCGAGCTCTTCTTGCTGCGTAATCAGTTTTTGCTGCACACGGTCTTGCTTGTCCAACTGGATACCGAGATTGCGAAACAACAGCAGGAACAACACGATATTCAACGCGCACAACGCGCCCACGCAGATCGTGGAAATGCGCTGGTCGGCGCGGCTCGCGTCGAGCGCGGACTGCGCCCGGCGTTCTTCATTCAGACGCAGCAGGGCGAGCGCGCTGTCGAGGATATCGGTACTCGATGCGCGTCTGAACCGGAGCGGGCAGCGAGTCCCGCGTTGATCCGCGCATCGAGGATCGTGCTGATCTGCTTGAAACTGGCGAGCGCGGTGTCGTCCGCTTTGCGCCGATAGTACGCATCCAGCGACGCAACCGTTTGTTTGATCCGCGCCGCCGCTGCGTTGTAGTGGGCGGTGTAGGTGTTGTCCGGCGCGAGACGGAACGCGCGTTCATCGGCAGTCAGGGACGCGATATCCGCCGCCAGCGCGGTCAACTGCGTGGTGGCGCCTTTCGCGTCGAGCGCGGTCTCGTATTCCGCGGCAATCCGCATGCGGCCGGATTCGAGTATCACCAGGCCGCCAACGGTAATCACAATGGCTACGGTCATCGCGACGGCCCAGCTCCAACGGCGCATCCAACCGTTCAGACGCGTGCTGAACCGGGTTGAGCGCCGCGTGATGCCCGCTGCGGGTTGCCGGATTCGAGTATCACCAGGCCGCCAACGGTAATCACAATGGCTACGGTCATCGCGACGGCCCAGCTCCAACGGCGCATCCAAGCCATTCAGACGCGTGCTGAACCGGGTTGCGCGCCGCGTGATGCCCGCTGCCGGATTCGCCGCGCCGCCTTCGTGCAAAGAGGAAGTCATAGGGAAGCCGCCGGGTTTTCTGTCCGGCCAGTGTAACTTTTCACGCCGTACCGGGCTGATCGAATTACGTTGACTAGTGCTTTGATTGACGACAGGCCGGATTAGCCGAGAAGTGAATTGAAAGCGTTTGTCGGTGATGTCCTACACGAAAAACGGCGTGCATCCAGATGGCAGTTCATAACCGCCTCGCTAACATTCTGTTACTAGTCCAACCTTATTGGGGAACCGATCATGTTGAAGTGGGCATTGTTTTTCGCCATCGTCGCCGTCATCGCGGGCTTGCTCGGCTTCACCGGCGTGGCGGCGGGCGCGGCCAGCATCGCGAAGTTCCTGTTCGTGCTGTTCCTGATCTTGTGCGTGGTGTTCCTCGTGCTCGGTTTTATCGTGACGAAGAAAATAGTCGATTAGCGGTCTTAACCGCTCGTTATTTAAATGCGACTCGAGTCCATCCCGAAAGCCGGATTCAACGACTTGATCCGAGGCCGATAAGAACTCACAGGAGGGAAGGTCGCCATGCTTCATTACGCCGTTGTTTTTTTCATCATTGCGATTATTGCGGCTGTGTTCGGTTTTACCGGGATTGCAGCAGGCGCTGCAGAGATCGCGAAGATTCTGTTCTACATCTTTCTCGTGGTTTTCGTTGTTACGTTGCTGCTGGGCGTGTTCCGAACGTGATGTTCGCGAGCAGGCACGCCGTATGCGAGGCGGTGACTGAAAGTGACTGTGGACGGCGGTCCATGCTGTTATGTATCCGGCGAGGCTGCCGTCACGAACCTGTCCAACCGCCGAACAAAAGATCCATTCTCTTTCTGGAGCACATCAATGTCGAAATCGTCTGCTGTAAAAGCTGCACCGGCACAATCGAAGGAAGCCGGCAGCAAGTCCGATCCGTTCGTACTGGACATGGAAAAAATTCGCGCCAACGCGCGTCAGCATATGGACGATGGCTCGGTTACGTCGACCTATGGCGCTGACAAGGAAGTCGTGCTGAAGC
This sequence comes from uncultured beta proteobacterium, assembly GCA_963708695.1. GTDB lineage: Bacteria > Pseudomonadota > Gammaproteobacteria > Burkholderiales > Burkholderiaceae > Caballeronia. Next base: position 60,626 of record CAVPTS010000023.1, read on the forward strand.
TGCTGAACGATTCGCTCGCAACGGAGATCGTCTGCACGCTGCGCTATAAACGCCATTACTTCATGGCGAAGGGCATCCATTCGGAAGCCGTCGCGTCGGAATTCGCGCAGCACGCGACCGAAGAGCAGGAACATGCCGATACCATCGCCGAGCGCATCGTCCAGTTGGGCGGCGAGCCGAATTTCGCACCCGACAGCCTCGCGTCACGCGCGCATTCCGAGTACAAGGAAGGCGCCAATCTGATCGACATGATTCGCGAGAATCTGATCGCGGAACGCATTGCGATCGACACGTATGCTGAAATCATTCGCTACCTCGGCGAAAAGGATGTCACCACGCGCCGGATTTTCGAAACGATCCTGGCGGTCGAGGAAGAGCACGCCGACGACATGGCCGACCTGCTCGACGGCCTCGACGGCTGATGCGCGTTAGCGTTAAAGAAGCATGACTGAAGCTCCAGGACGACGCGCGGCGGGATGATTCCCGCCGCGCGTCGTCGGTACAATGATTCACCATAAAAATGGCCGCAGGCAGCGCAGATGATTCGAGTGTTGATAGCGGACGATCACGCCATTGTGCGAAGCGGATTCCGGCAATTCGTCGCCGATGAACCCGACATGGAAGTCGCCGCCGAAGCGTCCACCGGCGACGAAACCATCGCGCGCGTGCGTGAAAGCGCGTTCGACGTCGTGTTGCTGGACATCGCGATGCCGGACAAGAACGGTATCGACACCTTGCGCGTGATCAAGCAGATCCGCCCGGAGCAGGGCGTGCTGATGCTGTCGGGGTATCCGGAAAGCCAGTACGCGATCAATCTGCTGCGCGCCGGCGCCAACGGGTATCTGAACAAGGACGCGGCGCCCGACGAAATCGTGCGGGCCATTCGGACGGTGGCGCGGGGCCACCGTTACCTGTCGGAATTCATCGCCGACGCGCTTGCCGACAAGCTCGAAAAACCCGCGACCGAGCGTCCGCACGAAGCGTTGTCGGAGCGGGAGTTCCAGATTTTTTGCAAGCTCGCGGGCGGCCAGATTCCGACCGAAATAGCGGAGGAGCTGCATTTATCGGTGAAGACGATCAGCACGTATCGCGCGCGCGTTCTCGAAAAAATGCGGCTCGCGAACAATGCCGATCTCACGTATTACGCGATCAAGAACGGTTTGATCGAGTAGGAGGATGCCCGCCGTGGGCCAACAAACGATCGTCGATAAAACCGGTCTCGCGCATAAGCGGCCGCTGAGCGTGCTGTTGATCGAGGACTCGCCGTTGATCCGGCGCAGCCTGGTGGAAGCGATCGATGCGTCCGGCGAACTGCAGGTCACCGCTTGGGCGGATACGCCCGAGACGGCGATCGGCGCTGCTGGAAGCGGAGAGATTCGACGCGGTGATTGTCGATCTGCAACTGAAGCAGCGGCTCCGGCGTCGAGGTGCTGGCATATTTGCAACGCACCGGAATGACCGATTCGACCTTCGCCGCCGTGCTGACGAACCATGCACTGCCGGCCTACCGCGAGCGCTGCCTGCAATACGGCGTGCGCCATTTCTTCGATAAATCCCTGGAATTCGACCGCGTTCTCGACGCGTTGCATCACTACGCCCGCGCGCGGGATTAATCGCGCGAGGGGCGTGCAGCGTGATTCAGGACGCTCCGAGTCACGGCGCTTTTCGAACGGCTTCGCGAATGGCTCAAGCCGGCAAGCCCGGTGGCCGCCAGTCCCGCGACACACACGCCGACCCATCCGAACGCATGCCATGCCAGCGATGCGACAGCCGATCCCACCGCGCCGCCAATGAAATAGACCACCATGTACACGGTATTCACGCGGCTGCGCGCTTCCGGCTTGAGCGCGTAGATTCTCGATTGATTCGATATCTGCGCGGCTTGCACGCCGATATCGAGCACGATCACGCCGATCACCAGGCCCACGAGGCTGCGTCCCGACAGCGCGAACACCACGAACGAGACGGCCACGAGCACGATGCACAGCGAAACTACCGCTCGCGGCCCGCGCTTGTCCGCCGACTTGCCGGCGAGCGGCGCGGCCAGCGCGCCCGCTGCACCGACAATGCCGAACAGACCGGCTGCCTGAGGGCCGAGATGGAACGGCTCGCCCGCGAGCAGCAACGTGAGCACCGACCAGAAGATGCTGAACGCGGCGAACAAGGCGCCGCCGGTCATCGATGCCTCGCGCAGCGCCGGCGACTCGACCACGAGATGCCACATCGACACGAGCAGGTTCCCGTAGGGCAGCGTCGAAGTCGGCTTGCTGCGCGGCAGGCGCATGACCACGAGTACGGCGAGCGCGATGGTCGCGGCCACGGAGGCGCCATACACCGCTCGCCACCCGAAATACTCCGCGACGAAACCCGAGACCGTGCGTGCAAGCAGGATGCCGATCAGCAAGCCGCTCATCACCGTGCCGACCGCGTGACCGCGTTGCGCCGGCGGCGCGAGTTCAGCGGCGAACGGCACGGCTTGCTGCGCGATGGTTGCCACGATACCGAGCGCCAGGCTCGCGGCGATCAGCACGCCGAGCGTGGGCGCGGCCGTTGCCGCGACGAGCGCGATGCCGAGTGCGGCCAGTTGCAGAAGGATGATCAGGCGGCGGTCGAAGCGATCGCCGAGCGGCGCGAGCAATAACATGCCGATCGCGTAGCCGAGTTGCGTGACGGCCGGCACCGCGCCGATCAGCCCGGCGCTTTCCGGGAACGACGCACGAAACGCCGCGAGCAGCGGCTGATTCGTATAAATATTAGCGACGGATACGCCTGCGATCGTCGCCAGGACGAGCAGCGTTGTCCGCGAGTAGTGCTGGTGGGGCTGGTGGGGTGGTGTCCGGCTGATGCGGGGCGTGGGAATTTGAATCGGTGGCGGCAGCGGACATGGGCGAGGGCTCGAGGATTCAACGCATGAAGCGAGCCGCTGATGATACTAAAGACGACGGGCGTCCGCTGGCCGCGGCGCCCGTGCACGATCGGCAACTGGCATTTGCGGCCGTCTTGGCCGGTGCGCGAAGTCCGCTGGGTTCGTTGACGTGTCGACTGGACCATGTCTTCCGAACTTGCGGAATGCGTTTACTCCGTGTCGCGGCGGCGTCCGGTTTCAGCGGGTACTTTTCTGCGAGATCCGCAGGTGTCAGCCACTGGAATGTCTTGAGCTTGTCGCCTTCAAACGTGCATTCGACGGCTGCTTGTACCTGCGCCGATGTTATCTTGATGGGGGTCACGCCCGCGGGCGGAATCTTTTTGGTGTAGCTGCCTTCGACCACGACACGCGCACCCTGGTATGCGACACGAGGTATTTCATAGCTCAGTTTGGGCTGAGTGGCCGGGTAGGTCTCGACCATCTTGGCCTTGCACTCCTGGCCGTTGCGGTACGGGGTCGTGCAGCCTGCGGTGCAGGTAAGAACGGCAGCAGCGGCCACCGCATAAAAGGTTCGATGTTTCATGATGGCTCGCGCTAGGTGGGACGCGCAGTCTACTTCAGTCGGTTAAGCGAAGACAGGATGACTGGCGGTTTCAGCATCGATAAAACGGGTCTGCCGTGCGCGACCGGTGCTTCTTTCTCGTTTCCTTTCAGCCAGGCCAAATGAAATCCGGAAAGTGCGCAACGGCGTTGATCCGCTTCTGTATGAATATACAGTAATTATTGCGTTGAGCTTCGCGCGGCAGCAAAACATCCCTTTCTTTCAGGGACGTTCAATCAATCTGACGCTGGTAGCGGGGACCGGACTTGAACCGGCAAGCCGTTAGGCGGCGGATTTTAAGTCCGCTATGTTTACCAATTTCATCACCCCGCCAAGCGGACGGGATTCTACCATCGGACGGCCGGCGGGCCAATCCAGAGCGGCGCGAACGTCTCGCTTCTGGCTGCTTTTCGGCGATTGTGCGGCCGGTTTTCATCGGGTGCATAAATTCTCTTCGGCAGCTTTCGCCGTATTCCGCGGGGAAAAGACGAAAAATATTCTCCCGATCTGCATCCATTCGAACCTGGGCCCGCGTATTCAGGTACATGAAAATCCACTGTCGCTGGTTGGCGGAAGCAACGAGCGGGTCAACGAGTCCGGCATCGATGTCAGGAGGCGAGCATGAAAAACGTTTCTATCGGCGCATGGCGTGAACGCACGCGTTCGGGATCGGGCTGTCGATTTCGCGGCCGGTGCAGGCTTGCAACTGCTGCAATGGCTTCATACCTCGATGCCTGGATATTCAAGCTTCCTGATGGTTCGCTGTATTGCATTTAATCGAACCACCACGCGTCCTTTCCCTCGTTCACGCTAAATCGACAACGCCAGGTCGCTCGCGCATAATTTGCTGCGCGCGCGGGTGCGCGCCATGCAGCCATGCTGTGTGTCACAGGCCGGCGTCACAACAAAGAAAAACGAGAGAGGACGAGGATGGGCACGAATCGGATCGAGGCATTCAGCGACGGCGTGATCGCCATCATCATCACGATCATGGTGCTGGAACTCAAGGTGCCGCACGGCGCCGATCTCGCCGCGCTCGGCGCGCTCGGTCCCGGTGTTTCTGCGCCTACGTGCTGAGCTTCGTGTACGTCGGCATCTACTGGAACAACCACCATCACCTGATGCACGCGGCCCAGACGCGTCAACGGCAGCGTGCTGTGGGCGAACCTGCACGTGCTGTTCTGGCTGTCGCTGTTCCCGTTCGCCACCAACTGGATGGGCGAGAACCACCTGGCGTCCTGGCCGACCGCGCTCTACGGCTTCGATCTCTTCATGACGGCGGTCGCGTGGTACATCCTCACGCGCGCGCTGATCGGCCTGCATGGCGCCAACTCGATGCTCGAGCGCGCGATCGGCGCGGATCGCAAGGGCAAGCTCTCGGTGGTGCTGTATCTCGTCGCGATTGCCGCGTCGTTCTGGGAGCCGTGGATCGCCGCGGCCTTGTACGCGATCGTCGCGGTCGTGTGGCTCGTGCCCGACCGCCGCATGGAGAAAGTGCTGCTGACGCGAAGAGCTAAGAGCTGCTCGCTGCCTCGCATGAACAGTGCTACGCTCGGGCCATAAGTCCTGCGAGCGAAGCCCATGTCATCTGCGATCCGCATCGGCATCATCTCCGATACCCACAACCTCGTGCGCCCCGAAGCGCTTCACGCGTTGCGCGGCTGCGAGCACATCATTCACGCCGGCGATATCTGCAATCCCGCCGTGCTCGATGCGCTCAACGCGCTCGCGCCCGTCACCGCGGTTCGCGGCAACAACGACTCGGGCGCGCGGATCGATGACCTGCCGGAAGCGCTGACGTTTCATATCGGCGGTACGGCGATTCATCTCGTCCACGATATAGCGGATGTTCCGAAGCGGCTCGATGGTATCGACGTGGTCGTCACCGGCCATTCGCACAAGCCTTTGATCGAGCGTCGCGGCGCGACGCTGTTCGTCAATCCGGGAAGCGCCGGGCCACGTCGATTCAAGTTGCCGGTGACGCTCGGCATCATGCTGATCGACAAGGGCGAGGTGCAGGTCGAGATCGTGCCGCTGATCGAATGAATGGCGGCATCGACGGTTCCGCTTTGAGCGACGCAAAGAAAAGAGGCCATCCAGCGAAAGCTGGAACGGCCTCTTTGTTTAACGAATCGACGAGCACAACCGATCGATCAGTTGATGCGTGTGCGCGGCGTCGCTTCGCGGCATCCGGTCGTCCATTTCGGCTGCTTGCCGAACACCGCGCAGCACGGCATGCGCTTCCGAGCGCGAACCCACGCACGGCGGCGAACCCTTCAGCGGCTTCCTGGCCGTCTCATGCGAGCGCGAGCACCGAGACGATTCCGATCACCGATGCCCCCATCAGGTAGTACGCCGGCATCATCAGGTTTCCCGTCGATGAAACCAGCCACGCGGTGACCAGCGGCGTCGTGCCGCCGAACAGCGAAACCGACACGTTGAAGCCGATTGCGAGCGCGCCGTAGCGAATCTTGGTGGGGAAGAGCGCGGGCAATGCCGACGGCATCGCGCCGGTGAAGCACGAAAGCAACACGCCGAGGATCAGCATGCCGCTGAAAATCGGCAGCACGGTGCCCATGCGGATCAGCGTCAGCGCGGGCATCGACAGCAGCAGCAACCCGACGCATCCGAACAGCATCACCGGCTTGCGGCCGACCTTGTCCGACAGATGGCCGGCGCCAAGCGTCATCGGCATCATCAGCACCATCACGATCAGCACGATGAAGAGCCCATGCGTTTCGTTGAATTTCAGCGTGGCGGACAGATAGCTCGGCAGATAAGACAGCGCCATGTAATCGGTCACGTTGAAGATCAGCACCAGCCCGACGCATTGCAGCATCGGCTTCCACTGCTTGACCAACATATCGCGGAATTGCTCTTTGGGCGTGCTGTGCGCTTCGCTTTCGCGCTTGTCGGCTTCGCGCTGGAACGCCGGCGTTTCTTCAAGCTTCAGCCGGATATACAGGCCGATCAATCCCATCGGTCCTGCGATCAGGAACGGAATGCGCCATCCCCACGAGAGCAGCGATTGCTCGGACATCGTCGCGGTCAGCACCGCAACACATCCCGCGCCGAGCACATAACCCGACGAGCGTACCGAACTCAAGAAAACTGCCCATGAAACCGCGCTTCTTGTCCGTCGCGAATTCCGCGATGAACGTCGCCGCGCCGCCGTACTCGCCGCCCGTCGAAAAGCCCTGGACGCAGACGCGCGACGAGCAGCAGGATCGGCGCAAGAATGCCGATGCTTCCGTACGTGGGAATCAAGCCGATACAAAACGTGCCGATGGCCATCATGATCATCGTCATCGCGAGCACGCGCTTGCGGCCGATGCGGTCCCCCAGCGGCCCGAACACCATGCCGCCGAGCGGACGCACGAGAAATGCCGCGGCGAACGTCCCGAACGTGGCGATCAGTTGCGCGCCCGGATTGGCCGACGGAAAGAACACTTTGCCGAGCGTCACCGCGATATAGCTGTACACGCCGAAATCGAACCATTCCATCGCGTTGCCGATCGCCATTGCGCCGACTGCGCGCTTGAGCAGCGATTTATCGACGATGGTGATGTCGTCGAGCGACAGGTCTTTTTCGGGTTGGGGTTGTCGCCAGAGGCCGTCGTTCGGTGTTGCCATGAAGAAAAGCTCCAGGTTGTTGCCGAGCCGCCCATGGGACGGTTCGGCGTGCGCCAGGCGCACGTTGCCGGGAAAGTGCAGTTTCGCGACGAGGCGAGTTTCGGTGCGCGCACCTGAAAGCGCTGGCCCGCCCGCCGAGCGCATGAGAGATGCGCTGACGGTGCGATGGACAATGCCGATGCCTCGCGGCGATGTCGCGAAATGGCACTTCGTGGATAGTGCACGGATAACGTGCTCGGGTACTACGGGAATAGATGGCTGGACGCAGCTAAATTGGGCAACGGAGGCGCGAGGAGTGCGCGAAAGAAACGCGTGCAGTCCGGTTGCGTGCTGTGTCACGGATTGAGAAGGCTTGAGAGCAACGTGTCCACGGGCAAATCCAGACCCGGGGAAGCCTCCACAACCACTCGCCGATATCTCGAATTAGCGCTTGAATGAATGCTTCAGGCGCGTCATTGCTAAGAAATTGACTTTGAATTGCAGTTGGAAAGAAGGAGATGATAGCACGATGCAAGACGATGCGCAAACCGGCGCTCGTGAGAAGGGCGCTCTCGCCCGTTCGAAAAGGCTTCGCAAAAAGAAAAAGCCGGCCTCGGAAAGGCCGGCTTTTCATCGCCGGAAAACAACTCGTCCGATCAGCTTGGCGTCGGCGGCACGTAGCCTTGCGCGGTATCGGCGCCTTCGCCGAAAAAGTACTTTTCCGTCTGCTTCAGCAGGTACTGACGTGCGCGCGGATCGGCCATGTTCAGGCGATTTTCGTTGATCAGCATGGTTTGCTGCTTGAGCCAGCCTTGCCACGCTTCCTTCGATATCGTTTCATAGATCCGCTTGCCGAGTTCTCCCGGCAGGGGCGGAAAGTCGAGTCCTTCGGCTTCCTTGCCGAGTTTCGCGCATTGAATCGTTCGGGCCATCTGTCATTCTCCTGTAGCGGGGTAGCTGGACGCCTCGCGTCGGGCGGCCGCGTCAATCGATCGCGCTCGCAGCCGGACGGACGTCTCGAAATAAGTTAAAGCTGCTTCATCAGCACAAGCGATTTACGTTGCCAGTTGTAGAGCCGGCGGCGGTCTTCGGGCAGGTCGTCGACCGTTACCTTGACGAATCCGCGTTTGAGAAACCAGTGCTCGGTGCGCGTGGTCAGCACGAAAATATGCGTGAGGCCGCGCGCCCGCGCGCGTTGCTCGACGCGCTTGAGCAGGCGTTCGCCGTCGCCGGAACCTTGCGCTTCGGGCGAGACCGTCAGGCAGGCCATTTCGCCGATACGCTCCTGCGTGTACGGATACAGCGCCACGCAGCCGAACAGCACGCCATCGTGCTCGATCACCGAGAAATGGTCGATATCGCGTTCAATCTGATGCCGGCCGCGCCGCACGAGCGTGCCGTCCATTTCCAGCGGTTCGATCAGCGTCAGGATCCCGCCGACGTCATCCGGCGTCGCTTCACGCAGGCTTTCGAGGTTCTCGTACGAGATCATCGTGCCGACGCCGTCGTGCAGGAACAATTCGAGCAGGATGCTGCCGTCGAGCGCGTAAGGAATGATGTGCGCCCGCGCCACGCCGCCGCGGCACGCGCGAATGGTGTGCTTCAGGTAAAACGCGGCGTCGCCTTGCAGTTCGCCGCTTTCATGCAGCCTGTACGCGTCGTCCAGCGACATTTCGCGCACCAGTTCGCCGTTTTCATCGACGAGACCGGGGGTTTCGGTCAGGAAAATGATCTTGTCGGCGCGCAATGCAATGGCCGCCGCCGACGCCACATCTTCCATCGACAAATTGAATGCTTCGCCCGTCGGCGAAAAACCGAGCGGCGAAAGCAGGCACGAGTTTGCTGCTGGTGAGCGAATGGCGAATGGAATCGCCGTCGATCTTGCGCACCACGCCGGTGTGCTGGAAATCGACGCCGTCCAGAATGCCGACCGGCCGCGCTGTCACAAAATTGCCCGATACCACGCTGATGTGCGCGTGCGCCATCGGCGTGTTCGGCAAGCCCTGGCTGATCGCCGCTTCGATGTCCAGGCGCACTTCGCCTGCCGCTTCCTTCGCGGATTCGAGCGCGCGGGCGTCGGTGATGCGCAAGCCGTGCGAAAACTCCGATTCCACGCCGTGCAGGTTCAGCTGTTCTTCCACCTGGGGTCGCGAACCGTGCACGAGCACGACGTGGATGCCCATGGCGTGCAGCAGTCCGACGTCCTGAACGAGCGCGTTCAGACGTCCTTCCTGCACCAGTTCGCCGCCGAACGCGACCACGAAGGTCTTGTTTCGGAACGCGTGAATATAGGGCGCGACGGAGCGCATCCATTCGACGAACTGGCCGTGTTCATCAGGCGCTTCAGGCTCGGTCGATAACCGGCGGATGCGCGGCGGGGAGGTCGGTTTGAGAATTCATGCCGGGATTATAATGCCGGGCTATGCCGAATGTTTCCAAACGTCCCGCCGATGCGGACAAGCTTGACCCCCAGGAGCAGTTGAAAAAGCTGCGTGAAGCGCTGCTGCGCGATGCAGCGGCGCGCGAAAGCGATGGCGAAAATGATGCCGGAGGAGGACGCTGAGAGCGCCGCCAATCGCAAGAAGGAAGCGGCTGCGCGGCGGTTTGCGGGGGCGTCGGGGGGGGCGCCGGTCAGCGCGCCTTCTTCGCAAACCGCGAAGAAAAATGTGCAGAAGGGAGGTGGGGGTTCTTCTTCTGCGTCTTCTTCCCGCGATCAATCGAAGGGTTCGTCGAGCGGTTCCTTGCCTTCACGGCAGGTTGCGAGTCGCAAAGACGAGCGTAGTGGCTTGGGCTCGCTGTCTTCGCTGTCGTCGTTGTCGGCTTTGTTGTCGGAGAAGGCGAGTTCTCCTGGTCCTGTCGCGACTTCCGGTGAGAGTCGTTCGCGTGCCGGGACCCAGGCTAATTTATCGGCGACAGAACGGGCCGCCAGTAATGTCCCAAAGCCTCGCGGGCATGCTCCGGCCGATGTTTTTGCACAACAGCAGGCTAAAAACGCTCAGCGTGCGCCGCAATCCGGTGTCGATGAACGCCGTCAACCGTCAATCGATGCTGCTGCGCAACCAAAGATCGCGCGTGCTTCGGAACGGGCCCCGAATGCAAACCCATCGACAGTCGATGCTCATGCTCGAGCGCGCCGGGAACCCGCCGCCGCGAAGGGCGCGCGTGGTACAGAACATCAAAGCAATGCTCGACCGGAACGCCCCGCGCAGACCGCGAAGGCGGACCGCATTTCAGACCGTCCGCGCGATGTAAACCAATCCGTGCCGGGTTCAGGTGCGCCGTCGGCGCGGACTCAGCCGATTGCGAATGATCGACGCGATTCGGATCTTCGTCGCAACGAACGCAGCAAGGCGGAGCAGCCGCGAATTGGGTCCGAGACGTCGATGGACGCGACGCGTTCGCCTCAATCGCCTCCGGAAGTCGCGTCGGAATCTTCGACCGAAAAACACCCAGGGCGAGCAGCGGCGAATATCCAGCAACGGCCGCCTCGCCGTCCGAAGGTCGAGGAAGCAAGTGTCGCCGGCTTCGCTTCCCGTCCCGGCACCCAAGATCCCCGACCGAAGAAAAGCGACCCCGCGCCGGCAAACGCCCAACAGCGCCCGAATCGGCAAACCGACGCCGCGAGTTCGCCGCGTCGCGACACCCCGCGCCCGCGCCGCGTAGTAGAACCGAACCCCATTCCGCCGATTCGTTTCCCCGAAACGCTTCCGGTCTCCGCCCGACGCGACGAAATTGCTGCCGCGATCCAGGCGAACCAGGTGGTGATCGTCAGCGGCGAAACGGGCTCCGGCAAAACGACGCAGCTCCCCAAGATCTGTCTCGCGCTTGGCCGTGGCCTCGGTGCGGGCGGCACAGGGCTGATCGGCCATACGCAACCGCGCCGGATCGCGGCATCGGCGACGGGACGGCGGATTGCGGAAGAACTCGGCACGCCGTTCGGCGAAGTGGTGGGCTACAAGGTCCGGTTCACCGACAACCTCTCGCCCGGCGCATCGGTAAAACTGATGACCGACGGCATTCTGCTCGCGGAAACGCAGACCGATCCGCTGCTCGCCGCGTACGACACGATCATCATCGACGAAGCGCACGAGCGCAGCCTGAACATCGATTTCCTGCTCGGCTATCTGCGCGAGATCTTGCCGCGCCGGCCGGATTTGAAGGTGATCGTGACGTCGGCGACCATCGATGCCGATCGTTTCGCCCGCCATTTCGGCAGCGATGAAAAACCCGCGCCGGTGATCGAGGTGAGCGGGCGGCTGTATCCCGTGGAAGTGCGGTATCGGCCGGTTGAGGAAGAGAGCCCGGCGATCAAGGCCGCGCAGGGAACCACGCCGAGCGCGCAGCAAAAGGATCGTGCTGATCGTCCGAAAACCCAGCGCGAAAACGACCGCGACTTGATGGAAGCGATCGTCGACGCCGTCGATGAACTCTGCCGCGAAGGCCCGGGCGATGTCCTCGTGTTCCTCCCCGGCGAGCGCGAAATTCGCGACGCCGCCGAGGCGCTGCGCAAGCACCATCCGCCGCACACGGAAATTTTGCCGCTGTTCGCGCGCCTGTCGGCCGCCGAGCAGGAGCGCGTGTTTCGCACATCGAACACGCGCCGGATCGTATTGGCGACGAACGTCGCGGAAACATCGCTGACCGTACCGGGAATTCGCTACGTGGTCGATACCGGGCTCGCTCGCGTAAAACGCTACTCGTATCGCAACAAAGTCGAGCAGTTGCAGATCGAGCCGATCTCGCAAAGTTCGGCGAATCAGCGCGCGGGGCGATGCGGGCGCGTGGCGGACGGCGTGTGCATTCGTCTCTACGAAGAAGACGACTACAACCTTCGCGTGCGTTTCACCGATCCGGAAATCCTGCGCTCGTCGCTCGCTGCTGTGATCTTGAGGATGAAGTCGCTGCACCTGACGGCCATCGAAACGTTCCCGTTCCTCGAACCGCCGCCGGGCCGCGCGATCGCCGATGGTTATCAGTTGCTGAACGAACTCGGCGCCGTCGATGACGACAACGCCCTCACGCCGCTCGGGCGCGAGCTGGCGCGTTTGCCGCTCGATCCCCGCGTCGGCCGGATGATTCTTGCCGCGCGCGACCATCAGTCGTTGCGCGAGGTGCTGATCATTGCGAGCGCGCTGTCGGTGCAGGACCCGCGCGACCGGCCTATCGAGGCGCAGGAGCAGGCCGATCTGGCGCACAAGAAATTCGCCGATGAGCGCTCCGAGTTCCTGCAATGGACAAAAATCTGGGCGTGGTTCGAGGACGCGATTGCGCACAAGAAGTCGAACAAGCAGCTCACCGACGCCTGCCGCGCGAACTTTTTGAATCACGTTCGTTTGCGTGAATGGCGTGACGTGCATTCGCAATTGCTGACCGTCGTGCGTGAACATGGGTGGCGTCTGAACGAGTCCGAAGCCACGTTCGAGCAGATACATCTCGCTTTGCTGACAGGCTTGCTCGGCAACGTCGGCCTGAAAGCCGACGACGAGCCGTATTACCTCGGCGCACGCGGCATCAAGTTTTATCTGTGGCCGGGTTCGGCGTTGTTGAAGAAGGCGGGGCGCTGGGTGGTGGCGGGCGAACTCGTCGAAACGAGCCGGTTGTATGCCCGGTGTATCGCGAAAATCGAACCGGAATGGCTTGAGCAAGTCGGTCGCGCATTTGCTGCGCAAGTCGATCTCCGAACCGCATTGGGAAAAGAAGGCCGCGCAAGTTGCGGCGTTCGAGCGCGCGACGCTGCATGGCCTGACGGTCTATGCGCGGCGTCGCGTGAGTTTTGGCAAGCAGGACCCGGAGCGGGCGCGTGAGTTGTTTATTCGCGGCGCGCTGGTCGATGGCGAATTCGAGACGAAACTGCCGTTTTTCGCGCACAACCGCAAGTTGCTCGCGGATATCGAACAGCTGGAGCACAAGTCGCGGCGCCAGGATGTGCTCGTCGATGACGAATTGATCTTCGGTTTCTACGATTCGCTCGTGCCGAAGGGCATCTATTCTGGCGCGTCGTTTGAGCGCTGGTATCGGGATGAGGAGAAGAAGGAGGGCGCGTCGTCGCGCCTCCTGTTCCTCTCTCGCGACGACCTGATGCGTCACGAAGCTGCTGGCGTCACGACCGACCTGTTCCCCAAGCGGATGACGATGGCCGGCATTGAAATGACGCTGACCTATCACTTCGAGCCTGGTTCTCCGCGTGATGGCGTCACGTTGACCGTCCCGCTATTCGGCTTGAATCAAGTCGATGCCCGTCGCTCCGAATGGCTCGTTCGCGGCATGTTGAAGGAAAAGATACAGTTGTTGCTGAAGTCGCTGCCGCAGAAGTTGCGGCGCCATCTCGTGCCGTTGCCCGAGTTCTCGGCGGGCGTCGTCGAGCGTCACAGCGGCAAGACCTTCGGCGCAGGCGGTTTGCTCGAAGCGTTGATCGCGGACATTCGCGAGCAGACGCAGATCGCGATGAAGGCATCGGACTTCAAGCTCGAAACGCTGCCGGCGCATTTGTTCATGAACTTCAAAGTTATCGATGAACACGGCCGGCAACTCGCGATGGGCCGAAATCTCGCGCAGTTGCGTACGGAACTGGGCGGCCAGGCGCAGCAGCATTTCCAGAAGCTGGCGGCGGGGGCGACCCTGGACGGTGGCAATGACGCGGTGGCGCCTGTTACGCGAATCAGCTCGGCATCCGATTCATCGAGTACGGCGCTCTACGAGAACCTCACCACGTGGGACTTCGGCAAGTTGCCCGAACTGCTTGAAATCCGGCGACGCGGCCAGACGCTGTTCGGCTATCCGGCGCTCGTCGATCGGAGCACGCATTGCGACGTGGAAGTGTTCGATTCGCCCGAAGAAGCGGCGCGGATTCATCGGGCGGGTTTGCGTCGATTGTTTGCGTTGCAGTTGCGCGAGCCAATCCGCTATCTCGAACGTAATCTTGGTGGGTTGCGCGAGATGTCGTTGCAGTACATGGCGCTGGGTTCGCAGGAGGAGCTCGCGAGCCAGATTATTGAAACGGCTTTGGATCGTGCGTGCCTGCAAGATCCGCTCCCCGACAACGATGCGGATTTCTACGCGCGGCGCGATCAGGGCAAGAGTCGGCTGACGCTGCTCGCGCAGGAAATAGCGCGGCTGGCCGGGCAGATTCTGGCGGAATACGCGGCGGTGTCGAAGAAGTTGACGCAGGCCAAATCGTTTGGCGCACCTTATGCGGATATGGTCGCGCAATTGAACGCGTTGATCGGCAAGCGTTTTGTTATCGATACGCCTTACACGCAGTTGTCGCACTTTCCGCGTTATCTGAACGCAATGGCATTGCGTATCGATAAGTTGAAAGCGGATGCAATGCGGGACGCGCGGTTGTCGGCGGAAATTGCGCCGCTGCTGCAAAACTATCAGCGGGCGATTGCGCAGCGCGGCGGTGTGGCGGATGCGCGATTGAGCGAATACAGATGGCTGCTGGAAGAACTGCGCGTGTCGCTGTTTGCGCAGGAACTGCGCACGCCGATGCCGATATCGGTCAAGCGCTTGTATAAGGTGTGGGAGTCGATGCAGCGATAAGGCCGCTGTATGGGGAAGGCGCCAAAAAAGCGAGGGCCGGCTGATAGCCGGCCCCCGCTTTCTTGACTTCTATTGGTCTATTGGCTTACTTCGTTGTTTCGACTTCAAGACTCAGGGGTGCGCCTGACAGGACAACAGGCTCGGCTTCTACCGGACCACTTGCCTGCGTGCTTGCTGGCGTCACCGCATACTTCTGCCACTTGCCATCGATGAGCGTTTCGACGTTATCACCGCATTTCCGATAGAAATTGCGTGCTTCATTACTCGACGTAAATACGGTCTTTAACTGACACACCATTTGCGGTGCACCTGCGTCGTTCGTGACGTTCAATACATAGTCCCACTCGCGGACGCCGAAAAACCCTTCCTGAAATTGCGGACGGCCGAGAAGCGCGGCAATCTGGTTCTTGTTCATGCCGGGCTTGAGCTTGCGCAAGGCTTCGGTCGACGGATAGCTGCCACCGAGATTCGATGCTGACGAGGGTGCCGGAAATACCAGCTGGTCTTGACCGCCTTCGCTCGCAAGTCGGCTACCGGTGCCGCAAGCAGACATCAAAAGGGCTACGACGAGCGTAGCGGCGAAGGGCAGTGCGCGCGATGGCTTGCGGAGGGTGAAGTTCATCTCTTGATCGAATTCCGTTGTTTTCATTAATTCAGTGTCGCGGGCTTGTACTGTCTTCCCGCGACACCCCTTCTATTTATTTAAGTGATGCGCCGCTTACCAGTGCATGCCGGCGCCGACAGACACGCCAAATTGACCGCGTGTGCTCGTCGTGCCGCTGACCTTGTAAGCCCAGATGCCGTTTTCGGAGAGTTGCGAGATGCCGAGCGCGACCGCCGATTGGCCGCCATAAGTCCCGCCGCCGAGAGCCACCATGCCTCGGCCCGGCAATACCGCTTGCGGCAAACCTGCCACTGCGAGCGCCGACGCCGTGCCGGCGTAGGCATCGCGGCGCGTGCCTTCCGTCTTCGAGTCGGTGTAGTCGTTGGCTTGCTTCAGGGTGTTGCCGGTGCTTTGATTCAGCTGATTCACGTTGACCGCGTCGGTGCCTTGCGTGCCGGCTGCGACGTTGGTGATCTGACGTTCGCTGCCCGCTGCACCGACCGAAACCGTATTCGCACGATCCGCGACAGAGTTCTGGCCGAGTGCGACGGCGTTCGCTGCCGACGCGTGGGCGCCGTTACCCATCGCAACCGATCCTGCACCGGTTACCACCGAGTTTTGGCCGAGCGCCACGGTGTTGTCAGCCGAAGCTTGCGCACCGTTGCCCATGGCGACCGAACCGCTGCCGGCGGCCATGGCGTTTTGCCCAAGTGCCGTAGCGTTGTCGGCTGACGCCTGAGCGCCATTACCCATGGCAACTGAACCGATACCGCTTGCCACCGCCTTTGCCCCGACTGCAACCGAGTGCTCGCCGGTCGCCGATGCTGCGTCCGTGGCGCGAGCGCCGTCGGCGCTGAACAAGGGATCGCTGGCGTCGATGACAGCATTTTTAACGGCATCAGAAACCGCGCTATTTACAGCATCAGTCACCGCGACATTCACCGCGTTGTTGACAGCGTCACCGACCGACGAGTTCACCTGACCGATAGCGTCGTTCAACTGGCCGACGTTCACCGCGTCTGTTGTTTCTACGCCGGCAGCGACGTTGTGAAGCGCCGTCCCGCCATTACCTTCGAGCGTTGCGCTTTCGTGATTGACGGAGCCGTCGGCGTTGCGGTCGTATTTGACCGCGCCGTCGGAGGCTGCAACCGCTGTTGCCACTGCGGCCGACGTCTCGTCGCTGACGGCCTTCAACTGCGACACGTTGACCGCGTCCGTGTCGGCTGCGCCAGGAGCGACGCCGCTGATCGTGCGCCCGCCCACGTTCACTTCGCCCGTGGATGTTTGCGAACCCGACAAACCATAAGCGATGTAGCCGGATTGCGCACCGATGTTTGCTAACGATCCCGCGCCGAGCGCGACGCTGTTGTCCTTACTAGCGATGGCGTTGTTGCCGATCGCGATTGAGTTCGCAAATGCGGCATTTGCCGAGGTCCCAACTGCGATGCTCTCTGCGCCGGCTGCGATGGCCGAGTGTCCGATGGCGAGGGCATTGACTTCAGTTGCGTGCGCCTCGGCGCCAACGGCGGTTGACCCGTCGCGTGAAGCAACAGCATGCGCCCCCAATGCGTTCGATAGTCCGCCATTCGCGGCGGATTCGAACCCGAGAGCTATCGACTCAGTACCGCCTGCAGCTGCGGTAGTGCCGACTGCCACGGAGTTTATTGCCGCGCCGGAGGCGTTGCCGACCGCGACTGAATTTTCTCCAATCGCTTTTGCCGAGGCTCCCACAGCCACGGCGGCCGAGCCTTTCGCCTGGGCGAAAGCGCCGATGGCGGTCGCATTATCGCCCGACGCGGCCGAATATGCGCCCACTGCGCTGGATATAAAGCCATCTGCGTTGGCGCCGTCACCCAAAGCAAGTGCACCGTCAGTGCCAGCCTTGGCGTTGCGTCCAACTGCCACCGCTCTGTCCGTCGCGGTCGAGTTTGTACCGACTGCAATCGAGTCTGCGCCTGACGCTGTGGCTTCGTTGCCGATCGCAATTGAGTTCTCAAGTACGGCGTTTGCGGAAGTGCCAACGGCGGTTGACCCGTCGCCCGAAGCGGTGGCATGCGCCCCCAACGCGCTCGATAGCGCGCCATGCGCGGCGGATCTGTTCCCGAGAGTCGTCGACTCAGTACCGTCTGCGGTCGAGGTAGGGCCGACTGCCACAGAGTCTGTTGCCGCCTCTGAGTTGTTGCCAACCGCGACCGAGTTTTCTCCATTCGCTCTTGCGGAGGCTCCGACCGCCACAGCGCCTCCGGCTCTCGCTTGCGCGAAAGTGCCAAAGGCAGTTGCGTTTTCACCCGAGGCGATCGAATTTGCGCCTATGGCGGTAGATTCCCAGCTTTCAGCGTTGGCGTTGTCGCCAAAAGCAAGTGCACTGCCAGAGCTAGCCTTGGCGTTTTTGCCAATAGCTACTGAGTTCCCGGCCGATGATATTGATTTTGTACCGATTGCAATCGAGTCTGCGCCTGACGCGGTGGCGTTGGCTCCAAACGCGTTGGACGCCACCCCGGATGCCGTAGCATTGATTCCCAAAGCGCTAGCCTGAGCCGCAGAAGCCGTGGCGTCGCTTCCGACAGCAGTCGACGAGTCGCCCTCTGCTGAGGATCGAGTGCCCATTGCGCTAGATGCTATGCCCGAAGCCGTTGCGTCGTTTCCAATGGCCATTGCATCAGCCTTTCTCGCTTTAGAATTTGTGCCAACGGCCATTGCGTTCTGAACTGCCAAGGAGTCGGCGCCGACAGCAACGGCGTTCTCCCCATTGGCCGCTGCCGCAAATCCAAGGGCAGTGGCATGTTTGCCGGACGTCGACCCTTCGCCTACAGCGGTCGACTCTTCAAAGAGCGTTCCAGACAACGCGCCGACCGCCAAAGAGTTAGTTGTGTTGTCGCCGGCGCTTTTACCAGTGGCGACCCAGTCGTCAGCGAGCGCTTGTCCCGACGATGCACCAAGCAAACCGCCAATCACCACCGCCTGCACCATAACCAACTTGCTTGCCGACGAAGACCGCTTGCTCTTCGACTTAGATGTCTCCGAAGCGGCTACCCATGAGCCAGAGGATTCGTTCCAGACTGCTTTAAAAATTTTATTCATGAAAGAAGGATGTCTAACAATTTGACAAATACATGTCGGGTTGATCGATGAGATGCGCCGCACCCGAGCCTGTCTAAAGTGATAGAGAGGCATTGAATGCAACGGATCCTTGAAACGAGGATCTCCCGCCTCGCAAGTTCTGGCCCGCTCGGGCGTTGGACAGCCTTCCTGCATTGCTACGCTTCGGACTCAGAAGCTCGGGATGATCGCGGTTATCGAGTTGGCGAAATACGCGATCTTTCCTAAAAGCGTCGCGATTCACGAAAGATAATTTGGATTGCAAACTAAACAACGTATGCGTGAAATTTTGTCGCATTCCGTCCGGCTCTCTTGCTTGCCTCGGCGCGTCTCAGTCTCCGTGCGTGGATCACCCAGCGTTAGGGCGCGTTCCGTATCCACACACCGTGATCCACGCCGGCCGCAGCAGCGTTTGCGCCGCGGATGCCAAAAAATGCCGAATACCCCTTCTGCGTCAATACTCGGAGAAGGGCAAACGTTCTACAATGGCCGCTGTTTTCCGACCTGAGTTTTCATGCGTAATTCTTTCCGTACCCGTTTCTTTCGCGCGACTGCCGCATCCGCCGCATTGATCGCCGCCTTTTCCATGGCCGCGCCCGCCCACGCCAACAACGTGATCGTGCTGAATTCCGGCGAGGCCACGCTCAGTCTTATCGACGAAGCGACCCGTCAGGTCGTGTCGACCATTCCGACTGGCAAGGAACCGCACCATTTGATGGCGACGCCGGACAATTCGTCGTTGATCGTGGCGAACTCGGTGTCCAACAACCTGATGTTCGTGGACCCGAAGACCGGCAAGCCGCAACGCTGGGTGGAAAACATCGAGGATCCGTACCAGGTTGGCTTCTCGCCGGACAAGAAGTGGTTTGTCTCCACTGGCTTGCGGCTCGACCGGCTGGATATCTACCATTACGACGGCGCCAATATCTCCATCGCGAAGCGGATTCCGCTGGCGGTCATGCCGAGTCATATCGCGTTCACGAACGACAGCAAGACGGCGTTCATCTCGCTGCAGGTGTCGGGCGAAGTCGCGGCAATCGATCTGGCGACGCAGACGGTGAAATGGAAAATGAAGGTGGGCAAAGTGCCGGCCGGCCTCTGGATGACATCCAACGACAAATACCTGCTGGTCGGCATGACCGGCGCGGATTACGTCGCGGTGGTGGACTGGCGCACCCAGAAAATCGTTAAGACAATCAAGACGGGCAACGGCGCGCACAACTTCCGTTCGCTCGCGGACGGCAAGCATGTCGTGGTGTCCAACCGGGTCGCGAGCACAATCAGCATCATCGACGAAGATGCGCTCACGAACGTCGGCGACATCACGGGTTTGCTGCCGGGTCCTGACGATATGGAACTTTCCGCCGACAAACGTTATCTTTGGGTAACGTTCCGGTTTGCGAAGAAGGTCGGGGTGATCGACCTGACAAATCGTAAGCTTATCCAGACCATTGCCGTGGGCCGCTCGCCGCACGGGATCTACTTTTTCGACCGTGCCCCCGTGGCCGGTCCGAACGGCGGCTGAAATCGACGGTCGAACGGGGTAGCTGAAGAAGTAGCAGAATTGAAGGTTGAGGAGTCGCCGAGGTAAGCGGCGGCGCCCGGTAACAGTGACGGAGCACCATGTTTTCTTCTATCCTCTCCATGCTCGACACTGTCGTTTCGACAATGCAGACGTGGCTGTACATCGACGTGGTTCAGCCGTTCCTGTTCAAGGTCGGGCTGATGGGTTATGACGAGGACACGTACGACGCGCTCTATTGGGTGATCGTGGGCGTGCTCGAAGTGCTCGCCATGTACGCAATCCTGCGGCCGCTGGAAGCGTTCCGGCCGGCCGAAAAATGGCAGGACCGCAAAGGCGTGCGCGTGGACGCGCTGTACACATGGATCGTGAAGCTCGGCATCCTGAACCTGTTCTTTTTCTTTACGTTTCAGCCATTTTTCGACGGTTTCCAAAGCTGGCTGCGGCTGCACAATATCGCGAATATTGAACTCGACAACCTTTGGCCGGGTGTGACTTCCCAGCCAATCGTCGCGTTTCTCATCTATCTGGTCGTGCTCGATTTCGCCGGTTATTGGTATCACCGGATGGAGCACCGGATCGGCATCTGGTGGGAACTGCATGCGGTTCATCACAGCCAGCAAAAAATGTCGCTATGGACCGACGACCGCAACCATCTGCTCGACAACATTCTGCAAGCGGGGTTTTTTGCAACCGTGGCGCTGGTGATCGGCGTGCAACCGTCGCAATTCGTCGTGCTCGTCGCGATCACCAACCTGATGCAAAGCGTTCAGCATGCCAATATCCGGCGTGCATTTCGGCTGGCTCGGCGAACGCCTGCTCGTGAGCCCGACGTTCCATCGGCGCCATCACGCGATTGGCTATGGTCACGAAGGCACTACGTACGGCTGCAACTTCGGCGTGCTGCTGCCTTGGTGGGACATGCTTTTCAGGAGCGTGTCGTGGAATCGGGAGCTTGAGCCAACAGGCATTCGCGATCAACTGGCCGTTGCTGACACGCCCGGACGCAATTACGGCGATGGTTTCATCGAACAGCACTGGCTTGCGTTCAAACGCATCCGCGAACGCATCGTGACGCATCGGGCGACCCGCGCGCCCGGTTCGGACTCGGATACAGCGGCCGTCTGAGCGCTGCTGTTCGGTAGTCGCCTTTGTCCTGGGCTTTGTCCTCTTTGTCCTTTCCGCCGGCCTCGCGCCGGCGATGTTGTTTTCGCTTGCAGCGTTAGCCATTCGGACGAGCAGCGCGGCACGCGCTCTCTGGTTTATCCTGTCTTCTTTCCCCTTCGGACGACCTTTGCATGAATGACTTGCTGCGTTCGTTCGTGCGCGCGCTCGCGAACGCTTTTCATCCGAGAATGCTGTGGCTGACGTTCATGCCCTTCGCCGTAGCGACCGTTGCATGGGGCGCTGTCCTGTGGTTTTTCTGGCAAACGCTGACCGGCGCGGCGCGCGACTGGCTCGACGGCTGGGCGTTGACATCGGCAATGTACCGGCTCTTCGATTCCATCGGGTTTTCGTCGCTGCACGCGGTGATAGCGCCGTTTTTTATCGTGATCATGGCGATTCCGTTGATCGTCGTGACCATCTTGTTGCTTATCGCGACGCTTTCCATGCCTTCGGTGATCAAGCTGTTGACACGGCGGCAGTACGCATCGCTCGAAATGCGGCGCGGCGGTTCCTGGTACGGGAGTCTCGGACATTCAGTCATCACGACGGTCGTTTGCCTTGTGCTGCTGATCGTGACGCTGCCGCTGTGGTTGATCCCGCCATTTTTCGCAATCATTCCGCCTGTGTTGTGGGGCTGGCTCACTTATCGCGTGATGACTTATGACGCGCTCGCGCTGCATGCCAGCGCAGAGGAACGGCGGGCCATCGTTCGGCGGGCGCGTTGGCCGTTGTTCGGGATCGGCGTGATCAGCGGCCTGCTCGGGTCTCTGCCGACCATGCTGTGGGCGTGGTCGGTCTGGCTGCTGCCGTTGTTTCCGGTCGTCGCGGCGGCGACCATCTGGATCTATGCATTCATCCTCGTTTTTTCGGCACTCTGGTTTGCGCACTATTGCCTGCACGCGCTCGAGCGCATGCGGACGGAAACCGCTGCTGCGCTGCCTCCGCTGAGCGGTCCCGGCGCGCCAACCGAAATGCGCATTTCCGGCTAATTTTCAAGATCAGGGAGCATTCATGGGCTTTGGCATGATCATCATTGGCGACGAGATCTTGTCCGGTCGAAGGACCGACAAGCATCTGCCAAAAGTTATCGAACTATTGTCGGCGCGCGGGTTGGCGCTCGACTGGGCGGAATATATCGGCGACGACCGCGAGCGCATCACGGCCACGCTCAAACGAGCGTTTGCGTCCGGCGACATCGTGTTTTCGACGGGCGGAATAGGGGCCACGCCGGACGACCACACGCGCCAATGCGCCGCGGCCGCGCTCGGGGTGCCGCTCGAACTGCATCCTGAGGCCGCCGAACTGATCCGTGCGCGGATCAGGGAAACGGCAGGCGACAATCCGGTCGATCTAGACCGGCCGGACAACTTGCATCGGCTGAATATGGGCACCTTTCCGAAGGGCGCGAGCATCATTCCGAACAGCTATAACCGGATTCCGGGCTTTTCGGTCGGCGACCATCCACTTCGTACCCGGATTTCCCGTCATGGCTTGGCCGATGATCGAATGGGTGCTGGACAACAAATACGCGGAGCTGCATCACGCGACGCCTTATGTCGAGCGGTCGGTGCTGGTCTTCGGGTTACCGGAATCGCGGATAACGCCGCTAATGGAATCAATAGAACATGATTTCGCCGGCGTGCGCGTTTTCAGCTTGCCAAGCGTCGGTGACGCCACGCGCGGGGCCGTGTACGAGCGGGCGCATATCGATCTTGGCGTCAAAGGTGAGCCGGACGCGGTAAATGCCGCATTCGACAAATTGCTCGAAGGCGTGAGCGCGCTCGGCGGCGAGATAGTAGAAATTGAACCGGGCGCAGCGGCTTAAAAGCAAGGCGCGCGGTCTTGCCGATGCGCGCGCCGAGTCATGCGTCCCGAGTCACGCGCCCTGATTCAAGCCCCGAGCCACGGCAAGCCGCGAAAGCACCATCCCGACACGGTTTTGCGATGCCCTTGTCCGTCTTTGTCACCCTCGAAACCTTCGAGCAGGTCGAAAGCTTTGGTGAAGCCTTCCTTCTGGGCGAGGACCGCCGCCAGTTTCGAGCGCGCGGCGCTCCGGCAAAGAAATAGGACGGGTGTGTCGGGCGTGGCGACCTCGCGCAACTGCTGCATGAACGCTGTGTTCGGGACCGAGCCAGGATACTGAATCCACTCAATGTGCGCGTACTGCGCATGTATCAATGACAGGACGGCCGACCCAGTCGAGTTCGGCGCGCGTACGAACGTCGACCAGCCGGACGGACGGATCGAGCTGCAGGAGCTCGAAGGCTTCGGCAGGAAGAAAGGCGCCGGCGTAAGGCAGCTGGTTTTGTTCGGCGCGGCCGGTACCCTGGGCGTACAACTGTTCGAGCGTGCTCATGGACGAGGTCTCCAATCGGACATTTTAATCAGGCATTCTAGCGCGCTGATGGCGCTGGATTCAGTCAGGCGCCTTGAACGCAGAGCGCATCAAGGTGGTGCGAGACGTTTAAATCGCCCTGAATCAGTGCTAACGTTACGGGTCGTATCAATGCATGCACCGAATGCGTGCATCGGAGCGATGTCTGGATTAAGTAGGCCCTTTCCAGGGTAATGATGCTTCCCCGATAAAGCGCGTAGCTTCAATTGCTTAGCGCAATAATGGTGCGCTTGGCACGGAAGCTGCTTTTGAGTTTGCCGATGGTTTCGAATCGGTTAGGCGGCGAATCTCTGTTCGTCGACTTTTGTTAATCAGGAGATAGGTAATGAGCAAATCCGTGGCCGACGTCATGCAACTCGTCAAGGACGAGGACGTCAAGTTTGTCGACTTCCGTTTCACGGACACGCGCGGTAAAGAACAACACGTTTCGGTGCCGGTCTCGGCATTCGACGAAGACAAATTTGAAAGCGGCCACGCTTTCGACGGTTCGTCTATCGCCGGCTGGAAGGGGATCGAAGCGTCGGACATGCTGCTGATTCCGGATGCGGACACGGCATTCATCGACCCGTTCTACGAAGAATCGACGCTCGTGATGTCGTGCGACGTAGTGGAACCGGCTGATGGCAAGGGCTACGAACGCGATCCGCGCTCGCTCGCCAAGCGCGCTGAAGCGTACTTGAAGAACTCGGGCCTCGGTGACACCGCTTACTTCGGTCCGGAACCTGAATTCTTCATTTTCGACTCGGTACGCTGGAGCACGGATCAGTCGGGTTGCTTCGTGAAAGTCGGTTCGGAAGAAGCGCCGTGGTCCTCGTCGATGGAATTCGAAGGCGGCAACACGGGCCATCGTCCGGGTACGAAGGGCGGTTACTTCCCGGTGGCGCCGGTCGACTCGTTCCAGGACATCCGTTCGGAAATGTGCCTGCTGCTCGAGCAGATCGGCATTCCGGTCGAAGTGCATCACCACGAAGTGGCGGGCCAGGGCCAGAACGAAATCGGCACGAAGTTTTCGACGCTGGTTCAGCGCGCGGACTGGTTGCAGCAGATGAAGTACATCATCCATAACGTGGCGCACACGTACGGCAAGACGGCGACGTTCATGCCGAAGCCGATCGTGGGCGACAACGGCTCGGGCATGCACGTTCACCAGTCCATCTGGAAGGACGGCAAGAACCTGTTTGCCGGCGACGGTTATGCCGGTTTGTCGGAATTCGCGCTGTTCTACATCGGCGGCATCATCAAGCATGCTCGCGCGCTGAACGCGATCACGAACCCGTCGACGAACTCGTACAAGCGTCTCGTGCCGCACTTCGAAGCACCGGTGAAACTCGCGTACTCCGCGAAGAACCGTTCAGCGTCGATCCGCATTCCGCACGTGTCGAACCCGAAGGGCCGTCGTATCGAAACGCGTTTCCCGGACCCGATGGCGAATCCGTACCTGTGCTTCTCGGCGCTGATGATGGCCGGTCTGGACGGCGTGCAGAACAAGATCCATCCGGGCGAAGCTGCAGACAAGAACCTGTACGATCTGCCGCCGGAAGAAGATGCAAAGATCCCGACCGTGTGTGCTGGTCTGGACGAAGCGCTGGACGCGCTCAACGCTGATCGCGGGTTCCTGACGGTCGGCGGCGTGTTCACGGATTCGATGCTCGACGCGTATATCGAACTGAAGACGAATGAATTGCAGCGCTATCGCCAGGCTGTGCATCCGATCGAGTTCGAAATGTACTACTCGCTGTAAGCGCATGGCGCGCGCTTCGTTTTCCGAATGTGGAAGAAGCGCGCCGCCCAAGCGCGAAGCAGAAGTGTCAAGTGAACGGGAAAGGGACGGCACGCCGTCCCTTTTTTAATCGCCGGAGCTTCTCCTGACAAGTTTCAAGAACGGGTCTCACTGCACGATGGTTCTCAAGAATCTCATCAAGGCGAGAAAGAGTCCTCCCGACAATTCGCTGTCCGACGACGCCAGCTTGTCGCTACCATTTGCTGCCGGGCATGGAAGCGCTGCCTACGGTCGTGCTTGTGCTGGACAAGCTGAGCCTCAAGATCGCGTTCGCGAATCCCTCGGCAGAAGCCATGCTCGAGCGCTCGCGCAAGCAATTGGCTCAAATCGCATGGCCTGAACTGTTCGCCAATGCCGACGAACTGGTGGCGACCATAGCGTCCATTGCCGATCACCGATTTAACGCAACGCATCTGGACGCCGTGCTCGAACGTCCCGGTCGCGAGCCGCTGCACGTTCACGCGATCGTCGCGTATCTGGAAGTTGCGCCTAATTACGTGCTGCTCGAATTGTTCGAGAACGAGCGGCACTTGAAGACCGACCGCGAAGAACGTATCCACGATCTGACCGCGGTCAACAAACAACTGATTCGCAATCTCGCGCACGAAATCAAGAATCCGCTCGGCGGCATTCGCGGCGCGGCGCAACTGCTCGAGTTCGAGCTGGGCGCGCGTGAGCGCGACGAATTACGCGAGTACACGCAGGTGATCATCAAGGAATCGGACCGGCTGCAAACGCTCGTCGACCGCTTGCTGGAACCGCATCGCCATCCGCATATCGTCGGCGACGTGAATATTCACGAAGTGTGCGAGCGTGTGCGCGCCGTGATTCTCGCGGAGTTTCCGCGCGGCCTGACGCTCGATCGCGATTACGACGTGAGCGTGCCCGATCTGCGCGGCGACAAGGAGCAGCTGATTCAGGCGCTGCTCAACATCGTGCGCAACGCGGCCGAAGCGCTGCGCGAACGGATTTCGCAAGGCGACGCGCGTATTGAGTTGCGCACGCGCATTGCGCGCAAAGTAACGATTGGCAAACGCTTACACAAGCTGGCACTGGACTTGCATATTACTGACAACGGTCCTGGCATCCCGGAAGAAATACGCGAACGGATCTTCTATCCGCTCGTGTCCGGGCGGGAAGACGGCAGCGGACTTGGTCTCACGCTCGCGCAGACCTTCGTGCAGCAGCACGATGGATTGATCGAAGTGGAAAGCAAGCCGGGCTGCACCGAGTTCACCATCCTGTTGCCGTTCGAAGGCTGATCGGACATTGAGAACGTATCGATGAGGTATCGAAACATCGGGCAACGATCAATCACGAGGGTTCATCGACATTCTGACAAGCGCTCATGCGCCTGACCGTTTCGACGGGCTTATACCGAACCACACGAAGACATCTCGCCGAACTATATGAAGCCGATCTGGATAGTAGACGACGACCAATCCATCCGTTGGGTGCTTGAAAAAGCGCTCGCAAGAGAGAACTTCGCCACGCGCAGTTTTTCCGGCGTCCGCGACGCGCTCGCGGCGCTCGAACAGGAAAGCCCGCAAGTGCTCGTATCCGATATCCGCATGCCGGGCGGTTCGGGCCTCGAATTGCTGCAAACCGTGCGCGACAAGCTGCCCGGCCTCCCGGTCATCATCATGACGGCGTTCTCGGATCTCGACAGTGCCGTCGCCGCGTTTCAGGGCGGCGCGTTTGAGTATCTGGCAAAGCCGTTCGATGTCGACAAGGCGGTCGAGTTGATACGCCGTGCTGTCGATGAAAGCATGCGTGGCGAAGCCGCTTACGACACCAGCGTCACCGAAACGCCCGAAATGCTTGGCCAGGCGTCGGCGATGCAGGATATGTTTCGCGCCATCGGCCGTCTGTCGCATTCCGCCGCCACTGTGCTCATCACGGGCGAATCTGGCACCGGAAAGGAGCTTGTTGCACGCGCGCTGCACCGTCATAGCCCGCGGGCAAATGGGCCGTTCATCGCGTTGAACACGGCGGCGATCCCGAAGGACTTGCTCGAATCCGAGCTCTTCGGCCACGAACGCGGCGCGTTCACGGGCGCGCAGGCCATGCGTCAGGGGCGTTTCGAACAAGCCGAAAACGGCACGCTGTTCCTCGATGAAATCGGCGATATGCCGTTCGACCTGCAGACGCGGCTGTTGCGCGTGCTGTCCGATGGGCAGTTTTATCGTGTCGGCGGACATAACCCGTTGAAGGCGAACGTCCGCGTGATTGCCGCGACTCATCAGAACCTCGAATCGCGCGTGCGGCAGGGCCTGTTTCGGGAGGACTTGTATCATCGGCTGAACGTGATTCGCTTGCGCTTGCCCGCGTTACGAGAGCGCAGTGAAGACATTCCGTTGCTCACGCGGCATTTTCTGCAGAAAAGTGCACGCGATCTGGGCGTTGAACCAAAGCGCGTGTCGGAAGATGCGCTCGCGTTTCTTGCGTCGCTGCCATTTCCTGGCAATGTCCGGCAACTCGAAAACCTGTGCAACTGGCTGACCGTGATGGCGCCGGCGCAAACGATTGAACGGAAGGACTTGCCGCCCGATCTCACGCCGACTCAGGAATACGCCGGCGAGAGCACTGCGTTGACGGCGTCCGTCGCGGAGGGCGGGGCGTCGAACGCGGGCATGGCAAGTGGCGCGAATGGTTCGCCGGCGACGCCGAGTACGCCGGCTGCCGGTGTTGCGGCGAGCGTGTGGGAAAACGGCTTGCGGACTGAGGTCGCGCGCCTGCTGCGTGAAAATACCGCCGATGTCATGGACGAACTTGCTCGACGGTTTGAGGCTGCGGTCATTCGTGAGGCGCTCGATTTTACGCGTGGCCGGAAAGTGGAAGCGGCGGAGCGGTTAGGTATTGGCCGGAATACGATCACGCGCAAGATCCAGGAACTGCATCTGGACGCATGATGCGAAGGAGCGGGTGGAGCGACGTGCAGCGCTTCGATACCCGCTCATTCAACGCCCGCACCCCCTTCAGTCGATAGTTGCGATCACCGGCGCGTGGTCCGACGGCTGTTCCCACTTTCGTGGCACCTTGTCCACTTCGCACGCGGTGCAGCGCGCTGCGAGTTCCGCCGTCACCAGAATATGGTCGATACGCAGCCCTGCGTTACGACGGAACCCCAGCATCCGATAATCCCACCACGTGAAAAGCTTCTCGGGCTGCTCGAACTTGCGGAAGGTATCGGTGAGACCGAGTTCGACGAGCTGCACGAAATGCGCGCGTTCTTCGGGTGAAACGAGATTCTGGCCTTCCCAGGCCTTCGGGTCGTGGACGTCGCGATCCTCCGGTGCAATGTTGTAGTCGCCCAGCAGTGCGAGGCGCGGATACGTCTTCATCTCACCTTCGATCCACTCCCGCAGCGCCTCGAGCCAGCGCATCTTGTAGACGAACTTTTCGGTGCCCGGCGCCTGACCGTTCGGGAAGTACGCCGAAATGATCCGCACGCCTTCGACGGTCGCGGCAATCACACGTTGCTGTGGGTCCTCGAAAGCGGGGATGTTACGCACGATGGTGGTTTCGTCGACCGTCAGGGTGTCGCGCACCAGGATGCCGACGCCGTTATAGGTCTTCTGGCCGGCAAACCAGCTTTTGTAGCCGACCGCCGCGAGTTCTGCGACGGGGAATTTGTCGTCGGTGAGCTTGAGTTCCTGCAGGCACAGCACGTCGACGCCGCTCGTTGCCAGCCAGTCGATGACGTGTTGCTGGCGGACTTTGAGGGAGTTGACGTTCCAAGTGGCAATTTTCATGTGATTAGTGCGGAGATTGACTCTCGTCAGTGATGAGCTGTAGGCGCGAGCGTTAAGCAACGTGTCGGCCTCTAGCCGTTATCGGCCCGATTCACTGAGCCGTGGACGAAGCTTACCTGAGCCACAGGCCATAGGCCCCCAGGCGAAGGCGTCACTGATGCACGGGCACGGCGACGAGTTTTACCCCCAATGCAGCGGCAACTTTCTGGATGGTCTCAAAGCGGGGTTTTGCACCTTCGGCCAACGACTTGTACAGGCTTTCGCGCTGCACACCGGCTTCAGAGGCGACTTTCGACATGCCGCGCGCTTTCACGATATCTGCAAATGCCGACAAGAGAATGTCGGGATCGCCCGAGGCAAGCGCCTCGTTCAGATATGCCGCGATGGCCTCTTCGCTGTCGAGATAGTCGGATGCGTCGAAAGTTGAGATGTGAGTCGAGTTCATTTCCGTTCCTGTCTGATTCGCTGCCACATGGCCTTGGCTCGGGCGATATCCGATATCTGCCCTTGCTTGCTTCCCCCGGCCAACAGTAGATAAACGGTCAAGCCGTCTCGCACGTAATACACGCGATAGCCTGCGCCTGTGTGAATCCGCATTTCCCACACGCTCCCGCCGACGTCACGACAATCGCCAAAATTTCCCGAAGCGGCACGTTTGATCCGAATCAAGATGGCGGCTCTTGCTACCACGTCAGTCACGCCCAACAGCCAATGCGAAAAGTCGTGCGTTTGATTGATCGTGTTCGTCATGCGCGCGGATCCCAGATAACGTTGAGTGGGATGCCATGGTGAAATGTATCCTATCGGATACGAAAACTCAAGGCATCAATAGAATTTAGTGGTGGATCTTGATTGCCCGGTAATCAGCATCGGGCGATGGAGTTCGAGTTATTACTGTGACCGCTTGCCCGAGCTTGCTGCAGTCGGCCGAATGGCTAACGCGGCCCACAACCTGAAAATCGCGCTTTCTGTCCCGCTACAATCGCCAAAACACCAAGCCAAAGGACAACAACCCCATGGACCTGATTATTCGACGCGCGGCGCTCGCCCATTCGCGCGATCCGGTAGACATCGGCATTAAGGACGGGCGCTTTGCGGCCATAGAGCCGCATCTTGCAGCCTCCGCCCCCGAGGAAATCGATGCCGCCGGCGCGCTTGTCACCGCGCCTTTTATCGATGCGCATTTCCACATGGACGCCACGCTGTCATACGGCCTGCCGCGGGTGAATGCGTCGGGGACGCTGCTGGAAGGCATCGCGTTATGGGGCGAGCTCAAGCCCGAGTTGACGCAAGAGGCGCTGGTAGAGCGGGCAATGCAATATTGCGACTGGGCCGTCGCGCGCGGCCTGCTTGGCATTCGCTCGCACGTCGATGTTTGCGATCCGCGTCTGCTCGCCGTGGAAGCGCTGCTCGAAGTGAAGCGCCGCGTGAAACCGTATCTGGACCTGCAACTCGTCGCGTTTCCGCAGGACGGCGTTTTGCGCAGCGAGGGCGCATTCGAAAACCTGAAGCGCGCGATCGCGATGGGTGTCGACGTGGTCGGCGGGATCCCGCATTTCGAACGCACGATGGGCGATGGCGCCGAGTCGGTTCGCATCCTCTGCGAATTCGCGGCGCAAAAGGGCCTGCGCGTAGATATGCATTGCGACGAATCCGACGATCCGATGTCGCGTCACATCGAGACATTGGCGGCCGAAACGCATCGGCTGGGTTTGCAAGGGCGAGTCACGGGTTCGCACCTGACGTCGATGCATTCCATGGACAACTACTACGTGAGCAAGTTGATTCCGTTGATGCGCGACTCAGGCGTGGCCGCGATCGCGAATCCGCTGATCAACATCACGCTGCAGGGCCGCGCCGATACCTACCCCAAACGCCGGGGCATGACGCGCGTGCCTGAGCTGATGGCGGCCGGAATAGACGTGGCGTTCGGCCACGATTGCGTGATGGACCCGTGGTACAGCCTAGGCTCCGGCGACATGCTGGAGGTGGCCCACATGGGCTTGCACGTCGCGCAGATGACGGGGGTTGAGGCCATGCGCGCCGCCTTCGAAGCGGTGACCACGACGCCGGCGAAGATCCTGAGTATTGAAGGGTATGGGGTAGCTGTGGGCTGCAATGCGGATTGCGTGATACTCGATGCGCGCGATCCTATCGAAGCAATTCGCTTGCGGGCGGCGCGTACCGCCGTGCTTCGTCGTGGCAAGGTGATCAGCCGATCACCGGCGATGCGCGCAAATCTCAATCTGCAAGGCCGGCCCGGGGAAGTGAGTTTCCGGCTGGATCGGTGAGACAAAAATCGCTGCGAGAATCACGGTGCGAAAGGGCATAAAAAAGGCCGTTCCAACTCGCGTAGGAACGGCCATCTTCAATCGTCAGACGCCATCAGGGTATCAATGCGCAGCCTCCGGCGACATGCCGTTATGCCGCAATAGCGCATCGATATTCGGCTCACGGCCGCGGAATGCCTTGAACGAATCCATCGCGGGGCGGCTGCCGCCCACTTCCAGAATCTCGCGCCGGTATCGTGTGCCCGTTGCCGCATCCAGCACCGATCCGCCACCAAGCTTCGCCGCTTCCTCGAACGCGGCATAAGCATCCGCCGACAACACTTCGGCCCACTTGTAGCTGTAATAACCCGCGGCGTAACCGCCCGCGAAGACGTGTGTGAAGGTATTGGTCCAGCGCGAGAACGGCGCTTGCGGCACGACGTGGAAACGCTCGTTGATCTCGCGCGCGAAGTCGTTGACGTTGATCGCGCCAGCCGGATCGTAGCTGCTGTGAAGCTGGATATCGAACATGGAGAGCACGATCTGGCGCAACGTGCCCAGGCCGCTCTGGAAGTTCTTCGCGGCGAGCATCTTGTCGAAGAGTTCGCGCGGCAGGGTGGCGCCGGTGTCCACGTGGCCAGACATGTCGGTGAGCACGTCCCACTCCCAGCAGAAATTCTCCATGAACTGCGACGGCAGTTCGACCGCGTCCCATTCCACGCCGTTGATACCCGACACGCCCAGTTCATCGACGCGCGTCAGCATGTGATGCAAGCCATGCCCGAACTCGTGGAAGAGGGTGATGACTTCGTCGTGCGTGAAGCAGGCGGGTTTGCCGC
This sequence comes from uncultured beta proteobacterium, assembly GCA_963708695.1. GTDB lineage: Bacteria > Pseudomonadota > Gammaproteobacteria > Burkholderiales > Burkholderiaceae > Caballeronia. Next base: position 92,678 of record CAVPTS010000023.1, read on the forward strand.
CAACGGGCGCGGAGAAGTTGCAGGTCAGGTACGCGACGGGCGTCTGCACGCCGCCTTCGCGGCGTTTGTGCCGCGAGCGGGCGTCGTCCATCCAGGCGCCGCCGCGCTTGCCTTCGCGTGCGTAGAGGTCCAGGTAGAACTGCGCGACCAGCGATCCGTCCTTGTTTTCAACGCGGAAAAAACGCACGTCCGGGTTCCAGACTGCGGCTTCATCCCGACGAATGGATACGCCGAACAGCGTTTCCGTCACTTTGAACAAGCCCTTCAGCACGGCTTCTTGCGGGAAATACTGCTTCACCTCGTTTTCGGAGAACGAATAGCGTTGCTGACGCAGACGCTCAGCGGCGAAGGTCGTATCCCACGGTTGCAATTCGGGCATGCCGAGTTCGGTCGCGGCGAACGCGCGCAACGCCATCCAGTCCTGCTCGGCGTGCGGCCGCGCGCGCACGGCCAGATCTTCGAGAAACGCGATGACCTGCGCCGGCGATTCCGCCATCTTCGGGGCGAGGGACACTTCAGCAAAGTTTTGATAGCCAAGCGCGTGCGCTTCTTCGGCGCGCAGCTTCAACTGCTCGACGACGTTCGCCGTGTTGTCCCATTCAGGCTTGCCGTTGCCGTAATTCGCGCCCAGCTCAGACGCCCGCGTGACGTACGCGCGATACATTGCCTCACGCAGCGGCCGATGTTCGGCGTACTGCATCACAGGGAAATACGACGGGAAATGCAGAGTGAACTTCCAGCCTTCGCGGCTTTCTTTTTGAGCGGCTTCGCGCGCCGCCTCGATCACGTCTTCCGGCAAGCCAGCAAGCTCGCTTTCCTTCGTGACGATGTACGAAAACGCGTTGGTGGCGTCGAGGACGTGATCGGAGAAAGCCTTCGATAACGCCGCCTGTTCTTCCTGCACGCGCGCAAAACGGGGCTTTTTATCTTCCGGCAACTCGGCGCCCGACAGTCGGAAACCGCGCAGCTCGTTGCTGAGCATTTTCTTCTGTTCGGCAGAAAGCGATGCGTGTTCGTCGCTCGCGGCAATCGCCTTGTATTTCTCGTACAGTGCCAGATTTTGCCCGACGCTCGCTGAAAACTCCGTCACGCGCGGCAGATTCTCGGCGTGGGCGGCGCGCAATTCGGGGGTATCGGCGACGGCGTTCAGGTGGCCGATCACGCCCCACGCACGCGAGAGCCGTTCGCTCGCGCGCTCCACGCTTTCGACGATGTCGTGCCACGTCGCCGGCGTTTCAGGCGCGCTGGCATGATCGACGGCGGCTTTTGCGTCGGCGAGCAGCACGTCGAGCGCCGGCGTGACGTGTTCCGGTTTGATATCGTTAAAAAGGGGCAGGTCGGAGAAGTCGAGCAGCGGGTTGCCCTGAACTTGAGTCTGAGCCTGATTCGCTTGATTCGCGGTATTCGATGGTGTCGAAATGGACATGACTCTCCCGGTCTCGGATAAAAATGGGTTCGAAGACGCGCCTGGGGAAGCTGAAACCAGCGCGCCATTTCGACAATGCGACGATGGAACAAACCTATTGTGGGGACGCCGCGGCCGATTCTCAAATCGATTATGACTACGGCCGTGATTGAGGCAATTTGTACGGTTGCTTCGAGCTTATGGAGGGCAGGGCACTCACGCCCGAAAGCTTACTCCACGCGGTCCCGTCTCCTAGTCGCGATCTTGCTGCATTGCGCGTTCGGCGGCTTCGATGGTGTTCACCAGCAGCATGGTGATCGTCATTGGCCCGACGCCGCCTGGCACTGGCGTGATGAATCCCGCCACTTCCTTCACGCCGGCGAAATCCACGTCGCCGCAGAGTTTGCCGTTTTCGTCGCGATTCATGCCCACGTCGATCACGGTTGCACCCGGCTTGACCATGTCGGCGCTCAGGATGTTACGTCGGCCGGTTGCCGCGACGACGATATCCGCGTTGCGCGTGAGCGCGGCGAGATCGCGCGTTTTGCTGTGGGCGATGGTGACTGTGGCGCCGGCTGCGAGTAGCAGCATGGCCATTGGCTTGCCGACGATGTTCGAGCGTCCGATCACGACTGCGTTCGCTCCTTCCAGCGCAATGTTGTGCGCTTCGAACATTTTCATCACACCGTAGGGCGTGCAGGGTCTGAACAGCGGTTTGCCGGTCATCAGCGCGCCGGCGTTTTCGACGTTGAAACCGTCCACGTCCTTGGCCGGGGCGATTGCTTCGATGACCTTGTGGCTATCGATATGTTTCGGCAGCGGCAGTTGCACCAGGATGCCGTGCACGTTCGGATCGTTGTTCAGGTCATCGAGGCGGGCTAGTAGTTCGCTTTCGGTGAGCGTCGAGGGAAAGCGATCGAATACGGAGTGCAGGCCATTGTCTTGGCAGGCTTTCACCTTGTTGCGCACGTAGACTTCGCTGGCCGGATTTTCGCCGACAAGGATCACGGCCAGGCCGGGTTGCTGGCCACGAGAGGTCAGGGCGGCGGCGCGGATGGCGACATCGGCGCGAAGGGTCTTGGAGAGGGCGTTGCCGTCGATGATTTGGGCGGTCATAGGAGGTTGGCGCGGGGGGAAGCCCGCTGCTTTTTGGGGGTATGGGGTCGGGTGCGCCGGGGCGGCTTGGCTTTGCAGATGGTCTTGAATTATACCGGGCGGGGGCGGACGGGGTTGGGCGGGGGCGGGGGCGGGGTCGGGTTGCTGCTGCCTAGGCCTTCGCGCGGTTTATGTTTCTGTATTTTTTAGCACTTTTAGCACTTTTAGCACTTTTAGCCGCTTGAGCGGCGATAGGGCGGTCCGTGGCCGCGGTCGTGGGTCGGCGCCGGGTTGCTGCTGCATACGTTAGCGCGGGTTCAATGTTGGCTAAATTTTTTATCACCATTAACCACTGTCCGTGGCGGGACTTCATTTCTTTGTCCAACGGCGACAAAGAAACGAAGCAAAGAAAACGCCTTCCCACAATCTGTATTAAGTGTCCCCAGCGTGCAGACCACTGCTTTTGGTTCCCGCGTAGAACAGTGCTCGCTAGAACCACGCTGCGTTGAACCCCTCCTTCTCGCGAATCCTTACATCCCCACGCTTCGCCACCAGTGCTCTCGGGCAAGTTCAGTGGACCTACCAACTTGTGCAGCCTCACCCGTATTTGCGGTTGCTGCAAGCTATTCGGTGCGTCGTGATTTCACGGGGCGATTGTTCGCGCGTAGCGCGGCGGCATTTCGCTATTTTTCCGGCGTGCTGGTGCCCAAACGTGATGCAAGCTACGCGCCCCCACGCCTAAATGGTCGCGTGGATCACGCAGCGCGCCAACGCGTAAGACGCGTGAGGCCGAATTGGTCTGTGGGCCATCGATCTTGCCCGAGAGCACTGGTGGCGAAGCGTGGGGATGTAAGGATTCGCGAGAAGGAGGGGTTCAAACATCCATAGTTCTAGCGAGCACGGTTCTACGCGGGAACCAAAAGCAGTGGCCTGCACGCTGGGGACACTTAATACAGATTGTGGAAAGGCGTTTTCTTTGCTTCGTTTCTTTGTCGCCGAAGGACAAAGAAATGAAGTCCCGCCACGGACAGTGGCTAATAGTGATAAAAAATATAGCTCACATACAACCCGGACTAACGCAAGCAGCAGCAACCCGGCACCGACCACGTACCGCGGACATGGAAATGAAGTCCCGCCACGGACAGTGGCTAATAGTGATAAAAAATTTAGCCAACTTACAACTCGCGCCAACGTACGCAGGAGCAACCCGGCAAAGACCCCGACCGCCGCTGCCAGCCCGCCCCCAAAAAACCCCAAGTGCGAACGCGAACAACCACGCTAGTACCTAAAAGCGCCAAAACGTACCCAAAAAATACATCAACCCTCTGCGGCTACGCCGACCACCGCACAACGCCCTCGGCGTGCCGCAAAATCCCCCGAAACGCGTCCTAAACCTGCTGCGTCTGCGGCTTATTAGAAAGCGCCAGCCTCAACAAATCCGCGACCGTATTCACAGAAAGCTTCTCCATGATATTCGCGCGATGCGCCTCAACCGTCTTGATACTGATGCCAAGATCATCGGCGATTTGCTTGTTCAAACGCCCCGCGATAATCCGCTCCAGCACCTGATGCTCCCGCGCCGTCAGCTTGCCCAGCCGCTCTGCCGCAGCACGCTGCTGCTGCACGCTCGAACTCTCGGTACGAGCCTTGTCCAGCATCCGTTCGACCAACTTGCGCAACTCGGCTTCATCGAACGGCTTTTCAATGAAATCCATCGCGCCCTTTTTCATCGTCGAGACGGCCATCGGCACGTCGCCGTGACCCGTCACGAAGATGATCGGCAGCAGTGAATTCTCCGCAATCAACCTTTCCTGCAGCTCGAGACCGCTCATGCCGGACATCCGTACGTCGAGGATGAGGCAGGAGATCGCGCCGGAATGGGCGATCGGGAGGTAGGCATCAAGGTACGCTTCAGCGCTCGCGAAACACGAGACGCGGTAGCCATTGGCTTCAAGCAGCCAGCGCAAAGAATCACGCACGGCCTCGTCGTCATCGACGACAAATACCGTTTCCTGAGTGGTGACTGTGCTCATAGCTCTCCCGTAACAGTTTGTTGTGTGGGTTGATGGCTGAGAGCTTCCGGCCCGCTGTTGTCTGGGCCTTCGGCTTCTCCGATTGGCAAACTGCAATGGAATGTCGCGCCCGTGACGCTGCCGGCGGTGTCGATGTTATTCACCACCCAAAGTCGTCCACGATGCGATTCAATAATCGATCGGCATATGTTCAGCCCCATGCCCATGCCGTCGGACTTGGTGCTGTAGAAGGGCTCGAACAGGCGCTCGGCCGTGGCTTCGTCTACGCCCGGTCCCTGATCTACCACGCTGATGCAAACAAAACCGCCGTCGACGCGCTGCACGACCACGCGGATCACGGGATCGACGGCGTTCGGCTTCGCGTCGTGCATGGCTTCAGCGGCATTCTTCAACAGGTTCACAAGCACTTGCTCGATCAGCACCGGATCGACCTGGATCACGGGCATGCGCGAACGGATTTCCGTGAGGATGCGGATCTTGCGCTTGCGTGCTTCGATTTCCGCCAGACCAACGGCGTCGGCAACAATATCGGCGACGCGCGTCGGCTGGCGTTTCGGTTCGCTGCGCTTCACGAATTCGCGGATACGCTTAATGATCATGCCGGCACGCACCGCCTGCTGCGCCGTTTTTTCAAGCACTGGTAACAGCGCGTCCTGCGTCATGCGACCCGATTTCACGAGCGCGACGCAACCCGAACAGTAATTATTGATCGCGGCCAACGGCTGATTCAGTTCATGCGCGAGCGACGACGCCATCTCGCCCATGGTCATCAAACGGCTTGTGAACTGCAGCTTTTCTTCCTGCTGATCGGCGAGTTCCTGGGCCTGCTTGCGCGTGGTGATGTCGGTGGCAATCTGCATTTGCGCGAGATGGCCGTCCACCCATTGGATGTACTGGCGGCGCACTTCAAACCATTTCTGGATGCCTTCCACATACACTTCCTGCGCATCCGATGTGCTCTCGGTCAGCGCCGTGGCAGGCAGGCCGGCATAGGTATCGACCATGTCGATGGAGTCCGACGACGTCTGCGCCGTATCGAAACCCGCGCCGGCAAGTTCGAGATGGCCGTCCGGACGAATGCCGAACAAGTGCCGGTAATAACGATTGGCAAACAGCAACTCGGCTTCGTCGGCGGCGAGCACGGAGACGGCCGCGTCGAGGCTTTCCAGCACGGTCGTGAAGCGCTCATGCGCGGCGGCGAGATCTTCGCGGGCGCGGCGCGGCTCGGTGATGTCGGTCATCGACGACATCCAGCCGGTCTGCCGTCCCGAACTGTCAATCAGCGGCGAGACGTAAAGGCGCGCGTGGAAGAACGAACCATCCTTGCGGCGCACCCGTAGTTCGAACCCGGACGATGGCGCCTTGCCGCGCAAGGTCATGTCCAGTTGCCGCTGCATCTCCGGATAGGCGTCTTTCGGCCAGTACGGAAAGGGTGCCACTTTGCTGACAAGATCGCTTTCGTCCCAGCCGGTCATCCGGCAAAACGCAGGATTCACGTGCGTGATGCGCCCGTGCATATCGAGCACGCGCATGCCGATCAGCACCGAGTTTTCCATCGCGCGGCGAAAGAACGCTTCGGCGTAGAGCGCTTGCTGTGCTTCGAAGCGTTGCCGCGTGTGTTTCCAGAGACTCCACAAGCTCCACAACACGAAGCACGACAACCCGGCGACGAGCCAGACGAGCGTGTTGTTGGTGAAATTCGTGAGTTGCGGAAACGAATAAACACGTACCGATACCCCTTGCCCCGGCGGATCAAGCGGCAAGTCGTAGAACATGTCGCGCGGCAGACGCGGCCGCGTGGAGGTCGTGGCGAGCTCGCGATTGTTCAGATCGGTGATGGAAATCTTGTACTTGGCGGACAGCTCGCCGGGAATATCGTGCTTGAGAATCCCTTCGATGGAAAACACCGCCGCGATCGACCCAAGGAACTCGCGGTCGCGATACACCGGCGTCTGCAGCGTGATGTAGCCGTTGCCGAGCCCATCGTAAAGAAGCGGGGAGTAGATCTGGCGGCGGGTCGAGCGGGCTTCGTCGAAGGCGGACTGGACGGCGTCGTCCATTTGCGCGTCGGACGGTTTGGCGAGCCGCGAGCCGAGAATTGGCAGCGGCGTGTTCGGCCAGCGCGGCTTGTGCTGCGCCGTGTACCAGTTCATGTAGAGGATCTCGGGGTGCCCCTGCATGATGTCGCCGGTGGAACTCTGGAACGACTGCGGGTCGCCGTGACCGGTCGCGATGTCGCGCGCCAAGGCCTGGATCTGTTCCTGCGCGCCCGTCATGGACAGCCGGATCTGCTGCTGCGCCCACGCGACGTTACGGTAGAGCGTGTCTTCCTGCTGCTGCTGCTCGCGCCGGTTGAGGCTCCATAAAATCAGGCTCATCACGACGAGAAAGACCAGAATGGAGATCAGCGGCGTCAGCAAATACGAGTTCGACCACCACGGTCCGTGGTGCCAGCGGGTCGGCGCCGTGTCGTTGAGTTTCTTCGACGAACGCGCCGAGCGTGCGAAAAGCCGTTCGGTCAACATGCGCGCAATTGTAACGCAGCGCTCGACTGTTAAAAGGCGTAAAAAGGCTTGAAAAGCCCCCCATTTGATCGCAAGGACACCAAACGTCTGCCGAAAAGCCCTTATCCCACGGTGCGTTGCAGCAATTTTTCGCATTATGAGATTCAGTCTCATGATTCGAAATATCGCTTGCGCTAGTGTTCTGAGGCTCTTTAGAATTGCCGCACGCCCGCTTGACCCTCATTGTTTTCCGCGGTTGATTCCTGCGGTTGGCTATAAGGCTCGCGTCGTCTGTTCACAGAGCGTTCCTCAAATCAGGAGACGAGCATGTCAGCTGTACCCGACGAAGTGATGAAATATGTCGCCAACGCCAAGGACGACGAAGATTCCCAGGAAACGGCCGAGTGGCTCGAAGCCCTCGACGGCGTGATTTCGGCAGTTGGCCCGGGCCGCGCGCATTTCCTGATCGAAAAGCAGATCGAGTTCGCTCGCGTGCACGGCGAGCATCTACCGTTTTCTGCCAACACCCCGTACATCAATACGATTCCGGTCGCGGCGCAGGCGAAGATTCCCGGCGACCAGGACATCGAGCACAAGATCCGCTCGTACACGCGCTGGAACGCCATCGCCATGGTGCTGCGCGCCGGCAAGGAAACGAACGTGGGCGGGCATATCGCTTCGTTCGCGTCGGCAGCAACGCTTTATGACGTCGGGTTCAACCACTTCTGGCACGCGCCTTCGCCCGAACACGGCGGCGATCTTGTGTTCGTGCAAGGCCACTCGTCGCCGGGCGTGTATTCGCGCGCGTTCTTACTCGGCCGCCTGACCGCTAAGCAGCTCGATAATTTCCGCCAGGAAGTGGGCGGTGAAGGCATTTCGTCGTATCCGCATCCGTGGCTGATGCCCGATTTCTGGCAGTTCCCGACCGTCTCGATGGGCCTCGGCCCGATCATGGCGATCTATCAAGCGCGCTTCATGAAGTACATCGACGCGCGCGGTATTGCCAAGGCGGGTACCCGCAAGGTCTGGGCATTCCTCGGCGACGGTGAAACGGACGAACCGGAATCGCTCGGCGCAATCGGCATGGCGGGTCGCGAACGGCTCGACAACCTGGTCTTCGTGATCAACTGCAACCTGCAGCGTCTCGACGGCCCGGTGCGCGGCAACGGCAAGATCATCCAGGAACTCGAAAGCGAATTCCGCGGCGCCGGCTGGAACGTGATCAAGGTGGTCTGGGGCAGCCGCTGGGACTCGCTCTTCGCCCGCGACAAAACCGGTGCGCTGATGCGCCGGATGATGGAAGTCGTCGACGGTGAATATCAGACGTACAAGTCGGAGTCGGGCGCGTATGTGCGCGAGCATTTCTTCAACACGCCGGAACTCAGGGCGATGGTGGCGGAATGGTCCGACGAGGACATCTGGAACCTGAATCGCGGCGGCCATGATCCGCACAAGATCTACGCGGCGTATACCGAAGCCACGAAAATGAATGGTCATCCGACCGTGATCCTCGCCAAGACCATCAAGGGTTACGGCATGGGTGAAGCGGGTCAGGCGATGAACATCACCCACCAGCAGAAGAAGCTGCACGTCGATCAGCTGAAGAAATTCCGCGATCAGTTCAAGCTGCCGATTCCCGACGACCAGATCGCCGACGTGCCGTATCTCACGTTCGAGGAAGGGTCGAAGGAACTCGAGTACATGCGTGCCCGCCGCCAGGAACTTGGTGGTTATTTACCGGCGCGCCGTCAAAAAGCCGAGTCGTTGCCGGTGCCGGATCTGTCGGCATTCGAACCGGTGCTCAAGGGCACGGGTCCGGGCCGCGAAATTTCCACGACCATGGCTTTTGTGCGGATTCTCAACATCCTGCTGAAAGACAAGGTGCTCGGCCAACGCATCGTGCCGATCGTGCCGGATGAATCGCGTACCTTCGGCATGGAAGGTTTGTTCCGCCAGATCGGTATCTGGAATCAGGACGGCCAGAAGTACGTGCCGGAAGATTCCGACCAGCTGATGTTCTATCGTGAATCGGAAACTGGCCAGATCCTGCAAGAAGGGATCAACGAAGCCGGTGGGATGTGTGACTGGATTGCGGCGGCGACGTCGTATTCCACGCACGGCGAGATCATGATCCCGTTCTACATCTTCTATTCCATGTTCGGCTTCCAGCGTATCGGCGACCTGGCCTGGGCGGCAGGCGACATGCGTTCGCGCGGTTTCCTGCTCGGCGGCACGGCTGGACGCACGACGCTCAACGGCGAAGGTCTGCAGCATGAAGACGGCCATTCGCTGATGTGGGCGGCGTCGGTGCCCAATTGCGTGAGCTACGACCCGACCTTCGGCTACGAACTCGCGGTGATCATGCAGGACGGGTTGCGCCGCATGGTGGCGGACCAAGAAGACGTCTACTACTACGTCACGGTGATGAACGAGAACTACGTACACCCGGCGATTCCGCAGGGTGACGCCGTAGCGGCCGACATCATCAAGGGCATGTACTCATTCAGCAAATCCGACGCCGACGCAAAAACGCCGCGCGTTCAACTGATGGGCGCAGGCACGATCTTCAACGAAGTGATCGCCGCGGCGGATCTGCTGAAGAACGACTGGAACGTCGCAGCCGATCTCTGGAGCGTTCCGAGCTTTACGGAACTGGCACGTGATGGCGCGCAAGTCGAGCGCTGGAACCTGCTGCATCCGACCGAAGAGCGCCAGGTCTCGCACGTGACGAAGCTGCTGAAGGACGCGAAAGGTCCCGTGGTGGCATCGACGGATTATGTGCGTGCGCTCGTCGACCAGATTCGCGGTTACGTGCCGAACAAGTTCGTCGTGCTGGGCACGGACGGTTATGGCCGTTCGGATACCCGTGAAAAGCTGCGCCATTTCTTCGAAGTCGACCGTTACTGGGTCACCGTCGCGGCGCTCAATGCACTGGCCGATGAAGGCACGATTGACCGTAAGGTTGTCGCCGACGCGATCAAGAAGTACGCGCTCGATCCCGCCAAACCCAACCCGATGACGGTTTAACGCATCGGCCCCGAGTGTTGTTGTGTGAAGTCGCCTTGCTCTGATGCAAGGCGATTTTCGCGTCGCGACCCAGGAGACAAAGAACAATGAGTCAAGCGATCGAAGTCAAGGTGCCGGATATCGGCGATTACACGGACATTCCGGTGATCGAAGTGCTGGTGAAAGTGGGCGACACCGTCGAGAAGGAGCAATCGCTCGTCACGCTCGAATCCGATAAAGCGACCATGGACGTGCCGAGTTCGGCAGCCGGCGTGGTCAAGGAACTGAAGGTCAAGGTGGGCGACAACGTGTCGGAGGGCTCGTTGATCATCGTGCTGGAGGCGGCTGATTCCGGCGCCGCCGCTGCGCCCAAGGCGGCTGAAAAACCCGCTGAAGCGCCGCCTGCCCAAGAGAAAGCGGCTGCGCCCGCCGCGTCTTCGGGTGGCGGATCGGTTGAAGTGAAGGTGCCGGATATCGGCGACTTCACGGATATTCCGGTCATCGAAGTGAATGTGAAGGTCGGCGACAAGGTCGAGAAGGAGCAATCGCTCATCACGCTCGAATCCGATAAAGCCACCATGGACGTGCCATCGCCGGAAGCAGGCACGGTCAAGGAACTCAAGGTCAAGGTAGGCGACAACGTCTCTGAAGGCACGTTGATCCTCGTGCTGGAAAGCGGTGGAGGAGCGGCCGCGCCTGCTGCCGCACCCAAGCAGGAAGCTGTAAAAGAAGCCCCTTCGGACGCACCCGTGAAAGCCGCGCCGGCTCAAAAAGAAGCGCCGTCTGCACTCGCGCTTGCTCCGGCCATTCCCGCTGGCGATGGCGGAACGCGGACCTCGTGCCACGCTTCGCCATCGGTGCGCAAGTTTGCGCGCGAGCTGGGTGTCGACGTGACGAAGGTGACGGGTACCGGTCACAAGAACCGCATCACGCAAGCCGATGTCACCGCGTTCGTAAAGGGTGTGATGAGCGGTCAGGGCAAGGCGCCGGCGGCGGCTGCTGCGCCGGCTGGCGGCGGCGAGTTGAATCTGCTGCCGTGGCCGAAGGTCGATTTCACGAAGTTCGGTCCGGTCGATCCGAAGCCGCTGTCGCGCATCAAGAAGATTTCGGGCGCGAACCTGCATCGCAACTGGGTCATGATTCCGCACGTCACGAACAACGACGAAGCCGATATCACCGACCTCGAAGCGCTGCGCGTGACGCTGAACAAGGAAAACGAAAAGGCCGGCGTGAAGTTCACCATGCTCGCGTTCGTGATCAAGGCGGTGGTTGCCGCATTGAAGAAATTCCCGACGTTCAACGCGAGTCTCGACGGCGATAACCTCGTCTTCAAACAGTATTACAACGTCGGTTTTGCCGCCGATACCCCGAACGGCCTGATGGTTCCGGTGATTCGCGACGCGGACAAAAAGGGTCTCGTCGATATCGCCCGCGAAATGGCCGATTTGTCGAAGGCGGCGCGTGAAGGCAAGTTGAAGCCCGATCAGATGCAAGGCGGATGTTTCTCGATTTCCTCTCTTGGTGGTATCGGCGGGACGCACTTTACGCCGATCATCAATGCGCCTGAAGTGGCAATTCTCGGATTGTCGCGGGGCGCGATGAAGCCGGTCTGGGACGGGAAGGCGTTCGTGCCGCGCCTGATTCTGCCGTTATCGCTGTCTTACGATCATCGGGTGATCGATGGTGCCGAGGCCGCGCGGTTCAATGCCTATCTTTCTGCTGTGCTGGCGGATTTCCGTCGCGTGAGTCTTTGATGTTTTGTGGCTGGCGGGCGGCTCTTTGTGGGTCCGCCAGCCGCTTCATTGAACTTGCGTTCGCGCCGCATCTTGCTCGTCGCCCTATTTGCAGGGCGGCGTTCACTTTCTTGAACTACCAAAGAAAGTGAGCAAGGAAAGGCAAGTCTGCCGACGGCAGGACCAACCGCCGCGCTCGCGCGTTTTCGTCGGTTCTGCTCGCTTATCTATTAGGGGACAACATGAGTCTCACCGAACTTAAAGTACCCGATATCGGCGATTTCAAAGACGTCGACGTCATCGAAGTCAATATCAAACCGGGCGACGCCATCGAAAAAGAACAAGGCGTCCTCACCCTCGAATCCGAAAAGGCCTCCATCGAAGTCCCGAGCGACCTCGTGGGCACGGTCAAGGAAGTCAAAGTCAAAGCCGGCGATAAAGTCTCGCAAGGCACCGTGATTGCATTGGTGGAAACGGCCGACGCCGGCAGCGCAAAACCGGCCGCACCGTCAGCACCGGCTGAAAAGCCCGCCGCGCCGAAAGAGGCGGCTGCTTCCAAGCCCGCCGGCGGCGGCGTGCAGGATGTGAAGGTGCCGGATATCGGCGATTTCTCCGATATCCCCGTCATCGAGATCCACGTCAAAGCCGGCGATACGGTCGAGAAAGAACAATCGCTCGTCACGCTCGAATCCGACAAGGCGACCATGGACGTGCCGTCGCCCGCGGCGGGCACGGTCAAGGAAGTGAGGGTCAAGATCGGCGATAACGTCTCCGAAGGCGTCGTCATTCTCACGCTCGAAGGTCAGGGCGGCGGCGTCAGCCAGGTCGAGGAAAAGCCCAAGACCGCCGCGCCGCAACCCGCCGAAAAGGCGAGCGCCGCGCCCGCGCCGAAGGCCGCTTCGTTCTCCGGTTCCGCCGATATCGAATGCGACATGCTGGTCCTCGGCGCCGGCCCCGGCGGTTATTCGGCCGCTTTCCGCGCCGCCGATCTCGGCATGAAAACGGTTCTCATCGAACGGTATGAAACGCTCGGCGGCGTGTGCCTGAATGTCGGCTGCATTCCGTCGAAAGCATTGCTCCATGCCGCCGCGATCACCGATGCAGCCAAGGAACTCGCGCATCACGGCATTTCCTTCGGCGAACCGACGATCGATCTCGACAAGCTTCGCGACTTCAAGTCGGGTGTCGTCAAGAAACTGACCGGCGGTCTGGCCGGCATGGCGAAGGCGCGCAAGGTCCAGGTGGTGACGGGCGTCGGCAAGTTCGTCGGCCCGAATCACATGGAGATCGAAGGCAAGGACGGCAAGAAGGTCGTGCAGTTCAAGAACTCGATCATCGCGGCGGGTTCGCAAGCCGTGAAGCTGCCGTTCATGCCCGAAGACCCGCGCGTTGTCGATTCAACCGGCGCGCTCGAATTGCGCCAGATCCCGAAACGCATGCTGGTGATTGGCGGCGGCATTATCGGGCTGGAAATGGCGACGGTGTACGCGTCGCTCGGCGCGCAAATCGATGTCGTCGAAATGCTCGATATCCTGATGGCCGGCGCGGATCGCGACCTCGTGAAGGTGTGGGAGAAATTCAACGCCAAGCGTTTCGCGAACGTCATGCTCAAGACGAAAACGACCAAGGCGGAAGCGAAGGAAGACGGGATTTACGTGAGCTTCGAAGGCGAAAAAGCGCCAGCCGAAGCGCAGCGTTATGACCTCGTGCTCGTGGCCGTCGGCCGTAGCCCGAACGGTGGCAAGATCGGCGCGGACAAGGCGGGCGTGGCGGTGACCGATCGCGGGTTCATCAACGTCGACAAGCAATTGCGTACGAACGTCGAGCATATTTTTGCTATCGGCGATCTGGTCGGCCAGCCGATGCTCGCGCACAAGGCCGTGCACGAAGGCCACGTTGCGGCGGAAGCGGCGCACGGCGAAAAGTCCTATTTCGACGCAATGCAGATTCCGTCCGTGGCGTATACGGACCCCGAAGTGGCGTGGGCCGGCAAGACCGAAGACCAGTGCAAGGCCGAAGGCATCAAGTACGGCAAGGCCACGTTCCCGTGGGCTGCGTCAGGTCGCGCGATTGCGAACGGTCGCGACGAAGGTTTCACCAAGCTCATCTTCGACGAAGAAACGCACCGGATTATCGGCGGCGGGATCGTGGGATTGAACGCGGGCGACCTGATCAGCGAAGTGTGTCTCGCGATCGAAATGGGTGCGGACGCCGAGGACATCGGCAAGACGATTCACCCGCATCCGACGCTCGGTGAATCGGTCGGCATGGCGGCTGAGTTGTATGAAGGCGTGTGTACGGACTTGCCGCCGCAGCGGAAGAAGTAACGGGCGGGTGGTTGGCTAAAAAAAGCGGCGCGTTCTGCGAGGAACGTGCCGCTTTTTGTTTACCGGATTTGGCGGCACGATCAAGCGCGCTCGAATCAAGATCGCGGCGTGGAAAGAGCCCGGCGTGGAAAGCGCAAAAAAAAGCGCGCGAAAAAAAGCCGTTCCAACGTAAGTTGGAACGGCTTTTTAGCTCTGCACAACCGCTACACGGCTACGCCGGTTTCCCCCGGCGCTCTGCCGCATAAGCAAATTGTTTAGGCAGTCTTCTTGGCGACGCGCGAAGCTTGCGATGCAGCCTTCGTGGCGGCCGTAGCGGCTGCGTTGAAGTTGCTTTCCGCGATCTCGACAGCTTGCTTGCTTGCCTTGTGGATGGTTTCGTACGTGGTGTTGGCGGCGGTGATGGCCGACTTCATCACGGCGACAGCCGTTTCCGAACCAGCGGGTGCGTTCTTTGCGACGTTCTCGACAAGCGTTTGCACCTTGCGGTTTTGTTCTTCGTATTGCTCTTCGGCGACACGTGCGAATTCAGCTTGCGTCGACGATGCGATTTCATACAGATGGCGGCCATACGACAGCGCCTTTTCTGCGACCGGCTGAGCCAGGCTGGCTTGCAGTGCGAGCAGTTCTTGCGCGTCTTTCACCGACAACGCGCGTTGCGCATTTTCCTGGCTTTCAGCCAGCGTCGACTTCACGACTTGCAGGTTCAGCTCAAGCAGCTTTTCCAGACCTTCAAATGCCTTGTTCGTCAGGCCGAAAAGGGTGTCGAACTGAGCTTTGTTTGCAGCGGCAAATTGTTCCGGGGTCAAAAGGGTCATATCACGCTCCTGAAAGAGTCGACCCATCATCAGCGCGGGTCGTTGGGTTGGGCGGTGGCCGGAATTCCGGAAACCGTATGAGGCGAACAGCTATTGGTGCGTCGCAACATGGACATATTCTAGGCATATTCCGAAAGATGTCAAGCATCATTTTGTGCGACGCAACAATATATGATTTCTTATTAAACAACAGCTTACGAGGGGTTGGGGCGGATGTGGAACTAGATTTCGAGATAACGCGCACCAGAATGGGGCGAAGAACATAAACACGTCCGGTGCTAGGATTGCGGTTCTTGAAAAGTGAAATTCCGTTTCAGGTAAGAGTTTCCAGTTGCGATAGACGATGTTGCGGTTGCCGTAACGGGTGCCATCTGGCTATCAGTTTTCTGTGAAAAAATATTACTTCCGCAGGGATCGCGCCGGACTTACCGACCAACAAGATTCATTTGAAAAGGTTTGAAACGCGGTAAACCAAAAATGTTAAACCAACGTTAACATTCGAGACCGACCGATCGTCGTGAGAGTTCGCATGAACAAAAACTTTCAATGCCGGTCGAAGTGTCGGTCCACTATTCGGCATCTCTTGCCGAAACAGCATTCGTTCCAGTTGCCGATCCACGTACTAGCGGAATTTTTGCCTTGAAGGGCGCCTCAAAAACCCTCTCAAGTTTCGCAACCTATTGCCGATATGACGTTGATAGCTGAGTCCGGTAATTGTCATTGGCGGACGAAACGATTGCACCGTCGGTGATGTTTTTTTACGATCAATCCCGAGAACTTGTTTGCCTTCATAAATCGCGTCTTACATTTCGGTTTAAGTAGTGCTGATAAGTGCTTAATATTGCTAATTTTTCGAAGCTTTACTACACTGGCGACACTCTCCCGCCGGTCCAGAACAGAACACTAATGAAAACCGAAATGTTTTCGTCGCTCAGGGTGATCCACGGCGTTGCGGTACGCACCGCGCTGTCGGTTGCCGTGTCGGTGGCGCTCGCGACGTCTTTCGCGGCCGCACCGGTCGACGCATTTGCCAAGACCTCCACATCGAAGTCCGCCAAGAAATCCGCCAAGGCCGCTGATGCGGATCCGCAAGCAAAAACCGCCAAGTCGTCGAAGGTGTCCGCACGCACGCCCAAAGGCGTGAAGTCAGCAACGGTTGCGGCTGTGGCGGATGACGAAGATGCGCCTGCCGCGCGTGGCGCGCGCCGGCATCGGGTAAGTTACCGGATGGATCCGCACGGCCGCCGCGCTGTCGTGCGTCCGGTCGCTTACCAGCCGCGCACGCCGACCGTTGGTCAGGCGTTCGGTCTGCACGAAACGCCGGACAGTCTCGCGCTGCGCTCAAGCGTCGCGTACGTGGTGGATCAGAACACGTCCGAAACCCTCTTCGATAAAAACTCGCGCGCCGTTGTGCCTATCGCATCGATCACCAAGCTGATGACCGCCATGGTCGTGCTTGACTCGAAAGCGCCGTTGACCGAAGAAATTTCCGTCACCGACGAAGATCGCGATTACGAGAAGTACACGGGCTCGCGTTTGTCCGTCGGTTCCGAACTGAACCGCGAAGACATGCTGCACATCGCGCTGATGGCGTCGGAAAATCGCGCGGCTGCGGCGTTGTCGCGGTATTACCCGAACGGCCGGCCTGGTTTTATCGCGGCAATGAACGCCAAGGCGAAGATGCTCGGCATGAACGACACGCACTTCGAGAACTCGACCGGGTTGACGAGCCAGAACGTGTCGAGTGCTCGCGACCTCGTGAAGATGGTGAACGCGGCGTATCAATATCCGATTATTCGCAAGTTCTCCACGGATCGCAGCTACGACGTGTTCACCGGCAAACGCAATATCGCCTACAACAGCACGAACGCGCTGATCCGGAATCCGACCTGGGATATCGGCTTGCAGAAGACGGGATTCATTAACGAAGCGGGCGAGTGCCTCGTGATGCAGGCGACTATTCATGGCCGTCCGGTCGTGATGGTCTTGCTGGATTCGTCGGGCAAGTATTCGCGTTTCGCCGATGCCGGCCGTCTTCGTGGTTTCGTTGAAACCGCCGGCGAGCCGCAGATCACCAGCGCCGATGCGGGCGGTGGGGGCACCTGAAGGATCGTCGTCTAGAATTTTCGAGCATAAAAAAGCCGGGTTTATCGAAAGATAAAACCGGCTTTTTGTTTATGCGGTTGGGGCTGCAAATGGTCTAGCGCTGCCGCGAATCCGAGCCCGGTTCCGGTCTATACCCCAACGAACGCGATATCTCCAGTGCCGTTCCGCTCAACTGGTTCAGCCACGAATCCTGCAACCGATCCGCGGGAGCCGAAAGCGACAAGCCCGCGACGAGTCGCCCGGTGTCGTCATAAATGCCGGCCGCGATGCAGCGCACGCCGAGTTCCAGTTCCTCGTTATCGCGCGCGCACGCCTGACTGCGCACGAACGACAACTCCCGTTCGAGCTTGCCGATATCCGTGATGCTGTTTTGCGTGTGACCGGACAAGCCAGTGCGTGTGGCGTAGGCGCGCACGCGGGAAGATTCGTCGGCGGCAAGAAAGAGTTTGCCCACTGACGTCAGATGCAGCGGCGCGCGTCCGCCGATAGCCCGTACCACCTGCATGCCGGAGCGCTCGGAATAGGCGCGCTCTATATAAACGATCTCATCGCCCTGACGCACGGAGAGATTGACCGTCTGGCCCGTTTGCCGATGCAGTTCGCGCATGGGCGGCATGGCGGCCTCACGCACCGAGAGCCGTGCTTTCACGAGATTGCCGAGTTCCAGCAAACGCATGCCGAGCCGGTACGTGCCGGGATCGGACCGGTCGACCAGACGGCACGTCACCATGTCGTTCAGGATTCGATGCGCAGTGGACGGATGCAGCGACGTGCTCTGCGATAGTTCTTTGAGGCTGACGGGGTCGGTGTGCGCGGCGAGCGCGTCGAGCAGGCGCATCATGCGCTCGATCACCTGTATGGACGTCCTGGATTCCGGGTTCGTATCGCTCATGGAGAAAATCAGTTGATACGTCAAACAGCGGAACGATGATTGTATCTCGTAATGTGAAAAGTGCGAAAGACGATCCGATACGATCGCCCGTGGAATTCCGCCTTTTTAGCAGACGATAAAAAACCGTCCGGGGTATTGCGATCACGGACGGTTTCTCGTAAAAAGCCCAGCCGACTTAGCGGCCTTAGTGGTTGTTCACGGGTTGCTGCGGCACCGGCTGCGGTGCTGGCCTATTGCCCCAGTTCGGCCGGCCGGCAACCGGCGTGGCGACTCGTGCTTGCGGAGCAGGCGCAGCTACCGGCTGTGCCGGCTGTCCAGGATTACCTGCCTGCGGCGGCCGGCCTCCTTGTGGACCGCCAGCCTGCGGTGGCCGGCCGCCCTGCGGATTGCCTGCCTGTTGTCCACCTTGACCGCCGCCATGGTTCCCGCGATCCCCTCCGCGGTCTCCACCATGATAGCCGCCCCGGTCACCCCAGCCACCCTGCGGCGGCGGTCGGCGATAACCCGGGCCGTCGTTCCAGTATCGCGGACCTGGGCCACCGTAATATCCGCTCCCGCCGCCAATGATCACCCCGGATTGGACGACCGGTGCGCCGTATCCATAGCTGGCCTCATAGCCGGGAGGCGGACCGGCCTCGTAGCCCGGAGGCGGACCGGACGCATAGCCCGGAGGGTAGGCGTCGTACGACGAATAGCCGCCCGTCGCATAGCCGGGCGAACCGTCCGGATAAACGGCGCAGCCGGCGACAAGAGCGGACGAAGCGATGATCAGACCTGCAGCTGCAAATTTCATGATGGCGTAAGACGCGTTGGATTGATTACCGTATCTGACAGCATCGCAGACGGGATGTCGCAAGAAATTTGTAAGGCTTTATCTCCACGGTAATGAAATGAAAGTGCTGCAAATCCACTTGCGACGCGGGTTGCCCACGAAGACAACGCCGTTCCGACATGCGCTGTTGACACAGTTGCAACAATCCTTTGTCCGGGAGCAGCTTTATCGGATCAGTACTAACCCTTACAATTCAACGGTCCGGAAGTGGGCCCGTCAGCCCACAGGACTTGAAGGGGTTAGAAATGAAAAAGACAATATCGACCTACTGGCCCGTTGCAATGCTCGTGCCGCTCGTGCTGGCAGGCTATTGCCACGCAAGCCATCCGGCTGTTGGAACTGCCGCGCCGCATCTGCAGAGCGCAGCGAGCGTCAGCGCCGAGTTCGCGCGCGCGATATCGATGGGTCTGGTTGAATCGGACGCCCGTGGCGTGGGTTACGGGCCGGCCAACGGTTCGAGCGCAACCGCAGTCTCGCAGACGTTCTAGCACGGCCGTCCGGGCGCAAAAATACGGTCCTTTGTATAATTCGGGACCGTTTTGCGAAGACTCGCCTGGCCGAGTCGCGCAAACGGCGACACGCTTCAAGCGACGCCTCAAGCCAACAATGCCTGGACCCTGATGAACACTATCGCCGTATGCTTCGTATGCTTGGGCAATATCTGCCGTTCGCCCAGTGCTGAAGCCGTGATGCTGTATCAAGTGGGCAAGGCCCGGCTCTCGGACAAGATCGTGGTCGACTCGGCCGGTACAGGCGACTGGCATATCGGCCAGCCACCCGATGAACGCGCCCAGCGCGCAGGTAAAAAGCGCGGTTATGACCTGTCGCCATTGCGCGGCCGGCAGATCAGCGACGAAGATTTCGCTCGCTTCGACCTGCTGATTGCCATGGACGACGCCAACGCCGCCGCGCTCAATCAAGTGTGTCCACCAGAACATCGCGACAAGATCCGGCTGCTGATGGAGTTCGCGACCCGCGACGACAGCCGCGTCGTGGTCGACCCGTACTTTGGTGGTGACGAAGGTTTTGAACGGGTGCTCGATCAGTGCGAGGACGCGTGTGAAGGCTTGCTGAAGGCGCTGCGCACGCAATTCATCGCCTGAAAAGCGTGTGGAACCGCCGCCTGCGCAAGGGTTTCGGCCCGCGAAATGTTCTCAGCAAATTCCTAAGAAAATGGCCCGGGATACTTGACTAAATCCGTAGGCTATTTATACTTGATCAAAATCATCGAGTATTAGCAGTAAGCCCCCGGTAGCGTACAAATATGAGACTCACCACGAAAGGCCGTTTCGCCGTCACGGCGATGATCGACCTGGCTTTGCGCCAGGAGCAGGGCCCGGTGACGTTGGCCGGAATCAGCCAGCGCCAGCACATTTCTCTGTCCTATCTCGAACAGCTGTTCGGCAAGTTGCGCCGCCACGAGATTGTGGAGTCGGTGCGCGGTCCAGGCGGTGGATACAATCTTGCGCGGCGTGCCGAAAACGTCACGGTGGCGGACATCATTATTGCTGTGGACGAGCCTATCGACGCCACGCAATGCGGTGGCAAAGGCGCTTGTGAAGGCACCAAGCAGCACGACGGCCATTGCATGACCCACGAACTCTGGTCCACGCTCAATCAGAAGATGGTCGAGTATCTCGACTCCGTCTCGCTGAAAGATCTCGTCGATCAACAACGTGCACGTGAAGGGTCGCCCGCAGTATTGCGCGATCGCCGTGCCGAATCGGCGGGCGTTGAACCTGCGCGCGTAGCGCCAAAAGGACCGAATTCCGTTTTCAACCTGGCCGGCTGAAGATTGCGGCGCGCTGACCTGTATGCAGACATAAGCAGGCCTATCGGCGCGGCAGTCTCGCCCAAGAAAGAGCCAATTGAGTTAATTCCCCGGAGCAACTGATGAACAACGACATTCCCCACCTGCCCATTTACATGGACTACAGCGCCACGACTCCGGTCGATCCGCGCGTGGTGGACATGATGATTCCGTATTTGCGCGAGCAATTCGGCAATCCGGCATCGCGCAGCCATCAATATGGCTGGGACGCGGAGCGGGCGGTTGAAGAAGCGCGCGAGAATGTCGCGAAGCTGGTCAATTGCGATCCGCGAGAAATCATCTGGACGTCAGGCGCCACCGAATCGGACAACCTCGCCATCAAGGGCGCGGCGCATTTCTACAAGAGCAAGGGCAAGCACGTCATCACGGTCAAGACCGAGCACAAGGCCGTGCTCGATACCTGCCGTGAACTCGAACGCGAAGGTTTTGAAGTCACGTACCTGGATGTGAAGGACGACGGCCTGGTCGACCTGGACAAGCTTCAGGCAGCTATTCGCCCGGACACCATCCTTGTCTCGGTGATGAATGTGAACAACGAGATCGGCGTGATTCAGGATGTGGCCGCAATCGGTGAGATCACGCGAGCCAAAGGCATCATTTTCCACGTCGATGCCGCGCAAGCCACCGGCAAGATCGACATCGATCTGCAAAAGCTGAAGGTCGACCTGATGTCGTTTTCGGCGCACAAGACGTACGGCCCGAAGGGTATCGGCGCGTTGTTCGTGCGTCGCAAGCCGCGTATTCGTATTGAAGCGCAGATGCATGGCGGCGGTCACGAGCGCGGCATGCGTTCGGGCACGCTGGCAACGCATCAGATCGTCGGCATGGGCGAAGCGTTCCGTATCGCGCGTGAAGAAATGGCCGTGGAAAACGAACGCGTGCGCGCCTTGCGTGATCGTTTGCTGAAGGGCCTGCAGGATATGGAAGAGGTTTATGTGAACGGCGACATGGAACGCCGTGTGCCGCATAACCTCAACATCAGCTTCAACTTCGTGGAAGGCGAGTCGCTGATCATGGCCGTCAAGGACGTGGCGGTATCGTCGGGATCGGCTTGCACCTCGGCTTCGCTGGAACCTTCCTATGTGCTGCGCGCGCTGGGACGCAACGACGAACTCGCGCACAGCTCGATCCGCTTTACCGTCGGCCGCTTTACGACCGAGCAGGACGTGGATTACGTGATTAATTTGCTCAAGGGCAAGATTCAGAAGCTGCGCGATTTGTCGCCGCTGTGGGAAATGCATAAAGACGGTATCGACATTTCGTCGATCCAGTGGGCCGCGCACTGAGGTTTATCCTCGCCGCTCACGTTTGAACGCACACGCATACGAATTCAAGGAGTTTGAATCATGGCTTATAGCGACAAGGTTCTGGACCACTACGAAAACCCGCGCAACGTCGGCTCGTTCGGTAAAGACGACGACACCGTCGGCACCGGCATGGTCGGCGCGCCGGCATGCGGCGACGTGATGAAGCTGCAGATCCGCGTGGGCGCGGATGGCGTGATCGAAGATGCGAAGTTCAAGACGTATGGCTGCGGTTCGGCTATTGCCTCCAGCTCGCTCGTGACCGAGTGGGTGAAGGGCAAGACGCTGGATCAGGCGCTGGAAATCAAGAACACGCATATCGCCGAAGAGCTGGCATTGCCGCCGGTGAAGATTCACTGTTCTATCCTGGCTGAAGACGCAATCAAGGCCGCCGTTGCCGATTACAAGCAACGTCACGGTGCGGTCGCGGCGGAAGCCTCGCCGGTTGAAGCGAAGCAGCACGCGGCGTAATTTCGGGAAGGGCGCGCCGGCGATTGGCCGCACGCTCTGGTTTTCGATTCAAAGCAAGGCTGCAGTACGCGACCGGAGAAGCGATTGACTCGGGACGAGCGGCTGCTGAAGAGAGACTATGGCAATCACGTTGACGGACAAGGCAGCGCAGCACGTGCAGAAGTATCTGGTTCGACGCGGCAAGGGCGTCGGCCTGCGTCTTGGCGTGCGCACGACCGGCTGCTCGGGCTTGGCTTACAAGCTTGAGTATGTAGACGAACTCGCGCCGGAAGACCAGGTGTTCGAGTCGGCGGGCGTGAAGATCATTGTCGATCCGAAGAGCTTGGCTTATATCGACGGCACGGAGCTGGATTTTGCGCGCGAAGGGCTGAACGAAGGGTTCAAGTTCAATAACCCGAATGTGAAAGACGAGTGCGGTTGCGGCGAATCCTTTCGCGTATAGCGTTGCGGAAGTACGGCAAAGAGGCGGCGCGTGCCGCCTTTTTCTTTAGTGCGGCAATAAGTAATCTGCTAATCAAGTTTCCCGCTTTCCATCTGTCTCCAAAAGTCTCCTATGGCAACGCTCAACGACAGTCACTTCGACTTGTTCGACCTCCCGCAGACTTACGCCATCGATTCGAAAACGCTCGATGACGCGTATCGCACGGTGCAGGCGCAGGTCCATCCCGATCGTTTTGCCGCCGCCGGCGACGCGCAAAAACGCATCGCGATGCAGTGGGCCACGCGCGCGAACGAGGCGTACCAGACGCTGCGCGATCCGCTGAAGCGAGCCACTTATATGTTGTCGTTGCGCGGCGTGCATGCCGACGCGGAGAACAACACCGCCATGGAACCCGCGTTCCTGATGCAGCAGATGGAATGGCGAGAAAACATAGAAGACGCGGCGAACGCTAAAAATGTGGGCGCACTCGAGGCTTTACTCGACGAGCTCCGCGATCAGGAACGTATTCGCTTCGAGAAACTGGCGGCGCTGATCGACAGTCATTCGGATCAGGCTGCGAGCGAAGCCGTGCGCCAGTTGATGTTTATCGAACGCGTGGCGAGCGAGATCGGCGTGCAGATCGAAAGGCTCGATTGAGTTTAAGCAGACCCGTTTAAGCAGATCCGACGTTTCAGACAAAACCAGACGACACCAACCCCAATAGATCAACGATGGCTTTACTGCAAATTTCAGAACCCGGCATGGCTCCGGCGCCGCATCAGCGGCGGGTAGCCGTGGGCATCGATCTCGGTACGACCAATTCGCTGGTGGCCGCCATGCGCAACAGCGTGGCCGAAGTGCTGCCTGACGAAGACGGGCATTTCCTGCTGCCGTCTGTGGTCCGGTATCTGGAGAAGGGCGGCCGGCGTATCGGCCGCGTGGCGAAGGAAGAAGCAGCGCTCGATCCGCGCAACACGATTGTGTCGGTGAAACGCTTCATGGGCCGCGGCAAGAGCGAAGTGGAAGGGGCGGAAAACGCGCCCTACGATTTCGTCGATGCGCCGGGCATGGTGCAGATTCGTACTATCGATGGCGTGAAAAGTCCGGTGGAAGTATCGGCGGAAATTTTGGCGACGCTGCGGTATCGGGCGGAAGACTCGCTTGGCGACGATCTGGTCGGTGCGGTGATCACGGTGCCCGCGTACTTCGATGAAGCCCAGCGGCAAGCCACGAAAGACGCCGCGAAACTCGCCGGCTTGAACGTGCTGCGCTTGCTGAACGAACCGACCGCCGCGGCGATCGCGTACGGGCTGGACAATGCATCGGAGGGTTTGTACGCCGTGTATGACCTGGGCGGCGGCACCTTCGATCTATCGATTCTCAAGCTCACCAAAGGCGTGTTCGAAGTGCTCGCGGCAGGCGGCGATTCGGCGCTCGGCGGCGATGATTTCGATGCAGTGCTGTATCGGCATGTATTGGCGAAAGCCAAAGTGACGCCGGCCACGCCGGAAGATGTGCGCTTGCTGCTCGACCACGTGCGCACGGCGAAGGAAGCGCTGTCGGCTGCGCCGGAAGCGTCGGTTCAAGCCACGCTCTCCGACGGTCAGAAGATCGACCTGACTATCACCGAAAACGATTTTGCCACGCTGACCGATGCGCTCGTCGCCCGCACGCTGACGCCCACGCGCAAGGCTTTGCGAGATGCCAAGGTGTCACCTTCCGAGATCAAGGGCGTGGTGCTGGTCGGCGGCGCAACGCGCATGCCGGTGATCCGCCGCGCGGTGGAAACGTATTTCGGCCAGCCGCCGCTGATCAATCTCGATCCCGATCAGGTCGTGGCGCTGGGCGCTGCGATTCAGGCGGATCTACTGGCGGGAAACCGTCGCGGAGAGGGCGATGACTGGCTGCTCCTCGATGTGATCCCGCTGTCGCTCGGCGTCGAAACCATGGGCGGCCTGACCGAGAAAATCATCCCGCGCAACTCGACCATTCCGGTGGCGCGCGCGCAGGATTTCACCACGTTCAAGGACGGCCAGACGGCAATGGCGATCCACGTCGTGCAAGGCGAGCGCGAACTCGTCTCCGACTGCCGTTCGCTTGCACGCTTCGAGTTGCGCGGCATTCCGCCGATGGCCGCGGGCGCCGCGCGCATCCGCGTGACCTATCAGGTGGACGCAGACGGCTTGCTATCCGTGTTCGCACGTGAGCAATTGTCGGGCGTGGAGGCGTCGGTGGTGGTGAAGCCGTCATACGGTCTCGCCGATAACGACATCGCCCGCATGCTGGAAGAAAGCTTCACGACCGCCGAAGTCGATATGCGCGCCCGCGCGCTGCGCGAAGCGCAAGTCGATGCGCAACGCCTGGTGGAAGCATCGCAGGCAGCGCTTGGCGTGGACGGTGAACTGCTCGACGACGCTGAGCGCGCGAACATCGACGCGCTGATCGTCAAGCTCGCGGCGGTCACGAGTGGCGACAGCGCCGATGCAATTGAAGCAGCGACGAAGGAACTCGCCGCCGCCACCGATGAATTCGCCGCGCGCCGCATGAACAAAAGCATTCGCCGTGCGCTTGCCGGCCGCAGGCTCGACGACCTCTGAGCCCATCAACGATACAGAACGGAAAGAATTCATGCCTCAGATCGTAGTATTACCCCACGTCGAGTTGTGCCCGGATGGCGCGGTGATTGACGCGGATACATCGAAAAGTATTTGCGACAACTTGCTGGAACATGGCATTGAGATTGAACACGCGTGCGAAAAATCGTGCGCGTGCACGACGTGTCACGTGGTCATTCGCGAGGGTTTTAACGCGCTTGTGCCGTCGGAAGAAGATGAAGATGATTTGCTCGACAAGGCCTGGGGACTTGAGCCGACGTCGCGGTTATCATGTCAGGCGATGGCCCCCGCCGACGAGGATCTGGTAGTCGAGATCCCGCGCTACTCCATCAATCACGCTAAAGAGAATCACTGAACCTAATCAGGGACCATGAGACAGGAGCGTTCGCCATGAAGTGGACAGACACGCAGGAGATCGCGATGGCGCTGACCGACACGCATCAGAGCGTCGATCCGCAGTTCGTGCGATTTACCGATTTGCATCGCTGGGTGACGGAGTTGCCGGGTTTCGACGACGACCCTGAAAGGTCGAACGAGAAGATTCTCGAAGCAATCCAGGCGGCATGGATTGAAGACGCGGATTATTGAGTCGATAGCACCTTAAAACCGGTCGCGACGAACAACGCAAAACGGCGATTCCGTGAGGAATCGCCGTTTTGCTTTTGTGGCTTGGGATTAAATGCTGACCATGAATCAGCCTGCCGCCAGCGTGCCGTTTTCGATACGCACTCGCTGACCCTGACTAAACGGCGGCTGTTGGTGATACGTGAAGTAGCGCGTCTTGCCGTTTTCCATCCGCACGCGCACCGAATAATCGGTTTCGCTGCGCAGATGTTTTTCGACCGCGTTGCCGCCGAGACCACCGCCGAGCGCGCCAAGAATCGTCATACCGGTACGACCGCCCCCACGCCCAAACTGATTCCCGATAAGGCCACCCGCCACCGCACCGCCTACCGCGCCGATGCCGGTTGCCTGGCCTTCATGGCGCACCGCCGAGATCGCTTCGACCGTGCCGCAAGTGGAGCAATAGGCGGGTCGTGCGGGTTGCTGCTGCGCGTAATTCGGCTGCTGAACCGGGGCAGGCTGTTGCTGAGCCACTTGGCGCGCCTGCTGTTCCTGCGCCGCTTGCTCGGCTGCGCGCTGCTGGGCTTGCTGTTCGGCGAGTTGCGCTTGCTGGGCCTGTTGTGCCTGTTGCGCCTGGGCTTGTTGGGCCTGCTCCTGCGCCTGCTGTGCTGCCTGCTGCTGTTGAGCAACGGAAGGCGCAACCGGCTGCGTTGCGACTTGAGCGGCTTGCGTCTGGTCGTTCAGCGGAGACGTGCTGGACGCCTTCGGGAACAAGCCCGTGACGGCTGCCGTAGCAGCGAGACTCGCGATAATGACCGCGCCCGCAGCGGTTGCGACCAGCGGGTGGATTTTCCGGCCGCCCGATGCGTCTGGAGTAGGTGAATTCGGTGTGGTCATTTTGTTGTTGCCGTTATCCATTTTGGACCTCCGTCTCAAGGCAGAGTGTGATTTGCTCGGTGTGACCTTGCATCTGTAAGCAGTGTCGAACAGATCGAATTGTCAGGTTTGACAATTTGTAACGTTTATCTGCACCCGTTTAATGCAAGAAATGCACCGGGATCGGCAAGTGCTTAGGGGCCTTGATTGGTAAGGGTTTTCCAGCCTGGGAACGTGTCTGGGGATTGGGATGCACGGTGGGTTTTACCAAAAGTTACAAAATTGACACTCCCGTCATTACGTAAAAAAGGCGCTAAAGCGCCTTTTTTACAAACTGTGCCGCAACCGTTGAATCAGTCTTCGCGACGCAAATGCGGGAACAAAATCACGTCACGGATGCTCGGGCTATCGGTGAGCAGCATGACCAGCCGGTCGATACCGATCCCGCAGCCGCCCGTCGGCGGCATGCCGTGTTCGAGCGCGCGAATGTAGTCTGCATCGTAGAACATGGCTTCTTCATCGCCGGCGTCTTTCTGATCGACTTGTTTCTGGAAGCGCGCGGCCTGATCTTCCGGATCATTCAGCTCCGAGAAACCATTCGCGATTTCACGGCCCACAATGAACAGCTCGAAGCGTTCGGTGATGCCCGGAGCCGTATCCGATGCCCGTGCCAACGGCGAGACTTCCAGCGGATAGTCGACAATAAACGTCGGCTCCCACAATTGCGATTCGGCGGTTTCCTCGAACAACGCGAGTTGCAGCGAACCGACGCCCGCGTTCAAAAACTGCGGCTGCGATGCATCGACGCCGAACTTCTTCAGCTCGGTGCGCAGGAACGCGATATCGGCGAGTTGTTCGTTCGTGTACTGCGGCGCGTATTTCTGGATCGCTTCGCAGATAGTCAGCCGATGGAACGGCTTCGACAAATCCAGTTCACGTCCTTGATACACGATGCTCGCGTTGCCGCGCGCATCGACGGCCGCCTGCCGGATCAGGGCTTCGGTGAAGTCCATCATCCACGTGTAATCCGTGTACGCGGCGTAAAACTCCATCATCGTGAACTCGGGGTTGTGTCGTGGCGACACGCCTTCGTTACGGAAATTCCGGTTGATTTCGAACACGCGTTCGAAGCCGCCGACCACCAGCCGCTTCAAATACAGTTCCGGCGCGATACGCAGGAACATCTGCATGTCGAGCGCGTTGTGATGGGTGACGAACGGCTTGGCCGTTGCACCGCCAGGAATGGGATGCAGCATCGGCGTTTCCACTTCCATGAAATCCGCCTTCGCCATGAAGCTGCGGATGGACGCGAAAGCCTTCGTGCGCGCGATGAACGTCTGACGCGTTTCCGGCGTCACGATCAGGTCGACGTAACGCTGGCGATAGCGCATTTCCTGATCGGCGAGGCCGTGGAATTTATCGGGAAGAGGGCGCAGCGCTTTGGTCAACAGGCGCAGTTCCGTGCATCGAACGGACAATTCGCCCTTGTTCGTTCGGAACAAAACACCCTTCGTCGCGATGATGTCGCCGAGATCCCACTTCTTGAACGCGTCGTACACATCCTGGCCGACGTCGGCGGGCGTGATGAAGAACTGGATCTGGCCGCTGCCGTCCTGCACCGTCGCAAAACTCGCCTTGCCCATCACGCGTTTCAACATCATCCGGCCCGCGACCGCGACTTGCAGCGGCTCGGCTTCGAGCGCTTCCTTGTCTTTATCGGCGTAATCGGATTGCAGCGCGGCGGCCTGGTGCGTCGGACGGAAATCGTTCGGATACGCAATGCCTTGCTCGCGTAGCGCACGCAGTTTGTCGCGGCGCTCGGTGAGGATCTGGTTCTCTTCCAGTTCGGGAGCAGCGCCCGGCTGTATCGGTTCGGTCATGATGTTTTTTGGCGTTGAGTGCGGTGAGTGCGGCTTGGTGTCGTTCGTCGGATGCGGTGCGCTGACGGGTGCATCGATGCTTTGATGCGTCGGCGCGTCGAACCGTGAACTTGAAACACAGGCCGCACGGGTAGGCGCGGACAGGGCGATGCAAGACGGCGCGGCGGGCGGGTTGCCGGTCGCGCCGCGCTTGGCGGTTACACGCCCTGTTTAAGGCTGGCGCCGATGAAGTCGTCCAGGTCGCCGTCGAGCACTGCTTTTGTGTTACTGATTTCCACGTTGGTGCGCAGGTCCTTGATACGGCTGTTGTCGAGCACGTAGGAGCGGATCTGGTGACCCCAGCCCACATCGGTTTTACTCGATTCGAGCTTGTCCTGTTCGACCTGGCGTTTGCGCAATTCGAACTCGTACAGCTTCGCTTTCAGCATGGCCATGGCTTCGGCGCGGTTACGGTGTTGCGAGCGGTCGTTCTGGCACTGCACGACGATGCCAGTTGGCGCATGCGTCAGGCGCACGGCGGAATCGGTCTTGTTGATGTGCTGGCCGCCGGCGCCGGACGCGCGGTACGTGTCGGTGCGAATGTCAGCGGGATTGATATCGATTTCGATGGAATCGTCGACTTCCGGATACACGAAGATCGATGAAAACGACGTATGGCGGCCGCCCGATGAATCGAAGGGCGATTTGCGAACCAGCCGATGCACGCCTGTTTCCGTTCGCAGGAAGCCGTAGGCGTATTCGCCTTCCACCTTGATGGTCGCGCTCTTGATACCGGCGACGTCGCCGTCCGACTCTTCCAGCACTTCCGTCTTGAAGCCTTTGCGTTCGCAGTAGCGCAGGTACTGGCGCATCAGCATTGCTGCCCAGTCGCATGCTTCCGTGCCGCCGGCGCCGGCTTGGATATCGATAAAGCAGTTGTTCGGGTCGGCCGGGTTCGAGAACATCCGGCGGAACTCCATGTCTTCCACGCGTTTTTCGAGTGCTGCCGTGTCCGCTTCGCATGAGACGAGCGTTTCTTCGTCGTCTTCTTCGCGGGCCATGTCGAAGAGATCTTGCGTGTCGCGCAGATCGTTATCGAGGTCCGTGATGGTTGTGACGACGTTATCCAGCAGCTTTTTCTCGCGGCCGAGAGCCTGCGCGTTTTTTGAATCGTTCCAGACGTTCGGGTCTTCTAGAACCCGGTTGACTTCGTCGAGGCGCAGGGCCTTGGCGTCGTAGTCAAAGATACCCCCGGAGCTCGCCGGCGCGACGGCGCAGGTCGGCGAGGAGGTTCTCGATTGCGTTTAGACGTTCCGCTTCCATTTCGATCGTTTTTCGGGTTTTTGGGTAAGAGAGAAATTATAGCGTAGGGCTGAGGCGCTGGCGCTTGGGCGGGTGAGGGCGGCGGGGGTGGTGCCCGGTTGGTGGTTTCGGCGTGAGTGGTCGGGGGTCGGGGTCGGGTTGCTGCTGCTTAGGTTAGCGCGGGTTATATGTTGGCTGCATTTTTTATCACTATTAGCCATGTTGTTTTCGTTCGCACTCGGTCGAGGTTGGGCGCGAGCGGTGCAGTGGTCAGGTTCAGTGCCGGGTTGTTGCTGCTGACGTTAGCGCGGGTTCTATGTGAGCTATATTTTTTATCACTATTAGCCACTGTCCGTGGCGGGACTTCATTTCTTTGTCCAACGGCGACAAAGAAACGAAGCAAAGAAAACGCCTTCCCACAATCTGTATTAAGTGTCCCCAGCGTGCAGACCACTGCTTTTGGTTCCCGCGTAGAACGGTGCTCGCAAAACCACGGAAAGTTGAAACCCTCCTTCTCGCGAATTCTGACATCCCCACGCTTCGCCACCAGTGCTCTCGGGCAAGTTCGGTGGCCGCGGACCGATACGGCCTCACCCTTGTTTTAGGTTGACTGAAGTTTTCGGTGCGTAGCAATTTCAGGCGCGGTCATTTGCGTCTGGCACGGGGCGTTCCACGATTTTTCTGATGTGCTAGTGCCCATACGTGTTGCGCGCTACGCGCGCCCTCGCCTAACTGGTCACGCGAATCACGCACTCCACCAAGCCGTAAAGATGGGTGAGACTGTATTGGTCAGTGGACCATCGATCTTGCCCGAGAGCACTGGTGGCGAAGCGTGGGGATGTAGGGATTCGCGAGAAGGAGGGCTTCAAGTGCCCGTGGTTTTGCGAGCACCGTTCTACGCGGGAACCAAAAGCAGTGGTCTGCACGCTGGGGACACTTAATACAGATTGTGGGGAGGCGTTTTCTTTGCTTCGTTTCTTTGTCGCCGTTGGACAAAGAAATGAAGTGCCGCCACGCACAGTGGCTAATAGTGATAAAAAATACTGCCAACATTTAACCCGCGCTAACGTGAGCAGCAGCAACCCGGCACTGACCCCCGACCACCGCCGGTAGCCCGCCCCAAATGAACCCCCGAGTGCGAACGAAAATACCCTGGCTAATAGTGCCAAAAAATTCAGAAAACATAAACCGCGCGCAGGCCTACGCAGCAACAACCCAGCGCCGACCTGACCCCCGACCGACCCTCACCTCCAAACCCCACCCGGAGTCCTACGACATAGCATGTTCCACGATCATCTGCACCCGGGCCACGCCATTCCAGGTGTCCGAAACCAGCCGATACGCCACCACTGTGCGAGCCGGAAGCGTCTCCGTATGATTGAACCAAATCGCGTTAAACCGCTGCTGGCCGCGTCGCAATTGCAACTTCAGGTGTTTATCCTTGACCAGCGCCTGTGAAGCCACATCGAATTCACCGGAAAACACGGGCGCCGGAAAGCCCTGACCCCAAACCGCGCCATCGATTAATTCAACAAACTGCGGAGTGAAATAGGCGTCCTCAAGCTCGCCATCGGTCTCGACCACCCGCGACAACGCCTCCGAGCTCAGCCATTCCCGCCCGACCGCTTCAAACGACGCGGTGAACCGCGGAATATCGGCGGTGATGATCGTCATCCCCGCAGCCATCGCGTGTCCGCCGAATTTCACGATCATCCCAGGCTCGCGCTTGGAAATCAGATCGACGGCGTCGCGCAGATGAAATCCGGCAATAGAACGCCCCGATCCCTTCGATAAAACCCCGCTGTCGTCAGCATAAGCAAACGTGAACGACGGCCGGTGAAATTTCTCCTTCAACCGCCCCGCGACAATCCCGATCACGCCCTGATGCCACGCCGGATTAAACAGCGTCAGCGTGGCGGAATCCGCAGGGTCGATAGCGGCAAGCTCTTCCATTGCCTGCTCCTGCATTCCAGCCTCGATCTCGCGACGCTCGCGGTTGATGGAATCCAGTTGCTGCGCCAATTCCCACGCGCGCCCGATATCGTCGGTGATCAGACATTCAATCCCAAGCGACATGTCCGATAACCGTCCCGCCGCATTCAGCCGCGGCCCGAGCGCGAAACCAAGATCGAATCCGGATGCGGCCCGAGCATCGCGTGCAGCCGCACGAAACAGCGCGGCAATGCCCGGCTGCATCCGCCCCGCGCGAATCCGCTTCAACCCCTGCGCCACCAGAATCCGGTTGTTCGGATCGAGTTTCACCACGTCGGCGACCGTGCCGAGCGCAACGAGGTCGAGCAGGCCGTCCAGACGCGGTTCGGGAGCGGTCTCGGTGAAGGCATCGCGGCGGCGCAGCTCTGCCCGCAATGCCAGAAGCACGTAGAAAATCACGCCCACGCCCGCGATGCACTTGCTGGGAAACGTGCAGCCCGGCTGGTTCGGATTGACAATTGCGCGGGCCGGCGGCAAGTCGTCACCGGGTAAATGGTGATCGGTGACCAGCACGTCAATACCCAGCGCATTCGCCGCCTCGACGCCGTCCACGCTGGCGATGCCGTTGTCCACCGTGATCAGCAGATCGGGCTTGCCGCCCGCCCGGCTCGCAGCCAACGCCACGATCTCGGGCGTCAGCCCATAGCCGTATTCAAAACGGTTCGGGACCAGATAGTCGATCTGTGCGCCGAACATCCGCAAGCCGCGCACGGCGACGGCGCAGGCGGTGGCGCCGTCGCAATCGTAATCGGCGACGACCAGCATGCGGCGTTTCGCAGCCAGCGCATCGGCGAGGAAGACGGCGGCGTCATCGCAGCCTTTCAGCCCGATGGGCGCGTGCAACTTCTTCAGTTCGGTCTCGATTTCCTCCGGCGAACACACGCCACGCGACGCATACAGCCGCGCGATGACCGGATGAACGCCATGCCGCACGAGGGCGGCGGCATCGGCGGGAGAGGGCGCGCGAGTGACGATTCGGGTCATGCGCAGAGGCCTGTGAGCAGTCGTTTCATTCAGTTCAATCTATTCAATTGCTTATTCGATCAACAAGGCGGCAATCGGACGACGCCGCCAGAACTTGCGCAACGCGCCGCGCGTGACGGTGAGCGACACGGAGCCGGTATCGCTGCACAAGGTCAGGCGCAACGTGCCGAGCGTGCCGTTTTCAAGCGCGGCGAGCGCGGGCGCGAACCAGTCGCGCTCGAGCGTGCCGAGCGCATCGTTCCAGCGCGCCCAATCCTGTTCGATAAATGGCGCGGAGAACGCATCCAGTTCAACAAGCGTGCTGCCTTCGCCTGGAGTTTTTAAAGCCATAAAAGCTGCGAAGGATTCAGGCGGCGTCTCTGGCGCGACATCGGCGGCAAGCGCCAGTCCGCGCGTAGCCGCCGCGTTCGACATTACCCGCGCGAATGGGCTCGTCACGGTGTGCATCGCGCCTTGCGCGTGCAGCCAGATGGAGTTGATCGCGGGCAAGGCGCGTTCTTCGCGCGCTTCGTTGAGCGGATGCTCGAACCAAGCCATTTGCACTTCATTCTGCAGCTTCATCCATGCACGCGAGCGTTCGCCCGTGCCGGCTTCGTGCGGCAGCCAGATTTCGATGTTGCGCCCGCTCGCCCGCAACGGCGACGCACCGGCCAGCGTGCCCAGATTCGGCCCGGCGACATACCAGCGCACCGGCTGCGGCGCCTGAATGGTCAATCCGAGTTCTTCGATCAGGGGCTTGACGACATCGAAGAGTGTTCGGGCTTCGTGATCGTCTACACCCAGCGTCGCCGGGTCGATCAGCACCAGATGGTCACGCGCAATCCGCACATGGACCGGTTCGACGCACGCCCAAGTCGTGTCGCCGGGAGAACCGCCATCGGCGAGCAACATGTAGGGCGCGAGCGGCGCTTCGTCGGCGGCTTGTTTCGTCGACTCGTTCACGACGCCAAACTGGCGCGCAATCCAGCGCTCGTGCGGCAGTGTGCGCTGGAAATCCTCGCCGATCACGCGTTCGTCGAGGGTGGCGCGGGCCAGCAGCCGGTCGAGTGCCGGGCGCTCCAGTTTGTGCAGCGCGGTGGCAGCATCCGCAGCCGATGGCAGCGCGAACGGTAAGAGAAGGTGAAGATTGTTGAGCTTGGGCGTTGGCATGATGCTGCGCATTGTATGGCAAACGCTGAGGTGCCTCAGAACGATTGCCGCGTTGCCTTACTTACAATGGCGATCGATTTTGGCGACGCACACGATCATTTGTGTACGAGCTGGCAATACTGGCGGCGGCAGACGTACGCCTACAGTCCAGGAGCTGATCGAATCGCACTTGGCGCGGCAGGGTTGGCATGTCGAGTACAGTTTCTAACAGCTTCGACGTTTGCCCGTTCAACGCTTCAAATGGCTGATGTCGAGTGGCGTCGAGACATTGCTTCTTCTCTGGATTTAGGCGGTTCAGATGCCTCGACGTGATGGCTGAGCATCAAGCGGATGCTCCCCTCATCAAGCCACTTCGTGCCAATTGGAATGCGAGCGGACGTGCCGTCGGGCTCGCTTAGAAAGTCAAATCCCTCGGCAGGTCTCGACGCATCACGCGTGCGTCAGCTCACGTGGTTCCACTTTACGATCGATTTCGCTGCGAGTCGGCAGCGTTTTCAGGTCGTACATGGCCTGGAGACTCAACCAGAACTCGGGCGTCGTGTCGAAGTAGCGCGCAAGGCGATAGGCCGTATCAGCTGTAACGCCGCGCCGTTCCTTCACGATCTCATGCAGACGCGTGGCCGGCACATTGAGGGCCAGCGCGAGCGCGTTCACGCTCATTTCGAGCGGGACCAAAAAATCCTCCCGAAGGATCTCGCCCGGATGCACCGGGCGCATGCCGTTCTTAGACATGGTCATACCTTTTCCGATTTCAGTGATAGTCAACAATTTCAACGTCGGCCGGGCCGTCCGTTGTCCATTTGAAGCAAACGCGCCACTGACCATTTATACGAATGCTGTATTGCCCGCGCCGGTCGCCGGAAAGAGCCTCAAGCCGATTCCCGGGCGGGGATCTCAGATCTCGAAGTTCTTGCGCAGCGTCCAATACAGTCAGCCTTCTGGTCGCAACGTCGGCAATTGCCCGGAACCGTCTTGGAGTCTCGCCTTGGTAAAGCGCTTCGGTGTCTTTGCATCGGAACGTTTGTATCATTACGGTCATCGTATTACGTTTAGCGTAATACGTCAAGAAATAGCGTGTTGGAATTTTCGTCCGGCGAATGGCCAATCTGTCAGCGGCACGCCGCCGTGCGGTCACTGAGTCGAGTATGCGTTACGCTCGTTTTTGGGCCAGTCTGCCGATTGGCTAACGCGGCATCAGACCCATGCCGAGACTTCCGCGGAATGGACCGTCGAGGGATTGCGCCGTGTGGGTCAGCAACGCGGCTGGCGCCAAGGCGTTGCTACTTCGGAGGATGTCGGAACCTGGCTCGACAGCTT
The DNA here is from genome assembly GCA_963708695.1 of uncultured beta proteobacterium. Classification (GTDB taxonomy): domain Bacteria; phylum Pseudomonadota; class Gammaproteobacteria; order Burkholderiales; family Burkholderiaceae; genus Caballeronia. The sequence goes on from CAVPTS010000023.1 coordinate 128,111, forward strand.
CTTGCCGAATGCGCTGACGGGACAGCCGAGAATTGTATGGCAAACTTCGCGCTTGATCGGCGATGGATCGGTGTGCCCCGGGCGATGCAAATTTGGCCGATGCGGCAGTAATTAGTCATTGCGCAGGCGCATCTATTACTGCCGCTGGACGGACTGCAAGGACTCCGGCGGCTTCGTGAAAATGCCGGCCCATCGCGGCCTGAACCTTAAAACGACGCAACTCATACGGAATGCGCGGACTCTAAATCCGGGCACCGAATGCGCGATGTAAAGATCGAAGAATGTTAGACGCTGAAAAGGAATCGCTTGAAACTTCCCTATGAATGGCAAATCGGCTGGCGCTATACCCGCGCCGGCAAACGCACCACCGGCAACGGCTTTATCTCGTTTATCGCGTTGGTATCGATGGCTGGTATCGCCCTTGGCGTGGCTGCGCTGATCGTGGTGCTCTCGGTAATGAACGGATTTCAGAAAGAGGTCCGCGACCGCATGTTGTCCGTGCTCGCTCACGTCGAAATATTCTCGCCAACCGGATCCATGCCCAACTGGCAACTGACGGCCGAGCAAGCGCGCAAGAATCCGGAAGTGATTGGCGCGGCCCCTTATGTGGATGCCCAGGCGCTGCTGACACGCCAAGGCTCCGTCAGCGGCGTGGCATTGCGCGGCGTGGAACCGTCGCTGGAACCGCAAGTGTCGGACATTGGCAAGGAGATGAAGGGCGGCAAGCTCACGGATCTCGTGCCGGGCGGATTCGGCATCGTGCTCGGCCGCGACCTGGCGAGCAATCTTGGCGTAGGCACGGGCGACAAGATCACGCTGGTCGCACCCGAAGGGACGATCACGCCGGCCGGCATGTTGCCGCGGCTCAAGCAGTTCACTGTGGTGGGCGTTTTCGAGTCGGGGCATTACGAGTACGACTCCACGCTGGCGCTGATTTCCATCGCCGATGCGCAGGCGCTGTTCCGGCTGCCCGCTCCCACGGGCGTGCGCCTGAAGCTGAAGGACATGCAGCGCGCGCCGGAAGTCGCGCGGCAGTTGTCTCGCACGCTTTCCGGCGATCTCTATATTCGCGACTGGACGCAGCAGAACAAGACGTGGTTTTCGGCCGTGCAGATCGAAAAACGCATGATGTTCATCATCTTGACGCTGATCATCGCGGTGGCGGCGTTCAATCTGGTGTCGTCGCTGGTGATGACCGTGACCGATAAACAAGCGGATATCGCAATCCTTCGGACGCTGGGCGCGCAGCCCGGGTCGATCATGAAGATTTTCGTGATCCAGGGCGTGACAATTGGGTTTATTGGCACGGCGCTCGGGGTGTCGCTGGGTTGCCTCATCGCGTGGAGCATCCCATGGCTCGTGCCCGCCATCGAACATGTGTTCGGCGTGCAGTTCCTGCCGCCATCGGTGTATTTCATCAGCGAATTGCCGTCCGAACTCGTTCCCGCCGATGTCGCGCGGATCGGTCTTATCGCGTTCGTATTGTCGTCGCTCGCGACGCTTTATCCGAGCTGGCGCGGCGCGAAGGTCCGTCCGGCGGAGGCGCTGCGTTATGAGTAATCTAATGGATCACAACAGCAACATCGTGCTGGAAGCATCGGGGATTTCGAAGACGTTCGTGCAGGGCGGCTTCAACGTGCAAGTGCTGGACAACGCGGAACTGCAGGTCCGGCGCGGCGAAAAGCTCGCTATCGTCGGGGCGTCGGGATCGGGTAAAAGCACGCTGCTGCACGTGCTCGGCGGTCTCGATGAACCCAGTGCCGGCAAGGTTTCGCTGCTGGGCAAGCCATTCACTGCATTGCGCGAACGCGAACGCAATGAGCTGCGCAATCGGGCGCTTGGATTCGTGTATCAGTTCCATCATCTGCTCGCGGAATTCACTGCACTCGATAACGTCGCGATGCCGTTGCGCATTCGCCGCCTGAGCGAGGTGGACGCGCGCAAGGAGGCCATGAATATGCTTGAGCGCGTGGGCATTGGTCATCGGGCGAAACATCGGCCGGGCGAATTGTCGGGCGGCGAGCGTCAGCGCGTGGCTATCGCGCGTGCGCTGGTCACGCATCCGGCCTGCGTGCTTGCCGATGAACCGACCGGCAACCTCGACGGCGGCACGGCGGATACCGTTTTCAACCTGATGCTGGAGTTGTCGCAGACGCTCGAGACGAGTTTCGTGATCGTCACGCACGACCCCGATCTCGCCGCGCGATGCGACCGCATCATGCGTTTGCGTGACGGCGTGCTGTTCGAGGAGCCGGTCGTACCGGTCTAGTTGCTTTGGGGGCGTTTGATGTGGATCGATACGCACTGCCATCTTGATGCTTCGGAATTCGATGCCGACCGCGATGAAGTCGCGGCGTCGGCGTTGAAAGAGGGCGTAAAGCGGATCGTGATTCCGGGCGTGGAGCGCCAGAATTTCGACAGGGTGCGTGAGCTTGCGCATCGAATCGATGGCGGCGCTTACGCGCTTGGCATTCATCCGTTGTACACGGTGCGTGCGCAGGACGATGACCTGCGCGTGTTGCGCGAGCAGATTGCCGCGAGCATGGACGATCCGCGCTTTGTGGGTATCGGCGAGATCGGGCTGGATTATTTCGTACCCGGCCTCGACGATGCCCGTCAAACCTTCTTCTATTACGAGCAACTCAAGATCGCACGCGACTTCGATCTGCCCGTGATCTGCCACGTGCGTAAATCGCAGGACAAGGTGCTGAAGGGGCTGCGTGTGCATGCCGTTAAACTCGGCATCGCGCATGCGTTCAACGGCAGTTTTCAGCAGGCCGAAGCGTTCATCGCACAGGGTATGCGGCTTGGTTTTGGCGGCAACCTGACCTTCGAGCGCGCGCTGCAAATTCGACGCCTGGCCGTGGAGTTGCCGCTGGACGCGATCGTGCTCGAAACCGATGCGCCGGATATCGCGCCTTCATGGCTATACAAACATCGCAATGCGCCGGATCAGGTGCCGGGCATCGCGCGGGTGCTTGCGCGTTTGCGCGGTATCGGAGAAGACGCGCTTTCCAAAGGCACAACGGCTAACGCGCACGTCGCGCTGCCGCGGCTTGGTCTTGTCGGTGCGTAGCAAGTTCTTTGCGCCCTTGCAGCGTGGAAATCTGAGAGCGTCTTAAAGCTTATAAAGCTGTCCTGGGGCGCATAGTAAATTGACTGCTTTGGCAATAGCCATTCCCTGGTCGTATGAGAACCCTCGATCGGTCGTTGGGTGAAAAAACTCAATAAAGTCCAGGCTCTTCTTGCTATAGATAAAACCACCGACCAGTGGATTATTGACGGCATACATAATAGGCAATAGCGCCATCATGGACGATGCCGGAATACCGATTAAATGCTCTTCCAAATCGCCATTTTGTATGTTGCCTTGCGGATAGAACCACAGTGGGGTACTGACAAAAAGAAACGATTCGTCCCCCATGCTGGTGAGCAAGGTTCGCATCAGCCATTTAGCGGTCTCTAAATTAAGGTGCTCAATAACATCCAGAAGGCAGATTATTTTATACCCAGAAATTCTATCCGACGGCAAGGATTGGGCCAAACCATGCCAGACGTTTCGATATATTTTTTGGTCGAATAAAGCTTGATTATTACAATTCGGGAAAAATCCATCTATGCCGTCAACTTCCCAGTGGGCGGTTTCTGGATTGCCCTTGATTAATTGCCCCAGCCCACCGCCACCGAACCCGATGTCGAGCACATCGACGTTTGGTGTGTTGTCATCTAGAACGTGAAAAATAATACCCTTTGGCGAGGCGGAATTTCCCCGTGCAAGTTGATCAGAAACGGTTATTTCGGAGACCGTGGAATAATTGTTTACAATTTGATGTAGCATTTTTCTAGACTTTGAATTGTCAACAGAATTGGATGCGGCTGCTTTCTCAGCCAAGCGAAAGCACAGTTCAGCAGGGTATTTACAAAAACGGATTTAGGTTCGCTTTGTGTTGCATGAACCGGGCAGGTCAGTAATCTCTGAATCGATAATATTGCAGTTTGGTTTAATCAAGTTTCGTCCGCAGGACTATACCCGCTCCAAGTCCCTTTCTTTCTTCCGTTCCAGGTTAAAAATTGTGTATGCCGGTGAATCGTTGGCATTAGGGGTGCTCGTGCAGATCGCTGCAGTCTTATATGTTGACGGTCCTGGATCAGCTTGTATCTGCCGCCGGTGTCGGCGAATTTTCAAGTGGTTTGGAATGCGTTTGCCGTTGCTCGTATCTGAATCCGATCTGCCCGATATCGCACGGGTGCTTGCTTTCTCTAGGCCCTACGGCTAACGCGTCCGTCGCGCTGCCGCGCCGCGGCTTTATCTCCGCATAATCAGCTCTTCGTTTTCGTCCGATCGCAGGCGTTGGAGGGTTTGCTTCGTACTTCGCCGTGCCTGCGCTCGCGTCGATTTTTTGAGGAGCTGGGCGTGCGGGGTATCTTGATCGGCTTTGCACTGGGAATCGCATGTTTGCAGCAGCAGGCGGCTCTGCCCGGTGTTCTTGTTTGGTGTGCGCTCTTGCTCACTCTCGGCCTTGCCTGCGCGCTCGCGATTTGTTTCCCGCGGTTTCGCGCGGTATGCCTGATCGGCGCTGCGTTTGTCGTTGGCTTCGGTTACGCAGCTTGGCGAGCAGAGACGCGTTTGCAACGTGCATTGCCCGTTGCGTTCGAGAACCGCAACATCGAGTTGACCGGGTTCGTACGGGGATTGCCCATGCAAGGCGTGGAGAGCACACGGTTCCTGTTTGAAGTCGAATCCAACGATGCCGGCTTGACGAACTTCCCGCGTGTCGTGCAACTGTCGTGGATAGCCGTGGATGCCTCTATACGCGGTCCTGCCGCCGCGCCGCCGCCAGCTCTCTGGGCAGGCCAGCGATGGACGCTGGTCACGCGACTAAAACGCCCGCACGGTAACGCAAACTTTCGTGGCCGCGATGCTGGAGCGGCGCTGCTCTCCCGCAACATTCGCGCGACCGGTTATGTGTCCATGCCGGGCGTGGCGCAGCGTTCGGCCACGGATGCGCTGGGCTTCGCGCTGACCATCGATAGGTGGCGTGCGCGCTTGCGCGAGCGGGTTGCAACGGCACTCGACGGCGCTGCGCATCGGGGAATCGTGGTGGCGTTGGCAACAGGCGCGCAAGACGCGGTCAGCGACGCCGACTGGACCTTGCTGCGCGCAACCGGCACCAGTCATCTGGTCGCGATTTCCGGGTTGCACATTGGTTTTGTCGCGGGGCTCGCGGCGCTTTTGAGCGGCGGGTTATGGCGGCGCTTGCGCTGGCGCGGATTGCCCGCGCCGTTAATCGTGTCGGCGCAGAAAGCGGCGGCGGCCGGCGCGGCGATATTCGCGGCCTTCTATGCGGCGCTCGCCGGATTTAACGTTCCCGCACAACGATCAATGTTGATGCTGTGTTTCGTCGCGCTCGCTGTGCTGAGCGGACGCCGTCCGGCGTCTTCGCTGGTGCTTGCGTGGGCGCTGGCGTTGGTGCTGCTTATCGATCCATGGGCCGTAACGGCAGCGGGATTCTGGTTGTCGTTCTGCGCCGTGGCGGCCATCCTGTTTGCGATTGCATCGCGTGGACGACGGGCATCGGTCGGCTTCGCGGAGGACTTCGCGGCACCCCGGGCAGATGAAGATCCGGCTGCGAGTGCGCCTGCCGATGAAGCGGGAAGTCAATCACGCCGCCAACTCCGCGACCGGCTTCGCGATTTCATCGAGTTGCGCCGTGTTCGCACGCTCTCGTGGCTCAGACACACGTTCAGGCGCTTCGGCCGAGCGATCGCATCCAGTGCACGCGTGCAATATGCGATAACAATCGGCCTCGCGCCGCTCACGGCGTACTGGTTTTTCCAGATTCCATTGCTGGGACCGCTCTCCAACGCATTTGCCATTCCGTGGATCAGCTTTCTCGTCACGCCGACTGTGCTTGTGGCCGTCTTGCTGCCCGCACCGCTTGACGGATTTGCGTACCGCGCGGCGCATAGCTTGCTAATGCCGATGTTCAACGCGCTTGCGCATCTGTCGGGACCGGCATGGACACTATGGCGTTTGCCGCAGCCGGATGGGTTTGCGCTTCTAGCCGCGGCGTTCGGCGTGATATGGGCGCTCGCGCCGCGCGGCTGGCCCCTGCGTTTTGCCGCGCCGCTCACCTGGCTGCCGCTGGCGCTGCCGGTTTCTCATGCGCCTCCCGCCGGCGCATTTCGGGTGACGGCGCTCGACATTGGCCAGGGTTCCGCGATTGTCATCGAAACAGCGCAGCACACCTTGCTCTTCGACGCGGGTCCGGGCCCCGAATCCACGCACGCGGGCGAGCGTCTCGTCGTGCCGTATCTATTCGCCCATGGCCTGTCCACGCTCGATACGCTGATGATCAGCCACTCCGATTCCGATCACTCAGGCGGTGCGCCCGCCGTGCTCGATAGCATGCGGGTCCGGCAGTTCGTGGCGTCGTTGCGGCCGCATGAAGCGTTGTGGAGGACGGCGCAGGATCATGGCAGCGCCGTATTGCGCTGCGTCGCCGGGCAGCGCTGGCAGTGGGACGGCGTGGCGTTCGACGTGTTGTGGCCGCAGGCCGGGCCGCTCGCGAGCAAACCGAACGCGACCTCGTGCGTGCTGAAAGTAACGAGTGCGGCGGGGCGCTCGGCGTTGCTGAGCGCCGACATTGAAGCCGACGTAGAGCGCCAGTTGGTGCAATTCGGGCAACTCGGCCAACGTGAGCCTGCCTGGCTCCAGGCTGACGTATTGATCGTGCCGCATCACGGCAGCAAGACCTCGTCAACCGAGCCTTTCCTCGACGCCGTCGGGCCGCGCGTCGCGGTATTTCAGGTAGGCTACCGCAACCGTTTTAACCATCCGCATCCGACGGTTTACGAGCGGTATCGGTTACGCCATATCGAGTTGTCGCGTAGCGATGAAGACGGTGCGGCACGCATGGATGTGTCAGCGGAAGTTTCTATCGAGCGTTTCAGGCAAACGCACGCGCGCTACTGGATGGGACGGTAAAAACAGCAAAAATACGAGAGGACACGCCGCTTGAAAGACATCCTGCATTTTTCGCACGCTAACGGGTTTCCAGCCTCGACGTACCGGACGATCTTCGCCGAACTCGCCGACGACTATGAGATCCGCGCGGTCGAACGGCTCGGTCACGATCCGCGTTTCCCGGTTACGCGCGACTGGCCGCACCTGGTGGATCAACTGCTGGAGGACATTGAAGCCAGGCGCCCGGCCGATGTGAAAGTGTGGCTGGTCGGGCATTCGCTGGGCGGATATTTGTCGTTGATGGCAGCGCTGAAGCGGCCGCAATGGGTGAAGGGCGTGGTGATGCTGGATTCGCCGGTGATCGCGGGCTGGCGCAGCAACTTGCTGCGCTTATCGCAATGGACCGGGCTCGACACGCGGCTTTCGCCCGCCGCCGCGACTAAAAATCGCCGCACGCACTGGCCCAGCCGCGAAGATGCATGGCGTCACTTTCACGCGAAAACCGCATTCGCCCGCTGGGATGAGCGAATGCTGTCGGATTACATCGATTTCGCGATTCCGGCGGAGGCGGGCAGCGGCGGTGGCGTCGGCATCGGCGGTGTCGAAGAAGCGGCGGGCGCACTCAACCGCCAACGCAAGCTCGCTTTCGATCGCGAGGTCGAATTCCGCATCTACAAGACGTTGCCGCGGACGCTGGGTGCGCGGGTCGCGCATGGCGTGCCCGTGCCGGTCGGATTTATTGCGGGAACGCATTCGAAAGAAGTGCGCCACGTCGGCTTGAATATGACGCGGCGTATCGTGGGCGGGCATCTCGAATGGATCGAGGGCAGTCATTTGTTCCCAATGGAGCATCCGGTGGAAACAGCCCGCGCATTGCAGCGCACGCTTAACGGGCTGCGTGGATAACCTATATCTCGCATCTCCCGCCGCGCGCTACTCAAGCTAGCTTCACCGCGCCCATAAACCCGTGATCGAACTCATCGCGCACTGTAAATCAGCCCGTCCTGCTCTGGGTTCCGGGGCTCCTTTCGGGTATAATCCGTTTTTCCCGCGAGCACCTAGCGATGACCAAATATGTATTCGTCACCGGCGGCGTAGTGTCTTCCCTCGGCAAGGGTATTGCCGCCGCTTCCCTCGCCGCGATCCTCGAATCGCGCGGTCTGAAAGTCACCCTCCTAAAGCTCGATCCCTACATCAACGTCGACCCCGGCACGATGAGCCCGTTTCAGCACGGGGAAGTGTTCGTGACGGAAGACGGTGCGGAAACGGACCTCGACCTCGGCCACTACGAGCGCTTCATCAGCACGAAGATGCGCAAGGCCAATAACTTCACGACCGGCCAGATCTACGAATCGGTGATCCGCAAGGAACGCCGCGGCGAGTATCTCGGCAAGACGGTGCAGGTCATTCCGCACATCACTAACGAAATCCAGGCGTTCCTCGAGCGCGGCGCGGCAGCGGCCACGTGCGGCGAGCCGGATGTGGCGATCGTGGAAATCGGCGGTACGGTGGGCGACATCGAGTCGCTGCCGTTCCTCGAAGCCGCGCGCCAGATGAGTCTGCGCCTCGGGCGCAATAGCGCGTGCTTCGTGCATCTGACGCTCGTGCCGTACATCGCTACGGCCGGCGAACTGAAGACCAAGCCCACGCAGCACAGCGTGCAGAAGCTGCGCGAAATCGGTATTTCGCCGCACGTGCTGCTGTGCCGCGCCGATCGTCCGATTCCCGACGACGAACGCGCGAAGATTTCGATGTTCTCGAACGTGCCGGAAGACGCGGTCATCTCGGTGTGGGACGTGGACAGCATCTACAAGATTCCGCAGATGCTGCACGACCAGGGCCTCGACAACATCATCTGCGAAGAGCTCAAGCTCACGCCGAAGCCCGCCGACCTCTCCATGTGGGCCGGTCTCGTCGAGAAGCTCGAGAATCCGAAGAACGAAGTCACCATCGGCATGGTCGGCAAGTATGTCGAACTGACCGAGTCGTACAAGTCGCTGATCGAGGCGCTGAAGCACGCGTCGATTCATACGTCGACGAAGGTCAACATCGAATACATCGATTCCGAGCAGATCGACACGGACGGCGTTGACTGCCCTGAAGCATCTCGACGCCGTGCTCGTACCGGGCGGTTTCGGTGCGCGCGGCACCGAAGGCAAGATCAAGGCAATCCGCTATGCGCGTGAATCGAAGACGCCGTATCTCGGCATTTGTCTCGGCATGCAACTGGCTGTGATCGAATTCGCCCGCGACGTCGCTGGTCTGACAGACGCCAACAGCACGGAATTCGACAGCTCCACGACGAACCCGGTGGTCGCGCTCATCACCGAGTGGTACGACCGCGCAGGCCGCGTTGAAAAGCGCACGGAAGAGTCGGATCTGGGCGGCACGATGCGCCTCGGTTCACAACAATGTCCGATCAAGCCGGGCACGATGGCCGAAGAGCATCTACGGTACGGACGTGAACGAGCGTCATCGGCACCGTTATGAAGTGAACAACCGGTTCGTGCCGCAACTCGAAGCGGGCGGGCTGGTGATCAGCGCCCGTACGCCGAGCGAAGATCTGCCGGAAATGATGGAGCTGCCGGAATCGATGCATCCGTGGTTTGTCGGCGTGCAATTCCACCCGGAATTCACGTCGCACGCCGCGCAATGGACATCCGCTCTTCAAGGAGTTCGTCGAAGCGGCGCGCGCGCATCATCTGGCGCTCAAGGCTAACGGGCTCGACACCGCGGCCAATCAGGACGCACCCGCGCAAGATGCACCCGCGCCGGCCGTTGCGGTTTCCGTCGGAGCGCAAGCATGAAGCTGTGTGATTTCGAGGTTGGTCTCGACCAGCCGTTTTTCCTGATCGCGGGCACGTGTGTGGTTGAATCGGAGCAAATGACGATCGACGTCGCTGGCCGCTTGAAGGAAATCTGCGCGAAGGTGGGCGTGCCGTTCATCTATAAATCGTCGTACGACAAGGCGAATCGCAGTTCAGGCAAGTCGTTCCGCGGTCTTGGCATGGACGAAGGCCTGAGAATTCTGGGTGAAGTGAAAAAGCAGCTCGGCTTGCCCGTTCTCACCGACGTCCATTCGGAGCACGAGATCGAAGCGGTTGCGTCGGTGGTCGACGTGTTGCAAACGCCTGCATTCTTGTGCCGCCAGACCGACTTCATCCACGCGTGCGCGCGTTCGGGGAAGCCGGTCAACATCAAGAAGGGCCAGTTTCTCGCGCCGCACGACATGAAGAACGTCATCGATAAAGCCCGCGACGCTGCCCGCGAAGCCGGTTTGTCGGAAGACCGTTTCATGGCTTGCGAACGCGGCGTGTCGTTCGGTTATAACAATCTGGTGTCCGACATGCGCTCGCTCGCGATCATGCGGGAAACCAACGCGCCGGTCGTCTTCGACGCCACGCATTCCGTCCAGTTGCCGGGCGGGCAGGGCACCAGTTCCGGCGGTCAGCGCGAGTTCGTGCCGGTGCTGGCGCGCGCTGCAATCGCGGCAGGCGTAGCGGGCGTGTTCATGGAGACGCATCCGGATCCGGCGAACGCCAAATCGGACGGGCCCAACGCCGTGCCGCTGCACGCATGGCGGCGCTGCTGGAGACACTCGTTGCGCTGGATCGGGCCGTGAAGCGCGGGCCGTTCCTCGAGAGCGATTTCAACTAAGAAATTTCGTCCGGGCGCCACGCTTGAATGTTCGGGCGCGGCGCTCGCGTCGCATCAGGGAGGTCGAAGGCAAGGGCTTCAAATAAACCCGCCAGAAACGCCGGCGAGGGTTTAAACCCCTGAAACCTGACCTGCTTTCTGACCAGAATTCACCGTCATTTCTTGAGGAAACCATGAGTGCTATCGTAGATATCATCGGTCGCGAGATTCTCGACTCGCGAGGCAATCCCACCGTCGAATGCGACGTGCTGCTGGAATCGGGCACGATGGGCCGCGCCGCAGTGCCGTCGGGCGCATCCACCGGTTCGCGTGAAGCGATCGAACTGCGCGACGGCGAAGCCGGCCGTTACGGCGGCAAGGGCGTGCTGAAGGCAGTCGAGCACATCAACACCGAAATCTCCGAAGCCATCATGGGCCTCGACGCTTCGGAACAGGCGTTCCTCGACAAGACCCTGCTCGAACTCGACGGCACCGACAACAAGTCGCGCCTCGGCGCGAACGCGATGCTGGCCGTATCCATGGCCGTCGCGAAGGCCGCGGCGGAAGAAGCCGGCCTGCCGCTGTACCGCTACTTCGGCGGCTCGGGCGCCATGCAACTGCCGGTTCCGATGATGAACATCGTCAACGGCGGCGCGCACGCGAACAACAGCCTGGACATCCAGGAATTCATGATCGTGCCGGTCAGCCAGCCGACCTTCCGCGAAGCGCTGCGCTGCGGCGCTGAAGTGTTCCACGCGCTGAAGAAGATCCTGAGCGACCGCGGCATGAGCACGGCGGTGGGCGACGAAGGCGGTTTCGCGCCGAACTTCGGCAGCAACGACGAATGCCTGTCGACCATCGTCCAGGCGATCGAGAAGGCCGGTTATCGCGCAGGTGAAGACGTGTTGCTGGCGCTCGATTGCGCCGCGAGCGAGTTCTATCACGACGGCAAATATCAGCTCGCCGGCGAAGGCCTGCAGTTGTCGTCGACGGAATTCGCGGATTATCTCGCCACGCTCGCCGATAAATTCCCGATCGTTTCGATCGAAGACGGCATGCACGAAAGCGACTGGGACGGCTGGAAAATTCTCACCGATAAACTTGGCAAGAAGATCCAGCTCGTGGGCGACGATCTGTTCGTGACGAACACGCGCATCCTGAAAGAAGGCATCGACAAGGGCATCGCCAACTCGATCCTGATCAAGATCAACCAGATCGGCACGCTGACGGAAACCTTCGCGGCAATCGAAATGGCGAAGCGCGCGGGTTACACTGCCGTGATCTCGCATCGTTCGGGCGAAACGGAAGATTCGACGATTGCGGATATTGCGGTCGGTCTGAACGCCGGTCAGATCAAGACGGGTTCGTTGTCGCGTAGCGACCGGATCTCGAAGTACAACCAGTTGCTGCGCATTGAAGAAGATCTCGGCGATATCGCGAGCTACCCGGGTAAGTCGGCGTTTTACAATCTGCGCTAAAGCTTGGGCCAGAATGGACGTTAGTCCGTATGGTGGTTGATTCAAGCAGTTGATTCAGATAGCGGATTCAAGCAGTCGATTTATTCAGTCCGCCGCCTCGTGTTTTGTCGAACACGGGGCGGCGCAAAATTCAGTTGAAGTTTCAGCGTTCCTCTCGCCTTCTTAAATGCGGATTGTCACCTTTGTTCTGATCCTGCTGCTGGCGATGATCCAGTATCCGTTGTGGTGGGGACACGGTGGCTGGTTGCGTGTTCACGAACTGCAGCAGCAACTCGTCAACCAAACGAAGAAAAACGCCGATCTGAAGCTGCGCAACGAACGCGTGCAAGGCGAAGTCGCGGACTTGCAGAACGGTACGGCGGCAGTGGAAGAACGCGCGCGTTACGAGATGGGGATGATGAAGGATAGCGAGGTGTTCGTGCAGTTCGTCTCGCCGAATTCACCGGCTCCGGCTAACTCGGTGAACGCGCAATCGAGCGCGTCTACGCGCGGGCAGGTGTCGGCGGCGCCGTTGCGTGTGGTGCCGAATCCGGTGTCGCGATCGAAGGAAGAACGCCGCGCGTTTGAACGTCAGGCGACGAAAGACAAGCAGGACGCAGCCAAGAAGAAGCCCGGCGGTTAGAAGGCCGAAATAAGCGTCGCAGGGAACAAAGTATGCAAAAAGGCCGTTTCAACGTGAGTTGAAACGGCCTTTTTATCGCTTGCAAGCGCTACCAGTAATATCCCGGATAGCCGTAGCCAAACCCTACGCCCGTGCCCCATCGATTACCCCAGCCGCCACTCGAATATCCGCCATACACCGTGACTGGCGCGCGATAGTACTGCGAGTACGCCTGAGCCGCGGCCTCCGCGGCAATGGCTTGCTGTTGTTCGGCGAGCACTTGCCGGTCGATCTGGTTATAGCGCTGCTGTTCTTCCGTGGAGAGTGGTTGCGGCGCCTGATTCTGCGGTGACGGCAAGCGGCTATAAATCGGCGATGGTCCCGGCGGATCCATCATGCAACCGCCGAGCACGAGCAACGCGGCACTGGACAACGGCGACAGCCAATTTCTTCGATACACATCCAAAGGGTTTCATTTCGACCTCCAGCGGGCCGGAGACTAATCGGACACGGATCATGCCACGTCGCAGGACGGGAAAGACTCATCCTGCGACGCCTTATTACAGAACAGCTCAAGCCAAGCCAAACAACATTAATGCCGCTGCTCCGGCGCCGGACTCACAGCCTTGTGAGATTTCTTCAGCGACAAAAAGTTGCGCCACGTCCACCGGATCGAACTCGTAGCGCTGGTTGCAGAACTCGCAGTGCACTTCCACGCTGCCGCGCTCTTCGACCACGCTGTCCACTTCGCCACGGCCCAGCATCTTGAGCATGCCGCCCACTTTCTCGCGCGAGCATGTGCATTCGAAACGCGCCTGGGCCGGCTCGAAATGCTGCACGTTTTCCTGCCAGAAGAGCCGCTTGAACACCGCTTCCGGCTCTTCCTTCAGCAACTCCTCGTTCGACAGCGTGCCGCCGAGGTGACACACGCGTTGCCACGTATCGGCGTCATGGTCGCCCGGATGCGGGACGATACCGCCATCGCCGGGAAGCTTTTGCAGCAGCATGCCCACCGCGCGCTCGGTGTTCGCGGCAAGCCACATGCGCGTGTCGAGTTGCTCCGAGTGATGCATGTAGTGCTCGAGCACCTCGGCCATCGACGCCAGCGGCCCATGCTCGCCGCTCAAGCGGCACGATGCCCTGATACGGCCTGCTGCCCGGGCTGCTTGTCGCGCGGGTCGAGCGTGATCACGCAGCGGCCCTGGCCGTTGCGGTTCAGCAGGTCGGGGAGGGTCATGTCGTCGGTGATCGGCACGGGCGCTTCGCTCGCGCCTTCAATGGATTCAGCCAGCTTCGCGGTCGCCCGCAGCGACAGGTCCGAATTGCATTGCACGACCAGCATGGTCACCGGGCCGTCGCCGTAGATCTGCATGATGAGCGTGCCGTCGAACTTGAGATTCGCCGACAGCAGCGCGCACGCGGCCATCATTTCGCCGAGCACGTTGCGCACGGGCGCGGGATAGGAGCGGCGCGTGAGCACTTCCTGCCACGTGTCGCGCAACGAGACGATCTCGCCGCGCACCGGCGCCGCGTTGAACATGAATTTTTGCAGCTGGTCGTTAACAACGCTTGAGTCCTTTGATCGACGGCGTAATGCGTGCCGACCGGCGTTCAGCCGATTCGCACGAGTTGCGCCTTGTAAAATTCGCGGCGTTCCGCGTAACCACGCGTGCCCGCCTGCATCTGGGCAATATCCGCTTCCGTGAGCTCGCGCACGGCTTTCGCGGGCGCGCCGAGGATCAGGGTGTTATCGGGGAAGGTTTTGCCTTCGGTCACCACCGCGCCCGCGCCAACCAGACAGTTGCGGCCGATTACCGCGCCATTCAAGACCACCGCCTGAATTCCGATCAGCGCGCCTTCCTTGATCGTGCAGCCGTGCAGCATGGCCTGATGGCCGATGGTCACGTTCGCTTCAATCGTCAGCGGAAAGCCCGGGTCGGTATGCAGCACGGCGCCTTCCTGGATATTGCTGCCGTGGCCGAGCACGATGGGTTCGTTGTCGCCGCGCAGCGCGGCGCCGAACCAGACGCTCGAGTTTTCTTCGAGCGTCACATGGCCGATGATGGTCGCCGTATCAGCGACGAATACGCTTTCGTGGATGGTCGGGGCGGCATCGCCGAGCTTGTAGATTGCCACTGTGTCTCCTGTGTGGGCTGGACGCGGGCCATGACGCGGGAATGGCCGACAGGCCCGGGTGCGGCGGCTTGGCCGCGTACAATCGGTAAGCCTGGCCGGTTACGTGGATGCTATAGACTGCGGACCCGGCGCGCTTCAGGCCAAAAATCGCCCGCGGAAACCGCTATTTTAGCCGGTTGCGCAAAGCGACGTGCGACCGGGCTATCGCGGGCGGGAATTGACCGTTTTTCAAGGCGGCTCGCTCAGCCCTTGCCCGCCATGTGGCGGTTCTCAAACACTGATAAATCATGTCCGAGTTGCTCGATATTTCACGTCCAGCTGCGTCCGAGCGTACGGCGCTCGCGCTGCTTGCGCGAGCGCGATCCCGCGGCCAAGGCGAACGCCGCCCAGCGTTTCTACGAGCGCATGCTGGCGGGCGAAACCACGCTCGACACCGCAGCCGATATCCCCGACCCGCTGGACTTGCCCGGCCGCCCGGCGACGCCCGGAACTGGTCGCGCCGTCATCGCTGAAACGGCGCAGCATGCAGTCCGATGCCGGGCCGCGCGGTGTTGCTGCACGCGCTGGCGCACATCGAATTCAACGCGATCAATCTCGCGCTCGACGCCGTCTGGCGTTTCCCATCGATGCCCGACGCGTTTTATCGCGACTGGTTCAAGGTCGCGGCCGAGGAAGCGCGCCATTTTTCGTTGCTGAGTCGCGCGTCTGGCGGAATTCGGCCATCGATACGGCGATTTTCCCGCGCACGACGGCCTGTGGGAAATGGCCGAGCGCACGCGCGGCGACGTGCTCGCGCGCATGGCGCTCGTGCCGCGCACGCTGGAAGCGCGCGGGCTGGACGCATCGCCGCCGATCCGCCGGCGTCTGGCGCAGGCGGGCGACCACGCATCGGCGGCGATTCTCGACGTGATCCTCCACGACGAAATCGGCCACGTGCTGATCGGCAATCACTGGTTCCGGTACTTGTGCGAGCGAGGCCGGCGCCGATCCGCATGCCACTTACGCGCAACTCGCCGAGCAGTATCACGCGCCGAAACTGCGCGGTCCGTTCAATTTCGAAGCGCGCCGCGACGCCGGTTTCGACGAAGCCGAACTGCGCGCGCTCGCCGGCCTGGACGACATCGATCCCATGCAAACTTCATTCATTCCCCGATGACTGCCCTCAAAACTCCCGTCTCCGAATTCGTCACCACGCGCGGCACGCGGCTGCACGTGCGCCGCTGGGGCGCGCCGGACGCGCCCACGCTCTTCATGCTGCATGGCTGGATGGATATATCGGCGTCGTTCCAGTTCGTCGTCGATGCGCTCGCCGGCGACTGGCAGGTGATCGCGCCCGATGCGCGCGGTTTCGGCCTGTCGGACTGGCCGGTCGCGCAGGGCAGAGAGCGGCCACTACTGGTTCCAGGACTACCTCGCCGATCTCGACGCGCTGCTCGACCACTACGCGCCAGCTCATCGCGCGGGGAACCGGTGAACCTGGTCGGCCACAGCATGGGCGCGAACGTCGTCTGCCTGTATGCGGGCGTGCGGCCGGAGCGGGTGCGCCGGGTGGTCGATCTGGAAGGGTTCGGCATGGCGGCGGCGCAAGTCGCGAGCGTTCGCCCGCGCGCCTCGCGCAATGGCTGGACGATATTGCGCGTGCCGCCAACGCTGAACACGTACGCCACGCTCGACGACGTCGCCCAGCGGCTGATCCGCACCAATCCGCGCCTTGCCGCTGGCGAAAGCGCGGTTCCTGGCCGCAACACTGGTCGAAGCCGGACGGCGACCGGCCGTTTCCATCTGCTCGCCGATCCCGCGCACAAAGCTGCGCGGGCCGTTGCTGTACCGGCTGGACGAGGTGATGGCCGTGTGGTCGAAGGTCCAGGCGAAGGTTCTGCACGTCGAAGCCGCCGAGTCGCCGACGCTCGCGACGATTGCCGGCAGACGTGCCGATCGACGAATTCAAGCAGCGTTTCACGGCGTTCCCGGACTGGCGCGAGGAGATCATCGATAACGCCGGCCACATGCTGCATCACGATCAGCCGGAGCGGGTGGCGGCGCTGATCGACGCGTTTTGCGCGTGACGCCCATGGCGCGAAGATCGCTTGGACGCTTGGTCAACGACCGAACCGCTTTGACGCGTTGCAGTAGAATGATCAGATAACTCTCAGAGTTCAATGATGAACGCCGACCTGCATTGCCACTCCACCGTTTCCGATGGCCAGCTCGCTCCCGCCGAAGTCGCCGCGCGCGCTCACGCGGGCGGCGTGACGCTGTGGTCGCTCACCGACCACGACCAGCTTGGCGGCCAGCGCGAGGCGCGCGAAGCGGCAGAAGCGCTCGGCATGGGGTATCTGGGCGGCGTGGAGATTTCGGTGACGTGGGCGGGCGCGCACGGTGCATATCGTCGGACTGAACGTGGATACCGAGAGCCAGGAGCTCGATCGACGGTCTTGCAGCCACGCGCAGCGGCCGCCAGGCGCGCGGCGAGGCGATCGGCGAGGCGCTGGCCGACGATCGGCATTCCGGACGCCTATGAAGGCGCGCTGCACTACGTGAACGATCCCGGCCATGATCTCGCGCACGCATTTCGCGCGGTTCCTGGTCGAAAAGGGCTACGCGGAGTCGACCTCGGACGTGTTCGCGAAATATCTCGGCGACGGCAAGCCGGGTTATGTCGGCCATCGCTGGTCCAAACTCGCCGACGCCATGAAATGGATCAAGGCGGCCGGCGGCGAGGCGGTGATCGCGCATCCCGGGCGCTACGATTTCTCGCCGGTCGAATTCGCCGCGTTCTTCGACGAATTCATCCAGCTCGGCGGCCGCGCCATTGAAGTCGTGACGGGCAGCCATACGCCGGACCAGTATCGCGAATATGCGGAAGTCGCGCGCCGCTACGGTTTCTACGCGTCGCGCGGTTCGGATTTTCACGCGGCGGGCGAGGGGCGCATCGACCTCGGCACAGTTGCCGCCGCTTCCCGCCGATCTCAAGCCCGTCTGGGAGTGCCTGGCTTTGAGCAACAGTGCCGCAGGATCGTCACGAAACTCGGCAAAGCCGCGCACGATCCACGCATCCAATTACGCCCGATTTGACTCCCTTTTGTCGCGCAATGCGTTGCATTTGCGGGTATTCTCGCGAGTTCGAAATGGCAGTGTCCGGCAACCTACTTACGTCCTCTGGCCATGTCTCAATTCTTTCGCATTCATCCTGACAATCCGCAGCCGCGCCTGATCAATCAGGCCGTGCAGATCATCAACGATGGCGGCATCGTCGCGTTGCCGACCGATTCGAGCTACGCGCTCGCGTGTCATCTCGACGACAAGGACGCGGTCGAACGCATCCGCCGGATTCGCGGACTCGACGAGAAGCAACTGCTCTCGCTGCTGGTGCGCGATTTGTCGGAACTGTCGAATTTCGCGATCGTCGATAACCGGCAATTATCGTCTGATCAAATCGGTGACGCCGGGTCCTTACGTGTTCGTGCTGCAGGCGACCAAGGAAGTGCCGCGGCGCCTGTCGCATCCGTCGCGCAAGACGATCGGCCTGCGCGTGCCGAATCACGCGATCACGCTCGCGCTGCTCGAAGCGCTCGGCCAGCCGCTGCTCGGCTCGACGCTGATCCTGCCGCCCGACACCCATCCGCTCAACGACGCCGAAGAGATCCGCGAGCGGCTGGAAAAACAGATCGATCTGGTGATCGACGCCGGCGCCTGCCCGATGGAACCGTCGACGGTGATCGACCTGACCGGCGAGCGAACCGGTGCTGGTGCGCCCGGGCGCGGCAGCCTGGAGCCGTTCGGCCTCACCGCTGAAAGCGCCTAAGACCGCGCACGATGACACATAGCAGTGACCGCGTTCGAGCAATAGAGCGGGCGCAGCGCGCCGCATCGAGCTCGCGCCCATGAACGCTCGCAAACCGACCGCCACGAGTGGCGCCACAACTGCTTGATACAATAGCGAGCTATGGATTCCTCCCTGATACAAACCATCGCGGTCTACGCGCTCCCCGTGATCTTCGCGATCACGCTGCACGAGGCCGCGCACGGCTATGCGGCCCGCCTGCTCGGCGACAACACGGCTTACGTGCTCGGCCGCGTGTCGCTCAATCCGATGCGCCACATCGACCCGCTCGGCACGATCGCGATTCCGCTGATGCTGTATTTCGTCACCAGCGGCGCGTTCATGTTCGGTTACGCGAAGCCGGTGCCGGTTGCCTTCGGCAATCTGCGCAATCCGCGCTGGGGCAGCTTGTGGGTCGCGGCGGCCGGGCCCGCGAGCAATTTCGTGCAGGCGCTCGATCTGGGGCGTGGTCGCGCGTGCTGCTCGCGGCGTTCAACGTCAACGAACCGTTTTTCACGCGCATGGCCGCGGCCGGCGTCGGCGTGAATCTCGTGCTCGGCGTGCTCAATCTGTTTCCGCTGCCGCCGCTCGACGGCGGCCGCGTGCTGATGGCGCTGCTGCCGCGTGCGCGCAGTCGATCATGCTGTCGCGCCTCGAACCGTACGGTTTTTTCATCGTGATGGCGCTGGTCATGACCGGCACCCTGACGCGTTTCTGGCTCGGACCGCTGGTGAGCGCCGGGTACGTCGCGGTGTCGGCCGTCCTGAATCCCCTTGCTTCGCTCTTTCAATAAAACCATGTTCCCTGACCGTATCTTCTCCGGCATGCGGCCTACCGGCTCGCTGCATCTCGGCCACTATCACGGCGTGCTCAAGAACTGGGTGCGGCTGCAGTCCGAGTACCCGTGCTTTTTCTGCGGTCGTCGACTGGCACGCGCTGACGACGCACTACGAAACGCCCGAGGTGATCGAGAAGAACGTGTGGGAAGTGCTGATCGACTGGCTCGCCTCCGGCATCGATCCGGCGCAGGCCACGCTCTTCATCCAGAGCCGCGTGCCCGAGCATGCCGAACTTGCGCTGCTGCTCGGCATGAGCACGCCGCTCGGCTGGCTCGAACGCGTGCCGACCTACAAGGAGCAGATCGAGAAGCTGAAGGAAAAGGATCTGACCACGTACGGTTTTCTCGGTTATCCGGTGCTGATGGCGGCGGACATCCTGCTGTATCGCGCGCTCGCTCGTGCCGGTCGGCGAAGACCAGGTGCCGCACGTCGAAATGACGCGTGAAATCGCCCGCCGCTTCAACTATCTGTACGGGCGCGAAGCGGATTTCGAAGAGAAGGCGCTCGATGCCGCGAAGAAACTCGGCGGCAAGCGCGCGAAGCTTTATCACGAGCTGCGCGTCGCGTATCAGCAGGAAGGCGACGACGAAGCGCTCGAACAGGCGCGCGCGATGTTGCAGGAATCGCAGAGCCTGTCCATGAACGATCGCGAGCGGCTGTTCGGCTATCTGGAAGGCGCGCGCAAGATCATTCTGGTCGAGCCGCAGGCGATGCTGACCGAAGCGTCGCGCATGCCGGGCCTCGACGGCGCGAAGATGTCGAAGTCGTATGGCAACACCATCGGCTTGCGCGAAGACGCGGAGACCATCACGAAGAAAGTGCGCACCATGCCGACCGATCCGGCGCGGGTTCGCCGCACCGATCCGGGCGATCCGGACAAGTGCCCGGTATGGCAGCTGCATCAGGTCTACACCGACGAAGCCACGCACGAGTGGGTGCAGACGGACTGCCGCAGCGCGGGAATTGGCTGCCTCGAATGCAAGCAGCCGGTGATCGAAGGCATCTTGCGCGAGCAGCAGCCCATGCTGGAGCGCGCGCAGAAATACATGGACGATCCGTCGCTGTTGCGCGCGATCGTCGCCGATGGCTGCGACAAGGCGCGCAAGTTCGCAGTGGAGACCATGCGCGACGTGCGCGACGCGATGGGCCTCTCGTATAACTGATGACGCTGCAACGTCTGACAGCACCTACGCCGCCCACCACCGCCAGCGCATGGATCGAACAATGGTCGCATCTGGTGGAGAAGGGCGGCGCGGTGCTCGACGTCGCGTCGGGCAACGGCCGCCACGCGCGCTATTTTGCGTCGCGTGGGCACACGGTGCTGGCGCTGGATCGCGATGAAGCGGCACTAGCGAATCTCGCTGACGCGCCGCACGTGATCACGCGTTGCGCCGATCTGGAAAACGCCGCGTGGCCGCTGCGCGACGATGAAAAATTCGCCGCCGTGGTGGTGACGAACTATCTGCATCGACCCTTGTTTCCCTATTTATTCGATGCCCTCGCGCCCGGCGGCGTGCTGATCTACGAGACCTTCGCGGCAGGCAACGAGCGCTTCGGCAAGCCCTCGAATCCGGCCTTCCTGCTCAATCCCGGCGAGCTGCTCGACGCCGTGCGCGGCCGGTTGCGGGTCATCGCTTATCAGGATGGATTTATCAGCGTGCCGCGTGCATCCTGCGTGCAGCGCATCTGCGCCGTCGCCGAGCCGGCATCCCAGCCAACCAGCCTTACGGACCGTAACAATGCCGCGACCCCGGATCGTTACGTACTGCAGGGCTAATCCGCTACAATCGCGGTTTACCGACCAATTTCATAGCGTTTCATGACAAACGGAACACACGGCGGCATCCAGATCCGCGGCAGCATTCCTGCCATCGTCACCCCGATGCACGAGGACGGTAGTCTCGATCTGCCGGCGTTTCGAAAACTGATCGACTGGCATGTGGAAGAGGGCACGAACGGGCTCGTCGTCGTCGGCACCAGCGGCGAATCGGCCACGCTTTCCGTGGAAGAACACGTGCTGATGGTGAAAACCGCCGTCGATCACGCGGCCAAGCGCTTTCCGATCATCGCCGGCGCGGGCGGCAACTCCACCTCGGAAGCCGTCGAGCTGGCCAAAGCGGCGAAGGAAGTCGGCGCGGACGCTACGCTGCAAGTCGTTCCTTACTACAACAAGCCGACACAAGAAGGCATGTACCAGCACTTCCGCAAGATCGCGGAATCGGTCGATCTGCCGGTCATCCTGTACAACGTGCCGGGCCGCACCGTTGCCGACATGAACCACGAGACCGTGATGCGTCTCGCGAGCGTGCCGGGGATCATTGGCGTGAAGGAAGCGACGGGCAATATCGACCGTGCCGCGAACCTGATCAAGTACGCGCCCGCGCATTTCGCGATCTACAGCGGCGACGATCCGACCGCGATCGCGTTGATGCTGCTCGGCGGCCACGGCAATATTTCGGTGACCGCGAACGTCGCGCCGCGAGCAATGAGCGAACTTTGCCGCGCGGCGCTGGCCGGCGACGCCATCACGGCGCGCAAGATTCATCTGAGCCTGCTGTCGCTGCACAAGCAAATGTTCTGCGAGTCGAATCCGATTCCCGCGAAATGGGCGCTTGCCGCGCTCGGCCGCATGGAAAGCGGAATTCGCCTGCCGCTGACGCCGCTCGACGCGCGTTATCACGACGCCGTGCGTGACGCGTTGCGCGAAACCGGGCTTCTGGCCTGACGACCGCGCGGCGGTGCGCGTCTGAACGCACGCGCCGCCTGCAATGCAGTGTATTCCGGCCGTATTACCGTTCGGCCAGCCAGCGAGTGTCATCAACCCGTCGTTCATCGACCCGTTCCCGGCTTAGCTTCCAGGCAACGCGCATTCAGCATCACGAAGGACCTCATGAAACGTTCCGCCTTATTCAATCACGCTCGCACCCTGAGCGTGCTGTCGCTTGGAATCGGCACGCTGATCTCGCTTGCCGGTTGTGACACATTGAACGACTGGCTCGCGCCGGATCGGGTCAATTACAAGGGTGCTGAAACGGCGCCTACGCTGACCGTGCCGTCGGATCTGACCACGGCCGACATCAGCCAGCGTTATGCCGCACCGCCCAAGCTCAATTCGCTTGGCGGCGCTGCGCCGCGTTCGCTTACGCCCGCCGGCAATGCAACCGTCGGCTTGCCGACGCCGCAAGACCCGTTCGGCATGCACGTGGAGCGCGACGGCGATCGCCGCTGGCTCGTGGTCGATGGCCGTTCGCCCGACCAGCTCTGGCCGCAGTTGCAGGAGTTCTGGGAGGAGAACGGCTTCACGCTCAAGACCGACGCGCCGGCTACCGGCATCATGTCGACCGACTGGGCTGAAAATCGCGCGAACATTCCGGACGACTGGTTCAGGAAGAGCATCGGCAAGCTGATCGACTTTGCTTATTCTTCGGGTACGCGCGATCAGTTCCGTACGCTGGTCGAACGCGGCTCGAACAATTCCACCGACATCTCCATCACGCCACAGCGCGATGGAAGAAGTGCTGACGGGCCAGGACAAGACTTCGTCGAAGTGGGAAGAGCGTCCGCGCAATCCGGCGCTCGAAGCCGCGTTCCTCGCGAAGCTGATGCAGAAGTTCGGTCTCACCGACGCACAGTCGAAGCAGTTGCTGACGGATGCACGTCCGGCCGAGCGCGGCTGTCTCGGTGGATCAGACGGGCGGCGCCTCCACGCTCGATCTTTCCGAGCCGTTCGATCGTGCCTGGTTGCGCGTGGGTCTCGCGCTCGACCGCACCAACTTCACCGTCGACAACCGCGATCGTGCGAAGGGCTTGTATTACGTGCGTTTCTCCGACTCCATGCAGGAGCTGAAGAAGGAAGGTCTGCTCGGCAAGCTCTTTAGCGGCGGCACGCCGAAGCCTTCGCGCGAGTTCATGGTCAACGTGCGTCCGAAGGCTGACTCCTTGACCCAAGTGGCCGTGGTCGACGCCAACGGCCAGGTAGATACCTCCACCGACGCGCAACGAATCGTCGCGCTGCTGCACGCGCAGTTGAACTAGGTTTTCGCCGATGCGCTTTGCCAGTCTCGGCAGCGGCAGTGAAGGCAATGCGTTGCTGGTCGAGTCGACGAGCGGCACGACCACCACGCGCGTGCTGCTGGACTGCGGTTTTTCAGCAAAGGAAGTCGAGCGGCGCCTCGCGCGGCTCGACGTGCGCGCGGATCAGATCGATGCCATTTTCATCACGCATGAGCATACGGATCACATTGGCGGCGCGCTGACGCTGGCGCGCAAATGGTCCATTCCGCTGCACATGAGCTGGGGCACCGCGCGCGCTGTCGGTGCCGATGAAGCACCGGTCGACCTGCATGTGCTCTGGGGCGACGAGAGCGTCGCTGTAGGCGACCTGCACGTGCTTCCCTACACTGTGCCCCACGACGCCCGCGAACCGCTCCAGTACGTGTTCTCTGACGGCGCAAGCCGTTTGGGCGTCCTGACGGATGTGGGTGTTGCCACGCCGCATATCACGAACGTGCTGAGCGGTTGCGATGCGCTTGGTGCTCGAATCGAATCACGATACCGCGATGCTTGCGACAAGCCGATATCCGCCTTCGCTCAAGGCGCGTATTGGCGGTATGCACGGGCATCTGAACAACGACGCCGCGGCGGGCATTCTCGCGGCGCTCGATCGATCGAAACTGCGCCATCTGGTGGCTGCGCATTTGAGCCAGCAGAACAACTTGCCTGAGCTGGCCCAGGCGGCGCTCGCGGCGGTGCTGGGCGCAGCCGCGGCCGATGTGATGGTCGCCACGCAAGCCGATGGCTTCGACTGGCTATCCTTATGACGGCCACCAGCGCGCTGAGATAATCCCTGCGTGTCGATACCTGCATATCGACACGTGTGCAGAAGCCAACAATCCAAAACCAGCAGACATAAAAAAACCGGCCCGAGGGCCGGTTTTTTCGTAAGCCTCCCAGAATGAATCCCTGTGAGGCTTACTGCGGAGGCTTCGTTTCCAGCTAGATGATTCAGCTAAAGAGCGGGAAACTTGGCCTCTGACTTGTCTTACTGGCTCGCGCCCGAAGCAGCAGCAGCCGGAGCAGCAGCGTCCGACGTTGCAGCAGCGTCCGAAGCAGCAGCACGCAGCCGAAGCCGCGTCGCTTGCAGCAGCCGTAGCGCTCGATGCTGCGTCGCAGCCGAAGCTGCAGAATCCGAAGCAGCAGCAGCCGGTGCCGAAGCAGCCGACGTATCGCTAGCAGCGCCCGGAGCAGCCGTATCGCTAGACTTGTTGCATGCAGCAAGAGCAACAGCAGCCAACAGGGATGCTACGAGGAGAGATTTCTTCATGATCACGTCCTTTTATGGTTAAAGGTAAGCAACAGCGCAAAGTACCGGTAATGTGTGCTCCAACACCGACCCGGGCCGTTGTGGACTCACATTATGTATGGTTGTGAGACTTCCTACGGCTTGGGCGGAAATTATATGCACTTTCGTATCGACCGTCGATAAATGCGGGGACAATACGTTGTCTTTCTCATACATTTCATTTCAACCCGCGGAACAGCAAGACAGCCAAACAGCTAGGCGTTTGCGTCGACTTGTATCCAGCCCGCACAATACCACTCGTGCAGTAGCACTGTCATTGACGAATCGCCCGAGAGTGTTACAAAGCGTTTCCCCTCCAAATACCGCTTGTCAGCAAGTTCAGTCAGCCATTTTCTGGCTTTCGCCGACATTAAATCCTGCTCGCCATTCAGAAAATAAGCGTGTTTGTCATAAAGCAGCACGGTCTTTTTATCGAGCTTCAAACCAGACTGCTTCGCGCGTTCGATAAACCGTTTTTCATTCAAGGGGCGTTGTGGCGGATCAAATACGACATTTGCCTTCGGCTCGCTCAGATAAGTGCCGAGAAATGAAGCAATGTCCTTTTCATTCCATTCGATGTTCGCAAGGATCGCGCCTACCCGCTCGATCAAGAGCGGCGGCAATTGCGCCGGGTGGCTGACCGCCGGCTGCGTCGGGTCCCGGTAGCGCTGGTTTGCCCTTGGCGCCGCCGGCGTCATCCATGCGCTCGGCGAGGTGGTACAGGAACTGGCCTGACAGTTCGCTTGCGGACGGCGCCCGGAAGCCGATGGAGCAGGTCATGCATTCGCCTTCGGCCACGCCGTCATGAGCGATGTGCGGCGGCAGGTAAAGCATGTCGCCGGGTTCCAGCACCCATTCTTCGTCGGCCTCGAAGTGCTGTAAAACTTTCAACGGCAAACCCTCTTTTAGCGAGAGATCGCGTTGCGCGCCAAAGCGCCAGCGCCGCTTGCCGTGCACCTGCAGCAGGAAGACATCGTAGGAATCGAAATGCGCGCCTACGCCGCCGCCGTCGGTGGCGTAGGAAATCATCAGGTCGTCAAGGCGGGCGTCGGGAATGAAGCGAAAACGGTCGAGCAGCGCTCGGGCGCGATCGTCGTGCAGGTTCGCCCCTTGCACGAGCAACGTCCAGTCGCGCTTTTTCACCGATGGCAATTCATCGGGCGCAAAAGGTCCGTGCTCCAACTGCCCAGGATTGGCGAAAATGGGTGATCAGGCGCGATTCGACGTCTTCGCTGTCGGCGAGTTCGAACAGCTCGTCGCGCGACAACGGCGCCTGAATGTCAGGAATCGCCTGACGGATCAGCAGCGGCTTTTTCTGCCAGTACCGGCGCATGAATTGCGTGGGCGTGAGGTTGCCGAGCAGGGTTGCAGGTTCGTCGGGAAGCGGCACCGCGAAAGGACTTGAGGGAACGTTAGGGGACCGCGCTGGCATCGTATAATTAAGGCTTGTATCTTGGAGAATCCAATGAAAATCGCAAAAGACACCGTCGTATCAGTCGCCTATAAGCTGTCTGACGCTCATGGCAATCTGATCGAGGAAAGCGACGAGCCGATGGTCTATCTGCACGGCGGCTATGATGGCACGTTCCCCAAGATCGAGGAAGCACTCGACGGTCAGGAAGCCGGCTATCAGACCCAGTTGCAGCTCGAACCGCAAGATGCGTTCGGCGAGTACGATCCCGATCTCGTGAAGGTGGAGGCGCGCGGCCGCTTTCCGGAACCGCTCGAAGTCGGCATGCAGTTCGAAGGCACGCCGGAAGACGGCGAGGACGAACTCGATTCGCTCATCTACACAGTCACCGACGTGGCGGAAGATAAAGTCGTGCTCGACGGCAATCATCCGCTTGCCGGCATGGCGCTGCGTTTCGCGCTGAACGTGCAGGAAGTGCGCGAAGCCACGGAAGACGAGAAAGAGCATCAGCACGCGCATGGTCTCGACGGGCTTGAAGTCCTCGATGAGGACTTCGATGAAGAGCCGGGCAAGGACGCAGGTCCGACCTTGCATTGAGGCTGAGTGGTAGCTCGAGGAAGTAGCTCGATGAAGTAGCTAGTTGACGTACAACAAAGGCGCAGGCGGTTGCTGCGCCTTTGTTCTATTTCAACGTGACGATGCTCACGTTCATTGGCCGCCGCTGGCGCCCGATGCGCTTCCGGTATTCGATGGCACCGGCAGGATCGGCGGCAGATTCGGAGCAGCATTCTGGTTCAGCAACGGCGGCAGCGGGGGCGCTGCATTTGACGCGGGCGTTTCGCCGTTCGATGGCAGCGCCGGGTGTTGCTGCGCGGGTTGAACAGGCTGCATCTGCTGGAAAAACGAGGACGGTCCCGGTGCGCCGTCTTCCACGCTCGGCACTGAAGACGCTGACCGGAGCCGATGCCTGTACCGGCGCATTCAACTGCACCACCACGTCACGTACGCGGACGCGAAACGGCGGTCGCCAACCGAAGTCGGACTCCACTTCCAGCCATTGCGACTGCGGCTTCTTCAAACCGATCGCGATGCGCGTCAGGTTGGCCACCACCACGCCCTTGTCGTTGCGCAACGGCTGGTCGATGCGAAAGCCCCTGGGCAGCGGGGTATCGGAACCGTGAATGACGATCATCGGACCGCGAAACAACTCGGCCGCTTTGACGAGGCTGCGCTTGAGTTCGAGAAAGCCATCGCGCGTCGTATCGCCGCGAGAAAAGCGCAGCCACGCGAAACGATCGCGGCGCTCGTAACGGGCGAAGTCGGGGTCGCCCTGGAGGATCACAACGACCGCGCGCATCTCGGTGCGCCGCGCGGTCTCGACAGCATGTTCCAGCCAGAAA
Organism: uncultured beta proteobacterium; assembly: GCA_963708695.1. Taxonomy (GTDB): domain Bacteria; phylum Pseudomonadota; class Gammaproteobacteria; order Burkholderiales; family Burkholderiaceae; genus Caballeronia. The sequence continues at coordinate 155,743 of CAVPTS010000023.1, forward strand.
GCGTTGGCGACGGAGCGGTCCTCGAATTCGCCGTTGCGCCCGCCCGCGCTCAGATAGTGATTGTTCGGCGCGGGCGCGTTCAGGCCGATAAACGCAACGCCGTTCGCGTTGCCATCGGACATTTTCGCGGAACGGGCGAAAGCGCGCGACGTCGCTTTCGCGCATCACGGTCATGGGCGTCTGGCCGAGCGAATTGGATCGCCGAAGAACAATTGCCGGATGAAGTCGAGCCGCTCGACCGGGTCGTAACTGCCTGCTTGCGACGAGACCGCAAGTGGCCCAGTCGTTGCCGCCGGGCAGCAGGACGACGGGCTTGCGCGAGGTATCGAAGATTTGCTGGCGCGTGTCGTACAGCGAGTCGCGGCAAGGCTCTGTTTCGCCTTTGAGATTGCCGTCGTAGACGATGAACGAGGTGTTGCGCTCCCGTCCGATGGCATCGAGCATGTGCTGGAGCGCGGGTTCGTCGGCGGGTTTGTCGAGCACATTCGATGCGATCGCGAAGGTCAGCGTCGGTGTTGGCGTGGCGTTCTTCAGCCTGCGCGTGCTGTGAACCGATGGCCAGCAGCATGAACACGCCCAGCCAGGCGGCAGAAGCGCGCGCGCACCCACGGCCGCTCAGCGGCGGAGCCCGCCTTGATGCGGCCGTCAAAGCGCCGCCTAACGCGATGCATCCGGAGCGTTCGACGCCAGCTCATGTAGTTCGTAGAGCAGATCGAGTGCGTCGCGTGGGCGCAAGTTCGTTCGGATCGATTGCGCGCAGCCGGTCGAGCGCGGGATGCGGCGGCGCCTCGACGGGTTCATCGCGTTCGGCTGGCGTCATCGATCTCGATGACCGGAGCCGCGAACAGATCGAATTGCGGCGATGGCTGGCCGATCGACTGCTGCTCCAGATGCGCCAGATGTTTTCTCGCTGCCTTGATAACGGCCGGCGGGACGCCTGCCAGTTGCGCTACCTGCAAGCCGTAACTCTGGTTCGCCGGACCTTCGTTCACCGCGTGCAGGAACACGATGCCGTGATCGTGCTCGACCGCCGACAAATGCACGTTCGCCGCTTGAGCGAACTCGGCCGGCAACTGCGTCAACTCGAAGTAATGCGTCGCGAACAACGTATGGCAGCCGTTGTGCGACAGCAGATGCCGCGCAATCGCCCAGGCGAGCGCGAGGCCGTCGAAGGTCGAGGTGCCGCGGCCGATCTCGTCCATCAGCACGAGACTGGACGGCGTGGCGTCGTTGAGAATGGCCGCTGCTTCGGTCATCTCGACCATGAAGGTGGAACGGCCGCCGGCGAGGTCGTCGGCGGCGCCAATGCGCGTGAAGATCCGGTCGATCGGTCCAAAGCGCGCGCGTTTCGCCGGCACATAGCTGCCCACGTAGGCCAGCAGCGCGATCAGCGCGGTCTGCCGCATGAACGTGGACTTTACCGCCCATGTTCGGGCCGGTGATCAGCAGCAGCTTGCGCTCGGTATTCAGGCAGCAGTCGTTGGCGATGAACTGCTCGACCTGCGCTTCCACGACCGGATGCCGTCCTTGCTCGATATCGATACCCGAGTCGACCGCGAAATCCGGCGCGACCCAGTCGAGCGCGAGCGCCCGTTCCGCGAATGCGCCGAGCAGATCGAGTTCAGCGAGCGCCGCCGCGACGCGCTGGCAATCGCCGATGTGCGGCAGCAGCGTCTGCAGCAGCGCGTCGTAGAGCATGCGCTCGCGGGCGAGCGCGCGGTCCTGCGCGGACAGCGCCTTGTCTTCGAAGGTTTTCAACTCCGGCGTGATGTAGCGTTCGGCGTTTTTCAGCGTCTGGCGACGCCGATAGTCATCGGGAACCTTGTCCGTCTGGCCGCGCGTGACTTCGATATAAAAGCCATGCACCTTGTTGTACTCGACCCGCAGGTTCGCGATGCCCGTGCGGGTGCGTTCACGCGTTTCGAGGTCGATCAGGAACTGGTCGCAGTTCTCCGAGATGTCGCGCAATTCGTCGAGATCGGCGTCGTAGCCGCGCGCGATCACGCCGCCGTCGCGAATCAGCGCCGCCGGTTCGGTCGCAATTGCGCGCGTCAGCAGCGCGAGGCATTCGGGCGGCGGTTCGAGCGAGACATCGATACGTTCGAGCGATGCCGCGTTCATCTTTACCGCCGCAAGCCGTTCGCGCAGCTGCGGCAGGGCGGCGAAGGTATCGCGCAGGCTGGAGAGATCGCGTGGCCGCGCCGACAGCAGCGCAAGCCGCCCCGTAATTCGTTCGATATCCGAAATCTGCCGCAGCGCGGCGCGCAAGCCGTCGAGACTCGCGCTTGCAGGCGCGTCGAGCAACGCGCCAATTGCGCGCTGCCGTCCTTGCGCGATCGCCGAGTCGCGCGGCGGATGATGCAGCCAGTGACGCAGCAAACGGCTGCCCATGGTCGTGCAGCACGTATCCAGCAGCGAGCACAACGTAGGAGATTCCGTGCCGCGCAGGGTTTCGGTCAATTCGAGATTGCGCCGCGTGGCCGGGTCGAGGCCGATGTACTCCGACTCGTACTCCACCTTCAGGCTGCGCACGTGCCGCAATTGCTGGCCTTGCGTGGCGGCTGCGTACAGCAGCAGCGCGCCCGCGGCGCCGCACGCGCAGGTCAGCGAGTGCGCGCCGAAACCGTCGAGGCCGGCGACATCGAGTTGCTCGCACAGCCGCTGCGTGCCCGAATCGATATCGAAATGCCACGCGGGCGCACGCGTCGTTGCGCCAACGTTCGGCACTTCGAACGGCGCGTTCGTTTCCGAGAAGCTAGTCGGCCATCAGCGTTTCCGCCGGGCGAATCCGCTCGAGCGCGGCGCCAAGTTGATCGGGCGCGACTTCCGCAAGGCGCAACGCGCCGCTCGCCAGATTCAGCCATGCAAGGCCGACGCTCGTCACCACGCCGCGGCGGTTGTGCGCCGGGCAAAGGGCGAGCAGGATAGACGTCGTTTTTGTCCGAGAGCAGGGCGGCGTCGGTCAGCGTGCCGGGCGTGACGACGCGCACTACCTTGCGCTCGACCGGTCCCTTCGATGTCGCCGGGTCGCCGATCTGCTCGCAAATGGCGACCGATTCGCCGAGCTTCACGAGCTTCGCCAGATATTGCTCGCACGAATGATGGGGAATGCCGGCCATCTTGATCGGATTGCCGCCCGATGCGCCGCGTTGCGTGAGCGTCAGGTCGAGCAGGCGCGAGGCTTTGACGGCGTCGTCGAAGAACAGCTCGTAGAAGTCGCCCATGCGGTAAAACACGAGCGTGCCGGGATGCTCCGCTTTGATGCGCAAATACTGCTGCATCATGGGAGTGTGATGCGACAGATCGACGGCGGCGGCGGGTTCCGGCGCGGCGGGGCTCAAGTCTTGAGCGGAAGAAGAAACGGAGATATGCGTGCCCATCTTGCGTGCGTGAATTGGGGAGTGTCCAAGGGCACGAGTGTACCGCGTCAGGTCCAGGGCGGAACGCTGGCTGAATGGCTAACGGTGAAGGGAGCGCAACCGGCTGTCCGCCTAAAACCCCTGCTGACAAATGCTGTAAAAGCAAAAACGCCGGACATGCCGGCGTTTTTGCATTATCTCAGTCTTGTCGATGACTAAGCAATCAAGAACGTCCCGCCAGAAACCCGACCAGCAGCGCCAGGCCCGCGACTGCGCCAAGCGTATGCCACGGCTTGTCGTGGACGAATTCATCGGCGTAACCGGCGGCGTCGTTCAACCGTCCGGCGATCGCGGAGCACGATCCGTCGAACTGGGCACGCGCGGTCTTCAGCTTGGCCTGCAGGTCCTTGCGCAGCTTGTCCACGTCGATGTCTTTCGCATCGCGGATCGAACTGTCGAGGTCGTCGAGCAGGCCGCGCAACTGCGTGCTGGCCGTATCGACCGCGTCGCTTGCGCCACGAACCGCGCGTTGGCCGACTTTGGCTGCGCCATTGATGTTGCTATCGAGTGTGGAACGTGTGAACAGACCCATTTGCAGCTCCTTTGACGTGTCCCTTGTTTGTTTCGATCCGCGCATCATTTCAGCGCGCGACTTTCAAGCAGATCGAACAGAGCTTGCAGCAAATCCCGTTCCCGCACCCTGTTGTTACATCACTCTTCGACCAGCGCGCCCAGATCCACCGTCCGCTCGTTGCGCGCATGCCGCCGCATCGCCAAGCCACATCATCAGGCAGATAAACACGCCGAACACCACGATAATCCATTCCACCGGCAGCTTGGTCGTGAGCAACAGCGCGTACGCGCCGAGCATCGATAAAACCGCGAGATTCTGGTTGAAATTCTGCACCGCGATCGATGCCCCGGCCGACAGCAGCGTGGCGCCGCGATGCTGCAGAATCGCGTTCATCGGCACGATGAAAAATCCCGACAGCGCGCCGAGCAGAATCATCAGCGGATAAGCGCCGAGGATATAGAGCGGCGCGAACAACGGGCCAATCTGCACGCCGGAACCCGCCGGAAACAGGTCCTTGTTGTAGAACGCCATGCAGATGGCCACCGCGCCCGTCACCACGCCGATCGGCAGCACCTTGAGCGAACTGCGCAACGGCACCCACGCGGCAGCCGCACCCGCGCCGATCGCGATGCCGAGTCCCGTCACGCCCTGCAGCACCGCCGCTTTGGATAGCGACAAGCCGAGGTTCGCATCGGCCCATTTGAGCACCAGCAACTGCAGCGTGACGGCCGCGCCCCACAACAAGCGTGGTGACCCACAGCGCGATCTGCGCGAGCTTGTCGCCCCACAAGCACCTTGAATGCATGGGTGAAATCGCCGATGAGCTTCGACGGTTCCTTCAGCCGGTTGGGGTACCGCGCGCCGGTATCGGGAATGCCGATGTTGATCACGGCGGCCGCGGCATAGACGACCATCACGGCGAACATGGCGGCGTCGGCGGCGGAGCGGATCAGCACCAGATGCGCGCCGCTAATGAAGTGCTGCACGTACTGGCTGACCAGCGCGCCGCCGACCACGGTGCCGAGAATGGTCGAGCCGACCGTCGCCGATTCAAGCCACGCGTTGGCCGGGATAAGCTTTTCGGGCGGCAGGAGCTCGGTGAGGATGCCGTATTTGGCCGGCGAATAGGCTGCGGCGCCGAGGCCGACCACGCCGTACGCGATCATCGGATGCACGCCGAGGATCATCAGCGCGCAGCCGCCGGCTTTCAGCGCGTTGGAGATGAACATGACGTGGCGCTTCTGCATGGCATCGGCGAATGCACCGACAAACGGCGCGAGCAGCACGTACGAGACCGTGAAGAAAATCTGCAGCAGCGGCGTGACCCAGGACGCTGAATGCATCACCGAAAGCATCGCGATGGCGGCGATCAGCAGCGCGTTGTCGGCGAGCGACGAAACGAACTGCGCGGCGATGATCGTGTAGAAGCCTTTTTTCATTGGACGAGCGGGAAGTGCGGCACAAAGAGTGAGGAAGTGCCGCGGGCGGCGAACGGGACACTTTAGCGGAGCCGGCGGCAGCGCGCACGGGCGCTGGCAGGAACGTTAGCCTTTCGGACGCGTTTCGAAGCGTTGGGATTCGTGTCCGGGCGGGCTGCGACGCAGTGCGCGCGCTCAACGCCCAAACGAAAAAGGCGGCCGTAGCCGCCTTTTTAATCGCTTTCTTGACCGTTACGCGCTTTTGGCGCGTGGTCGTGAAGGGATCGAGGATCTTGATCATTTGCGCGTAGACCTTCGGGTTGCCCGCGACAATCTCGCTCTTGTGCAGGAAATCCGATTCGCCGGTGTAGTTACCGACCAGTCCGCCCGCTTCCGTGATCAGCAAGCTGCCCGCGGCCACGTCCCACGCGCTGATGCCTTGCTCGAAGAAACCATCGAGCCGGCCCGCGGCCACGTTCGCCAGATCGAGCGCGGCCGCGCCCGGACGGCGCAGGCCGGCGCAGGCTTCGGTCATCTGCGAGAAAAGCTTGCAATACGCTTCGAGGCCCGCGCCGTCGCGGAACGGGAAGCCCGTGCCGATCAGCGCGTCGGCGAGCCGGTCCAGCTTGCCCACGCGAATGCGGCGCTCGTTCAGGTAAGCGCCGCTGCCGCGCGAGGCGGTGAACAGGTCGTTGCGGGTCGGGATCGTAGACGACGGCCTGCGTGATGATGCCCTTGTGGGCCAGCGCGATGGAGACGCAGTAGTACTGGAAGCCGTGGATGAAGTTGGTCGTGCCGTCGAGCGGATCGATGATCCACTGGAATTCGGAGTCTTTGTCCTGTACGCCGGATTCCTCGGCGAGGATGGAGTGCTTCGGATAGGCGGTGGTCAGCGTTTCGATGATCGCCGCTTCCGACGCCTTGTCGACTTCCGTCACGAAGTCGTTGTGCTGTTTCTTGCTGACCTGGATGCGGTCCAGATCAAGCGACGCGCGGTTGATGATCTGTCCGGCGCGGCGAGCGGCCTTGACAGCAATATTGAGCATCGGATGCATGAAAATAGTCCTTTGGCCGGCGGCTGTGCTTCACGAGAGGCGCGTGAAGGCGCAAACCACGAGCGGAAAACGGCCCAACCGGCGGGCAGAAACGACGTGTGTCGACGGCAACGAATTGAATAAGAGCGGGGCGCGTGCCTTCTTTGAACCTGCAATATCGGCTGAAGGCAGCAATTTGCAACGGCGGGCACACGCGAACTGGCTATTTTACCCGAGTCGGCTGGCGCTCGGGTCGTGCGCTTCGCTGGCGGCTGCGCTGGGCCATCAATGGATGCCGGGTCGCCGGAAGCGCCGCGTGGCGATACCATGACGGCTTGCTTCGTCTTTTCAACTTTCCTCACTTTTTCCAAGCGTTCACTCTTGGACTCCACTCATTCATCAGATCACCCGAACGACGCGTTCGCTTCGACCCGCTTCGTGCTCGTCGAGCCGAGCCATCCCGGCAACGTGGGCGCGGCGGCGCGCGCGCTCAAGACAATGGGATTTTCCCGGCTGGTCGTGGTCGCGCCGAAAATCGCGTTCGTCACGCGCGAGCCGGAAGCGATCGCGATGGCAAGCGGCGCCGACGACGTGCTTGCATCGGCGCAAGTCGTCGAAACGCTCGCCGATGCGCTGACCGGCGTGCATTGGTCGGTCGCGCTGACGGCGCGCTCGCGGGAATACGGGCCGCCGCAGATGGCGCCGCGCGCCGCTGCGGAAAAGGCGTGCGAGTTCGTGGGGCGGGGGCAGGGTCAGGGCGCTATCGCGCTCGTGTTCGGCAACGAGCGCGTGGGGCTTGTCGAATGCCGATGTCGAGCGATGCAGCGCGCTCGCGCATATTCCGGCCAATCCCGCCTATAGCTCGCTGAATCTGGCGCAAGCGGTTCAGGTGCTGGCCTACGAGATGCGGCTCGCGCTGCTCGGCCGCGCGCGCTCGAGCATCCTGCGGCGGCCGAGTCGCCGGACGCACCGGCGCGCCCAGCGCGTCGAGCGACGAAATAGAAGGCATGTACGCGCATCTGGAACAGGCGCTGGTCGCGCTCGATTTCCTCGATCCCGCCAACCCGAAGAAACTGATGTCGCGGCTGCGGCGGCTTTTTTCGCGCTCCGGGCTGGAGCACGAAGAGGTGAATATCCTGCGCGGCATCGCCAAGCACATTCTGCTGAAGATCAAGCGATAAGGCGTGCCCCGCTATAGCTAAGCGCTTCACGGCCGCCTCAGACCGTTTTGCCAGCGGGGGCATCGAAGCGAATTTTCACGGCTCGTCCTACAATCTGCGGAAATCGAACTATCGATTCCCGAATTCGTGCTGAGCCGTGCGAGTTCGCGCGTCGACACCCCCGCCGACCATTCACCGAGCCACCGCCATGTTCAATCGACTCCGCGAAGACATCGCCGCCATCCGCGAGCGCGATCCGGCCGCCCGCAGCGCCTGGGAAGTCGTGACGTGTTATCCGGGCTTTCATGCGGTCGTGCTGCACCGGCTCGCGCATGCCTGCTGGCGCGCGGGCGGGCGCTGGCTCGGGCGCTTCGTCTCGCAGTTCGCGCGTTTCATGACGGGCATCGAAATTCATCCGGGCGCGACGCTCGGACGGCGCGTGTTCATCGATCACGGCATGGGCGTGGTGATCGGAGAAACGGCGGAAATCGGCGACGACTGCACGATCTACCAGGGCGTGACGCTCGGCGGCACGTCGCTTGCGCGCGGCGCGAAGCGGCATCCGACGCTCGAGCGCGGCGTGATCGTCGGCGCGGGCGCGAAGGTGCTCGGCGGCTTCACGGTCGGCGCGGAAGCGAAGATCGGTTCGAACGCGGTGGTGGTGAAGCCGGTTCCGGCGGGCGGAACGGCCGTGGGCAATCCGGCGCGCGTGGTCGATGCCGGCGACCGTCAAGCCGGCGCAGAAGGATTGCGAGGACTACGGCAGCGCCGGAGCGTGCCGCGTTCTGCGCGTACGGCATCACGCCGAACGCCGACGATCCCGTGTCGCTTGCCATCCACGGGTTGATCGATCATGCGTCGACGCAAACGCATCGCGTGGATGAGATCGTCGCGGCGCTTGAGAAGCTGGGCACGCGTATTGATGCGATGAGCGGCGTCGAGAATGCGGCGTTCATCGACCTGAAGCGTCTCTCCGATGCAATGAAAGGCGAAGCGGCGCGGCGGTAAACGGCGGGGCGGCTTAAGTCGCACATGCACGTCCCACATCAAGTCCCACGTTCACTCCAGCGGCAACGCCCGAATCCCTTCGGCATCCACGCGCAGATATCCGCCGCGTGGCTCGCCGTGATCCAGTTCCCAATCCGGCATGACCCAGCGAACGCCATCGGCTTCCCGATGACGCGCGGGCAAATGCGTGTGGCCGTGGATCATCGTGTGCGTGCCGCGTGCTGGCGAACAGCTTCGCCACGGCTTCGCGCGTCACGTCGTATTTCGCCTGCACCGGACGCATCCTGCCCTCTTCGCTCGTCGAGCGCATGCGCTCCGCAATCGATAACCGCAGCTTCAGCGGCAAGCTCAAGAACAGCCTGCTGCGCCAACGGATTGCGCGCAAATCGGCGAAAGCGCTGATACGCGGGGTCGGCCGTGCAAAGCGCATCGCCATGCGCGATCACGATGCGCGTGCCGAACGCGGTGATGACAAACGGATCGGGCAGCGGCAGACGCGCCGGCGGCCCGCATGAAGCGTTTGCCGAGCAGGAAATCGCGGTTGCCGTGCATCACATACAACGCAATGCCGCGCTCGGACAACGTATGCATCAACGCCGTCATGCGTCTGGCGAACGCGGCGCGCGGCCCGGCAACTGAGCATCCAGCACGTCGTCGCCGACCCAGAATTCGAACAGGTCGCCGAGGATGAACACCGAGTCGGCATCGTTCGCCGTCACTTCGATGAAATGCTCGAACGCCGCCACCGTATGCGGAATGGCGTCGCTCAAATGGAGATCGGAAATGAAAAACAGCGGGCGCGCTGTAGCTGTCGCGCCCGCTGTTTCTGCTTCAGTCACGCTGTGCGTCGAGTCGGTCATTCCCCGGCGACGACAGCCTTTTCGATGATGACGTCATCCACCGGCACGTCCTGATGAAAGCCCTTCGAGCCCGTCTTGACCTTGCGGATCTTGTCGACGATATCGAGGCCTTCCACGACCTTGCCGAACACCGCATAACCCCAGCCTTGCGGCGACGGCGCGAGTGATTCAGGAACTCGTTGTCGCCCACGTTGATGAAGAATTGCGCGGTCGCCGAATGCGGGTCGTTGGTGCGCGCCATGGCGACGGAGCCGTGTTCGTTCTTCAGGCCGTTGTTCGCTTCGTTGTCGATGGGCGCGTCCGTCGGCTTTTGCTTCATGCCCGGTTCGAAACCGCCGCCCTGGATCATGAAGCCGTCGATCACGCGATGGAACACCGTGTTGTCGTAATGGCCTTTCTTCACGTAGTTCAGAAAGTTTTCGACCGACTTGGGGGCCTTTTCGGCGTTCAGTTCGATCTTGATGATGCCGTGATTCGTATGCAGTTCGACCATGATGAGTGCCTTTCCTTTTCAAGAGTAGATGGGGCGTTACGCGATGCGCACGGCGTATGCCTGCTTACTGCCTTCCAGCTTCGAAGGCGTGTTACTTCCCGACCACGCTAGCCGATTCGATCACGACATTCGTTTGCGGCACATCGCCCATCGGGCCGCGCGTGGTGGTCGGCGTGCCTTCGATCTTCTTCACGACGTCCATGCCCGAGACGACCTTGCCGAACACGGCATAACCGTTGCCGTCGCCGTTGGGGTAATCGAGGCCGGCGTTATCGACGGTATTGATGAAGAACTGCGACGTGGCCGAGTTCGGATCGCTCGTGCGTGCCATCGCGAGGGTGCCGGTGCTGTTCTTCAAGCCGTTCTTGCTTTCAAGCGGAATGGGCGCGCGCGTGGGCTTTTCCGCGAAGCTCGTGGTGTAGCCGCCGCCCTGGATCATGAAGCCCGGAATCACGCGATGAAAAATCGTGCCGTTGTACTGGCCGGACTTCACGTAATCGAGGAAGTTGGCGACGCTTTTCGGCGCCTTCTCAGGATACAGCTCGACCTTGATGTCGCCTTGCGACGTCTTGAGCAGCACGGTCGGGTGAGCCGCGGCCTGCGCCGACTGGGCAAAGGCGGGCGCCTGGGCGATGAGTGCGGCGCTGCCGAGCGCCAACAACAAACTTTTCATGAGCAATCGATCCTCTCTGGTTGAAGTTCCATCGTGTGACGGCTTGACGAACGTTCAAACGATTTACTGTTTGAACGTTCGCGTCACCGGGTCACGGTTTTGCAGAAGGTGCGAAATAAGGCGTGGTCGAGAGCGGCACGCTCGGTCCGCTGAACGGCGAGTAGAGCGGCGCCGACATGTCGTTGGGCGCGGCAATCGACGTGCTTTCCGACGTGCTGCCAGATATATTTGGCCCTTGCGCAGGTTGCGTAACCCATTCGCCAGCGGTTGCATTCGACGAAGACGCTGCCTGCGGCGCGGAAGCTCCCGAAACATGCGACGCGCCGGAGGCAGCCGCCGCGGCTGCCGCAGCCGCTTCGGGACGACGCCTCGGCGGCGGCGAAACGATCTTCTGGATGTCGCCCACGCGCTGCGCGGTCAACGGACTTCTCGACCCGAGCGATTGCGCGCGTTTATATGATTCGCTGGCGAGCCGCAAATACAGGTCGCCGAGATTTTCGTAGGCGAGCGCGTAACCCGGATTGGCCTTCGTCGCCGTTTCAAGCGCGACGCGCGCATCGTCATAACGTCCCTTCTTCGCGTAGAGCGCCGCGAGATTGTTATACGGTTCGGGCAGTTCGGGATACGCCTGCGTGAGTTCCGTGAAGGCGGCGATGGCTTCGTCGTCCCGATTCAAACGCGCCAGCACGGTCGCACGCTTGAACTTGGCCTGCACGTCGCGCGGGTTGGTCTTGAGGCGTGCATCGAGCTGCAGCAGCGCGTTCTGCCATTGCTTCTGCTCGATTGCCGTGTCAATGGCGGGCGTGCCGTCCGCGGTGGCGGTGGAGACTTGCGCCACCGCCGGGATGGCCGGCAAAAAAGTTGCGCCAAGTCCGAATGTGACAGTTGCAAGGGCGGTCGCCGCGAGCTTGGCAACGCTTGATGCGCGGCCGCTTGAAGGTTTCATAGGCTCTAGTCTGGATGTTATACTCCGGCCCATTCTAACAAAACGTCTGCAACGTTCCGCTGAACGTCCGGACAGTCTGTACGCCTCTCGCGGCCGCCTCCGTTTTGATTCGCATGACAGTCGTGTTTATCGCGACGAAATCACGGCGAAATCGCGACGGAATGCACGGTTCCCAGCGCTTCAGGATCGAAGCCGGGCCTGATGAACAGGTGATGTTCGCAGTAGTGCCTCCGTCGTCATGTTACGTGATTACGTGAGTCATTCCAGTGAGTCATCCCAGTCACTTTAGTCAATTCATTCAGGCCTGCCGCTTCATTATGTCGCTCGCGTTCTCCAGTTGTTTTTCTAGTGGTTGTCGCCGGTCCATGGCTACCTGTAGCATGATCGTTTCGGCGCCGATAGCAACGCACTGAGCCGCAGTGAATCTGCGAATGAACCTGCAAGCATGAAGCATGCTGCCACATCGGCCAGCAATCGAAACACACGGATGTCCCGGCCCACGCACCATCGTCTATGAACTCATTGCGCATCTACAACACGCTCGCGCGTGACAAGCAACCCTTTGTGCCGCTCCGCGCCGGAGAAGTGCGCATGTATGTCTGCGGAATGACGGTATACGACTATTGTCACGTCGGCCATGCGCGCGTGCTGGTCGTATTCGACGTCGTCCAGCGCTGGCTCCGTACACTCGGTTACAACGTAACTTATGTGCGCAACATCACAGACATCGACGATAAGATCATTCGCCGCGCCGTGGAAAACGGCGAGCCGATCAAAGCACTGACGCAGCGGTTTATCGATGCGCTGCACGAGGACGCCGATGCACTCGGTGTCGCGCGTCCCGATCTCGAACCGCGTGCCACCGACTTCGTGCCGCAGATGCTCGGCATGATCCAGGCGCTCGAGCGCAATGGTTATGCGTATCAGGCGAGCGACGGCGACGTGAACTACGCCGTGCGCAAGTTCGAGGGCTACGGCAAGCTGTCGGGCAAATCGATTGAAGACTTGCGCGCGGGCGAACGCGTTGCATCGAACGATGCCAAGCAGGACCCGCTCGACTTCGTATTGTGGAAGCGCGCGAAAGAGGGCGAACCGCCGGACACGGGCTGGGACTCGGCATGGGGACGCGGACGGCCGGGCTGGCATATCGAATGCTCAGCCATGGGCTGCACCTTGCTTGGCGATCGCTTCGATATTCATGGCGGTGGCCAGGACCTGCAGTTTCCGCACCATGAGAATGAAATTGCGCAGAGCGAGGCGGCAACGGGCGTTCAGTTCGTGAACTACTGGATGCATAACGGCTTCGTGCAGATCGACAGCGAAAAGATGTCGAAGTCGCTGGGCAACTTCTTCACCATCCGCGAAGTGCTCGAAAAATTCGATGCGGAAGTCGTGCGCTTCTTTATTGCCCGGGCACACTATCGTTCGCCGCTCAATTACAGCGACGTCCATATAGACGACGCGCGTGGCGCGCTCACGCGTTTGTACACAGCGTTGAAAGACGTGACGCCCGATGCCGCGCGGCTCGACTGGAACGAAGCGCATGCGCAACGTTTTCAGGCAGCGATGAACGACGACTTCAATACGCCGGTCGCCATCGCCGTGCTGTTCGAATTGGCAAGCGAAGTGAATCGCTCGCAGGACGCGGTGCTCGCGCGTCAACTGAAGGAGCTGGCCGGTGTGCTCGGGTTGTTACAGCGCGAGCCGCGTGCGTTCCTGCAGGATGCGCCGGGCAGCGGCAAGAATCATGGCGAAGAGGGCGCTGGCGGCCTCACGCCTGCGGATATCGAAATGAAGATCGCCGCTCGCATTGCAGCGAAGCAGGCAAAGAACTATGCCGAAGCAGACCGGATTCGCGCCGAATTGCTCGAAGCCGGAATTGCACTTGAAGACAAACCGGGTGGGTCGACCGAATGGCGTCGCAGTTAAGCGTCTTTCGCATCCTTTGATCGACTCACCAGGTAGGAGGCATGATGGCAACGGCTAGAAAGACGCCGGCAAAACGAGCCGCGTCCGGAAGTATTGCGGCGCCCGAAAACAAGGTTACACGGCGCGCGCAAGTGAAAACATCGACGGTGTCGAAGCCAACGGCCAAACGGGCCAATGGCGCCGCCGCCGATGTGCAACAGAAGACTGCAGCGAAGAAACGAGCGTCCAACGGGGCGGCGGCGCATGATGACGCCGCCAAGACGAACGGCACCGTTCGTGCGCGCAAGGCAGTGCGGGGGACCGCAACGAAGGCGTCGCTGAAGAGAGTGAACGGTGAGGCTAACGGTGCGCTCGACGTCAAGGCCACCGAAGCCGATGTGAGCGCCAATGTCGCTCAGGCGCTCGTGCGCGATCCGCAGAACGATGGCGAGATCGTACGCAAGTCGCGTGCGATCACCGCTGAGAAAACTGTGCCGGTGCAGACGCCGGGCTTATCGCCGGAAGCCGCGCGTCCCGAGTATTGGGACAAGGCGTGTGCCGATCTCGTCAAGCGCGACCGCATCCTCAAGAAGCTGATTCCGAAGTTCGGGCCCGGTGCATCTGATCAATCGCGACGATCCGTTCACCACGCTCGCGCGTTCTGTCGTCGGCCAGCAGATTTCGGTGGCGTCCGCGCAGGCGATCTGGAAACGCGTGGAAGGCGCGTGCCCGAAGCTCGCGCCGCAGCAGTTCATCAAGGTCGGTCCGGCGAAGCTGCAGTCGTGCGGGTTATCGAAGAGAAAGTCCGAATACATTCTCGATGTCGCGCAGCATTTCGTGTCGGGCGCGCTGCACGTCGATAGCTGGACGTCGATGGAAGACGAAGCGGTGATCGCGGAACTGACGCAGATTCGCGGCATCGGCCGCTGGACGGCGGAGATGTTCCTGATCTTCAATCTGTCTCGCCCGGACGTCCTGCCGCTCGACGACCTCGGCCTGATCCAGGCCATCAGCGTCAATTATTTCAGCGGCGAACCTGTCACGCGCAGCGAAGCGCGCGAAGTGGCGGCCAACTGGGAACCGTGGCGCACCGTCGCCACCTGGTACATGTGGCGCAGCCTTTATCCCGTGCCCGCCGATCACTAAAAAGCTACGGTCGCGAATATTGCACTATCAATATCTTATAATCGATAGTTGCGACCCGAAATTTAGTGAGGCCGGCGCGGTTAGAATACGCGCTGCCCGATGCTCTAGGATTCGAACAATATGAAGACCACGTTTCTGGATTTCGAACAGCCGATCGCTGAACTCGAAGCGAAGATCGAAGAATTGCGCTTCGTCCAGGACGATTCCGCTGTCGATATTTCGGAAGAAATCGAGCGGCTGTCGAAGAAGAGCCAGCAACTCACCAAAGATCTGTACGCAAACCTGACGCCGTGGCAGGTTTCGCAAATCGCGCGCCATCCGCAGCGTCCGTACACGCTCGACTACGTGAACGAGCTTTTCACCGACTTCCACGAACTGCACGGCGACCGCTCCTATGCGGACGATCTGGCAATCGTCGGCGGTCTCGCGCGCTTCAACGGCCAGGCGTGCATGGTGATCGGCCAGCAGAAGGGGCGCGACACGAAGGAACGCGCGGCGCGTAATTTCGGCATGCCGCGTCCGGAAGGGTATCGAAAAGCCGAACGTCTGATGCGTCTCGCCGAAAAATTCGGCTTGCCGCATCTTCACGTTCATCGATACACCTGGCGCGTATCCCGGCATCGGTGCAGAAGAGCGCGGGCAGTCGGAAGCGATCGGCCGCAATCTGTATGTGATGGCCGAACTGAAGACGCCGATCATGGCGACGATCATCGGCGAAGGCGGTTCCGGCGGCGCGCTGGCTATTGCCGTTGCCGACAGCGTGCTGATGCTGCAATTCTCCACCTACTCGGTGATTTCGCCGGAAGGCTGCGCGTCGATCTTGTGGAAGAGCGCGGCGAAGGCGCCGGAAGCGGCTGAAGCGCTGGGACTGACCGCTCACCGGCTGAAGGCGCTGGGATTGATCGACAAGATCGTCAACGAGCCGCTTGGCGGCGCGCATCGCGATCCGAAGGGCATGGCCGCGTTGTTGCGCCGTGCATTGGCCGATACGCTGCGTCAGTTCCACGGCATGAACGCACTCGACGTCCGCGCGCGCCGCTTCGACAAGCTGATGGCGTACGGCAAGTTCAAGGAAAACCTGCCGGGCGCGTGAAGCGGCGAAGACGGCGCTCACGATTTTATCCACGGCCTGCCATTCACGGCCTGCCAGAAAGCCGATCCTTGTGACATCCGACACTGAATCTCCCGCCAGCCGCCTCGTGATCGATGCGGTGCGCGCGGCGTTAGCCGATGTGTCGATTTCCGCCGGCAGTTCCATCGCCGTCGCATTCAGCGGCGGCCTCGACTCGACCACACTGCTCGATGCCGCCGTCCGGTGCGCGGGACCGCCACGTGTGATCGCGCTGCATGTTCATCATGGACTGAGTCCGAACGCCGATGCCTGGGCCGCGCATTGTCATGCGTTCGCGCAAGCGCTGGGCGTGACGTTTCTATCGCGTCAGGTCGATGTCGTGCGCGAAGGCGGCGAGAGTCTGGAAGCTGCGGCGCGCGACGCGCGTTATCGCGCGCTCGATGCGTTGTGTGAAGAGCACGGCGCGAGCACGCTCTGGCTCGCGCATCACGCCGACGATCAGGCCGAAACCGTGTTGCTGCAATTGCTGCGCGGCGCGGGCGTGGCGGGGCTTGCCGCGATGGCGCCGCAACGTGCCGATGGCGCATCCACCCCGCGTGTGCGGCCGTTGTTGCATCTGTTGCGCGCGCAGCTGGAGCATTACGCGCAGGAGCGCGATCTGCGCTGGATCGACGACGAATCCAACGCCGATACCCGCTACGCCCGCAACGCTTTGCGTCACGACGTGCTGCCGGTGCTCGCCGTGCATTTTCCCGGTTTTCGCGATGCGCTTGCCCGAACTGCGTCGCACGCGGCATCGGCGCAAAGGCTGCTCGATGAACTCGCGCGGATCGATCTTGCATCGGCGCAAGCGGACGATGCGCTGACGTTGTCCGCAGTGCTCGCTTTCGACGACGAGCGCGCGACCAACCTGCTGCGTTACTGGATGCGCTCGCTCGGGCTTCAGGCGGCATCGGCGGCGCGGATTGGCGAGGTGCTCCGGCAATTGCGCGATGCCGCTGTATCGCGCGATGGCCACGCATTGCGCATCGATCACGCGGGGCATTGTCTGCGGGCGTATCGCGGCACGATTTTCTGGGAGAAGGGCGATAGCGCCGATCCCCCCGATCTCGACGATGGCGCCGTGACGCCGCGCGTGGCAAGCGTGCTGAACTGGAATGGCGAAAGCATTTGGCGCCTGCCGCATTGGCGCGGGACGTTCGTGTTCCAGCCGGTTCCACAAGACGATGCGGACGCGGTTTCCGAGGCCGCCTTGCGCGCAGCGCCGCTTGGCGCACGTTCGCGCTCGGGCGGCGAGCGTTTGCGGTTATCGGCGGATGCCCCGAGCCGGACCCTGAAAAACCTGTTTCAGGAGCGCGGCGTGCCGGGCTGGAAACGCGATGTACCGCTTTTGTTTCTGGGTGACACGCTGCTGTTCGTGCCGCTGATTGGTGTAAATCGAGCGTGCGTGGAAGCGGGCGGTGAGGGTGGTCCGTATCGGCGGATCGTGTGGCAGCCGGATCTCGTCATTGCCTGAGGCTTTCGAGGCTTGCGCTACCTGGTGCACCCGCGCTGCGAAAGCCTTGCCTCATCGACTCGATCGGTAAAAAAGGTTTCCGTGTACGGCGCGCCAGCCCCGGTCCATTTTCCGCAATAACGCCCGCCAACGCCCTGTAAACGGGTCGGATCGTCCGTTCCGGCTTGTGTTTTAGGCCTCGATCGGGTACGTTTACCGGTTTCCCGCAACGCCTTTCAAGCAGCTTTTCCGTCCAGAAGACGCGTTTTTAGCCGCCAGAATCGCAATTTGCGCGCGAGCGAACCTTGCGCGTGCGGCAACCGCGTTTCGTCGTCACGCTTAAGTCGTCGATCGCACTTGTCCGAAGTTTGCTCGGGGCTCACCGCTCAGGCTGGCTTCTGATGCAATACGTGAAACACGTGCGGTACGCGGCGCATTCCACGGCGCGCAGCGCGGCTTTTCCTCCTGTTCAAAACGACAATGGCACTCATCGTACATAAATACGGCGGCACTTCGATGGGCTCGGTCGAGCGCATCAAGAACGTCGCCAAGCGCGTCGCGAAATGGCACAAGGCCGGCCACAAGATGGTCGTCGTCCCGTCGGCCATGTCCGGCGAAACGAACCGCCTGCTCGGCCTCGCGCGCGAAATCACCGCTCACCCCGACCCGCGCGAACTCGACATGATCGCCGTCCACGGGCGAGCAGGTCAGCGTCGGACTGCTCGCCATCGCGCTGCAAGCCGAAGGGCTCGAAGCGGTCAGCTACGCCGGCTGGCAAGTGCCGATCAAGACCGACAGCGCGTTCACGAAAGCGCGCATCAGCGACATCGACGGCACGCGCGTGCTCGCCGATCTCGACGCGGGCAAGGTCGTGGTGATCACGGGCTTCCAGGGCGTCGATCCGGACGGCCATATCGCCACGCTCGGGCGCGGCGGTTCGGACACATCGGCGGTGGCGATCGCGGCGGCGTTGAAAGCCGACGAATGCCTGATCTATACGGACGTCGACGGCGTCTACACCACCGACCCGCGCGTGGTTGAAGAAGCGCGCCGGCTGGATCGCGTGACGTTCGAAGAAATGCTGGAAATGGCGAGCCTCGGATCGAAGGTGCTGCAGATCCGCTCGGTGGAATTCGCCGGCAAATATCAGGTCAAGACGCGCGTGCTGTCGAGCCTGACGGACCCGTTGATTCCGCTCGAAACCGAAATGCGCTCGGGCACCCTGATTACTTTTGAAGAAGACGAGACCATGGAAAAAGCTGTTATCTCGGGCATCGCATTTCAGCGCGACGAAGCGCGCATTGCCGTGATGGGCGTTCCCGACAAGCCGGGCATTGCGTACCAGATTCTCGGACCGGTGGCGGATGCGAATATCGACATCGACATGATCATCCAGAACACGAGCGTGGACGGCAAGACGGACTTCACGTTCACGGTCGGCCGCGGCGATTACGCGCGTGCCATGGAGATCCTGACGAGCCAGGTGAAGGACCACGTGAAGGCCGAGCAGGTGCGGGGCGATCCGAAGGTGTCGAAGGTGTCGGTGGTCGGCGTGGGCATGCGTTCGCATGTGGGTATTGCGAGCACGATGTTCCGTACGCTGGCGGAAGAGGGCATCAATATCCAGATGATCTCGACCTCGGAGATCAAGATCTCGGTGCTGATCGACGAAAAATACACCGAGCTCGCCGTGCGCGCGCTGCATAAGGCGTTCGAACTCGATCGCGCGTGATGTGCTGAAATACGGCGGGGTTTACAGCTGTCGTTGCAGTGTGTTGCGATGCGCGCTAATGCGAGCAAATCGCGTCGTCCGATGACAGTCCATGAGCATGAAAAATTTTGTCTCATGAAATTGACCCGCGGCGGCTAACCCGCTATGATCTTGGCTTCGTCGCGCTGACTCCCGCGCGACAGAAAGTGCAGGAGACGTGGCCGAGAGGTTGAAGGTACTCCCCTGCTAAGGGAGCATCTGGGCTAAAACCTGGATCGAGGGTTCGAATCCCTCCGTCTCCGCCAGAAGGATGCAAAAGCCCCGTAAGTTTTACGGACTTACGGGGGTTTTGTTTTTGTGCGCGTCGTTTGGCCCATCGTTCGGTGCTTTGTCGGGCGGAATGTCGGCGCAGCGCTTTTGCGAGGAAGCGCTACCGAGAAACGTTGCATATGCACGGCGCAATCACTTAACGGGCGACTGATTTATCAAGCTCATCAGGATGTTCGCTACGCTGAGTAACGGAGCGAGATCAGAAACAAGGTCGAACTGCTAAGCGTCGACCAGTCGACTGCATTGGAGTGACCTCACACTTCACCCCCTCAAAGCCGCCGCCGTCGCTTCATCGGCGGGGAAAAATAGTTCGATAGCCAGCTCCGACAACGTCACATCGACCGGCGTACCAAACACCAGCGTCGTGCTGATGAACGACAACTGCCCGGCCGCTGTATTCAATACAAACGGAATCGCAATCGATGCTTCCACAGCGTCGTCATGCACCGCTCCGCCCGGATAACTCGACAACTCATCGCGCAAAGCGATCAACTGCGGATCGGCGGTGACGCCAATCTGACCTTCCAGCCGTGCCAGCAAATGCGCGCGCCATTGCCCGAGATTCACGATCCTCGATGCCAACCCACGTGGATGCAAACTCAACCGCAACACATTCACCGGCGGTTCGAGCAAGGCAGAGTCCGCATCGGCAATCAACGCGGCGACCGCCCCATTCGCCGATATCAAATTCCAATGCCGGTCGATAGCCAACGCCGGATACGGCTCTTGCCCCTTCAAGACCTGCTCGACGGCCAATCGCGCGGGCTGCATCGATTGATCGTTTAACGAGCGTTCCTGAAACACAGGCGCGAATCCCGCCGCCGTCAGCAACTGGTTGCGCTCTCGCAGCGGCACATCGAGATACTCGGCGAGTCGCAGCACCATCGCGCGGCTTGGCGCAGACCGTCCGGTTTCGATAAAGCTCAGATGCCGGCTCGAAATCTCCGCTTCGCTCGCGAGAAAAAGCTGGCTCATGCGTCGCCGTTCGCGCCAGTGCTTGATCAATGTGCCGATAGACACGGCCGTCGCAGTCAAGGTGTTCATGGCCTTACCTTATCAAAGCGCCGTACGCCGATCCATTACCTCTCGCGTAATCGACGCGCTGCATGCTTGTCCCGATCATTGCCCTCAGGCCGCGCTAATCCGGTTCGGCCACAGTCTTCGAAGTCCCTTGAAGGAGCGAATCATGAGCGAGCATGAAATTCTGGTGAGCCGTTATATCGATGCATGGAACGAAACGGATTCGTCGCGCCGCGAAGCGCTGGCCAAGCAGGTTCTGCTCGAAACCGGCCACTATACCGACCCGATGATGCACAGCGCCGGCCCGAAGGAATTTGCCGCAATGATCGGCGCATTTCAGGCGCAGATGCCGGGGGTGAAGTTCGAGCGCGTCGGCCGGATCGATGCAACGGGGGCGATGGTCCGCTTCAGTTGGCGTCTGATCGATGCAAGCGGCCGCCAGCTTGCAAGTGGTATGGATATAGCGGAATTTTCCATCGATGGACGTTTTGCCGGTATCACCGGTTTTCTCGACAGCACGCTGATGGGCGAGGAGTGGAGCGTGGAGAAATACGCGGCGTTCTGGGCCGCTCCCGATTTCGGCAAGCCGAGTGATGAACTGGCTGAGGATATCGAAGGATATTGGCCGGGGATGCAGGCGCCTTTGAAGGGCGTGCAAGCCTACGTTCGTCCGCTGCATGAACTGTTGCGCCTGGTGCCGGATTTCAGGCTGGAAGTCGCCGATCACGCGAATCGTGGCGATACGGTCTTCATTCGGTGGATTGCCACGGGCACGCAGGGCAACGTGCCGTTGCGCTTCGAAGGGGTGGATTGCGTGCGTCACAAGAACGGGCAAGTCTATGAAAACCGGATCTACTGCGATCATCCGCTGATTCAGGCGTTGAACCGCTAGCGGGGTTGGGGCGCGGCGGCCTGTCAACTTTATTAGCGTTCGGGCAGGGCGGTCTCAGTAGCGGGATCTGCGCGCTGCTGCAAGTGGCGCAACGAACGACCTCACACTTCATCGTCGTCCAGCTCGTCATGGTGTTGCGCGTCCGTCGGCCCCGTTTCACCGCGCACCGCACGACGCTTTCGCTGCACATGATATGCCGTCAGCACCGCATGCACGACCATGTCCAGCGCGGGCTTCGCATTGCCTTGCTTGTCTATCCATGTCTTCGGTGTGAGCGCGCCGGCAAGCGAGACGCTGTCGCCGTCATCGAGCGCCTGGAGCGCGTCCTTGACGGTATCGTCGAAGGCGATCACGTTCACGAACAGGGTCTCGCCATCGCCGGCTGCGGCACGAACCCGGCATGTCACGAAATGCGTGCCGTGCTGGCCCGTGCGCACTTGCGCCGTGCCGTAAAGACGCCCGGAAACGAGGCCATCGATCATCGTTTTCTCCCTCGAAACTATGGATTGTCTCATCGCCAAGCGAGGGAATCGCGGCTGCTTGCAGCCATGCGCCTTAATGTTGGCGTTTTTGCGGTGGACCGGATGTTAAAAACCGGTTCGCAGATAAATACTTGCAGCCGCGCACCAGTTCAAAGCGCTGAATTCGCTACCGATGCAATGCGCGTGTCGCGCTCGCCGCCAAGCCTACTTAAGCTTCGCTTCCTCGAGACACGCCGCCAGCCTCTCGAAATATTCGAGCGCGAGACGCGTCGGCACGACCGTCTTGGTTCTCAGATCCGTGCTCGATTCATCCACGGAGACGAGTCCTTCCTGTCTGAGTCGCGAGAGCTTGCGATGGACCGTCGCAGGCGCGCCGGCCACCGATAACGCCATGGTCTCTGTCACCGTAAGCGTTCGCCCCGCGTGCCAAGCCGCGGCCAACGCTTCGAGCAACCGTGCTTCGGCGGCATCGAGTTTGGGAACCGATGGCAACGCCTGAACCGCCTGAGCGAGATTCAGGAAGCGAAAATAGGTATCGACAAGTTGTTTTTTTGCCATAGATGCAGACTTGAAAGGCATCTACGAATCATAGCATCGTCAATGAATTCGCCCGGGAGAGGCTTAAGTAGAAGCTTACAAAATGGCATGCAAAATGCATGAAAATAGATCCGTAAATGCCGTGCAAAAGAACTTATCAGTTTGATAATAAAATGTTACGATTCGGCAAAGAGGGCGCTTATGGGTAATAAGGTAGGCGCAACTAGACCTGAGAGCGATAAGAAAAGGCATGTTGCCCTGCGGTGAAAGCAGGGCAACAGAGCCAATTAAAATCGGCAAGAAACCAGGTCGGTTTTAAATAAGCATGGCGAGATGGCAGCGGCGATTCGCATCAATGCGATGGCATAAAAGCCCACTACTCGAGTTCAAAGCCAGCTTTCAACGCTGACTTCAGCGCGATACCCGATCCACGGGCGCACCCATTCGCGTGACAAACCATAAAGCCAGCTTGAGCATATAGACGACGATGAGCGTACCGCTCAGATCGCCGATAAACATAACGAGAAAACGTTCGCCCGCATTTTCAGCATTGCCGCTCAATGCGTTCCACGTCAGCAGCATAGTCGGACCTGCAAGCGAATAAAGCAGGATCAAGAATAACAAACGTCCGGCGGTGAGATTGACAAGAGAAGGGCGCAATCCGAGTTTGCGCGTTGACAGCAGATATACGAGATACGGCGCAAGGGCGGAGATAATGCCACCGACTGTCGCGCGTAATGGATCGTTCGGAAAGGAGTAGAAGAGGTAACTGATAAGCGAGGCCAGCAATATGCCTATTGCGCCGGTCGCGCCGAATAAGAGGGTGCATAAGAGACGCGCGCCCGCCGGCAAGTAGACCCAGTTGACACCGAGCACGAATTGCGAATGCTTGAAGATCCATTCGTTCGCGACGAGCGTTAGCAGGAAGGCAAGCGCGGTGCCACCTATCACGGCAAGGTGATGACGGACGGACAGGGGAAACCAGAAGGACAAACTCGATTACCTCGAAGCAATAACTGGAGGTCAATGCAGAGCCAGCGCCCGGCACTGTGACTACGCGCCTTGGAATGCAAAGAACGAAAGGGTATTGGCGCATTCTATCAGCGGTATTGCGCGCATTCTTACATTGGACATTCGCTGTAAGCCAAATGAGCGCGAACCGCTGAAATGTTGTGTCACATCCTGTTGGCAATCGTAATTCTGGGTTACCGGAATGAAACAATTAAGCGCGATCGTTCGTCTAAGATCTAACTCAACGAAACCCCAATCCCGTTGAGGAGCGCTTCAAATGAACAACAAACTAAAGACCTCCGTATTTGCCGGTGCTGTCGTTGCCGGGGTGCTGGGAATGTCCGGTGCGGCAATGGCTCAAGTGCGCGTTGGCATCAATCTAGGTGTGCCTGCACCTGTCTATGTCGCACCGCAGCCCGTCTACGCACCGCCTCCGCCGCCCGTGGTTTATGCTCCGCCGCCGGTATATGCGCAATCGGCTATCGTAATCGGCTGGCACGGGGACCGTTATTACGACGGCCGCCGTTATTGGGCTCGTGATGATTGGTATCGTCATCATGGTGGTCCGCGATATGGTGACCCGCACCACGGCTGGCATTAAATCAAGTCTGGATAAATCTGGATATAAGCGGCAACCCACAAGCGGCTACCATCCGAAACTGAAAGGCCATCCGGCGCAAGCCGGATGGCCTTTGTTTTGCCACGTCGCTCAATCAACTGACGCTTCGCCGCTGGAGCTACCGTTCCGTAATGTAACAATGCGTAAGCTTTCCGCAGACGATAGCCAACGCCTGCAAACAACTTACAAACTTGAAATACTGGATCGAACACGATCCGCTATATTCGCATCCACCTGAACAATGACGGATCGAGGCGCGCCCTTACATGAACAAAATCAACAGCATCCGGATTCTGGCTGGCATAGCGGGTCTTTGCCTCGTCACGATGTCCGGTTTCGCCCACGCGGGCGGGGTGAGCGTCGGCATCAATGTCGGCATTCCCGCGCCGGTGTACATCGCGCCGCAGCCTTACTACGCACCGCCCCCGCCGCCCGTCATCTATCAATCGGCGCCTGTCTATGTGCAGCCGCCGATTGTGATCGGCTGGTACGGCAACCGGTATTACGATGGCCGGCGCTATTGGGGTCGTGACGAGTGGTATCGGCGCCATGGCGGGCATTCGAACTACTACGGTCCGCCGCCGCGCGGTCATGGCGGGCCCGGCTACGGCGGGCCGCCGCGCGGCAATTACGGACACAACGGCGGCGGTCATGGAAACGGCCACGGAAACGACAACCACAACGGCCATAACCGATAACCACTCGAGGCCGACGTAAAAAAGGCCGTCCCGCGCAAGCGGGACGGCCTTTTTTACTGTGCGCGCAGACGAGAAGTGCGCTCGCCGAAGCCTTATTCCGCTGCCGCTTGGGCCGCCATGCCGCCGACCACGGCATTAAAGCCGCTATCGACGTGGATGATCTCCGCGCTTACACCGCCCGCCAGATCCGACAGCAGAAACGCTGCCACATTCCCAACCTGATCGATAGTCACATTGCGCCGCAACGGCGCGTTGTTTTCGACGAACTCGAGAATCTTGCCGAAGCCCTTGATGCCGCTTGCGGCCAGCGTCTTGATCGGGCCCGCCGAAATGCCGTTCACGCGCACCCCTTTTTCCCCGAGAGACGCCGCCAGATAACGCACGCTCGCTTCGAGCGATGCTTTGGCAAGGCCCATCGTGTTGTAGTTCGGGATGGCCCGCTCGGCGCCAAGGTAGCTCAGCGTGAGCAACGAGGCATCGGCGGCCAGCATCGGCTGCGCGGCTTTTGCAAGCGCAGGGAAGCTGTACGCGGAAATATCGTGGGCGATGCGGAAGTTCTCGCGCGTCATGCCATCGAGAAAATTCCCTGCAATCGCTTCGCGAGGCGCAAAGCCGATGGAATGCACGAGACCGTCGAGCGTGTCCCAGCGTTCTTTCAGCGAGACGAAGAGGCCGTCGATTTCTTCATCGCTACCCACGTCGCACGGGAACACGAGGTCGCTGCCGAATTCGGTGGCGAACTCGGTGATGCGATCCTTGAAGCGCTCGCCCACGTAGGTGAACGCGAGTTCGGCGCCTTCGCGCTTGCAGGCGGCCGCGATGCCGTAGGCAATCGATCGGTTCGACAGCAGACCCGTCAGCAGAATCCGTTTTCCAGCGAGAAATCCCATGAATGCTCCTTAAGAAGTCAGTACGTGCGTGCCCCGGATGACTGCGCGCAAGCCGTGCGCGTCTCGTTACAATGGGCGGGGCCGTTGTTTTAAGTAGAATTCTCTCACATTGCCCGGGGCTGGCTTACGCCAGGTGGCCTTCGGCGCGCGGCAATGCCGGGTAATCGGTCTCAAGCGCGCTCATGAGCGGTCCCGCAATCATCGTTTAATGGTACTCATAAAGGCACTCATGGCGACTGGCTCCCGACGGGTCCTCGGTCTTCTGTTCGCAGGCTTGATGATCGGCTTTGGCGGGCTCGCGGTTTCCAATCCGGCGTTTGCCGTGTACGCCATCGCGCAATATGGCGAGCCGAAATATCCGGCCGGTTTCAAGCACTTCGACTACATCAATCCCGACGCGCCGCGCGGCGGCACGCTCGTCCTCGCGAACCCGAGCCGTCTGACGAGCTTCGACAAGTTCAATCCGTTCACCCAGCGCGGCAACCCGGCGCCCGGGCTTGGATACATGTTCGAGAGCCTGACGACAGGCAGTCTTGACGAAGTATCGACGGCATATGGGCTGCTCGCCGACGACATCAGCGTCGCGCCCGACGGACTGTCGGCGACCTTCCATATCAATCCCAAAGCGCGTTTTTCGAACGGCGACCCGGTCACCGCCGATGACGTCAAATACTCCTTCGAGACGCTAAAGAGCCCGCAGGCCGCGCCGCAATATTCGGTGTTTTTCGGACAGATTTCGCGCGCGGTTGTGATCGATCCGCTGACCATTCGCTTCGACTTCAGGGAGCGCACGCGGGAGATGCCGTTTATCGCGGGCGGGATTCCGGTGTTTTCGCACAAGTGGGGCATGAAGCCGGATGGCAGCCATGTGCCGTTCGATCAACTCGCGTTTCAAAAGCCGATAGGAAGCGGACCATACCTAATCGAGCAATATGACAATGGCCGCACGATCAGCTACAAGCGCAATCCGGCGTATTGGGGCAACGCGCTGCCGGTGCGCGTGGGCACGTATAACTTCGAGCGCATCACCTACAAGCTCTATTCGGACGGCGTTGCGCGGCTCGAGGCATTCAAGGCCGGTGAGTATGACGCGCTGGTTGAATACGTTGCACGCAACTGGGTGCGCCGCGATATCGGCAAGCGTTTCGACAACGGCGAGCTGATCAAGCGCGAATTCCGCAATCACAACGGCACGGGCATGCAGGGCTTCTTTCTCAACCTGCGCCGGCCGATATTCCAAGACGTGCGCGTGCGTCAGGCGCTCGATCTCGCCTTCGATTTCCAATGGCTGAACCGGCAACTGTTTTTCAACCAGTACACGCGCATCGATAGTTTCTTTGCAAACACGGATCTGCAGGCGACCGGCACGCCTGGAGCCTGGAGAACTCGCGATCCTTTCACCGCTGCGCGCGCAACTCGATCCCTCCGTATTCGGCCCGATGGTGAAGCAGCCGGACACCGATGCCCCCGGTTCACTGCGAGCAAACCTGATCAAGGCGCGCAAACTTTTGGCCGATGCGGGCTGGACGTATCGCGACGGTGCCTTGCGCAACGCGAAGGGCGAACCGTTCGTGTTCGAGATACTGGATGACTCGGGCGGCGGCGGATCGATGGAACCGGTCGTGGCCACGTTCCAGCGCAATTTGCAGAAGCTTGGCATTGTCGCGAATTTCCGGACTGTCGATTTCGCCCTCATCCAGAAGCGGCTCGACGCCTTCGAATTCGATGTGACCACGCTGCGCATGCCCGACGTGCAGATTCCCGGCACGGAACAGGAGACGCGTTTCGGCAGCAAATCCGCCGATCAGCAAGGTTCGGATAACTATAGTGGTGTGAAGTCGCCGGCTATCGATACGATCGTGCATACCTTGATCGGCGCGCAGACCCGCGAGCAGCTCCTCGATGCCACCCACGCGCTCGACCGGGTCCTGATGCACGGCTACTATGTGATCCCGCATTGGTGCACGGCCTCGCACAGGGTGGCGTATCGCAACACGCTCGCGTATCCGGCGACCTTGCCGCTGTACTACACCGCAGAGGACTGGATCACATCGACATGGTGGTTCAAGCCGGGCGCTTCTGCGTTGTCGCCGTCGTCCGCTGCCGCCGCGAAGTAAATTCACGCATTTGATCACTTAAGCGGACCGCCCCCATGTGGAGCTACATCCTCAAACGCATTTTGCTGATGATCCCGACCTTGCTCGGTGTCCTCACGCTCACGTTCGCCGTGATCCAGTTCGTGCCGGGCGGCCCGGTCGAACAAGCCGTGCATGAATTGCGGCGCGGCGAGCAAACCACGAGCTTCGGCATGCGCATGCATACGGGCGTGGATGCGCAACAAGTCGCGCAGCTTCGCGCACTGTACGGCTTCGATAAGCCGCCGCTCGAGCGCTACTGGCTGATGCTCGGCCGCTTCGCGCGCTTTGATCTCGGCGAGAGCTATTTCCGACATCAAAGCGTGTGGTCGCTGATTGTGTCGAAGCTGCCGGTGTCGATCAGTATCGGCTTGTGGACGTTCTTTATTACGTACTTGATATCGGTGCCGCTCGGGATCGCGAAAGCGGTGCGCAATGGTTCCACCTTCGATGTCACCACAAGTCTGCTCGTGCTCGTCGGCTTCGCGATTCCCGGCTTCGTGCTCGGCGTGCTGCTGCTGGTGCTCTTCGGCGGCGGGTCATTCTGGCAGCTGTTTCCGCTGCGCAATCTCACGTCGGATAACTGGGCGACATTAAGCCTCGGCGGGAAGATTGCCGACTATTTGTGGCACATCACGTTGCCTATCGTTGCGTCGGTTGTGGGCAGCTTCGCGGTCATCACCATGCTGACCAAGAACGCTTTCCTCGATGAAATCCGCAAACAATATGTGCTGACGGCGAGGGCGAAGGGATTATCGGAAAGGTCGGTGCTGTGGAAGCACATCTTCCGCAATGCGTTGCTGCCGCTGATCGTGGGATTTCCCGGCGCGTTTATCGGCGCGTTTTTTACGGGGAGTTTGTTGATAGAAACGCTATTTTCACTCGACGGCCTCGGCCTGCTTTCCTATGAATCCGTCGTGCGGCGCGATTATCCGGTCGTGCTCGGCACGCTGTATCTGTTCACGCTGATCGGCCTCGCTACCAAGCTGATCTCCGACCTTTGCTACGTCTGGGTCGATCCGCGCATTCAATTCGAACAACTGGAGCGTTGAGTTGAACCAGTCCATGCTCCGCACACCCCGCGACAGCGATGCCCAGCCTCTGAGCCCACCGGTTTCGATCACGCCGGGCCAGCGCGTCTGGCAACGCTTCAAACGCAACCGGCTCGGTTACTGGAGCCTCGTGATCTTTCTGATTGCGTTCGCGATCAGTCTTGCCGGGCCGCTGTGGTCGAACGACAAACCATTGGTTGTCCGCTATCAGGGGACGCTCTATTTCCCGCTGGTCAAGACTTACCCGGAAAGCACGTTTGGCGGCGATTTCCCGACGCCCGCCGATTACCTCGATCCGTATATTCGCGATCGCTTTAGCCAGGGAAACAACTTCGCCGTTTATCCGCTGAATCACTATTACTACGACACGCTCAACTATTTTTCGAAAGGCTCGAATCCGGCGCCGCCATCGCGTGAAAACTGGCTCGGCACCGACGATCGCGGCCGCGATGTGTTCGCTCGCTTGCTCTATGGCTTTCGCGTCTCGGTGATCTTCGCGCTGGTCCTGACGGCGATCAGGCACGGTGCTCGGTTTGCTCGCCGGCGCGGTGCAGGGTTACTTCGGCGGGCGCACCGACCTGACCGGACAGCGCCTGATCGAAATATGGAGCGCGTTGCCGGAGCTGTATTTGCTGATCATCTTCGCCTCCATTTTCGAGCCGAGCTTGTTGCTGCTCGTCATCCTGCTCTCGCTGTTCGGATGGATCGGCTTGTCGGATTACGTGCGCGCCGAATTCCTGCGTAACCGCACGCAGGACTACGTGCGCGCGGCGCGGGCGATGGGCTTGTCCAACGCGCAGATCATCTGGCGCCACATCCTGCCGAACAGCCTCACGCCCGTCATCACGTTCCTGCCGTTTCGCATGAGCGGGGCGATTCTCGCGCTGACGAGCCTGGATTTTCTCGGCCTTGGCGTGCCTTCGCCCACGCCGTCTCTGGGCGAATTGCTCGCGCAAGGCAAGGCCAATCTCGACGCATGGTGGATCTCGTTGTCGACTTTCGGCGTGCTGGTCGCGACCTTGTTGCTGCTCACGTTCATGGGCGACGCGCTGCGCAACGCGCTCGATACGCGCATCTCCGACGCCATCAAGGCCGGAGGCGGTCAATGAGCGCGCCGTTGCTGGAAATCGCGGATTTGCGGGTGCGTTTCGGCGAGACGATGGCTGTCGATGGCGTGAACCTCACGATAGAAGCCGGCGAGCGCGTGGCGCTGGTCGGCGAGTCGGGTTCGGGCAAAAGCGTGACGGCGTTGTCGATTTTGCGGCTTTTACGCGATGCCGACCTGAGCGGCTCGGTCCGTTTCGATGGCGAGGAACTGCTCACGAAGAGCGAACCTGCAATGCGCAAGCTGCGCGGTTCCGACATCGCGATGATCTTCCAGGAGCCGATGACCGCGCTGAACCCGCTCTACACCATCGGCGACCAGATCGTGGAGACCATCGTCTTGCACGACGGCGTATCTGCCCGCGATGCACGCCGCCGGGCAATCGATCTGCTCGCGCGTACGGGGATCACGGAGCCGGAAAAGCGCATCGACCGATACGCGCATCAGCTTTCGGGCGGGCAACGCCAGCGCGCGATGATCGCCATGGCGCTCGCGTGCCGCCCGCGTTTGCTTCTCGCCGATGAACCCACGACCGCGCTCGACGTGACAATCCGCGCGCAGATCGTGGAATTGCTGCTGGAACTGCAACGCGATGAAGCTGCGTCGCGCGGCATGGCCGTCTTGCTGATCACGCACGATCTCAACCTCGTGCGTAAATTCGCGCAGCGCGTGGCCGTGATGGAGCAGGGCGTGCTGGTGGAAAGCGGCGCGGTGCGGGACATATTCGCGTCGCCGCAGCATCCGTATACCGTGAGGTTGCTTGAGAGCAAACCGGTGCGCACGGTGTTGCCGGTCCTGCCGCTGTCACCCGTGTTGCTCGACGCAAAGGAAGTTTCGGTAGAATTCGCCACGAAGATTTCGGGCGTGGGCGGCTGGTTCCGGCGCGGTGCGTTCAAGGCGGTGGATCGCGTGTCCGTGACGGTGCGTCAGGGCGAGACACTCGGCATTGTCGGTGAATCGGGGTCGGGGAAGTCCACGCTCGCGATGGCCTTGCTCGGCCTCCAGCGCACGTCGCACGGGCAGGTGGAGTTTCAGGGCCGCCCGTTAGGCGATTACCGTGGGCGTGAGCAAACCGTCCTGCGTTCGAACATGCAGGTTGTGTTTCAGGATCCGTACAGCTCCTTGTCGCCACGTCAGACGATTGAGCGAATCGTGGGTGAAGGACTGGCGCTGCATCGTCCGGAACTCAACGCCGCCGGGCGTCACGCCAAAGTGGTGGCCGTCCTGCGCGAGGTCGGGATGGACCGGACGGCGCTGAACCGATACCCGCATGAGTTCTCAGGCGGCCAACGCCAGCGCATTGCGATTGCCCGCGCGCTGGTGCTCGAACCGCGCATCCTGATCCTCGATGAACCCACGAGTGCACTTGATGTGTCGATTCAGCATCAAGTTTTGCGTCTTCTTGCCGATATCCAAAAGAAGTACAACCTGGGTTATGTCTTCATCAGCCATGACCTGGAGGTCATCGGCGCGATGGCGCATCGGGTTGTAGTGATGCAAAACGGAACTGTCGTGGAAACCGGCGATGTGGAGAATATTTTTGCGACGCCGTCTCACGAATACACAAGAAAGCTGCTGAAAGCTGCGATCACGGCCTAATTTTCACCGTTCTCACCAATTAGGTGCGTGTCTCGATTGTATTTTTCTATGCCTTTTGACATGTAAATAATATTTGGCTAGTATCGAGCCAACTTTTTTGCATCACTCTGATTTAACAGTCTTTTTTCACGAAAAACCTACCGACCGATGCAGCAATTAACTTTGACTCAGACATGCGCGCGCGCAGCTGCCAGCATGTTGATCGGCCTGATGATGACAGCAACTAGCGGCGCCTTCGCCGACGAAGTCAACCATTCGAGCCCAAATGCCAGCAGCGGCATGTTTTCCTCGGCGAAAGCAGCCAATGACATTTACCCCGTTGCCGACTCCGGCAATGTGACAAACACCCCCTCCAGCGGCACGCGTTCGTTCCTCTCCGGCATGGCGAGCAAGGCGGGCGACGTGGTCGTCGGCGCGCTCAATATGATCGGCGTGCGTTATCGCTGGGGCGGCAATACGCCGGACTCCGGCCTTGATTGCAGCGGTTTCGTGCGTTACGTGTTTCAGGACACGTTGGGCATGACCTTGCCGCGGCGCGCGGAAGAAATGAGCCGTGTCGGCGAGAAAGTTCGCGTGAGCGAGCTGAAGCCGGGCGATCTCGTGTTCTTCAACACGATGCGCCGGTCGTTCTCGCACGTCGGGATTTATATCGGCGACAACAAGTTCGTGCATTCGCCGTCTACGGGCAGCACGATCCGTGTTGACGACATGGACAACAGCTATTGGGAAAAGCGATACACAGGCGCTCGCCGTGTTGAAGCGAATTTCCCAATAGATGGAGTCGATCTGCGTCAGCGCGTAAGCGCCACGATTGGTAACAACGACAACTGAACGACAACCAAGCCGTTGGTATTCATCTGACCGGTTGCTGATCTAGTTAAGAATAACAAAAGCCTGCCTTCCAAAAGAAGGCGGGCTTTTGTCGTTGGTTCGAGCGAAGTCGTCCGCATCAACCAACGCGCGAGCACAAAACTTGACACCGCGATCGCTGCCGCCAGGCAAGCTTCCCGCTTACAATCGCCAGCTTTTGACCGCCAATAGCGGCGTGGCGCCTCTAGCCAAGCACCCGGGACGGCAACACACGCGTTTCGCGCCGAGAGTCGAAAAGCGCGCACGTTAAACATCGAAACAGGCTGCTGCAAATCCTTGCACCCTGAAAGATCAAAGTGCGTTTAGGATCGGGGCGCTTTGCGTGTCCCGATATTCCCCGAGTCGATTTGAACTGAATCAAACGGCTGTTTCAATAAATTAATAATTTCGGAATGCGAAATAAATTCCGGAATTCAAACGAATTTGACGTGGGGCTTCTCAGCCGTCCATGCAAGGAGAGAACTATGAGAGAACTCGACCACTCGCGTCGCGGTTTTCTTAAGGCGAGCGTCATGGCAGGACTGACTGTCATCATCGCGCCAATTGGCAGTCGGGCTTTTGCTGCGCTGTTTGAAGAAAAGATTCTCACGCCGATCCAATGGGACACGGCGAACGGCCGCGCTAAATTTCGTATCGATGGAATCGCGAAGGTGACCGGCGCAAAAGTGTTCGCCCGCGATGTGCGCGCCGCCGACATGCCGCACTGGCCCAGCCAGCAAGCGCATGCGTTCATCCTGCGCACGACGCACGCCGACCGTACATACGAAGGTTTCGACCTGTCCCTTCTCGGCGATGAACTCAAGCCCGACAAGCTCATAACGGCCGACGATCTCGCGCGCGACGGCCTCGCATTCCCCGGGTTCTACGGCGACGACATGCTTTTGCCTGTAGGCAAGACGCCGGCGTACCTGGGTCAGGCCGTGGCAATACTGATTTATCACGACTTTGCCCGCTTCCGGTTCGCGAAGGACACGCTCCAGTTCCACGATGAAATCATCCGCTACGGCGCGGCAACCGGACCGCTGGAACGCGATCCGTGGGGCACGTTCCGCTTCGTGCGCGTGGGCGGCACGACAGCCTACGACGAGGACACATTCTCAAGCTTGAAGGACGCGATGCTGTTCCCCAGCATGATGCGCAAGCACGAGGCTGTGTGGGCGGCCGGCAGCCAGAGCGGCAAGCTCGACGAGCGCGGCATGTTTCACGCAGAGAACATGCGCAATCAACTTGATCACCCGCCGGCGGACTGGCTTGTGCTGGCGCGCAACTACACCACGCAATCGACTGACTCCGCCGCGCTCGAACCCGACAACACGAACTGCTGGTACGACGCCGCGACGCAATCGCTGCATATGGTCGTACCGACGCAAGGACCGCACGAAGTGGCTGAAAGCGCCGCGGGCATGGCGGCGAAGTGCAAGTTCCCGGTGAAGAACCTGTTCGTACATCCGGTCTACACGGTCGGCTACGGTTCGAAGGATCACTTCAACGTTCCGTTCTACGGCCTGGTCGCGGCCATGTATGGCGACGGCCGTCCGGTGCGCCTCGCCTTTGATCGCTACGAGCATTTCCAGACATCGATAAAACGGCATGCGTCGAAGATGCATTATCGAATCGCGGTCGATAAACACAGCGGCCTGCTGCAATCGTTCAAAGCAGAATTCGAAGTCGATGGCGGCGGACGCTGCAACTTTTCGCCATCGGTGGCCATGGTGGGCGCGTCGGCCGCGCAGTCGGTCTACTACTTTCCGAAGAGCGATCTGACCGGCACGGCAATTTCGTCGCGCGCCATCGACGCCG
The DNA here is from genome assembly GCA_963708695.1 of uncultured beta proteobacterium. Classification (GTDB taxonomy): domain Bacteria; phylum Pseudomonadota; class Gammaproteobacteria; order Burkholderiales; family Burkholderiaceae; genus Caballeronia. Next base: position 189,640 of record CAVPTS010000023.1, read on the forward strand.
GTTCCGCACGCGGTTACGGCACGCTGCAGACCATGGCCGCAACCGAGATGCTGATCGATGAACTCGCGGAGCAGCTTGGGCTGGATGCCATCGAATTCCGGGTGAAGAACGCGCTGCGCTCGGGCATGAAAAATACCCAGGGCGCGATTCCGGCGGGCGCGATTCGCGTCGATGAAGTCCTGCAAAAAGCCAAGGTTCATCCGCTCTGGACCGAGCGCGCGAAGAAGAAAGCGGAGTATGAACTGGCGCATCCGGGAAGCCGCTACGGCGTGGGTTTCGCTTGCGTGCAAAAGGACTTCGGCACGGGCGCGGAATCGTCGTTCGCAAAGGTCGAAATGGCAGCTGACGGCAAGATCACGCTGCATCACACGGCAGCTGAAATCGGCACCGGCGTGTCTACGTCGCAGGCAATCGCCTGCGCGAAGTGGCTGGGCAAGCCGGCGGCCGAGGTGCGCATGGCGATCATCGACTGGCCTGAATTGCCGATGATCACCAGCGGCGATCCGTACATGATGTCGCAAGGCGAGCAGGACAAGTTGTCGGCGAATCCGCGCTGGTCGCCGGGATTGATATCGCCATCGAGCGCGACGAATGGCGCGTTCTACTTCACGCACAGCACGCACGAGGCGGCGCGGGTCGTCTTCACGCACGGCGTGTGGCCGGCAGCAATGTCGATCTGGAGCGCCGGCATTGGCGGCGGCCAGGCTGCGCCGCTCGTCGTGCGTCGCGAAGATGCGCGTTGGGTCGACGGCAAGCTGACGGCCGCAGGGCTCGAGCCGTTGCCGCTCGAGCAGCTCGCGCAAAAGGCGCACGATCTTGGGCTCGTCACGGGCGCGGTCGTGCACGTATTCAATCGGTGGCAATGGAGCGAAGCGGAATTCGATATCGGCGGCGTGATCGAGCGCTTGCCGGTCGATGGCTTGTCGTTGCTTCACGGCGCGGGTAAGGACAAGGGTAAGGGCAAGACCGACGCCAAAGCGGCGCCGGTTGCCGCAAACGTTTATCGCGCGGTCGATCGCAAGCGCGTGTTCATCGCGCCGGTCCAGCGCAATAACGCGGCCGTGACGTATTACAGCGCGGTGGGAACGCTCGTCGAACTCGCGGTGAACGAAGCCAGCGGCCGTGTCGATCTCATCTCGCATCACTCGATCATGGAGTGCGGCAACATGATTTCGCCGCAACTTGTCTCAGGGCAATTGCAAGGCGGACTGGCGATGGGCATTGGCCATGCGTTGCATGAATACCTGCCGCCTTATGAAGACGGTCCCGGCAACGGCACCTGGAATTTCAACCGCTATCACGTGCCGCGCGCAAGCGATGTCGCGGTCTGGACCCAGACCGGCGACGTGTTGCCGCCGCTGTCTGAAACCGATCCACCAAAGGGCATTGCCGAAGTGGTAATGATTCCGGTCGTTGGCGCCATCGTCAACGGTATCGCGCACGCTATTGGACATCGGTTCAACGACTTGCCGGTGACGCCCAAAAACATTCAGGAGGCGCTCGCATGACGGCCGCCAGTCAAATACCTACGCAGCAACGCCTGATCCAGATGAAGCCCATTACGCTCACGATCAACAGTGTTGTTACCGGTCCCATCCAGACGCCCGACGGGCTCATGATGATCGATTTCCTGCATGAATACGTGGGGCTGACGGGCTCGCGGCTCGGCTGCGGGCAGGGCGTTTGCCACGCGTGCGTGGTTATTCTCGACCAGCCGGATGGATCGAATGAAGAAGTGCGCACGTGCATCACGGGCGCCCATTTCTTCGATGGCAAGAAAGTGCGGACTATCGAAGGCCACGCTAAACGCAATGAGCAAGGCGAAGTGGTGGAACTGTCGCTGGTGCAGCAGAAATTCCTGGAGCACTACAGCTTTCAGTGCGGGTATTGCACCCCGGGATTCGTCAACGCGACGACGGTGCTGATCGAGCGCCTGAAGCGCGAGCCGATCGCGAAAGAGGCGGTGGAACGCGAGATTACCAAAGCTCTCGACAGTCACATCTGCCGCTGCACCGGTTATGTGCGTTACTACGAAGCGGTGAAGGACGTCGTGATGAACACGCCTGGACTCGTTAAGGATTCCGCATGATCCGTGCCTTTTCACTTCGTTTCGTCGCGCTCGCTTTATGCGTCGCCGCTTTATCGGCTTGTAGCAAAAGTCCTGAGAATCCGGGCGCCGGCGCGTACGTTTCCACGCCCGAGCAAATCCAGCGCGGCCGTTATCTCGCCAGAGCCGCTGACTGTGCCGCCTGTCATACGGTTTCGGGCGGTGCGCCGTTCGCCGGCGGCGTGAAGCTGGAATCGCCGTTCGGCACCTTCTATGGCACGAACATCACGCCGGACCCGGTGCATGGCATCGGCAAATGGAGCGCTGCGGAGTTCTACAAGACCTTGCACGACGGCGTGGCGCCGGACAAGCAACTCTATCCGGCGATGCCTTACACGTCATACCGCACCATGTCGCGCGCCGACACCGACGCCATCTATGCGTATCTGATGGCGCAAAAGCCTGCCGCCGTACCGAATGTCGAACCCGATCTGAAGTTTCCGTTCAACCTCCGTTTTGCGGTGACGTTCTGGAACATGCTGTTCCTAACAGACACGTTACCGGATGCATCGGTGGGAAATTCGGCGGACTGGACTCGCGGACGATACCTCGCGAATGCGCTGGGGCATTGCGCCGAATGTCACACGCCGCGTGGCGTGTTCGGGCAGATGAACGGCGCGAAGGCACTGCAAGGTTCAACGCTCGGCCGCGTTGTCCCGCCGGATATCACGCCAGCCGGACTCGCTGCGCGCGGCTGGACCGGCCCCGACTTGCAGACGTTTTTCGCGAAGGGAATCAGCCGTCAAGGGCCGGCCTTCGGTGAAATGCACCCAGTGGTTTTCCTGAGCACGCAGTACCTTGCCCCGGGCGATTTGCGCGCACTGTCGACGTATCTGCTCGGCGATGCCCCGCTTCCACCCACGCCGCCGCAGCCCGGTTCCGCCGATGCCGCGCAAGCCGCTGCGGGCCGGAAGACCTACGTGGCGGTGTGTGCGGGATGTCACGGGCGCGCAGGCGAGGGCAAGCCGCACGCGGCGGTATCGATGCAGGGCAGTTCCACGCTGCGCCAGGCCGACCCGCACAATCTGCTCGTAGCGATGCTCGACGGCATGGACGCCGCTGAGTTTCCAGGCACGGAAAGCTTGCAAGCGATGCCGGGATTCGCAAAAACTCTCAGCGACGATGAACTCGCGCAACTCGCGAACTATCTGCGCTCGGAATGGGGCGGACAACCCGGCAATGTGACGGCGGCAAACGTGAAAGCGTTGCGCTAGGCCGGGCGACTGAAAGAGGGCTGCGCTACCGTGCTTTTTTTAAACGGTAGCGCCTTTCGCCGCCATCTGCCGCTGCAACTCCGGCCAGATCTTGGCGACCGCTTCTTCACCGGCCAGAATGGCCGCGTTGCGCTGGCCGAAGTTGCTTCCGCTCATCGCGGCGAGGTTCGGGCGGATGACGAAGTCGGCGTATTTATCGAGTTCGTAAGCCTTGATGCTTTGTCCCATGATCGTGAAGGTCTGCATCAGGACGTCGAACGAGCTTTGCGTCAACGCCGTCTCCGGACGCGCCGAAATATCCACCGCGATCACAAAATCCGCGCCCATCTTGCGCGCGAACGCGGCCGGCACCGGGCTCACCAGCCCGCCATCCACGTACTCGTGACCGCCTATCTTCACCGGCTCGAAGATGGACGGCACGCTGCACGACGCACGCACGGCAATGCCCGTATTGCCGCGTTGAAACAGGATCGGCTGCCCGGTTTTGAGATCCGTCGCGACCACGCCCAGCGGCTTCGCCATTTTCTCGATCGGCCGGTTATCGAGCGTCTTGTTCAGGTAGTTCTGCAACGCTATGCCTTGCAGAAAGCCGCGCGTACGAAATGGCATGGCCCAGTCGCTGATCGACGCTTCGTCCATCGTCAGCGCAAGCTTGTTGATGGCAATCCCGTTCATGCCCGACGCCGATAACGCCGCGATCACCGACCCCGCGCTCGTGCCGCTCAGCAGATCCACCTTCACGTTGCGCGCTTCGAGCGCCTTGATCACGCCGATATGCGCAAACCCCCGCGCCGCGCCGCCGCCCAGCGCGAGGCCGACGCGAACGGGGCGTTGGGGCGCCGTTGCAACCGGCGCGGCCGGCGTGTTGGTCGGCGTGGACGTGGTAGCCGTGGTGCAGGCGGTGAGCATCGCCGATGCGCAGCCAAGAGAGAACGCACGGCGCGACAGGCGCGGCACGGACGAAGACGATGATTTCAAGTAGTTCTCCAGCAATACAGCGGGGCCAGGCAATTCTGCGTAGGGACGCGCGCAAGGCTTCATGGATGAGGCAGCCGGCGCAGCCCGCCAGCGGCGCTCATGATAAAACATGATGATCCCCGAAAGCAGGTAGAAAACGCCCGCCGGGTATAATTCCGACTCGTTTCGATCGCTTGTGGCGTTTGTCCGGAAGACGCGCCGAAGCCGGTCCCCGATGTATCGCCTGCCTGGCTCGTCCCGTGCCGGCACGCGCATTTGAGCTATCGAGCACACCGCACATGACCCAAGTCCGTACCCGTTTCGCTCCGAGCCCGACAGGCTTCATCCACCTCGGCAACATTCGCTCCGCGCTATATCCGTGGGCGTTCGCGCGCAAGATGAAGGGCGTTTTCGTGTTGCGCATCGAGGACACCGACCTGGAGCGCTCGACTGACGCGTCTGTCGACGCCATCCTCGAAGGCATGGAATGGCTCGGCCTCGACTACGACGAAGGTCCGGTCTATCAGATGCAGCGCATGGATCGCTATCGCGAAGTGCTCAAGCAAATGCTCGACCAAGGCCTCGCATACCACTGCTATATGTCGACGGAAGAACTCGACGCGCTGCGTGAACGCCAGCGTGCGGCCAACGAAAAGCCGCGCTACGACGGCACGTGGCGCCCGGAAGAGGGCAAGGTGCTGCCGCCCATCCCGGAAGGCGTCGAGCCTGTCATCCGCTTTCGCAATCCGCTTGGCGGCGTGGTGAGCTGGGACGACGCGGTGAAGGGCACGATCGAGATCTCGAACGACGAACTCGACGACCTGGTAATCGCGCGCCCGGACGGCACGCCCACTTATAACTTCTGCGTAGTCGTCGACGACCTCGACATGAAGATCACCCACGTGATTCGCGGCGACGATCACGTGAACAACACGCCGCGCCAGATCAACATCCTGTGCGCGCTGGGCGGCGACATACCGGTCTATGCCCACTTGCCGACCGTGCTCAACGAGCAGGGCGAGAAGATGAGCAAGCGCCACGGCGCCATGAGCGTGATGGGTTATCGCGATGCCGGCTATTTGCCCGAAGCGGTCATGAACTATCTGGCTCGGCTCGGCTGGTCGCACGGCGATGCCGAAATCTTCTCGCGGGACCAGTTCGTCGAATGGTTCGATCTCGACCATCTGGGCAAGTCGCCGGCGCAATATGATCCGGACCGGCTGAACTGGCTGAACGCGCACTACATCAAGGAAGCCGACAATGCGCGGCTCGAGACGCTCACGAAGCCGTTCCTGACTGAACTTGATATCGATGCAGCCATGCTCGAACAAGGTCCGCCGCTGGAGCTTGTGATCGGCTTGTTGAAGGACCGGGCATCGACGGTAAAAGAGATCGCCGATAACGCCGCCATGTTCTATCGCGAACCGGTGATCGAGCCGGCCGCGCTCGCACAGCATGTCACCGAAGCCGTACGTCCCGCGCTCGCTGATCTCCGGCAGGCGTTGAGCGAGGTGGAATGGAGCAAGGAAGCGATCTCGGCGGCCTTCAAGGCCACGCTCACGAGTCACAAGCTCAAGATGCCGCACCTTGCCATGCCGGTGCGCCTGCTGGTTGCGGGGACCACGCACACGCCGTCTATCGACGCTGTGTTGATGTTGTTTGGACGTGAAACGGTGCTGGCGCGGCTCGATAAGGGCATTGCTTGAATCGAGGCGATTGATCAGGTGAGCAGCGAGGTGAGCGGCGAGGCGAGCGAACCGGGCACCAACGGTGTCCCGTTTGCACGCCGCGTTCGCACCCTGAAGACGAACTATTTTCAGATGCTGCGCCAAAAGGTATTTACAACTTCAAAAGTGCCCTTTAGAATCTCGTTTCTGTTCTGCAAGGGGGGTATAGCTCAGCTGGGAGAGCGCTTGCATGGCATGCAAGAGGTCAGCGGTTCGATCCCGCTTACCTCCACCACAGAACAGAAATGAAGACTTTGAAAGCGCCAGGGCATCGGAAAAAAGACTTCACAAGAATCAGAAAGTTGTTTATAATGTCGTTCTTCGCTGATGACTGAAACGAAACGGATTAACGAGTTAAAGTGATTAAGAATTAATTAATCACAGTTAATCAGAAACGAATCAGAAGTTAAGCGGAATGAGTTAAAGACATTAACTGAAAAGTTTATGTCCCCATCGTCTAGAGGCCTAGGACATCACCCTTTCACGGTGAGTACAGGGGTTCGAATCCCCTTGGGGACGCCAGAACATCGGCGGCTGCCAAAAGCGCTGCAAGTTTGCTGAGTCGACCAACCTCACAAGCTGATGAAAAGAAGTGGAGCGGTAGTTCAGTTGGTTAGAATACCGGCCTGTCACGCCGGGGGTCGCGGGTTCGAGTCCCGTCCGCTCCGCCAACAAGTTGTAAAGAAAAAATCCAGCCTATGCTGGATTTTTTTCGTTTACGGTTGGGTTGTTTACGCTTCCCGTTTCTCCTGGTTGAACGTGCAGCGCGGCGTCATCGAAAATGCACGCCCGGAAAACTCTCCATTGCCAGCGCGCGCCGCCTGACTTAGTGTTGATGACCTGATTCAGTGCTTTTATCGCGCAATGCTCGATCCCACCGAAGCTCTCTCGCCGTTTCAGTTGCGACTCGCGTCAATGGACGATTTTTCGTTCGCCGAGGCGCTCACGCGCAACAACATGAACGGCTACTACCGCCGCCACAATCTCGTGTGGCGCGCTGACCTCTTTCTGGGCAGTTGGCGGGAATCGGAAAACTTCGTGCTCGAGTGCGATGGCAAGGCCATCGGCGTGATGCGTGTGACGGAAGAGGATCAGTCGCTCCATATCCGCGACGTACAAGTGGTGGAAGGCTGGCGCCGCACGGGCGCGGGCACATTTCTGCTGGACACCGCCCATCGATGGGCCCGCGCACGCGGGTTGACGGAGACGCAACTGCGCGTTTTCGTCGATAACCCCGCAGCCCGGCTTTATATCCGCATGGGTTACAAGCCCGCTGGTTCGCGGCTCGCGCAATTCGGCGCGATTCGGCATATGGTGCGCGGCGTTTGAGGTTTTAGCGCACGTTTGCCGTGTGACTCTGAGTAGCATCTTGCGGCTCTCCATCGCGGACAAAAAAGGCGCGCGGACTTTCACCGAATGCACGTCTGAACATCGCGGAAAAAGCGCTCTGGCTTTGATAGCCGAGCAATAACGCGACTTGTGAGAGCGGTCTGCCCTGGCTCAATAACGGAATCGCGCGCGCAAGCACGGCCTGCTGGCGCCATTGCGAAAAGCTCACGCCGAGTTCACGCCGGAACAGCCGTGCGATTGTGCGCGTGCTCGCGCCGGCGAGCGTTGCCCAATGTTCAAGCGAATCGGCGGAAGCAGGATCCGCCAGGACCGCTTCGCATAACGCCAGCAAGCGTTTATCGGTCGGCATGGGAATCGATAGCGGCAGCGGCCGGGAGCGCGTGATTTCATCGAGTGCGAGCGTGCCGAGCAAGCGTTCGCGCTCACGAGAAATCGTAATGTCGTTCAGCGCGACAGCCACTTCGCGCAACAACGGCGATACCTCCACCACGCGACACGCATCCAGACCCGCCGGCACCACGCTTTCATCGATATAAAGCGTGCGCAGAAACGCGTCTTCCACGATCACCACTTCATGCGTCACGTTCGGCGGCACCCAGATTGCACGCGACGGCGGCACCATCCACGTCGAGCCTTCCGCGGCGATCCGCAATACGCCGCGCGTGGTGCAGGCGAGCTGCGCCCATGCATGCGTATGCCGCGCGATGCGCACGCCGGCGGGCACAGGCCGCGAGCGCACGCGGATAGGGTGCGCGGGCGTGGGCGACGACTCGGCCGGGATGTCGATATGCTCGACTGCTTCTTGAGGCGGGTGAGGTGAATGAGCGGTGAACATGGTTTCTCTCGATGCTTCTTACCACCATAGTAAATGCATCGCCGGCTTCGGCTCTTGGCATAATGCGCGCTGATTTGTTCGTGGAAGGTTAAAGCGCATGCAATACGTTTTTGTCTACGGCACGCTGCGTGCCGGCGAGAGCAACGATATTCACCGTGCCGCCGAGCGTCACGGCTTAGCCGATCCAGTGCTTATAGGCTCGGGTCATATCAATGGCCGGCTTTACGATTTCGGCGCGTATCCGGGATTGGTCCTCGATCCCGCAGCGGGGCCGATGCGTGGCGATGTCTATCGGATCGACGACGCGCTCGTGCCCGTGCTCGATGAAATCGAAGAAGTAGTGCCGGGTATCAGCGGGCTGTTTCGCGGCGAGCGCTTTACTGTGACCGTAGACATGGACGGCCGCTCGCAGGCCATCGATTGCCTGATCTATCCGGTGAGCGAGGCGGCGGTGGAAGGTCTGCCGCGTATCGATGGCGGCGATTGGGTGGTTTATCGACGCGCAAGATAACGTCAGCGCAAACTAAAAAGCCGCTCCGGTGCAGTTCACCAGAGCGGCTTTCTTCACAAATAAAACCTCAAATCTCTTCGTAAAGCGGCAGCGTCAAGAATTCCGCGAACGTGTCCGATGTCGACATTGCTTCGAAAATCGTCGCGGCGCGATCGTACGGCGCGGTGTCGCCGGTTATCACCTGCTTGACCTTCACCAGTTCCTCTTGCGTGAAGCCACGCACCATCTCGGCGGTGACCTTGCGGCCATCGTCGAGCTTGCCTTTGGGCGAGCGAATCCACTGCCAAACTTGCGAGCGGGAAATTTCCGCCGTCGCCGCGTCTTCCATCAGGTTGTGAATCGGCACGCAGCCATTGCCCGCAAGCCACGATCCAAGATAGTGGATGCCCACGTTGATATTGCCGCGCACGCCGGCTTCGGTGATTGGATCTTCGGGACGGAAATCGAGCAGATCGGTTGCCGTGACCTGCACGTCTTCGCGCTGCTTCGCGATCTGATTCGGTTTGTCGCCGAGCACTTTTACGAACTCTTCCATCGCGATGGGGACCAGACCCGGATGCGCGACCCAGCCGCCGTCGTAACCGTCGCCGGCGTCGCGCGCCTTATCGGAACGCACGCCGCCCATGGCTTTTTCATTCGCTTCCGCGTCGTTCTTGATTGGAATCAACGCGCTCATGCCGCCGATAGCCGGCGCTTGACGCCTGTGGCACGTCTTCAGCAATTGCAGCGCGTAGGCGCGCATGAACGGCACGGTCATGGTGATCTTCGCGCGATCGGCGAGGCAGAAATCGGCATCGTTCTTGAACTTCTTGATCGCGGAAAAGATGTAGTCCCAGCGGCCGGCGTTCAGCCCCGACGAATGCTCGCGCAACTCATACAGAATCTCGTCCATTTCGAACGCGGCCAAAATCGTTTCGATCAGCACCGTCGCCCGAATCGACCCGCGCGGCACCCCGACAATCTCCTGCGCCATCACGAAAATCTCGTTCCACAAACGCGCTTCGAGATGGCTTTCCAGCTTCGGCAAATAAAAGTACGGACCTGCGCCGCGAGCCAGTTGCTCCTTCGCGTTGTGAAAGAGGAAAAGCGCGAAATCGAAAATGCCGCCCGATACCCGCTGACCATCGACCGTCACGTGTTTTTCATCGAGATGCCAGCCGCGCGGACGCACGATCAGCGTCGCGGTTTTATCGTTGAGTTGGTATGACTTGCCGTTCTGTTCAAGCGAAATCGTGCCGCGCACCGCTTCCTTCAGGTTGAGGTGGCCGGTCAGCAAGTTGTCCCAGTTCGGCGTATTCGAATCTTCGAAGTCCGTCATGTAGGAATCCGCGCCGGAATTCAGCGCATTGATGATCATCTTGCGTTCCACTGGCCCGGTGATTTCCACGCGACGGCATTCCAGCGCTTTCGGCAACGGGGCGATGGTCCAGTCGGCATCGCGTATGGATTGCGTATCGCTTGGAAAATTCGGGCGTTCGCCTGCGTCCAACCGCTTCGTGCGCTCAGCGCGCGCCTTGAGCAACGCCTGGCGACGCGGCTCGAACGCACGATGCAAGGTCGCGACGAGTTCAAGCGCCTCGGGCGTAAGAACGGTCTCGTAGCCGGGTTTGATCTCAGCCGTGATTTTCATGCCTTGCGGCATGTGGGTCAGCGTGTTTGCCATATTCTGAATCTCCTTGGTCGGTCAGACGGTTTTGCTGGTGAATCGAATGAAATCGGGTCAGGCAGTGGGACTGCGGCGCATGCGTTGGGAAAGATCGAACGGCGCGGCGTGCGGGTGCGGCGGGCAGCCGGCATCGATAAAAGCAAGCAGATCGCCCATATCGCGGCCGTGTCCGCGCGGCAGCACGCCGAGTTGTTCGGCGGGCATCGCCATGCGGTTCAGCCAGAAGGTGGTGTAGCCAAACCACGTCGCGCCCGTCACGTCCCAGCCATTCGACGATACGAACACGATCTCGTGTGCCGCCGCCCCAATCGCCTGTGTCCCGAGCGCGTAGGCGGCGTGAGCGGGTTTGTATGCGCGCACGGCATCCACTGAGAGAACATGATCGAAGAGGCCCGTCATGCCGGCGCTCTTCACCGCGATATCCAGCATCTGCGGATTGCCGTTCGACAGGATCGCGAGCTTCAGATCGGCCCGTTTGCGCAGCCGTCTCAGCGCGGCGACGGTGTCCGGGAACGCTGCGAGGCAGGCGTATTCGTCCATCAGGCGCTTTTCCGCGGCGGGCGTGAGGGCTTGGTCGAGCTTCAGGCGCGTGGCCGCGTAACGCAGCGCGTCGAGCGTGATCGCCCAGAACGGTTCGTAACGCGCGCCGGCGGGGTCGGAAAGCGTGCGCAACTGCGTGTATTCAATCTGCTTTTGCCGCCACAACTGCGAAAGCGCGTCGCCCTGGCCGGGGAACAACTGCTCGGCGGCGGCCACGACGGAGTGGACATCGAACAGCGTGCCGTAGGCATCGAAGACGATTGCCTGCGGGGTGAAGCGCGTTGTCGTGGACATGGTGGTGCGCTCTCGAAGTAGATAGTCGATAATTTTATTAGTGCGCAAGAACAGTCGGAAGATGCCCGCAGATCACTTGATCTTTGACTTTTACACGCCTAATCTGGGCGCCTATTCATCAGAACAACGGTTATGGATCGCTTCAAGCAAATCGAAACCTTCGTGGCGGTCGTGGCGAAAGGGAGCCTCTCCGCTGCGGCACAAATAGAAGGTGTCGCCCCTGCGGTGATCGGCCGGCGGCTCGATGCGCTCGAGGAACGGCTCGGCGTCAAGCTGCTCGTGCGCACCACGCGCCGGTTGACGCTGACGTTCGAAGGGTCGGCGTTCCTCGAGGATTGCCAGCGCGTCATCCATGACATGCAGAGCGCGGAGGCGAGCGTTTCGGCGGGCGGCGTGAAGGCGAGCGGGCATTTGCGGGTTTCGGCGCCGGCGGGTTTCGGGCGGCGTCACGTCGCGGCGCTCGTGCCCGTTTTCACCTCGATGCATCCCGACGTGTCGATCACACTCGATCTCACCGATCGCATGGTCGATCTCGTCAACGAAGGTTTCGATTGCGCCGTGCGGCTCGGCGAGTTGCCGGATTCGTCGCTGGTGTCGTTGAAACTCGGCGAGAACCGGCGGGTTTGCGTGGCATCGCCGGAATATCTGCGTGCTCGCGGCGCGCCCGCCGATCTCGATGCGCTCGCCCGGCACAATTGCCTGCCGCTCGGCGCGAGCTCGAATCAGCAGCGTGGCTGGGTGTTTCAGAAGGACGGCAAGGTCGTGCAGATGCGCGTCTCCGGGACCATGGAGTGCTCGGACGGCGCCGTGCTGCACGAGTGGTGTCTCGCGGGTTACGGGCTTGCGTGGCGCTCGTGGTGGGAAGTCGGCGATGACATCGCCCGGGGGCGTCTTGTCAGCGTGCTCGATGCGTTCGCCGCGCCGCCCGTGGGGATTCACGCCGTATTCCCGCAGCGCCGCCATTTGCCGCTGCGAGTGCGCTTGTTTCTCGACCTGCTCAAGCACACATTTGGCGCCCCGGACTATTGGGGGTGAATTGGCGGCTGCGTTTCCCATTGAGTTACTACAATGGAAAGGCGCGATTGCCATCGCCGGGGAGTTGTTCATGTTCAAGCACATTCTGGTTCCGACAGACGGTTCGGTCCTTTCGCAGAAAGCTATCGATGGTGCAATCGATCTTGCCCAATCGGTCGGGGCGCGGATTACTGCTTACGCGTGTTTGCCGCTTTACCCGTATTCGCCTTTCGCCGATGTCGCCGTGGAGCCGCCCGGAGATTTTCATGAGCGCGCCGAGCGGGAGGCTCGTGAGCACCTTGGGGCGGTTGAGACTGCTGCCGCCGCGGTTGGGGTGTCGTGCGATTCCGTGACCAGCGTTGAATCGGCGCCGTATATCGGGATTATCGATATTGCTGAAAGAGAAGGGTGCGACGTGATTTTCATGGCATCACACGGCAGGCGAGGGCTGGGGAGTTTGTTAATCGGCAGCGAAACGCAGCGGGTGCTGACTCACACCAAGATCCCGGTGATTGTTTATCGATAGGAAATTTGCGGCACTGAAAACGGGAATAATCGAAAAGAGGGCATACGGCTTTTGACCGCGTGCCCTCTAATTTTTTAAAGCTCTCGCAGCAAGATTTAAGCTACTTTCGCTTCGAAGAATTGCTCATCTTCGGTGGAACCGTGCAATGCCGTCGTCGATGCGTCTTTTTCGACCGCTTGCGTCACGGCATCGAAATATCCGGTGCCCACTTCGCGCTGATGCTTGACCGCGGTGAAACCCTTCTCCGCTGCGGCGAATTCCGCTTCCTGCATCTCGACAAACGCGCTCATCTGGTTGCGCGCATAGCCGTGAGCGAGGTTGAACATCGAGTAATTCAACGCGTGGAAGCCGGCGAGCGTGATGAACTGGAACTTGTAGCCCATCGCGCCGAGTTCTTTCTGGAACTTGGCGATAGTCGCATCGTCCAGATTCTTCTTCCAGTTGAACGACGGCGAGCAGTTATACGACAGCAGCTTGCCCGGAAATTCGCGATGAATCGCTTCGGCGAATTTCTTCGCGTATTCCAGATCCGGCTTGCCGGTTTCGCACCAGATCATGTCGGCATACGGCGCGTAGGCGAGACCACGCGACACGGCCTGTTCCAGGCCCGGCTTCGTGCGGAAGAAACCTTCCACCGTGCGTTCGCCGGTCAGGAACGGCTGGTCGTTCTCATCGACATCCGATGTCACCAGATCAGCTGCTTCGGCATCGGTGCGGGCGAGCAGGATGGTCGGCGTGCCGGAAACGTCAGCCGCGAGACGCGCGGCCGTGAGCTTCGCGATGTTTTCGCGCGTCGGCACCAGCACCTTGCCGCCCATGTGCCCGCATTTTTTAACCGATGCCAGCTGATCCTCGAAGTGCACGCCCGCTGCGCCGGCTTCGATCATCGCCTTCATCAGTTCGAACGCGTTCAGCACGCCGCCGAAACCGGCTTCCGCATCGGCCACGATCGGCTGGAAGAAGTCGAGATAGCCTTCATCGCCCGGGTTCTTGCCTTCGGACCACTGGATCTGGTCGGCGCGCGTCAGCGTGTTGTTGATGCGCTTGACGACGAGCGGCACCGAATTCGCCGGATACAGCGACTGGTCCGGATACATTTCGCCGGCGACGTTCGCGTCGCCCGCCACTTGCCAGCCCGACAAGTAGATCGCCTTCAGGCCGGCCTTGACCTGTTGCATGGCCTGATTGCCGGTCAGCGCGCCGAGCGCATTGACGAACGGCTCTTCATGAATCGACGCCCACAGCTTCTCGGCGCCGCGTTTCGCCAGCGTGTGCTCCACCGGCACCGAACCGCGCAGACGCACGACGTCGTCGGCGGTGTAGCTGCGCTTGATGCCTTTCCAGCGCGGATCCGTTTCCCATTGCTTTTGAAGTTCCTGAGCTTGTTGTTGGCGCGTCATGGCGTTTCTCCTTTGATTACCGGACATGAATGACGTAATGACTGATGAATGGTCGTCTGGTCGAACAAGCGAGGTGTTTCGGAGGCGTTCTCGTTTGCTCAACTCTTATATAAGAGTCTAGGGATGTCGAAGCGCTGCGAGATAGGCGTTAAGCGGTGTTTTTAATATAAAATTTATCTATATAAAATCAAAGATATATGACTAATATTCCACATTAAGAAACGATCTTTCCCATGCTGAATGCTCGAATTTGTGCCGCGCACCACAAATTTCGTGCGACGCAAAAAATCTTTCCACATCGTGAAATATGAGACAGTGGACGAAAAAAAACCGATGCACGAGGCATCGGTTTTTTTATTCGGCGTAGCACGCGTAATCACGCGCTACGCAGTCAACAGGACTTAGCTGCCGCGACGCGGTGCGCGCGGGCCGTCGTTGCGACGTGCTGCATAGCCGTCACGCGAACCGCCGCCGAAGCCCGAGCCGCCGTCACGCGATCCACCGCCGCTACGATAGCCGTCACGCGAACCACCGTCGCGCGAATCACGAGCGCCACCGGCGCTTGCCGGCTTGTTGCCCCAGCCGCCCGGCTTGGCCGAACCGCCGTTGCCGGCGCCACTGCCGCTACCGAAACGGCGACCGGCACCGCCAGCACCCGCGCCACCGCCCGGACGGCCACGGCCGCCAAAGCCAGGACGACCGCCGCCACCGCCGGACGGAGCCGAACTGACGCGGTTCGAAGCCAACGATCACGCTCACATGTCAGCGGGAGCACGCACGAAACGCTCGATGCGCTTGAGCGCGCCTTGCTCGGCGTGATGCACGAGGCTGATTGCCGTACCCGTGCGGCCAGCACGGCCCGTACGGCCGATACGGTGAACGTAGTCTTCCGCGAACTTCGGCAGATCGTAGTTGAACACGTGCGTGATGCCGGGAATGTCGATACCGCGAGCCGCGACATCGGTTGCCACCAGCACGCGCACTTTGCGCTCGCGCAGCGCACGGATCGTGCGGTTACGCGCGCCTTGCGGCAGATCGCCGTGCAGGGCAGCCGATTCAAAACCAGCGTCCGACAAACGGATAGCCAGTTGGTCAGCGTCGTTCTTGGTTGCCGTGAACACGATGGCCTGGTCGAGGCCTGCGTCGCGCAACAGATGGTCGAGCAGACGATCCTTGTGATCGCGGTCATCGACGTAATGCACGGTTTGCGCGATGTTGTTTTGCGCTTCGAGCTTTTGGATGATCTCGATGCGTTCCGGGTTCTTCAACAGGCGGCCGGTCAGCGAGCTGATCTTGCCGTCGATGGTCGCCGAGAACAGCAGCGTCTGACGCGTAGCCGGCGTAGCGGCAACAATGGTTTCGATGTCGTCGATGAAACCCATGTCCAGCATGCGGTCGGCTTCGTCGAGCACGAGGATTTGCAGTTGCGACAGGTCAATACGGCCGCGTTCCAGGTGATCGAGCAGACGGCCCGGCGTAGCAACCAGGATTTCCGGGTTCTTCGCGAGCAGCATCAATTGCTGGCCATACGCGACACCGCCAAGAATGCTGACCGTGCGCAGCCGGCGCAGATGCTTGCCGTACGTGGTCGCGGCAGCGGTGACCTGCATGGCGAGTTCGCGGGTCGGCGTCAGAACCAGCATGGTCGGACGAGCGACCGGCTGCGGTGCGGCGTGCCGGACGTGCATTCGGGTCATGCGGCTCACGCGGTGCTGCGGCTTTCGCCTTTTCAAGCTGCGAGAAACGTTCGATAGCGGGCAGCATGAACGCTGCGGTCTTGCCCGAACCGGTCGGGCTGGAAACCAGCAAGTCGCGGCCGGCGAGCGCTGCGGGAATCGCGCGCTGCTGAACCGGCGTCGGCACTTGATAGCCAGAGGCGGTCAGCGCAACGACGATCTCAGGCGACAGACCGAGCGACTCGAAGCTCGGGCCGGTCTGGACGGCAATCGCGGCGGCAACCGGCGCGACTGAAGAAATAGGGGTAGGGATAGCGGGCGAAGCAGATGCGGCAGGCGCAGTGGATGCAGCGGGTGCATCTTCACCGAGTGCCAGTGCAGCGATGGTGTCCAGCGGGCTGTTGGTATTGCTCGAAGTCATGTCTATCCTTGAAACGGGGAATAAGGCGTGTGGCGCCAATCGGCATACCCAAGTCGTCAGATTCAGCGAGCAAAGAAGCAGCGAGCAAATCGAAAAACGGGGGCAGCTCGCAACAATAAAGGCGAGCTTTTCGTTAGAAGCTGTATCGGATTCGACAGGCCGAGGCGGCGTTGTCGTCAGCCTGATGCATGATCGGCCGAGAAAGGCCTAGCAGGGAGGGGACAGTTTCTAAACTGGATTGGAGCAAAACGCTACGAGGCGCCGCGCTGCGTGGGTTGAATCAGCTAATGAATTGACTGAAACCATCAATTCACCCGGTCACAGTGAAGCGCAGGCAACAGTATAGCGGCAATTGTTGCGCTGCGCCAGATTTTAAGACAGTTTGATTCGTTAAATAGTTTGCGGGGGCAGGAGGTCGCGGGTATTGGGATGTGCCCGCCGCGGCAGTTCAGCCGTTTCTCGGGTTTTTACGCCGATGCACCGCTTTTCAGCGATTCCACGAGTTCCACGTATTGTTGTTTTGCCGTGTCCTGCGGCGTGCCCGCTAGCGCGGCCCAGGCGTCGTACTTGTATTTGCCGGCAATATCGGCGAAACCTGGCTTTTCGCCCTGAACGTCGCCTTGGCTTGCCTGCTTGTAGAGCGCGTAAAGGCGCAGCAGCGTGAGGTTGCCCGGACGTTCGGACAATTCCTTGACATCGGCCTGGGCTTGCGTGAATTGCGCATTGATATCGGTCATTCGGTTCTCCAGAGCGGCGGTTTGCGGATCGGCGATCATAACAAGCCGTTCGCGAGCGATTTTCGAGGGTTTCTTCCAGATTTTTCCAGATCGCTCGGCTCGCCCGGCTCACCGAGAGTCCAATGTCGCCCGGCTCAGCCATTACGTCACGCATTACAATAGCGGCCATGACACGCACCGTTCTGCTCGCCCTCGATACTTCGACTGAATTCTGTTCGGTCGCGCTGCTGATCGCCGATCCGGCGCCCGACACGGTTTATCGAAACGCTCCGCACCTTGTTTCCGGCGCGGCTCATGTCTGGTTCAGCCATGAGCTGACCGGGCCCGTATCCAGCACGCGTCTTCTGCCCGCCATCCGCGAATTGTTCGATCTGGCCGGGCTGAAGCTAGCCGATTGCACCGCGATCGCGTTCGGCGCCGGGCCGGGATCGTTTACCGGTTTGCGTACAGCAACGGGTGTGGCGCAAGGGCTGGCGTTTGGATTGAGCGTGCCGGTCGTGCCAATCGGAACCTTGCTCGCCTGCGCCGAATTCGCGCGATTGCATGACTCGTCGGTTACACGCGTGCTCGCGGCGCTCGATGCCCGCATGAACGAAGCGTATTGGGCCGATTTCCGCTGGGACGACGCAGCGAGCGAATGGATCACGGTTCAGGCTGCATCGCTCGATGTGCCCGAGGCCATTACTGCGCCCGACGCGCCATTCACGCTGGCAGGAAACGCGGCGGCGGCTTTCGGTGAACGTTTGGCCCTGCAGAATCTCCCTGCATGCCGTGTCGACCTGGAAGCGCTGCCGCACGCTTTGCCCGTGGCGCTCGCTGGTTTGCGTGCGTTGCGCGCCGGCCGCACGGTCGCACCGGATCAGGCCGCGCCGGAGTATGTGCGCAACAAGGTCGCGCAGACCACGGCCGAGCGCATGGATTCGCGGGCGGCCAAAGACGCCGCCGCTGCGCTTCAGGTTGCTCAAGCCGCGGAGCCACTACGGTGAGCGGCGTGCTGCTCACGGATCGTTATCTGTCTCCCATGACAGAGGTCGATCTCGATGAAGTCGCCGCCATCGAAAAGCTCGCGTATGAGTTTCCGTGGACACGCGGCAATTTTCAGGATTCGCTGCGCAACGGCTATTTCGGCGTGTGCCTGCGCCATGTCACCGGAACGTTGCTGGGCTATTGCGTGCTGATGCCGGTCGTCGATGAAATGCATCTGTTGAATCTGTGCGTCGCGCCGCAAGCGCAAGGCGCCGGTGCGGGACTCGCGTTGTTGCGCGAAGCGGTGCGCATCTCGCGATACCAGAAACTCGATGGCGTGCTGCTGGAAGTGCGGCCATCGAATCCTCGTGCCATACAGCTTTACGAGCGCTTTGGTTTTACGATCATCGGGCGTCGCAAGAATTATTACCCCGCGCGGCACCGCTCGCGTGAGGATGCACTCGTCATGCGTCTGACGTTTTCAAAGGAGGCCGCGGATGGCGATGCATAAGTCGATGCTGGAAGAGTTCGGACTGGGAACGGTCTGGGTGAGGCGGGGAACGGAGCCCGTGGCTGCGCCTCATCGCGCGGAACCGGGCGCGCAGGTGCGCGAACCAGAAGCATCGGTGGATTCGAAAAGCGAAGCCACGCTTACCGCACTCGATGCTGTTCTATCCGCTGCGCAGAAGAGCCATGGCAACGCGCGGCCGGTGCCTCCGCCGGACATCGATACCCCTCGGGCCAAAGCCGCTCAATTCGTGCCTTTACCTGTGGCCGAAGCAGAACCCCCCGTCTTCGATGACCTCCCGTGGCTCGACGACGTGCCGCCGCAGCCACCGGCCGCACCGGACATCACCGACGGCGACAATTCTGCCGCCGACATCGCGTCGCTCGACTGGGACACGTTAGCCGCGCGGGTTTCCGTCTGCCAGCGTTGCCGCTTGTGCGAGCGGCGCACCAACGCTGTTTTCGGCGTGGGCGATCGCGATGCCGACTGGATGCTGATCGGCGAAGCGCCGGGCGAGAACGAGGACAAGCAGGGCGAACCCTTCGTCGGCCAAGCGGGCAAGCTGCTCGACAGCATGCTGCAGGCGGTGGCGTTATCGCGTGAGGACAACGTGTTTATCGCGAACGTGATCAAGTGCCGGCCGCCCGGTAACCGCAACCCTGAACTCGATGAAGTCGCGCGCTGCGAGCCGTATCTGAAGCGGCAGGTCGAGCTGGTGAAGCCGAAGCTGATCGTCGCGCTCGGGCGCTTCGCCGCGCAGAGCTTGCTCAAGACCGAGGCGAGCATTTCGTCGCTGAGGGGCAGGGTGCATGACTATCAGGGCGTGCCGGTTATCGTCACGTATCACCCGGCTTATCTCCTGCGCAGTCTCCCTGATAAAGCCAAGGCGTGGGCCGACCTGTGCCTGGCCCAGGACACCTATCGCGAGTCGCTGAAGGCGGCGAACGGCGCGTGACGGCCACGGACGAGATCACGCAATTTCACGATCCCGCCGTCCGGGATCTCGCATGGCTGCTGTTTTCGCCGGCTTTGCTCAGCGAGTCGCATGCGGGCGCGCCGCTGGCCAGTCCTGCTGCCATCGGCGATGAACACCATGCCACGCTACGCTGGCTCGCCGCGCTCGATCGCGATCCCGGCGCCCTTCATGCACAGGCTCGCAAAGCGTCGCTGACCCGGCTCGGTTTCTACGCCGAGGCCTTGCTCGAATACTTTTTGACGCATGGATCGAACGCGCGGCTGATCGCGGCGAACGTGCCGTTGCGCGACGCGGGACGCACGCTTGGCGAGGTGGACTTCCTGCTGGAAAGCGCGCGCGGCGAGCGGCTGCATTGGGAACTCGCGGTAAAGTTTTATCTGCACATCGGCGAGGGTGAAGGGATTGCTACGCTAGCCGATTACGTCGGACCCAATCTGCAGGATCGCTTCGATCTGAAACACACGCGGCTGCTGAATCATCAACTGGGTTTGAGTGCACGCGATGAATTCGCGACGCTCGGTTTCGATGGCCCCTGGCGCGCCGAGTTGTTCGTCAAAGGGCGATTGTTTTATAGAGACCATGAGCGCTTGCCGAACCTGCCGCCCGAACTCGCCACCGATCATCTTCGCGGGTGGTGGAAAACGGCATCCGAGTGGCGGGATTCGAAAGGCGATGGTGTCTTCGCCGTTGTGCCAAGACTCGCGTGGCTGGCGGAGCGGACGTTATCGGCGGAAGAGGGCGAGGCGCTGGCGATGGAGACCGCGCTGCTATCAGAACGGGTTGCAGAGATTTCAACGCCGATCATGGTTGCCAGCTATGAACGCGCCGCCGACGATATCTGGCATGAGCGCTCGCGCGGGTTCATCGTTCCGGATGAGTGGCCCGAACGCGCTGCGCAGTTCGCAAGTTCCAACGGTCGCGGCGGACCGTAACCGGGCGCCTCACCACCACCTGTAGAAATGATGCACCGGCCCGACGCCATGCCCGACGTCGAGCCTCGCGCTCTGTTCAATCGCGCCGGTCAGATAAAGCTTGGCATCGGCGGAGGCGGCGGCGAGCGAATCGCGTTGCGGCAAGAGCGCGGCTATGGATGACGACAGCGTGCAGCCCGTCCCATGCGTGTTCTTGATCGGCACACGCGGACCGCCGAGCCGCATGCTGCCACTCGCTTCGATGAGCCAGTCGGGGCTATCGGCGGAACTCAAATGGCCGCCCTTCATCAGCACTGCACGCGCGCCCAATGCCCGCAGCGCTTCGCCTTGGCGCACCATCGCGTCTTCATCTTCGGCCGATGCTTCGCTGAGCAACGCGGCCGCTTCCGGCAGGTTCGGCGTCACCAGCGTGGCAAGCGGCAGAAGTTCATCGCGTAACGCAGCCACCGCATCCGGCGCGAGCAACGCGTGATGGCTCTTGGAAATCATCACGGTATCGAGCACCACATGCACCGGCCGATACCGTCGCAACGCAGCCGCCACCGCGCGCACCACGTTGGCGTTCGCGAGCATGCCGATCTTCACGGCATCGATGTGGATATCGTCGAAAACAGCGTCCAGTTGCGCCGTGACGAACGACGCGTCAGGCGTATGGATGGCCGTCACGCCGCGCGTGTTCTGCGCGGTGAGCGCGGTGATGACGGACAAACCGTACGCGCCGAGCGCCGAGAACGCCTTCAGGTCGGCCTGGATACCCGCGCCGCCGCCTGAATCGGAACCGGCGATGGTGAGGACGTTGGGGATCGGATGGGTCATGGTTTTAGAAGGGTTCAATCAAGCGAGTCAGGCGAGGTCGCGCAATCGTAGCGCGGCGAGACGTGGATCGGCGGCTTTGCAGATGGCGGAAACCACGGCGATGCCGCCCGGCCCCGCGCGTTTGACATCGGCGGCGTTGTGCAACTGGATTCCGCCGATGGCAACCGTCGGATGAAGAGAGCGCGCACACAGGGCGGCAAGCCCGTCTATACCGCACGCCGCCGATGCATCCGGCTTGGTCGGCGTATCGAACACGGGCCCAATCCCCACGTAATCGATCATCGCACCGAGCGCGTTGGCTTCATCGACCTGGCGTTCATCCGACACCGACAATCCGATCAGCGCCCTCGGCCCGAGCAACTTCCTGGCGACATCCGGCGGCAAATCCTTCTGTCCGATATGCACGCCATCGGCACCGGCCGCGAGCGCAACGTCAACGTGATCGTTGATGATAAGCGGCACGCCATGCCGCCGCGTAAGCGGCAACAGGTCGAGCGCGAGGTCGAGCCACGCGCGCTTGTGCCACTCGGGCGCGCGCAATTGCACGATCGTCACGCCGCCTTCCAGCGCGGCCTGCGTGACTTCGAGCGAGCGCGCATGGCCGCCGCACTGCACCGGATCGAGCACGAGATACAGCGTGAGGTCGAGGTTCATCGTCACGCTGCTGGAACGTCGCGCAGCACGAGCGTCGTCGGCGAACGCGCTTGCATCGAGCGATGCCAGCCGGTCGAGATACGCAACCGCGAAGCTACCGGGCAACGCGGCGTCGCGCGCCGCAAGCTCTCCGGCAATGCCGGTGTACGCGAGTGCTGCGACTGTCGCAGCGAAGAAATCATCGGCTTCAGCAATGCCCACGAACGCCGCCACCGTCGCCGATAACGCGCAGCCCACGCCGGTCACGCGCGTCATCAACGGCGATCCATTCGATAACGCTATAGTGCGGCGGCCATCGGTGACGTAATCGGTGGCGCCCGTCACCGCCACGACCGCGTTCGTTTTCAGCGCGAGGAGTTGCGCGGCGTCGAGCGCGGCGTCGGTGAGCGCGGTGCTGTCGACGCCGCGTCCGCTAGATGCACCGCCCGACAAACTGATGATCTCCGACGCATTGCCGCGGATCACGGCGGGTTGCATATCGAGCAGATCGAACGCGAATTCGGTGCGAAAACTCAGCGGGCCGACCGCGACGGGGTCGAGAATCCACGGCTTTTGCGCGCTGTTGGCGGCATCGACGGCGGCGCGGATCGCCTTGCTTTGCGGCAAGTCGAGCGTGCCGAGATTCACCGACACTGCGTTCGCTAGCGGGGCGAACTCGCTCACTTCCTCGCGGGCGACGACCATCGCGGGCGCGGCGCCGAGCGCGAGCAGCACGTTCGCCGTGAAATTCGTGACGACGAGATTCGTCAGGCAGTGCACGAGCGGCGCGCGTTCGCGCACGCGTTCGGCGAACGAAAAGAGATCGGCGGCGAGCATGAATAGGGTTTGAAGAAAGAGGTAGCGAGATTATCGCGCGCCGGGCGTGAGCGTGTCCGGCGCGGTTTCAAGGTTGGATCGGCATTTACACGGCAACATCGCGGCCGCAGCCCGACCGCATTCAGTGCCGCTTTTAGTGCCGCTTTCAGTGTCGCGACTCACCAATCAACGCGACGGAATCGAAGGCACGCTGATTCGCCTGATGCCGCCGCATCACGAAGTACATCATCAGGCAGACGAAGGTACCGAACAGCACGATCACGAGTTGAATCGGCACGTCGAGCCAGACGAGCACCGCGTAGAGACACAGCATCACGAGCACCGAGAGGTTCTCGTTGAAATTCTGTACCGCGATGGAATGTCCCGCCGACAACAGCACGTGGCCGCGATGCTGCAGCAGCGCGTTCATCGGCACCACGAAAAAGCCCGACAATCCGCCGACGATCATCAAGAAGATATACGCGACGAGCAAGTACCCCGGAACGTGCATCCGGCCGAAATAAATGCCCCAGTGAACCGGGAAAAGATGCTTGGAATAGAACGCGAGCAGCATCACCGCAAGACCCATCATGATACCGACAGGCAGCACCGACAGCGACTTTTTCAGCGGCACGCGCGACGCCGCGAGAATCGCGCCGACCGCGACGCCGACCGCGATGATCGCCTGCAAAATAGCGGCTTCGGACAGCGACATGCCAAGCGACACTTCCGCCCACTTCAGCACGATGAACTGCAGCGTCGCGCCGGCTCCCCAGAACAGCGTGGTCACGGCGAGCGAAATCTGGCCGAGCTTGTCGTGCCAGAGCGCGTTGAAACAATCGGCGAAATCGGTGATGAGCTTGATCGGACGATGTTCTTGCTTCGGATACCGCGCGCCGGTGTCGGGAATGCGCAGATTGAACATGCGCGGCGACGATGTACATGAACATGATCACGAGCATGGCGGCTTCGGCGGGCGTGTTGACCTTGGGAATATGCAGCGAAAGGATGTGCGAGGCGATATGCGGACTGATCAGCGCACCGCCCATGACCGTGCCGAGAATGATCGACCCGACCGTGGTGCCTTCAATCCAGCCGTTCGCCGCGACCAGCCGGTCGGCCGGCAGCAGTTCGGTGAGAATGCCGTATTTGGCGGGCGAATACGCGGCGGCGCCGAAACCGACAATGCCATAGGCGAGCAGCGGATGCGCGCCGACCAGCATCGTGAGGCAGCCGACCACCTTGATGGAATTGGTGACGAACATCACGTGGCCCTTCGGCCGTGAATCGGCGAAGGCACCGACGAAAGCAGCCAGAACGACGTATGACAGCACAAAGAACAGCTTGAGCAGCGGCGTCATCCAGTTCGGGGCGTGAAGATCTTTCAGCAGTGCGATCGCAGCGATCAGAAGGGCGTTGTCGGCCAGCGACGAGAAAAACTGCGCGGCCATGATGGTGTAAAAACCTTTTTTCATCTGATCCGATGCTAGTCCTCACTGCGGGTGATCCGCCCCGTTCACGCACGGCGCGTTCGTCCCTCGCGTCCGGGTTCGCGCTAAGGCTCCCGTCCAGGCAATTTCCGTTTGAAATGGGTTGTGTGCACGGCTTTATAACACGAAAATAGGCGCATTCTGACTAGCAGTAACCTGCATGACAATCCACTGACGCTCATCTGGCATTCATGCCGGAAATCGGCGGGGCCGAGGTGGTCATAAAGCATTGATTCGAAACGTCTGTTTTTTCGAATTTCCCGTCGTGTACGCTGTCTCCTGGCTATGGATCACCAAACAGTTATTCGTAGCTCGCGGGGCTCCCAACAACCGGCCGGCGAGCAACCAGGAATAGGGCAGGATCCGCTGTCGTCGCGCCGAACTTCATGCGTACCGTCAAGCTGCGGTCAGCCCCTCGCGTCATCACCCGTTTTTTTCCAACCGAACTCCCATGCCGCGCCCCTTATCCGCCACGATCCACACCGCCGCACTCGCCAACAATCTCGCCGTCGCACGCCGTCACGCGCCGAAATCCAAGATCTGGGCCGTCGTCAAGGCCAATGCGTATGGCCACGGTCTCGCGCGCGCGTTCCCCGGATTGCGCGCAACCGACGGTTTCGGTCTTGCTCGACCTCGAAGAAGCGGTCAAGTTGCGTGAACTGGGCTGGGCCGGGCCGATCTTGCTGCTCGAAGGCTTCTTCCGTCCGACGGATATCGACGTGATCGACCGCTACAGCCTGACCACGGCGGTTCATTGCGACGAACAGTTGCGCATGCTGGAAATGGCGCGGCTGTCGAAGCCGGTGAATATTCAGTTGAAAATGAACACCGGCATGAACCGGCTCGGCTACACGCCCGAGCGCTTTCGCGCTGCGTGGGAGCGGGCGCGGGCCGTGCAGGGCATCGGCCAGATCACGCTGATGACGCATTTCTCAGATGCCGACGGCCCTCGCGGCATCGATCATCAGATGGAGGCGTTCGAGCGCGGCGCCGAAGGCATCGCGGGCGCGCGCAGTCTCGCGAATTCGGCGGCCACGCTGTGGCACCCGGGATCGCATTTCGACTGGGTGCGGCCCGGGCATCATCATGTACGGCGCTTCGCCGTCGGGTAAAACCGCCGATATCGCGGGTACGGGCTTGCGCCCCGCCATGACGCTCGCTTCCGAACTGATCGCCGTGCAGACGGTGGCGGCGGGGCAGTCGATCGGCTATGGTTCGGCGTTTTCGGCCACAGGTCCTATGCGGATCGGCGTAGTGGCGTGCGGTTACGCGGACGGTTATCCTCGATGCGCGCCTGAAGGGACGCCGGTGATAGTCGACGGCGTCTTGACGCGGGTGGTCGGGCGCGTCTCCATGGACATGCTGACCGTCGACCTGACCCCGGTTCCAACGGCGGGTATTGGCACGGCGGTGGAACTATGGGGCACGAAGCTGCCTATCGATGACGTCGCGGCCGCGTGCGGCACGATCGGTTACGAGTTGATGTGCGCAGTGGCGCCGCGCGTGCCGATGCGGGCGGAATGAAACACGGTTTTACGGCAGTTCATGCCGCGATTTGTAACGACGGAATTCAGGAACGCGAGTGGCGAAAGTAGCGAAGGTCAAGACGCTGTACGTATGCACGGAATGCGGCGGGGAAGCACCGAAATGGCAGGGGCAGATGTCCTGCTTGCGGGACGTGGAATACGCTGGTCGAGTCGGTGGCGGAGTCGCCGTCGGCCCATCGCTTTCAGGCGCTGGCGAAGACGTCGCCCGTGCAGCGTTTGTCTGAGATCGAAGCGTCGGATGTGCCGCGTTTTACGACAGGCATCGGCGAATTCGATCGCGTGCTTGGCGGCGGCCTGGTGGCGGGCGGCGTGGTGCTCATTGGCGGCGATCCGGGCATCGGCAAGTCGACGCTGCTGCTGCAATCGCTGGCGGAGATCGCCCGCGAGCGGCCCGCGCTTTACATCAGCGGTGAAGAGTCCGGCGCGCAGATTGCGTTGCGCGCGCAGCGGCTCGGCCTGCTCGGCGATTCGGGCAAAGCGGCGCCCGATTTACGCCTGCTCGCTGAGATCCAGCTAGAGCGGATTCAGGCGACTATCGATACCGAACGGCCGGAAGTTGCTGTCATCGATTCCATTCAGACTGTTTATTCCGAGGCGCTGACGTCCGCGCCGGGATCGGTCGCACAAGTTCGCGAATGTGCGGCGCAACTCACGCGGATTGCGAAGCAGACGGGCACGACCATCATCATGGTCGGCCACGTGACGAAGGAAGGTAATCTCGCCGGGCCGCGCGTGCTTGAACACATCGTGGATACGGTGCTGTACTTCGAGGGCGACACGCACTCATCGTTCCGGCTCGTGCGCGCATTCAAGAACCGCTTCGGCGCGGTGAACGAACTCGGCGTGTTCGCGATGACCGAGCGCGGCTTGCGCGGCGTGGCGAATCCGTCGGCGCTGTTTTTGTCGCAGCATGAGCAGAGCGTGCCGGGTTCGTGCGTGCTCGTGACGCAGGAAGGTTCGCGGCCGTTGCTGGTGGAAGTGCAGGCGTTGGTCGACACCGCGCATGTTCCCAATCCGCGCCGTCTGGCCGTGGGGCTGGAACAGAACCGGCTCGCGTTGCTGCTTGCCGTGCTGCATCGGCACGCGGGCATTGCCTGTTTCGATCAGGACGTGTTCCTGAACGCGGTGGGCGGCGTGAAGATCACGGAACCGGCCGCTGACCTGGCCGTGCTGCTCGCCATTCAGTCCTCGTTGCGCAACAAGCCGCTGCCGAAGGGTTTGATCGTGTTCGGCGAGGTCGGACTGGCGGGCGAGATCAGGCCGTCGCCGCGCGGGCAGGACCGGTTGAAAGAGGCTGCGAAGCTGGGTTTCTCTCTCGCGCTGATTCCCAAGGCGAATGCGCCGAAGCAGCCTATCGACGGATTGGAAGTGATTGCGGTCGACCGGATAGAGGAAGCGATCGACCGGGTGCGCTCGCTGGATTGAGCTCATTGCGCGCTTAGGTGACTGTCAGATACGAAAGGGCGATCCGGCCCTTTCGTAATGTCGCGTAAAAAACCGTGCAATCCCTGTAACCCACGTAGCGCGTGGTTTTTCTATGCTTGTATCGCGACAAACCCGATACGAGCGGAAAAGGACAACGCCTTGAAACACACCAATCAAAGTTTGTCAGGCCCTTCATTTCACCTGCGCGGCTGCCGCGTGTCGGCGCCTATTCAACAGCCTTGGGGCGGCGGTTGCCGGATTGTCGAATGGATCGACGCCGAAGGCCAGATTTCGCGCCGCGTGGTGGCCGAAGACGTGACCGAAGATGAAGTGGTGGCAACTATCCGGCGCCATGTGAAGGGCCGCAAGCACGTGCTGGTGGACGACGAAGGACTGCCGAGGCAGACCTTGCCCAGACGGTAGAAGAGTGTGCCGACCGTGGTCGTCAGCACATTCAGCCGATCTGCTCCAGTTCTTCGTGCGCCTCGAGCCATTGCGCTTCAAGCGCTTCCAATTGCCCGCATACATCGGCCTGACGACGAATCGACTCGGTGAGCTGAGTTTTCATTGACGGCTCGTAGCTGGCGGCGTCGGCCACGAATGAATCCAGCCGCGCTTTCTCGGCGTTCAACTTGTCCATCTCCTTCTCGATCTTCGAAATCCGCGATTGCAGCGGCTTTTTCAAATGCGCGAGCTTCTGACGTTCCTGCGCCTCCAGACGACGTTGCTCTTTACGGTTCTGCCCCAGATCCAGCGAATCATCCGCACTGCCGCTGCTCACGTCTTTCGCCGCAGCGCGCTGATCGGCTGCGTGCTGCAGCAGCCAGTCACGGTAATCGTCGAGATCGCCGTCGAATGGCTGCAGTCGATGTTTAGCCACGAGCATGAAATTGTCCGTGGTCGCGCGCAGCAAGTGGCGATCGTGCGATACCAGAATTAATGTGCCTTCAAACTGAGCAAGCGCCATAGTCAGCGCGTGACGCGTTTCGAGGTCGAGGTGATTGGTCGGCTCGTCGAGCAGCAGCAAGTTGGGCTTTTGCCAGATGATCAGCGCGAGCGCGAGCCGCGCCTTTTCTCCGCCGGAAAACGGCGCGATCTTCGCAGTCGCCATCTCGCCGGAGAAATTGAAGCCGCCGAGGAAATCACGCAGTTCCTGTTCGCGCGTATCGGGAGCGAGCCGCGCGACGTGCTGAAGCGCGGAGTCATCGAGACGCAGCGTTTCGAGCTGATGCTGCGCGAAATAGCCGATTCGCAAGCCCTTGCCCTCGCGCACCGTGCCGCTCAATGCTTCCAGCGTACCGGCGAGCGTCTTGATGAGCGTCGATTTACCCTGGCCGTTCGCACCCAGAAGTCCAATCCGCTGACCGTTCTGAATGGACAGCGTGACGCCTTCCACAATCGGCACCTCGCCATCTTCCGTCCGATACCCACAGCGCACCGCGTCCATCACCATCATCGGGTTCGGCGCGGCATCGGGCGTGCGGAATTCGAAAGTGAACGGCGAAGACGCGTGCGCCGGCGCGATGATTTCCATCCGTTCGAGCGCTTTCACGCGGCTTTGCGCTTGCTTGGCCTTGGTCGCCTGCGCCTTGAAACGGTTGATGAAGCTCTGCAAATGCTCCACTGTCTTCTGCTGTTTCACGTACGCGCTTTGCTGCAACGCGATCTGCTGCGCGCGCAGGATCTCGAACTGGCTGTAGTTGCCGCCGTATCGCTTGATCTGCCGGTTCTCCAGATGCAGCGTGACATTACATACTGAATCCAGGAACTCGCGATCATGCGAGATCACGATCAGCGTTCCCGGATATCGATGCAGCCAGTCTTCCAGCCACACGATTGCGTCGAGGTCCAGGTGATTCGTGGGTTCATCGAGGAGCAGCAGGTCCGAGCGGCACATCAACGCTTGGGCGAGGTTCAGGCGCATGCGCCAGCCGCCCGAAAAGCTGGTTACCGGATCCTTCGTTTGCGCGAGCGTGAAGCCCAGGCCGATCAGCAGGGTTTCGGCGCGCGCGGGCGCGGTGTAACCGTCGGCATCGGCGAAAGCGGCGTGTGCGTGGGCTTCAGCGGCGCCGTCGTGAGCCGCCGATGCCGCCGCAATCTCCGCTTCAATGCGGCGCAATTGCGTGTCGCCGTCGAGCGTGTAGTCGAGCGCGGTGCGGTCCACGGCCGGCGTTTCCTGCGCGACGTGCGCGATTTGCCACGATGGCGGCATCGAAAAATCGCCGCCGTCGGAGTGCAAATCGCCGCGCAGCACGGAAAACAGCGTGGACTTGCCCGCGCCGTTTGCACCGATGAGCCCCGCCTTTTCGCCAGGATTGAGCGCGAACGTAGTCTGTTCGAAGAGCGGTTTCGTGCCACGGGAAAGACTGAACTGGTTGAAGCGAATCACGGCGTGAGGACCCAGACGAGTACGGGAAAACGCTATTTTAGACCGTCGCCGCGTTGCGCCGCCCGCTCATTGCCTTCGGCTCGTTATCGCTGCTCGCGTTGGCCGTTCGGTCGGATGTTTTTGAGCAGCGTTTCGCTTAGACTGGACTTTTTCAAGCGGAGCATCGAATGAACCCTATCTACTCGTTTTCGGCGGAAACTCTTGGCGGCGAAACAGTCAGCCTGGAGCAATATCAGGGCAAGGTGCTGTTGATCGTGAACACCGCGAGCGAATGCGGATTCACGCCGCAATATAAGGGTTTGCAGGAGCTGTACGAACGTTATGCGGATCGCGGCTTCGCCGTGCTGGGCTTTCCGTGCAATCAGTTCGGCAAGCAGGAACCGGGCGATGCCGCGCAGATCGGCAGCTTTTGCGAGCAGAACTACGGCGTCACGTTCCCGATGTTCGCGAAGGTCGACGTGAATGGCGCGAACGCGCATCCGCTCTTTCGCTATCTGACCGAGGAAGCACCGGGCGTGCTGGGCACGGAAGGCATCAAGTGGAACTTCACGAAGTTCCTCGTCGATAAAGACGGCGTCGTGATCAACCGGTTCGCCTCGATGACGAAGCCGGATGCGCTTTCCAGCGATATAGAAAAGCTGCTTTGATGGTCGCTTGATGTCGACCGGTTTTACGGCGGCAAACCCACTTTTCTAAAGCGACGTCCGGCCGGACGTCGCCGATCCATCTTCTCCATGATCGATACCCGTACTTGCGTCCGGGTTCTCTCGGCACGTCCGTATGCATTTGACGCCCAAGGCAACGACTTTTATCAATGCTCGCAAGTGTGAAATTATGTCGTACATATTCGGTTTCCTCCGGCCAACTATGTATGATTTAACTTCTCGAACTCACCGGATCGCCGCTTCGATGAAACCAGACACCGCGGTGCCGCCCACCATGACGAAGCTTCACGAAGCCATCGTCACGCAACTCGTCGATGCGATTCTTTCAGGCGCCTATCCCGTCGGATCGACCTTACCGAATGAGGCGGAACTCGGCGCCGCTCATGGCGTCAGCCGCACGGCGGCGCGGGAAGCGATGCAGAAGCTTGCCTCACTCGGCCTGATCGAAAGCCGGCGACGCAAGGGCGCTACCGTTCTCGCGCGCGAGTCGTGGAAGTTGCTGGACGCATCGGTGTTGGGCGCCGCGGTCTTGCGCGTGACGGACGTGTCGTTTTTCCAGTCGCTCGTCGAGGCGCGCCTTTTGATTGAACCGCGCGCCGCCGAACTCGCCGCGACGCGTGCGTCCGAACATGACCTTGTCCGTATTGAAGCGTCGCTGAATGCCATGGCGAGCGAGGCGGACGGCACGCGCGGCGCAGGCTGGCCGGCGGCGGACGTCGCCTTTCACGCGGGAATTATTGAAGCGGCGGGTAATTGGGTGTTCACGCAATTGATCGGCACTGTCCGGGCCGCGCTGGGCGCGGGCATTCGTCTCACCGGCGAGCAGGCGCTGTCGGCGCAGGCGTCGCTGGAACAACATCGAGCGGTATTCGATGCAATCCGGCGCCGCCAGCCCGCAGAGGCGCATGCGGCAATGACGCGTCTGCTGCTCGACACGCAACGGGACTTCCACGCACTGGCGAATAGCGGTGCGCAACCGGCCGCCGCGTGCGGTGATGAAACCATCGGTTAATCCGGCTCATCCACTCTGACTCAATCGCCACAACCCACGGCCTCACGCGCCGGGAGACACAAAATGCGCAAACTTCGTTCGCAACAATGGTTCGGCACGCACGGCAAGGACGGCTTCATTCACCGTTCGTGGATGAAAAACCAAGGCATCCCGCACGACAACTTCGATGGCCGTCCGGTGATCGGCATCTGCAACACGTGGTCCGAACTGACGCCTTGCAACGCCCATTTCCGCGAACTGGCCGAGTACGTGAAACGCGGCGTTCGTGAGGCGGGCGGATTGCCGCTGGAATTTCCCGTGATGTCGCTCGGCGAGTCGAACCTTCGGCCGACCGCGATGCTGTTTCGCAATCTCGCGTCGATGGATGTCGAGGAATCGATTCGCGGCAATCCGCTCGACGGCGTGATCCTGCTCGTCGGCTGCGACAAGACCACGCCCGCGTTGCTGATGGGCGCGGCGTCGTGCAACCTGCCCGCGCTCGCGGTGTCGGGCGGACCGATGCTGAACGGCCGGTATCGCGGCAAGCCGATCGGCTCGGGCACGGGCGTCTGGCAGATGTCGGAGGAAGTGCGTGCCGGGACCATGACGCAAGAGGAATTCACCGAAGCCGAGTCGTGCATGAACCGCTCGCGGGGCCATTGCATGACGATGGGAACGGCTTCCACCATGGCATCGATGGTCGAAGCGCTCGGCATGGGCCTGCCGCACAACGCCGCCATTCCCGCCGTCGATGCCCGCCGCCAGGTGCTCGCGCATATGGCGGGGCGGCGGATTGTCGATATGGTCCATGAAGACCTCACCATGGACCGCATTCTTACGCGCGAAGCCTTCGAGAACGCGATCCGCACCAACGCGGCTATCGGCGGATCGACCAACGCGGTGGTGCATTTGATCGCGCTCGCGAAGCGCATTGGCGTGCCGCTGACGCTCGACGATTGGGAACTGGGCTCGGACGTGCCGTGCCTCGTGAACCTGCAGCCGTCGGGCGAATACCTCATGGAGGATTTCTACTACGCAGGCGGCTTGCCGGCTGTCTTGAAGCAACTCGGCGAACAGGGTTTGCTGCACAAGGACGCGCTGACCGTGAACGGCAAGACGATCTGGGACAACGTATCCAGCGCCCGCAACGACGACGAAAAAGTCATCACGTTATTCGAAGCACCGTTCAAGCCGAAAGCGGGAATAGCAGTGCTTCGGGGCAATCTTGCACCGAACGGCGCGGTGATCAAGCCGTCGGCGGCGACACCGCATCTGCTGCAGCATCGCGGGCGCGCAGTCGTGTTCGAAACCGTTGAGGAGTTGCATGCGAAAGTGGACGACGAAGCACTCGATATCGACGAGCACTGCGTCATGGTGTTGAAGGGCGCCGGGCCGAAGGGTTATCCGGGGTTCGCCGAAGTCGGCAATATGCCGTTGCCGAAAAAAGTGCTGCAAAAGGGCATTACAGACATGGTGCGCATATCGGATGGGCGGATGAGCGGCACCGCGTACGGCGCGGTTGTGCTGCATATATCGCCGGAAGCGGCGGCGGGCGGTCCGCTGGCTTTCGTGCAGACCGGCGACATGATCGAACTCGATGTGAAAGGGCGCCGGCTGCATCTGGAAGTGTCGGATGAGGAGCTTGAGCGGCGGCGTGCGGCGTGGCGCAAACCTGAATCGCCATTGCGAGGTTATGTGAAGCTTTACGTCGATCACGTGCTGCAGGCGGACCAGGGCGCGGACCTCGATTTCCTGGTCGGCTCGAGCGGCGCACCCGTGCCGCGCGACTCTCATTGAACATTGAACATCGATCATCAGGCCCCGTGCATATGACATCTACAAGCAACTATTCGCCCGCAGGAATCTGGCCGGTCCTCTACGCCTATTTCGATGAACACAACCGGCTCGACCGCAACGCCATGCGCATCCAGGTCGAGCGGACCATCGCCGCGGGCGCGCCCGGCATTGTGATACTCGGTCTTGCCACCGAAGTGCAGCGGTTGTCGCGTGCCGAACGTGAGCAGATTGTGAACTGGGCGCGCGAGGACATCGCATCGCGGGTACCGCTGGCCGTCACCGTCACCGGCGATACCGCCAATGAGCAGATCGAATTCGGCAACTGGGCCGTGGCGCACGGCGCGCAATGGCTGATCCTGCAACCGCCGTCCACACGCACCGAACCCGAACGGTTCTACTTCGATTTCTTCGCCGCCGTGATGAAGGGTTTGACGGGCGCGGCCGGCGCGGGCATTCAGAATGCGCCCGAGTATCTGGGCGTCGGTTTGTCGCCGCAAGCGCTGGCCGAGCTCGCCCAGCAATGCCCGAACTTTCGCTGGCTAAAAGGCGAGGGCGCGGCGACGGTGCTGCATGCGACCATCGACTGCTTGCGCGCAGCTGGCAGCACGATGCCCGTGTTCAATGGACGCGGCGGCCAGGAGTTGCTCGACAATCTGCGCGCCGGTTGCGCGGGCATGATCGTCGCGCCGGATAGTTTCGATCATCAGGTGCTGATCTATCAGGCGTTCGCAAGCGATCCAGCCAAGGCGCAGCGGCAGTATGAGGATGTATTGCCGGCGATCGTTTTCGTGATGCAGTCGCTCGATGCGCTCACCTGTTACGGCAAGCGCATTGCTGCATGGCGGATGGGGTTTGAGGTCCGGCACGATCGCGGGATTGCGCCAAGCGCATTCGGCCTCGGATGTGCCCGGCGTTTCGCCGATATGCTCGGACCGTACGCGGGCTGAAAAGGGCTCAAAGAATCGGCGAAAACAAACGCGCGACGTGCATCGCCATGCGTCGCCATGCCGGCTTGCCGAGATAATCGTCGCGGCTGATTTCCCACGATTGCGCGAAGTCGTCGAGCAGCATCTTTTCGACTTCGCTCGCAAAGTGTCGGTCGACGGTCAGCACCATGATTTCGAAGTTCAGGCGAAACGAGCGGTTATCGAGATTTGCGCTGCCGATGGCCGCCGACATGTCATCCACCAGCACCACCTTCTGATGCAGAAAGCCCGGGCGATACCGAAAGATTCGCACCCCGGCAAGCAGCGCATCGTAGGCATAGAGCCTCGATGCAGCGAACACCACGCGGTGATCGCGCCGGCTTGGAATCAGGATGCGCACGTCCACGCCGCGCAAAACCGCCAGCCGCAACGCGGAGAAAACGGCTTCATCGGGGATGAGATAAGGCGTGGTGATCCAGATACGCGAGCGCGCCGCGTTGATCGCTTCGACGAAAAACAGCGAGCACGTTTCCTGCCGATCGGCCGGGCCGCTCGCAAGGACGAGGCAACTCATGTCGTCTGCCGATGTCTTCGATGCCTCCACTTCCGGAATACGCTGCGTCGCCCAATACCAGTCTTCGATAAACACAAACTGGATGCTCGCGACCGCGGGGCCGCGCACTTCGATGTGCGTATCGCGCCACGGCGACAAGCGCGGATTCGCGCCGAGATATTCCACGCCGACGTTATGCCCGCCGACGAACGCGCATTCGCCATCGACCACCACGATCTTGCGATGATTGCGGAAGTTGATCTGGAAGCGGTTGACGAACTTGCGCTTGGTCGCAAACGGATGCGTTTCTACGCCGCCCGCGCGCAACGTGGTCACGTAGCGTTTCGGCAAGTCGAAGCTGCCGATGCTGTCGTAGAGAAAATAGACGCGCACGCCTTGCCGCGCCTTATCGATCAGCAGGTCTTTCAGCTTCTCGCCGAGTTCATCGGCGCGCACGATGAAAAACTGCACGATCACATAGACTTTCGCGTCTTGAATCGCTTTGAAAATTGCATCGAACGTGGCGTCGCCGTTGATCAGCACACGCACCGAGTTGCCGCGTAAGAACGGCATGCCGCTCAAGCGCGTCAGCGCGCGAATGGTCGGATGGCCGAGATATTCGGCCGGATCGCCGGCTGCGGCGCCGCGCAGGCGGGCGGCTTCATCGGGGAAATTCCATTCGGTCGGGTGCGTGCTCTTGCGCAGGATCTCGTTTTCGAGCCGCCGCGCGTCGATATACCCCGCGAACTTGCTGCGCCCGAGAAACAAATACGGGATCAGCGTGAAGTACGGCATGGCGACGAGCGACACCGCCCACGCCACCGCGCCTTGCGACGTGCGCGTATTGAGCACCGCATGGCACGCGGCGGCCGCGCCCAGCAAATGCGCGAGCATCACCAGCGTGCCGAGATGAAGCCAGTCCTGCGTCTCGAAGTGCATGTACGCGGTGGGCCTAGTCGAGAGTTGCGCTGTCAGCCCGGCAAGTCGGCGGCCTGGATGAGAAACACGTTGTCGTCGCCGGCGCTGGTCGAGAGCCAGACCATGTCGAGCCCGCCGAGCGTGGCTTCCACGTTCGCGCGTTCATTGCCGATCTCCACCACGAGCACGCCGTCTTCAGTCAGCCACTTGCGCGCTTCGCCCACAATCCGCTTCACGATATCCATGCCGTCCGCGCCGCCCGCGAGCGCGAGTTCCGGCTCGTGACGATATTCGGCGGGCAGGCTTTGCATGGCGAGCGCGTTGACGTACGGCGGGTTCGTGATGATGACTTCGTAGCGCCCGACCGGCAGCGGCCCGAACAAATCGCCTTCGTACAACGCGACGCGCGCATCCAGGTCGTAATCGTCCACATTCCGATGCGCGACTTCCAGCGCGGGCGCGGAAATATCGACGGCGTCGATGTCAGCATTCTGGAACGCCTGCGCCGCGAGAATCGCGAGGCAGCCGGAACCCGTGCAGAGTTCGAGCACGCGCGAGACTTCGTCCGGGTCCTGCACGTACGGCTGCAGACCATCCTGCAACAACTCGCCAATAAACGAGCGCGGCACGATCACGCGTTCATCCACATAAAAGCGATGCCCGTGCATCCACGCTTCGTTCGTGATGTACGCCGCCGGCACGCGATCCGCCGCGCGCCGTTCGATCACTTTCATGATGGCGTCGATTTCAGTGTCGAGCAGGCGCGCGTCGAGGAACGGGTCGAGCGTGTCGAGCGGCAAGTGCAGCGTGTGCAGCACGAGGTATGCGGCTTCATCGAATGCGTTCGAGGAACCGTGACCAAACGACAGCTTTGCTTCGGTGAAACGCGAGACGGCGAAACGCAGCAGATCGCGAACGGTGGTGAAGGGAAGCGCCATCGCAAGCTCCTTGAAATTTGAGTGATTAGTTTTTAGTCAGTCTTAAACCAGCAGCGTTTCAAGCACGCGCCGATACACGTTTTTCAACGGTTCGATAAACGCAATCTCGACGTGCTCATCGATTTTATGGATGCTTCCGTTCGGCGGCCCGAACTCCACCACCTGATCGCAGATGCGCGCAATAAAGCGCCCGTCGGACGTACCGCCAGTCGTCGACAATTCGGTGCGCACGCCGGTTTCATCGAGGATGGCTTGTTCCAGCGCATTCGACAACGTGCCGCGCGGCGTGAGGAACGGCAGCCCGCTGACGGTCCACGCAAGATCGTAGTCCAGCGCGTGTTTATCGAGAATGGCGTGAACGCGGCTCTGGAGTCCTTCCACCGTGCTTGCCGTGGAGAAGCGGAAATTGAACATCAGGTCGATGTGACCCGGGATCACATTCGTCGCGCCGGTGCCGCTGTGCAGGTTCGAGACTTGCCAGGTGGTCGGCGGGAAATACTCGTTGCCGTCGTCCCAATGCGTTGCGACGAGTTCAGCGAGCGCGGGCGCGAGCAGATGAATCGGATTGCTGGCCAGATGCGGGTAGGCAATGTGACCCTGCACGCCTTTCACGGTCAGCTTCCCGGACATCGAGCCGCGGCGGCCGTTCTTGACCATATCGCCGAGCGTGGCGCTGGACGTCGGCTCTCCGACAATGCAGTAATCCAGCCGTTCGCCGCGCGCCTTCAGCGCTTCGATCACCTTGACGGTGCCGTCGGTGGCGGGGCCTTCTTCGTCGCTCGTGATCAGGAACGCGAGCGAGCCGCGATGCGCCGGATGCGCCGCGACGAATTCCTCGCTCGATACAACGAACGCCGCTATGGAAGTCTTCATGTCCGCCGCGCCGCGACCGAACAGCTTGCCGTCGCGGTGGGTCGGGACAAACGGCGGCGAGGTCCATTGTTCGACCGGGCCGGTCGGCACGACATCGGTATGGCCGGCAAACGCGAGCAACTTGCCGCGAGTACCGTCCGCGCCGCGTTTCACCGCCCAGAGATTCGTGACGCCGCCCGACGCGATGGTTTCACATTCAAAGCCAATCGCCGATAACCGCTCGATCAGCACGCTCTGGCAGTGTTTATCGTCGGGCGTGACGGAGGCGCGCGCGATGAGTTGTTCGGAGAGAAGAAGGGTGCCGGACATGGATTCGAGCCACTTTCAATAAAAATGCCGGCGCGGCGGCCGGCAGACATCGGGAAACGCGAGCCTTCGGGTTTCTTCAGGCTCACGAAGCCAGAGCTTAAACGAACAGCGTTTCGTATTTATCCGCGTCGAAACCCAGCGTCTTCACACGGCCGTTGACCACGACCACGGGCCGCTTGATGATTGACGGCTTGTGGATCATCAACGCGATCGCGCCGGCCGTGGAGCCGGCTTCGTCCTTGTAGGTGTCCGACAGGCCGCGCCAGGTCGTGCCGCGCCGGTTGATCAGTTCGTCGAGCGAGACGTCCTTCAGCCAGTCCTGCAACAAGGCTGTGTTTACCCCGGCTTTCTTGAAGTCGTGGAATTCGAACGGCACGTCATGCTCTTCCAGCCACACGCGCGCTTTTCTCACGGTGTCGCAATTCGGAATCCCATACACGACGATCTTTTTCGCGGCCATGGATCAATCGCCTCGCAGCAACTCGTTCAAGCCGACCTTGGCGCGCGTCTTAGCGTCCACCTTCTTCACGATCACCGCGCAGTACAAGCTGTGCGAGCCGTCCTTCGAAGGCAGGTTGCCCGCGACCACCACGGAGCCTGCGGGAATCCGGCCATACGTGACCGAACCCGTTTCGCGGTCGTAAATCTTGGTGCTCTGGCCGAGATACACGCCCATGGATATCACTGAATTCTCTTCC
Organism: uncultured beta proteobacterium; assembly: GCA_963708695.1. GTDB lineage: Bacteria > Pseudomonadota > Gammaproteobacteria > Burkholderiales > Burkholderiaceae > Caballeronia. The sequence continues at coordinate 227,781 of CAVPTS010000023.1, forward strand.
ACGATCACGCCTTCCACCACTTCCGAGCGCGCGCCGATAAAGCAGTTGTCTTCGATGATCACCGGATTCGCCTGCAGCGGTTCCAGCACGCCGCCGATCCCTACGCCGCCCGACAAATGCACGTTCTTGCCGATCTGCGCGCACGAACCGACCGTCGCCCAGGTATCGACCATCGTGCCTTCGTCCACATACGCACCGATGTTCGTGTACGACGGCATCAACACCACGTTCTTCGCGATGAACGCACCGCGGCGCGCGATGGCCGGCGGCACCACGCGAAAGCCGCCGGCGGCGAAATCTTCAGCCGTATAGTTGGCGAATTTCGACGGCACTTTGTCGTAGAACTGGCTGTAACCGCCGGCGGCCATTGGCGCGTTGTCTTCCAGGCGGAACGACAGCAGCACGGCTTTCTTGAGCCACTGATTGACCACCCATTCGCCGTCCTTCTTTTCGGCGACGCGCGACAAGCCTTTGTCGAGTTGCTCGATAGCGTGAGCGACCGCGTCGCGCACTTCGGCGGGGGCCGATTTCGGCGACAACTCGGCGCGGTTGTCCCAGGCTGTATCGATGATCTGCTGAAGTTGTTGCGACATGGTCGTGACTTAAGTGAGTGCTGTGATTAGGGAGGAGTTACTGCGCCCGATGCTGGGCCAGCCAATGCTACGGCAGCGTGCGGCAGAATTCGATGATTCGACGCGCACCTTCCACGCATTCGTCGACGTCCGCGACCAGCGCGATACGAATGAAACCGCTGCCGGGGTTGGCGCCGTGGGCGTCGCGCGCCAGATAAGAGCCTGGCAAAACGGTCACATTATAGTCGGCGTAAAGGCGAGCGGCGAACTCGGTGTCGGAGAGGCCGGTGCGCGCGACGTTCGCCCACAGATAGAACGCGGCGTCGGGCAGACGGACATCGAGCACCTCGGCGAGCATGGGCGTGACGGTCGTAAATTTCTTCAGATACAGCGCGCGGTTCTCGCGTACGTGGGTTTCGTCCTTCCACGCGACGACGCTCGCCGCCTGGAACATGGGCGAAAGCGCCGCGCCGTGATAGGTGCGGTAGAGCAGGAATTGCTTGAGTATCGACGCATCGCCGGCGACGAAACCCGAGCGCATGCCCGGCACGTTCGAGCGCTTCGACAAACTCGACAGCATTACCAGCCGCTCGAAGCCGCGGCCGAGTTTGTGGGCCGCTTCGAGGCCGCCGAGCGGGGGTGTGGCTTCATCGAAGTAGATCTCGGAATAGCATTCATCGGACGCGATCACGAAACCGTGGCGATCTGATAGCGCGAACAATTCGCACCAGTCGTCGAGCGTGAGCACCGCGCCGGTCGGGTTGCCCGGGGAGCAGACGTAGAGCAATTGCGTGCGCGCCCAGATGGCCTCGGGCACAGAGGCGTAATCGCAGGCGAAGTTACGCGCCGGATTGCTGTTCACGAAGTACGGCTCCGCGCCGGCCAGCAAGGCTGCGCCTTCGTAGATCTGATAGAACGGATTCGGGCAGACCACGATGGGCGGTTCATTGGCGGTGCGGCTGTCGATGACCGTTTGCGCCAGTGAGAAGAGTGCTTCGCGTGAGCCTGAGACCGGCAGGACTTGCGTGGTCGCGTCGATGGCGGGCAGGCTGTAGCGCTGCCGGGTCCAGTTCGCGATGGCTTGGCGCAGTGGCTCGCTGCCGGCGGTGGCGGGATACGACGCCAGGCCGGACATGGCGTTGACGACGGCATCGCGGATTAGCGCGGGCGTGGCGTGTTTCGGTTCACCGATACCGAAGCTGATCGGGGGGAGTTCCGCGCGCGGGGTGACACCTTTGAATAGCGCGCGGAGCTTTTCGAACGGATACGGCTGAAGTTTCTGGAGAAGTGGATTCACGGCAGGCGGGCGGAGTCGGCGGGGCGAGGGTTGGATTATAGATTGCTCGCGCCGGTGGACGGGGTTTTTGGGGGGAGCGGCGCGGGGTGAGGGCGGGTTGGTGCTGCCTAGGTCATCGGGCGGTTTATGGTTTCTGTATTTTTTAGCGCTTTTAGCCACTGCGTGGCAGGCATTTTCGTTCGTACTAAGGGTTTTCGGGGGCGTGCTAGCGGTCGCGGTCGGGGGTCAGCGCCGGGTTGCTGCTGCGTACGTTAGCGCGGGTTTAATGTTGGCTAAATTTTTTATCACTATTAGCCACTGTGCGTGGCGGCACTTCATTTCTTTGTCCAACGGCGACAAAGAAACGAAGCAAAGAAAACGCCTCCCCACAATCTGTTTTAAGTGTCCCCAGCGTGCAGACCACTGCTTTTGGTTCCCGCGTAGTACGGTGCTCGCTAGAACGACGGACACTTGAAACCCTCCTTCTCGCGAATCCTTACATCCCCACGCTTCGCCACCAGTGCTCTCGGGCTAGATCGGTGGCCCAACGAACTTATACGGCCTAAGCCCTATTTGCAGCTGCAAAGCATTTCGGTGCGCAGCGTCTTCAGCCGCAGAGGTTCGCGATTATTCGCGGAACGTGCGGAGCGTTCCGCTATTTTTTGGGGTGCTGGTGCCCAAACATATTGCACGCTATAAGCGCCCCGCGCCGAAGGGTCACGGGGATCACGCAGTCCACTAACACATGAGACGCGTGAGGCAGCGGTGGTCAATGGGCCATCGAACTTGCCCGAGAGCACTGGTGGCGAAGCGTGGGGATGTAGGGATTCGCGAGAAGGAGGGGTTCAAGAGTCCGTGGTTTTGCGAGCACCGTTCTACGCGGGAACCAAAAGCAGTGGTCTGCACGCTGGGGACACTTAATACAGATTGTGGGGAGGCGTTTTCTTTGCTTCGTTTCTTTGTCGCCGTTGGACAAAGAAATGAAGTCCCGCCACGGACAGTGGCTAATAGTAATAAAAAATTTAGCCAACATACAACCCGCGCTAACGTAAGCAGTAGCAACCCGGCGCCAACCCAAACCCGCCGCCGGTAGCCCGCCTCCAAAACAACCCCCGAGTGCGAACGAAAATAACCTGGCTAATAGTGATAAAAAATTTAGCCAACATACAGCCCGCGCTAACGTAAGCAGTAGCAACCCGGCGCCAACCCAAACCCGCCGCCGGTAGCCCGCCTCCAAAACAACCCCCGAGTGCGAACGAAAATACCCTGGCTAATAGTGATAAAAAATATAGCTCACATACAACCCGCACTGACGTAAGCAGCAACAACCCAGCGCTGACCCGCGACCACCGCCGGTAGCACGCCCGCTAAACCCCTCGAGTGCGAACGCTACCAACCTGCTGCCACGCACAGTGGCCAATTGCGCTCACGAGAACCACCAACATATAAAACCATCGACCCCGAAAGCACCCCCATCCACCCCCCCTGCAAGTAGCGAACGACACCTCAAACCCAAAAAGAAATCGTTTCGCGCGATGGTATGATTGTCACCGTTCGCCGGGTTGCCCGCTTGCGGTTATTCATAGGCCGCAAAACAACAGGACCAAGGGTTGCGCTCCGTCCGCTTCGCATCGACGGGTTCGACTCGCCGCCCGAGCGTTTTCGACCGGCGTTTGCATGTCACTCCTGCTGCACGAACATCGCGGCATCGAGGCTCGCCGGCCCGTTCTCCAGAATTCTTTTCAATCAGCGATATCGCCGTGCGTCTGACCTCGATAAAACTCGCTGGCTTCAAGTCCTTCGTCGATCCCACCCATTTCCAGGTCCCAGGCCAGCTTGTCGGCGTGGTCGGCCCGAATGGCTGCGGCAAGTCAAACATCATCGACGCCGTGCGTTGGGTGCTGGGCGAATCACGTGCCTCGGAACTGCGCGGCGAGTCGATGCAGGACGTGATCTTCAACGGCTCCACGGCGCGCAAGCCCGGCAGCCGCGCCAGCGTCGAACTCATCTTCGATAACGCCGACGGCCGCGCCGCCGGCCAGTGGGGCACCTACGCCGAGATCGCCGTCAAACGCGTGCTCACGCGCGACGGCACCTCGAGCTACTACATCAACAACCTGCCGGCCCGGCGCCGCGACATCCAGGACATCTTCCTCGGCACCGGCCTCGGGCCGCGCGCCTACGCGATCATCGGACAGGGCATGATCGCGCGGATCATCGAGGCGAAACCGGAAGAGCTGCGCGTGTTCCTCGAAGAAGCCGCGGGCGTGTCCAAGTACAAGGAACGCCGCCGCGAAACCGAGAACCGCCTGCACGACACGCGCGAAAACCTGACCCGCGTGGAAGACATCGTGCGCGAGCTGGGCGCGAATCTGGAGAAGCTCGAAGCCCAGGCGGTGGTGGCGACGAAGTACAAGACGCTGCAGGCCGATGGCGAAGAAAAGCAGCGGCTCCTGTGGCTGTTGCGCAAGAACGAGGCAGGCAACGAGTCGGAGCGCCAGCAACGCGCAATCAGCGACGCGCAGATCGAACTCGAAGCGCAAACCGCCAAGCTGCGTGAAGTTGAAGCGCAACTGGAAACGCTGCGCGTGGCGCATTACAGCGCAAGCGATGCCATGCAGGGCGCCCAGGGCGCGCTGTACGAAGCGAACTCCGAAGTGAGCAAGCTCGAGGCGGAGATCCGCTTTATCGTGGAATCGCGTAATCGCGTGCAGGCGCAGATCGCCGCATTGAGCGCCCAGCGCGAGCAATGGCAGATGCAGGCGGAGAAAGCGCGCGGCGAGATCACTGATGCTGAAGAGGCGCTGGCCATCGGCGAGGAAAAAGCTGCGATCGCGCAGGAAACCGCCGCCGCGAAACACGATGAACTGCCCGCGCTCGAAGCGCGTTTTCGCGATGCTCAATCCGAGCTGAACGCGGAGCGCAGCGGTATCGCGCAGACTGAACAAGCATTGAAGCTGGAGGCCGCGCATCAGCGCAATGCCGACCAGCAATTGCAGCAACTGCAGCAGCGTCATGAACGCCTGAAAAGCGAAGCGGGCGGGCTGGATGCGCCCGACGAAGCGCAGATCGAAGAGTTGCGCATGCAGTTGGCCGAGCACGAGGAAATTCTCGCTGACGCCCAGACGCGGCTCTCGCATGCGCAGGACACGCTGCCGCGTCTGGACGGCGAGCGTCGCGCGGCGCAAGAGAAGGTGCAGGCCGAAAGCGCGCAGATTCACCAGCTCGAGGCGCGGCTCGCGGCACTGAAACAGCTGCAGGAAAACGTCCAGACCGAAGGCAAGATCCAGCCATGGCTCGACAAACACGAACTCGGTTCGCTGCCGCGCTTGTGGAAGAAGCTGCATGTGGAAGCGGGCTGGGAAACGGCGCTGGAATCGGTGCTGCGTGAGCGGATCGCGGCGCTGGAAGTATCGAATCTCGACTGGGTCAAGGCGTTCGCTACTGACGCGCCGCCGGCCAAACTCGCGTTCTACGCGCCTCCTGTCGCCGGCCGTTCGCAGGAAACGCTCGCGGGCTTGCGGCCGTTGCTTGCGCTGATTCGTATCGACGATGCGGGTCTGCGCGCCGTGCTGACCGACTGGCTAAGCAACATCTTTGTCGCCGATGACATCGCCCAGGCGCTCTCCACGCGTTCGCAATTGCCGGATGGCGGAGCGTTCGTGGTGAAGGCGGGGCACGTGGTGACGCGCGTCGGCGTGCAGCTTTACGCCGCCGATTCCGAACAGGCGGGCATGCTCGCGCGCCAGCAGGAAATCGAAAACCTGACGAAGCAGGTGCGTGCCCAGGCATTGCTCGCCGATGAAGCCAAAGCTGCAGCAGTACGCGCGGAAGCGGCGCATACGCAGGCATCGGCGAGTCTCGGCGAGGCGCGTTCAGCCGCTGAGCGCGCGACCCAACGCGTCCACGCGCTGCAAATGGATGTGTTGAAGCTCGCGCAGGCGCATGAGCGCTACATGCAGCGCAGCACGCAGATTCGCGAGGAATTGTCGGAAATCACCGCGCAGATCGATGAACAACGTGCGCTGCGCGCCGAATCGGAAGCGAATTTCGAACGCCACGATGGCGAACTGGCTGAGCTGCAAGCGCGTTTCGAAGATAACCAGCTGGCATTCGAAGCACTCGACGAAGCGTTGACCAACGCCCGCCAGGAAGCCCGCGATCTCGAACGCGCGGCCACCGACGCCAGCTTCGCGGCGCGCGGGCTGGCGGCGAAGATCGAGGAATACCGGCGCAATATCGAAACGGCGAAGGATCAGAGCGAGCGCGTGGCCGGCGCGCTGGAAGACGCGCGCGCGGAACTCGAAACCATCAACGAACAAACGGCGCACACGGGCTTGCAGGACGCGCTCGAAGTGCGCGCGGCCAAGGAAGAAGCGCTGCAATCGGCGCGCATCGAGCTCGACGATCTCACCGCGCGCCTGCGTCAGGCCGATGAATTGCGTCTTATCGCAGAACGCTCGCTGCAGCCGTTGCGCGACAAGATCAGCGAATTGCAGTTGAAGGAACAGGCGGCGCGCATCAGTGGCGAGCAGTTCATCGAACAACTGGCAGCAGCAGGTGTCGATGAAGCCGAGTTGCAGGCCAAGCTGACGCCGGACATGAAGCCGTCGTACTTGCAGGGCGAAGTCACGCGGCTGAACAACGCCATCGCGGCGCTGGGCGCGGTGAACATGGCCGCGCTCGAAGAACTCGCCGCGGCTAGCGAGCGGAAGTCGTTCCTCGACGCGCAATCGGCGGATCTGAATGACGCCATCGGCACGCTGGAAGACGCGATCCACAAGATCGACCAGGAAACACGCGCGTTGCTGCAAGGCACGTTCGACGAAGTAAACCGTCACTTCGGCGAGCTGTTCCCTCGCCTTTTCGGCGGCGGTCAGGCGAAGCTGGTCATGACCGGCGACGAAATTCTCGATGCCGGCGTGCAGGTGCTCGCGCAACCGCCAGGCAAGAAGAATTCGACCATCCACTTGCTGTCGGGCGGTGAAAAGGCGCTGACGGCCACTGCGCTCGTGTTCGCGATGTTCCAGCTGAATCCGGCGCCGTTCTGCTTGCTGGACGAAGTGGACGCGCCTCTGGACGACGCCAACACGGAACGCTTTGCGAACCTTGTGCGGGCAATGTCGGTGAAGACGCAGTTCCTCTTCATCTCGCACAACAAGATCGCGATGGAAATGGCGCAGCAATTGATCGGCGTGACGATGCAGGAACAGGGCGTATCGCGGATTGTTGCCGTGGATATGGAATCCGCGGCGGGTTTCGCCCAGAATGCTTGAAAAGTTTGGCCGGGTTTTGTAAGAACGGGCAGCAAAAATAGGGAAGAACCGGCCTCGATGGCCGGTTCTGGCGCGCCAGGCGCGGAGTGACGCACGCATTTCGATTGTCGAAACCGCGTGCGGCGCAGATCGCGCGGCGTAATTCAAACAAGCGCCGGAAGCCTCGACAAGCGCCGCAAGCGCGCGAAGAGCGCAACCAGGAAAGAATGACGGAGCGTGCATGGACGAGTTGACACTCGGGTTGATTGGAGCAGGAGCCGTGGTGGTGGGCGGCGTGGTGGTGTACAACGCCTGGCAGGGCGCGAAAGTGCGTCGCAAGATGCCGCGTCCGATGCCCGACGAAGCAGCGGAATCGCTCGCGCGGCACGACGCCGAAGAGGAGCAACCGTTTATTGAACCCACGCGCCCGGTGCGGCGCGAACCCGCCATGGGCGAGGGCGATGGAGCGGAGGCGTCGCATACGCGCGTCGAGCCGAGTTTTGGCGGCGCGCCTATGTCCACGGTCGCACCGCTGGATACCGCGGTGGATTTGCAAGTCGAAGCGACATCGGTGAATGGCGACTTCCAGGAGCCGGATTCGCCGTCCATCATCGCCGACGATGACGACCCCGTGCTGCCCGCGGCGACCACGATTTCATCGGCGCCGCCGGCGATTGTGGATCGGCGGATTGATTGCGTGGTGCCGATCCGGCTGGTCGCGCCCATCGCAGGCGAGAAGCTGATTCCGAGCGCGCAGAAGCTGCGGCGCGCGGGCGCCAAGCCGGTCTATATAGAAGGCAAGCCGGAAGGCGGCACGACCTGGGAATTGCTCAAGAACGGCGCGCGTTATGAGGAATTGCGCGCGGCGGCACAACTGGCCAATCGCGGCGGACCTTTGAACGAACTGGAATTCTCGGAGTTCGTGACGGGCGTGCAGCGTTTCGCCGATGGCATCGACGGTTCGCCCGAGTTCCCGGACATGCTGGAAACGGTCGGCATGGCGCGTGAACTCGACGCCTTCGCCGCGCAGTGCGACGCGCAGCTGTCCATCAACATTCTCTCCGACGGCGCGCCTTGGTCCGCCAACTACGTGCAGGCGGTGGCGTCGCAGGATGGTTTGCTGCTGTCGCGCGACGGTACGCGTTTCGTCAAGCTCGACGCGCGCCAGAACCCCGTCTTCATGCTGCTTTTCGGCGATACCAACTTCCTGCGCGACGACCTGACGTACAAGGGCGGCCAGATGATCACGCTCGTGCTGGATGTGCCCGTGGCCGACGAAGACATCCTGCCGTTTCGCCTGATGTGCGATTACGCGAAGTCGCTCTCGGAGCGCATCGGCGCGCGGGTAGTCGACGACCAGCGCCGGCCGTTGCCGGAAAGCTCGCTCCTCGCAATTGAAAAGCAGCTGATGACGCTGTACGCAAAGCTCGAACAGGCGGGGATTCCTGCCGGCTCCCCAGCTACGCGGCGCTTATTCAGCCAATAAGAGCTCAAAGCGGCCGGCGTTAATCGGTAGCAATCCGGTTAGCAATTTTCGTGGGCATCGGCCGTTCGGTCGATGCCGCGATGAACCGATCTCTGAGACAATCGACAGGTCGGTTTCTTCCAACTTTCTAGCCTGTCCTGCCGCATGTCTGCCAAACCGAAAGCCGCTGCCAAAGCCGAGTCCGCTGTTTCCGCTGTCTCTGACGCGCCGGTCGCGAGCGCCGATCGGCCAGCCGAGCGCGCGGCCTGGCTGCGCTCGGAGCTGGAGCGCGCGAATTACGCGTATTACGTGCTCGACCAGCCGGACCTTCCCGACGCCGAGTACGACATTTTGTTCAAGGAGCTGCAGCAGATCGAGGCCGATCAGCCGGACCTGATCACACCGGAGTCTCCCACGCAGCGCGTCGGCGGTCAGGTCGCAACCGGTTTTCAGCCGGTCACGCACGACGTGCCCATGCTCTCGCTGAACAACGGTTTCGCCGACGAAGACATCATTGCCTTCGACAAACGCGTCGCCGACACGTTGGGCCACACGCCCGTGGAATATGCGTGCGAGCTCAAATTCGACGGTCTTGCCATCTCCCTGCGTTACGAGGACGGACGCTTCGTTCAGGCGGCAACGCGCGGTGACGGCGCAACCGGCGAAGAGGTGACGGAGAACGTTCGCACCATTCGTTCAATACCGCTGAAGCTTAAAGGCAAACACATACCGAAGCGGCTTGATGTGCGCGGCGAAGTGCTCATGTTCAAACGTGATTTTGAACAGGTGAACGCACGGCAGCGCGAGGCGGAGCAACGCGAATTTGCGAACCCGCGTAATGCGGCTGCGGGCGGCTTGCGGCAACTCGATCCGAAGATGACGGCGCAGCGGCAGTTGTCGTTTTTTGCTTATGGCATCGGCGTGCTGGAAGGCGCTGAAATGCCGCCGTCGCACTCGGCGCTGCTCGACTGGTACAAGGAAATGGGGCTGCCCGTCAATGCCGAACGCGGCGTTGTGGAAGGTGCGGAGGGCTTGCTCGAGTTCTTCCGCAAAACCGGTGAGAAACGCGAGGGCTTGCCTTACGACATCGACGGCGTGGTCTATAAAGTCAACCAGCGCGACGAGCAGGACAAGCTCGGCTTTGTCTCACGCGCTCCGCGCTTCGCGCTCGCGCACAAGTTTCCTGCACAGGAAGCGCTCACGCAGTTGCTTGCTATCGACGTGCAGGTCGGTCGAACTGGCGCGATCACGCCGGTTGCGCGGCTGACGCCCGTGTTCGTCGGCGGCGCGACGGTGACGAACGCCACCTTGCATAACGAGGACGAAGTGCGGCGCAAGGACATCCGTATCGGCGATACGGTGATCGTGCGGCGTGCCGGCGACGTGATTCCCGAAGTGGTCGGCGCGATTCTCGACCGGCGTCCAGATGACGCCCGCGAGTTCGTGATGCCGACCGAGTGTCCGGTGTGCGGATCGAAGATCGAACGGTTGCCGGATGAAGCCATCGCGCGTTGCACGGGCGGCCTGATTTGTCCCGCGCAGCGCAAGCAGGCGCTGTGGCATTTCGCGCAGCGGCGGGCGCTGGATATCGACGGTCTGGGCGAGAAGATCATCGACCAGCTGGTCGAGCAGAACATCGTGCGAACGCCCGCGGACCTGTTCAATCTCGGCGTGGCGACGCTCGCGGCACTCGACCGTTTCGCCGATAAATCGGCCCAGAATCTATTCGATTCACTCGAAAAAGCGAAGCAGACGACCTTGCCGCGCTTTCTTTACGCGCTTGGCATTCGTCACGTCGGGGAATCGACGGCGAAGGATCTTGCCAAGCATTTCGGCTCGCTTGATCCGATCATGGAAGCCAGCGTCGAGGAATTGCTGGAAGTGAACGATGTCGGCCCGGTCGTGGCCGAATCGCTTCATAACTTTTTCAGCGAAGAGCACAACCAGATGGTGATCGAGCAGTTGCGCGCGCCCGGCAAGGTGACGTGGCCCGAAGGCCCGCCCGCGCCGAAAGCGCCGCAAGGTGTGCTCGCCGGCAAGACAGTCGTGCTGACCGGCACCTTGCCTACGCTCTCCCGCGAGGACGCCAAGGAAATGCTGGAGGCCGCCGGTGCAAAGGTAGCGGGGTCGGTATCGAAGAAGACGGATTATGTGGTGGCGGGGGCTGAGGCGGGCAGCAAGCTCGTGAAGGCCGAAGAACTTGGCGTTCCAGTGCTCGACGAAGACGGTATGCGCAAGCTTTTGGAGGGAGAAACCCCATGATTCGCGAAATCCTCAAAATGGGCGATCCGCGTTTGTTGCGTATCGCAGAGGCGGTCGAACACTTCGATACGCCCGAACTGCACGCGCTTGTCGAGGACATGTTCGACACCATGCGCCACGCAAACGGCGCGGGGCTTGCGGCGCCGCAGATCGGCGTGGATTTGCAGGTCGTGATCTTCGGCTTCGCCCAAAACGAGCGTTATCCGGATGCCGAGCCGGTGCCGGAGACGGTGCTGATCAATCCCATCATCACGCCGGTTTCGCACGACATGGAGGAAGGCTGGGAAGGGTGCTTGTCGGTGCCCGGACTGCGCGGTGCAGTGCAGCGGTATTCCATGATCCGCTATCAAGGTTTCGATCAGTACGGGTCGCCCATTGAGCGGCTGGCCGAGGGCTTTCACGCGCGCGTCGTGCAGCACGAGTGCGATCACCTGATCGGCAAGCTTTATCCCATGCGCATCACGGATTTCTCCAAATTCGGTTTCACCGAGATCCTGTTTCCGGGGCTCGATCCGAAGGTTGACGATTGACGGAGGGTCAACGGCCGGAGAATCGGTCGTTCAAGGGTTTGAAGCGCACGGGCTGCCAGACAACGGTGGCCCGTTTTGTATGGCGAGGGGGCTTCGTCTGATTGCGCTTGCGGGCTACGAAAGACGCGCCGGCGCTATCTGACCGCTGAAGCGATCCCTTCCGCATCTCCCAACCTGCGGACGTGGCCGCTGCGATCCTGTTCCTCGCTTCTGACGAGGCAGGCTGGATTACCGGCGCTGCAGAGGCAACCAGGCTCGTCAGCAGGGACGGATAGAACGCAGTCTCGAACCTAATTCTCGCCGCTTACGGCACGCCGACCGCAGACGTGGCCCCGTCGCTCAAGCGAAACTCTTGCGGCCCGACGCGGGTTCCGGCTGACGAAACAGCTTGATGTGTTCCGGATTCGCCGATGCCTGCAAACGTCCGTCCGGCAAGCGCGCAATGACGACTTCGCCCACGCCCGGGCTCATCACGACAACTTCGTCGCGCAAGGCGAGCAGCGCATCCAGCCGGCGTCGGCCGCTGACAATTTCGAGGCCGGTTTTCGTTTCGCGAACAATGATCTCAACGGACATGGCGATTCTCCAGTGGCATTCGCAAGCACACGCGGCTCGAAGCGGTAAATTGCGCGTGTATCTGCCTATCGGTCATGAGTCATATTTTCTTTAGCCAAAAAATTGGTCAAAAAAAATCGATGCGATCGGCCAGGGCCGTTCGCATCGATTCGTGACGATTTTGTCGTTTTTCCGCGACGCTTGGCAGCGTACGCGGTTTGGCTATTAGAACGCTTCGTCTGCGCCGAGATAGCGCCATTGGCCCTGCGGCAGCGCGCCGAGGGTCACGTGTCCCATCCGGATACGCTTCAGCCCGACCACTTCCAGACCGACCAGTTCGCACATCCGGCGGATTTGACGCTTTTTACCTTCGCGCAGCACGAACCGCAATTGTTCGCCGTTTTGCCAGCTGACTTGCGCGGTTTTGAGCGGTACGTCGTCGAGTGAAAGCCCGTGACGCAGCAGCGCGAGGCTTTCGGGCGGGAAGTGCGGTTCGATATCGACTTCATGCTCGCCGAATTTCACGCGCACGAGATATTCCTTATCGACGTCGGAATGGCCGCCAATCAGTTGCTTCGCCACGCGGCCATCTTGCGTGAGGACGAGCAGGCCGGTTGAATCGATGTCGAGACGGCCAGCCGGCGCGAGCGTGCGCAAATGCAACGGCGAAAAGCGAATGCCGGACTGGTCGTCGGCCCAGTGATTCGATGGATTGACCAGCGTGACCGCCGGCTGATAGCCATCTTCGGCCTGACCTGAAACGTAGCCGACCGGCTTGTGGATCAGGATGGTGACCTGTTGCATCTGGGCCGCGTGCGCGGCGGGCGCGATCTCGATGTTTTGATCGGGACGAATCTTGGTGCCGAGCGTATCGATGACCACGCCGTCCACGAGCACCCAGCCTTTTTCAATCCATTCGTCCGCTTCACGACGCGAGCACAAGCCGAGTTCCGACATCATTTTCGACAGGCGCACGAGCCCTTCTTCGTTCTCGCGCGCGACGCGGGCGGGTGAAGGAGGGGCGTCGGCGTCGCGTGGTTTCGAGGGTTTCGATACCGGTTTGCGAGCGGGTTTGCGCTCATCGCCGAAGCGTTCCGAGGTGTCGCGTTTCACGTAAGGGTTGTCGCCTGACGGACGTGGGCGATCGGGGGACGGCGCGCGCGGGCTGCCATCGTGCGCGTGGTTGCGGTCGCCGCGAGGTGCGCCACGGTCGGTGAACGACGGGCGCGGCGTGCGATCGCTGCCTGGGCCGCGCGAATCATCGCGGGCTTTGAACGGGCGGCGTTCAGCGTCGCCGGCGGGACGGTCGGCACGCGGTGCGGCGCGGTCGCTGCTCGGGCCGCGTGGAGTGAATGGGCGACGTTCGCCATCGCCCGAAGGCCGATCGCCACGCGGAGCGGCGCGGTCGCCGAATGACGGGCGTGGTCCGCGATCACTGCTCGGACCACGTGGAGGGAACGGACGACGTTCGCCATCACCCGAAGGCCGATCGCCACGCGGAGCGCCACGATCGCCAAAGGACGGACGCGGTCCGCGGTCGCTGCTCGGATTACGAGGAGCGTAAGGACGGCGTTCGCCATCGCCCGAAGGCCGATCACGCGGAGCGCCACGATCACCAAACGAAGGACGCGGTCCACGATCACCACTCGAACCACGCGGAGCATCGCCGCGCGGAACGAACGGACGACGTTCACCATCACCAGAGGGCCGATCACCACGCGGAGCGCCACGATCACCAAACGAGGGACGCGGTCCACGATCACTGCTCGGACCACGCGGAGCATCGCCGCGCGGAACGAACGGACGACGTTCACCATCACCAGAGGGCCGATCACCACGCGGAGCGCCACGATCACCAAACGAAGGACGCGGTCCACGATCACCACTCGGACCACGCGGAGCATCGCCACGCGGAGCAAACGGACGACGTTCACCATCGCCAGAAGGCCGATCACCACGCGGAGCGCCACGATCACCAAACGAAGGACGTGGTCCACGATCACTACTCGGACCACGCGGAGCATCGCCTCGCGGAACGAACGGACGGCGTTCACCATCGCCAGAAGGCCGATCGCCACGCGGCGCACCACGATCCCCAAACGAAGGACGCGGTCCACGATCACCACTCGGACCACGCGGAGCATCGCCACGCGGAGCAAACGGACGACGTTCACCATCACCAGAAGGACGATCGCCACGCGGAGCGCCACGATCGCCAAACGAAGGACGCGGTCCACGATCACCACTCGGACCACGCGGAGCATCACCACGCGGAGCGTACGGCCGACGTTCACCATCCCCAGCCGGCCGATCACCACGCGGAGCGCCACGGTCGCCGAACGAAGGACGTGCACCACGATCCCCACCCGGCCGATCCCCCCGCGGCGCTCCACGATCCCCAAACGAAGGCCGTGGTCCACGATCCCCGCCCGCAGGTTTCTCACTACGCACAGGCCGGTCGCCGCTCGCCATCTCCGGGCGTGGCGGTTTTTTCCGTCCGGCAGCGCTGCCGGTACGAACGGGGGAACGCGCCGGCGATGCCGGGCGCGGGTGCTTCGCTGTCAGTTTGACGCGCATAGATTCTCAGGCTGCGATCGCGCGCAGCAGCTCGGTTTCGACCTGGATTTGCAGCCGATTGTCGGATAGGGTTTTACCGTCGAGCAGGAACACGTCTTCCACGCGTTCGCCAAGCGTATTGATCCGCGCCGCATGGACGCCGATCCGGTGCTGGGCCAACACCCGCGCGATCGAATAAAGGAGGCCCTGCCGGTCGTTAGCCGATACCGACAGGATGTAATACTGACCACGTTCGTCGGGACGTAAATCCACGCGCGGTGTGATCGGGAAAGTGCGCACCAGCCGGGAAACCCGTCCCTTCGACGGTTCCGGCAGGATGCCTTCAGCGGCGAGCAACATGCTCAACTGCTGTTCGACGAGATTCGCAATGTCGCGATAATGCCCGTCATGGTCGGGATGCGCGACCAGAAAATTGTCGAGTGCGTAGCCGTGGCGCGTGGTCGTGATGCGGGCATCGAGGACGGACAGGCCGTTTTTATCGAAATACGCGCAAATGCCGGCGAACAGATCCGGCCGGTCCTGCACGTACACCAGGACCTGCAATGCCGCGCCAATCGGCGAGGGCCGCGCCCGCACAATGGGTTTTTCGCTCTCCACGTGCTTGTAGAGCACGCGCGTTTGCCAGGCGATATCGGCGGCGTCGTGGCGCAGGAAATAGCCGACATCCAGCTTGTCCCACAACACCTTTTCTGCATTTGCCGGCACTGTTTCCAGGCGCAGCAGCGCGAGCGCATCTTCCTGGCGCGACTTGAGTTCCGAGTGCGCGTGCAATTCAGCGCCGCCTAGCACCGCGCGCGTGGCGCGGTACAAATCTTCGAGAAGCTTGCCCTTCCACGCGTTCCAGACCTTGGGACTGGTGCCGCGTATATCGGCGACGGTCAGCAGATACAAAGCGGTCAGGCGGCGCTCGGTCTCCGACCATCGATGCAAATTGCTTGATGACTTCCGGATCGCTCGTGTCCTGCTTTTGCGCGACTTGGCTCATCGTCAGATGCTGCTCCACGAGCCACACCACAAGGTCGCTGTCGTCAGCGCCGACATCGTGATCGCGGCAGAAACGCCGCGCGTCCACCATGCCGAGCACCGAGTGATCGCCGCCGCGGCCTTTCGCGATATCGTGAAAAAGCGCCGCGATGTAAAGCACCCACGGACGCTCGAAATTGCCCATCACCTGACTGCAGAACGGATATTCGTGAGCGTGTTCGGCCAATCGCAAAACGGCGCAGATTGCGCAGCACCATCAGGATGTGCTGATCGACGGTATAGACGTGATAGAGGTCATGCTGCATCTGCCCGACAATGCGCCGGAAATTGAGCAGATATCGCCCGAGCACGCTCGTCTGGTTCATCAGCCGTAGCGCGTGGGTAATGCCTTCGGGCTGCTGCAGGATCGCCATGAACAGGCGCCGGTTCTCGGGATCGCGCCGCCAGTCGCGGCCCATCAGGTCGCGCGCGTTGTAGATCGCCCGGAGCGTCCGCGCCGACAAACCTTTCACGCCGCGCGTCTGTTCGTACAGCAGGAACGCTTCGAGGATGGCGTTCGGCTCGCGCGTGAAGACATCGTCGCTGGCAATTTCCAGCATCCCCTGCTTTTCCACGAAACGCTCGTTGAGCACGCGCGTAATGCCGCTCGTCGATGGAAACAGTTGCGCTTCCACGTTCTGGATCAGGATGGTGGCGAGCTGCGTGACGGCTTTTGCTGCCCAGTAATAGCGGCGCATGAGCTGTTCGCTCGCGCGCTTGGACGACGTGGCCTTGTAGCCGAGGCTTTCTGCCAGGGCCGTTTGCAAGTCGAAGACGAGAATGTCCTGACGCCGCCGGGCGATCAGGTGCAGTCGCGCGCGCAGCGTCTTGAGAAACCCTTCGTTACGGCGCAATTCGCTCGCTTCGCGCTCGGTGATCAGGCCGCGTGAATCCAGTTCGCGCCAGCTGCTGCCGAAACCGGCCGCGCGCGAGATCCACAAAATGAGTTGCAGATCGCGCAGGCCGCCCGGACTTTCCTTGATGTTTGGCTCGAGACTGTAAGGCGTGTCCTGATATTTCGCGTGCCGCTGGCGCATTTCCAAAACTTTCGCCTGGAAAAATGCGCGCGGATCGAGCGTTTGCTTGTATCGCGCCTCGAACGCTTCGACCAGCTTCGGGTCGCCCACTATCCGGCGCGCTTCGAGCAGCGACGTGCGGATGGTGATGTCGTTGTTCGCTTCATCGATGCACTGCGACACCGTACGCACGCTGCTGCCAATATCGAGTCCAAGATCCCACGCCATGCCAATCAGCCTTTCGATGCGCGCCGGATCGGCGTGATCGGGGCCGTCATGTTCGGCGTGATCGGGCAACAGCACCAGGATATCGACGTCCGAATACGGCGCGAGTTCGCCGCGCCCATAGCCGCCGACTGCCAAGAGCGCAGCCGATGCCGGCATGTCGCAGGCTTCCCACGCGCCTTTGAGCGCGTCGTCAGTCGCGCGCCCGAGGGCGTGCATCAGGCCATCGACGTTGGTCGC
Organism: uncultured beta proteobacterium; assembly: GCA_963708695.1. Classification (GTDB taxonomy): domain Bacteria; phylum Pseudomonadota; class Gammaproteobacteria; order Burkholderiales; family Burkholderiaceae; genus Caballeronia. The sequence continues at coordinate 244,777 of CAVPTS010000023.1, forward strand.
GCTTTTGAAGCGGTCGAGCAGCGCGGCTTTCGCCGCCTTGTACGAGGCTTTCAGCGAATCGGCGCAGGGCGGGGCGTCGGCAGGTACGCTCATGGGCAGGCGGATCGTAAGGTCGGTGGGTGAACGTTGATATTGGCGAAATGGGTGGTTCGCCGGTTTTCAAACAGTCGTAGCGATGCAGTCACTTCGTTCGCGCAAGGCGCGGTAGCCGCAAGTTGCGCGGCTTCATCAAATCGATTGCAGCCGTTTTGCGGCCGATGCACGGTGCGGATCTGAAGTGCATCGCCCGGCCGATACCCGGTGACTTGGCGGCAAGTTCTGGCGTTGCTCAGTCAGATGACGCGGCAAGCGCGAGCTCTCTCTGAATCAAGCAGTGCAACACGCTCAGGCGGACGATCACACCGCAAGCTTAAGCGGTCTTTAATAAGCGGTCTTTAAATCCGGCGAAAACAAGCTTTGAACGATCGGGCAAAACGACTCCCCCGGGGGCGGCGCTATTCAAACGGTTCGTCTAACTTTCCGGCGAGCAGAGCATCATGCGAAAACGGCCTCCGGCGAGACTTGCAGCGTAGGGAAGAAACCCAAACTCTCGCCGCGGGAACCGAAAACCGCTGGCTCAAGCTGCCGCTGCGATCATTACCGATGGCGCTTGCGTCCCGGCCGAAACCGTCAGCACGTCGTAACCCGTCGGCGTGACCAGAACCGTATGTTCCCACTGCGCCGACAAACTGCGGTCGCGGGTTTTAACGGTCCATTGATCCGGCATGGTGCGGATATCGCGCCGGCCGGCGTTGATCATCGGCTCGACGGTGAAGATCATGCCCGCCTGAAGTTCGATGCCCGTTCCGGGGCGCCCGTAATGCAGCACTTGCGGGTCTTCGTGGAAAACCTTGCCGACGCCGTGGCCGCAGTACTCGCGCACCACGCTGTAGCCTTGCGCCTCGGCGTGCTTCTGAATGGCGTGCCCGATATCGCCCAGATGCGCGCCCGGCTTGATCTGGTCGATGCCAAGCCACATGCAGTCGAACGTGGTTTGCACCAGGCGCTTCGCCAGGATCGAGCCTTCGCCGACCAGGAACATCCGGCTGGTATCGCCGAAATAACCGTCCTTGATCACCGTGATGTCAATATTGAGCGCGTCGCCGTTTTTCAGCGCTTTGTCACCGGGAATGCCGTGGCAGATCACGTCGTTGACGGAGATGCAGGTGGCTTTCGGGTACGGCGGGTAGCCGGGCGGCTGGTAATTGAGCGGCGCGGGCACCGTGCCCTGTTCGTTCAGCATGTACTCGTGGCAGAGGCGGTCGAGTTCGCCCGTCGTCACGCCCGCAACAATGTGGGGCGTGATGAAGTCGAGCACTTCGCTGGCGAGCCGGCAGGCGATGCGCATCTGCGCGATATCGTGGTCGTTTTTCAGCGTAATGGACATGACTTGTGTCGAGAATGCGTGTATGCGGCGGGTAGCGCCAATCGCGCATTATCGCACCTTACAGGGTAAGCCGCACCCGGAAAGGCCGTTGGGCCGGCAACTGGCTCCGCTGCCGCCAGTCAGCAAACCGGCTGCCAGCGCCTTGCGTTTCAGGCCATCGGGCCGCTTGAGTCGAGTCATTTCAGCGTGATATACTCGCTGGCTAAGTCTGCATCACCTTTTATTCGTCATTCCAATGCGTGTTTTCTGAAAAGAAAGTTCTGAAAAGGATGTGATCCGCTTTTCAGAAACGTTCTCTGGAAGCGGGTGGAAGGAAGATCGGACTTTGAATCGCAAGCCGGCGCACCCAGGGTGTCCGGCGTCCCGGAACGAGGAAGCTCGATCGAGAAACACGGGGCGCCCGATGCGGCAGCCGGCTTAAGACCTAACCCTCGCGGAGAATTTCTCATGGCAGTAACAATGCGTCAAATGCTGGAAGCCGGTGTCCACTTCGGTCACCAAACGCGCTTCTGGAACCCGAAGATGGCCCCGTTCATCTTCGGTCATCGCAACAAGATTCACATTATCAACCTCGAAAAAACGCTGCCGATGTACAACGACGCGCTGAAGTACGTGCGTCAGCTGGCAGCGAATCGCGGCACGATTTTGTTTGTCGGCACGAAGCGTCAATCGCGTGACACGGTGGCAGAAGAAGCGCAACGCGCTGGCATGCCGTTCGTGAATGCGCGCTGGCTCGGCGGCATGCTGACCAACTTCAAGACGCTCAAAGTATCGATCAAGCGCCTGAAGGACATGGAAGCAGCGCTGGAAGCCGGTGAAACGGAACGCATGAGCAAGAAGGAAGCGCTCCTGTTCGAACGCGAAATGGCCAAGCTGGTGAAGTCCATTGGCGGTGTGAAGGACATGGGCGGCATTCCGGACGCAATCTTCGTGGTTGACGTCGGTTACCACAAGATTGCCGTGACCGAAGCCAAGAAGCTGGGCATTCCGGTTATCGCCGTGGTCGACACGAACCACTCGCCGGAAGGCATCGACTACGTAATCCCGGGTAACGACGACGCCAGCAAGGCTGTGATGCTGTACACGCAAGGCGTGGCCGACGCGATCCTGGAAGGCCGTTCGAGCGCACTGAACGAAGTGGTGCAGGCAGTTCGCAGCGGTGATGGCGACGACTTCGTGGAAGTCAACGCAGAAGCGTAAGTCTCTGCAGAAGACGCCGATGTGATGTGTCCGGCAAGAAAGGGGGCTTTGCGAAAGGCCCCCTTTTTTTAGCCAGCCTCAACTGCAGCGTAATGTAACAACGGCAGATTGGGTGACACAGTAGTCGTGAAGTACCAGGCAGTACCCCCATTCTGGCCGCGGGCATTTCTCGCCGGCGGCGCGTGTCAATAGTGCGATACGTGTGAAAGCACGGCACAGACTCAAGGAGCAAATGATGGCGGCAATTACCGCAAGCATGGTGGCAGAACTGCGCGCAAAGACCGACGCGCCCATGATGGAATGCAAGAAGGCGCTGACGGAAGCCGAAGGCGACATGGAGCGCGCTGAAGAACTCCTGCGCGTGAAGCTGGGCAACAAGGCCAGCAAGGCGGCATCGCGCGTGACGGCTGAAGGCATCATCACGTCGCACATTGAAGGTGGCGTGGGCTCGCTCGTCGAACTCAACTGCGAAACCGACTTCGTCGGCAAGAACGAAGATTTCCTGGCGTTCGGCAAAACCGTCGCCGAGATCGTGGCGAAGAACAACCCGGCTGACGTCGCCGCCCTCGGCGCATTGCCGCTGGAAAGCTCGACGGTCGACGCCGTGCGTCTCGCGCTGGTCGGCAAGATCGGCGAAAACGTCTCCATCCGCCGTTTCGTGCGTTTTGAATCCGCGCACAAGCTGGCTTCGTACCTTCACGGTACGCGCATCGGCGTGCTGGTCGAGTTTGCGGGCGCGGACGAGCAGGTTGGCAAGGACGTTGCCATGCACGTCGCTGCAATGAAGCCGGTTTCGCTGTCGTCGGACGAAGTGCCGGCCGACTTGATCGCTAAGGAACGCAGCATCGCCGAGCAAAAGGCCGCGGAATCGGGCAAGCCGGCTGAAATCGTCGCGAAGATGGTCGACGGCAGCATCCAGAAGTACCTGAAGGAAGTGTCGCTGCTGAACCAGACGTTCGTTAAGAACGACAAGCAGACGATCGAACAGATGTTGAAGGCTGCCGGTGCTGCGGTGCATAAATTCGCGCTGTTCGTGGTCGGCGAAGGCATCGAAAAGCGTACGGATGACTTCGCTGCCGAAGTGGCCGCGCAAGTTGCAGCAGCCAAGCAGGGCTAAAGCTTCAAACGGCGGCCGGTGTTGCACGTCAGCCGGCTCGTTGATCGGGCCGCTCGATCGAAGCGCACTGGCCGCCGCGTCAAATAAAGCAGCAAAAAAGCAGCAAAGAGCTGCCGGAAGCAGGGCCCGGCGTTCCCTCGCGGAACGTCCGTCCCGCACCTTCATGGCGGTCAAAACCGCGCCGGATGGGCAAATCGGGGTTAACTCCGTTGTACCGCCGCGGCTTGCCCAATATGGGATGCTTGCCGTAAATATCGTTTCACCCCTACAGTTCTACGTTGTTGCACTCCCTCTCGGCGCGATCGGAACCCTCATATGCCCACAGCCTACAAACGCGTACTCCTCAAACTCTCCGGCGAAGCACTAATGGGCGACGATGCCTTCGGCATCAATCGCGCGACAATCGAAAGGATGGTGGCAGACGTCGCTGAAGTGGTGCGCATGGGTACGCAACTCGCAGTTGTGATCGGCGGTGGCAATATTTTCCGCGGCGTGGCGGGCGGTGCGGCCGGCATGGACCGTGCGACTGCTGACTATATGGGCATGCTCGCCACCATGATGAACGCGCTCGCGTTGCAGGACGCCATGCGCCACGCCGGTATTGAAGCGCGCGTGCAGTCGGCGCTGCGCATGGACCAGGTGGTCGAACCGTATATCCGCCCGCGCGCCATTCGCCAGCTCGAAGAAGGCAAAGTGGTGATTTTCGCGGCCGGTACGGGTAATCCGTTTTTCACCACTGACACCGCCGCTGCGTTGCGCGGCGCGGAAGTCGGTGCGGAAGTGGTGCTGAAGGCAACCAAAGTGGACGGTGTATATTCCGCCGACCCCAAGAAAGATTCGAGCGCCACGCGTTACAGCACGATCAGCTTCGATGAAGCGATCGGCAAGAATCTGCAGGTGATGGACGCGACGGCGTTTGCGCTGTGCCGCGACCAAAAGCTGCCTATTCGTGTGTTTTCGATCAATAAGCCGGGGGCGCTGAAGCGCATCATTCAGGGCGACGACGAAGGCACGCTCGTCCACGTGTAAACTCTCGCGGTGACGAAAGGCGAAAAGCGGGCGCGGTTCCAGGGGACCCGCGCCGCCAACGCCTGCACCGCATGCAATAAAGTACGGAGGCTCAAATGAGTGTGGCTGACATTAAGAAGAGCGTCGATCAAAAGATGCAGAAGTCGATCGAAGCGTTCAAGAACGACCTCGCCAAGATCCGCACGGGTCGCGCCCATACCGGGTTGCTCGACCATATCCAGGTGGATTACTACGGCTCGAGCGTGCCCATTTCGCAAGTGGCGAACATGACGCTGATCGACGCTCGTACGATCGGCGTGCAGGCGTGGGAAAAGAAGATGGTGCCGGTGGTGGAAAAGGCTATCCGTGATTCGGACCTGGGCCTTAACCCCTCCAATCAAGGCGATCAGATTCGCGTCCCGATGCCCGCGCTGACCGAAGAACGCCGCCGCGAACTGACGAAGGTGGTGAAGAGCGAAGGCGAAAATGCCAAGATTGCCGTGCGCAATCTGCGTCGCGACGCCAACGAGCAATTGAAACGGCTCGTGAAGGACAAGGAAATCTCCGAGGACGACGAACGCCGCGCAAGCGACGACGTCCAGAAGCTCACTGACAAAAACGTCACGGAAATCGACAAGCTGGTGGTGTCGAAAGAAGCCGAAATCATGACGGTTTGAGGCCATTTCCGGTCTCTTGCGTCGTGCCGGCGCGTAACTCTGTCGATACTAAGATTCAGCGGCCATGACCTATACCAGCTCTACCGTTCGCGTGCCCGATGTTGCGGCTGTCCCGCGCCATATCGCGATCATCATGGACGGCAACGGCCGTTGGGCGACGCAGCGGCGCCTGCCGCGCGTAGCCGGCCACACGCGTGGCGTGGACGCCGTGCGTGCAACGGTTGAAAGCTGCGCGCGCCAGGGCGTCGAGTTCGTGACGCTGTTTGCTTTCAGTTCTGAAAACTGGCGGCGTCCGAACGACGAAGTGTCGTTCCTCATGCGCCTGTTCGTCACGGCGCTTGAACGTGAAGTCGGCAAACTGCACGCCAACGGCATCCGTCTGCGCGTGGTCGGCGACATCTCCATGTTCGACGATCGCATCCGCGCGCTGATTCAGCGCGCCGAGACCAAGACCGCGCGCAATACGCGCCTGACGCTGACCATTGCGGCGAATTACGGCGGCCGCTGGGATGTGATGCAGGCGGCGAGAAAGCTGGCCGAGCAATCGGTAGCGGAAGGCCGCGTGGTGCCGGTCAACGAAGAGTCGTTCGAGCAGCATCTCGCGATGGCGTACGCGCCCGAGCCGGATCTGTTCATTCGTACGGGCGGCGAGCAGCGCATCAGCAATTTTCTGCTGTGGCAACTGGCCTACACCGAGTTTTATTTCACCGATACCTTCTGGCCCGATTTCGATGCCGAGGCGCTTGCCCGGGCGATCGAGTCGTATGCCGAGCGCGAACGCCGGTTCGGCCGGACCAGTGCTCAACTCGAACCGCAACCGCAATCGCAATCGCAGAAGGCCGACACTCTTTCATGCTAAAGACCCGTGTCATCACGGCAATCGTCTTGCTGGCGGTTCTTCTGCCAATCACGTTGTTCGCGCCAGTCGGCGCTTTTGCGGCGCTCATTGCCGTAGTTGTCATTTTCGCGGCGTGGGAATGGGCGCGTTTGCTCAAGCTGGGCGGCGGCTCTCCGGTGGTCTATGCGGTCATCGCGGGCGTGGCGCTGATCGCCAGCACGCGGCTCGGGCTCGGCTATAAACCGCTGTACCAGATGGCGGCCATTTTCTGGGTGCTGGCCGGCCCGTTTGCCCTTGCCCGCAAGCCCATGCTCGCTGAAGGCGCGTGGCGCATATTCCTGCTGTTCGCGGGCATTGTGACGTTCGTGGCCTGCTGGCACGCGCTGGTCGCGGCGCGTACGGTGGGCGTAGCATTTGTGCTATCGCTTCTCCTAGTCGTATGGCTGGCCGACATTGGCGCATACTTCGCCGGAAAAGCGTTTGGCCGCAACAAACTCGCGCCCACCATCAGCCCGGGCAAAACCCGTGAAGGTGCGTTGGGCGGATGGCTGGCGGTAATGATCGTCGGCTCGGCAGCAGCAGCCACGCTGGTTTTCGCGCCAACCCTTTATACGGCGCTCGTGGAGCATCTCGGCTGGGCCGGGGCGCTTCTCTCATTGACGGTGCTGACCGTGTTCAGCGTGATCGGCGACTTGTTCGAGTCGCTGCTGAAACGCCAGGCCGGCGTTAAGGATTCGAGCGGTTTGCTGCCGGGACACGGCGGGGTGCTCGACCGGATCGATGCATTGTTGCCCGTATTGCCGATTGCACTCCTGTTGCTCGGTTGATTGGACAGACTGCGGGCAGATTGCGGGCAAATTGCGATCAGATACGCTGATCGGTTAATTCGGCTGGTCGGCTAATCGGCTCGCCGCGGCTAAAGAAGGATTTATGCAAAAACGTCTGACTCTGCTCGGCTCTACGGGCTCGATCGGCGAGAGCACGCTCGATGTCGTGGCTCGACACCCGGATCGCTTCAAGGTCTACGCCCTTACCGCGCATCGCAACGGCGCCAAGCTCGTCGATCAATGCGTGCGGTTCCAGCCGGAAGTAGCGGTTGTCGGCGACGCCGAAACGGCAGCCCAGGTCGTCGCCGCGCTGCGCGCCCAAGGTTGCAAGACCGAGGTGGGCTACGGCCCGCAAGCGCTCGTGGACGCCGCGTCGAACGCTGCCTGCGACACGGTGGTGGCCGCGATTGTCGGCGCCGCGGGCCTCGCGCCCACGCTGGCCGCCGCCCGCGCGGGCAAGCGTATCCTGCTGGCCAACAAGGAAGCGCTGGTCATGTCGGGCAAAATTTTCATCGATGCAGTGCGCGATAACGGCGCGGTATTGCTGCCCGTCGACAGCGAGCACAACGCGGTGTTCCAGTGCTTGCCGCGTGATATTGCGCTGCACGGCGGGGTATCGAAGATCATTTTGACTGCGTCCGGCGGCCCGTTTCGCACGCGCGACCCATTGACGCTCAAACACGTCACGCCCGACGAAGCCTGCAAGCATCCGAACTGGGCAATGGGCCGCAAGATCTCCGTCGATTCCGCCACGATGATGAACAAGGGCCTCGAAGTGATCGAGGCGCATTGGCTTTTCAACGTGCCGGGATCGCAAATTGAAGTGCTGATCCATCCCCAAAGCGTGATCCACTCGATGGTCTCGTACGCCGACGGTTCCGTGCTCGCGCAGCTCGGCAACCCCGACATGCGCACGCCGATTGCTTATGCGCTTGCGTTCCCGGATCGTGTCGATTCCGGCGTCGCGCAGCTCGAACTCGCGCAAATTGCGTCGCTCACGTTCGAGAAGGCCGACCTCAACCGCTTCCCGTGCCTCGCGCTCGCGCTGAAGGCGCTGGAAGCCGGCGGCACCGCGAGCGCGTCGCTCAACGCGGCCAATGAAATCGCGGTGGAGGCGTTTTTAGAGCGCCGTATCGGCTTCATGGCGATCGGGGAAGTGGTCGATCGCGTGCTGAACGCCATGCCGAACGGCAGCGCATCGACACTCGATGAAGTGCTCGCCGCCGACGCCGAGGCGCGGCGTCTGGCACGTGAATTTTCAGCGTTGCTGACAGTCGACGCGCCGCATGCCGAACGCGTCCTGCATTGAAACAAGTAGACGCCCATGAACTTCCTGACTGAAATCGTTGCGTTTGTCGTGGCTATCGGCGTGCTGGTCGTCGTTCACGAGTTTGGCCATTTCAGCGTCGCGCGGCTCTGCGGCGTGAAGGTCCTGCGATTTTCGGTGGGCTTCGGCAAGCCGCTCGTGACGTGGGTCAGCAAAACCTCCGGCACCGAGTGGACCATCGCCGCGCTGCCGCTCGGCGGCTACGTGAAGATGCTCGACGAACGTGAAGCGGAAGCGGCCATTTCCGAAGCCGATCTGCCGCATGCGTTCAATCGCCAGCCGGTGTACAAACGCATCGCGATTGTCGCGGCCGGCCCGGTGTTCAACTTCATTCTCGCCATCTTGTTGTTCGCCGGCGTGTTCGCGGGCGGCGTCTCGGAACCTGCCGCCATTCTTGCCGCGCCTGCGGCGAACACCGTTGCCGCGAAAGCGGGCTTCGAGGGCGGTGAAACAGTCGTTTCGATGCGCGACCTGGCAGCCGGCGGCGGCGCGACCGGCGAGACGCGTCTGGTGCGTTCGTGGTCCGATCTGCGCTGGAAACTGCTGGACGCTTCGTTCGATCATCGGCGCGTGGTGCTGACGGCGAAGACGAGTGAAGGCACGTTCGACTTTCCGGTGAGCGTAGGCACGGTCGACGATCAGGACATCGACTCGGACTTCATGGACAAACTCGGCTTCGAGCCGGGTGGCGGTACGCTGTCCGTGGCGGGTGTCGAAGCGGGCAGCGCGGCGGCGAAAGCCGGATTGCAGGCGGGCGATGTACTACGCGTGATCGACGGTAAAAAGGTCGATAACGCGATGGGTTTTATCGACTACGTGCAGCATCGTCCGGGTAAGCCGCTTTCAGTGACGGTCGAGCGCAACGGCGTGCAGCGCGCGGTGCAGATCGTGCCGGAGCTCAAGGAAGATGCCGCGAGCCATCGCAATGTAGGGCGCATCGGCGCGTCGCTTGCCACGCACATTCCGTCGGTGGATGTGCGTTACGGACCGGCTGAAAGTTTGCAGCTCGGCGTGAAACGGACGTGGGACATCAGCATCTATTCGCTGCGCATGTTCGGCCGGATGATCACGGGCGAAGCGTCGCTGAAGAACCTGTCCGGACCGGTGACCATTGCGGACTACGCGGGCAAGAGCGCGCGGCTCGGATTGTCGGCGTTTCTTTCCTTCCTCGCGCTCGTGAGTATCAGCCTCGGCGTCTTGAACTTGTTACCGATTCCGGTTCTTGACGGTGGGCATCTGTTATATTATTTGGTTGAAGCCGCAACTGGCAAAGCCGTGTCAGATCGCTGGCAGCTGGTTTTGCAACGGGCGGGTCTTGTTTGCATCGTCGCCTTGTCAATGATTGCACTCTTTAACGACCTTGCCCGCCTGATCCGCTTTTGATCCGGCATACCGTTTCACCTTGATCCTTTTCCATCTTGTCTGGCGGCGCTTGAACGAACGCCGTCCGGCTTGATGCAGCTATACACACTGGGGAAGCACGTTGTTCAAACCTCATCGCTTTGTTCCTAAGTCGGCTGTGGCCGCAGCATTGGCCGCTACCGGCATGGCGGCGCACGCGACAACGCCGTTTGTCGTGCAGGACATCCGGATCGACGGCCTTCAGCGCATTGAACCCGGCTCGGTATTCGCCTACTTGCCCATCAAGCAGGGCGACACGTTCACCGACGACAAAGCCTCCGAAGCAATTCGTGCGCTGTATGCAACGGGCTTCTTCAACGACGTCCAGATAGCTACGCAAGGCAACGTGGTGGTCGTGCAGGTGCAGGAACGTCCGGCCATTTCGCAGATCGATTTCTCCGGGATCCACGAGTTCGAAAAAGACAACCTGATCAAGGCGCTGCGCTCGGTCGGCTTGTCGCAAGGCCGCTCGTACGACAAGGCGCTCGTCGACAAAGCCGAACAGGAACTCAAGCGCCAGTACCTGACGCGCGGTTTCTACGCGGCGGAAGTCACGACCACCGTGACGCCGGTCGACCGCAACCGCGTGCAGATCCTGTTTTCGGTGGCTGAAGGTCCGAGCGCGAAGATCCGCCAGATCAACTTCATCGGCAACAAGGCGATCAGCACGAGCACGCTGCGCGACGAGATGCAGCTCTCCACGCCGAACTGGTTCTCGTGGTACACGAAGAACGATTTGTACGCGAAGGAAAAGCTCACCGGTGACCTTGAGAACGTACGTTCTTACTACCTGAATCGCGGTTATCTCGAGTTCAATATCGACTCGACGCAGGTGTCCATTTCGCCGGACAAGAAGGACATGTACCTGACGGTCACGCTGCATGAAGGCGAGCCGTACAAGATCAGCTCCGTCAAGCTGTCGGGTAATCTGCTCGACCGCCAGGCCGAACTGACCAAGCTCATCAAGATCAAGCCGGGCGAGCGTTTCTCGGCCGAAAAGCTGCAAGCCACCACAAAGGCGATTGTCGACAAGCTGGGTGAGTATGGTTACGCGTTCGCGCAGGTCAATGCGCAGCCGCAGATCAATCAAAACGATCACACCGTCGACCTGACGCTGAATGTGGATCCGAGTCGCCGCGTGTATGTGCGGCGCGTGAACATTGTCGGTAACACGCGTACGCGTGACGAAGTCGTGCGCCGCGAAATGCGTCAGCTCGAAAGCTCGTGGTTCGATTCGAGCCGGCTGGCGTTATCGAAGGACCGCGTGAACCGTCTCGGCTACTTCACGGACGTCGACGTGACCACCATTCCTGTGGAAGGCACGAACGACCAGGTGGACGTGGACGTGAAGGTCGCGGAAAAGCCGACCGGCGCGATTACGCTCGGCGCGGGCTTTTCGTCGACGGACAAAGTGGTGCTGTCGGCCGGCGTGTCGCAAGACAACGTGTTCGGTTCGGGTACCAGCCTTTCGGTCAACGTCAACACCGCCAAGACGTACCGGACGTTGACCGTGACGCAGGTCGATCCGTACTTCACCATCGACGGTATCAAGCGCATTACCGACTTGTACTACCGCACGTATCAGCCGCTGTATTACTCGACCGATTCGAGCTTCAAGATCGTTACGATCGGCGGCGACCTGAAGTTCGGCATTCCGTTCTCGGAGCAGGACACGGTGTACTTCGGCGGCGGCCTCGAGCAGAACACGCTCGACGTCGACTCCAATACGCCGCAGAGCTATATCGATTACGTGAATGAGTTCGGCCGCGTCGTGAACAACGTGCCGGTGACGGTCGGCTGGTCGCGTGACAATCGGGACAGCGCGCTGGTCCCGAGCCGCGGTTACTACACGCAGACGAACGCGGAATACGGTACGCCGGCGGGTAACACCACCTACGTCAAGGTCGACGCGCAAGCGCAGTATTACTATTCGTTCGCACGTGGCTTCGTGCTGGGCCTGAACCTGCAAGGCGGCTACGGTAAGGGCCTGAAAGGCCAGACGTACCCGATTTTCAAGAACTACTACGCTGGCGGTATCGGTTCGGTTCGCGGTTACGAGCCGAGTTCGCTCGGTCCGCGTGACGCGACCACGGGAGACCCGATCGGCGGTTCGCGCATGGCCGTGGGTAATATCGAGTTGACGTTCCCGTTGCCGGGCACGGGCTACGACCGCACGCTGCGCGTGTTCACCTTCCTCGACGGCGGTAACGTCTGGGGCGATCCGGGTCAGGGCGGTACCAGCACGGGCGCGAACGGCCTGCGGTATGGTTACGGTTTCGGTCTGGCATGGATCTCGCCAATCGGCCCGCTCAAGCTGAGCCTGGGTTTCCCGGTGACGAAGCATACCGGGGACCAGTATCAGAAGTTCCAGTTCCAGATCGGTACGGCGTTCTAACGGTTGCAGAAACACATCGATGGCCCGATTCCACGCTGGTGCGGCGGGATCGGGAGCAAGGCAGGACCATCGCGCAATAACGTAAATCAAGCGACGTAAATAGCGACGTAAACACAAGTAACGTGAGGAAGACTTTGCGAACCGGTAAGCTTTCGAAACATCTGGCGCTGGCGCTTGTGATGTCGGTGACGTTCGGCCTGTTGGGCGTGGCGAGTGCCGACGCGCAAGAGGCCCGGATTGCAGCCGTCAATTCCGATCGCATCCTGCGCGAGTCGGCAGCGGCCAAGGCGGCGCAAACGAAGCTCGAACTGGAGTTTTCGAAGCGCGACAAGGCGTTGCAGGACATGGCGGCGCGTCTGAAAACCATGTCGGACGCCATGGACAAGAACGGGCCCACCATGGCGCCCGCCGACCGTGCCTCCAAACAACGCGATCTGTCGCAACTGGATCAGGATTTCCAGAGAAAGCAGCGCGAGTTTCGTGAAGACCTGAACCAGCGCCGCAACGAGGAACTCTCGGCGGTGCTGGATCGGGCCAACAAGGTCATCAAGCAGATTGCCGAGCAGCAGCATTACGACCTGATCGTGCAGGAAGCAGTGTACGTCAGTCCGCGTATCGACATCACCGATCAGGTGTTGAAGGCGCTGGCCGCGAATCAGTCGAGCCTGTCGACCAATCCAGGTAGTTCGAACTGAGCAGGAGCGGCAGCGGATGGCATCGGATAGCGCGATCACACTCGGTGAACTGACACAGCGCTTCGGCGGAGACATAGCGGGCGATGCAGGGCATCGTGTGAACGGCCTTGCGCCGCTCGACAAGGCGGGTCCCGCGCAACTCGCGTTTCTCGCCAATCAGAAATATTTGTCGCAGGTGGAGAGCACGCAGGCAGGCGCCGTGCTGATTTCACCGGCCGACCTGGAAAAAGTCGCGTCGCCGGAAGGGCGTAACTTTATCGTCACGGCAAATCCCTACGCTTATTTTGCGCGTGTCGCGCAGGTCTTCATCGACCTCGCGACGCCGCCTGTCGTGCCAGGCGTGCATCCCACAGCATTTATTCACCCGACGGCCAAGGTCGCGGCGAGCGCCGTGATCGGACCGCACGTGAGCGTGGAAGCGGGCGCGGTGATCGGCGAGCGGGTGAAGCTGGATGCGGGCGTCTCGCTCGGCCGGGGCGTCAAGCTGGCCGACGACGTGCATCTGTACCCCCATGTGACCGTCTATTATGGTTGCACGCTCGGCGCGCGCGTGATCGTGCATGCGGGCGCGGTGATTGGCGCGGACGGTTTTGGCTTCGCGCCCGATTTTATCGGCGATGGCGACGCGCGCACCGGCAGTTGGGTCAAGATTCCCCAGGTCGGCGCGGTGGTCGTGGCGCAGGACGTGGAGATCGGCGCGAATACGACCATCGACCGCGGCGCAATGGCCGATACCGTGATCGAGGAAGGCGTAAAGATCGATAATCTCGTGCAGATCGGGCATAACTGCCGGATCGGCGCGTACACCGTGATTGCCGGCTGTGCGGGCATTGCGGGCAGTACGAACATCGGGCGGCATTGCATGATCGGCGGCGCGGTGGGCATTGCCGGACATGTGACGCTGGCGGATTACGTGATCGTCACGGCGCAGTCGGGCGTGTCGAAGTCGCTCCTGAAGCCCGGCATGTACACGAGCGCATTCCCTGCCGTGAATCACGCGGAGTGGAACAAGAGCGCCGCTATCGTGCGTAATCTGGACAAGCTGCGCGAACGCATCAAGACACTGGAAGCAGCGGCTGCCGGTAAAAGCAGCACGTTGGACAGCACCCCGGACAGTACGTCAGGCAAGCATTAAGACGATAAAACCGGCATCCCACGCGAAGTCGCCCGGCAAAAGAAGCGGCTTCGCAGTCAACACCCGCGCTGTGAAGCGCGCGAGCAGAACGACTATGAGCACCGAAAAAATCAATCTAGACATCCACAAGATCCTTACCTTGCTGCCGCATCGGTATCCGATCCTGCTCGTCGACCGCGTTCTCGAACTCACGCCGCACCAGAGCATCAAAGCGCTCAAGAACGTCTCGATCAACGAACCGTATTTTCAGGGTCATTTCCCGACGCGTCCCGTGATGCCCGGCGTGCTGATTCTCGAAGCGCTCGCGCAAGCGGCGGCGCTCCTGACGTTCGTCGAGGAAAAGGAGCCGCACGATCCGGAGACGACACTGTATTACTTCGTGGGCATCGACAAGGCGCGCTTCAAGCGCGTCGTGGAACCGGGCGATCAACTGATCCTGAACGTGAAATTCGAGCGCTATATGCGCAGCATCTGGAAATTCAGCGCGGTTGCCGAAGTCGATGGCATGGTTGCCGCCGAAGCCGAGTTGATGTGCACGGTGAAAAACACCGCTGCTGACACGAAGTAATGCCGGCCGTGCCCGCCATCGGCGCGCACGGCAGACAAGCAACAGAACACAAAGCGAGGGCGCATGAGCAAGATTCACCCTACCGCGATCATCGAGCCGGGCGCGCAACTCGACGAATCCGTCGAAGTCGGTCCGTACGCGATCGTCGGTGCGCACGTGCAGATTGGCGCGCGCACGACCATTGGCTCGCACAGCGTGATCGAAGGCCATACGGTCCTCGGCAGCGATAACCGCATCGGTCATTACGCATCCGTCGGTGGCCGCCCGCAGGACATGAAGTACAAGGACGAGCCCACGCGGCTTGTAATCGGCGATCGCAACACCATCCGCGAGTTCACCACCATCCACACGGGCACGGTGCAGGACACGGGCGTCACGACCATCGGCGACGACAACTGGATCATGGCGTACGTGCACGTGGGCCATGACTGCCAGCTTGGCAGCAACATCGTCATGTCGAGCAACGCGCAACTCGCGGGTCACGTGATCATTGGCGATCACGCGATTGTCGGCGGCATGTCGGGCGTGCACCAGTTCGTTCGGATCGGCGCGCATTCCATGCTGGGCGGCGCGTCCGCGCTCGTGCAGGACATTCCGCCGTTCGTGATTGCTGCCGGCAACAAGGCCGAGCCGCATGGCATCAATGTGGAAGGGCTGCGCCGGCGCGGTTTTTCGGCTGAAGCTATTTCTGCGCTGCGTTCGGCGTATCGGCTGTTGTACAAGAGCGGCGCGACGCTCGAAGAAGCCAAGATGCAGTTGCGCGAGCTGGCATCCGCAGGCGGTGACGGCGATGCGCCGGTGACCGCGCTGGCCGATTTTATCGACGCGTCGCAACGCGGCATCATCCGTTGACCGAGCGCCCACTGACGCTGGCGCCCGCCCCCTTGAGCGTGGCGATGGTCGCCGGAGAGCCGTCCGGCGATCTGCTTGCCGCCTCGCTCCTGGATGGCCTGAACGCGCGTTTGCCGGCCGGCACGCAGTTCAACGGTATCGGCGGTCCGCGCATGACGGCGGCCGGTTTCGATGCCCACTGGCCCATGGACAAGCTCACGGTGCGCGGCTATGTCGAAGCGATCAAGCACATTCCCGAAATTCTCGGCATACGCAACGAGCTCAAACGGCAATTGCTCGCGCAGCCGCCGTCGGTGTTTATCGGCGTGGATGCGCCCGATTTCAATTTCGGCCTGGAACATGCGCTGCGCGATGCCGGTATTCCGACCGTGCATTTCGTCTGTCCGTCCATCTGGGCGTGGCGCGGCGGGCGCATCAAGAAGATCGTCAAGGCTGTCGATCACATGCTGTGCGTGTTCCCGTTCGAACCGGCGCTGATGGAAAAGGCGGGCATTGCGTCGACTTACGTCGGCCATCCGCTCGCCGATGAAATCCCCCTCGTGCCCGATGTGGAAGGCGCGCGCCGTGCGTTAGGGTTGCCGGGAGGCGGCCCGATCATCGCCGTGTTGCCGGGTAGCCGGCGCTCGGAGATTACGCTGATCGGCCCGACCTTTTTCGACGCGATGGAACTGATGCAGGTTCGCGAACCCGGTGTGCGTTTCGTGATGCCGGCGGCGACCGCTGCGTTGCGCGAACTGCTGCAGCCGCTGGTCGATGCACATCCGAATCTGTCGCTGACCATCACGGAAGGCAAGGCGCAGGTTGCCATGACCGCCGCCGACGCCATTCTCGTCAAAAGCGGCACGGTCACGCTGGAAGCCGCGCTGCTGAAAAAGCCGATGGTCATCTCGTACAAGGTGCCTTGGCTGACCGGCCAGATCATGCAGCGGCAGGGATATCTGCCGTATGTCGGCTTGCCGAATATCTTGGCCGGGCGCTTTGTGGTGCCGGAAATCCTTCAGCATTTCGCCACGCCGGAAGCGCTCGCCGACGCCACGCTCAAACAGTTGAACGACGACGCGAACCGCGCGACACTCACGGAAATCTTCACGGAAATGCACCACGCGCTGCGTCAGAACACCGCGCAGCGCGCGGCGGAAGCCGTGGCGCAAGTGCTGGAAACGAGGAGGCCGCGGTAATGGCGAAGGTCGTCGTGAAAAGCGTGGCCGGGCGCGCGGGTCGGAAAACGCCGCAACCCGAGTTCGACTTCGATACCCCGTCGGACATCATTTGCGGCGTCGATGAAGCCGGGCGTGGCCCGCTGGCCGGTCCGGTGGTCGCGGCGGCGGTGATCTTCGATCCATCGAAGCCGAAGATTCGTGGCCTCGACGACTCGAAAGTCTTGAGCGCCAAAAAGCGCGAAGAACTATACGAGAAGATCGTGGATCGCGCGCTCGCGTACTGCGTGGCATCGGCGACGGTCGAGGAAATCGACACGATCAACATTCTCCACGCCACCATGCTCGCGATGAAACGCGCGGTAGAAGGGCTCTCGGTGACGCCGACGGTTGCGAAAATCGATGGCAACCGGTGTCCCGTGTTGTCGATGCGATCGGTCGCCGTCATTGGCGGCGACGCGTTGATTGCGCAGATTTCGGCCGCTTCTATTCTGGCGAAAGTCACGCGAGACCGGATGCTGCTGCAATTGCACGATGTCCATCCCGTTTATGGTTTCGATGCCCACGCCGGCTACGGCACGCCGCAGCATTTGAAGGCGTTGCTTGAACATGGGCCTTGCGAGCATCATCGGCGCTCGTTTGCGCCTGTGCGTGAAGCGCACGCGCGCTTTGGCATTGTGTTGCCGGTTATTCCTGCCGGGGTGCTGGAAGCGGCAGCCGCAGCCGCGGAGCAGGGCATTGAAGCTCCTCCGTTCTGAATTTCTCCCAACGTGAAAGCAATTACCTCGCGGGATAACCCGCTTTACAAGCGCCTGAAGGCGCTTGCCGGGTCTACGGCGCAGCAGCGTCGCAGCGGTCATGCGTTGCTTGAAGGCTTGCATCTCGCCGATGCTTATCTTGACGCGGCCGGACAGCCAGAAACGTGCGTGGTGACCGAGGGTGCGCTTCAACACGATGAAGCGCGGCAGATCGTCGGGCGGATTGATCCTGCGCATGTTTATACGTTGCCGGATGCGTTGTTTGGGCAGTTATCGAGCGTCGTGCATGGTGTGGGAATGGTGTTGCTTGTCGAGAAGGTGGCGATGCCGGTGCCGGCTCGCATTACGCAGACTTGTGTTGTGCTCGATGGCGTTCAGGACGCCGGCAATGTGGGGTCGATTTTGCGGAGTGCCGCCGCGGCGGGGATTCAGCATGTGTTTTGTGCGCCGGGGACTGTTTATGCGTGGTCTTCGAAGGTGCTTCGGGCCGGGATGGGGGCGCACTTTCTGCTGGGGATTTATGAGGATGTTGAGCCGGGGGAATTGCTTGCGCGGCTTGATTCGGATGTGAGCGTCACTATCACGGATTCGCACGGCGCGAAAGCGATCTACGATGCCGATTTGTCAGGGCCGTTGGTCTGGGTTTTTGGTAATGAAGGCGCAGGCGTTTCGGCGGTGTGGCGCGAGAGAGCTGCATTGCGGGTGACTATTCCCCAGCCGGGGGGCATGGAATCGTTGAATGTGGCGGCGGCAGCCGCTGTGTGCCTTTTTGAACAGCTTCGACAAGGGCGGGGTCGCTCGCGCTAGGGGGTTGGGGAGGGCGTGGGCGGGGAGGGGCCAGGTTGGTGCTGCGTACGTTAGCGCGGGTTATATGTGAGCTATATTTTTTATCGCTATTAGCCAGGGTATTTTCGTTCGCACTCGGGCAGGGTTTTGGGCGTGGGGCTGGTCGGTGGTCGGGGTCGGTGCTGGGTTGCTGCTGCGTACGTTAGCGCGGGTTGTATGTTGGCTAATTTTTTTATCACTGTTAGCCACTGTGCGTGGCGGCACTTCATTTCTTTGTCCAACGGCGACAAAGAAACGAAGCAAAGAAAACGCCTTCCAACAATCTGAATTAAGTGTCCCTAGCGTGCAGGCCACTGCTTTTGGTTCCCGCGTAGCACGGTGCTCGCAAAACCACGGACACTTGAACCCCTCCTTCTCGCGAATCCCTACATCCCCACGCTTCGCCACCAGTGCTCTCGGGCAAGATTAATGCGCCCACGACCCGGTGCGGCCGCACCCCTGTTTAATGTTGGCTAAAGGTATTCGGTACGCAGTGATTTCAGGCGCAGTCATTCGCGTCTCGCCAGGGCGTTCCACGATTTTTATGATGTGCTGGTGCCAAAACGTGTTGCGCGCTACGCGCGCCCTCGCCTAAATGGTCACGCGAACCACGCGAATCACGCACTCCACCGAGCTGTAAAGACGCGCGAGGCCGTATTGGTCCGTGGGGCCATTGATCTAGCCCGAGAGCACTGGTGGCGAAGCGTGGGGATGTAGGGATTCGCGAGAAGGAGGGTTTCAAGTGTCGGTGGTTTTGCGAGCACCGTGCTACGCGGGAACCAAAAGCAGTGGTCTGCACGCTGGGGACACTTAATACAGATTGTGGGAAGGCGTTTTCTTTGCTTCGTTTCTTTGTCGCCGTTGGACAAAGAAATGAAGTCCCGCCACGGACAGTGGCTAATAGTGATAAAAAATTTAGCCAACATTGAACCCGAGCTAACGCAAGCAGCAGCAACCCAGCACTGACCCCGACCACCGGCCAGCTCCGCGCCCAAAACCCTGCCCGAGTGCTAACGAAAATACCCTAGCTAATAGTGCTAAAAAATGCACCCAAAACAAGCCGCGCGAAGGCGTAAGCAGTAACAACCCGGCGCGACCCAGCCCCACAGAAATGAATCAACCTGCCGCCACGCACGGTGGCCAAAAGTGCTAAAAAATTTAGCCAACATTCAACCCGCGCTAACGTCAGCAGCAGCAACCCAGCACCACCCCCGCCCCCCACCCGTAGCCAGCCCCAGCCCAACCCGTCCACCGGCGCGAGCAAAACCTAGTAGTACGAGGGCCGCTCCAGGCGAATCTCCTGCAAGATAGTCGTAGCGATTTCCTCAATCGACTTATGCGTCGACGATAACCACTTGACTCCCTCACGCTTCATCATCGCTTCGGCTTCATTAATCTCGTACCGGCAATTCTCCAGCGCCGCATACTTGCTGCCCGGCCGCCGCTCGTTGCGAATCTCCGCCAGCCGCTGCGGATCAATCGATAATCCAAACATCTTCTCCCGATACGGAAGCAACGGCGTTGGCAACCGCCCACGCTCAAAATCTTCCGGAATCAACGGGTAATTCGCCGCTTTCACACCGTACTGCATCGCCAGATAAAGCGACGTCGGCGTCTTCCCGCTACGCGACACACCCACCAGAATCACATCGGCATCGGACAGATTGCGATTCGACTGGCCATCGTCGTGTGCCAGCGAAAAATTGATCGCCTCGATCCGGTTCTTGTACTCGTCTGTATCCGCATTCTGGTGAACGCGCCCCATCGCGTGCGTCGACTTGATGTCCAGTTCCAGTTCCAACGGCTCAATAAACGTCTGGAACATATTCAGTACCAACGCATTCGAACGCCGCACGATCTCATTGGACGCGGCGTCCACCAGCGTGGTGAATACAATCGGACGACGGCCATCGAGCGACACCGCCTCGTTGATCTTCGCAATCGTCGCATGCGCCTTGTCAGTCGAATCGACAAACGGCACGCGCACGAGACGGAATTTCTGGTCGAACTGGGACAGGATCGAATGCGCGAATGTCTCGGCAGTGATCCCGGTGCCATCGGAAACGATGAATACGGTAGGGGGCATCGGTCGTAAGGTGCGTGAAATTGCGTGAATGAATTGACGGGAACGAACTGGCCTAAACCAAATGAGCCAATTAAGCCATTGAGCCAAATGACCCAACTGACGATGATTATCGTCGATTAATGGGAAGTGCCGGATGATCGACAGGCAGGCAGCCAATGACGGCCAGGTACGATCCACGTCAGGTGAATAGCTTCAAACTAAGCTTCCGCAAAAACGTACGATGTGCGGCGCCGCACCATCCACGCGGCATCCACACGGGTCCATGTGCGCGTCCGCGTGTGGAGGGTCTCATTGCGCAGCGCTTTTATGCCCCGCCATGAAACATTTTCAAGAGCGAGCACGGTAGAATAGCGGCAACCTGTTCGATAAGCAATTGCGGACGATTTGCCACCAAATTTCACGATATTGCGACCATATCGTGTGTTTTGAGCGGAGAAGATCGCTTTTTTGAGCGGTTTTTATCGTCGGCGACGTGTTTCAAAGTCGTGTTTTCGAGCGTCAGGGCGCGTTTTTGCGACAGCGCTCGGCCGGCAAGGACACTCCTCACGCGTCCTTTAGGCACTCTCCAGCATGTGCTTATCAAACAGGTTATGCAGGTTGCGGTACGCGCTTCCAATGAGCGCCGCCGCATCGAGCCCACTTGCATGATCGTGAATTCCATCCACCTTAGGGGCTTTCATGACTAACGAAGCAAACGTCGCAAAGGATCAGGCTTATGTAGTTCCATTCGAGCAGTTGCGAATGACCGACGTCGACATTGTCGGCGGTAAGAATGCGTCACTCGGCGAGATGATCAGCCAGCTCGCGGAAGCCGGCGTGCAGGTGCCGACTGGTTTTGCGACCACGGCGCAGGCATTTCGCGACTTCCTGCATCACAACAACCTGACCGAACGCATCGCCAAACGTCTGGAACTTTTCGACGTCGACGATGTGAAAGCCCTCGCCGAAGCAGGCAAGGAAATCCGTCAATGGATCGTCGACGCTCCGTTGCAGCCGCGTCTGGAAGAGCTGATCCGCGCTGGTTTCCAGACGCTGCAAAACGGCTCGCCGGAAGAGCTTTCGTTCGCCGTGCGTTCATCGGCAACTGCTGAAGACTTGCCGGACGCATCGTTCGCAGGTCAGCAGGAAAGCTATCTGAACGTGGTCGGTA
>CAVPTS010000024.1:0-121025 GCA_963708695.1 uncultured beta proteobacterium
GTATGCGTCCTCGGCATCGGTCATTTGCGCGTCTTCCCACGACAACACCACGGGGCCGCCTTCCCAAGCCTCGCCACTCGCATCGTGTTCGACCTCGTGCACCACGCCATCTTCGTCCTCAACCGTCTTGCGGATCAGGAATTCGCCCGGATACACGATCACGCCCACCCAGCCGCGATACAAATCGAGACTCAGGTTCAGCACCGGAAGACAAGCCTGCACCGCGATGGCGACGATCATCGCGTCGGTCAGGGGTAAATCGTGAGCGGTCGAAAACTCCTTCTCCGCGATAAAAAGAGTCGTGTTTTCACGCAGACGGGCACGATCGGCATTATCCAGATGGCCGAAGAACGGCAGGCTATCGAGCGTGGCTTGCCAGAGCGTGTCGTCGACGGCGTATTTGCGCAGCGCTCGTTCGCGACGATGCCCGCTGATCAGCCGGGTCAGGAAATTGGCCATGAGGTCGGTGTCACTCTCTCAAACTTCAGTCGATCTGTTTCTGCCAGCGGGCGAACACGCCGCCGCAAATCGCCACGCCCATCAGGAAATAAAAGCCATCGAGCGAAGCCAGGAAACTCGCTTGTTGCGCGACCATGCGGGCGATCGCCGCCATGGCGAGCGCGTGGGCCTCGCCGGCTGAATGGCCTGCCGCCGCGAAACCATTCGCCAGCGCGTTCGCGGCGTCCTGAAATTCCGGATTGTACGGATTCACGGCTTCGGCAAGACGCGCTTGATGCAGCGCCTGCCGATGCTGCTCGACAATGATCACTGCCGCCGTGGCAAACGAAAGCGTCAATTGCCGCACGATATTCTTCAGCCTGTAGCCGTGCGTAAACTCCTCGATTGCGAAGATCCTGAACGTCAGATTCGCGACCGGCAGCACGATGAACAGCAGCAACAGGCCGCGCAGCAGCATCGGCAGGATCAGGTCGACTTGCGCTACGCCCGGCGACATGCGTGTCATGAGCCAACCGACCATCGCCGCGATCGCAAATCCCGGCACGATGATCCACTTCTTGCGCGTCACGTACTTCGAATACCTGAAGTACAGGAAGAGCGCCGACCCCGATATCAACGATGTGATGCCGACCAGCCGTCCCGCGTTCTCGACTGGATAACCGAGTCCCTGTTCGAGGAAGCGCGAGATCAGGTAGCTGAATCCCGTCGACTCGAAGTAATAGAGCATGTACAGCGCGAGACCGATCTGAAACGAGCGTTCGCGCAGCGCGTGCAGGCGAACCAGCGGTGCGGGATGGTGCCACTGATGCCAGGCAAACCAGGCGAGGGCGCCGATACCCGCCGCCGTGAGCATCACGAGCGTCGGCGAGGTGGTGAAGTGCTGAAAGCGCACTTGCTGCATCACGATCTGCAGCGCGCCTTGTGCAAACGCGAACAGCAGATACGGCCAGAACGGCGTCGCACCGCGTTCCTCGCGTTGCACGTTGCCTGAATCGGGCACAGCCACCATCGCCAGACCGGCGAACGCGAGCGCGGCCGGCGCGGTGCAAGCAAACAGGGCGCGCCAGTCGAAGTGCGATACGAGCCAGCCGCCAAGCAAGGGCGCAAGCGCGCTGCTGCCTACAATCAGCATCAGGAACGAACGCGTCGCGCCGGCGCGCTTTTGCGGCGTAAAGCTGACCTGGATCAGAATCCGGCAGGCGCCCATCATCGGACCGATGAAATAGCCTTGCAGACCGCGCGTGAACATCAGTTGCAACGAGGTTTCGGTCAGCGCCGACAAGACCGCGCCGCACGCATAAAGCAGCATGCAACTAGCCACATATCGTCGATGCCCGAGGCGATCCACCCACCATTGCTGCTGCAGAATCCCGAGCACGGCAGCCACTGCGTAAGCACTCGACGACCACACGAGTTCATCGGGCGATGCGTTGATGCCGCCTGCAATGTAGCTGGCGAAAAACGAGAAGATGGCGTTATCGAAATAATCCAGCCCCGTCACGAGCGCCAGCATCCACGGGAAGAAGTCGCCGCGCAGCCGTTCTGCGGTGAACGCCGGCGCCCGCGCGCTCATTACTTCTTGCTCCCCGGTTTGGCCCTTGCTTTTGCTTGCTGTTCGAGCAGGGCCTCGGCGGGCTGGCCGGCGAGCCGCGCTTCCACGTAGTCCAGGTCGAGCCGCAATTCAGCGCGCACGGCTTGCGCTTCTTTCAGTTCGCGCCGCACGGATTCGATGCGGGTATCGATGGCATCAAGTTGCTGCTGCAGGCCCTTTTTGATCTCGATAAGCGAATCCGGCGAGTATCGGCTCTGTCCCGCCTGGGTTTTTTCCAGCGGGCGCTTGAGCATTTCGACAATGCCGTGCAGCGAAAATCCAAGCGATCGCAGCCTCAGAATTCGACCCAAACGTTCCAGGTCGCTTTCGTCATAAAGACGATATCGGCCCTCACTCCGGCTCGGGACCACCAATCCGCGTTCTTCGTAGTATTTCAAGGTGCGCGGGGTGACGCCAAGACGCTCGGCGGCGTCGCGTACAGTCAAAAGTTCATCGGACATGGCTTGGGCCGAGGGGTCTATCGGCTGATGACAATGTACCGAAATTATAGATCAACCTGAACGTGAACGTACACGTTACGAATCTAACCGCACGTTTCGATGCACGAAAAAAAGCCGCCCGCGAATGCGGGCGGCTTTGATGTTTCGAGCGAGTGCGTGAGCGTTGTTACGGCTTAACTACCGCCGCGGCGCATCAGATCGAAGAATTCAGCGTTGTTTTTAGTTTGGCGAATCTTGTCGAGCAGGAATTCCATCGACTCGACTTCGTCCATGTCGTGAATGAACTTGCGCAGCACCCAGACCTTTTGCAGCAGGTCCGGCTTGATCAGCAGTTCTTCGCGACGCGTACCTGACTTGTTCAGGTTGATCGACGGATAGACGCGCTTTTCCGCAAGGCGGCGTTCCAGGTGCACTTCCATATTGCCCGTGCCCTTGAACTCTTCGTAGATCACGTCGTCCATCCGGCTGCCGGTTTCAATCAGCGCCGTGCCGATGATGGTGAGCGATCCGCCTTCCTCGATGTTGCGCGCAGCGCCGAAGAACCGCTTCGGCCGTTGCAGCGCGTTTGCGTCCACACCGCCGGTGAGCACCTTGCCTGACGCCGGCACGACCGTGTTATAGGCGCGTGCGAGACGCGTGATGGAGTCCAGCAGAATCACCACGTCGTGCTTCATTTCGACCAGGCGCTTGGCCTTTTCGATCACCATTTCGGCGACTTGCACGTGACGCGCGGCGGGTTCGTCGAAGGTGGAGGCAATCACTTCGCCGACCACCGAGCGCTGCATTTCCGTCACTTCTTCCGGCCGTTCGTCGATCAGCAGCACGAACAGCACGATATCCGGATGGTTCGATTTGATGGCGTGCGCGATGTGCTGCAACATCACGGTCTTGCCCGATTTCGGCGATGCCACCAGCAGCCCGCGCTGGCCTTTGCCGATAGGCGAGATCATGTCGATGATCCGGCCCGTCACGTTCTCTTCGCCGCGCATTTCGCGCTCGAGCGGCATCGGCTTGTTCGGATGCAGCGGCGTCAGGTTTTCGAACATGATCTTGTGCTTCGAGGCTTCCGGCGCCTGGCCGTTGACCTTGTCCACCTTGACCAGTGCAAAGTAGCGCTCGCCGTCTTTCGGCGTACGCACTTCGCCTTCGATGGTGTCGCCGGTATGCAGATTGAAGCGGCGAATCTGCGACGGGCTGATGTAGATGTCGTCCGTGCTGGCGAGATAAGAGGTCTCGGGCGAGCGGAGAAAGCCGAAGCCGTCCGGCAATACTTCGAGCGTGCCGTCGCCGAAAATCGTGTCGCCGGTTTTGGCGCGCTTTTTAAGAATCGCGAACATCAATTCCTGCTTGCGCAGTCGATTGGCGTTTTCGATCTCCAGGCCATTGGCCATTTCGATCAATGCGGAGACGTGCTGAGACTTGAGCTCGGATAAATGCATACGGATTTCCCGCCAGGGAGAGAGAGGTGCAACAGAGAATTTGGGAGGAGAAGTGAGCTGAACGCTCAAGGACCTAAACGTCTTGGTCTTGCAGTCTTAGGATTCTAGCATAGCACATGCCGACAGAGCCTCGGGTGGGCTTGATGGCAGCAGGTTTCGCTCATGTTGTGGCATGACAACAATCTGCGGGAAACTCACACGTGCGGCTGACTGGTTTTACTTGTAGGGCGTTTGCTGCTTAATGTTGCTCTTTGTTTTTTGCTGCTTGCTGCTTTTACTTTTTCGACCTGGCTCGAAACTGAACCGCAACTTCAAACTCAGGTCGTGCCGCTGGATGACAGCCTTGCACGAAATCCGGGAGCGTCGTTGCGGCTGACGCCGCTCGCGCGCTCCCGGATTCGAAATCACAGGTTGCTGTCGAGGAACGCGGTCAGTTGCGACTTCGACAAAGCGCCGACCTTCTGCGCTGCGACTGCACCGTTCTTGAACAGGATCAGCGTGGGAATGCCGCGCACTCCGAACTTGACCGGCGTCGATTGATGCTCGTCCACATTGATCTTGGCGATTTGCAGACGGTCTCCGTAATCCTTGGCCACTTCGTCGAGGATCGGGGCAATCATCTTGCAGGGGCCGCACCACTCAGCCCAGAAATCCAGCAAGACGGGTTTATCCGATTTCGTGACGTCCTGGTCAAAGGATGCGTCGCTAATATGTTTGATCGATTCGCTCATTATGTGAATACCTCTATGAATTCGAGGCCCGCGTTGGAATGCTCGCCACGATACACCAAAACAGGAAAAGAGTTTGCCCGCGCTGCGGGGTGTACAACCGCTCGCTTGGGTGGCGCGGAACCGTTGCCGGATAAGCCGCGTTTCGCCCGCCACACGGTGTTTTACCAATGCTTCAAATCTCATCTTAGCCTACTTTGCTATCTGTTGCCGGGAGCCGATAGGACCTGTCTGGACGGATGTCCTGCTGGTCTTTTTTCAGGGCTTTTTTGCCGCGAGGAAGGGGCGCTTAAGGCCGCTAAATGGTGAGCGAATCGCCAGCACTGAGGTTGATAGTGGGCGTCGTGATTCTTCTCTGATATGATTCGGCGTGACGGGCCTCCTCGCATGGTGGCGCGGTCAACCTGGTCAGGTCGGGAACGAAGCAGCCACAGCCGTTTTCTACCAGTGCCGAGGGTCGGGCTCGTCACCTTCGCTTTTCATTTGCGTTTTTCTTCTGCGTTACTCATCTGCGTTTTTCTTCTGTTCATTCTGTTCGTCCTCGTCTCTGTCGCTTCTCCGCTTTGTCCCCCGTTTCAATCTTCTTGTCTGTCAGACTTTTATCGAGTGCCATCGAGTGCTGCGCCGCTTGCGCATTTTTTCGAGCTTTGCGTTCTCGCATACGTCGATAAAGACGTCCATTTTGTTCGCTTGCCGGGCGGGCTCCCGCGCTTCACCGGCACGCGCGGCCAGTGCTTGGGAATCGCTTTAGCCGCTTGACGTTGCTGATACAATTTCGGCATGACCTATCAAGTTCTCGCACGCAAGTGGCGGCCCAAATCTTTCGCTTCGCTCGTCGGCCAGGAGCACGTGGTTCGCGCGCTCACGCACGCGCTCGACGGCGGCCGGCTGCACCACGCCTATTTGTTCACCGGTACGCGCGGTGTCGGCAAGACGACACTCTCACGCATCTTCGCCAAGGCGCTCAATTGCGAGACCGGCGTGACCTCCACGCCGTGCGGCGTATGCCGTGCGTGCAAAGAGATCGACGAGGGGCGTTTCGTCGATTATGTGGAGATGGACGCGGCCAGTAATCGCGGCGTGGATGAAATGGCGGCGCTGCTCGAGCGTGCCGTCTATGCACCGGTCGATGCGCGCTTCAAGGTCTACATGATCGACGAAGTGCACATGCTCACGAACCACGCGTTCAACGCAATGTTGAAGACGCTGGAAGAGCCGCCCGCGCACGTCAAGTTCATCCTGGCCACCACCGATCCGCAAAAGATCCCGGTTACCGTGCTGTCGCGCTGCCTCCAGTTCAATCTGAAGCAGATGCCGGCGGGGCATATCGTCGGGCATCTGGAGCATGTGCTCGGTGAAGAAAAGATTCCCTTCGAGGCGCAGGCGCTGCGGCTGTTGTCGCGTGCCGCTGACGGCAGCATGCGCGACGCGCTCTCGCTCACCGATCAGGCCATCGCCTATTCGGCGAATCAGGTTACCGAGGAAGCCGTGCGCGGCATGCTCGGCGCGCTCGATCAAAGTTATCTGATTCGTTTGCTCGATGCGCTTGCGCTCGGCGACGGGCAGGGCGTGCTTGGCATCGCGGACGAAATGGCTTTGCGCAGCTTGTCGTTTTCAACTGCGCTGCAGGATCTCGCCGGCTTGCTGCACAGGATCGCGTGGGCGCAGTTTGCGCCGGCGTCGGTGCTGGACGAATGGCCGGAGGCCGGAGATATCCGCCGTTTCGCCGATGCACTCAGCGCCGAGCACGTGCAACTGTTCTATCAGATCGCGACGATCGGACGTGGCGAACTGGGCCTCGCGCCAGATGAATACGCCGGTTTTACGATGACCCTGTTGCGGATGCTCGCGTTCGAACCCGCCGGTGGACCGGGCGGAGGAGGCGGGGGCGGCGCGCGGGTGAAGGCGGCGGGTGCTCCGGGCGCTCGTGGTGTGGCTCCGAGCGGTGTGGCGGCCAGTGGAGCGGGTTCTGGCGGCGGTGCTGGTTTAGTAAAGGTGGCGGCGGATCGTGGCGCCGGCGTTGCTTCAAAGGGCGCTGCGACGGCGACATCGGATCAGTTAAAAACGCCTCTGTCGGACGATGCGCCCAAGCCGGCGTTATCGCGTGCGCCGGAGGTCAGTGTTGCTGGCGAAGGAAGCGGTTTGGCTTCGGCTTTGCACAAGGATGTCGCTGCGCACAGCGCGAACATCGCGGCGCAAAGCCATGCAGTCGATCCGGTGCAGGTCGCAAAGTCTGTATCGGTGACTGGCGGGCCAGATCAAGTTGCCGGGAGTATCGATACCCTTGTTGCTTCTTTACCCGCCCTCGGCGATTCTGGCGACGCAGTTCAATCGGTATCGGAAACAATTCAGGAGACTCGGGCTGAGGCCGTGTCGGGGACGCATGTCGCCGAGGCCGTGCCTGTTGCTGGGAATGCTGGGAAAGATATCGAAGGCGAGGGCAGTCTTGCTGATGTTCCAGGCACTTCGGCCGTAGCGCTCGCTGCGCAAGCTTCGCCAGAAGCAATCGCGCAACCGTCCGCCGATACACCGTCGCTGCTCGCCAATACCAGTCTCGATGCTCCGCAGGACGACACGTCTGCTGCTCAGCCGTCCGCACCCGAGTCCGTCGCGCCACCGCTTGCGGCAATCGCCCAAGAACCTGCAGCTGTAGAACCGGCGAAAAGTCAGCCGCCGCAACCGGGTGAGAAAATCGCAAGCGTTTCGACGCGCGCCGCGGGGGGCGCCAGCGCAGCACTCGATGTATTGCGCAGCGCCGGCATGCGAGTTTCGCCGGATCGTGGCGGGCGCTCGCCTGAGCCCGCACGCAAGCCGATCACGCCGAAGGTTGCGCCGGTTGTGCAGGTTCCGGTGCCGCGTCGACCGGCGGCGTTGGCGGATCGAAGCGCAGCGGCAGCGCCGGCCGATTCCAGGGCTGGCGGCTCGTCGCTCCACGCGAATGGCAAAGACGCAAACGCTGGCGATCAGCGCAACACCTATGCCAATGCTGCAATACCTCCGTGGGAAGAGATGCCGCTGGACGATTATCAGCCGATGTCATCGGAGGATGGTTATTTCATGCCGCCTGACGACGGTTTTGTGCCGGCTTTTGAAAGCGGTCCCGACGATTTCGGCTTCAACGAAGCCCCCGCCGCCAAGCCCGTGTCCAAAGCTGATGCTCGTCCGCTTCCGCCTGCCGTTGCGCTCGATGCTATTGGCGTAAGCGGTGATTGGCCTTCGCTTGCTGTGGATTTGCCGTTGAAGGGGATCGCGTACCAACTTGCATTCAACAGCGAACTGACTGCGTGTGACGTGGGGTCGATTACGCTTAGCGTGCCGGTCCCGCAATACGCAGAAAGCGCGCAGGTCGCCAAGCTCAAGGCTGCATTGGCCGACAAGCTCGGCCGTGCGCTCGAAGTGAGCGTGAGTGTGGGCCCCGCGCGTCGCACGGCGGCTGCGGTCGACGCTGCTGCTCGCGCGCAGCGCCAGCAGCAAGCGGAGCAGGAAATCACGCAAAACCCGTTCGTGCAGTCGCTGATCCGCGACTTCGGCGCGAGTATTGTGCAGGGTTCGATCAAGCCGCTCGCATCGGATAGTGGCACGAAGGGCGGCGGCCAAAACGCGGCATCGCCGAACTGAAAGCCGAAAGGCAACCCATGCGAACGCTGGGAGCACAGAGCCAGAAGCTGAGAACCCCGCGGCGCAAAAGAGTCAAAGTATCAGATCAAGAGAGTTCAGAAAGCGTGAGGGTGGAACTCCTGCCATGCGTCAAGAACTCGAGAGAACACCGAAACAAAGCACACATTCACAGCCGATGCGGACTTGAGCCAAAACCTGAACCGCGCGGCACGTCACTCATCCTCTTTACCCCGTTTCCAGAAGGAGCCCGACCATGATGAAGAACCAACTCGCCGGCTTGATGAAGCAAGCCCAGCAGATGCAGGACAACATGAAGAAGATGCAGGACGAACTCGCCCTGATCGAAGTGGAAGGCCAGTCGGGCGCGGGTCTCGTGAAGGTGACGATGACCTGCAAGAACGACGTGCGCCGTGTATCGATCGATCCGAGCCTGCTCGCCGACGACAAGGACATGCTGGAAGACCTCGTCGCCGCCGCATTCAACGACGCCGTGCGCAAGGCCGAAGCCACCACGCAGGAAAAGATGAGCGGCATGACGGCCGGCATGCCGATGCCGCCGGGCTTCAAGCTGCCGTTCTGATCACATCAACCTCAAAGCACACGGCCACCGCGCATGAAACAACCTTCCGCCTTGTCGGCGCTCGTCGAAGCGCTGCGCGCGTTGCCGGGCGTCGGTCCCAAGTCGGCGCAGCGCATGGCCTATCACCTGATGCAGCACGATCGGCCAGGCGCCGAAAAGCTCGGCCGATCGCTGATGTTCGCGACCGAGCATCTGCAGCACTGCGAGAAGTGCAACACGTTCACCGAGGCGCAGATCTGCGAGGTCTGCCTGCGATTCCGAGCGCGACCCCGAGCTGCTCTGCGTGGTCGAAACGCCCGCCGACCAGATCATGCTCGAACAGACGCTGACTTATCGCGGGCTGTATTTCGTGCTGATGGGGCGGCTGAGTCCGCTCGATGGCATCGGCCCGAAGGAGATTCATTTCGATCGCCTGATCCAGCGCGCCACCGACGGGCTCGTGAAGGAGATCGTGCTCGCCACGAACTTCACGAACGAGGGCGAAGCCACCGCGCATTACCTCGCGCAGACGCTCAAGTCGAAGGGGCTGAAGGTGACGCGCCTCGCGCGCGGCGTGCCGGTGGGCGGCGAACTCGAATACGTCGATGCCGGCACGATCGCCCGCGCGATGCTGGATCGGCGCTCGGTCTAGACGGCAACAGGAAGGCAATCACATGACCGAAGCAGAAGCGTTGGCGCTCGCCACGCACCGGCATTACAAGGGCGGGTTATATCGCGTGATCGGCGTGGCGCGGCATTCAGAGACGGAAGAGACGATGATCGTCTATGAGCATCTCTGGCCGCACGATCACGGTTTGTGGGTGCGTCCCGCCGCGATGTTCAATGACACCCTCGCCGATGGCTCGCCACGGTTTCGGGCGCTCGATATCCCGCTCTGACGGCGCGCAAGTCATTGCGAGCCGTCGTGAAAACAACAACGAAGGAGACACCATGAGCGCATCCACGGGGCCGCTCGCCGGCGTCAAGGTGCTCGAACTCGGCACGCTGATCGCGGGGCCGTTCGCCTCGCGCTTCATGGGCGAGTTCGGCGCCGACGTCATCAAGATCGAAGATCCGAACGGCGGCGATCCGCTGCGCAAATGGCGCAAGCTCTATCCGGAAGTCGGCGGGACATCGCTATGGTGGGCCGTCCAGGCGCGCAATAAAAAATCGGTGACCGTCAATCTGAAAGCCCCGGAAGGCAAGGAAATCGTCCGGCGGCTGGCGAAGGAAGCGGATATCGTCGTGGAAAATTTTCGGCCGGGCCTGCTCGAAAAACTCGGGCTCGGCTACGAGGTGCTGTCCGCCGATAACCCCGGCCTCGTCATGGTGCGTTTGTCCGGCTACGGGCAGACCGGGCCGTATCGCGATCGGCCGGGCTTTGGTGCGATCGCCGAATCGATGGGCGGATTGCGCCATATCACCGGCTACCCCGATTTGCCGCCGCCGCGCATCGGCATTTCGATCGGCGACTCCATTGCCGCGCTTCACGGCGTGATCGGCGCGCTGATGGCGTTGCATCACCGGCAGGCGAACGGCGGCACAGGGCCAGGTGGTCGATGTCGCGCTCTACGAAGCCGTCTTCAACATGATGGAAAGCGTCGTGCCGGAATACGGCGTGTACGGGATGATCCGCGAACGCACGGGCGCATCGCTGCCGGGCATCGTGCCGTCGAATACGTATCCATGCCGCGACGGCAGCATCGTGATCGGCGGCAATAGCGATCCGATCTTCAAGCGGCTGATGCTTGCCATCGGTCGTGAAGATCTGGGCAATGATCCCACCCTGGCATCGAATGACGGGCGCGTGCCGCGCACGCGGGAGATCGACGACGCCATTCGCAGTCTGGCTGTGCACGCGGTCCATAGACGAAGCGCTCGCCGTCCTGAACGCCGCCGATGTTCCAGCGGGCCGCATCTACAGCGTCGCCGACATGTTCACCGATCCGCAGTACATCGCACGCCAGATGATCCAGCATTTCCCGTGGCAGGACGGCCGGGAGATCGCGCTGCCGAATGTGACGCCGAAGCTGTCGGAGACGCCCGGCGAGACGCGCTGGCTCGGGCCGCAACTCGGTGAACACACCGACGAAGTCCTGCAATCGCTCGGATATGATTCGGACGAAATTGCGGGGCTGCGGGCAAGCGCGGCGATTTGAGTATCGGGGTCTGAATGGCTGATGTCCCGGCCGCCAAAAAGTAACCAGGCGGCGCGCGCCGTCAGGTCTCGATCACGATTTTCCCGGACACGCGTCTGCTCGCCATATCGCTCAAGGCTTCGGCGGTCTGCTCGAGTGAATAACGCTTCGTGATGTGAGGCCGCAACCGGCCTTCCTTGATCCAGCCGAACATTTGCTGCATTGCCGCGCTCGCCAGTTCGGGTTCGCGTTGTATATGCTGGCCCCAAAACACGCCAACAATGCTCGCGCCCTTGAGCAGAGTGAGATTGAGCGGCAGCTTCGGGATCTCGCCGTTCGCAAACCCCACCACGAGATAGCGCCCGCGCCAGCCGATGCTGCGAAATGCCGGTTCCGCATACTCGCCGCCGACCGGATCGTAAATGACGTCCGGCCCATTCCCGTCCGTCAGAGCCTTGATCCGTTCGCGCAGGTTTTCACTCGTGTAATTGATGGTAGCGTCCGCACCGTGTTCCACGCACAGCGCGAGCTTTTCCGAACTCGACGCCGCCGCGATGACCCGCGCCCCGAGTGCCTTGCCGATTTCAACCGCAGCCAGCCCCACGCCGCCCGCTGCACCCAGCACGAGCATGGTTTCGCCGGCTTTTAGCGCGCCGCGGTCGACCACCGCGTGATGCGACGTGCCATACGCCAGCGTGATGGCCGCAGCAGTTGCAAAGTCGATGTCGTCGGGCAGCGGCATGCAGGCCGCCTCGCTAGCCAGCGCCTGCTCGGCGAACGCGCCTTGCGCCGTATAGGCGGCGACCCGCATGCCGACGCGAAGCCGCGTGACGTTCGCGCCCACCTCGCGCACGACACCCGCGAATTCGGCGCCCGGCGTGAACGGTAGCGCGGGCTTCATCTGGTATTTGTTCTGGATCACCAGGACATCAGGGAAATTCACGCTGGCGGCGCGCACGTCGATCACCACTTCGCCGGGGCCGGGACGCAGATCGGGCAATGTCTCAAGAACGAGGGATTCTGGCGGTCCGTACTGGTGGCATCGAATGGCGCGCATGGCGTCTCCTTGTGAATTTGGTGATGTGCCAGTGTAGAACAGCGCTCCGTTGGCGTGCGTTTGCCGCCGTGGCGTTAGCCGTCAGGCCTATTAAAAAGCGCGAAATCATCCGGTACGGCACGAGGGAACTGGCCGTTCGGCAGAGGGCTCCGGCGCCGGTCCGCGCGCCATCTTTCCTCGGTTACAATCGTCGGATGCGAATCCTACTCAGCAACGACGACGGTTATCTGGCCCGCGGCCTCAACGTGCTGCATGCGGCCATGCAGCCTCTTGGCGAAGTCACCGTGATGGCGCCCGAGCAAAATTGCAGCGGCGCTTCGAACTCGCTGACGCTTTCGCGTCCGCTCACCATTCACACTGCGCCGAACGGTTTTAACTATGTGAACGGCACGCCGACGGACTCGGTGCATATCGCGCTGACGGGCATGCTGGCGGAGCAACCGGATTTGGTCGTATCGGGCATCAACAACGGCCAGAACATGGGCGAGGACACGCTTTACTCCGGGACGGTCGCGGCCGCCACGGAGGGGTTCATGTTCGGCGTGCCGGCTATTGCGTTTTCGCTGGTCGGGCGCGACTGGCTGCATCTCGACGACGCGGCGCGCGTGGCGGCGGACATCGTCGCGCATTTTCTAGCGCACCCCATGACCGGCCATCCGCTGCTGAACGTCAACATTCCGAGTCTGCCGTACGACCAGATGGGCGAGTGGCGCATCACCCGGCTTGGCAAGCGCCATCAGTCGCAGCCGGTGATACGTCAAATCGATCCGCGCGGCAATCCGATCTGGTGGATCGGACCGTCCGGCGATGCGCTCGATGCAAGCGAAGGAACTGACTTTCACGCAGTTGCGAACGGTCATATTTCGATCACGCCGCTGCAACTGGATCTCACGCACACCAGGCTGCTGCCGGCGACCCGCGAGTGGGCCGAGGCGCGGAGCCGCCGTTCATGACGCACGAGCGCGCGAAACGCTTTCCGCTCGCGCTTGCCGATCTGGTCCGCGAGCCGCGCAAAGCGACTGCGCGTCCCGATGCAAGCGGGAAGCAAAGTATCAAGCCGTCAATCAAGCCGACGTTAAAAGCGGTTTCGGGCGCGAGCACTGCCTCAAAACCCGCAGCTGCTACGGCAAAACTGACCGGCGGCAAGGCGGCGAAACTGTCCACGGCTGTGCATGCCGGCGCGAAAGCGAACGCCGCGACGAAAAAGCCGCCGGCGCTCGTCGGCAATACTGCGGCGCGCAGCGTCATGGCGCTTTCGGGAACGTCCTCGGTCGACGCACATCGTCCGGCTGGAAGACTGCACGCAGCGTCGAAGCCTTCCACTGTTGTCGCGCATCATCAGCCAAGCGCATTGCGCTCGGGTGCGCGTCAGAACGAAACGCGCGACTTTCCCGGCCACGGAAAGACCCAAGTAAAGACGCACGTAATCACGCACGCATTGACGCACGGCAAGCCGGATGAGAGGCCGCCGTCGCAATCAGCCACACCGCAGCAGGACGTCAAGCCGAATGCGGTTCGAAAGACTGCGCTGCAAGCCGCCGTGCAAAGCACGCACGCGCTGACATCTGAACGGGTGCGTGAACGGATGGTCGAACGGCTGCGCGCGAACGGCATTACAGATCCGCGCGTGCTTGCCGCAATGTCGGCGGTGCCGCGCCATATGTTCGTCGATCCCGGGTCTTGCGGCCCAGGCTTACGAAGATGCCGCGCTGCCGATCGGCCATCACCAGACCATCTCGAAGCCTTCGGTGGTCGCGCGGATGATCGAGCTGGTGGCGGCCGGGCGCACGCTGACGAACGTGCTGGAAATCGGCACAGGCTGCGGTTATCAGGCGGCCGTGCTGTCGCAGGTCGCGACCGATGTGTATTCCATTGAACGGATTCGGCCGTTATCCGAGCGCGCGAAGCTGAATTTGCGCCCGTTGCGCGTGCCGAACATCCGTTTGCATTACGGCGATGGCCGTCTCGGACTGCCGGCGGCTGCGCCATTCGACGCCATCGTGATAGCCTGCGCCGGGCTCGATGTCCCGCAGGCGTTGCTCGATCAACTCGCTGTCGGCGGCCGGCTTGTCGCGCCGGTCGGATCGCAGACGGCGCAAGCGCAAGTACTGACGCTCGTCGAGCGCGTTTCGCCCACGCAATGGCGCGAGTCGCGGCTTGATCGCGTTTTCTTTGTACCTTTAAAATCCGGAGTGATTTGACACCGATGAGTATGTTGCGTGCTAAACGAGAAGTGAGCGCGAACCCCGCTTTGACCGTGGTTCAGCGCGGTGTATGCGTCGTGGCGCTGTCCTTGCTGGCCGGCATGCGCGACGCGGATGGACCAGGCGCCCGTCGTCGACCGGACCGGAGCGGCTATCGGCACGCAAGCGGCGCAGGACGGTGCCGTGTGCCGCTCGGTCCGCCGCCGCCCGGCTATTACCGCGTGAAACCGGGCGACACGCTATACCGGATCGCGTTGGAAAACGGTCAGAATTATCGGGACATCGCGTCGTGGAACAACATGACGAACCCGAATCAGATCGAAGTCGATCAGTTGCTGCGCGTGGCGCCGCCGGGTGCGAATCTCGCGGCGGCCACGCCGGGTGTGTCTACCGCGCCGATCGTGGGCGGCGGAGTGCAAGCGCAGCCGCTGTCAGTACGTTACGGCGCGAATGGCGGCACGCCGCCGCCGCCGAATTACGGTTCGTCGTCGGGTATGGGACCGTCGTCGGGAACCGCGCCAGGGCTGGCCATGAATCAGCCGCCCGCAACCGGTATCGACAACGGCGAGGCGGCGGCGCCGCCGGTCAGCCCGCGTTCATCTGGCCGGCGCGCGGACCGATTCTCGGCACGTTCGACGACGCGAAGAACAAGGGCGTCAACATTGGCGGCGCGGCTGGCGATCCGGTCAATGCGTCGGCGGATGGACGGGTTGTTTATGCCGGAAATGGTCTGCGCGGATACGGCAATCTCATCATCATCAAGCACGACGCAACTTTTCTTACCGCGTACGCACATAACCGCGCTTTGATGGTAAAAGAGGGAGACGCGGTGACAAAAGGGCAGAAGATCGCCGAGATGGGCAATAGCGATTCGGACCGTGTGATGTTGCATTTCGAAGTTCGCCGGCAGGGCAAACCTGTCGACCCACTGAAGTATTTGCCGCCGCAATAAGCGAAACCACCATGCCGAAATCGAAGCGCCGCCCGCCGCAAGCCGAGACTGAGACGATCAGCCGACCCACGCAGCCTACGGTGGAAGACGGCGCTTCGAGCCACGCAGACGAGACAGATCCGAAACGGCCGACGCCGACCTCGACGAGCGACGAAGACGGCGCGGAGGAGGCCGGCGAGACGCAGTCGACGGCGCAAACGATGCCGCGCCCGACGTCGACGACTTCCGCGTCGATGCTGCAGGCCGAACTCACCGCCGACACCATCCAGCACTACCTGAATCGCATCAGCGTCAAGCCGCTGCTGACGGTCGAGGAAGAGCAGCGTTATTCGCGGCTTGCCAAGGCGGGCGAATTCGAGGCGCGGCAGGTGATGATCGAGCGCAATCTGCGGCTCGTGGTCAGCATCGCGAAGGGTTATCTGAATCGCGGCGTGCCGTTGCTCGATCTGATCGAGGAGGGCAATCTCGGCCTGATGCACGCCATCGAGAAATTCGATCCCACGCGCGGCTTCCGTTTTTCGACGTATGCCACGTGGTGGATCCGCCAGAGCATCGAGCGCGCGATCATGAATCAGGCGCGCACCGTGCGTTTGCCGGTGCACGTGATTCGCGAACTCAATCAGGTGCTGCGCGCGAAGCGCCATCTCGAGAAAAGCTCGGTGAATTCAACGGCGGCGATCGCGCCGGAGCGACGCGACGCCAGCATCGACGACATCGCGTATCTGACCGGGAAGACGCACCGACGAAGTCACCGACATCCTCGCGCTGAACGAACACACCGCGTCGCTCGACGCGCCGCTCGATCTCGATCCGGCGAGCAGCCTGCTCGATCTGCTGTCCGACGACGCACAGCCAGTCGCCAGATGCCGAAGTGCAGCATCGCGAACTGGAAACGCTGACGCGCGCGTGGCTGGCGCGTCTGTCCGACAAGCATCGGCACGTGATCGAGCGCCGCTTCGGGCTGAACCACATCGAACCGGCCACGCTCGAAGAGCTGGCCGACGAAATGGGCCTGACGCGCGAGCGCGTGCGCCAGATCCAGCAGGAAGCGCTGGTCCGGCTCAAGCGCTTCTTTGCCTCCAACGGTGTGCGCAAGGACGCCGTTCTATAAGGCGCTGAATGACACCGATTCTCGTTTTCGACATCGAGACGATTCCCGATGTCGACGGCATTCGCCGTCTCGAAGATCTGCCCGCCACGCTCACCGACGCCGAAGTCGCGGAGCACGCTTTTGCCGCGCGCCGCGAAAGTACGGGCAGCGACTTCCTGCCGCACCATCTGCAGCGCATCGCCGCCATTTCCTGCGTGTTTCGCGACAACAACGGCTTTCGCGTGCGCTCGCTCGGCACGCAGCGACGGACACCGAGGCGGCGCTGATCCAGTCGTTTTTTCGCGTGATCGAAAAGTACACGCCGCAACTGGTGTCGTGGAACGGCGGCGGTTTCGATCTGCCGGTGCTGCACTATCGCGCGCTGGTGCACGGCATCCCGGCCTCCGCGCTACTGGGATCTCGGCGACGACGACCGCGAGTTCCGCTGGAACAACTACATCAGCCGCTATCACGCGCGCCACACCGACCTGATGGACGTGCTGGCGATGTATCAGGCGCGCGCCAATGCGCCGCTCGACGCGCTCGCCAAGCTGTGCGGCTTTCCCGGCAAGCTCGGCATGGACGGCGGCAAGGTCTGGCAGGCGTATTCAGGAAGGGCGCATCGACGAAATCCGCAATTATTGCGAGACGGACGTGGTCAACACGTATCTGATGTATTGCCGTTTCCAGCTGATGCGCGGCGGTTTTTCGCCGGAAGAGTACGCCGACGAAATCAGCTTCGTGAAGAATGCGCTTGCCCTCGAACCCGCTCCGCACTGGGTTGAATATCTGGCGGCGTTCGAGCGCTAGGCATCTGGCGAGGGCCTTTCGGGCATCGTCTACAATCTTGCGTTCCATGCATTTCGCACCCCTCGTTTTTATAACAGCCAGGAAGTCCGCAGGTGTCTCACGCTCGAAAAAACTCCAATCGCCGCAGGAACCCGCCGGCTCGAATCGTTCCTCTGGATCCATCGGCTGTGCCGCTCGAGATCGAAATCAAGTCGCTCGATATGGAAGCGCAGGGCGTTGGCCGTGCGACGACCGCAGAGGGACTGGAAGGCAAGGTCATTTTCGTGGAAGGCGCGCTGCCGGGCGAACGCGTGTCGTACGCGACCTTTCGCAGGAAGGCCGCGTTCGAGCAGGCGTTGCTGGTGAAGGTGCTGCGCGAGAGCGTGATGCGTACTCGGCCGAAATGCCCTTATTTCGGCACATGCGGCGGCTGTTCCATGCAGCATCTCGACGTACGTGCTCAGATCGCGGTCAAGCAGCGTGTGCTCGAGGACAACCTTCAACACATCGGCAAACTGCACGCGGAAACGATTTACCGGCCGATTCACGGGCCGTCGTGGGGATATCGTTATCGGGCGCGGCTGTCCGTGCGGCTTATCGCGGGAAAAGGCGGGGCGCTGGTTGGGTTTCACGAGAAGAAAAGCAGTTACGTCGCCGATATGCCAACGTGCGAAGTGCTGCCGCCACATGTGTCGGCGCTGCTTGTGCCGCTGCGTTTGCTGGTGCGCGACCTGTCCATTCGTGATCGCCTGCCGCAGATTGAAGTGGCGGTCGGCGCGGAGGTGACCGCCCTCGTGTTGCGGATTCTCGACCCGGTCACCGAAGCGGACGAGGCGCTGCTGCGTACTTTCGCCGATACGCACGGCATTCAGTTCTGGCTGCAGCCGAAGGGTCCGGAGACGGCCTATCCGTTTTATCCGGCCGATCAGGAACTGGCTTACACGCTGCCGGAATTCGGCATTCGCATGCCGTTCAAGCCGACCGATTTCACCCAGGTCAATCATCAGATCAACCGCGTGCTCGTCAGCCGCGCGTTGCGGCTGCTGGCGTCGCAGCGCACGGACCGGGTGCTGGACCTGTTCTGCGGTATCGGCAATTTCACGCTGCCGCTCGCGCGGGTGGCGCGCGAAGTGGTGGGTATTGAAGGCAGTGCCGGGCTGACCGAACGTGCGCTCGAAAATGCGCGGGCGAATGGTGTCGATGGACACACGTCGTTCGCATGCCGAAACCTGTTCGAGATCACGGCGGAGGATCTGCGCGCGCTAGGCTCCTTCGATAAATTTCTCATCGACCCGCCGCGTGAAGGTGCATTGGCGGTATCGAAGGCGCTGGCGGAGATTGCGCAAAGCGGCGATGGCCCGTTGCCGAAACGGATCGTATATGTGTCCTGCAATCCGGCAACACTGGCGCGCGATGCCGGCGTGCTCGTGCGCGAGGCGGGTTATCGGATGAAAGGCGCGGGCGTGGTGAACATGTTCCCGCATACATCGCACGTCGAATCGATTGCGTTATTTGAGCGCGACTGAGCGGCGCCGGCGTTCACGCGGACGTGCGCTTCTCTCGGACATAAAAAAACCGGCCTTGAAAGGCCGGTTTTTTACGAAGCGAAACCAATGCTAACCAGCAATTAGTTCCGGTTGCCACCGAAGATGCCGAGCAGCGCCAGCAAGTTCGTGAACACGTTGTACAGATCCAGATAGATCGCAAGCGTCGCGCTGATGTAGTTCGTTTCGCCGCCGTTCACCACGCGCTGGACGTCAAACAGCATGTAAGCCGAGAAAATCACGATGGCCAGAACCGACACTGTCAGCATTAACGCCGGCAAGTGCAGGAAGACGTTTGCGAACGCGGCCAGCAGCAGCACCAGGACGCCCATGAAAAGCCACTTTCCGAGGCCGGAAAAGTCACGCTTGCTGACGGTCGCGATGGTCGCCATGGTCGCGAAGATCACGCCCGTGCCGCCAAACGCCATCATGATGAGCAGCGGCCCATTCGAGAAGCCGAGTATGAAACTCAGCAGGCGCGACAGCATCAGGCCCATGAAGAACGTGAACCCGAGCAGTACGACAACACCCAAGCTGCTGTTTTTCGTGCGCTCGATGGCAAACATGAAGCCAAAGGCGATTGCCATGAAAGCGATAAAGCTCATGGCCGGGCTGGTGGCCGCGAACAGGGAGAAGCCCGTCGCTACGCCCACCCATGCGCCAAGCACTGTCGGCACCATGGAAAGCGCGAGCAGCCAGTACGTATTCCGTAGTACGCGATTGCGGGTTTCGGACGACGTGACACTACCACTGCGACCAAAACCGTAAGGGGATTCGTTCATGGTTTCTCCTTGCCTAAACTTTGTGTGAAGCCATCTGTTCGAAAATGCCGGCTCAACTGTCGTACGACGTGCCGTGATCGCCGCCGTAAGCAGTCCCGGCATTCATAAATACTGGCGGCGTGCTCGTGGTGCGCTCGCCGCGAAAAACCGCGAACATCATTCTACGCTGACCGCCGGACCGACTCATACGTATTCGATATGCGCCTATGTTGCGCCTAATTCAACACTGCTGCACTGCAGCGCAACGACCGCTAAAATTACCGGGCATTTCATTGCGCGGACACTGCCTGTTGCATGCTTTGATGCTTACGAAGCCGTAAGGTTTCCATCGCAATCATACAATGCCTCGTGCTATAATTGTCGATTCATTTATATTCGTAACCCGTTCATTTTTTGGAGTTTTTCATGGCGATCGAGCGCACCCTGTCGATTATTAAACCGGATGCAGTGGCAAAGAATGTGATCGGCCAGATCTACAGCCGTTTCGAACAAGCTGGTCTCAAGATCATCGCTGCTCGTATGGTCCATCTGTCGCGTGCTGACGCAGAAAAGTTCTACGCGGTTCACGCCGCGCGTCCGTTTTTCAAGGACCTCGTCGAATTCATGATCTCGGGTCCCGTGATGATCCAGGCGCTGGAAGGCGAAAACGCCATCCTGACGAATCGTGACCTGATGGGCGCAACCGATCCGAAGAAGGCCGACAAAGGCACGATTCGCGCTGATTTCGCAGACAGCATCGACGCTAACGCAGTGCATGGTTCGGACGCAGCAGAAACCGCACGTCAGGAAATTGCTTTCTTCTTCCCGGAAGTGAACGTTTATTCGCGTTGATTCGGGAGTAGATTTACCGCAGGAATTGGCGCGAAATAACTAAAGCGCGAACCTAAATAGAGCGAACCGAAATGCGGCTCAGAACGCGTTTCGGTTCGCTCATCAGGGAAATGGCAGAAATCGAATGACAGCCTCCACCGTCAACCTTCTGGACCTCGATGCCGCCGGGCTCGTCGCTTATTGCGACAGCCTGGGCGAAAAGCCGTTTCGCGCCAAGCAATTGCAACGCTGGATTCACCAGTTCGGCGCCGACGATTTCGACGGCATGACGGACCTGGCGAAATCGCTGCGTGAAAAATTGAAGGGCCGGGCAAGCATGGATATGCCTGCCATCGTCAGCGACCACGTTTCTACCGACGGCACGCGCAAATGGCTGCTCGACGTAGGGAACAGCAACGCGGTGGAGACCGTTTATATCCCCGAAGAAAATCGCGGCACGCTGTGCGTTTCATCGCAAGCGGGTTGCGCTGTGAATTGCCGGTTTTGCTCCACCGGCAAGCAAGGTTTTTCACGCAACTTGAGCACTGGCGAGATCATTGGGCAGTTGCGGATGG
Organism: uncultured beta proteobacterium; assembly: GCA_963708695.1. GTDB lineage: Bacteria > Pseudomonadota > Gammaproteobacteria > Burkholderiales > Burkholderiaceae > Caballeronia. The sequence goes on from CAVPTS010000024.1 coordinate 20,797, forward strand.
CGGAATTTGCGCTGCGCGCATCAAAAGGCGGCGCAGCCAACGCCACGAACGGCAAGGCTGATCGCGTGGTGACCAACGTCGTGATGATGGGCATGGGCGAACCGCTGCTCAATTACGACGCCGTGGTCCCCGCCATGCGGCTGATGCTCGACGACAACGCGTACGGGCTGTCGCGTCGCCGGGTGACGTTGTCCACGTCGGGCGTCGTGCCCATGATGGACCGTCTCGGCGCAGATTTGCCGGTGGCGCTGGCCGTATCGCTGCATGCGCCGAACGATCCGTTGCGCGACATGCTGGTGCCGCTGAATAAGAAGTATCCCCTGCGTGAACTGATGGCGGCGTGCCAACGCTACCTGAAGGTGGCGCCGCGAGACTTCATCACGTTCGAATACTGCATGCTCGACGGCGTGAACGACAGCGAAGCGAATGCGCACGAGTTGGTCGCACTTACGCGTGACGTTCCATGCAAATTCAATCTGATTCCGTTCAACCCATTCCCCGAATCAGGCTTGAAACGATCGAGCAATGACCAGATCAAACGATTCGCTCAGGTGTTAATGGACGCAGGCGTCGTGACAACGGTCCGCAAGACGCGGGGCGACGATATCGACGCGGCATGCGGCCAGTTGGCCGGCGCAGTTCAGGACCGTACCCGTCTCGCGCAGCGTATGGGCAAGACAGCGAAAGTCATCGAGGTTCGGGCTGTTTGAAGTAAGCAAGATGCGTAAGAAAGATTAGAGCGGAGTGTGCGTGCTGCCGACCTGCGGTGCCTCATTCGACGTTGGAACCGGAAAATCCGGCAATAAACGATCAAAGTCGGCGCGCAATGGCGTGCATTTTGTTATAAAGCGGTCTGCCACACCGGCTCGGTTGTATCGTGCCGTGGCGTTATGCACAGCGATCAAGCTGAACAGCGACAAAAAAGAATCGATGCGAGGAATTTGGGATGAGTGAGCCGCAGCACCCGACGCCGTTTGGCGCTCATAAAAGTGGCCAGTCAGGCGGTCAGGCCGGAGCTTTGCCCGGAAGTCAGCCCGAGAACGCCGCGAGCGCCATGCCGGGCGGAATTCAGGCCGCGGGCCTCGAGTCGGTCGCAGCGGTAGGCGCGCGTCTTTCGCAGCTTCGCGAGGCGAAGAACTGGTCGATCGACGACGTATCCGCGCGGCTGAAAGTATCGCCGCAAAAATTGCGTGGACTTGAGAGCGGCGACCTTAGCCTTTTCCCGGACAGGAACTTCGCGGCCGGCATCGTGCGCAGCTACGCAAAAATAATGGGTGCCGACCCGGCTCCGTTTACGGCAGCGTTGCGTCAGGCAAGCGGTCCGGTCGAGCAAAATTTGTCATTGCCGGCGTCGTCCGGTGCGGGCTTGCCGCGCGGCCGCGTATCCGTGCCGCTCGGCGGTTCGCCGAAGCGCCGGTCGTGGTTATGGGGCGTGGCGGCGGTGATCGTCGCCGTCATTGCACTCGCAATGTGGCACACCGGTGGCGACTCATCGGCGTGGCTCGCCAAACTGAAGGCCAGCGCCAATGGCGCGACCGAGGCAACTAGTGGCGAGACGAGCGCGAGTTCATCGGTGGCGACCGCCGGGGAAACGACCTCGAACGAAGGGTCTGTCGCTCCGGGAGACGCCGCTAACGCAACGCCTCCGGATCACGCGGCCGGTACGCAGCAGGCCGGCGCTCAACCGATGCCGAGCCCGTTGGGAACGAATGCGCTTCCCGCGTCTTCATCGACGATTGCTGCCGTTCAGGGCGCGGCCGCGAAAGACGCGAACGTTCCCGTCACCGTGCCGTTGACCAATTCGACGAAAGCTGTGCCGGCGGCGCAAGCATCTGCTGTGGCTGCCACCACGGCAGTCGGTTCCGGCGCGAATGCGCTCGAATTGAAGGTGGCCAGCGACAGCTGGTTCAGCGTACGGCAGAAGGATGGCAAGGAAGTATTTTCGGGGCTGGTCAAGGCCGGTTCAGTCCAGCGCGTTGAAGGCGACGCACCGTTCAAGATCACGATGGGAAATCGGGCCGGCGTCGATTCGCTGATGTTCGATGGACAACCCGTCGATCCAGCTAAATTCGGACCGGCGAAGGGCAATGTCGCGCGCTTTTCGTTACCCTGAGTTGCTCAGTTGTTTAGACAGCGCTTTTTGTAGCGCGTCTGAAAGCTCCGTTCAACGGCGTGAACAATAGGCCTGATGGCTCACATCGGGTTCATTACTCAGCCTTGACACGGAATCGTGGGAAGATTCATCAGGGCGTCGCAAAGGTGCGGCGCCGGTTTCATGTCCTCGAGTCTCATTCATGTCCAGATACGCGTCACCGTGTGATAGCCGGCGGCGCAAAGGGTCTTTCGATGCAATCCGAAGCTCAACAACCCCTAATTGAAAGCAAGATTTGTTCGTCTCAGCCGGTCTTCGGCGGATCGTGGAAGCGCCGGGCGTCGCACGCGGTCGATGTGCGCTGGGGCGGCCAGTTAGTCACGATCGGCGGCGATGCGCCTGTGCGCGTCCAGTCGATGACCAACACTGACACAGCCGACCCGATCGGCACGGCGATTCAGGTAAAGGAACTGGCGCAAGCCGGATCGGAACTCGTGCGGATCACGGTGAACACGCCCGAAGCAGCGGCGGCAGTGCCCGCGGTGCGTGAGCAGCTCGACCGGATGGGCGTCACGGTGCCGCTGGTCGGCGACTTTCATTACAACGGCCATACACTGTTGCGCGACTACCCGGCTTGCGCCGAAGCGCTGTCGAAATACCGGATCAATCCGGGCAACGTCGGCGCCGGTGCAAAACGCGACACGCAATTCGCCCAGATGATCGAAGCGGCGGCACGCTACGACAAGCCGGTGCGTATCGGCGTGAACTGGGGCAGTCTCGACCAGGATCTGCTCGCGCGGATGATGGACGAAAACGCGGCTCGCTCCACGCCGTGGGAAGCGCAAAGCGTGATGTACGAAGCGCTGATTCAATCGGCGATCGGCTCGGCGGAACGCGCGGTCGAACTCGGCCTCCGGCGTGACCAGATCATCCTGTCGTGCAAGGTAAGCGGCGTGCAGGACCTGATCGCGGTGTATCGCGAGCTGGCAAAGCGTTGCAGTTTCGCGCTGCATCTCGGCTTGACCGAAGCAGGCATGGGATCAAAGGGAATCGTGGCATCGACGGCGGCGTTGTCGGTGCTGATGCAGGAAGGAATCGGCGACACCATTCGCATTTCGCTTACGCCCGAACCAGGTGGCGCGCGAACGGGTGAAGTGATCGTCGGCCAGGAAATCTTGCAGACCATGGGCTTGCGCTCGTTCACGCCAATGGTGATTGCATGCCCGGGCTGCGGACGTACCACGAGCACGTTGTTCCAGGAACTGGCGTCGCAGATTCAAACGTATTTGCGCAACGAAATGCCTGTGTGGCGCGATAAGTTCCCGGGCGTCGAGAAGATGCACGTGGCGGTGATGGGTTGCATCGTGAACGGGCCGGGTGAATCGAAGCAAGCAAATATTGGCATCAGCTTGCCGGGGTCGGGCGAAAATCCGGCGGCGCCGGTGTTTATCGACGGCGTGAAGGTGAAGACGCTGCGTGGCGAGCATATCGCCCAGGATTTCCAGCAAATCGTCAGCGAGTACGTTACGCGCACTTACGGCAAGCGCGAAACCGCGCAGGCAGAAACACTTTAAAGACAGATGACTGAAGTCAAGAAAAAGCTCGAAAAGTTGAGCGGCGTGAAGGGCATGAATGACATCCTGCCGGAACACGCCGCGTTGTACGAATTCTTCGAAAGCACCGTCAAGTCGATGCTGCGTGCCTACGGCTATCAGCAGATCCGTACGCCGATCCTCGAGCACACGCAGTTGTTCACGCGCGGGATTGGTGAAGTGACGGATATCGTCGAGAAGGAGATGTACAGCTTTACCGACGCGCTCAACGGCGAGCAGCTCACGCTGCGCCCGGAGAATACGGCTGCCGTGGTGCGTGCGACGATCGAACATAACATGCTCTACGACGGCCCGAAACGGCTGTGGTACATCGGCCCGATGTTCCGCCATGAACGGCCGCAGCGCGGGCGTTATCGGCAGTTTCATCAGGTCGGCGTGGAAGCGCTCGGCTTTGCCGGGCCGGACACGGACGCAGAAATCATCATGATGTGCCAGCGCCTGTGGGACGACCTCGGGCTCTCCGGTATCCGGCTCGAATTGAACTCGCTGGGGCAGCCGGAAGAGCGCGCGGCGCATCGGGAAAAGTTGATTGCGTATCTCGAGCAACACGTCGATGTACTCGACGAAGAATCGAAACGCCGGCTCTACACGAATCCGTTACGCGTGCTGGACACGAAGAATCCGGCAATGCAGGAGATCGCGCAGAACGCGCCAAAGCTCGTCGATTTTCTCGGAACGGAATCGCTCGCGCACTTCGAGGGTGTTCAGCGCTTGCTGAAGGCGAACAACATTCCGTTCAAGATCAATCCGCGTCTCGTTCGCGGCCTCGATTACTACAACCTCACCGTGTTCGAATGGGTGACCGACAAGCTCGGCGCGCAAGGCACGGTGGCGGGCGGCGGCCGTTACGATCCACTGATCGAGCAGCTCGGCGGCAAGGCTGCGGCGGCTTGCGGCTGGGCGATGGGTATCGAGCGCATTCTTGAATTGCTGAAGGAAGAAGATCTCGTCCCGGCGCCGGAGGGAACCGATATTTATGTCGTTCATCAGGGCGAAGCGGCGGCGGAACAGGCCTTTATCATCGCGGAGCGATTGCGCGATACCGGTCTCGACGTGATCCTCCATTGCAGCCCTGACGGCACGCCGGCAAGCTTCAAGTCGCAAATGAAGAAGGCCGATGCAAGCGGGGCGGCATTCGCCGTCGTGCTCGGCGAGAACGAACTGGCGCAGGGCATGGTCGGCGTGAAGCCGTTACGTGCCGCATCGCTTGAATCGACGGGTCAAAAGAACGAGCAGGCCACGGTGCCGGTGGAAGACTTGACCGAATTTCTAATCAATGCGATGGTGGCAACCGCCGCCGACAGCGCCGACTGATTGTCAGGGGGCACCGCGCGAGCAGCACCTGCGCGGCGGCTCGAAACAATGGCGCGCGGCGTTGCACGCGCACACAAAAGTAGTCAAGGAATACGCTGGGCATGAGCTATCACGAAGAACAAGAGTCACTTGAAAACCTGAAAGCCTGGTGGGCCAAATGGGGTAACTCCACAACCTGGATCGTGCTGGCGGTGCTGGTCGTCGCGGCGGGCTGGAATGGCTGGAACTTCTGGCAGCGCAGGCAGGCTGCGGAAGCCGCCGTGCTCTACGACCAGGTGCAGCAAGCGGTGGCGGCCGGTGACAAGGCGCTCGTCACCCGCGTGTCCACAGACATGGAAGACAAGTTTGGCGGCACTGCGTACGCGCAGATGACGGCGCTGGCCGCGGCCAAATCCCTGTACATGACGGGCGACAGCGCGGGCGCGAAAACGCAGCTGCAATGGGCGGCCGATCACGCGAAGGACGCCGAATACAAACAGATCGCGAAACTGCGGTTGTCGTTGTTGCTCCTCGACGAAAAAGAGTATGACGCAGGCCTGAAGGTGCTGGCCGATGCGCCGCTGGACGCATTCAAAGGCGTAGTGTCGGATCGTCGCGGCGACCTGCTCGCTGCAGAAGGCAAGCGCGATGACGCTCGTGCGGCCTACAAGGTAGCGCTCGACACGCTGCCGAAGTCCGACTCGTCCGCTCGTCAACTGGTCCAGTTCAAGCTGGACGCACTCGGCGGCTAACATTGACGGCGGGCTACACCTCGCCGAGCGCCCTTGTCTTTGTGCGGGCGCGTCGCTCACTAGGTTAAAGTCACCGGTTTTCAGCGGTGAAGGCCGAGCGCCACGCCGCACACCGATCAACCGAATTCACTTTATCCATGTTGCGTCCACCGATGAATTTTCTGAAACGCTACGCTCTCCCGCTCGCCTGTGCGATGACAGTCCTGCTCTCGGCCTGTGCCACCAAGGACGAGCGCCGGGTGCCGACTCCGCTTGTCGATATCAAGCCCGTTCTGAACGTGGAGCAAGCCTGGAAAGCGAGCGTGGGCAAGGCTGGGCGTTACCTGTTCTCGCCGGTCGCTGTCGGCGACGCCGTTTATGCGGCGGGCGCCAATGGTACGGTTGCAAAAATCGATTCGAAGACCGGTCAGGACGTGTGGCGCACCAAACTGAAGGACGATCTGTCGGCGGGCGTGGGCAGCGACGGCAACCTGACTGCGGTCGGTGGCCTGAAAGGCAATGTCTATGTGCTTGGCCCGGACGGCAAGCAACTGTGGACGGCTACGGCGCCCGGCGAAATCATCTCGCCGCCGCTCGTGGGTAACGACGTTGTGATCGTCCGGACGATCGACGGCAAGGTTGTCGCGTTCAACGCGCAAACCGGCGAACAGAAGTGGATCTTCCAGGCGCGCGCAGTGCCGCTTAACCTGCGCGTGGCGGCGGGCATGACGTTTGCCGCCTCGCAGGCGGTGCTGGCGGGCTTCCCGGGCGGCACGTTCGCTGCGATCAATCTGCAGACCGGCGACGCCTATTGGCAGACGCCGGTATCGTTTCCGAAGGGCGTCACCGAAGTCGAGCGTATCAATGACGTGACGGGCGCACCGACGCTGGTCGGATCGGAGAGTTGCGCAGTGACATTCCAGGGACGTATCGGCTGCTTCGATGCGAATTCCGGCCGGCCGCAATGGGAAAAAGCATTCTCGAGCGACAGCGGTCTCGCGCAGGATAACGAAATCGTGGCCGCGGGCGACGACTGGTCGGTCGTCAACGCATTTAGCGGGATCGACGGCACGACGCTGTGGAAAAACGACAAGCTGAAGAATCGCATAGTCAGCGTGCCGTTCATTCTGGGCCGCGCGGTTGTGATCGGCGACTATCAGGGTTTCGTGCACTTTCTTTCCACGACCAATGGCGAATTCGTCGGGCGTGCGAAGACCGATGGCAGCGCGATTACCGCTGCGCCGGTTCTGGCAGGCGATACCCTGGTCATTCAGACGCACGACGGTGGTTTGTATGGCTTTCGCCCCCGCTGATCTGGTTTGAGTTGATCTGACGTTCTGACTGACGAACGCGCCGGCTTTGCCGGCCGTTCGTGCTTTTCCGGACTTTTTGTTTTTGAGTCCGCGCCGTGCGAATAGAATCGATTCATCAAGGCCGCGCGTGACGGACTATCGTGCGGCAAATAAGCGCACAAGTAATGCTGGCAACACCATAAGCAACACCATGCATCGGCATTCCGGCAGCAGGATTGTGCAAACCAGCCCACACCTCCGGGTGACGCTGCCGGATGGATCATGTCGTTCGACGGAGCGCTCAGCGCGCACCGCATGCGCTTCGAACGTCATGAATGCGGGAAATAAGCGGGACGGAAGTAGTAGTTGAAGCGGGACATAAGCGGCAACATCGCTGCGTGTCGCGTCCGATCCGCTGGAACCGTGCTAATTTTCGACACATCGCCGGGCCACGCAAACTCGCGGCTCGCCGTTTCCGGACTTTAATCCGGCGCGCGCCAGGCCGGAATCATCCGCCTTGCGTTCAACTGTGAACACCATCTGATGAAACCCGTAATTGCCCTCGTGGGGCGCCCCAATGTGGGGAAATCGACGCTTTTCAACCGCCTGACGCGCTCGCGCGACGCACTCGTCGCCGACTTGCCCGGTCTTACTCGCGACCGTCACTATGGCGAAGGCCGTGTTGGCGATCGTCCATACCTGGTGGTGGACACCGGCGGTTTCGAACCGGTCGCGAAGGACGGCATCCTGCACGAAATGGCTCGCCAGACGCGCCAGGCGGTGGAAGAAGCCGACGTGGTCGTGTTCATCACCGACGGCCGCAACGGACTCGCGCCGCAAGACAAGGCGATTGCGGACTATCTGCGCAAGACCGGTCGGCCGCTGTTCCTTGTGGTCAACAAGGCCGAAGGCATGAAGTACAGCGCGGTCGCCGCCGATTTCTACGAACTCGGCCTGGGTGACCCACGCGCGATCTCAGCGGCGCATGGTGACGGGGTCACGGAAATGATCGGCGACGCGCTTGAGATTGCGTATGCCGGACAGCCGGAAGAAGATCCGGAAGAAAAGGCTGCGCGCGGCGTCAAGATCGCCATCGTGGGACGGCCGAACGTCGGCAAGTCGACGCTCATCAATGCGTTGGTCGGTGAGGAGCGCGTGATCGCGTTCGATATGCCCGGAACCACACGCGATTCAATCTATGTTGATTTCGAACGAAGTGGCCGCAAATACACGTTGATCGATACAGCCGGGTTGCGACGTCGCGGCAAGGTGTTCGAAGCGGTAGAAAAGTTTTCGGTGGTGAAGACGTTGCAGTCGATTTCGGATGCGAACGTGGTGATACTGCTGCTCGATGCGCAGCAGGACATATCGGACCAGGATGCGCATATCGCAGGCTTCGTGGTGGAACAGGGACGGGCGCTGGTGGTTGGCGTCAATAAATGGGACGGACTGGACTCGCATGTGCGCGAGCGCACCAAGGCCGACCTGACGCGCAAGCTCAAGTTCCTGGACTTTGCTAAATTCCACTACGTGTCTGCGCTGGAGAAAACGGGTATCAGCCAGCTGATGAAATCAGTGGACGACGCCTACGCCGCCGCCATGGCCAAGCTCCCCACGCCGAAGCTCACCCGTGCGCTCATCGACGCAGTGGAATTTCAGCAGCCGCGGCGCCGGGGACCGATTCGTCCGAAGCTGCGTTATGCGCACCAGGGCGGCCAGAATCCACCGATCATCGTCGTGCACGGCAATGCCCTCGACGCGATCACCGACACCTATAAACGTTACCTCGAAGGCCGCTTTAGAGAAACTTTTGGGCTGGTTGGGACTCCATTGCGCATAGAGTTCCGTTCGAGCACGAACCCTTACGCGGACAAAGGCTGAATCCCGCGTGTACCAAGCGTTTCGGCGGATTTGGATGGCCGGGGCGCGCTGGTGCGAAAATGAAAATCGGCTATAGTGTAGCGATTGACGGCGGATCTCTTTTTCTTCGTCGCAATCACGTCCAACCTGAAAAAATAATACGGAGTTTGCTATGAGCAACAAAGGGCAATTGTTACAAGACCCGTTTTTGAACGCACTGCGAAAAGAGCATGTGCCAGTGTCCATTTACCTGGTCAACGGCATCAAGCTGCAAGGCAATATCGAGTCGTTCGACCAGTATGTTGTGTTGCTCCGGAACACGGTTACCCAGATGGTCTATAAGCACGCCATTTCAACGGTCGTGCCGGCACGTCCGGTGAATTTCCACCCGGATGCCGAAACGCCCTAAACCTCGTTGCGTCCGGTGTGACGGCATGAATGAACTTGCTAATTCACCGGTCGCTTCAAAATGAAAATATTAATTTGATCAACGCAGCGCTTGTCGGTGTCGACTTCGGAAAAATCGATTTCGATGCCAGTCTCGAAGAACTCAGTCTTCTCGCACAAAGTGCGGGTGCCCATCCCGCCGTCACTCTGACCGGCCGCCGTTCCAGCCCCGATGCCAAGATGTTTGTCGGCAGCGGCAAAGTCGAAGAGCTGCGCCTCGCCTGCGTTGCCAACGACGTGGAACTTGTCATTTTTAATCACGCCCTCGCGCCCGCGCAGCAGCGCAATCTGGAAACGGTGCTGGACCGGCGTGTGATTGACCGGACGAGTCTTATCCTCGATATCTTTGCGCAGCGTGCCCGCAGTCACGAGGGCAAGCTGCAGGTCGAACTCGCGCAGCTTCAATATTTGTCGACGCGGCTGATTCGCGCGTGGACTCACCTTGAGCGGCAAAAGGGCGGTATCGGTTTGCGCGGCCCGGGTGAAACGCAGCTTGAAACTGACCGCCGGCTGATCGGCGAGCGGATCAAGGCGTTGAAGGCGAAGCTGATGAAATTGCGTCGCCAGCACGGCACGCAGCGGCGCCAGCGTGCGCGCAACCGGACTACGTCGGTGTCGCTCGTCGGTTATACGAACGCGGGCAAGTCGACATTGTTCAACGCATTGACGGGCGCGCAGGCGTATGCGGCCGACCAGTTGTTCGCCACGCTCGATACCACCTCGCGCCGGGTTTATCTCAGCGAGGAAGCAGGTCAGGCAGTGGTGTCGGATACGGTCGGTTTCATTCGCGACCTGCCTCACCAACTGGTCGCGGCTTTTCGAGCGACGCTTGAAGAAACCGTTGAGGCTGACTTGCTGCTGCACGTGGTGGATGCATCGAGCATGGTGCGGCTCGACCAGATCGACGAGGTGAACAAGGTGCTGAGCAGTATCGGCGCTGACGGAATCCCGCAGATTCTCGTCTTCAACAAGATCGACGCGGTGCCTGAGCTGGCGGCCCGTGGCGACGCGGTTGAAAGGGACGAGTATGGTAATATTTTGCGCGTCTTTTTAAGCGCGCGAACGGGTCAAGGACTCGACGCGCTGCGCGCGGCCATAGCGGAATTCGCGGCTTCCGAACCCAAAGATAACAACGAGTACACGGAACTTCCGGACGGCACAATCGTGCCGGAGTCCATGGATAGCACATCCGACGACGGAACCACGCTACCGGAAGACCACCGGTCAGCCGACGAAAGTGAAGACCGCAAGGTCCCCGAGCACGGGCACTGATCTGTTCCGATTTGCATTTCCCGGCTGTCTAATGGTGAATCACCGAGTGAACGACTACAACGAGCGGAGTAACCGGCAGCTTTCGCATGCCGTCTTTTCGATCAACGATCCGCGCTGGGGGCGGGGCGACGGCAATGGCGAAACCAAAAGCCAGGACCCGAAGCGTCCGCAGGAACAGAAGCGTCCATCGAAGGACAAGGACGGCGAAGGGCCGCCGGATCTCGACGAAATGTGGCGGGACTTCAACAAGAAGCTCGCCGGTTTGTTCGGCAAGAAGCCGGCAGGCGGCGGCCCGCGTGCGGACAACGGTCGTGGCGCCAAGATCGGACTGGGCATTGTTGTCGGCGTGCTGATCGCGATCTATCTGGGCAGCGGCGTATTCGTCGTACAGGACGGCAATGTGGGTGTGGTGTCGCGCTTCGGCAAGTACGAAGCGTCGGCGGATCAGGGCGTTCACTGGCGTCTTCCGTATCCGTTCGAGTCGCACGAGATCGTCAATACGTCGCAGATTCGTTCGGTCGAGATCGGCCGCAACAACACGCTCACGCAAGCCAATGTTCGCGACGCGTCGCTGCTGACGCACGACGCGGATATCGTCGATGTGCGCTTTACCGTGCAATATCAGATCAAGTCGGCGACCGATTATCTGTTCCGCAATCTCGATCCCGACCAGAACGTGACGGAGTCGGCCCAAGCCGCCATTCGCGAGATCGCCGGCAGGCACAGCACGGACGACCTGCTTTTCAAGGATCGCGAAGCATTGCGCGCGAAGCTCGTCGATACCATTCAGGCATCGCTTGATTCGTACAAGACCGGCTTGCAGGTGACCGGCGTGACAATTCAGAGCGTGCAGGTGCCGGCGCAGGTTCAGCCGGCTTTCGAGGAAGCGGCGAAGGTGCGTCAGGACAACGAGCGCGCGGTGGACACCGCCAAAGCCTATGCCGATCAGCTGTTGCCGCGGGCGAAGACCGATGCGGCACGCATGATCGATGACGCGAAGGGATACAGCAACCGGGTCGTATCGCAGGCGCAAGGCAATGCCGAGCGCTTCAAGCAGGTATACGCAGAATATTCGAAGGCGCCGGCAGTGATTCGTCAACGCATGTATCTGGACACAATGCAGCAGATCTATTCGAGGGCGACGAAGGTGTTCGTCGACAGCAAAAGCTCGAACAACGTGGTGTATTTGCCGCTAGACAAGCTTGTCGATGCCAACCGTCAGCACGCGAATGCGGGTACGCCTGCGTCCGGTGCAGCAGCTCAGGGCGCCGCGCCCGCGGCCAATCAGGCGGTCGGGGCAGCACCCGCCGCGGGTTCCATCACGCAAGATGCGCGCAATGAGAGCGCGTCGGCGGCCTCGGCCGTGACGGCCCAGTCTGCCGCCGCTATCAGCAGCGCGTCCAGCGCCGCCGCTGCTTCGGGCGTGGCAAGCCAGTCGTCCGGTGATCCATTGCGCTCGCGCGACGCGTTCCGTTCGCGCTCGCGTGAAGACGACACGCAATGAGGAGCGCGATCATGAATCGAATAATTGCGCTCGTAGTCGCAGTGGTGGTCGTCCTGTTCGTCGGCTCGTCAATGATGTTCGTGGTCGACGAACGGCACGCGGGCGTGGTCTCGGCGCATGGCGGAGGCGCGCCCACGCTCGTCACTCCCGGCTTGCATTTCAAGCTGCCGCCGCCGTTCCAGACGCTCACGCTGATCGACACCCGAACGCTCACGCTGGACGAAGCGGGCTCGGACCGCTTCAATACCTCGGACAAGAACGAGGTGATCGTGAATACGGTCATCAAGTATCGGGTAGCCGATCCGCTCAAGCTCTTCGAAAGCAACGAGAAGAACACGCAGACGGCGCAGGACCGGCTGGCCGCGCTTACGCGCACGGCGCTGACGTCGGCGTTCACGAAGCGGTCGTTGTCGGACGTGCTGGGCGAACAGCAGGCTATCGCCAGTGAAGCGCAGAAGACGATCGAGCAGCCCGCAGCGGCGTTCGGCGTGGAGCTTGTCGATCTGCAACTGACGCGCATCGACTTTCCTCCCGCTGTGGCCGAATCGGTCTACAAGCGCATGATCGCGGCGCGCCAGCAAGCGGCGGCCGAGGAACGTGCGAAGGGCACGGCGGACGCGGACGCGATCAAGGCCGGCGCCGACCGTCAGCAAGAAGCCATTCTCGCCGACGCCTACAAGGAAGCGCAGACCATCAAGGGTGAAGGCGACGGCCGGGCAGCGTCGATTGCCGCCGATGCTTATGGCGTCGATCCGCAGTTCTACCAGTTCTATCAAAGCCTCGAAGCGTATAAAAAGACCTTCAATGCCGGCGACGTGATGGTGGTCGACCCGAGCAGCGATTTCTTCCGTTTCATGCGCAGCCCGAACGGTGCTGCCGCACCGAGCGGAACCGATGCCACCACCCCGGCACTCGCGCGCAAGCGCTGAGCGTCCAAGCGTCGCGGTGCGAGCTCGCGACGCCTTCAATCGAATGGATATGGCTGCATCGTTACTGCTCGCGATCGCGTTGATGCTGATTATTGAAGGGATGTTTCCGTTCGTCTTCCCTAACTCCTGGCGCGACACGTTCCGCCGAATCGCGCAACGGCCGCCGCACCAGATTCGTATCGGCGGCCTGATTGCGATGGCGCTGGGCGTGATCCTGCTCCTGATCGCCACCTGAACCGCCGCCGCCCGCAGCTTCAAAAGTTCATCCTGACTGACCGGCGATGCGCAAGATACCCGAAGCGCTGCCGCGCTCAAAACGTTCCGTAGGAAACGCACCGATGTCCACCTGGTTACTTCCCGAGAATATCGCCGACGTCTTGCCGTCCGAAGCACGCAAGATTGAAGAATTGCGCCGCCGGCTGCTCGACCGTTTTCGTTCGTACGGCTACGAACTCGTGATGCCGCCAATGCTCGAGTACCTCGAGTCGCTGCTCACCAGCGGCGGCAGCGACCTGAACCTGCGCACGTTCAAACTTGTCGATCAACTGTCCGGCCGCACGCTCGGCCTGCGCGCGGACATTACGCCGCAGGTGTCGCGTATCGACGCGCATTTGCTTAATCGTCAGGGCGTGACCCGTCTCTGCTACGCCGGCAACGTGCTGCATACGCGGCCGCGCGGTCTGCACGCAACCCGCGAGCAGATCCAGATCGGCGCGGAAATCTATGGTCACGCTGGGCTGGAAGCGGATCTCGAGATCCAGCAATTGATGCTCGATTCGCTGCGTCTGGGCGGCCTCGCTAAAGTGCGTCTCGACCTTTGCCACGCGGGCGTTCTGGCCGCGTTGCTCGATCTCGAGCCGGCTGCGGCGGCGCTGGGCGAGGCGCTTTACGACGCGCTCGGTGCGAAGGACGTGCCGCAGTCTGAACGAACTGACGGCCAAGCTCGGCAGTGTCACCCGCGATGCGTTGCGCGCGTTGCCATCGCTTTATGGCGATGCGTCGGTGCTCGACGAGGCCCGCGCGCGCCTGCCGAATCTGCCGGTGATCGCCCGCGCGCTCGATGACCTCGCGTTCCTCGCGCGCCAGGCGAACGGCGCGGAACTGATGATCGATCTCGCCGATCTGCGCGGTTACGCGTATCACAGCGGCGTGATGTTCTCGGCTTATGTCGACGGCGTGCCGAACGCGGTGGCGCGCGGCGGCCGTTACGACGATGTCGGCCTGGCCTACGGCCGTGCACGTCCGGCGACCGGTTTCTCGCTCGACCTGCGCGAAGTGGCGCGCATTTCTCCCATCGATGCCCGGGGCAGCGCCGTACTCGCGCCCTGGAAGCACGACGAGCCGTTGCTCACGGCGGTGGCGAAACTGCGCGATGCGGGCGAAGTGGTGATTCAGGCGCTGCCCGGACACGACCATGATCTCGATGAGTTCGCGTTCGATCGCGTGCTGGTCGAGCGCGATGGAACGTGGGTTGTGGAGGCCCGGTCCTGACGGCTACGGGTTCACTTGGGGTTCGCTGCGGCAAACCCCAGACAAAACTTCGGCCTCATCCGATTGATACAAAAATCGATACGCGTTCGCAAATACCGGGAAAAACTCGGAACCTTCCGCGAACATAGGTAAAATGCTTTTTTAACCAGCTATCAAATTGACATGTCTGCCAGCGCAGTGAATGTGAACCCGGGGCGCAACGTCGTCGTGGTCGGCACCCAATGGGGTGATGAAGGCAAGGGCAAGATCGTCGACTGGTTGACGGACCACGCCCAGGGCGTCGTGCGCTTCCAGGGCGGCCATAATGCCGGCCATACGCTGATTATCGGCGGCAAGAAAACCATCCTTCGACTGATTCCGTCGGGCATCATGCGCGCCGGCACAGCTTGCTATATCGGCAACGGCGTCGTGTTGTCGCCGGAAGCGCTGTTCAAGGAAATCGGTGAACTGGAAGCGGCGGGCGTCGACGTCCAGAAGCGCCTGTTCATCTCCGAAGCCGCCAACCTGATTCTTCCGTATCACATCGCTATCGACCAGGCGCGCGAAGTGCGGCGCGGCGCGGCGAAGATCGGCACTACAGGGCGCGGCATCGGCCCGGCGTATGAAGACAAGGTCGGCCGCCGCGGCTTGCGCGTGCAGGATCTGTACGACCGTGAAGTCTTCGCTGAACGCCTGCGCGAAACCCTCGATTTCCACAACTTCGTGCTGACCGGCTATCTCGGCGCCGCAGCGGTGGACTATCAGGAAACGCTCGACACCATGTTCGGCTATGCCGAGCGCCTCGCACCCATGGTGACCGACGTCTCGCGCCGTCTCTACGACGAAAACCACGCTGGCCGCAACCTGTTGTTCGAAGGCGCGCAAGGCACGCTGCTCGACGTCGATCACGGCACGTATCCGTACGTCACGTCCAGCAATTGCGTGGCGGGCGCGGCCACGGCCGGTGCTGGCGTGGGTCCGCAAAAGCTCAATTACATACTCGGCATCACGAAGGCGTACTGCACGCGCGTGGGCGCAGGTCCGTTCCCGAGCGAGCTGTACGACGCCGACAACGCGAGCCGGCAGGAACAGGTTGGTCTGACGCTCGCGACTGTCGGCAAGGAATTCGGCTCGGTGACAGGGCGTCCGCGCCGCACCGGCTGGCTAGACGCCGCCGCGTTGCGCCGCTCGATCCAGATCAACGGCATTTCGGGCTTGTGCATGACGAAGCTCGACGTGCTCGACGGCCTGGAAGAAGTAAAGCTGTGCGTGGGCTACAAGCTCGACGGCAAGGACGTCGATATCCTGCCGCGCGGCGCGTCCGAAGTGGCGCGTTGCGAGCCGGTGTACGAGACGTTCGGCGGCTGGAAGGAAAGCACCATTGGCATTACGCAATGGGATAGCTTGCCGGCGAATGCGCGTGATTATCTGTCGCGTATCCAGGAAGTGGCGGGCGTGCCTATCGACATGGTGTCGACGGGTCCGGATCGCGACGAAACCATCTTGCTGCGTCATCCGTTCAAGGTTTAAGTATCTTGAACATCTGGCATCAGTAAAAGTGGCCGCGACTCTGCGGCCACTTTTGCATCTTCAACAGCCGTCCATCTTCAAAAGAGTTTCACCATGATCGCGATGAAAGACCCGCGCAACGACGACCGGAACCTGTGGGTAGGCTGGGACGAATACCACCGGCTTATCGAACTGCTCGCGCTTGCCGTGCATGATTCCGGCTGGAAGTTCGACAATATCTTGTGCCTCGCGCGGGGCGGACTGCGCGTCGGCGACCAGCTTTCTCGCATCTACGATCTGCCGCTCGCCATTCTGGCGACGAGTTCGTATCGCGAGGCGGCGGGCACGGAGCAGGGCACGCTCGATATTGGTCAATACATCACCATGACGCGCGGTGAGCTGTCCGGCAACGTGCTGCTCGTCGACGATCTCGTGGACTCCGGCGTGACGCTCTCGCGCGTGCAGCAACACCTGAGCGAGCGCTATCCGGCCGTGACCGCGGTGCGCTCGGCGGTGCTTTGGTACAAGGGCTGCTCGAAGGTCAAGCCCGACTATCACGTGCAATTTCTTGAGACGAACCCGTGGATCCATCAGCCGTTCGAGGAATGGGACACGGTGCGCCCGCACAACCTGGGCGCGTGGATCAAGCGCGGCGTGCAGGACGGGCGCGGTTGATTCCTATTGAAAAGCGTAGCGGGGCAGGATTGCACATTACGCTGTTGCACCAGATTGAAACGAAACGCCGTTCGATTCGCGCAACCAGCGCGATCGAACGGCGTTTTTTTGGGGCACGTTGACAAAGCCGGCAAAGCGCAGAGCATGCACCTTCGCTGCTTTCCCGCAATGCTAAACTGCCTTCTCGCTTCGGTCGTCGCGGTATCACAACACGCCGGTGGGGCGCCGCACGCAGCGTTAGAATGGCGTTCGTTTTTTTCCGCTTCGGACAGCTCACCGCGTTTATGACCAACTTGACTCACGCGCACGAGCGCAAACAGCCGCTGCCTGCCCTGGCGCTCGCCGCAATCGGCGTAGTGTTCGGCGACATCGGCACAAGTCCGCTCTATGCGCTGAAAGAGGCTTTCAGCGCGTCGCACGGTATCGAGCTCAACGAAGCTTCCGTCCTCGGGGTCATCTCGCTCCTGTTCTGGGCGATCGTGATCGTGGTCGGCATCAAATACGTGCTCTTCGTGATGCGCGCCGACAATAACGGCGAAGGCGGCGTGCTCGCGCTGATGACGCTGGCATTGCGCACGCTCAAGGAGTCCGGAAGGGCGACTGGCGTGCTGATGATGCTCGGCATTTTCGGCGCGTGCATGTTTTACGGCGACGCCGTGATTACGCCGGCCATGTCGGTGATATCGGCGGTGGAAGGGCTGGAAATCGCCACACCGAAGCTCGCGGGGTATGTGATTCCGATCACCATCGTTATTCTGGTGGGGCTGTTCTGGATCCAGCGCCGTGGCACCTCGGTGGTCGGCAAGCTCTTCGGCCCGATCATGGTGCTGTGGTTCCTCACGCTCGCCGTGCTCGGCGTGTATCACATCGTGCAGATGCCGCGCGTGCTGATTGCGTTGAACCCGTACTACGCGTTCTCGTTCATGGCGGCGCACGTGCTGCAGGCGTATATCGTGCTCGGGTCGGTCGTGCTGGTGCTGACCGGCGCGGAAGCGCTTTACGCCGACATGGGCCACTTCGGCGCCAAGCCCATTCGATACGGCTGGTATGGCCTCGTCATGCCGTCGCTGCTGCTCAACTATTTCGGTCAGGGCGCGTTGCTGATGTACTCGCCGGAAGCCCGCGAGAGCCCGTTTTTCCTGATGGCGCCTGACTGGGCGCTGCTGCCGCTTGTCATTCTCTCGACTGTCGCGACGGTGATTGCGTCCCAGGCCGTGATTTCAGGTGCGTATTCGCTGACCAGCCAGGCTATTCAGCTCGGCTACGTGCCGCGCATGAAGATCCTGCACACGTCGGATCTGGCGATCGGCCAGATTTATATTCCGGTCGTGAACTGGATGCTCCTCGTCATCATCCTGTGTATCGTGATCGGCTTCAAAAGCTCCGAGAACCTCGCGGCCGCATACGGATTGGCCGTTACCGCGACCATGCTGGTGACGACCATCCTCGCCTCGGTCGTGATGACCAAGCTCTGGGGCTGGAACAAGGTGCTGGTGAGCGGGATTATCGGCGTGTTTTTTATCATCGATGTCGGGTTCTTCGGCGCCAGCCTTCTCAAGATCGAGCAGGGTGGCTGGCTGCCGCTCGGTATCGGTGGCGTGCTGTTCTTCCTGCTGATGACGTGGTTCAAGGGCCGCATGATCGTGAAGGACCGGACCGCCGCCGACGGTATTCCGCTGATGCCGTTCCTGAAGGGCTTGCTCGCGCATCCGCCGCATCGGGTGTCGGGTACAGCAATCTATCTGACCGGCAGCGACACGCTCGTGCCCGTGAGTTTGCTGCACAACCTGAAGCACAACAAGGTTCTGCACGAGCGCACGATCTTCCTGAATTTCGTTACACGCGACGTGCCGTATGTGGACGACGACGCGCGTGTCGATGTAAAGGACGTGGGCGGCGGCCTGTTTCTCGTGAAGGCGCAGTATGGGTTCAACGAAACCCCTGACGTCAAGGCGGTGCTGAACGAGATCGGCCGTTCGCACGACATGACGTTCGAACTCATGGATACATCGTTTTTCATGGCGCGGGAAACGGTCGTGCCGACGCAATTGCCGGGCATGTCGGTGTGGCGCGAGCGGGTGTTCGCGTGGATGCATCAGAACGCTGCGAAGCCGACGGACTTCTTTAGTATTCCCGCGAATCGGGTGGTTGAGCTGGGGACGAAGATTGAGATTTGATAGGGATGTGCGGGCGGACTTCTGATCGGTCTCCGCTTGATGCAGATTTGGTGAAATAAAAACGGCCCGTCTCGCGACGGGCCGTTTTTTATTCACATCGGGTAGTTTCGTTTGCTTACTTCTTCAATTTGGCAAACGCCGCTGCCATTGCGCCAGCCGCTTCGGACTCACGCTTGCCGCCGCCATTGCCGCGGACATCGCGTGCGCTGCCTCCACCGCCTCCACCACCGCGGCGGTCCTGCGCACCGCGTGGCTGTTGCTGTGCGGACGCGCCGTCGGGGGCGAAGTCGTCGTCGAGACGCATGGTCAGCGCAATCCGCTGACGCTTCACGTCCGTCTCCAGCACTTTCACCTTCACGACCTGACCCGCTTTCACCACCTCGTGCGGGTCCTTGATGAATTTCGTCGACATCGCCGATACATGCACCAGTCCATCCTGATGCACACCGATATCGACAAACGCGCCGAACGCCGCCACGTTCGTGACCACGCCTTCGAGCACCATGCCCGGCGCGAGATCGGAAAGCTTCTCCACGCCTTCGCGGAACGTGGCCGTCTTGAACTCGGGACGCGGGTCGCGACCCGGCTTTTCGAGTTCCGCGAGGATGTCGCGCACGGTTGGCAGGCCAAAACGCTCATCGACGAATTCCGCCGGCGACAAGCCCGACAACGCTTCGCGCTTGCCCATGACATCGGCGGCGTGCTTCTTGATCTTGGCCAGAATGCGCTCGACGACCGGATACGCTTCCGGGTGCACCGACGAACGGTCAAGCGGGTTCACGCCGTTGTTGATGCGCAAAAACCCGGCGGCCTGTTCGAAGGTTTTATCGCCGAGACGGGGCACTTTCTTCAACTGATCGCGTGAGGCGAACGGCCCGTTGGCATCGCGGAAATCGACGATATTGCGCGCCAGCGTCGCATTCAATCCCGACACGCGCGCGAGCAGCGCGACCGAGGCCGTGTTTGCATCCACACCGACTGCGTTCACGCAATCCTCGACAACGGCGTCGAGCGAGCGCGCGAGGTCGCGTTGATTGACATCGTGCTGATACTGGCCCACGCCGATCGCTTTCGGGTCGATCTTGACGAGTTCCGCGAGTGGATCTTGCAACCGCCGGGCAATCGAAACCGCGCCGCGCAGGGTTACATCGAGGTCAGGAAATTCCTTCGATGCCAGTTCGGATGCCGAATAAATCGATGCGCCGGCTTCCGACACCACGATCTTCTGCAGCTTGAGTTCCGGATGTTTCGCAATCAATTCGCTGGCGAGCTTGTCCGTTTCGCGCGAGGCCGTTCCGTTGCCGATGCTGATCAGTTCCGCCTGCGTCTGCGCCGCGATGCGCGCGAGTTTTGCAAGTGATCCGTCCCAGTCACGGCGCGGCTCGTGCGGATAAATCACGTCGGTAGCCAACAACTTGCCCGTGCGATCCACCACGGCTACTTTCACCCCGGTGCGCATGCCTGGATCGAGACCGATAACAGCCTTCGGACCTGCCGGCGCCGCCAGCAAAAGGTCCTTCAGGTTGCGCGCGAACACGCGAATGGCCTCGGCTTCAGCCTCCTCACGCAGATTCGTCAGCAAATCATTTTCGATATTCGGCTGCACCTTCACGCGCCAGCACCACCGGCACACGTCCGAGAGCCATTTATCGGCGGGACGGCCCTGATTTGCGATCCCTACGTGGCTTGCGATCAGCGTTTCGCCCGGATGCGGCACTTGCGCGTCGAGTTCTTCGCCCAAGCCCAGCTTGACCATCAAAACACCCGCGTTACGCCCGCGAAACAGCGCCAGCGCCCGATGCGACGGCACGGTGCGGATGGTCTCCGAGTAGTCGTAATAATCGCGGAATTTCTCGCCTTCCTCGCTCTCCTTCCCCTCGACGACGGTCGAAATCACGCTGCCTTGCTTGAACAGGTAATCGCGAACCTTGCCGAGAATTTCCGCCGTCTCACCGAACTGCTCCGAGAGAATGTCGCGGGCGCCGTCGAGCGCGGCTTTGGTATCGGCGACGCCTTTTTCGGCATCCACGTAACGCGCGGCTTCAGTTTGAGGATCGAGCTTCGGGTCGGCGAGCAGGGCGTCCGCGAGCGGCTGCAGGCCGGCTTCGCGGGCAATCTGCGCGCGCGTGCGGCGCTTGGGCTTGTACGGGAGATACAGGTCTTCGAGCACCTGCTTGCTGTCGGCGCCTTCAATGGCAGCGCGCAATTCGGGCGTGAGCTTGCCCTGTTCGTCGATGCTCTGGACAATCGATGCACGCCGGTCTTCCAGCTCGCGAAGATAGATGAGCCGTTCTTCGAGATTGCGCAAGTGCGTATCGTCGAGATTGCCCGTCACTTCCTTTCTATAACGGGCGATGAACGGAACGGTTGCGCCTTCATCGAGAAGTTGCACGGCGGCGGCGACCTGCCGCGGCTGCACGTTCAACTCGGTGGCGATGCGCTGGACAATCTTGAGTGCTACGGTTTCCGTCATGGGGGTCTGCGTCAGCCTGCTGGCTCATCAAGGGCTTTTCGTGGCGCGCATTTCACTTTAAGCCGCGCGAACACGTTTGCCGGGTTGGTGAAGCGGGGCATTTTGCCATAAATGCCGGAGGGCCCCGGCGCACGGTGATAGAATTTCGGGGTTGAAGAAGCTGTATTTCACTACCTTGCTTGTCTCCTTTACCATCACGCTGGCTATCAAGTTGCCGACTTCCCGCCTTTCGTCCGCATTGCCGACTGCTCCAGTCGATTCGTCCGCTTCGACCGGTCTGAGCGCATCGGGCGACGCCGTTTCCGCCGATCGGCCGACGGTTTTCTCGAGGCACGCCCGACCTGTTGTTGCCATGCTTTTCGCGTTGGCCTGCGCAAGTTTCGCGCAAGTAACGATGGCGCAGATGCCCAAGCCCATCAATCCGGGAACATCGGTCACGCAAACTCCGCTCGACTATACGCGCACGCCGGCCGGGGCGACGGCATCGGGCGCGCCGGCATCGAGCGGCGCGGCTGCGACAGCCGCTGCATCCGAACCGGAGGACGCGAACGGTTTCAGCGCGCGCCAGAAGGCGCTCGACGTGCGCAGCGAAGAGAACAACTATCGCTTCGGAGTCAAGCAGCACGATTGCTACAGCAACTTCTTCGTCAATCACTGCCTGGATCAGGCGCGGGAAGCCAAGCGCGAAGTGAGCCAGCAGATTCGCAAGGAACAACTGGCCCTCGACGACGAACAACGCCTGCAGCATGCGCAGCAACGGGACGAACAAACCGCGATCAAGCGCGCGCGTTACGAGTCCGAAGCGCCTCAGCGTGCGGCGAGCGAGAAGGCGAGTTCGGAATCGTTTGCTGAAAAGCAGCGCCAGAATGAGCTGTCCGCTGCGCAGCGCAATGCAGAGGCGCCGCAGCGCGCGCAAAATCAGGCTGCTTACGATCGCAAGCAGGCTGACTACCAGAAGAAACTCAACGACGCCGCCGCGCGTGGTGTTCAGGAAGCGCGTGACCGCGATGACAAGGCCGCGCGCTACGAGGCAAAGCAGCGCGACGCCGCCGAGCATCAGGCGCAAGTTGAGGCCAGGCAGAAGGAAGCGGCTATCAAGCAACAACAGCGCGCGCAGCAGGACGCAGCGGACCGGCAGCATCAGGAACAACTCAAGCAGCAGCAGCAACAGCAACAGCAGCAGCCGAAGTAACCGGGGCCGGACAGCAACCTCGGGCGACGCCGCCAGTGACACGAAGCGGCTCGCCGCGACGAGAGGAGGCGAGTATGCATGCATATCCCGCAGTTGCAGTGGACACAGGCACGATCCGAGAACGTATCGGGCAGTTGCAGGCGGAGCATCACGGCCTGGATAGCCTCATCGGCAAGATGGCCGAGGTGCCGGGCGTCAACGACTTCGAGATCAGGCGCTTGAAGAAGCGCAAGCTCAAGGTCAAGGACACCATCATCCTGCTGCAATTGCAGTTGGAACCGGACGCCCGCTGAAGCACGCCAACGTACGCCAACGGGTACGCGGCCCGGAAAAGCCTCACGCTGGCCGTTACGGCACGTCGCGCCGGTATCGGCGAAAATAAGCCGGCATAAGCTGCGCAGAAACCGCTCTAAGCCACACACAAGCCACACATAAGCCACGCAGAAGCCCGGCACCCAGCAAGATACAACGCAGGAACGACCCTTTGAATTCGCCCGACCACGCCCTCACAGACAACGCGGATTCCGTGCTGAAGCCGGCCGCGAAAGCGGGTGTCGCCGACGCTACGCTTTCGCTCACGCTCGCACCCAAACGCCGCACCGAACTCGACGCCATTTTTGCGGCCGAAGGCCTGCTGGCGCGTCAAATCGATGGATACCGTTCGCGTGCTTCGCAGATCGACATGGCGCGCGCCGTCGCGGCGGCCATGGAAGCGTCCGGGCGCGCGATGCCCGAGCCCGCGATGTTCGACGCACAACGCCGTGCCCCGCGCAAGCTCGGGCCATCGGATGCGCCGGTCGTGGCCGAGGAAGGCACAGACGATATCGGCGTGGCGACGGCGTCCACGGGTGTCGATGGCGGCGAGAACACGCTGATCGTGGAAGCGGGAACGGGGACGGGCAAGACGTTCGCGTATCTCGTGCCGGCCATGCTGTGGGGAGGCAAGGTGATCGTCTCGACCGGCACCAAGCATTTGCAGGACCAACTGTTCCAGCGCGACATTCCCACCGTGCGCGACGCGCTCGCCGTGCCGGTTTCGGTCGCCATGCTCAAAGGGCGCGCGAATTATCTGTGCCATTACTACCTGCAGCGCACCGCAGACAGCGGCCGTTTGCCGACGCGCCAGGACACGTCGCACCTGCAGGAAATCATCCGCTTCGCCAAGATTACGCGCACCGGCGACAAGGCCGAACTCGCGAGCGTTCCGGAGAACTCGCCCGTCTGGCCGATGGTCACGTCCACGCGCGACAACTGTCTCGGCCAGGAATGCCCGCAGTACAAGGAATGCTTCGTGATGCAAGCGCGGCGCGAGGCGCAGCAGGCGGACATCGTGGTGGTGAATCACCATTTGTTCTTCGCCGACGTGATGCTGCGCGATACCGGCATGGCCGAATTGCTGCCGACCGCGAACACCATCATCTTCGACGAGGCCCATCAGTTGCCCGAAACCGCGACGCTCTTTTTCGGCGAGACGGTATCGACCACGCAGTTTCTCGAACTGGCGCGCGACGCCGTGGCGGAGGGCTTGAGCCATGCCCGCGATTTCTCGGACTGGACGAAGCTGGGAGCTGCGGTCGAACGTGCGGCGCGCGACGTGCGGCTGGCGTTCAAAGAGGATTCGGTGCGCATGTCGCTTGGCCAACTCGCCGACGATCATCCGCTATTTGAGGCGCTGGATACTCTGGAAGAGCATCTTGACGCCCTGACGAAAGCGCTCGGCGAACACGCTGAACGGGCGGAATCGCTGGGCGCGTTGCTGCGCCGGGCGCGCGAGTTGCAGGGCTTGCTGGGCGGCTGGACCGCGCCGCCGACGTCCGTTGAAAAGGCGCTCGCCGAGGAAGCCGAGGCCGCGGCTAAAGCCGATCCGAACGAGATGGTGCGATGGATCGAAGTGTTCTCGCACACGGTGCAGTTGCATGAAACGCCGCTGTCGGTCGCGCCGATTTTTTCGAAGCAGCGCGCCGGCGTGCCGCGTGCGTGGATCTTTACCTCGGCGACGTTATCGGTGCGGGGCGACTTCACGCATTACGCCGCGCAGATGGGCCTGAACGCACGCCGCTCGATGACGCTGCCCAGTCCCTTCGATTACCCCACGCAAGGTTTGCTGTACGTGCCGCGCAACTTGCCGCAGCCATCGTCGCCGAATTTCACCGACGCCGTGTTCGATGCCGCGTTGCCGGTCATCGAGGCATCGAAGGGTGGCGCGTTCTTCCTGTGCACGACCTTGCGTGCGGTCGATCGCATTGCGAACCGCTTGCGCGACACTATCGAACGGCGTGGCTGGGATTATCCGCTGCTGGTTCAGGGCGACGCAAGCCGCACTGAATTGCTCGATCGTTTCCGTTCCTATGGCAACGCGATTCTCGTGGGCAGCCAGAGCTTCTGGGAAGGCGTGGATGTGCGCGGCGATGCGTTGTCGCTGGTTGTCATCGACAAACTGCCGTTCGCGCCGCCCGACGATCCCGTGTTGTCGGCGAGACTGGAAGCGCTGACCAAGAAGGGCTTGAGTCCGTTCGCCGTGCATCAGTTGCCGCAGGCGGTGATCACGCTGAAGCAGGGCGCGGGGCGGCTGATCCGCGCGGAAACGGATCGCGGCGTGCTGATGATCTGCGATACCCGTCTCGTCGATAAACCCTACGGCCGGCGCATTTGGCAGAGCCTGCCGCCGTTCAAGCGCACGCGCGAAATTGAAGTGGTGCGCGCGTTTTTCGCCGATCCCGAAACAGCGGTGGCCGAAGCCGACGAATAAGGCGGCGTTTTATTTCACGCCACCCGGGTGCAAGGCGCGCACAAAACAAAACAAGGCGCCGAACAAAAACTCGGCGAAAGCCGGGTTTTTGTTTGTTGCAACGCTTCAGCAATCAAAACTGCTTACCAGATCTGCCACCACGATTTTATCCGTACCCGGCCGCGCTTGCCG
This sequence comes from uncultured beta proteobacterium, assembly GCA_963708695.1. Lineage (GTDB taxonomy): Bacteria > Pseudomonadota > Gammaproteobacteria > Burkholderiales > Burkholderiaceae > Caballeronia. The sequence continues at coordinate 46,246 of CAVPTS010000024.1, forward strand.
GTGACATACGGGCTGTCAGGGAACGTAGCGGCCAGCACGCGCTTCGTGTCGTCTTCCAGTTGCGGCTGATCGAGCTTGCGCGTACGACATCATCATGATGTGCAGTGCATCTTCCGTCGCCGGCGCATTCTTGTATTCGCGGATGGCGAGTTGCGCGCGGTTGATCGCGGCCACATAAGCGCCACGCCGATAGTAATAATCCGCGGCATGAACTTCGTGCGAAGCCAGCGCGTTCACGATATAGCGCATGCGTTGCGCAGCGTCCGGCGCATACTTGCTTTGCGGATACCGGTCGACCACGACCTTGAACGCGTCATAAGATTCGCGCAGCGACTTCGGATCGCGCTCGCTCATGTCCTGGCCGGAGAAACGGCCGAACAGACCGAGGTCGTCGTTGAAGTGGATCATGCCTTTCAGGTAGTACGCGTAGGCAATGTCCGGGTGATCCGGATGCAGCTTGATGAAGCGGTCGATGGCGGCGTCGGCGGAAGCGGTTTCGCTGTCTTTCCAGTTGCAATAGGCCACGTTGATCTGCGCCTGTTGCGCGAAATGCCCGAACGGATCGCGGCCTTCGAGGTTCTCGAAATACTTCGCGCATTTGCCAAAGTCGCCGCCGGTCAGCGCATCCTGCGCCTCCGAGTATAATTTGCCGTTATTCCACGTTGCCGTTTCGTCGGTTTTCTCGGGCAAACCATGACAGCCCGCTACGATAACGGCGCCTGCAGCCAGCGCGACGACCCTGACAGACGAGTTCGACGATAGCCGGACTAAATGGCGCACGGGGTTCAAAACGATTCTCAAAGCTTGATTCACGGCTCGCATCAGTGCTTGCATTTTCTAGCTCATGCCTTTCTGGCTAATTCCCAGCTTTCAGTCTAAATGACCCGCTCAAGTACAAGTCGTACCAAAGATCGCAGCAAAGATTATAGCCCAAGCGCATCGGCCGACGACGCACGTCCGGACGATTTGACCGAAGCAGAGGCCGCATCGGATGCTGCATTGTTGCCGCCGGGCAAACCCGTGCCCACCAACCTGCACGAGCGCCGCGCCGACGCCGAAACGCCGCGCACGATCCTCGTGCCGGACGAGTACGCCGGCGAGCGTCTCGACAAGGTCATGGCGCGGTTATTCCCCGAGTTTTCGCGCAGCCGACTGCAGACCTGGATCGATGCACAGCGCGTGCAGGTTGACGGCGCGCCCGCGAAAATCCGCCAGCCGGTGCCGCTCGGCGCCACCATCACGCTGATTCCGGACCTGCTGCCCGAGCAGCTTGCCTTCACGCCAGAACCCGTGCCGCTCGACATCATTTACGAAGACGATGCGCTTGTTGTTATCAACAAGCCGGCTGGCATGGTCGTGCATCCGGCTGCGGGCAACTGGAGCGGCACGCTGCTCAACGGCCTGCTGTACCGATACGGCGATGCCGCCGCCGGTCTGCCGCGCGCGGGCATTGTGCATCGGCTGGACAAGGAGACGTCGGGGCTGATGGTCGTCGCGCGCACGCTCGAAGCGCAGACAGTCCTCACGCGGCAGTTGCAGGCGCGTACCGTCAAGCGCCGTTACGTCGCGCTGGTGTGGGGGACGATGCCGGATGAAGGCACGATCGACGCGCCCATCGGCCGCGATCCGCGCGACCGTACGCGCATGGCGGTGGTGGAGAGCGCATCGGGGAAATACGCCCGCACGCATTACCGCACCATCGACCGCGCGATGTGGAATAACCAGCCCGTCTCCGCGGTCCATTGCGATCTCGACACCGGCCGCACGCATCAAATTCGCGTGCATTGCGCGCATATCCGGCATCCGCTGCTGGGCGACCCCATCTATGGCCACGCACGCGGCAAACGTTCGGTGCAGCCGCTGCCGGAAGGGTTCAATCGACAAGCGCTGCACGCCTGGCGACTCGGCCTGATTCATCCGACGACGGGCCGCGAGATCAGTTGGCGCGCGGACGTGCCGGCGGATATCGAAGCGTTGGCAGCAGAACTGGGCCTCGGCCGCGACGAAGCGACGGATCTCGATCCGGAGGACGCGGATTTCATCGAGGAAGAGGGACATGATGCCCAGGCGCGCGGCGGTTGGGACGAGTCGCAGCCGATCGAATACACCGATGACGACGATGATGACGAGGAATGACGTCGATGAGCGAGCAATCCAGCGCTGACTTTACCGCCTGCGCGCCGCTTAGTCGCGACGATTGTCTGTGGCCCGAGTGGTCCGGCGGTAGCGGCGCGGTGTCGAAGCGCGTGCGCGCGCTGGCGACTACGCGTAACGGGGGCGTCAGCAGATTTCCATATGGCGGCGCGAACGGCCGAGGCGGACTCAATCTCGGCTTGCACACCGGCGATGCGCCTGAAGCGGTCGCGGAGAATCGTCGGCGGGTGGTCGAGCTGACGGGCGCTCCTGTCGCGTGGCTGGAACAAGTGCATGGCGCAGAGATCGAGGACGCGGGTGCGGTGATCGACCGCTGCGCCGGTTCTCCCGCGTCATCAGTCAAGGCTGACGCCGCGGTTACGGATCGCTCAGGCGTCGTCTGCGTGGTGATGATCGCGGATTGTCTGCCCGTTCTCTTCTGCGATACCGCCGGCCGCGCCGTCGGCGCCGCGCACGCGGGATGGCGTGGACTGGCGGCTGGAATCGTGGAGAAGACGGCGGCGCGCGTGGCGAATCTCGCCGGCGCTCAACCCGGCACGCTGCACGCGTGGCTTGGCCCGGCGATCGGGCCGACGGCATTCGAAGTCGGCGAAGATGTGCTCGACGCGTTCGTCAATGCCGCCGATCCCGCGCACCGCGACGCGACGGCTGCGGCATTCGTCGAACGGGATGAAAAACATAAATATCTCGCGGATCTCTACGCGCTCGCCCGCCTGCGCCTCGATCACGCCGGCGTGCCGATGCAAAACGTCCATGGCGGCACACATTGCACGGTGACCGAAAAGGAGCGGTTCTATTCGTATCGGCGGGACCGGACGACTGGACGCATGGCCGCCATGATCTGGCTTGCCGATTGATCTGATGTGACGCCTGCATAACGGCTACGTAATACGTAATGCCCGCGTAACGCCTTGAGTTGTTCGACGAATTGTTGTGCAACAAAAATTGACGTTCGTCACCGTGTCACATCGGGAAAACGATAATGAAAAAAATATCGCACTGCGTCAAAATCAAGGCGACGCATTGACACGCATCGCACCGTGGAGCAAGAATGTTTCACAAAAGCGCACGGCGTAGCAAGGTCACATCATCGCGGTCGGGCGTTTAGCAGCTCACCGCAATTTACGACGCGGCTCCTCGTCACGCCTGCATCAGCAAACCAGTCTCTCGGGACGCTTAGGTCAAACGCGGATATGGCTGCCTCCAGATCTTCTTCATCATCGTCGTCACCGGGTTCGTCACGTAAGTCCACTGCTGCCCAGGCAACACCGGGCGTGCCGGCTGTCGACCCCGCCGCAGTACAGAACATGTTCGAGCAGTGGCTCAACACCTGGCGCACGGTCGCCGATCCATCGCTGTGGCAAAAGCTTGCCGCTCAGGCAAACGCGGGGCAAACCCCGGGACAAACGGACTCCGCTAGCGCCACACCGGCAAATCCCTTCGCCGCTTTGAGCGGCTTTAAGGGATTTCCCGGCTTCCCCATGGGCAATGGCCAATCGCCATTCGGAATGCCAGCCCTGCCTTCCATGCCGGGTTTGCCCGCCATGCCGAAGATTCCGAACGCGGCCATCGCGCCGCAGCGCCTTCAGGAACTGCAGTCCAATTTCTCGCGCGACGCCATGGAACTCATGCAGCAGGCGAGCGCGCAGAGCATCGATTTATCGACGCTGAAGGACCGGCGCTTTAGCGCGACCGCATGGCAATCCACGCCGGGCTTCGCGTTCGCGGCCGCTTGGTACGTGCTGAATGCGCGATATCTGCAGGAGCTGGCGGAAGCGGTCGAAGGCGATCCCAAGACCCGCGAGCGCATTCGCTTCGCTGTGCAGCAATGGGCCGCGGCCGCATCGCCAAGCAACTACATCGCGTTTAATCCGGATGCGCAGCAAGCGCTGATCGAGAGCCGTGGCGAGAGCCTGCAGAAAGGCATGCTGAATTTGCTCGCTGACATGCAGCGCGGCAAGATCCAGCAAAGCGATGAGTCGGGCTTCGTGGTCGGCAAGAACATCGCGACAACGAAAGGTTCGGTCGTGTTCGAAAACGACCTGCTGCAACTGATCCAGTACACGCCGCACACGGCGACCGTGCGCGAGCGGCCGCTCCTGATCGTGCCGCCCTGCATCAACAAGTTTTATATCCTCGACCTGCAGCCGGAAAGCTCGCTCGTCGCTCATGCGCTCGACGCCGGCCACCAGGTTTTCATCATCTCGTGGCGTAATGCGGACGCGTCGATTGCGGGCAAGACCTGGGACGATTACATCGAAGAAGGCGTGCTCACGCCTATCGATGTGGTGAAGCAGATCAGCGGCCGCGAGCAGATCAACACGCTCGGCTTCTGCGTGGGCGGCACGTTGCTCGCCACCGCGCTCGCGGTGCTGGCGGCGCGTGGCGAACATCCGGCGTCATCAATGACGCTGCTCACCGCCATGCTCGATTTCTCGGATACGGGCGTGCTCGATGTGTTTATCGACGAGCAGCACGTGAAGACGCGCGAACAGGCTATCGGCGGCAAGGATGGCGCGCCGGTGGGGCTGATGCGCGGCATCGAGTTCGCGAACACGTTCTCTTATCTGCGCCCGAATGATCTGGTGTGGAACTACGTCGTCGATAACTACCTGAAGGGCCGTACGCCGCAAGCGTTCGACCTGCTGTTCTGGAACAGCGATTCGACCAATCTTCCCGGCCCGATGTTCGTCTGGTATCTGCGCAACACGTATCTGGAAAATCGCCTGCGCAACCGCGGCGAGTTGAAGTCATGCGGCGAGCAGATTGATTTGTCGTTGATCGATGTGCCCACGTTCCTGTACGGATCGCGCGAGGATCACATCGTGCCGTGGACGGCGGCGTACGCATCGGCACCGTTGTTGACAGGGCCGCAAACATTCGTGCTCGGCGCGTCGGGACACATTGCCGGCGTGATCAACCCGCCGTCGAAGAACAAGCGCAGTTTCTGGATCCTCGACAGCGAGGACAAAACCTTGCCCGAAGACCCCGATGCATGGTTCGAAAGCGCGAAGGAACAGCCGGGCAGCTGGTGGCCGACGTGGACCAATTGGCTGGATGAGCATAGCGGCAAGAAGGTGAAGCCGAAGGCTGAATTGGGATCGGACGATTATCCGGTGATCGAACCGGCGCCGGGACGTTATGTATTGCAGCGGGATTAATGATCCTTGTGACCTGGCCGTCTGACATGGCCGTCTGGACATGGGTCAAGGTCCGGAGTCATGCGGATCAGACCCGATTGCATTTCGGACGCGACGGGTCAACAGTATTCAAGTTAACGAAATAACCAAAACGTAACATTGGCGCGGTTGAGCGCGCCGCCTGTACTCATCCTGGAGACGATCGGGCTCGACCGGACCCGGCCGGATCCACGGGCAGGCAAACAAAGGGCAAGCGCGAACACGCATCCAGCCGGCGAGCAGTCAGCCGGCGAAACCGGGCTACCACTTTCGATTCTCAAAGGAAACTGAAAATGACAGACGTAGTGATCGTATCGGCCGCACGGACAGGCGTCGGCAAATTCGGCGGGTCGCTGGCGAAAATCGCCGCGCCCGATCTCGGCGCGGTCGTTATTCGCGCATTGCTCGAGCGCGCGAACCTCAAGCCTGAGCAGATCAGCGAAGTGATTCTCGGGCAGGTTCTCACGGCAGGTTCCGGCCAGAATCCGGCGCGCCAGTCGCTGATCAAGGCGGGTTTGCCGACTTCGGTGCCGGGCATGACCATCAACAAGGTGTGCGGCTCAGGCCTCAAGGCGGTGATGCTGGCGGCGAACGCGATCATCGCGGGCGATGCCGACATCGTGATCGCGGGCGGTCAGGAAAACATGAGCGCGGCTCCCCATGTGCTGCCGGGCTCACGCGACGGTTTCCGCATGGGTGACGCGAAGCTGATCGATTCGATGATCGTCGACGGCCTGTGGGACGCGTTCAATTCCATCCACATGGGCATCACGGCAGAAAACGTCGCGAAGGAATACGGCATCACGCGCGCGGCGCAAGACGAGTTTGCAGCGCTCTCGCAAAACAAGGCGGAAGCGGCGCAGAAGTCAGGCCGTTTCAACGATGAAATCGTGCCCGTCGACATTCCACAGCGCAAGGGCGATCCCATCAAGTTCGCAACCGACGAATTCGTTCGCCATGGCGTGACGGCCGAATCGCTGTCGTCGCTGAAGCCGGCTTTCTCGAAGGAAGGCACGGTAACGGCGGCCAATGCGTCCGGCCTGAACGACGGCGCCGCGGCTGTCATCGTGATGTCGGCGAAAAAGGCCGAGGCGCTCGGCTTGACGCCGCTCGCGCGCATCAAGGCGTACGCGAACGCGGGCGTCGATCCGAAGGTCATGGGCATGGGTCCGGTGCCGGCATCGAAACGCTGTCTGGAGCGCGCCGGCTGGTCGGCGTCCGACCTCGATCTGATGGAAATCAACGAAGCATTCGCAGCGCAAGCGCTTGCGGTGCATCAGCAGATGGGCTGGGACACGTCGAAGGTGAACGTGAATGGCGGGGCAATCGCGATCGGCCATCCGATCGGTGCGTCCGGCTGCCGGATTCTCGTCACGCTGCTGCATGAAATGCAGAAGCGCGATTCGAAGAAGGGCTTGGCGTCGTTGTGTATCGGCGGCGGCATGGGCGTGGCGCTCGCGTTGGAGCGGCCGTAAGGAGACAGCGTGCGGACACACGGCGCGCCGCAGTCCGAATCAGCCCGGGGAATCCGGGGTGGCGCGCATAACGATAAACGGAGCGAGCAATGACGAAACGAGTAGCGTATGTGACGGGCGGCATGGGCGGCATTGGCACGAGCATCAGCCAGCGTCTGCATAAAGACGGCTACACGGTCGTCGCGGGCTGTGGACCGAATTCGCCGCGCCGGGTCAAATGGCTCGAGGAACAAAAGGCGCTGGGCTATGACTTCATCGCCTCCGAAGGCAACGTGGGCGACTGGGAGTCGACCAAGAACGCCTTCGACAAGGTGAAGGCGGAAGTCGGCGAGATCGATATCCTGGTGAACAATGCGGGCATCACGCGCGACGTCGTATTCCGCAAGATGACGCGCGAAGATTGGACCGCCGTTATCGACACCAACCTGACGAGTCTCTTTAACGTGACGAAGCAGGTGATCGACGGCATGGTCGAGCGCGGTTTTGGCCGCATCATCAACATTTCGTCGGTGAATGGTCAGAAAGGGCAGTTCGGCCAGACCAACTATTCCACCGCGAAGGCCGGTATTCACGGCTTCACGATGGCGCTTGCGCAGGAAGTGGCGACCAAGGGCGTGACGGTCAACACCATCTCGCCGGGTTACATCGGGACGGATATGGTGAAGTCGATTCGCCCGGACGTGCTTGAAAAGATCGTGGCGACAATTCCGGTGCGCCGGCTCGGGCGGCCGGAGGAAATCGGTTCGATCGTGGCGTGGCTGGCATCGGAGGAATCGGGGTTCTCAACCGGCGCCGATTTCTCGCTGAATGGCGGTTTGCATATGGGGTGAGGGCGTTTCAGGCGGCGCGTCATAGGCTGTACGCGCCGCCGCTCGTTTTCGGCATCCAGCCTGGGGCGTTGCGGCTGGGTGCCGGATACCTGGTGTCCACTACGAACCGGCGGCTTGCGTCGCTTACAAACACGCGGAGTCCTCCGGCACAGTTTGAGTTTTGCGTTTAAAGGCGTTACATGACCACTACAAAGAAATCCGCCGAACGACTCATAAAAAAATATCCGAATCGCCGGCTTTACGATACCGAAACCAGCACCTACATCACGCTCTCCGACGTCAAGCAGCTCGTGCTCGATCAGGAAGAGTTCAAGGTAATGGACGCCAAGTCCGCCGAGGACCTGACGCGCAGCATCTTGCTGCAAATTATCCTGGAAGAAGAAAGCGGCGGCCTGCCGATCTTTTCATCCACCATGCTCTCGCAGATCATCCGTTTCTACGGCAACGCGATGCAAGGCATGATGGGCACGTATCTGGAAAAGAATATCCAGGCGTTCATCGACATCCAGCACAAGCTTACCGATCAGTCGAAAGGCTTGATTGACGGCAATAACACGCAGCTGAACCCGGAAGTCTGGTCGCAGTTCATGAATATGCAAGCGCCGATGATGCAGGGGATGATGACGAGCTATATCGAGCAATCGAAGAACATGTTCGTGCAGATGCAGGAGCAGATGCAGACCCAGGCGAAGTCGATGTTCAATACGTTCCCGTTCCCGAATCCGCCCGGAGCGCCGACGGAAAAGCCGCCGGGCACGACGACGGAGAAGAAGTAGCCTTTTCGAGCCAATAGGGGAAGCGCTGCTCGAAAAGCATAAGTCGTGAATGGCGTGTAAGACCGGCTCCGGTGCACGGTTTTACGCCGCGCAAACCCTGCAGGATTTGTTGCTGCTCCAAATCAAACGCACCCTCGTGATTGAGGCTCGGGAGCACGGCATTCCCGTGCGTCCGCTCACGGTACAATATCGGTTTGCAGCGCAACGCCCAAGGCGAGTACTCACCATGGGGCGGATGCCGCGGCGCTTCTCGCTTTTTCAAGCGTCTGTTGTCCCGCTTTCGAACGGCGACGCTAAGGGCAGCGCGCCCTTTGTTAGCTTCTTGTGCCTGTCCGGTGCTCAAACGCCGTCCGGTACTCTCATTGCCAGCCCACACCATGTCCCACATCACCATGCCGTCCGCACCTGAAGTTGGACTCGTAAGCCTCGGATGACCATAAAATTCGCAAAAGCAGCTTAGGCGCCGTTCTCGCATGAGCCGGCTGTTTCTTGCGCCCATGGAAGGGCTTGCGGACTACGTGCTGCGTGACGTGCTGACCAGCACAGGCGGGTTCGATGGGTGCGTGTCCGAATTCGTCAGGGTGACGGGCTCGGTGCTTCCGCGACGTGTCTACGAGAGAGTTACGCCCGAAGTCCTCCACGGAGGCCATACACCCGGCGGCACGCCGATGGTGATCCAGTTGCTCGGCAGCGATCCTGAATGGATGGCGCTCAATGCGGCCCAGGCGGCCAGTTTGTCGCCGCATGGACTCGATCTGAACTTCGGCTGCCCCGCGAAAATCGTCAATCGGCACGGTGGCGGTGCGATGCTCCTGGCGCACCCTGAACAGCTGAACCAGATCGTCTCGTCGGTTCGCGCAGCGGTGCCTGCCGGCATCGCGGTGACAGCAAAAATGCGGCTTGGGGTGTCCGATACTTCGCTCGCGATCGACTGTGCCACGGCGCTGGCGGAAGGCGGCGCCGCCTCCCTTGTCGTGCATGCCAGAACGCGTGACCATGGCTACCGGCCGCCGGCCCACTGGGAGTGGATCGCGCGTATCGACGCCGCCGTGGACGTGCCGGTCGTGGCCAACGGAGACGTCTGGACAGTGGCCGACTGGGAGCGGTGCCGGGAGGTCAGCGGCTGCGCGGACGTGATGATCGGGCGCGGCGCTGTCTCGGATCCGTATCTGGCTTTGCGTATTCGCGGACTGATGGACCGGACGCCTTCCGGCGAGGAATGGCCGGCCGTCCTGGGTCAACTCGCCGAGTATCTGAGAAAACTGCAAGTCCGTGTCGCGACCCGTCATGAGCATGGACGCGTCAAAATGTGGCTCAGCTATCTCAAGCGGACCTGGCCGCAGGCTGCCGAGCTACATGCGGCCATCCGGCGCCTGCATGATTCGCGCGAAATTCTTGAAGTGATTGAGCATGCTCTGGCATTCAACGACTTGATGCCAGCACATCAACACGCGGCCTTCAGCCTGTCAAATCCGGCAATGCCTTGCCACTCGACCGGCTTAGCCGTCGCTGGCGCGGTACAATAAGCGGTTGCGTGCGCGGGACGCTTGTCCGGGCTGTGGTCCTCATGGACATCGGACCCGATCGCCTTGCCGCACCGTCCCCATTTGTCGCCATCGTCACCGCTATACGCCGGACCCACCTATGTCGCAGACCATTTCCCCCGCCGTGCCGGCCCTTTCGACTCCGAAGGTTGGATTCGTATCCCTCGGGTGCCCGAAGGCCTTAGTCGACTCTGAGCAAATCATCACGCAACTGCGCGCCGAGGGGTACGAGATTTCGCCTTCGTACGATGGCGCGGACCTGGTCGTGGTGAACACCTGCGGTTTTATCGATGAAGCCGTGCAGGAAAGCCTCGACGCCATCGGCGAGGCGCTGCACGAGAACGGCAAGGTGATCGTGACGGGCTGTCTCGGCGCGAAAAAGAGTGCGAGCGGGACGGGCCTGATCCAGGAAGTGCACCCGAAGGTGCTGGCGGTGACGGGGCCGCACGCGACCGCCGAAGTCATGAGCCACGTGCACCTGCACCTGCCCAAGCCGCACGATCCGTTCATCGACCTCGTGCCGCCCGCGGGCATCAAGCTGACGCCGCGGCATTACGCGTATCTGAAGATCTCGGAAGGGTGCAATCATCGGTGCACGTTCTGCATCATTCCCTCCATGCGCGGAGATCTCGTGTCGCGCCCGATTGCGGACGTGATGCTCGAAGCGGAGAACCTCTTCAAATCCGGCGTCAAGGAGTTGCTCGTGATTTCGCAGGACACGAGCGCATATGGCGTCGATGTCAAATACCGCACCGGTTTCTGGAACGGCAAGCCGGTCAAGACGCGCATGACGGATCTGGTCGGCGCGTTGGGGGAACTCGCCGTGCAATATGGCGCGTGGGTCCGCCTGCATTACGTGTATCCGTATCCGAGCGTGGACGAAGTCATTCCGATGATGGCCGAAGGCCCGCTGAAGGGCCACGTGCTGCCGTATCTGGACGTGCCGTTCCAGCACGCGCACCCCGAAGTGCTCAAGCGCATGAAGCGCCCGGCGAATGCGGAGAAGGTGCTCGAGCGCGTGCAGAAGTGGCGCGCGATCTGCCCGGACCTGACCATTCGCAGTACGTTTATCGCAGGATTTCCGGGTGAAACGGAGGAGCAATTCCAGACGCTGCTCGACTTTATTCGTATCGCCGATCTGGATCGCGTGGGCTGTTTCGCCTACTCGCCGGTCGAAGGCGCGACGGCGAACGAACTCGACGGCGCGTTGCCGGACGAAGTCCGCGAGGAGCGTCGCGCGCGTTTCATGGAACTGGCCGAGGAGTTGTCGGCGGAACGCATGAAACGCAAAGTTGGCAAGACGCTGAAAGTGCTCGTCGATGAATTGAGCGCCGAAGGCGGCATCGGGCGTACGGCGGGAGATGCGCCGGAGATCGACGGGGTGGTGTATATCGAACCGGCGAAGAAGGCGTCGAAGCGCTATAAGGCTGGCGACTTCGTCTCCGTGAAAATCACCGGTTCCGATGGTCACGACTTGTGGGGCGAAGTCTGAGGCTGGACGAACGAATCGAACGAATCGAACAATTCGAACACTTGTGGATGAAGGAGATGTCATGACGCAACGTGAAGTGGTGGTGGTCAGCGGTGTACGGACGGCAATCGGCGATTTCGGCGGCGCGCTGAAAGATTTCAGCCCGACCGATCTCGGTGCGCGCGTGGTGCGCGAGGCGTTGTCGCGGGCGAATGTGTCCGGCGATGACGTCGGCCATGTGGTGTTCGGCAACGTGATCCAAACCGAGCCCAAGGACATGTATCTGGCGCGCGTCGCCGCGTTGAACGGCGGCGTCGCGCAACACGCGCCCGCACTGACCGTCAATCGGCTGTGCGGGTCGGGCCTGCAGGCAATCGTCTCGGCGGCGCAGTCCATCCTGCTTGGCGACACTGATGTTGCCATCGGCGGCGGTGCGGAAAGCATGAGCCGCGCGCCGTATCTCGCGCAGTCGGCTCGCTTCGGTCAACGCATGGGCGACGCCCGTCTCATCGACATGATGCTCGGCGCGCTGCACGATCCTTTCGACGCCATTCACATGGGCGTCACCGCGGAAAACGTCGCGGCCAAATACGGTATTTCGCGCGAGATGCAGGACGAACTTGCGCTTGAATCGCATCGGCGCGCGGCCCGGGCTATTGAAGCGGGTTATTTCAAGGAACAGATTCTCCCGGTCACGCAGGCATCGAAAAAAGGCGACATCGTCTTCGATACCGACGAGCACGTCCGCCTGAACGCGACGCTTCAGGATTTCTCGAAGCTCAAGCCGGTGTTCATCAAGGAAAACGGGACGGTGACGGCGGGCAATGCGTCGGGTATCAACGACGCGGCGGCGGCTGTCGTGCTGATGGAGCGTGGCGCGGCCGACAAGCGCGGCCTCAAGCCGCTCGCGCGTCTGGTCTCGTATGCGCACGCGGGCGTCGATCCGAAGTACATGGGCATTGGTCCCATTCCCGCGACGCAGAAGGCTTTGGAACGCGCGGGACTGAGCGTTGCCGATCTCGATGTGATCGAAGCCAATGAAGCGTTTGCGGCACAGGCGTGCGCGGTATCGAAGGAACTCGCGCTCGATCCGGCCAAAGTGAATCCGAACGGTTCGGGCATCTCGCTTGGCCACCCAATCGGTGCGACCGGCGCGCTGATTACCGTGAAGGCGCTTTATGAACTGCAGCGCGTGGGCGGACGCTATGCGCTGGTGACGATGTGCATCGGCGGCGGGCAGGGTATCGCGGCAATTTTCGAACGCTTGTGAGTCAAGGCACGGACAGGAATTATTCGATGACGCATTTGAAAGTGGCGGCGCTGGCGGCAGCGCTGTTGCTCGCCGGCTGTAATTCCGCGATGCCGCCCGATGGCTCCGGCTCTGTCGCGGCTGCACGGGCAGCCGCCACGCCGGGCGATCTGGGCCTGCGGACGCCGGGTACGGCCAAAGCAATCGAAACGCTGGCGATTGCTCCGGCCAAACCGCTGACGCCCAATCCGGCGTACGCGCGTTTCCCGCGCTATGTGGGCACGCTCGGCGACAAGCAGATCGAGATGAAACTCGGCGCAAAAACAGATGAGCGTACGGGCGTGCAGGGCGAGTATCAGGTCGCGGGAACATCGACGGTGATTCTGGTCGCCGGGGACCATGACGGCGATACGCTAGAGATCGAAGAGTCGAACGACGGCACGCATATCACCGGAAACTGGGTCGGCAAGTTTGCAGCCGACGGCAGCGTGTCGGGCGAACGCATGAACGCCGACGACTCCAATCCCTTGCCGTTCGAACTTAAACCGGTGGGGGCCGGGTTGAGTGCCGCCCCTTCTGGCGGCGGCACGGTTGCGCCGAAAACGTCGACTGCGCCGAAAGCGCCACCGCCAGCGGCGCCTTCGCTGGAACCCGCGCCACCGGTTCCTCATAACGCGGTGAGCGGGACCAGCAATGTGATTATCGGCGAGTGATTTCCGAATTCGCCGTCCCGTGTCACACGGCGTCATCGGCTTCCTGCGATGGCGCTTTTTTCTTTCAGCCTCGAAATTCGAAGCTCGAAGTTCGAACCTAGATCAAGCAGGGAATTTCATGAACGATTCCAGCAAGTCCTCCAGCACGCGCAGTCTGCAGACCCGCATCGTCCATCCGGAAGACCAGTTGACCCCGGGTTTCGGCTCGTTTTCGGTGCCGGTCGCGCGTGCGTCGACGGTGGTGTTCCCGAATCTCGCCGCCATGCGCGCGCTCGTCTGGACCGACGACACCCAATGGCGCTACGGCCTGCACGCTACGCCGACATCGCTTGCGCTCGCGCAGCGGCTTGCGGTCATTGAAGGCGGCCAGCACGCTCTGCTGCAGCCTTCGGGCTTGTCGTCCATATCGAATGTGTACTTTGGGCTGGTGAAGGCAGGCGACCACGTGCTGATTCCCGACAACGCTTATTCGCCGAATCGCGAGCACGCCGACTGGCTGGCCGCCGATTTCGGCCTGGAAGTGACGTATTACGATCCGATGATCGGCGCGGGTATCGACGCATTGATCAAGCCGAATACGAAGCTGATCTGGCTCGAAGCGCCGGGTTCGGTGACCATGGAGGTGCAGGACGTGCCGGCCATCACGAAGGTCGCGCGGACGCGCAAGATCCTGACGGCTATCGACAACACGTACTCGGCCGGTCTTGCGTTCAAGCCGTTCGACCATGGCGTCGACATCTCGGTGCAGGCGTTGACGAAGTACCAGTCGGGCGGAAGCGACATCCTGATGGGCGCGATCATCACCGCCGACAAAGCCATCCACGTCCGGTTGAAACGCGCGCGCATGCGCATGGGAATCGGTGTGTCGTCCGACGATTGTTCGCTCGTGCTGCGCAGTTTGCCGACCATGCAAATCCGCTTCGATGCCCACGACCGGACCGCGCTCTCGCTGGCTCGCTGGCTCAAGACGCGTCCGGAAATCGCGGCGGTGCTGCATCCGGCCTTGGCGGATTGCCCGGGGCACGAATTCTTCGAACGCGACTTCACGGGCGCGGGCGGATTGTTCTCAATGGTCTTCGATCAACGCTACAGCCCCGCGCAAATCGATACCTTCGTCGAGGCACTCGATAACTTCGCAATCGGCTGGAGCTGGGGCGGCGTGAACAGTCTCGCCATGCCGTACAACATCAAGTCAATGCGTACCGCGTCTTCGTGGCCGCATGAGGGCGTGCTGGTGCGCTTGTATATCGGGCTGGAGGATGAGGCGGATCTGCGCGCCGATCTGGAACAGGCGCTGGCGGGGTTGGCCGCGGGGTCGGCCGAATAGTTTCGTTGCTTCAATGAAATCGGGCTTGTGCTTGCGGGTACCGCGTAAGCCCGATTTATCGCCTCAAAACAGCCGCAATAGTCCATCGAGTCCTACGAAGTTCAACGCAAGCGTGGCCGACTCGCGAACCACGGGTTTCGCCCGGAACGCTACCGATAACCCCGCCTCTGCCATCATCTTCAGGTCGTTCGAACCATCGCCCATGGCGATCGAGCGAAGCGGATCAATGCCAAGCTGCGCGCACGTTTCGCGCAGCGTGCGTGCTTTCACCTCGGCATTGACGATCTCGCCGATCACCTTCCCGGTCAGCTTGCCATCGACTATTTCCAGCGTGTTCGCCCGTGTGAAATCGAGTCCGAGCCGCGCTTTCAACCGCTCCGTGAAGAACGTGAAGCCGCCGGACACCAGCAGCGTTTTCAAGCCGGCCGCTTTAGCCCCGGCGAGCATTGCTTCCGCACCCGGCGATAACTGCAGCCGCTCCTCATAAACGCGTTCCAGCGCGCTTGCATCCAGGCCCTTCAGCAGCGCGACCCGGCGCGTCAGGCTTTCGCTGAAGTCCTTGATTTCACCGCGCATCGACGCTTCGGTGATCGCTGCGACCTCCGCCTTCAGGCCGCAGAAATCGGCGATTTCATCGATACACTCGATGGTGATCAGCGTCGAATCCATATCCATGGCAACGAGGCCGAAGTCGGACAGACGCAGCGCCGGATCGACGAACGCATAGTCCAGCCGATGTGCGCCGCAATATGCATCGATGTCGGGACGCTGCAGCGGATCGGCGCCGGCGAGGCGCAGCACATGGCCGTGAGCGCCGGCGCGCGCGGTGTGCCGCGAGCGGGCGAGGGCGGCGAGCGGTTTCAGGTGCGTATCGGCGATCGGTTCGAGGCTTTGGATGACGAGATTCATGTCGGGCGGCGAGCAGGAAAATGAGCGTGAGGAAAGCGGCGAAAGACCGTCATTGTAATGGTCCCGACTGATAGCGGATGCACGCGCCGCGCCGTTATCATGGCTGTCCACAAAACCGGCGGAGACCCGCATGACCCCGACTGAACGCGCGCGTGCCTTCGACCTGCGTAAGCTCGACGCCGCGTTTTATGCCGATCCGTACCCTGTCTACGACGCGTTGCGGAGCACGGAGCCGATTAAACGAATGCCCGACGGCTCGCTGTTTCTCACGCGGTACAAGGACGTACAGGCTGTCTATCGCGATCCGAAAATCTTCAGCTCGGACAAGACGGTCGAATTCGGCCCGAAGTATGGCGCGCGCACGCCTCTGTTCGCCCATCACACGACGAGCCTCGTATTCAACGATCCGCCACGCCATACGCGTGTACGTAAATTGATCGCCGGGGCGTTGACCGCGCGTGCGATCGCGGCAATGGAACCAGGTCTTGTGCGCCTGATCGACGGACTTCTCGATCACGCTGCGGCGCGCGGTGAGATCGATTTGATCGACGAGTTTGCATCGGCGATTCCGGTTGAGGTGATCGGCAACTTGCTCGACGTGCCACACGATGAACGCGCGCCGTTGCGCGACTGGTCACTCGCGATTCTCGGCGCGCTCGAACCCGCGCTCACTGCCGAGCAAGAAGCGAAGGGCAACCGCGCGGTAACGGAGTTCATCGATTATCTGGTGACGCTGGTTGCGAGGCGCCGCGCGCATCCTGGCGACCCGCAACACGATGTGCTGACGAGGCTGATTCAAAGCGAGGCCGACGGTGAGCGCCTGGACGAAGCTGAACTGCTGCATAACTGTATTTTTATCTTGAACGCGGGGCACGAGACGACCACCAATCTGATTGGCAACGGGATCGCGCTGCTGGCGCAATGGCCACAGGAGCGGGCTCGGTTGCTGGCCGAACCGGCATTGATCGATAGCGCGATCGAGGAGTGCTTGCGATATGAAAGTTCGAACCAGCTAGGTAACCGGATAGCGGCGGTGGACACGCATATCGACGCAATGCCGGTGCCGCAAGGGACGCCGGTGACGTTGTGTATTGGTGCGGCGAATCGTGATCCCGAGCAATTTGAGGCGGCGGATCGCTTCGATATTGCGCGGGAGCCGAACCGGCATCTCGCGTTTGGATTCGGGATTCACCAGTGCGCGGGGTTGTCTCTCGCGCGGCTCGAAGCGCGGATCGCGATCGGGCGGTTTGTGGCGCGATTTTCGGGTTATCGGCTGGCGGGAGAGCCGGTGCGCGCGTCGCGGGCGCGGTTTCGAGGATTCGTGAAAGCACCCGTTGTGACCAGTAAGAGACAGGATAAGGAGACCGGGTAAGGCGGCCAGGTAAGCGACCGGATAAAGCGACCGGATAAAGCGACTGTACAAAGCGACTGTACAAAGCGACCGTATAAAGAGCACTGTCCAGCGCGCCACTTCAATGGCACGCCGGATTCAGCGAATCGATCAACGCCTAATTTAGCGCATCAGCCCGTGCGACTTCGCGTAATGACGTAGCGCGGCATTCATCCGCGTTTGCCAGCCTTCGCCTTGCGCCTTATAGGCATCGACGACGTCCGGGTCGATGCGCAACTTGACGGGCAACTTTGGATTGTCCAGTCTCGGTCGTCCGCGCGGGCGCAGGATTTCTTGCGCGCGTTCTTTCCCGTAAAGCTCCGGCAACACTTCAGACGCCGGCCGCGCACGGGCGAACTCTGCGTCACCCCATTCCGGGTTTTCGTCTGATACGTCCATCACTTCTTCGCTAGTTCGCTTGCTCATATTCATATCTCTTTATCTCGCGAGGGTTTGCTTTTCGCAGGCTGATGACGTGCATCTTGCCGCCGCGTGGGGTGAATACCAGCATGTGCACTCGGCCGCCGATTAATCCCAGAGCCTGAAACCGGCGTTCCTCGTAAGCCTTCCGGCTATCTTCAACGATCAATGCCTTCGACATGTCGAAGTCGCGTACAGCCTCAAACGACAGGCCGCGCTCTTCGATGTTCGTCTCGTTTTTCAACGCGTTATACGAGATGACCATGAATATAATGTACCCCCAAAAAACGGTGAGTACAAGGATTATTTGTACACCCAAGATATTAAAAGCAGCTGATTCAGGAATGAGGGCTGGCGTTCGTTGCGTTGAAATAATCTCGCCACGACGCGCCTTTAAAAATCGCAAAATTCCTATTCTCATTTCTCTGAGACGATCAACGTCTTCGTCCTATGCAGATCGGCAGGCCATGCCCGCACGACAGCTTTGATTTTCGTCATTTCGAATAGAATGTTTTCAGCGATTACAACGGTTCTGCGCGAAGCTGAACTAGCTGACGCCGGATCCATGCGTTGCGCGCACATGCTTGAAACCCCCAAGGAGCTATTCCATGAAAGCCATTGCCCTGACCCGTTACCTTCCAATTTCCAACCCGGAAGCATTGATTGACGTGGACATCGAAAAACCCGCACCAACCGGGCGTGACCTGCTGGTGAAGATCGAGGCGATCGGTGTGAATCCTGTCGATACCAAAGTCCGTGCGCCCAAGGACAAGGTTGAAGAGACGCCGCGCGTGCTCGGCTGGGACGCGTCGGGCGTGGTCGAGGCAGTCGGCCCCGAGGTGACGCTGTTCAAAGTGGGAGATCCGGTGTTCTATGCCGGCAGCATTACCCGTCCCGGCACGAACAGCGCATTCCATCTCGTCGATGAACGCATCGTCGGCGTGAAGCCGAAATCGCTCGATTTCTCGCACGCTGCCGCGCTTCCGCTCACCACCATCACTGCGTGGGAGGCGCTCTTCGACCGGCTGGGGGTGTCGGCGCAAGGACACGATGCGGGCAAATCCGTGCTGATCGTGGGCGGGGCGGGCGGCGTCGGCTCAATTGGCATTCAGCTCGCGAAGAAAGTGGCGAAGCTGACGGTGATTGCCACCGCGTCGCGGCCGGAATCGGCGAAGTGGGCGACCGAACTGGGCGCGGATCATATCGTCGATCACTTTGGTGACATGCCGAAACAACTGAAGGACGCCGGTTTCGATCAGGCGGACTACGTGCTGATCTTCAACGACACCGACAAACATTTCCCCGCCGCCGCCACGGTCATCGCGCCGCAAGGCAGCATCTGCTCGATCGTGGAAAACAGCCAGCCGATTCCCGTCGAATTGTTGAAGGCGAAGAGCGCCGCGTTCCACTGGGAGTTCATGTTCACGCGCTCCATGTTCGGCACGCCGGACATGATCGAGCAACACAAGCTGCTTACCGAAGTGGCGCGACTGATCGACGCAGGCACGATCAAAACTACGCTCGGCCGCGACCTCGGCAAGATCAACGCGACGAACCTGCGCGAAGCCCACCGGCTGCTGGAAGAAGGGCGTGCGATCGGCAAGCTCGTGCTGACGGGGTTCTGATTCGCGGCATGCATCTGTTGGCCATTTCATTGCAGGCCGCGCGCCGCGGGTTTCCCATGAGAAGCCCGCGGTGCGCGTCGCGCTAGACTGATCGCGCCTCACGCGCGGCTCGAGCCACCCCGGCGCCGCAGCGGCTTCTCCGCGTGACGGCTGCAAACGGAGGGGCTTTTCGCATGATCGATCGTTCGGGTTTTATTCAGTTTTGTCTGGTCGGGCAAGGTCGTGTGATGTCCGCGGGCGCAGCGGTGGTGCTGAGTCTGGCGGTATCGGCGGCTCATGCAACGCCCGGCATCAAGGTGCTGTCGGAGGTCGCCAACGACGGCCCGATCAAGTACACGGTGAAAATGGCGTCGAAGACCTGGGGTAACGAGCAGGAAACACGCACGATCCGCTCGGGCCAGACCGATGATTTCACCTGGCAAGGTAAGCCCGCCGGCGGCGCGCAAAATGTGCCCGACGCATGTCCGGACGTGGGTTCCATCCGCAATGCGAGCGGCATGACGGTGCGTCAGGTAAAAATCCGTTTCGCGGCGGTGATCGCCAACAGCGGGGACGCCGACGTCCAATTGAGCTTCCAGGGCCATACGCCCCGCGCGGCAACAGCTGTCACCGTTGATGGCAAGAAGCTGCAATGTCCCACCGATAACTTCTTCAGCCAGATGGTCCATTTCACAATGCCCACTGGCGGCGCCGAAAAAACCGTCACGCTCAGCGACGGCACGAAACTCACCGTCAGCGCGAGCCGCAAGTAAGGACTTCATTAGAGTCCCATGCAGGGCTTTTCGCGAGCTTTTCAGCACGGCGCCTTCTGCTTCGAATCCGCTTTCCTCGGGACGGCGGACGCTTTTCCTCTGGCACGTTTTCTGCTGCGCAATGACAGCCACGCCACCATCGGCGCGGGCTAAAAAACCGTCAACGTAACGCCGCGAAACCGGCATTCCGGAAGGTCAAGCGCGATGCCACACATGATCTGGAAAGGCGCGATCAGCTTCGGGCTGGTCCACGTCCCCGTGCAGCTTTATCCGGCGACGCAGTCGGAGAAAGTCGGCTTCAACCTGCTCGATAAACGCTCGATGGATCCCATCGGCTATAAACAATTCAACAAGAACACGGGCAAGGACGTTACGCGCGACAACATCGTGCGCGGTTTCGAATACGAGAAAGGTAAATACGTCGTGATGAGCGACGCCGAAATCCGCTCGGCGAATCCGGAATCGACGCAAACCGTGGATATTCTTGCGTTCGTCGAAGCGCCCGAAATCTCGTTTCTTTCCCTCGATACCCCGTATTACCTCGCGCCCGATCGAAAGGGCGAAAAGGTGTACGCGTTGCTGCGCGATGCGTTGAAGGCGTCGGGGAAAGTGGGCATAGCCAATGTCGTGCTGCATAACAAGCAGCATCTGGCTGCGCTGATTCCTGTTGGTCCCGCGTTGGCGCTGAACACCTTGCGCTGGGCCGATGAAGTCCGCGAGTTCGATCAGTTCAAGCTCCCCGATGAAGACTCGAAGAAAGCCGGGGTCACGCCGAAGGAACTTGAAATGGCGCAGCGTCTGATTGAAGACATGAGCGATACGTGGAATCCGCATGATTATCACGATACGTTTCGCGATGACATCATGGCGCTCGTTGAAAAGAAGGTGAAAGAAGGCCACACCGAGGAAGTTTCCGAAGTTGAAGACGGCACGCCGCGCAAGACATCGGCGGAGATTCTCGACTTGTCGGAATTGCTCAAACGCAGCTTGAAGAAAGATAAGCCCGAAGCTAAGCCCGCGGCGAAACGCAGCGCCAAGAGCACCGTCGACACAACCGGCGACGACGCCGGCGAAACTGCCGCAAAGCCTGCGCGCAAGACGGCCACGCGGCGCAAGCGCGCGTAGGGTTGCCGCCATTGAGGCGAGTACGCGCTCACGAGCAACCACGAATCAGGACACCAATCCTCTGATGGCCGGAAAACTCGAAACCTATCAGCGCATGCGGCGTTTCCACCAGACGCCCGAGCCTTCCGGCGAGGCAGCGGCGAAGGCTAAACGCGTAGTGAAAAAGGCTCAGGCGGCCGCGCTTTCGTTCGTTATCCAGGAACACGATGCACGCCGTCTCCACTACGACTTTCGCCTCGAACTCGACGGCACGCTGAAATCCTGGGCCGTGCCGAAAGGGCCGAGCCTCGATCCATCGGTGAAGCGGCTGGCTGTGCATGTGGAAGATCATCCGATTGATTACGGCTCGTTCGAAGGCGATATTCCCGAGGGCAACTACGGCGCGGGCAGCGTGATCGTGTGGGATCGCGGAACGTGGGAGCCGCAAGCCGGGACAATCGATGAAGCGCGGGAAACCTATGCAAAAGGCAAGCTCAAGTTCGTGTTGCATGGAGAAAAGCTGCAGGGCGGCTGGACGCTCGTGCGCAGCAATATGCGTGGCAACAGCGACAAAGAGCAATGGCTGCTGATCAAGGAACGCGACGACGAAGCCCGCAACGAAGCCGACTATGACGTGCTGCTGAAGAAGCCCGGCAGTGTGATGAGCGACTCGCTCGGCGCGCGTACCAGGAGCGGCGAAGTGCTTGATCGGACGCAGCGCAAGAGCGCCGCAAAGACCGCCGCAAAGAGTGCGGCAAAGACCGGCAAAACCACGAAGCCCGCGCCATCGCCGAAACGTCCTGCGGTGAAAGACGACGGCAAGGGCCCGGAGCGCCCGCGCCCGGACATCGTGGCGAACCGGAGTGCCGAATCGCTGCGCACGCTCGCCGATAACCCCGCGATCCAGGATGCCGTGCGCGCGAAGCTTCCGGCGACCATGAAGCCGCAACTCGCGACTCTCGTGGACGTGGCGCCATCGAGCGATGACTGGTCGTACGAGATCAAGTTCGACGGTTATAGGATTCTGGTGCGGATTGATCGTCAGTCCGGCACGAAAGCAAAACCGACGCAAATTTTCACGCGCAACGGTCACGACTGGACCGAGAAGTTCAGCCGCCAGGTTCAAGCGCTGAACGAACTGGAGGTGGAGAGCGCGTGGCTCGACGGCGAGGCGGTCGTGCTCGACGACAACGGTCTGCCGAACTTCCAGAAGCTGCAAAACGCCTTCGATGCCCATCGTCCGGAAGACATTGCCGTCTATTTCTTCGATATCCCCTATTTGAACGGCTATGACCTTCGCGGCGTGCCGCTGATACAGCGGCGAGCGATCCTGAAAGCGCTGCTTGAACCGCTCGATGACGACGTGCTGCGGTTTTCCGCCGACTTCGAATTCAGCGCAGATGATCTGTTGAAGAGCGCTTGCGATATGTCGCTGGAAGGGATTATCGGCAAGCAGCGGGAGAGCAGTTATACGTCGGGACGCAGCAGCGCGTGGATCAAGCTGAAGTGCCGGCGCCGGCAGGAATTCGTGATCGGCGGGTATTCGGAGCCGACGGGCAGCCGCGGCCAGTTCGGCGCGCTGCTGCTCGGCGTGTATGACACGAAAGGCAAGCTGCAGTACGCGGGGCGCGTGGGCAGCGGTTTCAACGCGACGACTCTGCGCGATATTAAAAAACAGCTCGATGCGCGCGAGATTCAAAAGATGCCCTTTGCCGCCGCGCCGAAAGAGCGCAGCCGGACGCCCGTGCATTGGGTGAAGCCGGAGCTCGTCGCGGAATGCAATTTCGCTGAGTGGACATCGGAGCGGATCGTGCGGCAAGCGTCGTTCGTGAGCCTGAGAGACGACAAGCCGGCACGGGAGATCGTGAAGGAAGTGCCGAAGCCGACGAAGGAGGTTGTATTGGACGACGACAAAGACGATAGCGATGTGCCTGCGAAGAAATCGACAGCGAGGACGGCGAAAGAGTCAAAGCCGAATGGAAAGTCCAAGGCCGCTTCAACCAAAACGGCGGCGAAAAAAGCGACTAGCAATCCTCGCGGCACCGAATTCGTCGCAGGCGTGAAGATCAGTCATCCTGAGCGCGTGCTAGATCCATCGACGGGTACGTGCAAACTCGATCTCGCGCTCTACTACGAAGCCGTCGCGCCGTGGATGTTGCCGCATTTGCAGGACCGGCCGGTGTCGCTGGTGCGGGCGCCGGGGGACATCGGCGGCGAGCTGTTTTTTCAGAAGCACAGCGAGAAGCTCACTATTCCGAACGTCAAGCAGCATCCCGGCATCGATCCGGGTCATCCAGCGCTGATCACGATAGAAACCGTCGAGGCATTGGTCGGCGCGGCGCAAATGGGCACGATCGAGATGCACACGTGGAACGCGCTCGCGGCCAAGCTGGAAAAGCCCGACCGGATGGTCTTTGACCTCGATCCCGGCGAAGGTCTCGGCTGGGATCGGATGAAGGAAGCTGCGCGGCTCACGCGCGAATTGCTGGAGGAACTCGGTCTCGAGTCATTCTGCAAGACAAGCGGCGGAAAAGGCCTGCACGTCGTGGTGCCGCTTACGCCGCAATCCGGATGGGACGAAGTGAAGGGTTTCTCGCAAGCCGTCGCGCAGCATATGGCGGGCGCGCTGCCCAAGTTCTTCTCGGCCAAGATGGGCAAGCAGAATCGCCGCGACAAGATTTTTGTCGATTATTTGCGCAATAACCGCGGCTCCAGCACGGTCGCCGCATTTTCGGTGCGCGCACGGCCGGGGATGGGGGCGTCGGTGCCTATCAGCTGGGACGAGCTCGACGCCACTACCAGCGGCGATCAATGGAATATCGGCAATCTGCATGAGCGTCTGGACACACTCAAAGCGGACCCGTGGAGCCAATACGCGAAGACCCGGCAACGCATCACCGCTTCAATGAAAAAGCGGCTCGATATCAAGTGAACATCACCATGGCATCAGCATGAGGAGGCCGCAATGACGCAGCAGAGCAAGACACCCGGCGACTCGACCGGGAAAGGGCCGACGCAGGATGGCCGCGAACTGGAAAGCAAGCATCCGGTGCAGCAAGAACGTGACGACGGCGCGAGCGCGCCGCTGCCGCACGAGACCGATCAAAGCCCGGGCTCGCAGGAAGAAAGCGAACCACGCCGTGTCGGCGAGCAGGCGCATGAGGATCTGGAGCGCGGCCTGGAGGACACGGATCGTCGCGGCGGCGCGGATTATCAGGAGCGCACGCAGGCGGATGGGCCTGTAAAAAGCAACCCCGGGCGCCCAAAGTGACCTCGACGGTGCCACCGTCGCTGCCCGTGGTCAACAAAGCCCCTGTTGCGTAGAATGGGCGCGCGGTATCGGAGAGCTTGGCGCGAAACGCGCGTGAGCCAAGCTGGGAAAGGCGTATATCAATGTCCGGCTGTAGTTGTTTCTACCTTTTTCGCGGGCTTGGTTGACGTGTATCGGTAATCAATGCCGATACCTTTGACACGATGCGAGGAATCTCGGGACGGCGAAATGCACATCCGTCGACACATGCCGGCCGCACGCGCCACGAACTCATGCAACGTTGCCCGCCCGCTGCTGCATCGACACCCGGGCCTAATTCAGGGCTCAACATCAGTCTCAACATCGCGGCACGTTCGCGCGGCAAACTTATCGAACGGATCATGCAATACGATCTTCTGTCACGCCTCAAAACCGAAACCGCCGAGTCTCATACCCGGCTGGAAAATGCACTGGACCTGATGCGCCCCGAGTGGCCGCGCGAAGAGTATGTCGCGCTGCTCGAAGGCTTTTACGGCTACGTGGCTCCGTGGGAAAACGAGGTGGCGGCGTCCCTGCCGGCGCATCTGCAAGACTTCTTCGATGGACGCCGCAAGGCCGCGCTCCTTGCTGCCGATCTGGCGCTGCTGACAGGCGTATCCGCGCACGCGCAAGCGGTGACCAAAATTGAGCATTTGCCGCCGATGAACAGCATCGGCCGCGTATTCGGTTCGATGTACGTCATGGAAGGCTCGACGCTCGGGGGCCGTTTTATCGCCCCGCACGTCGCGAAACTGTTCGAGCTGCAAAACGGCTGCGGCAACGCTTATTTCGAAGGCTACGGCGCGCGCACAGGCAGCATGTGGAACGCGTTCCGCGAGACCGCAAGCGCGAGCGTGCCGCGCGAGCAGTACGACGCGGCAGTCGATGCCGCCATCGCAACGTTTGAAGGCTTGAACGACTGGCTCGACGCCGTGCGCGCGGGTTCCGGGGCGACGGCATGAGCAGTAGCGGGTCAGAGCCGGACGCACGCGCGAGCCTGATAACGCCCTTGTCCGGCCTTGCTCAGGACAGCGGTGGCACGTCGTCGGCACCGCTGCCGGCCGGGCAAGCGCTCCCTCTCATGCCGGCGGCGAATGCAGCAAATGCAGCAAACGCGCAATGCGATGCCGAGCCGATCCACATTCCCGGCGGCATCCAGCCTCACGGTTACTTGCTGTGCCTCTCCGAATCTTCCGGCATTCCGCTCACCATCCTTCAGGCCAGCGATAACGTCACCGCGCTCACAGGCAAGCCGGTGGAGCAGTTATTGGGCGAGCCTGCCGACGCGCTGCTCGGCGCTGCGGCCACGGCGCGGATCGCACATGCCGCCGCAACCGCGATGATCGACCAGGCTCCGCTTTATATCGGCGTGGTGCCCAACCCGTTTTATGACGCCCGCGAAGCTGCGCAGAACCGCCCGGCGGCCCCAGCCGATGGCCCCGAATTCGACATCACCATGCACCGCCATGACGGCAATCTGATCGTCGAGATGGAAGTGGCGCGGCATCCGAACGCGGACGTGTTCGCATCGATGTATCCGCTCGTGCGCACCTTCACCCGCAGCCTGCAGGACGTCGTCACCGTGACAGAACTTGCGGACCTCGCGGTGCGCGAAATGCGCGAGATGACCGGCTTCGGCCGCGTGCTGCTCTACAAATTCGACGACGAAGGCCGCAGCAACGTGCTCGCGGAGCATATAGAGGACGGTTACGCATCGTTCCTGAACCAGGTATTTCCCGCTTCCGATATCCCCCGTCAAGCCCGCGCGCTATACGTGAAGCAGCGCGTGCGGCTGATCGCGAACGTGGATGCAAAAGTCGCGCGGCTTGTGCCGCCAGTGAATCCCGCCACCGGCCGTCCGACCGACCTGACCTACACTACGCTACGCAGTTTTTCGCCGATCCATCTCGAATACATGCGCAATATGGGCACGCATGCGTCGATGTCGGTGTCGCTGGTCGTGCGTGGAAAACTATGGGGCCTGATTTCCTGCCATGACCACGACGCGCGGCTCGTGCCGTTCGAGGTGCGCATGGCGATCGAGCACCTTGGGCAGATCCTGTCGCTGCAGATCGAGGCGAAGGAAGAGCGCGCCGAAACAGCGTATTTGCTGAGTCTGCGGCGCACGATGTCGCGCCTGATCGCAACGCTTGCCGAGCACGACGACTACCGTGCAGGCCTTGAAGCGGCGCCCGACGATCTGCTGTGTTTCGCAGGTTCGGGGGGCGCTGCGATCGTGGTGGACGGCAAGGCGACGCTCGTCGGATCCACGCCGGATGCGGACACCGTGCTTGCGCTGGCGCAATGGCTCGCGTCGAGCACGACGGGCGTCTATGCCACCGACGCGCTGCCCGAAGCGTGGCCGCGCGCATCCCGTCACGTCGATACCGCGAGCGGCATTCTGGCCGTGCCGATCTCTCAGATTTTCCGCCATTACGTGATCTGGTTCCGGCCGGAAACCACGCGCACGATCAAGTGGGCCGGCGAGCCGGTCAAACGCGTATCGGGTCAGGACGGCAGCGTCGCGCCGCGCAAGGACTTCGCGCCGTGGCTCGAAACCGTGCGCAACCGCTCGCTCCACTGGCGTCCGGTGGAACTGGAAATTGCGGGCGAATTCCGGGTGGCGATGCTCAACATCGTGCTGCGCCACGCCGAAGAAATGGCGGAACTTGCCAGCGAGTTGCGTCGCGCGAACAAGGAACTTGAGGCGTTTTCGTATTCGGTGTCGCACGATTTGCGCGCGCCGCTACGCCATATCGCCGGATATGGCGATTTGCTGCGGGAAAACGAGGGCGAGAAGTTATCGGAGCGCAGCAAGCGTTTTCTCAACAACATGCTCGATTCGGCGCGTTTTGCCGGCGTGCTCGTCGATGACCTGCTCACGTTCTCGCAGATGGGCCGGGCGGCATTGCGTCCGGTCGCGGTCGACCTGAATCAACTGGTGCGATCGGTTGCGCAGGAATTCGGCGCCGAGACGGCGAACCGCAAGGTGGAGTGGATCATTCCGGAGCTTCCAAAAGTGACCGGCGATCCGGCGTTCCTGCAAATCGCGCTGCGCAACCTGTTCTCGAACGCGGTGAAATACACGCGGACGCGGGAATCGGCGAAAATCGAGTTATCGGTAAATTCGACTTCCGACGAATATATTGTCAGCGTGCGTGACAATGGCGTCGGGTTCAACATGAAGTATGTGAACAAACTGTTCGGCGTGTTCCAGCGGCTGCATCGCGCGGAAGAGTTCGACGGCACGGGCATCGGGCTCGCGAATGTGCGCCGGATCATCGAGCGCCATGACGGCCGGACCTGGGCCGAAGGGCGTGAAGGCGAGGGCGCCGCGTTCCATTTCTCGCTGCCGAAAGTGTTCAGGAGCGAACCCGCGCACACCAGTACCGATGCCGATACCGGCAAGCGGCGCAAGCCGGGATAGGCGCCATACTCGGCCTGTCTATCCGCCGCTGCTTAAACCCCCAATCATCATTGGACTATGCTGAAACCCATTTTGCTTGTGGAAGACGATCCCAGCGATCTCGAACTGACACTCGTCGCGCTCGACAAGAGCCAGCTCGCCAACGAAGTGATCGTGGCGCGCGACGGTCAGGAAGCTATCGATTATTTGCGCTGTGAAAGTGAGTGGAGCACGCGCAATCCGGGCAATCCGGCAGTGATCCTGCTCGACCTGAAACTGCCAAAAATTGATGGCCTCGAAGTGCTTGAGACCATCCGCGCCAGCGACACGCTGAAATCGATTCCCGTGGTCATGCTGACGTCGTCGCGAGAGGAGCAGGATCTCGTGCGCAGCTACGCGCTCGGCGTGAACGCTTACGTGGTGAAACCGGTCGAATTCAATGAGTTTGTCGAAGCAATCGCCGATCTCGGCGTGTTCTGGGCCGTGCTCAACGAACCGCCGCCCGGTTCCACGCGGGTTCGCCGCCAGCCGGCTCCGGAATGAATCTGGTGCACACTGACATCTCCCCGCACGGCGCTGAACGCCTGATTGCGACCCCCACGTTGCGCCCGGCGCCTTGCTGCGCGCGCCGGTTCGCCTGAGTCCCAGACATGCAGCCCTTGCACCTGCTTCTCGTAGAAGACAACGCGCTCGACGCGGAACTGACCTTGACCCAGTTGGAGCGTGCCGACTACAAGGTCGACGTGCAGATTGTCTATACCGAGCAGGATTTCATTGCGGCGCTTGATGCTTTTGATTTCGATGTAATCCTCGCGGACTTCGTGATGCCGGTTTTTTCCGGCGTGGAAGCGCTGGCGATCGCCCGCGAACGCGTGCCGCATACGCCGTTTATTTTTGTCTCCGGCGTGCTGGGTGAAGAGCATGCCGTCGACATGCTCAAGCGCGGCGCCACCGACTATGTGCTGAAGCAGCGCCTGCAGCGGCTGCCCGCCGTCGTGCGGCGCGCGCTTACGGAAAGCGCCGAGCGCCAGCAGCGCATTGCCGTTGAACGCGCGCTGCGGGAGACGGAGACGCATTTCCGCTTGCTGGTGGACGCGCTGAAGGACTACGCCGTCATCACGCTCGATCAGGAAGGCCGGATCCGGACGTGGAACGCGGCATCGGAGCGGATTCTCGGATTTGCGGCCCACGATGTCGTCGGCCAGTCCGCCGCCGTCTTCTACGGACAGGAAGATTGCGACAGCAACGTTTTCACCAGGGAACTGGAGACGGCGCAAGCCGAGGGCAGCGCAAGCGATGACCGGTGGCTATGGCGCAAAGACGGGCGCTCGTTCTTCGCATCGGGCGTGACGACAGCGATTCGCGCCGAGAACGGCGAGCTGATCGGCTATTCGAAGATCATTCGCGACGTCACCGAAGAACATATGGCCGCCGATGCCTTGCGGGTCGCGAAGGAGCAGGCTGAAACCGCGAATCGGGCGAAGGATCATTTTTTGGCGGTCCTCTCGCACGAGTTGCGCACGCCGCTCACGCCTATCGTCGCGGCGGTGCGCCTCCTCGAAATTCGCCATGCGCTGCCCGCCGATGCCCAGCCCACGCTCGAACTGATCCGCCGCAATGTGGAGCTGGAGGCACGGTTGATCGACGATTTGCTCGATCTGACGAGTATCGCGCGCGGCAAGCTTTCCCTGAATTTTGCGAATGTGGTGCTGGAGACGCTGATGTCGAGCGCGCTCGATATGTCGGAGTCCGATTTGCGCGGTAAGGGGCTGACGCTCGAGACCACGCTGGGCGCCACGTCCACGCTGGTTTTCGGCGACGCCGCGCGCTTGCAGCAGATTGTCTGGAATCTGATGAAGAACGCCGTGAAGTTCACGCCGGCGGGCGGGCGTATCGCGGTGCGGATGTGGAATCCGGATGCATCGACCGTCGCGATTTCCGTCACCGACAGTGGAATCGGGATCAGCGCCGAAGCTTTGCCGCGAATCTTTTCCGCCTTCGAACAAGCCGACGATTCCATTACGCGCGCCTTTGGCGGCCTGGGGCTGGGATTGGCAATAGCCAGCACGCTCGCGCAGAAGCATGGCGGGACGCTGACGGCTCAGAGCGATGGCCGCGACAAGGGCGCCCGGTTCACGTTGACATTGCCGCTCGTCAAGGCCGGGGCCGAGGATGAGGCTTCGCCCCGGGCCGCACAGGAGCCCGATGAGATCGTGCGTTCTCTGAAGGTGCTGCTCGTCGAGGACAACGAGTACACGTCCTCCGCCATGGCTCAGGTTCTGGAAGTGCTCGGGCATCAGGTTGTAGTTGCCACGACGGTAGCCGAGGCGCTTGCATCGGCGCGGACGGACGTGTTTGATCTTCTGGTCAGCGATATCGGCCTGCCCGATGGCAGCGGCCTCGATGTCGCGCGCGCCTGGACCGGGTTGCAGCCCGGCAAGCCGTCAGTGGCGATTACCGGCTACGGCATGGACGAGGATATCCGCCGATGCCGCGAAGCCGGATTTCTCGATCACCTCACGAAGCCGGTGAATTTCGCCCGGCTTGAGTCGCTGATTCATGCTTTGGCCCGGCGGCCGGGCGGGGCTTGAGCTTTTTACCGGCGGCCAGCCCGGTATTAAGCCCGCCGGTAAAAGCCCGCTGGTAAGTCCGCTGGTAAGTCCCTATCCGCGTTTGCTTTTCCTCTCCACCAGCTTCGACGCCATGAACCGGTGTTCCGGCGAGAACAGCCGCCGGTACGTCAGTAACACCGCGCCTACCGTTCCCAGCGCCGAAGAGGCCGCGATGAAAAACATGATCACGATCTGATAGCGCACCGCCTGCAACGGCGATTGCCCCGCCAGCACCTGGCCCGTCATCATGCCCGGGCAGACTCACCAGGCCCACCACCGTCATCTGGTTCAGCGTCGGGATCATGCCCGGCCCGCACCGCCTGCCGCGCGGGTCCTTGGGCCGCTTCCCATCGCGTCGCGCCGAGCGCGAGCGACATCTCCACCGCGCCGCGTCCCGCCGTCAGTTCCTCCGTCATCCGTTCGATGCCCAAGCGACACGCCCGTCAGCGTATTGCCGAGGATCATGCCGAGGATCGGTATCGCATATTGCGGCTCGTACCACGGATGAATCCGGATCACGACGAACAATCCCACCGCGGCCACCAGCCACGAACTCACCCAGATCGACACGACGCTGTCCACGCGCTGCCCGGCGTACGTGCGCCTTCCGCGGTTCGATGCCGACAGCCCCGCGATCAGCGTCATCAGCGCCATCAACGGCAGCACGACGTACCAGCGTGCAAACTGGAACACCCAGCCGAGCACATAGCCGATGGCCAGCAATTGCACGACGGTGCGCACCGCCGCCCACGCCAGCTTGCGCTCGAGATCGAGCTTCAGCGCAACCGACAACACCCCGTTCACCACGATCAGCGCCGCCGCGATCGCAATATCGAGAAGACTCAGGTTCTGGTAGCCGCTCATGACAGCGTGCCCGCGGTCATGACGAGCTGGCGTTCGCCCACGCGTTGCGCCTGCGCCGGATCGTGCGATACCCAGATGCTGGCGCGCTCGCCCCGGTCATCGTCGAACCAGGCGCCGACCAGCGCTTCTATCTCCAGCGCGGAAGCAGGGTCGAGCGAGGCTGTCGGTTCATCGAGAAGCAGGACGTCCGGGCTCGACTTGCAGCACGCGGATCAGCGCGGCAATCTGCGCTTCACCGCCCGATAGCTCGCTCGCGCGTTTATCGAGGAAATCGGCTTCGCGGCCCGCCCGGCGCGCCAGCTCGACGACACGCTCACGATCGAAGCGCACATCGCGATACACCTTCAGCGAGAACGGATAACGCAGGTTGTCTTCCACGCTGCCATCGAGCATGGCCGGCCGTTGCGCGATGTAGGCAACGCGCCGCCGGTACGCCGGAATCCCGCTGCGCGCGATGGCCTGGCCGCGCCACTGGATCACGCCGTCGTCGATGGGATCGAGCAGCGCAAGCGCGCGCAGGAACACGCTCTTGCCCGATCCCGACGGCCCGGTGATGACCGCCGCTCGCCTGCAGACAAAGCGAACGTGGTCGGGATGCAGCAAGGCGGTGTCGCGCACGGCGTCGCGGCGGGTGAGCGCGGTGGTGCGAATGCAGGGGCGTGTCGGCGTGTGCGTGGACATGGCGTAGACAGGCTCAGGCGAATGATCTTGGAGCGCAATCATAAATCACCGTTGCTTAAGCGATGGTGGCCGCTGTTGTGTTTGCTTGCTGCGGTTTTTCTGTAATCGAGCGGCACTGACCTCAGCCCTATGCAACAGGATTCATCGCCGGGCACGCGACGTGCTGTCCGATCTGTCAACAGGAAAAAAAGATGGAGCCACTATGGCGCTTGGCCGGAAAATCGGAAAAATAGTCGCCTGGATCATTGCGGTTCTGGTCGTTCTGATTGCCGTGCTGGTGATTGTGTTTCTGACCTTCGACTGGAACCGGGCGCGTCCCTGGGTCGACGATAAAGTCTCGCAGGCCATCGGCCGGCAGTTCCAGATTACCGGCGACCTGAAGGTCGGCTGGCAACGTCCGCCCGGCGAAACCGGCTGGCGCCGCTGGGTTCCGTGGCCGCGTTTCTCGGCGGAAAAAATCACGGTCGCGAACCCCGACTGGACGAAACAAAAGTTCTTCGCGACGCTCGACGAGATCGATTTCGAGGTCGAAGTGCTGCCGCTGCTCGCGCACAACATCGTGATTCCATCGATCAATCTGGTGAATCCCTCGGTCGATCTGGAACGCCTGAAGGACAACCGCAATAACTGGACGCTTCAAGTTCAAGCAGTCGGCGCGAACCGTCGACGTGGAACCTTCAATTGCACGACATCGCGCTGGACAAGGGCAACATCGCTTACGCCGACGAGATCACGAAAGCGGATATGCAAGTCGACTGTGAATACGCTCGGCCAGCTGATTCCCATCGGCGACGTGATGAAGCAGCAGGAAGCGGCATCGCAGAAGTCGTCGGCCGAGATGGTCGGCAAGAGCGGCGCGAACAAGCTGAACCAGCAAGTCGATAAAGCGGCGGCATCGGAAGCGGCTGCCGCATCGGCGGCATCGGCGGCCGCCGCCGCGAACGCCAGCGCGCCGAATCCGGCGAGCGTCTCGGCGAACACCAGCATCACCACCAAGGAAGGGCCGAAGCCGCCGGTGCCGCCTTATGGCATCGGCTGGTCGGTGAAGGGCAAGTACAACAACGTGGCCGTTTCCGGCGACGGCAAGGTCGGCGGCGTGCTCGCGCTGCAGGACGCCATGCGCCCGTTCCCCGTGCAGGCGGATGTTCGTATCGGCGACACGCATATTGCCTTTGTCGGAACCGTGACCGACCCGGCGCATCTCGCCGCGCTCGACCTGCGGCTGTGGCTGCAGGGCGTGAGCCTCGAGCACCTGTATCCGATTGTCGGCGTGACGCTGCCGGCTACGCCGCCGTATGCAACGGAAGGGCGGCTCGTCGGCCAGTTCAAGCGAGGACGGCAATGTCTTCAAGTACGAGAATTTTACCGGGCGCGTGGGCGGCAGCGACCTGAACGGCTCGCTGACGTTCGTGGGACGCAAGCCGCGGCCGCTGTTGTCGGGCGAACTGGTCTCGAACCTGCTGCAGTTCTCGGATCTCGCACCGATCATCGGCGCCGATTCGAATGCGAGCAAAGCCAAGCGCGGCGATACGCGAGAAGCAGCCGTCGTCGAAGGCGTTGCCGACCGAGGAGTTCAAGACGGATCGATGGAAGGCGATTGACGCCGACGTGAAGTTCACCGGCCGCAAGATCATCAAGGACCCGGCGCTGCCGATTACCAACCTCTATACGCACGTGGTGATGAAGGACGGCGTGCTGTCGTTCGAGCCGCTGTCGTTCGGCGTGGCGGGCGGGACGCTGTCGTCGGATATTCATCTCGACGGCAGCACGGACGCCGCTCAAGGGCCGTTTCTCGACCTCGGCGCGGCATCTGAAGCTCAAGGAATTGTTGCCCGACCGTCAAGACGATGCAGTCGGCGCTGGGCGAAGTGAACGGGGACGCGGCGTTATCGGCGACGGGCAATTCGCCGGCCGCGCTCGCGGGAACAATGAACGGCGAGATCAAGACGCTGATCACCGACGGCACGGTCAGCCGGCTGTATATGGAAGCGGCGGGCCTGAACGTGGCGAACGTGGTCTACGAAAAGCTCTTCGGCAAACGCGACGTGAAGATCAATTGCGCGGCCGCGGATTTCGTCGCGACCAACGGCGTGCTGGAATCGCGCGTGTTCGCCCTCGATACCGACGACGCCGTGATCAACATGGACGGCACCATCAACCTCAAGACCGAGGAGATGGATCTGAGCATCCATCCGCACACGAAGGGTTTCCGGGTGTTTTCGCTGCGCTCGCCGCTGTACGTGAAGGGGACGTTCAAGGACCCGCACGTCGGCGTGAATGCCGGCGCGCTGGCCGTGCGCGGCGCGGCGGCGGTCGGTCTCGGCCTGCTCAACCCGTTTGCCGCGCTGATTCCGTTGATTGCGCCGAGTAATAACAAGCCGCTGCCGTGCACGCAAATGCTCGCGGACATGCGTAGCGCGCCGACGGCGCCGCCGCCCGGGCAGAAGCAAAAGGCGAAAGGTGCGCCCGCGTATATGGAGCCGGGCGTGTCGAACCCGGCGGCGGCATCGTCTTCTGGCGCGAATGGCGCGAAAGGCACAGCGAAACGGCCCGGCCGGCAGCGCCTGCGCCGGCTAGTGCGGCGCTGTATCGCGGAAGCTGATTGAGCGGTGTGGGAACGTCGGTTTTGCACGAAGCCCCGCGAAGCGGGGCTTCGTGTTTTGGACTTATCTATCTGAACTACCTTCTTAAAATGCGCGTTTTAATGCGCATGGGGTGATTATTTATTCAATATTGCGCATTATGATGCGCAAATTAGAGATGGTCAGGCGACAGAATCGAAATTGAGTAATATGCGCGTGATACTGCGCAAATTATAAAATAAGGCTATAATTGCGCATCATGACGCGCAAAAACACAGATCCCATCAGTAATTTCGAGCGAGTGGCGGCAGAACTGCGTATGCTCCGCCGGGAGCGTCGCATGAGCCAGCAGACGCTGGCCGATCGCGCGGGCGTGTCGCGGCGCACTATCACCAATGCGGAAGGCGCACAAAACGTCGGACTCCACGAGTTTTGCCGGATCGCAAACGCGCTCGGGTACGACCTGACGCTGCGCCCGAAGGACACGGTGGTCTATGAAGATCTGGACTTTTTCTTCAGGGAGGAGGAATGAGCACGCCGTTGTCGTTCCGCCCGCGCCGCCGTTCGACCTGGAAAAACTCTTCGACAAAATCCGTCAGCTCGACGTCCACACGCCGCAGGGCATCGCCGGGTTGCTGGCGAAGGAAAGCACCTTCGTCTTCAATTACGGCGAAGTCGAGCCGGACGCGGCCGTGTCGCTGACCATGCCCGTGCGTCGCAAGAGCTATAGCAGCGGCGCGCTGATGAACGTGTTCGCAATGAACCGTCCGGAAGGGTATTTGCGCTACATCATCGAAGAACGGTTGGCACGTTTCGGCACGCCGAGCGACATGTTCCTGCTATTCCTCGCCGGGCGAAACCAGATCGGGCGGCTCACCTACGCGCTGCACGGCGAGACGGTGCCCGAAGGCGAGGGCGAGCGGCTGGACGAACTGCTGTCGTCGCCATCGGGACAATTGTTCGAGCGGCTGGTCAGCAAATATGCGCTCGGTTCGGGGATTTCGGGCGTGCAGCCGAAGACGGTGGTGCCGCTCTTGCCCCCTCCCCTGAGGTTCCCGCCAGCGCTCGCCATGATCGACACGCACGCAACGTTGCCGCTCACCACGGTGATCGTGAAGGCTGAAGGCGACGACTATCCGGGGATCGCCCGCAACGAATTCCTGTGCATGTCGGTGGCGCGCGAGGCGGGTTTCGACGTGCCGGATTTCTGGCTCTCCGACGACGGCCTGCTGTTCGTCATGGCGCGTTTCGATCGGGCGCCGGACGGCACGCCGCTGGGTTTCGAGGACATGAGCGTGCTGACCGGCAACGACAAATACCGCGGCAGTTACGAAATGATCGCGCGTGCGGTCGAGGTCTATACCGGTGCCGATTTCCGAACGCAATCGCTGCAGGCTTTTCGAGCGCGTCGCGCTGTCGTGCTTTCTTCGCGACGGCGATGCTCACATGAAGAACATCGGGATTATGTATGCCGATCCGACTGGAGCGCGCCGGCTTTCGCCTATCTACGACGTCGTTTGCACGGGCATCTATCCATCGCTTGACGGCCGCATGGCGCTGAACCTGAACAAATCGAAGGTTTTCCCGGTGCCCGCCCAACTCATCGCTTATGGCGAGCGCCTCGGTCTGAAGCGCGCTGAAGCAGAAGCGATTTTGCTGCGTATCGACGTGGCATTCGACTCAGTTGCGCAACGCCTTGGGGCAGACGAACGATACAAAGCCGACGACCTGCTCGCTCGGATCCAAGGCGAAATCCGTCGCACCGGCCCGCTGCCGGTCGTAAGGGCCAAGCGGCCCGCCGTTCCTCATCCTTGAAGCAATCGCTTGCAAAAACGACGTTTTGAGTCACCCGCATTAAGTCGTGCTGCGTCAGGGACTTAGGTTTTGAGCCCCGCGCTTATCAACAAGCCTGCCCACAATTTCTGGGGATAAGTCTTCGATCATTACGCGGCCGGCAAAACGCCGCCGCGGCGCCGCCGTGCGTGGTTCAAATCGAATCGCTTTGAATTTCGCTTATTTATCATGGACTTGCGAAGATAAGCTCATGCTTGTCCACAGGGCCATCAACAGATTGTGTGCACAAGTTCGAACGCACAAAGCGATTAAACCGGATTAAACCGCCCATTCGACGCACTTTGAAGCGGTGCCTGAAAACCGTTTGCGTTCAATGGGTTCCGGGGTTTGTCAGAAGGTTGTCAACAGGGTGGTCCCCAATATTCTGTGCACAACTTTGCCGCGCGTTGCCGTCTGTCGAACGTGCTCATCGACGCGAGCGAACTGGACGTGCGCTCGCGTTAGCAGTTAAAAGACAAATCTCTGTATTTATCCGCTAACCGTTTTGTTTTCCGTCTTAAAATTGCGCCGCGCCCGGTTCATTCGTGCATCCCCGTGTAGCGCGCCGTTATCGGCGGCAAACCCCGGGATTCCAACCATTATTAAAAGGGTTCATGCGTGAAGCAGTTGACCATTCGAAATCGAATTCTTGCGAGCTTTGGCGTGATCCTGGCGTTAATGCTGGTGATGGCGGTGTTTTCGTACAGCTTGTTCAGCGCTATCGATCGCGAAGCGCACAGCCAGGAAGTGGATTCGTCGCCGGGCTTATACCTCGCGACGACCATCCGGGCGTCGTGGTTCGAGAACTACACGGTGACGCAGCGGTTGATCTTCATCGATACCGAGCCGGACCAGATCAAGCGCGACACGCAGCGCGCGGCCGAAACGCGGGACTCGCTCGACAAGCTGATGGATCAATACGCAGCCCACGGTCTTCGAGGATGCCGACCGCCGCCTCTTCAACGATTTCAAGCAGCAGCGCACGCTCTATGCGCCGATCCAGGAGCAGATATTGTCCGACCTGCCGACGTCCAAGGCGGCTGCCGCCGCAGCTTTCAACACGCCAGCTCACGCCGATCTGGGAAGCCGGGCGGACAGCCACGGGCGCACTGGTCGAACATAACAACGCACAGCAGATAGAGTCGTCGCAGAGCATTCGCGAGTCCGTGAGGAAGGCTGAACTCACGTTGCTGGTGGTCTTGCTGGTGACTTTCGTCGTGGCGGCGTGGGCTGGCTTCATGCTGCTCAAGGCGATCAACGTACCCATGCAGCGGCTGGTGGAAGTCGTCGATGCCATGCGTACCGGCGATCTTTCGCAGCGCCTGCAACTGGAGCGCGGCGGACGAATTCGGCACGCTCGGAGCGGGCTTCAACCGCATGACCGATGAACTGACCGGTCTCGTCGGCCAGGCGCAGAAATCGGCGGTGCAGGTCACGACATCGGTGGCGGAAATTGCCGCGACCGCTCGCGAGCAGCAGGCCACGGCCAGCGAAACCGCCGCGACGACGACCGAGATCGGCGCGACATCGCGAGAGATCTTCGCGACCTCGCGCGACCTCGTGCGCACGATGAACGAAGTGTCAGGCGTGGCCGAACAGTCGGCGCAACTGGCCGGCACGGGGCAGGTAGGCCTCACGCGGATGGAGGAGACCATGCGGCTCGTGATGGAGGCGGCGGGATCGGTGAACGGCAAGCTCGCGATCCTCAACGAGCGCGCGAGCAACATCAACCAGGTGGTCGCGACCATCACGAAGGTCGCGGACCAGACCAACCTGCTCTCGCTGAACGCGGCGATCGAGGCGGAAAAGGCCGGCGAATACGGGCGCGGTTTCGCGGTGGTGGCGACCGAGATCCGCCGTCTCGCGGATCAGACGGCGGTCGCGACTTTCGATATCGAACAGATGGTGAAGGAGATCCAGTCGGCGGTCGCGGCGGGCGTGATGGGCATGGACAAGTTCTCCGAGGAAGTGCGGCGCGGCATGACGGACGTGCAGCAGGTCGGCGGCCAGCTGTCGCAGATCATCCAGCAGGTGCAGACGCTCGCGCCGCGTTTCGTGATGGTCAACGAAGGCATGCAGACGCAGGCGACCGGCGCCGACCAGATCACCCAGGCGCTCGCGCAATTGTCCGAAGCCGCGCAGCAGACGGCTGAATCGCTGCGCCAGTCGACGCAGGCGATCGACGACCTCACGCATACCGCCAACGGCCTGCGCACCGGCGTGTCGCGCTTCAAGGTGGCCACGTGATCCGCGCGGTCTCTGATTGTTCGACCTGCTCGCTGAGACCATGCTCTTCGTCCAGTTCACGCTCGATAACGACCGCTACGTGATCGACAGCTCGCAAGATCGAGCGGATGCTTCGCTCGCGCCGCTGAAGGCCATGCCCGGCGTGCCGGCGTGGGTCGCGGGCGTGCTGGAATACGAAGGCATGCCGGTGCCGGTCATCGACCTGGCGGCGCTCGCGCTCGGCCGCCGTTCGCACGAACGGCTTTCCACGCGCCTCGCGCTGGTGTATTACCCGCATAAAAGCAGCGGGGGTCTGGAACGGCGGCGGCTTGGCATCTTGCTCGAGCGCGCCACGCGCACGCTGACGCTCGACGCCGCCGCGTTCACGGCCGCGGGCGTCGAGGCGTCGGACGCACGTTATCTCGGGCCGCTCGCACGCGACGCACAGGGCCTCGTGCAATGGGTGCGCATTGAACATCTGTTGCCGGAGCACGTGCAGGCGCAGCTCTTCACGGAGAGCGATGCATGAAGCGCGCCCTCATCTCCGATCAGACCCGCCGCGCGCTCGACGCGCTCGATGGAGCGCGCTCGCGAGCCGATCCCGCACGCGCGAGTCGTGCAGTTCGCCGAGCTGTTGCAACGGACGATCGGTCTGGACCCGGCGTCTATCGGCGAGAACGCGATCGAGCGGGCGGTCTCCGACCGGTTCGCGGCGTGGCGTGCCGATGAGACTGATGGTGCCGATGTCGCCACTGCGGGTATCGAAGAATTCTGGATTGCGGTGAACGGCGTGCCGGCGCAAATGCAGGCGCTGATCGAGGCGGTGGTCGTGCCGGAAACGTGGTTCTTCCGCGATCCCGAGGCGTTCAACGCGCTGGTCACGCTTGCGCGCGTGCGGCTGCTCGATCAGCCGTTCAAGCCGGTGCGCATCCTGAGCATGCCGTGCTCGACGGGCGAGGAGGCCTACACCATCGCCATGGCCATGCTCGACGCGGGTATCGCGCCGGAGCGTTTTTCCATCGATGCCATCGACATCAGCGACCGCGCGCTCGGTGTCGCCCGTCAGGCCCGCTACGGCAGCAACGCGTTCCGCAGCCGCGCGCTCGGGTTTTCGCGACCGTTATTTCACGCCGGCGGGTGAGCAATGGCGGCTTTCGCCGGAGGTGTCGGAGCGCGTGCGGTTTCGCCAGGCGAATCTGCTGACACTCGATCCGCAGAACGTTCGAGCCCTTCGATTTCGTGTTCTGCCGCAACGTGCTGATCTACTTTGGCCGCGAGACGCAACACACGGCGATGCGCGTGCTCGACGGTTTGCTGGCGCCCGGCGGGACCCTGTTCGTCGGGCCGGCGGAAACCGGGCTGATGATGCGTGAAGGGATGGCATCGGCGAAATTGGCGCTGGCGTTCGCGTTCAGGCGGGCCGACGGCGAAACACCGGCGTTCGGCGAAGTGCGCGGCCGGGGCGAACAAGATCCCGGCTCACGTGCGCTCTACGCTGCCATCGCGAGCGCGCAGAAAGAGATGGGCTTGCCGCCGCCTTCGGCGCCGCCGCGCGCAGCAACTGCCGGCGTGAACCGGGCCGTGGCCAAGGTCGTGGCCAAGGTCGTCGCTGATTCGCTCGCGCCATCGGCCGGGTCGGGTATTAATGCGGGACGTTCATTCGGCATCCCGATCAATAACAGTCCACAGCAAGCAACACTGACCATAGCGCCCGCGCCGGTTCCCGACCAGCAATGCACGCTTCTGCAAGCCCGCGCATTGGCCGATACCGGCGCGCTGCTCGAGGCTGCCGCTGTCGCACGCGCGTATCTCAAGGCCTATCCGGCCAGCGCCGATGCGTACTACCTGCTTGGCGTGATTGCGGATGCACAAGGCGAGCAGGCCGAGGCGCGGTCTCATTACAAGCGTGCGCTGTACCTTGACCCCGCGCATGGCGAGGCCTTGACGCATCTTGCAGCAGTGCTTGGGCTGGAAGGCGACCGGGCGGGCGCGCGCTTGCTGCTGGCGCGCGCCGAGCGCGCATCGGGAGGGCGCAATGAGTGAGGTCCGCGACCTGAATGCCACTGCCGCATCACACCCTGGCGCTCCCATCGACGACTGCTGGAACCGCATCGGCGTGCGCGGCGACGGCTCATGTCCGCGGCTGGCCGGGTACATCCATTGCCGCAACTGTCCCGTGCATGATGCTGCCGCGGCGCGCGTGCTGGACCGCGAGCAAGCCATCGATATAAACAACGAACGCGAGACGCAGCATGTCCTGACGATGCAATCGCTGAGCGAGCGCGCGGCCCGCAAGCGGATGCCACGTCGTGGCTGGTGTTTCGTATCGGCGATGAATGGCTCGGTTTGCCGACGGCGATCTTCCAGCAGGTCGCACAGTTGCGCCCGATTCACTCGCTGCCGCACCGGCGTCATCGCGCGGTGCTCGGCGTGGTGAACGTGCGCGGTGCGCTGCTCGTGTGCGCGTCGCTTGCGCGGCTGTTCGGGATTGCATCGGCGGTGGGGCGGGATGGCCGGCGTGAAGGCGCGCAGCAAGTCGTCGATGCCCGCGACCTCGGGCGCCTGCTGGTGGTCGAGCCGGCGTCTCAGGGCGGTGAACGCGGACGATTTCACGAACCCGATCGTGTTTCCCGTCGATGCCGTCGATGGCGTGCATCGTTTTGCGCGCGCGGATTTCCAGGCGGTGCCGGCGACGGTGGCGAGCATGTCGGCCTCGCACGCGGTCGCCGTGACGCAGTGGAAGGGCATGACGGTCGGTCTGCTCGACGCAGCCAAGCTCTTCGAAACCTTGAACCGGAGCCTCACATGAACGGCCCGGAAACAGGGCAGGGGCAAGGCCGCGGACCAGCCGTCGCTCATCGATTTGTTTCGCGAGGAAGCGCGGGCGCAGGCGCAGATCCTGAGCGATGGCCTGCTCGCGCTCGAACGCGCGCCGCGCGACCCGGTGACGCTCGAAGCCTGCATGCGCGCGGCGCATTCGCTCAAGGGCGCGGCGCGCATTGTCGGCGTGCCGGTCGGCGTGAGCCTCGCGCATGTGATGGAAGATTGCTTCGTCGGCGCGCAGCAAGGGCGCGTGAGCGTCGATGCCGCCATGATCGACGTGTTGCTGGCAGGCGTCGATCTGATCGTGCGCATCGGCCAGGCTTCCGGCGACGAAACCGTGCCGCAAACGGACGTGGATGCGTTCGTCGGCCAGTTGAATGCGCGGATGAACGGCGCAGCGCGTCGCGCTATATCGATGCCTTCTTTCGAAGCGCCGTTAGTCGGAACCCGACTTCGATCTGTCGAAGGAATTGACGCTCGCGGCGCCGCATCGCTGACGAACCGGAACCAGATGCGGAACCCGAGCCCGTACAGCTTCAATCGTCCCGCCCCGCCGAGCTGCGCGAACCGGCCCGCATGCTGCGCGTGCGCGCCGATACCCTCGACCGCCTGCTGAGCCATTCGGGCGAATCGCTGGTGGAATCGCGCTGGCTCAAACCATTCGCGCAATCCATGTTGCGCGTGAAGCGGATCCAGCGCGACGCAAGCCGGGCGCTCGATTTCCTGCACGAATCGCTGACCGAATCATCGCGGATATCGGATCGCGACCTCGGCAACCCGCCGCGCTCGACGCCCGCACGCTCGCCGCGCTCGACGAAGTCCGCCGCCTCAACGCCGAAGCGCAGCGCCAGCTCGGCGAGCGCCTGGCCGAACTGGAAAACTACGACCGGCGCTACGACGCACCTGTCGCAGCAGCTCTACGACGAAGCGCTCGAATGCCGGATGCGGCCGTTCGTCGATGCCACCGGCGGTTTTGCGCGCATGGTCCGCGACGTCGCGCGTTCGCTCGACAAACAAGTGCGCTTCGTGATTGCCGGCGAAGCGACGGAAGTGGACCGCGACATCCTCGACCTGCTCGAAGCGCCGCTCGGCCATTTGCTGCGCAACGCGGTCGATCACGGCATCGAAGCGCCGTCGATGCGCCGGGCGCTCGGCAAGCCGCCGGAAGGCACGATCACGCTGGAAGCGCGCCACAGCGCCGGTTCGCTTTTCATCAGCGTCAGCGACGACGGCGGCGGCATCGACCTCGACGCGCTGCGCCGGGCCATCGTGCAGAAGCGCCTGGCCAACGAAGACCACGGCCGCGCGCCTTTCGGACGCCGAACTGCTCGAATTCCTGTTCCTGCCCGGCTTCTCGATGCGCGACACCGTCACCGACGTCTCCGGCCGCGGCGTCGGCCTGGACGCGGTGCAGGACGTCGTGCGGCAGGTGCGCGGCAACGCTGCGCGTCACGCAGGAAGCGCTGCGTCGGCACGCGCTTCGTGATGCAGTTGCCGCTGACGCTGTCCGTGATCCGCAGCCTGATCGTGGAAGTGGACGGCGAGCCGTACGGGCTGCCGCTCGCGCACGTCACGCGCACGCTGGTGCTGCCGCGGGCATCGATCGACCTGCTCGAAGGGCATCAGCATTTCGCGTTCGAAGGCCGGCGGCTCGGCCTCGTCACCGCGCACCAGATCCTGCGCGCAGGCACGCTTCGAGACCGCCAGCGACACGCTCAACGTGGTCGTGATCGGGCAGGGCGCGGCGAGCTACGGCGTGGTCGTCGACCGCTTTCTCGGCGAGCGCATGCTGGTCGTGCAGCCGCTCGACAAACGCCTGGGCAAGGTGCCGAACATCGCGGCGGGCGCGTTGATGGAAAACGGCGATCCGCTGCTGATCGCCGATCTCGACGACTGGCTGCGCGCGGTCGAAAAGCTGGTCGTCGACGGCGAGCTCGGCGCGTGTCTCGCCGGGCACGGCGCGCGTGGTCGCCGCGCCGAGAAAGCGCGTGCTGGTGGTCGACGACTCGCTGACCGTGCGCGAACTCGAACGCAAGCTGCTGGCCGGGCGCGGTTACGACGTGACGATCGCCGTCGACGGCATGGACGGCTGGAACGCGGTGCGCAGCGAGCGCTTCGACCTGGTGATCACGGACATCGACATGCCGCGCCTCGACGGCATCGAACTGGTCACGCTGATCC
The DNA here is from genome assembly GCA_963708695.1 of uncultured beta proteobacterium. GTDB lineage: Bacteria > Pseudomonadota > Gammaproteobacteria > Burkholderiales > Burkholderiaceae > Caballeronia. The sequence continues at coordinate 89,661 of CAVPTS010000024.1, forward strand.
GGCGCGATCCGCAACTGCAGCGAGACGCCGGTGATGATCGTGTCGTACAAGGATCGCGCGGAAGACCGCCAGCGGGGGCTGGATGCCGGCGCGGACTATTATCTGGCGAAAGGCAGTTTCCACGACCAGACCTTGCTCGATGCCGTGCGGGATCTGATCGGCGAGGCGCAGTCGTGAGCGCAGTCGTAAGACAACGAGAGAGGCGAGCGATGAAGATCGGGATCGTGAACGACATGCCGCTGGCGGTGGACGCCTTGCGCGCGGGCGCTGGCGACGCGGCGTGACTTCGAGGTGATCTGGGTCGCCAGTGACGGCGCGCAGGCCGTCGATTACTGCATGGCGCAGAAGCCCGACGTCGTGCTGATGGACCTCGTCATGCCGCATGTGGACGGCACGGAAGCCACGCGGCGCATCATGCGCGCAGACGCCGTGCGCGATCCTGATCGTGACGGTGGACGTGGGCGCGAACGCGTGGCGCGTCTACGAGGCGATGGGCGCGGGCGCGCTGGATGCCGTCGATACCCCGGTGCTCGCCGGCCCGGACGCGAAGCGCGGGATCGCCGCGCTGACCGCCAAGATCGACCAGATTGGCGCGCAGCAGGCCACGAAAGCCGCCGCGAATCCGATCGCCGCCGCGCCGCGTATTACCTCCGACACCGATCTGCTCGCGATCGGCGCGTCGGCGGGCGGCCCAAGCGCGCTGGCGACGCTGCTCGCCGCGCTGCCGGCCGATTTTGCGCCGGCGACGGTGATCGTGCAGCACGTGGACCAGGCGTTTGCCGATCGGCATGGCCGACTGGCTCAACGCACAATCGACGCTGCCGGTGCGCGTGGCGCGCGAGGGCGACCGGCCGGAGCCGGGCTGCGTGCTGCTCGCGGCGACCAACGACCATCTGCATTTTTCCGGCGGCGGCAACCGGCTCGGCTACACGAAAGAGCCGGAGGCGACGCCGTACCGGCCGTCCATCGACGTGTTTTTTCACAGCGTGGTCGCGCGCTGGAGCGGCAACGCGGTCGGCGTGCTGCTGACCGGCATGGGCCGCGATGGCGCGGCGGGCCTCGCCGCCATGCGCGCCAAGGGTTATCACACGATCGCGCAGGACGAGGCGACATGCGCCGTTTACGGCATGCCGAAAGCGGCCGCCGCGCTGAATGCGGCCGTCGCCATCCTGCCGCTCCCGAACATCGCGAATGCCGTGCGAAAGGCGTTCGCATCGTCGCGCAAACGAGGCGCATCGAGCTCGAACTCGCAGAACTGCATTGATATCAGGATATCGAGTCATGGAACATCGAAATGCAGATCCGCTGGCGGAGCGCGCACGACGCGAGCAGGCCGATCCGGAAGCCGCGCCGGAAAGCCCGGCAGCCCCCCTCGATGCTGCGACCGAGGAGCGCTCGCCGCCGATCTGCTCGCCGACGCGCTGAATGCGCCGAGCGCCGCGGAAAGCGCGGTCATGGTGCTGCTGGTCGACGACCAGACGATTGTCGCGGAAGCGGTGCGCCGCGCGCTGGTGGATCAGCCGCGGCTGGATTTTCACTACTGCGCGAATCCCGAGGACGCGTTGCGCGTGGCGCAGGCCACGCGGCCGACCGTGATCCTGCAGGACCTGGTCATGCCGGGCGTGGACGGACTGACGCTGGTGCGTCAGTACCGCGAGAACGAGGCGACCCGCGATATTCCGATCATCGTGTTGTCCACGAAGGAAGAGCCGCGCATCAAGAGCGCCGCGTTTGCCGCGGGCGCCAACGATTATCTGGTGAAGCTGCCGGACACGCATCGAATTGATCGCGCGGATTCGCTATCACTCGCGCTCGTATCTGAATCTGCTGCAGCGTGACGAGGCGTATCGCGCGTTGCGGCAGTCGCAGCAGAAGCTGCTCGAAACCAATCTGGAACTGCAGCGCCTGACCAATTCGGACGGGCTGACGGGTTTGTCGAACCGGCGCTGTCTGGACGACTACATGAGCGCCGAGTGGAAACGCGCGGCGCGCGAACAGGTCGCCGCTCGGCTTCCTGATGATCGATGTGGACAACTTCAAGTCGTACAACGACACCTACGGCCACGTAGCCGGCGACGACGTGCTCAAGCTCGTCGCGCGCGCGATTGAATCGAGCCTGAACCGTCCCGCCGATCTCGCCGCGCGCTTTGGCGGCGAGGAATTCGCGGTGGTGCTGCCGTCCACGTCGACTGGCGGCTTGCGCCTGCTCGGCGAAAAAATCCGCATGGCGGTGGAGGCGCTTGCCGTGCCGCATACGGGTTCGGCCAGCGAGCGCGCTGACGATCAGCGTGGGCGGCGTGATGCAGGTGCCGCAGCCGGGCGAAGACATGAAGCAGTTGATCGAAGCCGCCGACCTGGCTTTGTATCGGGCCAAGCGCGACGGGCGTAATCGGGTGGAAGTGGGAGTTTGATGTGTTGGCCTCCCGCGTCCGCCCGCGGTTTAAAAAAGGAACGTCGCACCGAGGCTTGGGCCGCTCAGCCGCACCGTCTGCATCAGTTGATCGCCGGAGCCGTGAAACGCGAGATAGCGATACGCAAGATTGACGTCCGCCCATTTCATGGCATAGCCGATGCCCGTCATGGCCTGCCACGTCAGCTTCGACGTACCCGCGCCGGCGTCGAGATAAAACGGCACGTACCAGCGCCCGTCGTGCGTCATCGCGATCCGGCCGCGCACGCCGGCGAATCCGTTCACGATGTTCTGGCTCTGCGACGTATGCGCGCCGGAGGTTGCGTCGAGCGTTCCTTCAGCACCCAGATAACGCACGCCGGCAATCGCGTCGAGGAGCATGCGTGACTGGCGAAATATCGTGATGCCGCCGCCCAGTTCGGCCATCGCGCCGCGCATGGCGGTCTGCGCGCCCGGACCGTTTTCGCTTTTTCCCGCCGGGTTCGCCGATGCCGCGCGCTTGCCGAAGCTTAGGAACACGGTGTCGGCGAAGACGCTCCAGTCGCCCTTGCGCGCCTCGCCTTGGATCATCGACGCGAATTTGAGGTGCTGCAAATAGTTGTACGGTCCCATCGATGCATCGACTGAGCTGCTGCCAAAGCCTTCGGCTACGTTCGGGCCGGTAAAGCGCATCCCGCCGCTGACGCGCGGCAGCCAGACGTACGGCGAGACCGCGAAACGCCATTGGGGGCTGGCATCGAAGGGCTGTGGTGGACGTCGCCGGCACAGACGGCGCGGCATTGCTCGATGCAGCCGAAGCGCTTGCAGGCGCGCTCCATTGATCGATTTGCAAAAAGGTGTTGTTGCTCGACCATGCATCGTGGTTTGCCGCGCCGGGTTCGGCCGCTTGTTCTGTCTTTGGTGCGGCGCGATTGCGCCATGCATCGTTGCCTGCGATCAGGCCGGGAGCGCGCCCGCGTGGCGTTTCGTTCCAGTCCGAATGATCCATCGCGAGCGCGTTGGGTGTTGGCGCTGCGGCTGATTTCGTAACGGTTGTTTCCGTGGGAGGCTGTTTCCTTAACCGCCGCCGAACTTTGCCCGGCCTTCGATACGGCCGGCGCCGCCGCCGCCCGGACCTGCTCGACTGACCTGAAATGATCGGGGGCCGGGGCGCTCCACGCATCGTCGTGGCGAGACTCGTTGCGGCGGGATTGCTCCACGGGTCGTGGGCGAGGGGGCGCGGTGTTGCGTGCGTACCCCATTGATCTTCCGCAGCCACGCTGGCGGGCGCGGATTCTCCCGCGCGTGCCGTTGCGTGCATCAAACCAAAGGCAGCGCAAGCCAGTGCGACTTTTTCCAGTCCTGAATTGACGAGCCGAAACAGGTCGCGGAGCGGTGGACGAGACATGGCAGTTCCTCTGATTGCACGAAAGCTCGCAAGCCTATGGGAAAGCGCAGTCCGAAATAACGCGATTTATCTGAATAGTGAAAGTTTTCGTTCCAGTAACTTGCGTTTGCGGAGGATGCGTAGGTGTGATCGATCTCCTTCGAGCATCGCGTTCTTATGATTGTCCTGTTCTCCTGACGAAGTGCAAAGGCCGTTCCGACTCGCGCTGGAACGGCCTTTTCATCTGCATCAATTCGCTGCAAATTTTTACATGTCGCTATTTGGCCGTCTCGACAGGCGTTGCTGCATACCCGGCCGCGACCTTGGCAACACCGCCGTTCGGCGAACCCATCGCCTGGAACAGCAGGGCGGTATCGCTCAGGCGCGCGCTTTCATAGCGGATCGCATCCAGCCGCGCGTTGCGATACTGCCGCTCGCTCGCGCGTGACCGCCGACGGCGGAATCGCCCCGAGCCGCGCGCGCGCCGTCGAATCCGTGAACGCGCTCATCGAGGTGCGGCTGGCGGTATCGGCGAAACTGAGCGCCTGGTTGTCCTGCTCGAGCGCCGCGAGCGAATCTGCGACGTTGCGGAACGCGGTCAGCACCGTCTGCTTGTACTGCGCCACGGCCGCCTCGTAGCTCGCCTGCGCCGCGCGCTTTTGCGCGAGCAGTGCGCCGCCATGAAACAGCGGCTGCGACAGCGACGCGCCTATGCCCCAGATCGCGCCCGCGCCGGACAGGGCGAGCCGGCCAGCTGAAACCCGCTTTTCCCATCGATGCCGACAGCGACAGGCTCGGGAACATCTGCGCCGTCGCGACGCCGACTTGCGCCGCGGCGGCTTTGAGCAAGCGCATCGGCGGCCTGGATGTCGGGGCGGCTGGCAAGCAGTTCCGACGGCACCACCACCGGCACGTTCGCCGGCACCGTGAGCGACGCGAGATCGAGATCCGGCGGGCGCCTGATCCGGCGTCCGGCCAAGCATCACGGCGAGCGCGTGACGTGTCGCGAGCCACTGCGCGCGCAAGCCCCGGCAGCGACGCGGCAAGCGCAGCCGCGCTCGATTGCGCGTTGAGCGCGTCCGCGCGCGACGCCGAACCGAGTTCGTAGCGGCGCTGCGTGTCGCGTGCGTCTTCGTTGGCGAGGACGATCAGCCGTTCGGTCGTATCGATTTGCGCGCGCAACGCGGCCGCGCCGATCGCGCCCGTCACGATGTTCGCGGCGAGCGCGCGGCGGGCGGCATCGAATTGCCAGGCCTGGCTGTCCACCTGCGCGGCCAGCGCCCGGTCCGCGAGCCGCGCCGCGCCGAACAGGTCGAACGTGTATTGCGCCCGGACCTGGCCGACGAAGAGGTTGTAGAGCACCGTCGGCGGCCCGAAGTTCGGCACGCCGATCGCGCGCTCGCGGGTCGCCTGGCCGCCGAGGTCGATGCTCGGCAGCATCGACTCGCCGACTTGCGCCCGCAGTTGCTCGCGCGCGGCGGCGAGGGTTTTGTCGGTCGGCGGCGAGGCTCGGGCTGTTGCGCAAACCTTCATCGACCAGCGCATTCAACGGTTCCGAACCGATACAGCTTCCACCAGTCGGGCACGGGTTTCGCGCCGGCCTCGAAACGTCTGCGATGACCCCTTCGGCCGTCACGGTGCGCGCCGGTTGCGCGCTCGCGCCGTAGTGGGGCACCGTGCGGCATCACGGGCGGCTTGCCATCCGGGCCGAACGAGCAGGCGGAAAGCGCGACGGCTGCAACGCCAAGAGCAGTGCAGGGACAGAGCGCGTCATGACTGGCCTCCATTGCGGGCATCGGGCGTGATTTGGTTCTTCAAACCCCGCGCGCTCGTTGTGCCGCACCTTGAACGACGCCGCATACAGCGCCGGCAAATAGAACAGCGTGAGCACGGTCGCGCTCGTGATGCCGCCCATCAGCGCGGTCGCCATCGGGCCGAAGAAGTTGCTGCGCAACAGCGGAATCAGCGCGAGCACCGCAGCGGCCGCGGTCAGCGTGATCGGCCGGAAACGCCGCACGGTCGCGCCGACAATGGCGTCGAAGCGCGGATGCCCCGCGGCAATGTCCTGCTCGATCTGATCGACGAGAATCACCGAGTTGCGCATGATGATCCCGAACATGGCGATCACGCCGAGCATGGCGACAAAGCCGAACGGCTTGTTGAACAGCAGCAGCGCGATCACCACGCCGATCAGTCCGAGCGGCGCGGTCAGCACCACCATCATCACGCGCGCGAAGCTCTGCAACTGGATCATCAGGAGCGTCAGCACGACGATCGCCATGATCGGCATCTGCGCGTTGATGGACGACTGGCCTTTCTCGCTTTCCTCCACCGGGCCGCCCACTTCGATCCGATACCCCACCGGCAAGCCCGGCGCGCAAGCTGTCGAGTTTCTTGTCGATCGCATGCGTCACGTCGATACCCTGCGCGCCGGCCTTCACGTCCGACTGCACGGTGATGGTCGGCTGACGGTCGCGTTCCCAGATCACGCCGTATTCCAGGTCGTTCACCACATGCCCGAGCGTTCCGAGCGGCACGGGTCCGTTCGGCGTGGGCATGGCGAGCGTGGCGAGCTTCGCCGGATCGACCCGTTCGCGTTTTCGGCGCACGCAGGTCGACGCTGATCAGCTTGTCGTGTTCGCGATACTGCGTGACCGTATAGCCGGTGAGTTGCATCGCGAGGAAATCCGATACGTCCTGCGAACTGATGCCGAGTTCACGCGCCTTCTTCTGGTCGATGTCGAAACGCACCGAGCGCTCCGACGGTTCGTCCCAGTCGTACTGGACGTTGGCCGTGCCGCTGTCGGCGCGCATTTCGGCGGCGACCTTTTCGGCGATACCGCGCACCGTGGCGATGTCGTCGCCGCTCACGCGGAACTGCACCGGATAGCCGACCGGCGGACCGTTTTCAAGCCGCGACAAGCGCGTGCGGATCGACGAAAACTTCTCGCGCAACACAGGTTCGAGCCAGCGCGCGAGCTTCTCGCGATCTTCGACGGACTTCGCCGTGATCACGAACTGCGCGAAATTCGGCTGCGGCAATTGCTGGTCGAGCGGCAGATAGAAGCGCGGCGCGCCCGGTGCCGACGAAATTCACTATGTGATCGATCTCGGGCCGTCCCTCCAGCACCTTCTCGAGACGCTTCGTCTCGCGCAACGTGGCTTCGAACGACGCGCCTTCCTGCAGCCGGACATCGACGAGCAGTTCCGGGCGGTCCGAACTCGGGAAGAATTGTTGCGGCACAAGCGTGAATCCCGCCAGCGCGATCACGAACAGCACGAGCGTAATGCCGAGCACGACGAAGCGCCGCTCAATACACCATGTCAGCCAGCCGCGCAGACGGGTGTAGAACTTCGTGTCGTAGATATCGTGTTCGTGATCGTGGGCGTGATGCGCCTCGCGCTTGCGCTCGGGCAACAGCTTGTAGCCGAGCAGCGGAATCAGCACGACCGCCGCGAACCACGACGCGATCAACGCAATGGCCGACACCTCGAAGATCGAGCGCGTGTATTCGCCGGTGCTGGATTTGGCCAGCGCGATCGGCAGGAAGCCGCCGACCGTCACGAGCGTGCCCGGTGAGCATGGGGAACGCGGTGCTGGTGTACGCGTAGGCCGCGGCGCGCGAGCGGTTCCAGCCCTGTTCGAGCTTCACCGCCATCATTTCGACGGCGATGATCGCGTCGTCGACCAGCAGGCCCGAGCGCGAGGATCAGCGTTCCGAGCGAGACCTTGTGCAGGCCGATATCGAAGAGATACATGAAGAGCGCCGTGACCGCGAGCACGACCGGAATCGAGATCACGACCACCATGCCGGTGCGCACGCCGAGCGACACCAGGCTCACGATCAGCACGATGATGACCGCTTCGGCGACCGCTTCGAGAAAGTCGTCGACCGACTTCGATACCGCGTGCGGCATGCTCGACACTTCGTTGAGCACGAGGCCGGCGGGCAGTTGCGCGCGCAACTCGGCGACCTTCGCGTCGAGCGCCTTGCCGAGTTGCACCACGTCCTGACCCGGCTGCATCGTGATGCCGATGCCCAGCACCGGCTTCTCGCCCGAGCGCATCTGCGTGGCCGGGGGATCGAGATAACCGCGCTTGATGGTCGCTATGTCGCCGAGACGAAACGAGCGGCCGTTGACGCGGATCAGCGTGTCGGCGAGCGCGGCCATGTCGGTGATCTGGCCGGTCGGCCGCACGAACACGCGGTCGTCGGGCGTATTCAGCGTGCCCGAGGGCGCAACCGCATTCTGCCCGTCGATAGCCTGCGCAATCTGCTGCGGCGAAATGCCAAGCCGCGTGAGTTGCGTGTTCGCGATCTCGATGTAGACGCGCTCGTCCTGATCGCCGAAATAATTGACCTTCGCCACGCCCGGCACGCGCAGCAAGACCGTGCGCAGCGAGTCGGCGTAATCGTGAAGTTGCACCGGCGAAAAACCATCGCCTTCCAGCGTGTAGATGTTGGTGAAGACGTCGCCGAATTCGTCGTTGAAGAACGGGCCTTGCACGCCTTGTGGCAGCGTGTACGCAATGTCGCCGACTTTCTTGCGCACCTGATACCACTCTTCGGGCACGTCCTTCGCGGGCGCGCCGTCTTTCATCGAGAAGAACAGCAGCGATTCGCCGGGGCGGGAGTAGCTGCGCAGGAAATCGGTCGCGGGCGTTTCCTGCAGCTTCTTCGCGATCTTGTCGGTGACCTGTTCCTGCATCTGCCGCGCGGTGGCGCCGGGCCAGAAGGTCTGGATGACCATCACGCGGAACGTGAACGGCGGGTCTTCCGATTGCGCGAGCCGCGTGTAGGCGAGGATGCCGAAAATGGTCGCCATCGCGATCAGGAAGACGACCAGCGCCTGATGGCGCAACGCCCACGCGGAGAGATTGAAGCGCCTTCTTCGTGACGATAATCGCCCGCGTGCAGCAGCGGCTGCCGATGCATCCCGGTCGTGGTCGCTCATGACGCGAAATCTTCCGGATGCAGGGGCGCGACCACGCGAACTTTCTCGCCGGCGGAAACGGTATGCACGCCTTGCCATACGACGCGCTCGCCGGGCGCGATGCCGTTGGAAACCGTCACGGTGCGCTCGCCGTATCGCGACACGTCCACGCGCCGCAATTCGAGCGCGTTGTCGCGCCTTGCACGATCCAGACAGCGGGCAGCTTGCCCGCGTGAAAAAGCGCGGTGGAGGGCAGGGTGAACGACTGCGCTGAGCAGCACCTGCCGATGCCGATGCCGACACTGCCGCCGGCGCGAACGCCACGTCGGCGGTCATGCCAAGCCGGACTTCCGGCGTGGGCGCTTCGAGCGTCAGTTCTTACGCGATACGTACGGCTTTGAGGATCGGCGGCGGGCGACACTTCGCGCACGCGCGCCGCGAACTGTTTGCCTCGCCAGCGCGGCGAGCGTCACGGTGGCTTTCTGGCCGACCGCGAGCGACCCGAGCGCGGTTTCCGGCACGTCCGACACCACGTCGATCTCGCCGCTCCACGCGAGGTTATAGACGGCTTGTCCCGCCGATACGTTCTGCCCGGTGTCAGCCTGTTCCGCCGTGATGACGCCGGCGTGGTCGGCAATGAGCGTGGTGTACTTCAACTGATCGGCCGACAACGCGGCCTGTGCCTGGGCCTGATTGCGCTGCGCGAGCGCGGCGGCGTAGGCGTTTTCGGTTTGTTCGAGTTGCGCGCGCGAGATCAGGTTTTCCTGCGCCTGCGCCCGGTCGCGGATGAGTTGCTGCTCGGCATAAGTGAGCTGATGCTGCGCGGCAGACGAGTTGCGCGGCGGCGCTGGCGGCGTTCTTGGCGTTATCGGCGGGATCGAGTTTCGCCACGATCTCGCCGGCCTTCACGCTGTCGCCCAGACGCACACGGCGCTCGATGATCTTCCCGCCCACACGAAACGACAGCGGCGTCGAATAGCGCGCTTCGATAGTTGCCGGCAGCGACGACTGCAGGTGTGCGTGTCGGCTTGACGGCCGCCATGGCGACCACCGGACGCAGCGCGACAGGCGGCGCTTCCTTCTTGCCGCATGCGCTGAGCGTCGACGACAGCGAGCACGACCGATGGACCAGGCGGAGGTGGTCCGCACGGAAAGGAGGCTGAGCGGGATGAACGCCTTACTGAACGTCTGACCCGACCGCAACAGTACAATGACCGCAACGTGCGGCGACAGACTTGCAGAATCACGAATGACCTCGGCGCAAAAGCTTTCCGTGCGCGCAAAACGGACTTGCAGGCACGGCCGGCGCGCAGCGTCGGACAAGGCCTGTCGCTGCGCATTTTCAAGATGTGGCGCTATTCGGGGCGCGATACTGAACAGGCGGCAGAGCCACGGCCACAAAGCTTTCCAGTACCTCATCGCCAGATACGCGATGAATTCTAATACAACTATGTATCTGGAATCAAAGTCGTATCATAATTCAATTTTGAGATGCTAAACTCAGCCGATGAAACGAATTCGCCTCACCCGGGAGCAAAGCCGTGATCAGACGCGTGAGCGTTTGCTGGACGCTGCGCAAGCTGTTTTCATGAAGAAGGGGTTTGTTGCCGCGAGTGTCGAGGACATTGCGGCGGCGGCCGGTTATACGCGCGGCGCGTTCTATTCGAACTTCGGCAGCAAGTCCGCTTTGTTTCTGGAACTGCTCAAGCGCGATCACGACGGGATCATGAGCCGGCTGCATTCCATCTTCGATGGCGAAGCCAGCCGCGCCGACATGGAAGCCCGCCTGCTGCAGTATTACAGCGAGTGTTATCGCGACAACAAGTGTTTTTTGCTGTGGGTCGAAGCGAAATTGCAATCAAGCCGCGATGCGAAATTTCGCGCGCAATTCAATGCGTTCATCCGGGAATTGTTGCAGACCACGACCGCTTATATTGTCGCGTTTTCAGAGCGGGCGGGGACGCCGTTGCCCATGCCGGCTGAGCAGCTGGCGCTCGGGCTGACGGCGTTGATCGATGGAATGCAGTTTTTTTATACGTCGGATCCGCAGGCTTGCGGCAGCGAAATGTCCGAAGCCGTGCTGGCGAAGTTTTTTAGCCGGGTGGTGTTTGGATCGGATAGGTGGGGTCTGATTGAACGGTCTGGCTGGCGCGAACCATCCCTTGAACCATTCGCTTAAATCTTGCCTTACGCCGAGATGCCCGAGCCGCCGTTACTGCCGAGCAACTGCTCTACGGCATCCGCGTTCGCATAATCCTGCTCAGGCAAACCATCGAACACGGCGATCACGTCGTTGCTCGCGCCTGCGGCGCGCGCCGCATCGACAATGCCATCCTTGTTGGCCGGAAACTTCAAATCACGCAGGACTTGCTGCGATTTCGTCATCGATCGGTTCGTCAGTTCAAGCTGGCATTACGTGCGTATCGGTCATTGGTGTCCTTGGTTGTTTTCTGGTCAGTGCAATCCGACTCGCCATCTACGGCCAGCTTCAAGTCTGCGACTTGTATTACCTGGCTCGCCATGCCGTGACTCGGCGTAGTGCGACTTCGGCAATGCCACATGACGCCAGTGCGCGTGATCGAGTTCCTGCGCCGCACTTCCGGCGCCGGCGGCGAGACCGGCGGCGCATTGGCGCGAATGGCAAGCGCCGCGCGCATGGTTTCGGCCTGCGCGCGGCGTAGATTGCCGCGTCGTCCGTGTGAAGCGGCGCGGCGTAGCACGACACGGACACCAGAACCATCGATAAAGCCGTTGAGGTTTTCATCGCTCAACCCTCCAGACACTAGACACAAGCTCACGCGAGCGATACGCAAGGCAGCAAAAACCAAGGCCGTACGGACAATAGTAGCGAGGATTCGAGCAAACGCTATGCCAATCGACAATGCGGTATTTTCCAGGCGCTATTACCTGAGAATATTCGCTTGTCCGGCCGAGCCTCGCTGCCAAGCGGCGTTGACGGCAGTTCTTCGAGTAAATTCTAGGATACGGTGTTTTCAGCAGCCGCTTCACCGGCATTCCGGCGACGTTGCGACATTGCAAATGATTTTGCACATACCGCGCAAAATCAGCGCGATGCGGGGTTCAAGCGGAAGTACGCATCGAGCAGCGAGGTCTTGTAGACCACGCCGAGCAACACCGGCTGCGCGGCGCAATCGATGACCGGCAAGCGTTCGCCCTGGAACGCCAGGAAATGCTGCAACGCTTCGCCCAGCGACATGTTCGGCGTAAGCACATCGAAATGCGGCTGCAGATAATCCGCCGCGGTTTTGACGGCGGTGTCGCGTTCATCGAGCAGATCGGACGTGATGTCCTTCAGCGCGACCACGCCGCGAAACTGGCCGTCCGCATCGACGACGTAAAGGTACTTCACCGGATATTCGAGGAACACGCGCGTCATGGCCTTCACGTCCGCGTCGAGCGGCACGACGGTGTCGGCCGGTTTCACGAGTTCGCGCATCTGCGTGGCGGCGAGCCGCGAGCGCTCTTTTTCATCGCGATTGCGCCGCAGCGTGACTTCGTACATCGACGTCTGCGCCGATGCCCGCGCGATGAAAAACGCCACCACGCACGAGAGCATCAGCGGCAGCATGACCTGATAGCTCAGCGTCATTTCGAAGATCATCAGGATCGCCATCAGCGGCGCGTGCGTGGCGGCGGCGAGGAACGCGCCCATGCCGACCATCGCGTAGGCGAACGGCGCGGACGTGGAGTCCGGCCAGATGGCGTGCGCGGCCAGCCCGAACAGGCAGCCGACCACCGCGCCCACGAAGAGCGTCGGCGTGAAGATCCCGCCGACCGCGCCGGAACCCGCGGTCGCCGCGGTCGCGATGATCTTGAAGAGCAGCACGGCGGCGAGCGCTTCCCAGGTCCACGGATGATGCAGGATCGAGTTGACGACTTCGTAGCCGTTGCCCCAGACCTCCGGGTAACCAGATCGAGATCACGCCGACAATCAAGCCGCCGAGTCCGAGCCGGATGGGCAAGGGCAGGGGCAGCTTGGCGAAGCGTTGCTTCGATGCAGCCAGCAGGCGCAGGAAATACGGCGCGAGCACGCCGCAGAGCAATCCGAGCACGACGAACAGCAGCACTTCGACGCCGGTGACCGTCGGAAACACCGGCATTTCGTAAGGCGGCCGATAGCCGGCGAACTCGCGCATCGTGATGTTCGCGACCACCGACGACACCACGATCGGCCCGAAGCTTTCCATCGCGATGGAGCCGAGCACGATCTCGGTCACGAAGAACGCGCCGGCGATAGGCGCGTTGTACGCCGAGGTGATCCCGGCCGCCGCGCCGCAGGCGACGAGCAGGCGCAGGCGCGGCGGATCGAAGTGAACCCAGCGGCCGATCAGCGACGCGCACAGCGCCGCGAGCTGCACCATCGAGCCTTCGCGCCCGATCGAGCCGCCGCTCGCGATGGTGAACAGCGACGAGATGCTGCGCCACAGGCTTTGCCAGACCGGCACGACGCCGTCGCCAATGGTCACCGCTTCCATGTAGTCGGCATTCGCCTGACCGGCCGCGTGACGCCGGGCGATCAGCAGGCACAGGCCCGCGATCAGGCCGCCCGCTGCTGGCAGCGCGACCCGCACGGGCCACGGCAGGCGCTTGGCCATCTCGACGAAGTTGCCGTGATCGCCGCCGAAAAGCCGCTGCACTTCGTCGATACCAAGGCGAAACGCCGACGTCGCGAACGCGCCCGGCGACGCCGACAATCACCGCCCACACGAGCATGGAGTGGGCTTCGGAGAAGCGGAACCGGATCTGTGCCCGGGTGCGTAGCTTGAGAAGGAATGAAAGCACGTGAGCTGAAAGGTCGGAGCGGGGCAGGATGAGACCAGTGATACGGCCATGATGCGGGGGAAGGATATCACCGGCGAGTGGCCGCGGGGCGGCGCTCCGATAGGCTCATGATGATCGCTACCGGCGCAGCAGCCTGAGCCCGTTGGCGACGACCAGCAGGCTCGCGCCGACATCGGCGAGAACGGCCATCCACAAGGTTCCGGCACCGGTCAGCGCGAGCACGAAAAATACTGCCTTGATGCCCAGCGCCAGCGTGATGTTCTGCACCAGCACCGCATGCGTCGCCTTCGATAACCGGATGAACGCCGGGATCTTGCGCAGATCGTCGTCCATCAACGCGACATCGGCGGTTTCGATCGCGGTGTCCGCGCCCATCGCGCCCATCGCGAAGCCGATGTCTGCGCGGGCGAGAGCGGGCGCGTCGTTGATGCCGTCGCCGACCATGCCGACCACCGCGCCGTGCGCGCCAAGCTTGGCCACCGCCGCCAGCTTGTCTTCGCGGCAACTGGTCGCCACGCGCTTCATCAATGCCCACTGCGTGTCGCGATCGCCGTGGCGGTATGCGCATTGTCGCCGCTCAGCATCACGGTGCGAACGCCGAGCGCGTGCAGCTCGGCGAATGGCGACGCGGCTCGTGTCCTTCACCGTGTCCGCGACGGCGAACATCGCGAGCACGCGTTCTTCGTCGATCAGCAGGACAACGGTCTTTCCCTCGCGTTCCAGCGCGTCGAGCCGCGCTTCCAGCTCAGCGGAACAACGTCCGCGCTCTTCGACCAGACGGTGATTGCCGAGCGCGTAAAGCTTGCCCTCGATCTTCCCTTGCACGCCGCGTCCGGGCAGCGCCTCGAATTCATCGACCAGCATAAGGTCGATGCTGTCCGCATCGGCGGCCCGCGCGAGCGCTTGCGACACGGGGTGGTCCGAGCGTCCGGCGAGACTGGCCGCAAGCTGGCGGCAGCGGTCGATGCCTGCATGCTGCAAGGGCTTCGAAATGGGTCTGCGCCGGCGTTCCGTGCGTGATCGTGCCGGTCTTGTCGAGGGCGAGCCAGGTCAGCTTGCGGCCCTTTTCGAGGTAAGAACCGCCCTTGATCAGAATGCCCTTGCGAGCCGCGGCAGTGAGGCCGCTGACGATGGTCACCGGCGTCGAAATCACGAGCGCGCACGGGCACGCGATCACCAGCAGCACGAGCGCCTTGTAGATCCAGTCGTGCCAGCCGCCACCCAGCAACAGCGGCGGCAGAACCGCGACGGCGAGCGCGAACGCGAACACGACCGGCGTGTAGACACGCGCGAACTGGTCGACGAAACGTTGCGTCGGCGCCTTCGATCCTTGCGCCTCGGACACGGCGTGAATGATGCGGGCGAGCGTGGTATCGGCGGCGACCGCTGTCACGCGGTATTCGATCGACCCGGATTCATTGATCGTGCCGGCGAATACGGCGTCGCCGGGCGCTTTATCGACGGGCAGGCTTTCACCTGTGATCGGCGCCTGATTGACGGCTGAACGGCCGGCCGTCACGACGCCGTCGAGTCCGATCCGTTCGCCGGGTTTGATGCGCACGATCGTGTTGACCGATACCGATTTTGCGTCCACGTCCACCCAGGCGCCGTCGGACTGCTGGACAGTCGCGCGCTCGGGCGCGAGTTGCATCAGTTTCTGGACGGCATTGCGCGCGCGGTCGAGCGATTTCGCCTCGATCAGCTCGGCGATGCTGAACAGGACCATGACCATTGCTGCCTCCGGCCACTGGCCAAGCAGCAGCGCGCCCGTGACGGCAATGCTCATCAACGCGTTGATGTTCAGATTGCCATTGCGGATTGCGACCCAGCCCTTTTTGTACGTAGTCAAGCCGCCCACGATGATGGCGATCACGGCAAGCGACGCCGCGAGCCAGCCGGGAAGCGCGGCGAAACTCGCGATCTCGGATGCCGCCGCCGCAGCGCACGCCAGCGCCAGCGGCCAGTGGGATTTTTTCGGAATGACCGCGCCGTCTCGCGTCCGCTGCTCCGATTCCGGCCGTTCGGCGGTGAAGCCCAGCGAACGAAGCGCCTGCGCAACGGCTTCGCTTTGCTGCGGCGCGTGATCCACCGCCAACAAGCGTTGCATGAGGTTGAATTGCACGCGGTGCACAGATGGCATCGCGGAAATTTTCTTGCGTATCAGCGCTTCTTCAGTCGGGCAATCCATCTGCGCGATGAGAAAAATCGTGCGCTCGCCACCGCTCAACGCGCGGGCGGACGCCGCGTCGATACCGTCGGCTTGTGAAATTTTGTGGTCCGAAGAATGAGCGTGACCGTGGCAGCATGGTGGCTGGACCGGGGTTTCACTGGGTAGGGACATCGTGGCTTCCTCATTGTGGCTTCCCGAAGGGATCTATGCTTTAGTAGACGCCTTGAAGTCACTTCAAGGTCAAGCGTTGACCGGGAGCCAAGCAATGAGAATCGGTGAACTGGCGAAAATGGCTCAGTGCACGACTGAAACCATCCGTTTTTACGAGAAGGAAGGGTTGATGCCGCAAGCGAGCCGGACGGACTCGAATTATCGGAGTTATACGGAAACGCATGCGGAGCGTTTGCGGTTTATCCGCAACTGCCGTGCGCTCGATATGACGCATGACGAGATTCGCAATCTGCTCAGCGCGACCGATGCGCCCGGCGGACCGTGCGGGTCGATCAATTCGCTGGTCGATGAGCATATTGTTCACGTCGATCGCCGGATTGAAGAGTTGATGCAGCTCAAGCTGCAACTGGTCGCGCTGAGGGGGCAATGCACGACGGTGGAATCGGCGACGGATTGCGGCATCGTGCACGCATTGTCGACAAACACGCTCGCGCCAACACGCGATAAGCGAACGCATGTGGGCTAGGGCGGAGCCGGGCATTTTTCCGGTTCAGGCGTCCTGATCCAGTTCGGGATAATGCCGGAAGATGCCGGATTCGTTGAAGGGAATGCGTCGTTCCGAATCCACATACGCCGCGATATTCGGTCGTTCCAGCACGGCGTCGTGCAACGCGGCCACGCGCGGATAGTGCTTGCCGAACTTTTTCATCGCGCGGGGAAAGGCGTAGTGCAGGCCATCGACGAGTTGGAAATATCGACAGATCCACGTAAGTGGTTGCGTTGCCGATCATCTGTGTATCGCCGTGCGGATTCTGCGCGAGCACGCGCTCGAAATAGCCGATGAACTTCGGAACCCGGTTCTCGATGAAATCCTTCGCGCGTACCTTTGCCGCGTCCTTCTGGTCTTCGTAGTAGAGCTCGGTGGCGAGCGGGTGATGGGTATCGTGAACTTCGGTCACCATATCCGCGATGGTCAATTGCAAACCGTGCGCGACATAGCGCAGCCCTTCGTCTTTCGGCGCAAGCCCGAGCTTCGGCCCGAGATACAGCAGGATGTTCGCGACGTGCGGCACGATCAGCTCGCCGTCTTTCAGGAACGGCGGCGCAAACGGAATATGCGGCTCGGTCTTGCTGTTGATGAGCTTCATCATTGCGCCCGTGCCTTGCCCGTCCTTCTTCGCGCCGCGCGCAACATCGACGTAGTCGGCGCCCGCATCTTCAAGCGCGAGCCGGACGAATTCGCCGCGGCCTTGAAGACCGTCCCAGTAATAAAGTTCGTAGGCCATCGGCAATGTCCTCGTGGTTTGATTGCTGGAGAATCTGAACATGAGGGTGAGCAACGCGCGTGCCGTCGCGTATCGAGCAGCTCGTGAGCCGAAAAGCGAAAGCCCCGCGCGTGGCGGGGCTCTCCTTGTTCCTGCAGCAGCACTGCTATCAAAGTTACCCGAGCAGGCGCTCCACGCCTACGGTTATCGCGAGTCCTCCCCCAATCAGCCAGGCATACAGGATCGCTCCCGTCACCAGCGCGCGCGGTCCGGCCTGACGAATCTGCGCGATCCGCGTTTCGATACCCAGCGCGGTCATCGCCATGGTCAATGCGAAGGTATCGAGCGTGTTGAGCGTATGCGTGGCGGTATCGGGCAATACGTGCAGCGAGTTCACGATCACCAGCGCGAGAAAGCCGAGCGCGAACCAGGGAATGGCGAGCTTGCGCTTCGCGCCGTCCGCCTGGCCGCGCGAGCGGTTCACCCACATGCCGATCACGAGCAGCACCGGCACGAGCAGCATCACGCGCGTCATTTTCACGATGGTCGCAATGTGCGTGGCTTCCGGGCTGACATTGCTTGCGGCGCCTACGACCTGCGCCACTTCGTGGATCGTGCCGCCGAAAAACAGGCCCACGCCGAGCGTATCCAGATGCAGCCAGCCAAGATGCACGACAAGCGGGTAGAGGAACATGGAAAGCGTGCCGAACAGCACGACGCTGCCGACTGCCATCGCGCTCTTGTGCGGCTCGGATTGCAGCGTCGATTCGAACGCGAGCACCGCTGCCGCGCCGCAAATCGCGCTGCCGGCTGCGGTGAGCAAAGCGGTATCGCGGTCGAGCTTCATCAGCTTCATGCCGGCCCATGTGCCGATGGCCAGCGTGCTCACCACCACCAGCACCGAAACGGTCAGCCCCGGCAAGCCGACTTGCGCGATTTCCTGCAGGCTCACGCGCAGCCCGAAGAAACCGACCGCGATGCGCAGCAGCTTGCGGGCCGAGAAGTTCACGCCCGACGCCCAGCTTTGCGGCATGCCGTCACGCAGCGCATTGCCATAGATTGCGCCCGCGACAATGCCGACGATCAGCGGACTCAGCCCCAGATTTGCGATGAACGGCAGCGCGGACAACTGCGTGACGGCCGCGGCGAACAGCGCGACGAACAATATGCCGTTCAATTGGCCGCGCGTTTGGCCTGCGGGAATTGCGCGGCAGAAGCAACCGGAGTGATGAGGGGAGTCATGGTTTATCCACCTTTGTTTGACCATGCCAATCCTATTCTCGATATATCGATATGAAAAATCGTCATTTAGAATGTAAAGTATCAGTTCAGCCGATATTTGAACGCACATGACCCCCGACCAGCTTATAACCTTCGCGACCGTTGCCGAACATGGAAATATCAGCCGGGCGGCGGTGGCGCTGCATTTGTCGCAGCCGGCGGTGTCGGGTCAGTTGCGGCAGTTGCAGGACGAATTTGGCGAGCCGCTGTATCAGCGTGACGGCCGCGGTGTTCGGCTGACTGCCGCCGGTGAACAGCTTGTGGTTTATGCCACGCGCATCCGCGAAACCTTCGCGCAGGCGCACGCGTACCGGAATGCGCTGCGCGGGCTGGAGAGCGGCACGCTGCGCATCGGCGCGAGCACTACGCCGGCGAGTTATCTGCTGCCGTATCTGATTGCAGAGTTTCATCGGCAGTATCCGGAGGTGACGATTCATACCGTCGGCGGGAATACGACCGAGGTCGTCGCAGCGCTTGGTTCGCTCGATATTGCGATGATCGAAGGGCCGGTTGGCTCCGATTTGCCGCCGGGAACTGAGGTTACACCGTGGCGCGAGGACGAAATCGTGGCGATTGCGCCGAGTCGTCATCCGCTCGCGATGGCCGCGAGCGACGCCACGCTGGACGCGCTGTGCGCCAGTCCGCTGGTTTTGCGCGAGGAGCGGGTCGGGCGTGCGTCAGTTGGTCGAGCGGGCGTGCGCGCGGTCTGGCGTGCAGATGCGGGTGGCGCTGGAAATCGCGGGCGTGGAGGGCGTGAAGGAGGCGGTGCGGGCGGGGATGGGCATCGGATTTGTATCGGCAATGTCGATGCGGCACGAGGACGGCGCGTTGCAGCGCGTGCGGATCTCGCCGGAACCGCTGACGCGCCGGTTTTCGATTTTGATGCCGCATGGAGCAGCGCCGTCGCGGGTCGCGGCGAGGTTTTATGCGTTGTGTCTGGAAAGCGATGTTGGAAAGTGAACCGGTCCACCCACTCGGAATTTCAACCATCCTAGGGAATTCCAGAATGGCGCGGCCCCGCACCCTTGAAGCAAGATGCGCAAATACCAGACGCAATGCGCGTCTTTTTTGAAATTCGATCTTGGAACCGGTTCCATTTGCCGGTTAAAGGCAAATTTGATCGTGGAACAAGGTAATTCTGAAAATCGATCAAAAATGTTCGGACGGGAAACCTCGCGCCCGTGGTGATCGTGGCAAGCGCTTTCGGCGTCGGATGCAATCCGTCGCGATGGTCACGCAGCCTGGGCTGAAGCAGCGGCACAAGCGGGCGCGGCGGGGTTCGAAGTGCGCCGCGAATTGTTCGTCCGATGAAACCCAGGCCCAGCCCGATTCCCTGCGTGCACTCGGTAAGCAGATCCGCGCGGCTGGCGTCTGGCCGGTCTATTCCACGCCCGCCACACTTTTCGACGAAACCGGCGCGCTCGATGAAGCCGCGATGACCCAAACGCTGGCCGAAGCCGAGGCACTCGGCGCGCGCATCGTCAAATTCCAGCTTGGCGGTTCGGCGACCACAGGCACGGCGACCGATGCGCACACGCTCGACCGCCTGGTTGCGGGGATCGCTGAGTCGAAAGCGCAGCGTCGTGGTCGAGAACGGCCAACTGAAAGCGGGCGGCACTGATCGACGCATTCGCGGCGTTATTCGAGGCGTTAAAAACGCGCACGCATGCGCTATCGATGACCTTCGATACCGGCAACTGGCGCTGGGCCGAGCAGGATCCGCTCGACGCGGCCCGGCGTCTGGCCACATACGTGGGTTACGTGCATTGCAAGGCCGTGCAGGGCGAAGGCGCGCGACGTTTCGCCACCGCGCCCGCAACCGACGACACGTACTTCACCGCGCTGCTCGCTCAACTGCCGCGCGACGTTCCGCGCGGTATCGAATTTCCGTTCGATCCAGCTGCAATCTCGCCGACGATGCCGCCCGCTACGTCAAGCAATCGCATCGGCGTGAATTGACCGCAACCTGCACGACCCAAACAGCACAGCATGAACCACTCAACGAACGTGAATGACGAAGGACCGCACATGAAACCTGCACTCGATGTCGTGACCTACGGCGAAGCCATGACGATGTTCGTCGCCGCCGAAACCGGCGATCTCGCGAAGGTCGGCCAGTTCACCAAGCGCGTGGCCGGCGCGGATCTGAACGTGGCGATCGGCTTGTCGCGGCTCGGTTTCAAGGTCGGCTGGATGAGCCGCGTGGGCCAGCGATTCGTTCGGCCGTTACGTGCTCGACGTGCTGGCGCAGGAGGGCATCGACGCAGGCTGCGTCACCATCGACGAGCGCTATCCGACCGCTTTCCAGCTGAAATCGAAGAATGACGACGGCAGCGATCCGGCGATCGAATATTTCCGCAAGGGTTCGGCGGCGAGCCATTTGTCGCTCGACGACTACGTCGCCGACTACGTGCTTGGCGCGCGCCATCTGCATCTGACGGGCGTCGCGCCCGCGATCTCGGCGACATCGCGCGAACTCGCCTTCCATCTGGCGCAGGAAATGCGCAAAGCCGGCAAGACCATTTCCTTCGATCCGAACCTGCGCCCCACGCTCTGGCCCTCGCGCGAAGCGATGGCCGAGGCGCTGAATGCGCTCGCCGCGCACGCCGACTGGGTGATGCCGGGCGTCGAGCGAAGGCAAGATCCTGACGGGTTTCACGAAGCCCGAGGACATCGCGCGGTTCTATCTGGATCAGGGCGCGAAGGGCGTGGTCGTCAAGCTCGGCGCGCAGGGCGCGTATTTCCGCACCGCGGACAACGAAGAAGGCACGGTGCCGGCGATCCCCGTTAAGAATGTCGTCGATACGGTCGGCGCCGGCGATGGTTTCGCCGTCGGCGTGGTGAGCGCGCTGCTGGAAGGCCGCGACGTGCGGCACGCGCTGACGCGCGGCAACCGCATCGGCGCGCTGGCGATCCAGGTGATCGGCGACAGCGAAGGCTTGCCGACCCGCGCCGAACTCGATGCGCTGGAACAAGCGAGCCGGCACGCCAGCACGTAATAAAGCGCTCAGAGACCATACGAGATTCAACGAGCCAAGGACGGAGACAATCATGCAGCAAGCCAGTGCCAACACCATCACTTCACCCAAGCTCGCGGTGCGCCGCTGGTGGACGATCATGCCGATCGTGTTCATCACCTACAGCCTCGCGTATCTCGATCGCGCGAACTTCGGCTTCGCATCGGCGGCCGGGATCAACCACGATCTCGGCATCAGCAAGGGCCTGGCGTCGCTGATCGGCGCGTTGTTCTTCCTCGGCTATTTCTTCTTCCAGATTCCCGGCGCGATCTACGCCGAGCGCCGCAGCGTGAAGAAGCTCGTGTTCGTGAGCCTGATTCTGTGGGGCGGCTGCGCGGCGCTGACCGGCGTGGTCACGCAACATTCCTTCGCTGATGGTGCTGCGCTTCGTGCTCGGCGTCGTGGAAGCGGCCGTGATGCCCGCGATGCTGATCTTCATCTCGCAACTGGTTCACGAAATCCGAACGCTCGCGCGCCAACACCTTCCTGATTCTGGGCAATCCGGTGACGGTGCTGTGGATGTCGGTGGTGTCGGGCTATCTGATCAATTCGTTCGGCTGGCGCCACATGTTCGTGGTGGAAGGCGCGCCGGCCATCATCTGGGCGGTGATCTGGTGGTTCATCGTGCAGGACAAGCCGGCGCAGGTTAAGTGGCTTTCCGACCAGGAAAAACGCGATCTGGACAACACGCTGCGCGCGGAACAAGCGGCGATCAAGCCGGTCAAGAACTACGGCGAGGCGTTCAGGTCGCCGGCGGTGATCAAGCTGTCCGCGCAGTATTTCTGCTGGAGCATCGGCGTGTATGGCTTCGTGCTGTGGCTGCCGTCGATCCTCAAGAACGCTTCGACGTTCGGCATGGTCGAGACCGGCTGGCTGTCGGCCGTGCCGTATCTCGCGGCGACCATCGCGATGCTCGCGGCGTCGTGGGCATCGGACAAACTCGAGCGCCGCAAGTTGTTCGTGTGGCCGTTCCTGCTGATCGGCGCGTTCGCGTTCGCGGGATCGTATTTGCTCGGATCGACGAGTTTCTGGGGCTCGTATGCGTTGCTCGTGATCGCGGGCGCGGCGATGTACGCGCCTTACGGCCCGTTCTTCGCGATCGTGCCGGAACTGCTGCCGAAGAACGTCGCGGGCGGCGCAATGGCGCTGATCAACAGCATGGGCGCGCTTGGATCGTTCGTCGGCTCGTATGTGGTCGGCTATCTGAACGGCGCGACGGGGTCGCCGGCGGCGTCGTATGTGTTCATGAGCGCCGCGCTGGTCGCCGCCGTGATCCTGACGCTGGCCGTGAAGCCGCAACCGGTCGCACCCGCCGCTAAACTGGCCACACGTGCTTGAGCCGCTTGATTGCACACCCACTTCCATTGATCCACAGGACCTGTTTCGATGAAAAAGAAAATCGTCGCCTATAAGCCGTTGCCCGCGGACGTGCTCGCGTATCTGCAGGAGCACGCGGACGTCACGAGCGTCGATCCGAAGCAGCACGACGCGTTCGTCGCGGCGCTGAAAGACGCCGATGGCGCGATCGGCGCGAGCGTGCAGATCACGCCGGCCATGCTCGAAGGCGCGACGAAGCTCAAGGCGCTGGCGACGGTCTCGGTAGGCTTCGATGCCTTCGATATCGCCGACCTGAACCAGCGCGGCATCGTGCTCACGAACACGCCGGACGTGCTGACGGAATCGACGGCCGATACGGTCTTCGCGCTGATCCTCGCAAGCGCGCGCCGCGTGGTCGAACTCGCGGAGTGGGTGAAGGCGGGCAAGTGGACGAAGAGCATCGGCGAAGACTGTTTCGGCGTCGACGTGCAGGGCAAGACGCTCGGCATCATCGGCCTGGGGCGCATTGGCGGCGCGGTTGCGCGGCGCGCGTCGCTCGGCTTCCGCATGAACGTGCTGTACACGAATCGCAGCGCGAACGCGCAGGCTGAGCGCGATTACGGCGCGAAGAAGGTCGATCTCGACGAATTGCTCGCCACCTCCGATTTCGTGCTGCTGCAAGTGCCGCTGACCGCCGAGACGCGCAACCTGATCGGCGCGGCCGCAACTCAAGGCGATGAAGCGCAGCGCGATCCTGATCAACGCATCGCGCGGACCGACGGTGGATGAAGACGCGCTGATCGAAGCGTTGCAGGACGGCACGATTCTCGGCGCGGGCCTCGATGTGTTCGTGAAAGGAACCGCTGCCCGCCGACTCGCCGTTGCTCAAGATGAAGAACGTGGTGGCGCTGCCGCATATCGGTTCGGCCACGCACGAAACGCGCCACGCGATGAACAAGAACGCCGCCGAGAACCTGATCGGCGCGTTGAACGGCACGCTGACGAACAACATGGTGAATCCGGAAGCATTGAAGCGCTGAGCGGCTTGAAGCCAAGCTCGCTGCATTAACGAACAAAGCGCGCCCTGGCGCGCTTTGTTTTTATCGGAGTGTCGAACGAGAACATGGCAAGAGACAACTTTTCGAATGACCGGCGCGCGACCATCACCGACGTCGCGCGCGAAGCCGGCACCGGCAAGACCAGCATTTCGCGTTATCTGAACGGCGAGACGGGCGTGTTGTCGACGGAATTGCGCGAGCGCATCGAAGAGGCGATCGCGAAGCTCGACTACCGGCCGAACCAGATGGCGCGCGGGCTGAAGCGCGGGCGCAACCGGCTGGTCGGGATGCTGGTCGCGGACCTGACGAATCCTTACTCGGTCGAAGTGCTGCAGGGCGTGGAAGCGGCGTGTCACGCGTTATGGCTATATGCCGCTGATCTGCCACGCGGCCAACGAAGTCGATATCGAGCGGCGCTATCTGCAATTGCTGACCACGTATCGCGTGGAAGGCGTGATCGTGAACGCGCTCGGCGTGAAGGAGGAGACGCTGGAGACGCTCGCTCGCGGCGGCGTGCCGGTGGTGCTGGTGGACCGCTCGGTCGACGGGCTCGTCACCGATATGGTCGGGCTGGACAACACCGAAGCGGTGTCGCATGGCGATCCGTCATCTGGTGAGCGAGGGCTTCGACGAACTGCTGTTCGTCGTCCAGCCGTACGCGCAGGTCAGCTCGCGACGCGTGCGCGAGGCGGCGTTTCGTGACACTATCGGCGCGCTTGGCGTTTCGGGCATTTCGGGTACGACCGTCGTGCTCGATCTGGATAATGGCGAAGCGCTTGCCGAAATCGATGCACGTATCGATGCCGCGCGGACAGCACAACCGCCGCATCGCGCTGTTCGCGGCGAACGCGCCGGTTGCGTTGCGCGTGGCGCTGCATATGAAGGAGCGTCACGGCGCGGACTGGCAGCGGCGCGTGGCGCTGATGAGCATCGACGATTCCGAATGGGCCGAGCTTGCCGGCATGACGACCGTGCGCCAGCCGACCTATACGATAGGCGAGCGCGCCGTCGAATTCCTGCACGAGCGCATTGAAGGCGCGGCATGGCGCCGCGCGAATGCCTGCTGCCGGGCGAACTGGTCGTGCGGGCATCGACGGTGACGTTTAAATCGACATCGACACATAGTGGCAGCACATAGTTTTAAGGGAATTAATTAATGGTAAGTGCTTCGACGCTGGTCTGTCTCACCCTCGCGACGCTGCTGATCGCGGCGTTGCCCATCTGGCTGTATCGCAAGACGAGGCCGCGGTATGGATTCGAACGGCGCGATGTGATTGTCGGGATCGCGGTGTTCGCGCTGTTTTCGATGGTGATCGAACGCGGCCTGCATGGGCTGGTTCTGAGCAACGCCACCACAGTCGGCCTGCTGATGAACCCCGCAATTTTCGTGATCTACGGCGCGCTTGCCACGGGCATTTGCGAAGAAGTGGGCCGCTTTGCCGGCATGAAATGGCTGATCAAGCGCAATCCCGCGTGCCTGCAGCGTCCCGGCACGGCGCTGGGCTATGGAATCGGCCACGGCGGCGCCGAAGCGTGGCTCGTCGGCGTGCTGGTGCAACTGCAATGGATCCTTTACGCGCTGCTCGCCGATCGCGGCATGCTCGATCAATATTTCACGAGCGTCCCGGCCGAGCTCGCTGTTGCGCCTGCATATGGTGCTCGGCAGTCTCTCGCCGGAATCCGCCGCGCTGTTCCTGGTCGAGCGCGCGGCGGCATTCGTGTTCCAGATCGGATTTTCGGTGGTGATGTGGCACATGCTGCGCGAGCGTTTCCGCTTCACGCTGCCGTTCATGATCATGGCGCACGCGCTGATCGCGTTGCCGGTCGCGCTGTATCAGGCGCGTTTGATTCCGCTGCTCGCCGCCGATGCCGTGTATCTCGTGTTCGGCTTGATCGTGATGCGTGCGCTGCGGCGGTATTTCCTCGGCGTGGCGGCAATGCGGCGGATCGCGCGGCACGTATGAAGACCGGAGACTGAGATGGACGACGAATATCAATACGATTGCCCGAGCGCCGATATCGAAATGCTGGCGCGCGTGGTCAGCGACCTGTTCCCGGAGCAGACGCAGTTTGCCGAACGTCCGGGCGACGATGGCCAGCTTTCGCTCGTGATTCATTACGTGGCGATGCGCTTCGGCGCAACGGCGCGCCGCATCGCCATCGATATCCGCTTCGATCCCGCCGCGCTCGCGCGTTACCGGGCGATGCCGCCGCGCATGCACGCGCGCAGTTACGCGGTGCTGCGCGCTTATGTGGAAGCGACGCTCGGCTCGCTCGAGGAGATGTACGCGAACGGGGAAACCGTGCCGCGCACGGTGGAGATCGATATCGGCGAGGATTTTGCGTGAGTCGGGCGCGAGTTGCGTGCGTTCGCTGCAGCTGCAATGCAGGCTACGCGCGCTTATAAACCTTCGCGAAACGCGCGGCCTTGACCACACCGTAGTCGCCTGGCGCGTATTGCATGACCCAGTCGCCGGCTTCGCCGTGAAGCACATCGCCGGCTTCCGACCGCGCGATTGAAAACGCTTCGTGCATCTGCTTCGCGAGCACCGCGACCGGCACGTTCCGGTACGCGCCGGCATGGCCATGCGTGACGCCGTCGTGCGCGACGTACTTTGCATCGAACCGATCGCGCGACACGACCCAGCGCTCGCCGGTGGCGCCCGTGATCAACGCGTCGCCGGGCGCATAGCGGTTCGGGCCTTCCAGGCTCATCAGCGAGCCGGGTTCCTCCGCGAACTGGACCGCGACGGTTTCGTCTTTCACCACGCGATGCGCGGCGGGGTCGGAGGTGAGGTCGAGATGGGTAAGAGTGGTGGATGTCATGCGGATGTAATGATGAAACGCTGAAACGATAATAATCCGCGATCGTAACGCCAAGCCTCGCTATTATGCACGCGGCAATATGAAAAGCGCCCGCATCGAAACCTCGATGCGGGCGCTTTTTCACAGCTCGCGGGCATAACCGCGTGAAGTTCAGCCTTCAGATCAGGCTGTTACCGAAGCTTAGGGCTTGGTGGCCGAAGCCCCGTCTGCCGCATGCCGCTGCCGGCGCCTTGCGATGCGGCGCGCGGCCTTTATGCTGCCCGGCTTGCCCGACTGGTGGAAGCTTGCGTCGGCGAGTTTCTTCTGCTCGGGCGAAAGGCTTGCGTACAGCGGCTCGAAGGCCTCGACCAGATGCTTCGTGCCGTCCGCGTGCGCTTGCGTGATCTGCTCGTACTGCTTCATGTCGTCGAGCGCGCTCGTGTTGTCGCCCAGCGCCATGCGCTGACGGTACAGCTCGCCCATGGTGTGGCCGTTGTCGCGCATGACGTCGGCGAACTTGTTCCATTGCTCGTCCTGGGCAGCGGTGATCTTGAGCTTGGCATGCAGTTCCGCAATGCGTTGCTCGACGCGTGCTTCACGCGCCTGGCCGCGTGCCGTATCCGGTGCCGATGCGCCAGCGGGCGCGGCAGGGCAGCGGCCGGAGCGGACGATTGCGCGAAAGCCGTGGAAAGAGCCAGCGAGGCAGCCAGTGCAACGAGTGTTTTTTTCATGGGTGACACCTTGGGTCCATTGAGAAGGGGCAAGCGATACACGCGAAAGATAACGTGCTGATGTTTGGCCGACGCCGCTATTAATATCACGTTAGCGCGCGGCATTGCCTTGGTTGCCACAACTGCTTACAACCGATACGTCTGCGAAAAATACGCGTTTCCGAGGGCATGAGCACGTTCGTTGTGCGTCGAGTTTAAACAACTGGACGTGCTTGCCGCAGGTTGACGCGATCGTGTTTAAATGCTCTGCGTCTTCACTGTACCAATAACGAAAGGACCATGCCCCATGCGACCGCCGCGTCTCGATCAGCTTGACGACATCGACCGGAACCTTGTTGCGTCATTGCAGGTGAACGCGCGTGAGAGCGTGTCGGAGCTTGCGCGTCAACTCGGCATTGCACGCACGACGGTGATCGCCCGGCTGGCGCGGCTTGAAAAGAGCGGGGTGATAGCGGGATATGGCGTGCGGCTCGGGCAAGACGTGCTCGATGCCAGTATTCAGGCTTATGTCGGCATCAAGCTGGCGCCGAAGTATGGCCGCGATGTGCAGAAACGCTTTGCCAGGATGCCCGAGATGCAATTGCTCTGCGCGGTGAGCGGGGAGTTCGATTATGTCGCGTGGTTGCGGGCGGATTCGCCCGACCGGCTGAACGATCTGCTCGATGAAATCGGCGGCCTGGAAGGCGTCGAGACGCACGACGACATCGATCATTCTTGCCCGCAAAGTGGATCGGGGGGGGATGGGATGAGTGGGGGATTTTCGTTCGCACTAGGGGTTTTTGGGGGGGCGGGTGTGGTTGGGGGTTGGTGCCGGGTTGTTGCTGCGTACGTGAGCGCGGGTTCAATGTTGGCTTTATTTTTTATCGCTATTAGTCAGGGTATTTTCGTTTGCACTCAGGTTTTTTAGGGGGGCGTACCGGCGGTGGTCAAGGGTCCGTGCCGGGTTGTTGCTGCGTACGTTAGCGCGGGTTTAATGTTGGCTAGATTTTTTATCACTATTAGCCACTGTGCGTGGCGGCACTTCATTTCTTTGTCCAACGCGGCGTGTGTCAAGGTGGGGGTACCGTGCGCCGCTACGCAGCTTCTTTGTATTGCACCGCCTAGTTCGTCCGTTTTTTCAGGGTTTAAATAAACCGCTTCTGCAAGATCCCAGTTGCGGGTCTTGCGACTCCAGCGGGCAGGATCTGCACCCTGGCTTGCTAGTACACAGCACGCCGTTTGACCAGCAACTCATCAGCATGTCCGGTTGTGGCGCTGGTTCGGCGTCAGGGTTGTCGAGAAGCCGCTGTGACAATGCTCATCGTTGTACCAAGCCGCAAACGTACCACCCAGACACGCGCCTCCTCGACCGTGTCAAACGGGCGTTCGGGCCGCATCGGACAGTACTTGGCCGTGCGGACGGCACCTCGGCGTACGCGTTGTGCGTCTCTCACCCGCGGCCGGCTGAACGACGAATCGACCTTCAACGTGGGTCGTGGCTGGGTGCATAAACACGCCTTTCATCACGCTGCCGTCTGCCCAATGCAGCACGAGCGGATGACCCGCCGTGCCTTCAATCAGACATGCTTTGGTCAGCAACGCGCTCGCGTGCTCACCCGATTCGGCCTCCCACACCTCGTTGGCCACCAGCTTGCGGCTGTAGACATCCTTCATCATGTACGGTTGAATTAACGCCCACGGGGTCGTGGTGGGCATCCACGTGATCTGCAGCACCGAGCAATACGTAGCCATCTTTATTGCGCACCTCGTCGTTAGTATTGCTAATCCGCTGTCGGGTGGCAACGGCGGCACCCGAGGGGGGTTCACCTCCCCGCTAGGCGAGGCCATCGGCGGGCTGTCGTCGTGTGTCCAGGCTGGGCGGCTACATGGTCCAATCCAACCAGGGCCACATCGGCGACGAACTCGACCCCAAAGGCGGCGAGGAT
Source organism: uncultured beta proteobacterium (assembly GCA_963708695.1). Lineage (GTDB taxonomy): Bacteria > Pseudomonadota > Gammaproteobacteria > Burkholderiales > Burkholderiaceae > Caballeronia. The sequence goes on from CAVPTS010000024.1 coordinate 118,915, forward strand.
CCCGCCATCTACGGCTGGCACGCCAGCGCCGAGACCGCCCGGTTCTCCAGAGTTCCGTGGCCGCCCAGATCTCCGGGACGCCCCCCGCCCCCACTCCTCGTCTTCGGCGGCAGTGGCGGGGGGCGCCACTCCCACTGTGCCTGGCCTACGCCCCCGACGCCTGGGACACCGCCCTGCCCTTCGTCAATCGCCTTGTTGTGCACCTACTGGTTCCGTTCGCATCTTGTTCATACATGACAATGCGGATGTCGATTGCACAATGACAATAGGTTAGTCTAAGCTCTACCATAGTACATACTGCCCTTGCGGCCCCTGAACCTTCCGATCTGGCAGCTGTGTCCACATCTCTGCCCAGATCCGTCTCCGTATCGCCTTAGCCTCCTTCTCCATCTTCTCTCTCGTCCTTGTCTCTTCTAGCTTCAATAGCACAGACAGCCCGGTGTGCGGCGGCCGCGTACTGTACAGTCGGCCGAAGGCGCGGTAGTAGGGCTCACGGCCATAGGGACCTCTATTTGTCCACGCTTGGGCAATGTGGATGGACGTTGGATCAGGGGTGTGGCCATCACGGAAAGACTTTGTTGGGTTCTGGTGTGGGAGGGGCGGTGTTATCGACAGAGGTGCGGCGGGGGAGGTATGCTGGGTTGGGTGTTGGTGAAGGATTTTCTGTTGAGGGAGATGCCTCTGTAGCAGGCTCTGACGGATTGGACATGTCGCCAGGCGATGACAGACCAAGGCCCATGCCACGAGAGGGGATCGCTTCGTTACGGGCTTGGATGAGATGTTTCCGAACGTCTTTGGCGGCCTTCTTTGGCGGAGAAACGCATCTGCAAGATGGCTTCGTCGATTGGTTTTCCAGCTATCTGTCTTGCGAGTGGTGCAAGTTTTTTCATCGAGGTCTTGAAGAAGTGCGATCGCGATGAGGGATGTGCGTTCTGTACGGGCTAGTCGCATTTCCTTTGTCAGACGCCCGCGACGGCGTATGTGACGGATGACCATTCGCCGCTGCCATCAGCAATACGTGGTGGTCTTGTTCTTGTCCTCTACTGGTTCAGTTACGTATTGCTCTGGTCGGGGGCTTGCCCCTTCGAGATCAGTCTCCCGGCAACGGCTCTCGGACGGCAAACGGTACCGGCCTGGTGTCGAAGACCACTGCGCCGGGCAAACTAGCGGGGAGCCGGCGTAGTCCGAGCCGGCTGTTGTCGAACGCGGAGCTGGCGAGGGGCGTGTTCGTGACGCGTCGATCGATGAACGGAGTGCTACGCGGCTTGCAGGAGCGCGGTCTTGTCACCCGACCGGCCACCGCTCCGAGCGGCCGCGCATTGCCTGGCCAACTCACACCGGCCGGGCGGCGCCGTCTCCGGGTTGCGAGCGCCAGGTGCGCACCGTGGAAAAACAGATGCTCGCCAACTTTTCGCCAGCCGAACAGGGCCGGCTATGCCGAGACCTCACCGCCTGCATCGCCGCCCTTTGATACCCGCATCAGGCCGATAGCTGCTCCAGCAACTTGCCGCTGAACCTCTGGATCCGGGCCAATTAGGCGGCGATTGGCTCTTTCGGTGCGGAGCCAATTGGACCAGGATGGGACCCAGTGAGGCATCTACTTGGCATCGGGGCCGCGGCGTGGCCTTTGGGCGGATGAACCGCCACCTCACACACCTCACCGCAGGTTGGCGCACCGGGCTCCCTCGACCCGTGCTCATCCTTCAAGCGGGAAACGCCGTCAACTTCTTCGGCTACGGGCTCATTCTTCCCTTTGAGATCATCTATCTGCACCAGATACGTGGCTTCGCAACATCGACAGCCGGACTGGTTCTCGCTGCGACCATGGGGACGGCAGCAATCGCCACCCTGCCGACGGGAGCGCTCCTCGACCGGCGCTCCGCCAAAGCGATGGTGGTCGCAGGAAGCCTGGCCACTGCTCTGGGCAACGCCGCCTTCGCCTTCGTCGAACATGCCTGGCAGGCCTTTGCGTGCTCGATTGTCAGCGGAACCGGAATCGGCGTCGCGGGGACGGCAAATCGGCAACATTGGCCGTCAGGTTGGTCAGGCGCGAGCAGCGAGCGGCCGCCTTCACGCTCGACCGCGTCGCGGGCCAATTTCGGTCTCGGCGC
>CAVPTS010000025.1:0-16563 GCA_963708695.1 uncultured beta proteobacterium
GGCAACGTCAGCGAGTCAGGTAGATAGCAGGGTATCGAAGTCGATCAGGCTCATGGCGAGCAGCATGGCGCATAGACCGAACGCCGCGAGCGCGATCAGCGTCGGTCCGAACGCGAACAGCGATACGGCGGCGAACAGCGCGTCACTGAGTTCCGTCAGCGGATAACGTGCGCTGACGCGCGCGTGGCATTGCGAGCAACGGCCGCGCAGCAGCACATAACTTACGACCGGAATATTTTCCCAGGGGCGCAGAACGTGGCCGCAATGCGGGCAAGCGCTGCGGGGCACGGCAAGGTTGTAGCGAGCGGGTGGCGTGGCTTTATCGGCGTCGTGGTTTGCGTCGGCTGGATTCTCCGCCTGCCACGCGCGCTCGAGCATGATCGGCAGGCGATGCACGACCACCGTCAGGAAGCTGCCGATCACCAGCCCGAAAACGATCGCGAAGCCGTACTGCGCCGCGAGCGGCAAAGCGCCGAAAGCACTGAAAGCGGAACTGTAAGCGTCGAAATGGCGGTCTGAAAACTCCGCCTGATACAAAGGCTGCATGACTGTCCTGGGTCGAATTCGGCTGCGATCCTACACCACCTACACCACATTCCCGAGTTGCACGATCGGAAGATACATCGCGACGACAAGACCGCCCACCAGCGCACCGAGCACCACGATCACGACAGGCTCGCACAGGCTCGCGAATGCGCTGGTCTGTTCGTCCACCTGACGATCGCCCAGTGTAGCGAGGTCGAGCAGCATGGCGTCGAGGGAACCGGATTCCTCGGCCACCGCGATTGGCTGCACGACATCGGGCGGGAAGCAGCCGGCTGCGCGCATGGCGGCGGCGAGCCGTTCGCCGTGCCGAAGGCGGCGGGCGATGTCGACGGTGGCGATATCGAAGATACGGTTGCCCGTAGCGTTCGACAACGAATCGAACGCGTCCGATAAAGGCGTGCCTGCCGCAAGCAATGTGCCGAGCGCGCGGCTCCAGCGTGCCACGGCCAGCGCGCGCAGCAGCGAGCCGGCGAGCGGCAGTTTCAGGATGGCGCGATCGAATGCGCTTCGAGCTGCGGGCACGCTTCGTAGAAGCCGCTTGAACGCGATCAAGGCGACCATGCAGACGAGCGCAAACGGTACGCTCCAGCGCGCGACGCCGTCCGATAACGCGAGCACGAACAAGGTCGGCGCGGGGAGCTTGGCGCCGAAGCCATCGAAGATGGTCTTGAACGTTGGCACCACGCCGATCAGCAATCCTGCAGTGATCGCAAGCGATAGCAACAGCACTGCAACCGGATAGGTGAGCGCGGCACGCAGCTTCGCCCGCTGAGCACCTGCGCGTTCGCGATCTTCGGCCAGGCGCGCGAGGACGGTCGGCAACGCCCCGGCCAGTTCGCCCACTGCGACGAGTTGGCAATACAGCGCATTGAAACAGGCCGGATGACGCGCGAGCGCATCAGAGAAGGCGACGCCTTGCGTGATGTCCCGCGCAACCGATCCGACGACGCGTGGCAGGCCGCCGCGCGACGGAGTGTCAGCGATCAGTTCAAGCGAGGACGCGAGCGGCAAACCAGCACGCAATAACCCTGCGAGTTGCCGGGTGAGGCGCGTGACATCGGCGGGGCGGACTTTGGGCGGTGGCGCCGAACCGAGTGCGGTGAGTTCGAGCACCGTCACGCCGTCGCGTTTTAGCGCGGCGCGCGCAGTCGCCGAATCCGTTGCGATCGTCTTGCCACGCTTACCCTCGCCGCTCGCATTGACGCCTCGCCAGCTAAAGCGCGTATCGAAAGTCGGGTTCACGTGACCTCCGTGGCGCCGACGGCTTCCGCTACGCTCGTCACGCCCTCGCGCACGCGGGCGAAGGCGGCGTCGCGCAGGCTCGGCATGCCTTCGTTTTGCGCCTGCCGCGTAACGGCGTGCGTGGCGGCGCGTGCGACGATCAGTTCGCGGAGTGCATTGGAGACGGGCATCAGTTGATGCACGCCCACCCGTCCGCGATAACCAATACCATGGCACGCCGCGCAGCCACGCGGCTCGAACGGTCTGAAACCCGGCTCGAACTCCAGGTCCGATGGCATGCGACACGCTTCGCAAAGCCGTCGCACCAGCCGCTGCGCAGTCACGAGCCTGAGTGCCGACGCCAGGTTATACGGCGCAATGCCGATGTCGACGAGTCGCGCGATGGCGGCGGGCGCGTCGTTGGTATGCAGCGTGGAAAGCACTAAATGGCCCGTTTGCGCGGCCTTCACGGCGACGTCCGCCGTTTCAGCGTCTCGAATCTCGCCGACCATGATTACGTCCGGGTCCTGCCGCATGAATGCCCGCAGCGCGACTGCGAAGGTGAGGCCGGCTTTATCGCGGATGCTGACTTGATTGATGCCGGCGAGCTGGATCTCGGCAGGATCTTCAACAGAACAAACGTTGCGTGATTCGGCGTTAAGCATCTGTAAAAAGCAATATAGCGACAACGTCTTGCCACTGCCTGTGGGACCTGTGACGAGCACGAGCCCGTGTGGCGCGTGGATCGCCGCTTCAATGGTCTTCTGCTGATTGGCGGCGAGCCCCAGCGCCGCCAGTGACAAATCCGCCGGGAGCGAATCCAGACGACGCAGCACGAGTTTTTCGCCGAACAGCACCGGCAGCGAATTCACGCGATAGTCCTCCGGATTTCCGTTCGCGAGAGGCAAGCGCAAGCGCCCGTCCTGCGGCACGCGCCGCTCGGCGATATCCATGCGCGCCAGCACTTTAATGCGCGTGGTGAAGGCATCGCGTAGATGGGGCGGCGGCTTTAGATAGGTGTGCAACGCACCGTCAATGCGCAAGCGGATGCGCCACTCGTGTTCACTCGGTTCGACGTGAATGTCGGATGCGCCGCGTGCCGCGGCTTCGCGCAACGTATCAGTGAGCAGTGCGACTGCGGGCGCGCTGTCGGCATCTGCTACTGCTTCATGGGGTCTGGCCGATAGCTGCGGCGGCGGCCGGGAAAACGTGACGGGTAGGGCGGAAGGCATGGGCACGGCTCAGTGAACGGGATGTCCCGATCATGGCCTTGCATGCATCTGGTTGAAACTCGGCCGAATGGCTAACGTTCGATACATCGAAAAAAGCTGGCCGAATGGCTAACGCGGTCCAGCGGGTCACGCAGAAAGGCGCAAACGGCGCAAGCTAATGCCACGCCACACTCAGACCAGCCCATGAACCTACTTCTGCTTTCTCAGCACTACGCCTTGCGGCCGGAAAATTTTCACGGTGCGGATTGCCTGATCGTCGCTGCGCATGACCTCGAAATGCACGCCCGCAATGCGCACGCTCACGTCGCCGTCCGGAATCTCTTCCAGCGCCTCCAGGATCAAACCGTTGAGCGTCTTGGGGCCGTCGGTGGGAAGCGTCAGCTTGAGCCATCGGTTCAGCTCGCGCAACGGCATGCTGCCCGCCACAATGCACTCGCCTTCCTCGTTCCAGCCGCCACGCGAAGCCGCGCCGCGCGGAATGGTCGTGGTGAACTCGCCGATCAATTCTTCGATGATGTCTTCGGGCGTCACCAGCCCCTGCAACTCGCCGTATTCGTTCACCACCACGGCTATGCGGTGCCGGCTTTCCTGGAAAAATTGAAGTTGCTGAAACACGGGTGTGCCGGCCGGGACGAAGTACGGCTCAGTCAACAGTTCACGCAGGGTCTCGCGCTCGAACTCCTGATTGTGCAGCGCCGACAGCGTCTTTCTCACATGCAGGACACCCAACACGCGATCTATATCGCCTTGATACACGACCAGTTTGTTGTGATAGCAGGTTTCGAGCTGATGCAGGATCGTGTCGAAAGGGGCGTCGAAGTCCAGCGCTTCAATACGGCGGCGCGGGATCATCACGTCGTCGACGGTGATGTTCTCCAGATCGAACAGGTTCAGCAGGATGCTGCGGTGCTTGGTCGGCATGAAGTTGCCCGATTCCAGCACGATGGTGCGCAACTCTTCAGTGGAAAGCCGCTGGTCCCGGCCGCCTTTTGTATTGATGTGCAGCACCCTCAGCACGCCATTTGCGAACAGGTTGACGAACCAGACAATCGGCCGGGCCACGCGCATCAACGGCGAGAGAACCAGGCTGGCCGGCAGCGCGACCTTCTCCGGATACGTCGCGCCCACAATCTTCGGCGCAATTTCCGCGAACACAATGATCAGGAATGCCACGACCCCGGTCGTTACCGACAGCACCAGGTTGTTATGACCGAACGTACGCAGCGCGATGGACGTGGTGAGAACGGGAATGATCGTGTTGATCAGATTGTTGCCAATCAGGATCACGCTCAGCAGTTGATCGGTCTTGGCAAGCAGGCCTTGCGTGACGCGGGCGCGCAGAGAGCCTTGGTTGGCGAGGTGTTTCAGGCGATGGCGATTGAGCGCCATCATCGACGTTTCGGAAATCGAGAAGAATGCGGAAAGAAACAACAGAAGGAAAATAGCGCAGATTTGCGCCCATAAGGGAATGTGGTCCACGCGGAATTCGGGAAGGGAGGATGGGAAAGACTATAGCAGAGCAGAAAACGATTGCTTCTCTTGCGCGCCAAGCCTTATGGACGTTCGTTCGGACCCGGCCCGTCCTCTCTTTGCCGATTACGGACTACCAATGAAACTCCCGGCTAGGATCGACGGCACCGCTGGCGTATTTCGTCCACGTCGAGGACGACACAGCGGGACAGCGGCCTTGCCTGACAAAGCCCCTACAAACGTAACTACGCGTTTTCCCGCAGAATCGGTGGAATAAACCGGTGCTGCGGCGCGTTTGGATCGTGTCGTCTGCAAGCTGCCGCGTCAGGTTGCAGAACCGCGTAACCGATCCATTTTCCGCACGGAGTTTCAATGTCCACGCAAGCTGCCAACGTGGTGTCAAAACCGCCCCAAACCCAGACGCCGCTGCGCTACACACGCACCGCGATGGTCCTGCACTGGCTCATCGCGCTGTTGATCATCTGCAACGTCGTGCTGGGACTATCGGCGGAATCGTTCCCGGACGAATGGGTGCGCCCGGTCGTCGATACCCATAAGTCCATCGGCATCACGGTTCTCGGGCTGGTGTTGCTGCGCATTCTATGGCGGGTTTCGCATCGGCCGCCGCCGTTGCCCAAGACGTTTCCCAAGTGGGAACACATTGCCGCACACACCGCGCACTTCCTGCTTTACCTGCTGATGATCGGCTTGCCGCTCTCCGGCTGGCTGCACGATTCGGCGTGGAAAGGCGCGGCCACCCATCCGATGCATCTGTTCGGCCTGATTCCGTGGCCGCGCATAGGTTACGTGATGCATCTCGATCCGGCGCTGAAGGAGACGCTGCACGATCGTTTCGGCGCGCTGCATGAGTGGCTGGGCTACGCGTTGTACGCGCTTTTTGCAATGCACGTGGGCGGTGCGCTCAAGCATCAATGGATCGACAAAAAGTCGGTGATCTCGCGGATGGTGCCGTGATCGATCTCGACCTGGAAGCCGCGCCGACGCGAACTGAACATCCCGCGTCCCAATCAACCAAACCGGAGCCGACCTTGAAGATCTCCCTGGAAGCGGCGCTCGCGCGGGCTTCGCCGCGCATTGCGCCGCGCCCGGTCACGATCGCAAGCGTGCTGATTCACGGCGGCGTGGTCGTGCTATGGCTCGTGCTGTTCGCCCGCGCATTCTTCCTGCACGGCGTGGTCGCGTGGTCGACAGGCATTGCTTACGTTGCCTACGACACCTTGCTGCTGATGTTCGTCGCGGCGAAATCCTGGACGCTCGTCAAGCCGCCCAAGCCGCTTGACCGCAAGCAGCGCGAGCGCGCAATGCCCGCGCTCGGCGTGATCGTGGCGTCGCACAATGAAGCCACCGTGCTGCCCAACACGCTCGCAAAGCTCCTCGGGCAAACGCACGGCGCGGCGCAAATCGTGATCGCCGACGATGGTTCCTCCGACGCCACTGCCCAGCTTCTCACGCAGCGTTTCGGACTCGTCGCGCCGGCCGAAGGCGAGCTGAGCGCGGCATCGGCAATCCATCCGAATCTCTTCTGGCTGCGCGTGGCGCATGGCGGCAAGGCCCGCGCGCTGAACGCGGCCATCGGGTTGATCAGTACGCCCGTTGTGATGACCCTCGATGCCGACACGCGTCTCGCCGACGACGCCATTTTCGCGATGCGCAGCGCGTTCGCCGCGAGGCCGAATCTGGTTGCCGCAGCGGGAATCCTCGTGCCGATATGCAGCAAGACGATGAGCGGCCGCTTCTTCCAGTGGTTCCAGACGTACGAGTACATCCGCAATTTCATCGCGCGCTTTGCGTGGATGCGCGCCGATAGCTTGCTGCTGATCTCGGGCGCGTTCGCCTCGTTTCGCCGCGATGCGCTGCTGGTCGTGGGCGGTTTCGATCCGCAATGTCTCGTGGAGGATTACGAACTGATTCACCGGCTGCGCCGCCATGCCGTCGACAACAGTCTCGACTGGGACGTGCGGGTGGTTGGCAACGCGCACGCGATCACGGACGCGCCAAGTTCGCTCAGCGGTTTCATGCGTCAACGGCGCCGCTGGTTTGCGGGCTTTTTACAGACGCAATACTGGAATCGCGACATGACCGGGAATCGGCGATACGGCACGCTCGGGTTGCTGATGCTCCCCGTCAAGGCGTTCGATACCGTGCAGCCTATCTATGGCCTGACCGCTTTCGCGTTGCTGCTGGGGTTTATCGTGGATCGGCGCGGGGCGATCGTGTTGCCTGTTTTCAGCGTGATTGGCGCGAAGATCCTTATCGATTTCGCGTTTCATTTGTGGACCGTGCATTTGTATCGGCGCTGGACCGGAGACACGGCCGGGTCGAGCTTGTGGATGGCGATCGTGACGGCCATCGTCGAGCCGTTCACGTTTCAGTTGTTGCGCCACACGGGCGCGGCGCTCGGTTGGGTCGACTTTCTCGGCGGCGCCCGCGCGTGGGGCGTGCAGACGAGGGCAGGGCTGGCGGCGGCTGACGAGGTTTAAATTAATAAGCCAGCCCAGACGCTGCGCATCTCCTGCGCTCACTGCCATTTTCTCGGATCGCCGCCCAGCGCGGCGCAGGTATCGTAGCTGATAGCCCGCATCTTCTCTTCACCGATCTGCCCCGAGAGTGCGTATCCCGCGTGATCGGTCGTCCAGTAGAAAGTGCGTCGCGCGCCGTCGTGCAACATCCGAATTGCGTACTCGTCCTTGTGCTTGCCCGAACCACTCGTCATATAAAGCGTGAGCCGTTCGCCGGCGGCGTTCTGATACATGAATTGCGCTGCCGGGCCATCCTCGCCGGGCAGCAGCCGGCCGCCGACCAGTTCGAACCCGTATTCATGCAGCGAAGGAATGGTCAGCGTCCGGTTGAGCCGCTTCGATAACCAACTCACGAGATGATCTCCTTGCGACGCCGCGACTTCCACCGCGTGCCGCTGCTCAGGAGCGTACACGGCATAAGCAATATCCGCGCGCTGCGCGAATGTCGGCGGCGGGCGTTCGTGGTCGAGCATCGGCAACGCCATGTGCATCAGGATTCCGCACGCAACGCCCACGGCCAGCCAGCTCGCCGCCATCAGATAACGCTGGCGCGGACGCACAAGCACGACTTGCGCTTCTTTGTCGGCGGAGGCGGCGAACAGCGCCCGCAACGCGTTGTCCTGCGCACGATACGCCGCCACCGTCGCTGCGCTGGCCGGATCGCGGGCGATCCGCGCGGCCGTTTCGGTGCGCTCGGCGTCAGGCGCTTCATCGTCGATAAACGCCGACAGCGCGCGCAGCTCATCGGCTGCCGCGCTGGATTCCGCCTGAACCGGACGTTCGGGATTCGTCATGTGCCACTCACGATTTTCAACGATGCCGATTTACGCCCCGGTTCTTCGCCGAGCAGCACGCGCATATGTTCACGCGCCCGCGAGAGGCGCGACATCACCGTTCCGGCCGGCACGTTCAGCACCACGGATGCCTCCTGATAACTCATGTCTTCCACGCACACGAGCAACATCACTTCGCGTTGCTCGACCGGCAGGCAATATAACGCGCGCTGCACGTCGCGCAGCACGAGTCCGTCTACTTCGCCCACCGGCGCGGCCATCTGCCGCCACGGCGCGGTTTCATCGTCCACGGCAATATCCGCCGGCCCCGCAACTGGTCGATGTAGAGATTGCGCATGATCGTGAACAGCCACGCGCGCAAGTTGCTGCCCACGCGAAAACCCTTCGAACGTCCCAGCGCCCGCTCGGTCACGTCCTGAACGAGGTCGTCCGCCCACGCACGGTCCCCCGTCAGCGCGCGCGCATAACGCCGCAACTGCGGGAGAACCCCAACGAGATCGGTATCGAAGCTCAATGCCCTTGGCTCATGAAATGTTCACGCTTGACGCCCCGGGTCATAACTGTTGTTTCTATGTTTGTTATTGGTGCTGGTGCTGGTGCTGGTCTTCAAAATTGCCGCCGATTTTTGCCGGCTTCGGCGCTGCACTACTTCACTGTGCAGCGCCGAAGTGGCTATCGATCGCTTCGTACTGGTCTCCTCGCGCTCGATGCTTTTATTGCTTCACGGTATGCCAGAGGTCCTTGAAGTTGTCGCCCTTGGCATCGCCTGGTTTGGTGTCTTTCGAGTACATATAAACGCGTTTGCCTTTGTACGCCCATTGCTTGCCGCCATCGGCCGTGGGCACGAGGGTCCAGTCGCCCTGGGGTTTATCCGATGCATCGGCCATTGCCGGCGGCCATGCCTGCGCGCAGCCGCCCGTGCAGGCGCTCGGGCCGGAGGCGGGATCTTTGTCGAAGGTGTAGAGCGTCATGCCTTTCGATCGGCGTACATGCCGTTCGCGGCCATCGGCGGCGCGGCGTGCACGCTCAAGCTGAAGGTCGCGGCCAGCGCGGCGGCGAGCATCGGGATTCGCGTTTTCATTTTTTCTCTCTCATTCCATCTGCAGAGGTACCGTTTAAACGGACGACGCCCGCGCAATATTCCGGCGAGCCGTGATTATTTTGCGCGGATTTTCGGGCTAGGTTGGATTTATCGTGGGAGCCGCGTGTGCTCGTGTGTTCGGCGGCAAACGTCGAGTACGGCGACATGGCTACAATCGACGGACCGCATAAAAACCGGCTTCAAACCAACGAGGTGAAATGGTGCAGGACAGCAAAAACCAATCGGTTCCGGCAAGCATGGATCGAGCGGGAAGACTACGAGAAAGCGCCCGCTGGACGGGGTCCGTGTGCTGGATTTATCGCGAGTGCTGGCGGGTCCGTGGTGCACGCAGAATCTCGCGGATCTCGGCGCGCAAGTGATCAAGATCGAACGTCCGGGCGCGGGCGACGATACCCGCACGTGGGGCCCGCCGTTCCTGCGCGATGCAGACGGGCGCGATACTCCGAGAGTGCCTATTTTTTGTGCGCGAACCGCAACAAGCAGTCGGTTGCCATCGACATGAGTTCGCCCGAAGGCGCCGCGCTGATCCGTGAGTTCGCGAAGTCCTGCGACGTGGTCGTCGAAAACTTCAAAGTGGGCGGGCTGAAGAAATACGGACTCGACTATGAGAGTCTGTCAGCGCTGAATCCGCGTCTCGTGTACTGCTCGGTGACGGGGTTCGGCCAGAACGGACCGTTATCGCAGCGCGCGGGTTACGACTTCTGATCCAGGGCATGGGCGGCCTGATGAGCATCACCGGCGAGCCCGACAGCATAGCGGGCGGCGGTCCGGAGAAAGTCGGCGTGGCCGTGACCGACCTCATGGCCGGCATGTATGCCACCACCGGCGTGCTCGCCGCGCTGATGGAACGCGAAAAGAGCGGACTCGGGCAGCATCTCGACATCGCGCTGCTCGATTGCCAGCTGGCGATGCTCGCCAATCAGTCGATGAACTATCTCACCACGGGCATCGCCCCACGGCGGATGGGCAATGCGCATCCGAACATCGTGCCTTATCAGACCTTCGCGGCGAGCGATGGCCATGTGATCATCGCGTGCGGCAACGACAGCCAGTTCCGCGCGATATGCACGGCCATGAACGTGCCGGAACTCGCGCTCGATCCCCGCTTCGCCACCAATAGCGGGCGCAGCGTGAACCGGCGGAATTGCTGCCGCAACTGGCCGCGGTGTTCATGACCCGCACTCGCGACGCATGGGTCGACGCGCTTGAAGCGTGCGGCGTGCCGTGCGGCCCGATCAACGATATCGCTCAGGCTTTCGGCTCGGAGCAGGCACAGTTTCGGGGCGCGGCTCGGGAGATTGCGCACCCGGTCGCGGGCATTGCGCCGACTGTCGCGAGCCCGCTGCGCTTGTCGGCTACGCCGGTTGAGTACGACCAGGCGCCGCCGATGCTCGGAGAGCACACGGCCGCCACGTTGCGCGACGTGCTCGGCTTGGGCGATGCGCAGATTGCGGAGCTGATGCGAGCGGGAGTGATTGGCGGCGTGATAGCAGCAGACGATGCAGTGTGACTGCTGTGAGGGACGAGTCGACACTTTATGACAACATTCAGCTTGACTCGTCTAAAGCTCGTCAAGGTATGTTGTTCATGTGAAATCCACGCAAGCACGCAGGATGCAAACCATGAACTCATATGATCGACGACCTTCCCCGGGACGAGGCGGAACGCCTATTGAGCCTTACCAAATTCGGCGATCCATCATCGGGATGGGGAAAGCGCCAGGAAACTTTGGGTTCGGCCAAGTGCGTGTTCGGATTAACCGATGCCGACGGCAGGCGCATTCCGGGTATATCGGCAAGGCTCTCGGTGAAATATGGCCGGCGGCCGCCCTTCAGGCGATTTGTCTTCGGCATCTATCACTATCAGCACCAGCGCGATCGCCGCGCCTATCAGCTTGAGATTTTTCAAGGTAGCCGGCCAATAACCGATCTGCATCGGAATCCTCACGAGCACGTCGGCCGTGACCGGATTGCGGGTGAAGCCGAGTGGTCAGGCCTCAACTACGCGAGTGCGCTACTGCTCTTCTGCAAAAAGACCAACTTGACGCTGACTTGCGTCTTGCCCGACCCAGCAATTCCGGAGTCAAAATGAATATTCAGTCCACCTGTCAGGACATGTGCACCAAGCTCGGCTTTGGATGTGAGCAACTTGAAGGGGAAGACCCAATCATGGCGCTGGACACACCTTTTGGCTTCCATGGCGGCGATCCATTTGTCGTCTACGCCGAATACGTGAGCGACGGTAACCAAATACGGTTCTTCGATGCCGGGGAAACCCTGTTCCATTGCCTTTGCCGGCAGATCAGTTCGTTTCATTTGCGGGACTATCAGGTCGTCAAAGCGGCGATCAGGCAGCCAGGCATCAACGTGACGCACGAGGGTGAAATCGAAGGCACATTTGATGTTTCAAGTATGGCGTCCGGATTCGCGAGCTACATCGACGCGCTGCTTAGTGTGGCCAGATGGGAGTTCGATAACGCCGGCACTGACTTCGCCGTTCGAGAACCCAGTTTGATTCACGAAACCAGGCTCTACCTCAATGCAATGAAACCGGACATGCCGGTAATCAAAAGTGCATTCAAGAGCACGGGTGTGTCGGGCCGACATTACGGCTTCGATCTCTCGCAGGGGAGCACGCAAATAGACGTAATTTCCTGCCATCGGAATGCTTCGTCGTCGGAGCTTTACAAGCTTGTAGACCTGCGTGGCAACGCGCTCACTGCCAACATGCCAATTATCGTGGTGGTGGACGATCGCCTGTCACCGGAGCAGGCGGATCGTGAAGTGGCTGTGATCAGCCAATATGCCGAAGCCTGGCCTATGAGAAAGTTGATTGAGGCAGCGGCTGGCGGCGGCTTGGCGCGACATTGAAGCCGTAGGCGGCGGCCGGAGAGCAGGGCTGTCGCTGAGTCTCTCGGCGGCAGCAAAAGCTCATAGCTGCCAGTCGAGCAACGGCACCGCTTTCTCGATCAGCTTTTCCGGCATCGGCCGACGCAACCACTCCTCATAGGTGACCAGGTGCGACTTTTCAATATCGGCGTCGAAGATTGCGCTTTGCTGAAGCGCGAATTCGCGATCATAGATATTGAGGTTGGCTTCGTCGTTGAGCTTGAACGAGCGGCTGTCGAAATTGGTCGATCCCACCGAGACCAGGAACTCGTCCACCACCATCAATTTGCAGTGGAACATGGTCGGCTGATATTCGTGAATTTCAATACCTGCCGCGAGCAGATCGCCCCAACAGGCGCGGGACGCTTCGCGAACCGTGTGCGTATCGATATGCTTGCCCGGCGTCACGATGCGCACTTTCACGCCGCGCCGTGCGGCTTCTACCAGCGCGTTGATCGCCAGCCCGTCAGGGACGAAATACGCACTCGCCAGATGAATGCTGCGCGAAGCCGCCGTGATCGCCATCAGGTACATCAATTCCATGTCGTCGGCGCCGTGGGTCGGAGAACTGCTGAACATGTGCGCGACGCCATCGTTGGCGTCACCTTCCGGCGACGCCGCAATCTCGGGAAAATACTTGGGGCCGTGCGGCACGTTGCCGGTCGCCTTGATCCAGTTGTCCATGAAGACGGCCTGCATATGCCCGACCACCGGCCCTTCCACCTGGAAATGCGTGTCGCGCCAATGCTTCTCGTCCTGTGCGTGCCCGGTCCATTCCTCCGCAATGCCCACGCCGCCAGTGAAACCCATTCGGCCATCAATGATCAGAAGTTTTCGGTGTGTCCGGTTGTTCATGCGTCCGAGCCCGGTCCAGTGCGGCTTGTGATATTGCACGACTTCGGCTCCGGCTTGGCGCAACTCGTCTAGGTAGCGGCGATCCATTTTCTTGCAGCCCATCCAGTCGAGCAGCACATGTACCGCGACGCCAGAGCGCGCCTTCTCCGACAACGCCGTCGCAAATTGCGCGCCTATTTCACCGGACCAGTAAATGAACGTTTCGAATGTGATGGTCTGCGTGGCGGAGCGAATGCCTTCGAGCATGGCAGGGAAGATTTCGTCGCCGTTCAAAAGCACGCGGTATCGGTTCCCCGAGGTCACGGGCGGACCAAGCAGCAGGCTCATTGAGCGGACGAACTGCGGGTCATCACTGGAGTAAAGCCGGTCGATGTTGTGCTCGACCTTCTTCTCACCGCTCACGAAGTTTGCAAGGATCACCACGACGATGAGCGTGACTAATACCGTAAGCGGTATGGCGAGCAAGAGCATGACGGGTTCCGGAGGGCAGGCGTGAATCAGGACAAAGGCGCGGACGTTACGAAGATGCGGAAGCACGCGCGGCAGGCGTGCCGGCACACGCTACAGCAAATACCGGACCTCGCGTTCCGTCAGCGCGAAGCGTAGGGTCACTGCGTCGTTTTTCAACATGTCGGCGCTGACAGAAGTGCTCAGCCAACGGCGCTCGTGCCTATTCGCAAACGCGTACGTAGCGGTTCACAATCCCAGCTTAACGAACCGTCTGCCGTTCCAAACCCTCATTCATCCACGATCTTGCTTAGATTCACGCGCACGCGCCGCAGAAGTGAGATCAACTGCGCGCGTTCGTCGGCGTCGAGCCCGGTCAGGGCTTCAGCGGCCACCGAGTCGCCCACCCGGCGCGCCTTCCCGAGCGCGCCTTCGGCTTTTGCCGTCATCCGCACGGTCCGTTCGCGACGGTCATCGGGATTCGAGAAGCGCTCGATCCAGCCGCCCTCCTCCATCCGGTCAAGCAGCCGACCGGCCGATATGGGCGCAACATCCAGCAGATCAGCGAGCCGAGCCTGATTGACGTCGCCGAAATGTGACAAGTACGCGAGCGCGCGGCATTGCGCCCGCGTCAGATCGAGGGACGATTTCGCGAGCTCGTCGAAGCGCTTGCTGCACAGGCGCCCCACATCCGAGATTAGAAAGCCAAAGCGCTTGTCGAGGTGCGTTTCCATGGCGGGATTATACGAAAGATGCACGCATTTTTAGCCACCTGCACATGCGCTGGTTTTCCCGGATTTTTGGCTTCTTGCAGCGATCATTACCCTGGTTATAATAAGCATGCTTATTATTTTGCAAACGCACTGGCGCCTGAATGTCCTCTGACTCAATGCCGTTGAGCGCCGCGGCCGCGCCGCTCAACCGGCCCATGCTGACGCTCTCGATCATGCTTGCAACGATGATCCAGACGCTCGACAGCACCATCGCCAATGTCGCGCTGCCGCATATGCAGGGCACGCTTTCGGCGTCGCAGGACGAGATTACGTGGGTGCTGACGTCGTACATTGTCGCGGCGGCAATCGCCACGCCGCTTACGGGCTGGCTCTCCGACCGGCTGAGCACCAAGCGTTTGCTGGTCATATCAATTGGCGGATTCACCATCGCGTCTGCGTTTTGCGGGTTATCGGAGAGCCTTGCGCAGATTGTCGCGTCGCGATTGCTGCAGGGCATCTTCGGTGCATCGCTTGTACCGCTTTCGCAGTCCATCCTGCTCGACATCAATCCGCGCGAAAAGCAGGGCCAAGCGATGGCCGTGTGGGGCATGGGCGTGATGGTCGGGCCGATTCTCGGACCAACGCTCGGCGGCTGGCTTACGGATAGCTACAACTGGCGCTGGGTGTTTTTCATCAACGTGCCGATCGGCGCGTTCGCGCTCTTCGGCGTGCTCACGTTCCTGCCGGCGCGCGCCGCAAAGCTCGGCGTCAAATTCGATGCGTTCGGTTTCGCCACGCTGGGCCTTGCGATCGGCGCATTCCAGGCGATGCTCGATCGCGGCGAGCAACTCGACTGGTTCAGCTCGCTGGAAATCCGCACTGAAGCAATTCTCGCCGCGCTCAGCTTCATCTTCTTTCTCGCGCACACGGCCACGGCGGGCAAACGCTCGTTCTTCAAATACGAGTTGTTGAAGGATCGAAATTTCGCGACCGGCGCGTGCTTTATCTTCGTGATCGGCGCCGTGATGTACGCCACCCGCGCGCTGTTGCCGCCGATGTTGCAGAACCTGATGAACTATCCCGTCGCCACAACCGGCCTCGTCACGGCGCCGAGCGGGGCGGGCACGATGGTCGCCATGTTGCTCGCCGGCCGGATGTTGCGACGCACGGACGCACGTCTTCTATTGCTCGCGGGCTTCCTGATCTCGGCGTTCGCGCTCTGGCAGATGATGCATTACACGATGGTGCTGTCCGCCTCGGACATTGTTTGGCCGGGCGTGATTCAGGGCTTCGGTCTCGGCTTCGTATTTGTGCCGCTGAGCGCTTTGACGTTTTCCACGCTGACGCCGGAACTTCGCGCCGATGGCACCGCGACATTCAGCTTGATGCGTAATATTGGCAGCAGTATCGGCATATCGATTGTGCAGACCATGATGACGCGCGGCACGCAGGTCGCGCATGCCGACCTGGCCGCGAATGTGAATGTGTTCAATCCGTCGATGCAACCCATGCTCGACAGCGGATCGCAGATGAGCCTCGCGCTCATGGATCAGTCGATCAATCAGCAGGCGCAGATGATTGCGTACTTGAACGACTTCAAGCTGATGTTCGTGGCAACGTTGCTGGTCATGCCGCTGGTGTTGCTCATCCGTCCGGCGCGCGGTGTTCCCGGTGAATCGCTCGCGCACGCAGCCATGGATTGAAAGGGGAATCTATTTGATGGACGAATCGCGAGCGAGATCGCGCTGCGTCAGATACACGCGCAGATCGAATTCAATCTGGTGATACCCCGGCTGCATGAACTCACATAGCCGATAAAACGCTTTGTTGTGATCGCTTTCCTTCAAATGCGCGAGCTCGTGCACGACGATCATGCGCAGGAATTCTGGCGGCGCTTCCTTGAAGAGCGACGCCACGCGAATCTCCTTCTTCGCCTTGAGCTTGCCGCCTTGCACACGCGAAATCGCCGTATGAAGGCCGAGCGCATGACGCAGCACGTCGAGCTTGGCGTCGTAGACGACCTTGTCGATAGCCGGCGCCACGCGCAAAAACTCCTGCTTCAGATCCGCGGTGTATTGATACAGCGCGCGGTCCGACTGCACGGCATGGCGGCGCGGATACCGATCGGCGAGATACACGGCCAATTTGTCATCGGCGATGAGCTTGCGAACCTTGTCCTGAAGCGAGTCCGGATACGCGCTCAGATATTTCAGAGGGACCATGGCGGAGAGTGATGCGGGATGTCGTGGCGTGACTGGCATTGTAGCGGCCACGTGGTCAGCGCTTTCGCGTGCTCCATAAGATACATACGATCAGCGCAAACTGAAGCGGCAGACGCACCAGCAAAAGCCAAGGCGGGATGTCCGGAAATCGTTCGGCATGTTGGAACATGAAAACATTGGCTGGCGTGACGGCGATTGCGAGCAGCGTCAATCCGATGCCGGCCATACGCCGCGTGCGTTTCATCGTCACGCCGGCGGCGCCGAGCAACTCGAACAAACCGCTGAGGAGCACGGCGGCAAGTGGGGCGGGCACGAACGGCGGCACGATGCGCACAAACCATGGCGTCAGCAGAAAGTGACATATCCCGCCGATTGCGAACCATAGAAACACGAACGCAAGCGCGAGGCGACGTGCAATGGACATCGGCGGCGGGGTGGTGATGGATAAACGCATGTTGATCCGATCCGGTGCTTGGCCTCTGGCGCTCTCGGCAATCAAGCGGCATTCGCTCGCTGTACAAAAACGCGGCCGC
>CAVPTS010000026.1:0-77483 GCA_963708695.1 uncultured beta proteobacterium
ACATCAACGTCCGCCTGAACACGTGGAACGCGGATTTCTACAACGCGCTGCAGACCAAGAACGTCGCACGACTTTCCGCACCTGATGCTGGTCTTCACCGTCCTCGCGTTCGCGTTCATCCTGCTCCGTGTACGGCCGGTATCTGCGCCAGATGCTCGGGTTCCGCTGGCGCCAGTGGCTCACCCACCGTTACCTCGAACGAATGGCTCGGCGACAGCGCGTTCTACCGGATCGAACGCGACCGTCTCGCCGACAACCCCGACCAGCGGATCAGCGACGACCTGCAGTCGTTCGCCACCAGCACGCTCTCGCTATCGCTCGACCTGCTGTCCACGGTCGTCACGCTCGTCATCTTCATCACCATCCTGTGGGCGCTGGCCGGCGCGCTGAGCGTCTCGCTCGGTCGGCACGGCCGCTCGACATTCCCGGCTACATGGTGTGGGCCGCCGCGCTCTACGCGATGGTCGGTTCGCTCATGATCCAGCAAGCTCGGCCATCCGCTCGTGTCGATCAATTACCAGGCAGCAGAAAGTGGAGGCGGATTTCCGTTTCGGCCTGATCCGCGTGCGCGAAAACGCCGAACAGATCGCGTTCTACGATGGCGTGGCGACAGAAACCAGACACTGCGAAGAACATCTTCCACGCGCATCCGCGACAACTGGTGGCAGGTCATGAAGTACACGCAAGCGCATGAGTTTCGTGCTGAGCTTCTACGGCCAGATCGCGATCATTTTCCCGCTCATGGTCGCCGCGCCGCGCTACTTCGCCGGCGCTTCATTCGTTCGGCGTGCTGATGCAGATCAACTCCGCGTTCGGCACCGTCAGCGATTCGTTCTCATGGTTCATCAACAGTTACTGCAACCTTGGTCGACTGGCGCGCCACCGTGAATCGTCTGCGCGAATTCAAGCGCGTGATGCGCTCGACGCACATCAAGGAAGCCGCCTCGCCGGCCACCGCGCATGGCGGCATCAACCTGCATTACGCCAGCACGGATGCCATGGCCACGACCGGGCCTGAAGCTGGCCTGCCGAACGGCACGCCGCTCGCAACGGTCGCGCGATGTCATCGTGAAGCCCGGTTCGCGCTGGCTGGTGCAGCGGTCCGTCCGGTTCGGGCAAGAGCACGTTGATGCGCGCGCTGGCCGGCTTATGGCCGTTCGGCGACGGCACGATCGACGCGCCCGTCGATGCGAACATGATGTTCATTCCGCAGCAGAGCTACATGCCGATCGGCACGCTGAAAGCGGCGCTAGCTTATCCGTCGGCCGCCGAAGCCTTCACCGACGACGAATGCCGCGAAGCCTTGCGTGCCTGCAATCTCAATGAGTACGGCGCGCGTCTGGACGAGTCCGGGCACTGGGCGAAGGTGTTGTCGCCGGGCGAGCAGCAACGGCTCGCCGCCGCGCGGGTGCTGCTGCACAAGCCCGATTTCGTGTTCCTCGACGAAGCCACCAGCGCGCTCGACGCCGAGAACGAGATGCTGATCTATACCGCGCTCATCGACGCCTTGCCGAACGCCGCGATTGTCAGCGTGGCGCATCGCGAGTCGGTGGCGGCGTTCCATGAGGACCGGATCGAGATCGAGCGTGCGAGGGTGGAAAGTCTGGCGGTTTGAGGTCGATGCGGTTAGTTGACGTTCGCTGAACGCTTCAGGTTCTTCTGGGTCGGCGTTTCGCATTGGTGGACGCGCCGTGGAATGTTTGCTTGCCTGCTGATCGATTACTAACGGCGCGTGGTGTGTTGAGTAACTCAAAACAAGAGGCCGTTTCGACTTACGTCGAAACGGCCTCTTTCATCTTGAAGGCTTGATCGCATTGCGCTCAGGAAAGGAATTAATCAGCGCAAGCGAATCAATCCACTTCCCAGATATCGCGTCCGTTGAGCGCTTGCACCGGGCGTTGATTGCCGTGGTAGAAACGCTGCATGGCATCGAGTTGTTGTTGAGTAATGGTCACTGGCTTCTTGAACTCGACCCAGGTCACGCCTTCCGAGCAAGGTGGCGTGGTGAGCGAGCCGCTGTAGGTGTAATAGCCGGTGTTTTTGGGCAGCAGGTCGATCGGATTGATCATCACAGCATCCACCTTAAACTCAGCCCCCTTCTCCTTCGGAATGCGATC
The DNA here is from genome assembly GCA_963708695.1 of uncultured beta proteobacterium. Taxonomy (GTDB): domain Bacteria; phylum Pseudomonadota; class Gammaproteobacteria; order Burkholderiales; family Burkholderiaceae; genus Caballeronia. The sequence goes on from CAVPTS010000026.1 coordinate 2,118, forward strand.
CAGCATCGCCTCGATGACGGGGTTGGGATGGTCTCCAATCTGGAACTGAACCGCCAGCACGAGGAGCTTACCGTCTTCGGAACGATGGACGAGATGAACGTCCATACGCTGAGGTGCTTTATTAGAATCCGTTACAGGTTCTCGCTCAATGTTGCAGATTCAAACTGTGACTTTCGGTAACGCGCCGTAGACCGGAGCGCTTTTAGATAGGCGCACGCGCGGGCGATGCAATCTCTGCACCTCTCTTAATCATCATTGCTCTCTTTTTTAATCAACCGATAGGTCAATAGCGAAGTTTTAATCTCCTCATCTTCTTTGTTTTCTCCAAAAAAAATACAAACCGTTATTCCAACCCCTGATTGGGATATAAATATCATATTTTCAGGTTCAAAGAACTCATATTCTTCAAAGACAATGAAATGAGATGATCTGATTTATTAGTTAAAAATCCATAAGACCCACAACCAAAATCATCATCATGATATTGGTAGCAAATGCAAGTCGGCTGGAATTTAGGTAACCGTCCGAGCAATGCCGTGCTTGACACGAATCGCGAGTACGAGAGCGAGCAAGCGAAGTTAGGCGGCGTATGAGGGCAACTGATCAGCAACGGCCCATGGAAGCAGCTCGCTCACGCGATTGACCGGATGGTCGGCAATGCGAGAGAGGATATGGCGCAGATACGCCTCAGGATCAAGGCCATTAAGTTTGGCGGTTGCGACCAACGTGTAGATCGCGGCACCTCGCTCACCACCGCTGTCGGAGCCGAAGTGCAGGAAGTTTTTGCGGCCGAGCGCTACCGCTCGTAACGCGCGTTCAGCGGCGTTATTGTCGATCTCAACTGTGCCATCATCGATAAACAATGTGAGCGCCTGCCATTGATTTAGAGAGTAGTTGATCGCTCTAGCTGTATCACCTTTCTGCGACACCATACTCAACGTCGAGCGCAGCCAGAACTCGAAGTCGTCCATCAGCGGGCGGGTTCTTTCTTGTCGCACGCGCCATCGCTCGTCCGGCGGCTTACCGCGGATCTCAGCTTCTATTGCGTATAACTCGCCAATCCGACGTAGCGCTTCCATGTTCACCTCATTCTTGCGCGCAACGAACAGGTCGTGGAACTTACGTCGAGCGTGAGCCATGCATCCCGCTTCGCGTACGGCGCCGGCCTCATAGATCGCGTCGTAACCGGCGAACGCATCTGCTTGCAGTGTCCCTTTGAAGCCCATCAGATGTGCCTGGGGATGCTCGCCGGCACGATTGGGGCTGTAGGCAAACCAGGCCGCGGGTGCGTCGTTTGAACCGCATGGCCGATCGTCTCGAACGTACGTCCAGATCCGGCCGGTCCTGGTCTTGCCGTTGCCGGGTTCGAGTACTGGCACGGGCGTGTCATCGGTGTGGATCTTCTTGGCCGACATCACGTACTGGCGAATCGTCTCGACCAATGGGCGCACAAGCGCGCTGCACTGGCCGACCCAGTCAGCGAGCGTCGAACGGCTCAGCTCGACGCCGTCACGCGCATAGATAATCGATTGTCTGTACAGGGGAAGATGGTCGCAGAACTTGGCGACAAGAATATGGGCGAGCAGACCTGGGCCCGGCATGCCGCGATCAACAGGACGGCTGGGAGCTGCGGCCTGAACGATGCAATCACAGCAGGTGCAAGCCTTCTTGGGACGGCGATGACGAATCACGCGCCAATGGCCGGGCACATACTCAAGTTGCTCGGCAACGTCTTCACCGAGATCGGCCAATGCACCACCGCATTGCGGGCAAGCTTCTTCGACTGGCTGATGAACGATGTCCTGGCGCGGCAGATGATCAGGTAGTGGCTTGCGGCCAGTCGACTTGCCGCCTTCGGCCCGACGTGGTTTCGGTGACGCGATGGCTGCGACGCCATCATCGGTCTGGAGGTCTTCGAGGCGAAGTTCAAGCTGTTCAATCTGGCGATCAATTTTCTCGGATTTGCGACCGAACTGCATCCGCTGCAGCTTGGCAATCCACAGCTTCAGATGCTCGATCTCGAGCGTCCTGTCCGAGAGATTCTTCTGTAACGTCGAGACGGTGCCGCGCAATTGCTCGAGGTCGCCGTCGCGTTCTCGCAGCGCCGCTTCACGATCGAGCACAAGGGCCTTTAGAGCCTCGATGTCGTTTGGGAGGGAAGCATCGCCGGATGTCATGTCCGTAGTTTACGCTCACGGCCAGAATGATTGCCCCGCTGTCACAGACGTTTACAAAGCGCTGCGCGGGCGAGCTGCATCAAGCGGCTGACGCCAGTCGAATCCCTCCAGAAGAAGACCAAGTTGTGCGCTCGTTAGGCAGACGATACCGCCGTCGGTTCGCGGCCAGGCGAAGCGGCCTCGCTCGAGCCGTTTGGAGAGCAGACATAGCCCACCATCTCGCCAGTAAAGACACTTGAGCAGGTCGCCGCGTTTGCCTCGGAAGACGAACACATGCCCCGAGAACGGATCTTTTTGAAGGACCGTTTGGACCTTTGCGGCGAGGCCGTCGAAACCGCATCGCATGTCCGTGAACCCGGCTGCTATCCAGATACGCGTGCTCGTCGACTGCTCGACGACCGAGGCAAGCTCTTGGGACCACATCATCGACTCAGGCATTGCATCACCACGCGCAGCGCATCGGGATCAACGTGGCCCTCAACTCGGACTTCGCTTCGCGCAAACAGCACTCGCAAGACGCCCGCAGATGGGTGCGTCTCCGGTGGCGCCGAAGCCTTCTCCTTCTCGTCAGGTTCGCTCAACACCACCGGTAACATGAGGCCATCTTCCCGCTTCGGATCAAGTCGGCCTTCGAGATACTGCTTGCGCCAGTCGAACACTTGATTCGCATTCACTTCGTGCGCTCGCGCCACTTCCGCCACGGATCGACCAGGTACCAATGTCTCTCTGACGATTTGGCACTTCTCTTCTACCGTTCGGCGCCGATAGCTCCGCGTACCTTGACCGTCGCCGTGCAATTCAGTGACTCTGTCCATGATTTCCCTTTATGGACACAGTGACATTTGTGCCCGGAGAAAGCATGCGGTGCGATGCGACCAGAATCTAGACGGTCACGAGCGGACGCTTACGAATTTAGCACGCTTACATCTTCGAATAACTTGCTCCATTTTGGATTGGAAATTGAATTACCCTTTCCTTTAAGATCGAGTTTCCTTGGTCACCAGGTAAAGACAATTTCAACTTTTTTAATGTCAATCGAATGGAGATGCCCAGCAAAATGATGTTCTGGGACTATTCTTGTGTGGCTGGCCTATACCGCATCCCTGCTGCTTCAATCCTAGTGCATCAATCCAGCCAAATACATTAGCTGAAATAGATACGGATTTTCCCCCACCTTCCAGTCCAATCGGATGCTGAGTGATGAACCTACCGGTGCGCCCATCGTAATACCTATAACGGTTATAAAAATATGTTATTTATAAAATTAAGATGATGGCGGAACCATATTTATTTTACGGTTAATTTCCACCATCCACTTACTAAATTCGTCCTGTAAATACACGCTGCCCACATCCTCCAACATATTAGCCAAATGCCTAATGTATCTTTTGTTCCCATATCAGTTACATATAACGATATTGAATCAACAATATCATGCTCATAGCGACTCACAGCAATGCAGTACAAATCTATAAGATTTTCTAGCGCTTTCGGGCGATCTATACTAATAGAATCAATAATATCGCTATATCGCTTCCGGATATTCATACAGTCCACCTTTGATCATAGGGCGCGCGACCGGGAGACATTGGAATATGGACACCATAGTTATGATTCGGATTTGTTCCTCGATCCGAGATTGAGCCCGTAGCCGTATACCTCCAACTTACACCTACAGGCATATGATTCCCGCCAGATACATTGGAAGTCGGCACAGTTTCAATGTGAACGCAAGGAACCGCATCCGCATAATGAGCCGGATAACGAGGATTCGCCGGATCAATTCTCACAGCAACAGTCCATCTGCTAAAGATTTTGTCCAGACCTCTCCACCACTACGCGCTGTCACAGAAAAATACCCTCGATTGCGTAACGTTTGACGGATATTTCCGGGAGTTTTGCCAGAGAAATTCGGTAAATTTCCAAGTTCCTCACCTATGTTTTGAGAACGTCTAAATCGACCATCACGTCCCCTTAACCGACAATTTGCGAGACCTAACGGATCAATCCACTCCAACGTATTTGGTGCGAATCCAAACGGATGCAATCCGCCTTTCAGCCCGATCGGATCTGAGAGATGAACCGTCCCGTCTCACCGTCGTAATACCGATGCCGGTTATAATGAAAGGGCAGATATATCTCTTATTCCAACAATCCATCAGAAGATATTCTCCATTTCTCAGCATCCGGTCCAATATAAAACAGACCAAATTTTTTCAACCCGCCTTTAAGCACCTTAAAATTCGATTTAGCCCAATCGCAAAATGAGGGCGATTTTTTATCAAAACACCGTCGGAATCATAGAATGAATCATCATAATAAAATCGCCCACGTTTAATAATTTTTTTATCAAAACAACATCTTATAACTTCAATAACCGGAGATTTAACTACATCTACTACCCAATAATTTTGTGCTGGAACATACCTCATAACCACAGATGAAATATCATCTGGACGAACCAAAAATAAAAATAGCCATGGTTTCCCATTTTCATCAAAACTAAGAGTGTCAATCAAACGTCGTGTCGGCGTGCTCGACCGACTATGCAGTATTAAAAAGTCACTTTTGCTTCTTAAACTAGCCTCTAAGGAGGTCGTATCAAGCGAAGTTAAATAAAAATTAACTTGATGTCCCATGTCTTTCTCAACCCAATTATAGGGATGATATTTAGGACGAGATCCCTTCACCGCCTCGATATCATCTAATGCCTTCACTTCTCTTGAAACAGGTTTGCCACCTTTAGTTTGTCGACCATCTTGATGCATTTCAACAATTTTACCGTCACCGTCTATCGCGACCACGTCTATAAAGCGTGATTTTTTACTTCCATCCGGTGTGAATACTCTGATCTCCTGAGTAGCAGTCAGTCCGCGGGATTCAATCTCTTCTGCTATCTCAGCCACTTTTCCTTGATGCGCTGGTCCGCCCTTCTTGCCATAAGGATTTGGTACTTTTTTGTCCGTGGCACAAGGACATCCCTTCTTTAATCCTAACGGATCGCACCACTCAAACACATTGGGGGCGTATCGGTGTGGATTTAATCCGCCTTCCAGCCCAATCGGATCCTGGGAGATGAACCCACCGGTTTGCCCGTCATAGTACCGAAATCGATTATATTAAAATTTAATTTTCTTCTCCAAAAATTTCACCTATTTGGCATTCAGAATACCCCTCCACCTCAAGAAATTCACGTAATTTTTTGTTCGTCAGGCAGTACACGCTAACTGGAATAGAAACATCAAAATTAGACATATTTTTTAGCAATCCTCTATTAAAAATCTCAAAATTACATTGATTAGAATAGAAAACATCCATCGCGACATTGATGTCATCCGCACCAGAACTTTTCAGCAGGTCATAAGTTTTAGCAAGAAACTCAACGTACCACGTTTGATAAGCATCCAACTCATACTCGATGCCCAGAGTATTCGGATGTTGGATTGCCATATAACCAAATCCATATGGTTTAAGCGAAGTTCTGTTTATATCATTAGGCTCATGTGACAAAAAAACTCTGAACTTGTCGACAATTGAACTGATTGCCAAAGTTGGAGAAAACTCGTTCCCCATAACTTCAATGGTTGTCCGCATCAAAAGCATAATAAAAATCCGCTATTCTAGGTGTCGACCGGTTGAGACCGTAACTTTTGACTTGTTACCCTGTAAGAACACTTCTCGAGTGCTTCTTTCTAGCATGAGATCAACATTCGTGTCTCCTCTCAGTTCGTTGCGAAATTCGTTAATGAGTTTTCTCTTCGCGTTGGTCTGATGCCAGTTTGGATTTTCAAAGAATTCCTCTAACTCGTCCGCCGTCATTTTTCTTAGATCGCATCCGCCACCCTTTTTCTTCGCCAACCCAAGAGGATCAGTCCATCCAAAGACGTTTGGTGCGAACTGATAGGGGTTCAGCCCACCTTCGAGGCCGATCAAGTCTTGACTGATGAAGGAGCCGGTGTTCGGATCGTAATACCTATACCGGTTATAACTTAACCCACTCTCCCCATCAAAATACTGTCCCTGCAACCGCAGCGGCTGCTCAACCTGCTCCACAGCAAACCGCTCAACCGCGCCAAACACACTGTAATACGCATCCCAGACGATCTCGCCGTCGCTATCGCGCAAGCGCAGCGGCATGCCGTTCGGATCGTTTTGATAATAGTAGAGCCGCGCCGGACCTACAACCTCCGACTCACTACCCGGAAACAAAGCCGAGTGCACCTGCATGACCATCGGCTCAAAGCTTCCGAGCCGATAAACATAAAACCGCCCCTCGCACGCCACACGCTCACCGCGCGCGCCATCCTGCTCCGCGGCCCACGCATCCTTACTCTCCAGCCACCGAGCACGAGCACGCTTCTCATCGACGATCTGGCGTACCTCGCCGACCATCGCATCACCGTCCCACATGAACCAAGTACGGGTCTCGGCAACACTTCCAGCCAGCGACGCCTGTGCGCGATAAATCTTGCACACCCGCCGCCCCAGCGCGTCATACACATATTCGAACTTCTCCCCAGCGTGATTGACCACGCCGCGCAAGCGCCCGAATGCGTTCCATTCCAGCCGCAGATGCCGCCGCGCTGCATCGCGCCGTTCAATCAGTTGCCCAGCCAGATCCAGCCGATAAACCGTCCCATCCCGATGTTCCAGCGTGCGCCCGTGCGCATCGGTGCTTTGTTGCGTGAAGCGGTCACCAAAACGGTCATACACGAACTCGCTCACCTTTCCGTCGGGAGCGGCTCGCCTGACGATCTGACCAAGCGGATCGTATCGATACGTTTCCGAACCACGCGCACTATCCTCGCGCCGCGTCAGATTTCCCGCGGCGTCATAGTGATAATCGGTGTGGCTATCTGCACGACCGTGGCGCAGCGTTTCGTGCCGCGCGAGTTGCCCGGCGGCGTTGTAACGATACTGATGCGCCAACCCCGGCGTCATCTGATGCCCCGACAGCCGCCCGAGCACGTCGTGCGTAAAGCGCATCGGCTCGTGATCGTCGATCTGCTGCGTGGCCAGTTGACCCAGGACGTCGTAGCTGTAACGCAACGTGTGTGTCAAACCAGGAACAGTGTCTTGCGCAGAAATGAACGCACGCTTCTGCTCGACAAGCCTGCCACTGGGGTCGTAAAGATAATCGAGCGTGGCCTGCATCTGCGATTGTTTCTGACGCTCGCTGAGCAGTTGACCATCGGCGTTATAACCGCGCTCCACGCTGCTGAAGCGATTACGCGCCTCGATCAACTGGCCGCGCCGGTTGTATCGATACGTCTCGCTCTCAACCTCGTCCGCACGCTTGCCGGTAATCCTTCCAAGTGCGTCAGATGTGAGCGCGAGCGTCTGGCCGAGCGGGTCGACCGTGCGCTGCAAATGGCCGCCGAGGTCGTATTCGTAGCGCCGCGATTGCCCCCAGTAATCGATCTCCTCGATCAATCGCCCAGCTGCGTCGCGTTTCAGATGCCACGTTTTTCCGTGCTGATTTTCAACGCCGATGAGTTGCTCTTCGGTGTCGTATCGATACGCGACCCGCGTGCCGTCGGCATCAATGCGCGTCTTGATGTTTCCTTGACCGTAATACTCGAAGCGCGTCTCGCGGCCGGCTTCGTCGATGTAGCGCGTGAGGTTGTCTTCCGGATCGTACCGACACGCAACCCGTCCGCCACCAGGCAGCAAACACTCTGCAAGACGATTCTTGGCGTCATAGACATAGCCAGTTGTATCGCCGTTGGCGCCTTCCTTGCGCAGCACGTTGCCCCGCGAATCGTGCTGAAAACGCGTCTGGTGACCAAGAGCATCACGCACGCACGCTATAAAACCCATCGCGTCATACATCAAAGCGGTCCCTTGCCCCGCCGGGTTAGTCACGTGCACAAGCTGACCAAGCGTGTCGTATTCGAACTGCGTGCTTGCACCCGATGGCGTTGTCTGAGCCCGCAGATTGCCGCGAGCATCCCAACTCTGATGCCACTTGCCGCCTTCGGGATCGGTGACTTGCAACGGCAGATGATTGGCGTCGTAGCTCGTCATGACAACGCTTCGATCAGGCAGCGTGTGCGTGAGCAGATTGCCGTGATCGTCGTACGCCCATTCGCTCCGATTGCCGGCGGCGTCTATCTCGGCGATCGTCCGATGTTGTCCGTCGTATTGATAACTCGTGATTCCGCCCAGCGCATCGATCTCGGCAACCGGCAAGCCGCGCTCGTTGTACTGCATGACGGACGTGTCGCCGAGCGAGTTGGTGAAGCGCGTTTCCAGATAATCGAGATCGTAGACGAAGCGATAATCGAACAGTCCCCCATCACCCCACGCGTGGTCGACGCGCCAGACGTCGTCGTCGTGGCGCACGTGACTGTAGTAAAACGACAGGCCGTTGCGATCGGTGTGCCGTACCATGTGACGTCCACCGGCGTATTCGAACCGATACGGTTGCCCCAGCGCGTCGTGAACGGCCACGAGATTTCGGTCTGCGTCCTGCTCGTATCGGACGAGTTGATGAACTTCGTTTTCGGCATCGCGTAAAACGATCCGCCCGAGTTGTCCAGCGTTCGATCCCGGCTCGCACTGTATGACACGGCCAGTTGGATTCTCAGCCGCGCATTCGATCAGCCGAAGCGGCGATCCGTCCGCTCGACGATCGATGCGCCAGAGGTTGCCGTTCAAGTCGCCGATCTCCGACAACTGCAACGTGATCGAAGCGCCATCGCGCCGCCATCCTGCCGGAATGAGAAACCGGTATTCCAGTGAATCCTTCGTTCGAATCGTAAACTTGTTATCCTGAATAAATAGCGCATGGCTATACCAGGATTCGTGGACACGACTATCCCAACCTTCGCGCGAGGGAACGGAATCGAAGGCGGTGGCGTGATCGTGGAAATAGGCAACCGCGGCAAGTTGTCCGGCGTGCTGCAGACATTCCAACCGGATATCCGCCGGCGTCTGCCATGCGAGACCGGCCGCGCCCGAGAATGCCGTATGACTCGCGTAATAACGATCCCAAACAAGCGGCAAACGCCCTTCGACCGTGAAGTCGTTCTGCTGCACGATCACTTCGCCGGTGATCACGTGAACTGGCTCGGCCTTGAGCAGGGCGCAACGGATCTTGCCGGGAGGAAGATGCAGCGCATCGGCGAGGTTGCGCGCCCACTTCGACCCTTGAAAGCGCCTGAACAACCCCTTCGCAACCGCCATCATGTTGAAGACCGGCGGGCCGCCGATCAACACCGGCCGGCCGAGCGGAATCGGCATCATCAGTGAAGTTGGAAGCGATTGATATCGCCGCTTCGTGTGCGGCCCGGTTTTGGGCGGCGCCATCATCCCGACGAATGAGCAACTCAGCGCCGGCAGAAGTGCGAACGACGCCGGGTCGTTATTGGCCAGCACGGTCCGGCTGCCCATGAACGACTCGGAGTCCTGAGATGGAATGCGGGCATCGGGCCCGGTAAACGATGTCCCAAGCGGGAAATGCAGGCCGGGAACATGGCGGGTTTGCGTTCCCGCCGTGGCACGCATCAGGCCGTTGATCAAGATCGGCAAACCGCCGCCCTGCATCGCAAACTGGCCGCCAACCGAACCGGCCAGTTCCTGCGCCTTCTTTGCCGCTCCACCGGCCGCGACGACCAGGCTGTTCTCGCTGATCGCCTGCATGATCGGCGCGATGTCTTCTTCGATCAGCGGCATGATGAAGGCGCTCATCACCATCTCGACCGCCGCATCAATGTACTCAGCCAGGTCGTACACAAAGCCCACATGCGGGTGCGGAAGGGGCACCGGTGTGGCCGGAGCCATCACCACGTGCACATCGATACCGATCACCGGATCGAAGTGAATGACTGCCGGAAGCGCCATTACGTTGCCCCCATTACGGTGTCATCGCTGAGTATCACTTCGTCCGGTGGCATCGGCTTGATGGAATCGGGCCAGTCGCGACCGTAAAGCGACACGAGGTGCTCGCTCAGTTCGCCCCGACGTTTATGAAAAATCCCGACATGCTTCAGCATCCATTCGGCCACGAGTTGCAGCGAGCTGTTAGCGCGTAGCGAAGGATCGATCAGTTTCCCGACATCGAGTGCCTTGAATCCCGATTCCAGCGCACGTTCCTCCCGATGCGCTTTTTCCATACAGAACCCGTGCATGCGCCAGCACTCGACCGCCAGAATCCCGTCGTTGCCCTCTTTGGCATAGGGCGCTGCGCGTTCGTACCGGCGTGCGGCCTCGAGAAAATCGGGCTGCATGAGATACACGCTTGCCTCGCCGAACAGCGTATTAACGACCAATTGGTTGCCCGCGGCGTGCCCGGCATCGTGAGCCTTGAGGGCAGACACAGTACCGTCTTCGTACGCGCTCAAAGCCGCGCGATGATCTTGCCATTTAAGGAGCGCAGCGCCGGCCAGCAAGTGAACGACGACACTCTGATCGAACCACTCTTCCTTCTCCGAAACCGCAAGCGCCGCTTGTCGGAGACGATCCAGCCGCGCACGATCATCGCGGGAAATTGTTTCGGATAGCTCCACAAACGCGCGCCGGAACTGTCCGCTTGGACCACGCTCGCCGGATGCCGCCACGAGTTCACGCGGAACTGACTGCATGTGATAGTCGCCCCTCACGATCACGACTTCGCCCGGCCTGCGCTGCAGCAGCCAGGGCAACGGTGTATCGACAGTCCCGTGCAGCACAAAGCGAATGCGATTCGATTGCCACGGCGGCGCCGCGTTATCGGCGATAAGTGTGTCCAGCCAGCGCTCGAACGCAGCGGCGTCGCGGATGCCGCCGGGCTCGAGCACGAGCACCATCGCAGGAAAGACATCGGGATGATGTTTCATCAAACTGTTGGTGAGGCGCAGCAAATACTGCGTGCTCGTCTCCCCGGCTTGATCCGGCGCACGCCAGTCCGCCGTCACGCCTTGAGCGGGGGACCCTTCGCGATGTGCATCGTAGAAGGCGATCAGTTCGTGCGCGAGGTCGGTGGCATATTGCCGGGCGTTTTCAAAGTCCGAACGCAGGCCGATTACCGCGCCGGGCCGATCCTCCAGCGCTTGAAAGTACGCCTTCACGAGCGGGTGGTCGGCTTCGCTCGTCTGCCAGTAAAGTACGCGCGCCTGCTTGTTGATTGCGAAGCTCATCCAGTCGTCGTGGGCTTTCATCAGGCGACGTTCGACCGGGTTCGTGGGTTGCCATGTCTGCATCTGCGTGACCGTGTCTGTTCTAGGGATTCAGCAGCAGCATCAAGCCCTGCACCGTGTGGCTTCCATCGGCGGACGACTTGATCGTCTCCAATGCCGTCGACGTTATATTCACGCCCTCAATGTTGATAGTCCCGGCGCTATCCATGAAGATGCTGGATTTTCCACATACGAGCGTGATCGAAGTTCCTGCGTTGATGACGACGTTTGCCGCCTGAACGGTCTGGTCACCCGTCATGTCGAGCAACTGGAACCCCGTTACGGTCATCGTGTGATTGCCGGTAATGACCGACGTCTGAGATCCAGTAATGACTTCAGTCTGCGAGCCACCCACCGTTGTCGATCTGTCACCGGTCACGCCAATGGCATACACCGCACCCACGTCCAGTACCTTGGTGAGTCCGACCGTTTCGATTTTCGCGAGGCCAGTGGTCTCCGTCCTCGTTTGCGTTACCGCGTTGGTCTCGGCGCCGCTTACGGTCATCGTTCGATTGCCAGTAATGCTAAGCGTCTCATTGCCGCCGACACTACCCGTCCGGTTCGCGCCGATACTGCTCGTTTCATCGATGGCGACCGTCTTCGTGCGGTTGGCGTTGAGCGTGATGGTTTCGTCGCCGGTGACGGTTTCAGTGCGCGTGCCCGTCACGGCAACGGTTTCATTACCGGCGATCGTTTTCGACCGATCCGCGCCCACCGACAGCGACTCGTTTTTCTTGACGGTCGTGTTCATGTCCCTTTCGGCCTGGATCATGAATTCTTCGCCGTTCGCTTTGTCTTCGAATCGAATGGCGTTGAAGTTGCTTTCACCGCCTTCCATGGATCGCGACATGAGGCCGCTTTGCGTCGCATTCGCCGGCAGGGCCCAGGGCGACGCATTCTTCTCGTTGTACAAGCTGCCGATGATCAACGGCCGGTCGGGATCGCCGTTCAGGAAATCGATCACGACTTCCTGGCCTACACGCGGGGTAAAAAGCGCCCCGAAACCCTTGCCCGCCCATGCCTGATTCACGCGAACCCAACAGGAATCCGCTTCGCCACCTGCAGTTTTGCTTTCGTCGGCTTTGGCGCGCGCAATGCGGTCCCAGTTGAAACGCACTTTCACGCGACCAAATTCATCGGTCCAGACTTCACTTTTGTCTGGGCCCACGACTATTGCGCTCTGTGGACCATGGGTTCGCGGCTTCGGGGTTATGCACGGCGGCCGGAATACTTCCGTGACCGGTTGCACGGAAAAGTCGTTATCGAATTTATATCGATGATCGCTACCGCTTTCCTCGCCAATCTCCTCGCATGTCAGCTTTGAACCGATCACCAGATAGTCCTGGTTTGCCGCCGAGTGTGCGTGTTCGCTTAGCGTGAAGGTCTGACCGCACGTGAGGCCGCGCACATTTCCCTTCCCGCTGGCGCGCGCGCCCGAGGCACGCAATGCTTCCATCCGCACTCGGCTGATCAGGTCGGCGTGCGTGCTGTCCGTGTAGTCGCCCGGCCACAGAAATATTTCGGCGCCCTCCGGACTGTGTTTGAGCGGCTGTTGATTGACCGCCGTCAAGGCGTTTCCCGGTACCGTGAAATCGTAGTCGCCCATCGTCACGCGACCGGGCCTCATGTTCTCACTCGGCGTGAACTCGCTGATGTATTCGCTATCGATACGTCCATTCTGCGGCTTATACGTCAGCGTCCGATATGCCTCGCTGGGCGAGCTTTTATGCGCCCCGACGTGATCGCACAACACCAGCCGATGCTTGCCGTCCGAGTGCTCGAAGAACCAATAGATGCCCCACTCTTCCATCAATCGCTGGATGAAGTCGTAGTCGGTCTCGCCGTACTGCACTTGAAAGGCACGCGGCTCGTTGCGGCGATCCTTGCCGGCAACCGTGTACTTGCCTGCATCGAGCCGCTTCTCTACGGGATACGGATAATCGGCCAGTACGGCATCGATAATGTCGATAACACCCTTGTCCTGGAATATCTTGAAATCGGTGCTGAGCGTGGCGAGCCAGAGCCACGGACGCAACGTGACCTGATAGACGTGATAACGCCCTTCACGACGGGCAAATCCCGCTCCGACCACGATCCCGCCGATCTCGCGCTCACCCGCGCCCATGCCGCCTCCGGCGCCGGTTCCCGAGCCCGTCAATTCGATTGAAACCGTCATCTCGTTGCCGATCAGCACGCTGACGTCGATGTTGGCGCTCACGGCGAGCGAGACCGTGGTGTCGTCGGCGGTGCGCAATTCCAGCTTGTATTCGTACAGCTCGCTCAAGCGTTCGGTACCTGCCATCTTCATGAAACGCAGGGCAGGTTCGCCAAGAAGATCCGGCATGGCGGCGCTGCGCACGGTGATGGTCCGTCTCCCGGCTCCCGCTGCTGGCGCTGGAAGCGACTGATCTGTCTTGGCTGCGCTGAGTCCTTTGCCACCTTTTCCGATAGCAGCCAAGGCACCGGCCATCGTCCCCGAAACGTCCTGCCGCGGATATGCGGCCGTTACCGGTTCGATATGCGCAGCCGACGTCTTGACGGCCTTTTCGACAAAGGACGGCCCGGCACTTTTCACGAGCTTGCCATCGCGCTCCGCAATGGATTCGTCGGGCGCACCAACGGGAGAAAACGGTTTGATAAACATGAATATTTCCTGGCTATTTACTGAACCTGCCTGTTGAACTTGCCAACACACACTGGGTTAAGCGACACCTCGCACCGTGTCATCGAAAGCTGCGTTCACCCGGACCGGTCGCGCTCAAATTCAACTCCTTCATGCCGACATAACGCCCGTGATCGTCCTGCTGCCAAAACCTGGCGATGGTCGTTTGACGCACGACCACCTCCGGCCAATCCGACCACGGCGGCGCAGTCACGCCTTGCAGATGCCGCGCGGGATCGCTGTCATGGAGCTCGCCCACGATCTCTCTGCACGCACGCGAATCGGCGACACGCTCTGCGCCGAACGCCTGCCACCAATGCCGCCTATACAAGCGCCCAAGCTGATCCAGCCGGACATCGAGCGCAACGTGCGCCTGAAGCTGAGACTCGGAAACAAGCGCAACCGGTGGCGTGTGCTGCGCGAGCAATCGCGCCCACCAGAACGCGGGGCTGCGAGCCTCGCGAAGATGCCGCTTGACCCACGAATCCGATACCACCTGATAGATCACGAACGGATGACGCCGGCCGACCTTGTCGCAGGATTCAGTCATCGCGCCGACGACCCAATCGTTGGCCGCGAACGGCAGAATGCGTGGCGGCAACACGAAGCTCCATGGCAACGGATGGGCACGCCGTTTCTCCCGCCATTCCGCAGGTTCAAGCGTGTGCCAATCGATTCCCGGTTCGCGCCCGGCCTCGGCTTTGGTATCGCGGCTGCGTGGCGCAAACTCACCAAGCGACTCGATAGGAACCGCGTCAAACCAGTTCGCCCACGCCTGCGTATGCGCGCTCGGCGCACCAATGCGCACGAAGTCCGCGAACGCCGGCAACTTGCCCCACGCAGCCCATGCACCCCGGCTCATGCGTTTCCTCGCGGACAGCGAAAGTCTTTGAGCAAGCTTGAATTAAGCGGATTCGGCAAACTACCGGTGAGCAGATCAAGCGTTGCGTGGCGTCCGTCGAAATTGAAATCGACGCTCACACCCGTCGATGAAGCCGTTTGCCAAAGCCGCCCCCGGTCGATCAGGCGAAACAACGCCCACGGCCCGTTGGTCATGATCGTGGAGGTGTCGGGACGGATGCGTGGCGTTGCGCCAATTTCAGCCGTCGTGCCGCCGCGCGGACCCGGCCATTTGACGCTGATGGGCACGACGGGACCGTGTGCATAACGCAGGTCCTGCCCATCGATATCAATGGACAGCTGCGTGATCTGCGGATCCACCGCTGCAATTTTCACGTCCATCTTCCAGCCCATTCGCTTCGCGCCGGGATCGCGGAAAAACACGTCCCGAATCGCTGCGGCTTGCTGAAACGCGCCGAGATCGGGACCTTTGAGCACGGGCAAATCCGGCGATGCCAGCTTGTAACGCCACGGCCGGCTGCTGGTGTCGACGTGACTGGCAAGCGTCTTCTGGAAAAACTCGTCAAGCAGTCCGCCGCTCGCGAAGAGTCGGCCGAAATCTTCCGCGTCCACTTCCTGAAGGCTGTCCGCAAACGGATACTTCCCTTCGATAGCACGCCGGCAGGCATCGCCGAGCGTGGCGTCCATCTGCGCCGTGAGCAATGCGCCGACGCCTTGATTGACCTTATCGGCCGCACGCATTGCAATCCCCGACAACACCGCGCGGAATGGCGCAGGCAATTTGGCCGCTTCAATACGCAGGCGCGCGCTCACATCGGCCGCGGGCGGCATGCTGTTGCTGGATAGCGCGCTGTCAGCGACTACCAGCAAGGTGTATTGCTCGTTGAGCAATCCGATTAGTGAATCCAGTTGCAACGCGCGCACGCCATCGGCTGGACTTGTGCTCGCGGTGTCCGCCGAATCTGCTTTGCCCGTCACCACTTCCCGCAATGCGGCGAAGCGGTTATCGACCCGCTCTCGCTCCATTCGTTGCTCAGGCCGCAAGGTCAGGGATTTCGCCGCGTCTTTCGCTTTCTGGTCGATCAACGCGAGGGCTTTGTCCGTGACCGATGAATCCTCGGTGCTGAGCATGGTCGATAACGTGGTCTGCCGCGACACCGCGCGCGCGAGCCTTGCCAGCGGCGAATCCGGCGCGGCGAGCACGCGCAGCGTTTGCAAGTCGAGTGCGAGCGTGCCACTGGTTACATCTGCACCGCTTGTGACGGCGCGGATATCGTCGAGAAAACGTTGCCATAGCAATGCATATTCGTCGAGATACTGGCGGCGCAAATCCTCGCGCATCGACTCCGACACATCCGCATCCTGCGTCTGGTCGCGCCGCCCCATCACCCACGCGTCGTCGCTGCGCGCCTGCCCGGCGAAATCGTTCAGGCGCTTGCTAAAAACATCGTGGTATCCCTCATAGGTGAAAAGGCCCGGCACCCCGAGTCCGAGCGGCGTCCCGCTGGCGGTGGTGAACACAGTGCCCGCTTGCGCACCCAGCACGCGAACCAGCGTAAAGTCCTCCGGCGCGGCCGCGGACATCGCGGCCTTTGCCCGTTCATACAATCGACTGGTGGTGGACTGGGTTTCGAGGAGCGCACGGGTACGCTGCACGAGATCCTCGTTCTTGACGAACGGCGATTGCACCAGCCGCCCGTTCGCAAAGAGGGCGTGGAGATGCTCCACCATGGACGCCCGCCCGCCAAACGCATTCGCCGAATCCGAACTTTCCCAATCCTTCAGCACCCAGTTTTTCACCGCGATACCGTTGAAACGGGTTTTATCGAAAAGCATCAGATAGACGCTCAGCGTGTCGTACACGACTTGCGCATCCTGCGACTGTGCAGCCGATGCGAGCACGCTCTCCATGCGGCGCACGATCTGCGGCAGCAGCAAATTGGCGTCGAGCGCGGAGTATGTTTCGTGCGCGGTATCGACCACGACTGGCGCGCTGTACAAGCCGTATCGATACGCGCCACCAGGACGGTCCAGGTTCAAATGCCGGTATTGCGCCAATTCCCGCGCGCCGCCCAGCAAGGCGGGCAGGCCTGCGGGATCGGGTGATTTGTAGAAGCGCTGGAGCTGCGCTGCGAGCGCGCCGGCCTTTGTGGAAACGGCAACCAGATAGTCGCGGTTATTGCCGTAGCTCACGATCAATGCACTCGCCATCCACAGGAAAACAATGACGGCAAGCGCGTGGCCCGCCATGCGCATGAGCCGAAAACGAAACTCCCAGCGCAGATTGGGCCGCACGAGATGCGATTCGGGCACGATCACATGCTGAAACACGTTGTGAAGAAAGAAGCTCCGGTTGCCGTCAGTCGCGCCGCCATGACGCGGGAAAGGGCTCTGGACGTTATCTCCCGTGATACGTCCGAGACCTCGCCGCAAGCGCTGCAGCAAGGTGTGAGGATCGGCTGGAATGGACTGCGCGGCTTGGGCTGCGCTGGAAAAATACACGCCGCGGAGCGTGGCGTGTACTTGGGTGTTATCGAATCGCGAGGCAACAAAAATCTGATCGAGCAGATCCACCACCAACGCGGCGACGCTGCGAAACTCCTGCGGAAGCGCATAGAGGTCTTTACGTCGAGCGGTTTCGAACTCTTCCATCAGGCGGTTGCCGATGCCCGCTTCTAATCTCCGTTCGAGCAACAGCAGTTCCGCCTCGCAATGTGCACGCAAGCCGCCTCGACCAAGGTTTGCGGTCTCGTCGCGATAAGGGAGCGTAAAACCCAGGACCTGCGCCCGGCCTTCGCTCGTGAGCGACTGGAAATAGCTGCCGAAACCCGCGAGCAAATCGAGCTTGGTCACGAGCACGTAAACCGGAAAGCGGATGCATAACTCGCCGCGCAACTCGGCGAGGCGCGCACGCATGGCGGCGGCCATTGCGGTGCGTTCAGACGGAGATTTACTCAGCAAGTCGGACACACTGACCGCGAGCAACGCACCATTGATTGGCGCGCGTGGACGGTGCTTGCGCAACAAACCGAGAAAACCCCGCCATTCGGCCGCGTTCAGTTTCGTGGCCTGCTCGCTTTGTTGCTCGTTTTGTTCAGTGTAGCGGCCGGCTGTATCGATGAAAACGGCGTCGTTGGTGAACCACCAGTCGCAATGCGCGGTGCCGCCCTGCCCCCGCACCGACGCTGCGCCGGCTTGCCCCGCCATCGGAAAGCGCAGGCCGGAGTTGGCAATGGCCGTGGTCTTGCCCGCGCCGGGCGCGCCGATGATCATGTACCACGGCAACTCGTACAAATAGCGCTTGCCCTCGAAGAGCCGCCGCGTACCGCTCGCGGAATTGCGCATGCGCCGCAGGTGTTGCAGAGCATTCGAGATCACCGATCCGACCGCGCGAATCTCGTCGCGTGCGATGGCGTCCTGCTGAACCGCCCGCGGATGCAGAACGCGCTGCAGCAGCGCATCATTACTGCGCACGGCCTGCCAGAGCAGATACAGCCAATACACGGCAAAGAAGAACAGCACGACGGAAATCACCACCAGACGCACCCACTCGGCGCCAAGCGGCTTATACGCGCCGATGGCGAGCAGCGGCCCCGCATGCCAGACGAGCAAACAGAACGCCGCGACCCCCACCACGCTGACCGGCCACTTGAGCAGCCAGAACAGCAACAGCGCGAGCAGCATGACGATTGCCGTGACGCGCATGCCGACACTTGCCAGCGGATAAAATCCGCCGAATGCAAACAATGGGCCGACGAACCAGATCACGCACGCGAGCAGCAGCATGGCGACGAACGCCAGCATCTGCCGAGAAAAGAGAAAGCCCAGAATACTTTTCAGAATAGACATGCCTGATTTCCGCTATTGCGTCACGACGATTTCGACCCGGCGATTACGTGCTCGACCGGCCGGTGTCGCGTTCGCGGCCAAAGGCTGGGCATCGCCCTTACCCGAGGTTTCAATACGGTCCGCGGGCACGCCCTGACTGCTCAAGGCTTGTGCAATCAGCGCCGCACGCTTCTCGGAGAGAATCTGGTTGTCGGGATATTCGATGGTGTGAATCGGCTGGTTATCCGTGTGCCCGATCACCGCGACCCGGCCGCCGAAGCGCGCTACTTCGCGGGCAACCTTGCTGAGCGAAGGTTCTATCGCTGCGCTGATCGCGCTCTTTCCCGGCACGAACATGTTGTCGCCCTTGAACGTGACGACGCTACGCTTCTCTTCCTCGACCACCGTCACGACACCCCGTTCGATCTCGTCTCTCAGCAAGATAGAAAGCTTCGGCAATTCAATGCGGGGCGGTACCGTCTTGCCGATGGCGGCAATGCGCCGCTCGAGCTCACGGGTATCGTTGAGCAATTGATACTTGTACCAACCGAACAATCCGAACAGCATCAAGCCAAGCACGCTGACCGTGGTCCATACCGGAATGCTGCGCAACAGACGCAAGTGTCCCGTCGCCTCGCCGCGCCAATGCGGCGACAAATCCTGCGCGACGGCCTCGCGCGCACCGCTAATGAGCGTCAGCAAACGCTGGCGAATTCGCTCGAGATGGCGGCGGCCATCGTCGACCACGCTATAGCGCCCTTCAAAGCCGAGTCCAAGAATCCGGTACAGGACTTCAAGGACATCGACGTATTCCTGCTGTTCACTCGCCATGCGCCCAATTAGCAGGAAGAATTTTTCGCCGCCGTCGATCTCGCCCTCGAACGCAATCAACAAACTATTCGACGCCCACACACCACCACCGCCCCAATTCGTGCGGTTAGCGGCTTCATCGAGGGCTGTGCACAGGCAATAGCGCGCCGCCGCGGTATGTTTCCACGGCAGGTTGGCGCGATCGCAGAGACGTTGAAACGCGCTGACTTCGCGATTGAGCAACGCGCGCAAAGCGGCGATGGATTGAGCGTCGGGGAGATCTGAAGGCATGTCCGCGAGCGCGCGCAACAGCGGTTGCGCTGCCTCGAGCAGCGGATTCGCCGCTCCCGCCAGATTCGCGAGCCTCACCTCGATATCGAGCGGAGGCTCGAAGCGCTCGATATCGGCCACTGCATCCTGCCCGGCCATGCCCGCCGTACGTTGAGTGCCTTGATCACGCGGGGCGTGAACGTCGCCACCACCGCGATACCGGTCCGGGTGGCCCGACGGCTCTGTTTCCACAACCGGCGGCACACGCGCGTCGCCAGCAGCGCCGGCGAGGAAATCGAAGGGAGCCCGGGGCGAACTGTTCATTTATGACGCACTCCCCACAACTCGATTTTCAGCAACGGAAACTGCCCCGCTACGTGCATCGCCAGGCCGCCGTATTGCGCTATTTCCGCCCACAGTTGCCCTTGTCGCGACAATTCGAAATACACATAACCCGCGTTGAACGGGATCTGGCGCGGCGGCACCGGGAGCGCCTGCAATGGCAGGCCGGGCAAGTGCGAACTGATCAGTTCGGGCAAGCGCTGCGGAGGACCGATCTTGGTTTGCGCAGCGAAGAGTTGCTGCAGCGTTTCCGCCGGCATCTGCGCGGACACGGCCAGCACCAGCGCGGCGTAACCGGCCAACTCGGTCGGCAACATGCTCGCGGTGTGCATGCCGTGCGCCTGCTCGGTGATCGTGATGGGCGATGCACCGCGAATCAGCACCTGGTTGAGCAACGTGTGGATATCGTCGACGAGAGGCTTGATGCTGCCGAACAAGTTCCCATGATCGAAACCAGGCGCACGCGGTGGACGGCGCGTTTGCGACCGGACGAAGGTGGACAGCTCGCCGGAAAACATGGCGAGGTGCCGATACAACTCCACAGGTGCCGTCTCGCCGATCCGGCAAATGTGGTCGAGCAACGGTTCGTAGCGGTTCAGCACCTGCAGCAACAGGTAATCGGCGACTTCGGCGGCATCGCCGGCACGGCCGTCGCTGCCAGATAAACGCGCGGCCAGCGCATCGGCGCGTAACTTCGCCAGACCATGCAACTGCAATACCCACTCGCGCAGCAACGGACTCGCGGCATAGCCAGTCACGGGCGCGATGTGGTTCGTATCGTCGAGCGTGACACCGCCGTCCGCGCGCAAGGTTTTCACGCGCACGAGCGGTATGCCGATCCACGACTTCGACATTTCCTTTTCCGGTAGCAGACGCAAACGCAGCGAGGCCAGTTGCACCGGCTTCGGTCCTCGGCCGATTGCGTTGCTGTCGCGCAATTCTTCGTCGAATGCGAGATAGCGGGCAAGCGTTCCGTCCTGCTCCTTGAATGTTGTTTCCTCCGCGTTCGGCAACCGTAAAGGCGCGGCCAGATAGATCACCTGCTCCTGATGCTCCGGCGTGATGGTCAGCGGTTGTGGGGGAGGCGTGGACCCTGGGACGTCGAATGGCGCACCATCGGAAAATACGCCGCTGCCGCTCTTGAACACGAGCTTGCCGAAAGAGAGCGCTTCGGTGTCGACTTGATACTGGCTGAATCCCCAAAAAAACGGGCTCAGCGTCGACGCACGTTTGTGCGCGAAGTTCTCCAGGTACCGTTCCTGTTGCTGAAACAGTTGCGGGCGAAGGAACAAACCTTCGCTCCACACGACCTTGTTGAGCCAACTCATACTTATTTTCCCGGTTCAGTAATCGACACAGCTTGCTGATCCAACGTGATCTTCAGCTTCTGCTTGCGTGCCGGAAGTACCGTGCGGTACCACGCGGCATCGGGAGCCGTTTGCAGCCGCCAGGTCGCGCGCCACACCGATTTCCCCAAGTTCCGATATCCCGCGAGCACACCGATTGCCGTTGTTTCCGGATTCGATCGCCGGCGAATGGTCTGGCTTGCACCGGGCGAAGGACGAATTCGTCGGTGGCGAGGACATCGCCGGAGAGCGTGTTCTTTGCGTCGTTCTGCAGCGCGTAGAAATCCGCTGCTTCGAACGCCACGCTGGACTTCAATTCGTAGACACGCACTTCGATTGGCGCGGCACGGTTCATATCGTCCGGATTGACCTTTCCATCCACTTCGATAATCAGTTCGAGGCCAGTCATTTCCTTGACCGGAGGCGCGCTGCTGCATGCACCGGCCAAAAGCAAAGCGCCCGCGACGCCGCCCGCACGCAATATCGCGCGCTTCGAGCGGTCGTACGCACAGGCGACGGCGGTTTCCCGGCGCGTCAGCTCCACTCTCACGTTCATAGCCGCTTCCAGCGACAATCCACGGCCCAATGCGTGCGTGCTTTAAACTGCATTTACTCAGCCATCCTAAAAATCCGCCGCACTTGCATGCATGCAGGCGCAGCGGTAATCCGACTTACTTGTTCTTCTGGACGTCGAAGGTCACGGTGATCGCGCCACCGCTGCCGCCCTGCGCGTTCTGGACGATGTACTCGTATTTCAGCTTGGCGAACGACAAGCGCACGGTTTCCTTGGGACGTGCTTCGTCGGCAGCTACGCCGCCCGGACAAACCTGCGTCACGATCACATCGCTCAGCGTGAATTTCAGATATTCCAGCGGATTGCCACCGGCCTTACGCAAGACGAGAACCGCCTCATCGATATGTTTTCCCGTCAGGCAATATTGGATCAGGTTCGGACTTGCCCGGTCGATAAAGTGATCGAATTGCAGATCATCTACGGTTGCCTTGCCTGATCCGCCGCCTGAGCCGCTGTGCATGTTCGATTGCTGCGAGACACACCAGTGCCAGCTAAGTACGTCGATCTCCGACTTGTGGCTGGCGTCCTGCGACTCGCCGTCGATACCGTTCAGTTTGAGGAAAATATCTTGTGCCATGCGTGACTCCTTTTCTTAGGGTGATTCTTTCGGCGGCCAATGCCGCAAGAGGTTTCTTCGATTCTGTATATGCTGCGTTTAGAGGGTCGATTGGAATGAGCCCCGGCCTTCCCAACGCACCGTTTCTTCGCGACGCCTGGGTCAACCCGACGCTTTCACCAGCGGCAACTTCGCCACAAGCCTCAGCGAAACCGTCAAACCCTCAAGTTGAAAATGCGGGCGCAAGAAAAACTTTGCACTGTAGTAGCCAGGATTTCCTTCCACGTCTTCGACCACGACATCTGCCGCCGCAAGCGGCCGGCGCGCCTTTGTTTCCTGGCTCGAGTTTGCCGGATCAGCATCGACGTAATTCATGACCCATTCGTTCAGCCAGCGCTGCATTTCCTCGCGCTCTTTAAACGAGCCAATCTTGTCTCGCACAATGCATTTCAGGTAATGAGCGAAACGCGAACATGCGAACAAGTACGGCAGCCGTGCAGACAGATTTGCATTCGCCGTAGCGTCCGGATCGTAATACTCAGCCGGCTTCTGCAACGACTGCGCGCCAATAAACGCCGCATAGTCGGTGTTCTTGCGGTGAATCAGCGGGATAAAACCATTCTTCGAAAGCTCCGCCTCGCGCCGATCCGAAATTGCAATTTCGGTAGGACACTTCATGTCGATACCGCCGTCATCGGTCGGGAAGGTATGGCATGGCAGGTTCTCCACCACGCCACCGCTTTCCACGCCGCGAATCAACGTGCACCAGCCGTAGAGCTTGAATGAACGGTTGATATTGACCGCCATCGCGTACGCGGCATTCGACCATGCGTACTTGCGATGATCAGCGCCATCGGTTGCTTCTTCGAAATCGAATTCATCGACCGGATTGGTCTTGATGCCATAAGGCAATCGAGATAGGAAACGTGGCATCGCGAGACCGAGATAACGCGCATCTTCGGAATTTCGTAAGGAATTCCAGGGTGCGTATTCAAGGTTTTGCGTAAAGATCTTCGTGAGATCACGAGGATTAGCGAGTTCCTGCCACGAATCCATCTGCAGGACGGAAGGCGACGCGCCGGTAATGAACGGTGAGTGAGACGCTGCGGCGACCTTCGCAATGGATGCAAGTAAATCGACATCCGGCGGTGTGTGATCGAAGTAATAATCCGCCACCAGGCATCCGTACGGTTCGCCGCCCAATTGCCCGTATTCCTCTTCATAGATCTGCTTGAAGAAAGGACTTTGATCCCACGCAACACCTTTGTATCGCTTCATGGTGCGGCGCAGTTCTTCCTTGCCGACGTCCATGACGCGAATCCGGAGCTTTTCATCCGTTTCCGTATTCGTGACGAGATGATGTAATCCGCGCCAAGCGCTTTCGAGTTTTTGAAACTCCGGCTCATGCAGGATCAGATTAATCTGTTCGGATAACTTGACATCAATTTCCGCAATAATCGCCTCGATGCTTTTGTATGCATCGTCGGACATGGTAATTGCGTTGGCCAATGCCTGTTCAGCGAGCGTCTTGACCGCGTTTTCCACCGCTTTCCGGGCTTGCTCCGTCTTGGGCTTGAATTCGCGCGACAAGAGGGCATTGAAATCTGATTCAGACTCGGCCGCGTGTGCGACGGATCCTGATGGGCGAGCAGGTGCTTCGAGTGTGGACATGGAATTCTCTTCGATCGATTGTGTAGAGCGATTAACCGTGGCTTGGTGCGTAATGCGTTGTCAGACCCGTTGTCGGACGCATTAACTCTGCGATGCCGGAGTGTCGTCTGTCATGGACGCTTCCGGACGCGGTGCCTTCGCGAGCGCATTTAAAAGCGCCGGGTCTTTGAGCACCTGAGTAACAAGACTTTCAGCGCCCGACTTGCCGTCCATGTAGGTTTGAAGATTGGCAAGCTGGCTGCGTGCTTCAAGCAACTTCGCCAACGGCTCGACCTTGCGCGCAATAGCCGCAGGCGAAAAATCTTCCATGCTTTCGAATGTCATATCGACCATTAACTGGCCTTCACCGGAAAGCGTGTTCGAAACCGAAAACGCGACGCGCGGCTTCATCGCTTTCATGCGCTCATCAAAGTTGTCGATATCGATATTCAGAAACTTCCGGTCGGCAACCGGCGGTAATGCTTCCAGCGGCTTTCCGGAAAGGTCGGCGAGCACGCCCATGACGAACGGCAATTCCACTTTCTTTTCCGATCCGTAGATTTCCACGTCATATTCGATTTGCACACGCGGTGCTCGATTTCGAGCGATGAATTTTTGCGAACTATTGGATACCGACATACGAACTCCTTATGAAAATCGTGATGACGTGCCGCACGTGGGCAGGCAGACCGGCGACTGCAATGGGTCAGGTGGATTCGGTCAACTCGAAGAATCCGCCTTCCTTGTTTCGAGTTTTCGGCTCCGCTTCGACCGCGCTCTGAAGACCGCCTCTAAACCTGGTCTCTCTACTGGATCGATAGACGAAAGCGTTGTTGGCCACCGAGAGCGTGATGCATTGCGGATGCGCTCCCGCAGCGTCTTGGTCTTGTGCGACCAGCCAATAACGGCTCAGTCCCGGCAAAATCTGCTGATCGATGAAACCAATCAGCATGCGTGCTCCCGTTTCCGCGATCGGACAGCGCTCGACGATGTGAGCGATGACATCTTCGCCATAGGTAAATTCGACGCCGTGATGCGCCTTCATACGGGCGCCGATGCGATCCAGTTGGAGCTTGACGATCTCGCCCACTGTCGCCGCGCCCAATGACTGATACGGAACAACGCAGACCCGACCCATAAAGGCTGCGGGAAATACGTCCAGCAATGCTGGTTGCAGGGCGTCGCGTAACGCGGCCGGCTCAGGTATCAGCGCTGCGTCGTCGCATAGACTCGACACGAGATCCGCCCCCACGTTGCTGGTTAGCAGGAGCACCGTGTTCCGGAAATCAATGCGGCGACCCTCGCCGTCTTCCATCCAGCCTTTGTCGAATACCTGATAGAACACTTCGTGCACGTCGCGATGTGCTTTCTCGATTTCGTCGAGCAGCACGACGCTGTACGGGCGCCGCCGCACGGCTTCGGTAAGCACTCCCCCTTCGCCATAACCGACGTAGCCCGGCGGCGCGCCTTTCAATGACGACACGCTGTGCGCTTCCTGGTACTCGCTCATGTTGACGGTAATCAGGTTCTGCTCGCCGCCGTATAGCGCATCGGCGAGTGCGAGCGCGGTTTCTGTCTTGCCGACGCCGGATGGGCCGACGAGCATGAACACGGCCACCGGTTTGCCGGGATCGCCGAGATTGGCGCGCGACGCGATGATGCGTTCGCCAATCACTTCGAGAGCCGCCGGTTGCCCGATCACACGCCGCGCCAGATGCGCCGGCAATTCCAAAACTGCGTTGATCTCGTCCTTGAGCATTCGCCCGGCCGGAATGCCGGTCCAATCGGCCACGATGGCAGCGACGACAGCCTCGCTGACTTCGACCTGAACAAGCGCCTGAGGACGCTGCGCCGCCGAGAACTGCCGTTCGATCCGCTGCAGGCTTTCGTCGCGGACTGCTTGATTTGCATCATCAGGGTCGGTTTCAATCGCTACCCGACGCGCTTCGATCAAGCTGTCGGCCAGCACACGCTGCTCTTTCCAACGGGTGTCGAGCGTTACGACTTCGTCGGTAACCTGCGCAATCCGTTCGGCTAACTTTTCAAACAACGGGATGTCGCCACGCCCGATCCGCCGCGCTTTGTCGAGCAAATCGCGCTCTGTTTCGAGCGCTGTCAGTGTGGCCCGAGCCAACTGCAATTCAGCGGGCGGCGACTGCAATGACACCGCGACACGTGCGCAGGCCGTGTCGAGCAAGCTGATGGCTTTGTCGGGCAGTTGCCGCGCCTGAATGTAACGATGCGACAACCTGACGGCAGCGCGGACCGCGTCGTCCGTGATCCAGACGCCGTGATGCTTTTCGAGCATTGCAACGAGTCCACGCAACATGCTCACTGCGGCGTCTTCTTCCGGTTCGGACACCTGCAGCACCTGGAAACGCCGCGTGAGCGCCGCATCTTTCTCGATATGGCGTTTGTACTCGCTCCACGTCGTGGCGCCGATCGTGCGCAACGCTCCGCGCGCGAGCGCCGGCTTCAAGAGATTGGCGGCGTCGCCGGTTCCCGCATTGCCCCCGGCCCCGATCAGCGTATGAATCTCATCGATGAAAAGAATCACCGGCCGCACCGAACTCGACGCCTCGTCAAGCACGCCCTTCAACCTGGACTCGAACTCGCCTTTCATGCTGGCGCCCGCCAGCAGCGCACCGATGTCGAGCGCCAACAGGCGCACCTCCGCCAACGCGGGCGGGACCTCTCCTTGTGCAATCGCGAGCGCCAGGCCTTCGACCACGGCCGTCTTGCCGACGCCGGCATCGCCCGTCAGCAACGGGTTGTTTTGGCGGCGACGAAGCAAAATGTCGATTATGGTGCGGATTTCGTGACCTCGGCCCACCACGGGATCGATCCCGCCATCACGCGCCAAAGCGGTGAGATCGGAGCAATAGAGCGCCAGCCGCGAACCCGTTTCATGCGGCGCGAGCGCGCCGCTCGCTTCCCCTGGCATGACTTGATCCAGCTTGCTTTGGTCGAACGCAATTTCGCCGGTTTCTATCGAGCCGAGCGTAATGGCAGGCAATGTCTCGACTAGCTGTTCAACGGATATGGCTTGAAAGCCCGGCGATATTGCAAGCAATACCCGACGCAAATCAGACGTGGCGAGCAACGCGGCTAATAAATGACCGCTGCGAATGCGGCTGGCCGAAAACTCAAGGGTCGCGTAAATCCACGCCCGCTCAATAGCCAGTTCAATATGATGCGAAAAATCGCTGATTGAGCCCGCACCGGCCGGCAATTGGCCGAGTGCACGCGCGAAGTCTCGCTCAAGTACTTCGTCCGATAGTTTGAAATGCCGTGCGATATGACGAAAATCCGTGTCACTCACTTGCCATAACTGATGCAGCCAGTGAACCAGTTCGACGTATGGATTACCTCGCAGTTTGCAAAATGCGGTGGCACTCTCCACGCTTTTAAACAGCGTGAGGCCGAGTTTGCCAAAGAGGGCTTGTCGCGAAAGGGCCATGCCGGGATTGTCCCCATGAAGCACCGCACGAAAGCTGCGGCGTAATCACCACTCGATCTTAATGCCGTACAGGCGTTTCGTCTGTTTTGCTTGCTTGCCGGTTGAGAACCGGGAAAGCACATTGAAAGAAATACTAAACGATATAACGATTAATTTCCAGATCAATTTTTATCTCAAAATAATAGACTTCATCTTCCGACTTCTGATTTTATTGCGCAAATATAAGACACTTCTGAACACCATCTTAATCACTGACTTTAAGCAATAAAATTAACGGATCGCAACTCTTATAATCCATACACTTCGCCAATTGGTGATCTGGAACGTAGTAAAGTAATATGCCATTTCAGAGAATTTGAGCAGCGCTGCAGGTCTTCCGCATGAAGTAGTACAGAAGTAGAACGGAAAAATTTCATGATCATTAAATTGATATCGCACGGCGGCATTCCCGCTGAAAGCAGCGTCGCGGCGTCACTTCTTTCGGGAAGCGTTTTATTCGTGGCGGAAGCCGCGTCGTTTGTCGCGGAATCCTGCGCGCCCTCAAACGACTCAATGCATTTGGACTATGTGCACTTCGCTCAGAATGCCGGCGCCACGCTCATGACGAATCAGTGCGCCAAAACGTCCTGCATCGTCAACGGCGAGCCGATCCAGTCAGGTGCGAGCCGCCGGTTAGATATCGGCAACTCGATCGAAATCGGTTTGTCTCGTCTTGTAGCTGAGGTGGATAACACCCGCGAAACCTGTACGACGGAGCCACGGCAAATCGCCGACTCCAGCTTCGCCGAGCTCCTCGCGCTGGAAGGGCAGGCATCCTACAACGCTGCATTTGATGCGCAAACTGCGCCGCGGGCAGACATAGGCAGTGACGCTCGCGTCGGCCGATTGTCAGCGTCCATAGCCAATCCTGATGGTGATCCGCTGAACACACTCGCCGATGAATACCGCGACGCGGTGCAGTACGGCAAACGAAGCGCCTATTCCAACGGCCCGGGCCATTCGCGCAATATCCGCAACGCGAACGTTCACGCCGATCCGTTCGAATCTTTCGCCAATTCCCTCTACGCGGGCTCACTGTCCAGCGACTTGCTTGGCAACCGGCAAGGCATCGATTCGATTATCGCGACGCTGGATCATTTCGGCGACGGTGATCTGTTCAAGCCCGAGCAGCCGCTCGAGATACTCGAATTGCTGGCGCCGGCGGGAATCCAGCTCGCGACGCGTAAATCCCAGGCAGATCTCGCGTTGCGCGAGCATCACATGGTCAGCATGGACAGCGCGTTCCACCTTGATTCGCCCGATGCAAGGACGCGCGCATGACATCGAATCGCGCATCGACATTGGCGTTGCGAGGCATCGAGCCAATCGAATCATCCGGGCAATCGACGCAGAAAGAGATGGCCACGCCCTCGCTTCAAACGCGGATCGATGAGGTTTCGTCCGTGTTGCGTTCACAGCCTCGCAGCGCCGAGGACCGGTGGAAAATGTTCGAGCTTTTGTGCGTCGAGAGCGCCTGGCCGCGTGCGCTCAAGCAACTTCAATTGTGGGCGACGCTCTTGCCGTCGGGACACACTGCGGCAACGGCGCACTTGTACCGCAACCTGATCCAGAGCGAGTCGTTCCGGGCTGACGTTTTTGGCGGAAACAAAACACCCGCATTTGTTCAGCCGGCGCCCACGTGGCTTACCGACCTGATTCGCGCCAACGCGTTACTCGAGGCGGGTGAAGCTGCAGCCTCGGACACCTTGCGTGCGCAGGCACTGGACCAAGCGCCTGCACGCGCAGGCGAAGGCAGCGAGACCGGCGAATTCACGTGGCTCGCCGATAGCGACACGCGCATCGGACCGGTGTGCGAAGTGATCGTAGCGGGTGGATATCGATGGATACCGTTCGAGCAAATTTCGAGCGTACGAATATTGAAACCCAAGTCGGTTCTCGACTCGGTCTGGTGTCCCGCACTCATATCCCTTACCGACGCCACTCTTTTGCGCGGCTATGTGCCTGGCCGCTATCCCGGCAGCGAGTCGGCCACTGACGACTTCAAGTTCGGCCGCGCCACTTCCTGGACAGACACAGGAGTGTCGACTGTGATTGGAACAGGACAGAAAACCTGGACAACCGACCGCGGTGACTGGGGCCTGCTGCACATTGGCGAATGCCGCTTTACGCCCGAGGGTGCGCATGGACCGGCCTGATACGCGACATCGGCAGCCGCATCTGCCAACGCTCATTGACCGTTTGCTGGACGACGCGCCGCATCGTGCCAGTGAAAAACCCGAGGAATACGCAGCCAACGGCGCCCGCATGCGCGAGATCGTGCTGCGCGACCTTATGCTGCTCTTCAACGCGACCAATCTCAGCGACCATATCGACGCACGCGTGCATCCGCTCGTGGCAGCTTCTGTCGTCAACTACGGCATGCCGGCGTTGTCCGGCTCGTACATAGCCGATCGCGATTGGAACCGGATGGAAAATGCGATTCGCGAGGCGATCGTCCGGTTCGAGCCACGGCTGATTCCGGCGTCGCTGATGATTCTTCCCCTCGGCGATAACGACCGTCGCAACGGCGACAACGCCTGCCATTTCAACGTGCTGACGTTCGAGATACGCGGTTTGATCCGTTTATCGCCGTATCCGCTCGAATTCCGTGCCCAAAGCGCACTCGATCTCGAAACCAGCAAGGTCAGCTTGCTGCCCGTTTTTCCCCATAAGTAGTGGATGCATGGACACCAAATTCCTCGAGTACTACAGCCGCGAACTTACCTACATGCGCGAGATGGCGAGCGAATTCGCGGACCATCATCCTAAGATTGCAAAACGCCTGGGCATGCAGGGCGTCGATATCGCGGATCCCTATGTCGAACGGCTGATCGAATCGTTTTGCTTCATGGCGGCGCGCACGCACCTGAAGCTCGATGCCGAGTTTCCCCGTTTCACGCAGCGCCTGCTGGAAGTTGTTTACCCGAACTACGTGGCGCCGACGCCATCCATGGCGGTCGTCCGTTTGCTCCCAAGCCTCAAGGAAGGCGATTTCAAAAGTGGTCTGCAAGTACCGCGCAACAGCGTGTTCAAGTCCGGCGTCCCCGCAGGCGAGCAGACGGCTTGCGAGTTTCGCAGCAGCCAGGATGTGACGCTATGGCCGATCGAGATAGTGTCCGCGCGGCTCACTGGCGTTCCGCCCGATATTCCGGACGTGGATCGCCATCTGTTGCCGCATGTGCGGCTGGGCGGTGCGTTGCGGCTGCGGCTGCGGACCTCCGGCGGCATCAAGTTCTCGGCTCTGGACGGCCTGGATCGGCTACCCGTGTATATAGGCGGCGATGAGCGAATTGCATCGCATATTTTCGAAATGCTCCACAACGGGGCTGTCGCCACGGTCACGCGTCAGGATGGCGATGACCGCTCGCGTGGCCACGTTGTGGCGCGGCAAGCCATCGAGCTGGAAGGATTCGGAACGAAACAAGGTTTATTGCCATTGCCGTGGAATACGTTTCATGGCCACAACCTGCTGCATGAATACTTCGCTTGCCCGAGCCGCTTCTACTTCTTCGCGCTTTCGCAACTGGCGCCAGGGCTCGCGCAGATCGATGGCGATGAAGCCGAGATTGTGATTCTCCTCGACCGGATGCCGCCGGAACTCGTCGCGCATATCGATGAATCGCGCTTCATGTTGTTCTGCACGCCCATCATCAATCTGTTTCCGAAGCGCACCGACCGGATTGAAGTAAAACGCGCGCTGACGGATTTCCATCTGCTGCCCGATCGTAGCCGGCCGCTCGACTATGAAGTGTTTTCGGTGTCGCGCTTGTTCGGGCATCGCGCGGAGCAGGCGGGTGAGATTGCTTTCACACCGTTGTTTCATACCCTGCACGACGATACCGGCAACCATGGCCGCTATTTTTCACTGCGGCGCGAGCAACGGATGTTGTCCGCGAGCGCGCGCAAATACGGCACGCGTACGGCGTACACCGGTACCGATGTCTTCGTCTCGCTGGTCGATCAGGCCGAAGCGCCTTATGCCGACGACATCCGGTATTTATCGGTGGACGCGTGGGTGACGAATCGCGACTTGCCGCGGCTGATTCCGCGCAACGGCCGGGCGGACCTGACCATGTCGGACTCGGTTCCCATCGACGGCGCGGTGCTGGTCCGTCTTCCCACCGCGCCGCGTGCGCCGTACGCTCACGGCGAAACCGCGTGGCGCCTGATTCGCCAGTTGGGCTTCAACTACATGCCGCTCGCCGATCTCGATCATGCCGACGGCGGTCAGGCGTTGCGCAATATGTTGCGGCTCTTCGTGGCGCCCGGCGAGCATGAGCAGCATGCGCAAATCGACAGTCTGGTTGGGACGCGGACGGAACCCGTCGTGCGGCGTTTGCCCGGTGAAGGTTTGCTGGTTTTCGGGCGAGGCGTGCATTGCAGTTTGACCGTCGATGAAACCGGCTTCTCCGGCGTCAGCCCATTCCTGTTCGGGCTGGTGCTTGAACATTATCTGGCGCGCCACGCCTCGATCAATGTATTCACCGAAACGGAGCTTCACTCCATGCAGCGCGGGTCGATTGCGCGCTGGCCGGTGCGAATGGGCGGACGAGGTGGGCTTTGAGTTCACAAGAACCGGTCGATAAATTCGCGCTTGACGAACGGACTGAAGCGTCGAGCCCGCCGATTCGCCCCGGCGACGCATGGTTCGACGAAAACGTCCCGTGGAATGCCGGCTTTCTCAGCCTGATGCGATGCCTTGCAGCACGCAATCCGTCCATGCCTGCACCCGGCACGGCGAGCCTTCCTGGCGAGGAAGGCTTTCGGATAGGCCAATTGCCGTCCATGGCGTTTTCGCCGCGTGAGATCGCGTCGTTGTCGGAACGGTACGGCAAATTGCATATCGACTTGTTCGGCCTGGGATTGTGGGGATCGCAGGGGCCGTTGCCCTTGCATCTGACCGAATTGGCGTATACACGGGCGGAGGCGCAGCAGGACAGGACGCTCATCCATTTCATGAACGTGTTTCACCATCGCGCGCTGTCGGTGTTCTATCGTGCGTGGGCGTCCTCACAAGCGACGGCGAGTTTCGATCGAACGGATGACGAATCGTTTTCGTTTTACGTGGGCAGTCTTGCTGGCATCGACGCGGCTGAAGCCCGGCGTTCCAGCCTGCCAGTCCACGCACGGCTGGCGGCGTCGCCACATCTGGTGCGGGAGGCGCGCAATCCAGATGGCATGGCGGCAACGTTGACACAGTATTTCGGCGTGCCGGTGAGCGTGGAGGAATACGCCGAGACCTGGATCGAGCTGGAAGCGGACGAATGCAGCCGGATTGGCTGGCCGGGCGCGAGTGCGGTGATGGGAGAAGGGGCAATGCTGGGCTCGGCAATTCTTGACCGTCAGCATAGCTTTAGGCTGGCGATCGGACCGCTCGAACTCGACCAGTATCTGGCGTTCATGCCGGAGAGCGAGACGCTCGGCGTGCTGGTGGAATGGGTGCGCGCATTCGTGGGCTTTGAGTATGCGTGGGAAATCCGGTTGCTTGTCAAACCACATGCCGCGCCGCCCGCCCGTGCCGACGACGCCCAATGCCTGGGTCATTCGACCTGGCTGGGCGAAGCTATTGGCGAGGCACCCGTCACCGGCATGATTTTCGCGCCGGAGCACTATCGCCAAGGCCGCGCGGGCGATCCGCGTCGGGATGAATTTTCGAACCGATAACTGGCTCAAACGCTCATGCTTTTAGAAGAACTGCTCGCGCCTATTGCGCCGGAAAATCCTTGCGGTGAGAACCTTGAGGACGATCCTGATTTCGTATTGCTGCACGCCGCCGCTGCACCGAAAGAGAATGCGCAATATGGCGAGTTTATCGGTACGCCCGAGGCGATCAACTGGATCGATATAGAGCGGCGCTGCCGCACGTTGCTGTTGCGCACACGCGATATCCGGCTGGCAGTTTTACTTGTTCGCTGCCGCGTGCGTCTGGGCGGCGCAGAGGGATTACTCGACGGGTTGATGTTGCTGCACGGATTGTTGGAACGATACCCGGAGGGAATTTATCCGTTGGCAGTGGTTGATGGCGAACACGACGTCGTGATGCGCGCCAACGCGCTTGCGGGCTTGACGGATCATGGGGGGATCTTGATGGACATCCGCGAGTTGTCGCTGGGAAAGGCGGCGGGATTGACCATGCGAATTCGCGACGTCGAAAAATCGTTGGCGCTGCCACGACTGAAGGACTCGATCAATCCTGAAAGCACGCGGCATTTGCTCCAGGACTTGACGATCACGCAGGACAAGAATGTCGCGGCGCTTGCACGGGCGTCTGGTGTGGTGGGTGAGATAGAGGCGTGGGCGGTGGCGTCAATGGGAGCGGACGCACCGGACCTGAGCGCGTTGACGAGACTGCTGGCACCGTTTGTAGGCTCCGGGCATAACCGCGAAGAAGTAACGGCTCCGGCCACGCTGGCTCCGGCGGTAAAGAGCGAACACCAGAACGAACCGCCAGAGCCCATCCGCACGATGACTCAAGAACAACCGCAGTCACCTGAAACATCAGTGCCCATGACACGTGCTTCGGCGCTCGCGACGATTATCGAGGTCCGTCAGTGGTTCGAGAGCCATGAACCGAGCAGTCCAGTGAGTGTCATGTTGAGACAAGCAGAGCGGTTAGTCGGGAGGCGCTTCGCGGATGTGGTTGGAGCGATTCCAGCGGATCTGCTGACGCAATGGGATGCCACGGAATAACGAGATAACGAAGCACCACAAGCGCGGCCGATAAAAAACCGGGCCCCAAAAAGCGAGCCCGGTTACGGTGAACGTCCCACGAGAAAAACAACTACCTCGGTAAGTCACTACACCCCATCAAAAATGCATCGACGGAACGGGCACACTGCCGCCCTTCGCGAATCGCCCAGACAACGAGCGACTGGCCGCGCCGCATATCGCCGGCGGTGAACACCTTTGGCACCGAGGTAAAGTAAGCCTTTTCCCCTTCGGTTGAAGCCTTCACATTCCCACGCGCGTCTTTATCGACACCAAAAGCCTCAAGCACCGGCGAAGTGGGCTGCGTAAAGCCCATTGCCAGCAGCACCAGATCGGCTTTCATTTCGAACTCCGATCCCGCCACTTCCTGCATCTTCCCGTCCTTCCATTCCACGCGCACGGCAATCAGCTTCTCAACCTTGCCGTTCTTGCCTTCGAAGCGTTTGGTGGCCACGGACCAATCGCGCTCACAGCCTTCCTCATGCGACGACGACGTCCGCAACTTGATCGGCCAATAAGGCCAAACCAGCGGCTTGTTCTCCTCCTCAGGCGGTTGCGAAAGCAACTCGAATTGCGTCACGCTTTTAGCGCCATGCCGATTCGATGTCCCGACGCAATCCGAACCCGTATCGCCGCCGCCGATCACCACCACGTGCTTGCCCTTCGCAATCAACTGGTCAACGACGGTGTCACCCGCATTGACCCTGTTCTGCAGCGGCAGGAACTCCATTGCGTAATGAATACCGGACATCTCGCGTCCCGGTACCGGTAAATCACGCGGCATTTCCGAGCCGCCGGCAATCACCACGGCATCGAACTGATCGCGCAACTCATCGGGCGAAATAGTTTCACGCGATGAATTCGCGATATGCCCCGGCAACGGATCTTTGCCGATAAAAACATTGGTACGGAACGCCACGCCTTCGGCTTCCATCTGCCGCATGCGCCGGTCGATCAGCCACTTTTCGAGCTTGAAATCCGGAATGCCATAACGCAGCAATCCACCGATGCGATCGTTCTTCTCGAACACCGTCACGTCGTGCCCGGCGCGCGCAAGTTGCTGCGCAGCGGCCAGTCCGGCGGGACCCGATCCCACCACGGCGACCTTCTTGCCGGTCTTGTGCTTCGGCGGCATTGGCGCGACCCAGCCTTCGGCCCAGGCTTTATCGATGATCGCGTGTTCTATGGACTTGATGCCCACCGGATCGTCGTTGATGCCGAGCGTGCACGCCGTCTCACACGGAGCCGGACAAATACGCCCGGTGAACTCCGGGAAATTATTCGTTGAGTGCAGCACTTCAATGGCCGACTTCCAGTTCTGCTGGAACACAAGGTCATTGAAGTCCGGAATGATGTTGTTCACCGGACAGCCGTTGTTGCAGAACGGAATGCCGCAATCCATGCAGCGCGCGCCCTGGATCTTCGCGTTCTCGTCCGACAGCGCGTGAACGAATTCCTTGTAATGCTTGACGCGAGCGAGCGGCGCTTCGTACGTCTCATGCTGGCGCTCGAACTCGAGAAAACCGGTTGCCTTGCCCATGTGGTTCTCTTTCTCTGTATTGGGGGTTAATCCACCCTTCGACGTCTAACCTTTAACGTCGAAGGGCCGTACTAAATCAGATCAGCAAACGCTCACGCTGCGATCGCATCCTTCGCTTTCTTCGCGCCCAACTCACCAAGCGCACGCTTGTATTCCGTCGGGAATACCTTCACGAATTGTCGGCGCGACGCATCCCAGTTCTCGAGCAACGCTTTCGCGCGCGGCGAACCAGTGGACTGGAAGTGCTGCTCGATCAGGTCCTTGAGCAACGCTTCGTCGGTTTTGCCGGTGTGCCACAAAGCGCGGTCCACCGTGCGTTCCTGTTCTACCTGTTGCAGCACCGGATCGAGTGCGACCATCGCCTTGTTGCACTTGCCGCCGAACGTGCCGTCCGGATCGAAGACAAAAGCCACGCCGCCCGACATGCCCGCGGCAAAGTTGCGCCCGGTTTCGCCGAGAACAACCACCGTGCCGCCGGTCATGTATTCGCAACCGTGATCGCCGGTACCTTCCACGACCGCCGTCGCGCCCGAGTTACGCACGGCGAAACGCTCGCCCGCGACGCCCCGGAAATACGCTTCACCTTCAATCGCGCCGTACAACACCGTGTTGCCGCAGATGATGTTTTCCTCCGATTTGCCACGGAAGTCGTTAGTCGGGCGAATGATGATGCGCCCGCCCGACAGACCTTTGCCGACGTAGTCGTTGCCATCGCCGACGAGATCCAGCGTGATGCCCTTCGCGAGGAACGCGCCGAAACTCTGACCGGCCGTGCCCTTCAACTGGATATGAATCGAGTCGTCGGGTAGACCATCGTGACCGTACTTTCTCGCGATCAACCCGGACAGCATTGCGCCGACCGTGCGGTTCACGTTGCGCACCGGCTGAATGAACGAGACGTGCTCGCCCTTTTCAATAGCCGCCTTCGACTTCTCGATCAGCACATGATCCAGCGCCTTCTCAAGGCCGTGATCCTGCGTTTCGACGTGCTTCGTCGCGATCTCGCCGTTGTTCGGCACTTGATAAAACACCTTCGAAAAGTCGAGGCCCTTCGCCTTCCAGTGTTCGACGCCCTTCTTCGTATCGAGCAATTCGGCGTGGCCGATCAGGTCATCGAATTTCCGGATGCCCAGTTGCGCCATGATTTCCCGCACTTCTTCCGCGATAAAGAAGAAGAAGTTCACAACGTGTTCCGGTTGCCCCGTGAACTTGGCGCGCAGCACCGGATCTTGCGTCGCGACGCCGACCGGGCACGTGTTCAGGTGACACTTGCGCATCATGATGCAACCCTGCACGACGAGCGGCGCGGTCGCGAAACCGAATTCATCGGCGCCGAGCAGCGCACCGATCACCACATCGCGGCCGGTCTTCATCTGGCCATCAGCTTGCACGCGGATACGGCCGCGCAGACGGTTCAGCACCAGCGTTTGCTGCGTTTCGGCCAGACCCAGTTCCCACGGCGTGCCGGCATGCTTCAACGACGACAGCGGCGAAGCGCCCGTGCCGCCGTCATGGCCCGCGATCACGACGTGATCGGCCTTCGCTTTGGCAACGCCCGCGGCAACGGTTCCCACGCCCACTTCGGACACGAGCTTCACCGAAATGCTCGCCTTGGAGTTCGCGTTCTTCAGGTCGTGAATAAGCTGCGCCAAGTCTTCGATGGAATAAATATCGTGGTGCGGCGGCGGCGAAATCAAGCCCACGCCCGGCACTGAATACCGCAACTTGCCGATGTACTCGCTGACCTTGTGCCCGGGCAGTTGCCCGCCTTCGCCCGGCTTCGCGCCCTGCGCCATCTTGATCTGGATCTGATCCGCCGACGACAGGTACTCCGCCGTCACGCCAAAGCGCCCGGATGCCACCTGCTTGATCTTCGAGCGCAGTGAATCGCCGTCTTGCAACGGGATATCGGTGACGACTTCGTCGCCGATCACCGACTTCATGGTGTCGCCGTTCTTGATCGGAATGCCGCGCAGTTCGTTGCGATACCGGTTCGCGTCTTCGCCGCCCTCACCCGTGTTCGACTTCCCGCCGATCCGGTTCATGGCGACAGCCAGCGTTGCGTGCGCTTCGGTGCTGATGGACCCGAGCGACATCGCGCCGGTCGCAAACCGCTTGACGATTTCCTTCGCCGGTTCCACTTCATCGAGCGCAATCGCTTTCGCCGGATCGACCTTGAATTCGAACAGGCCACGGAACGTCATGTGACGGCGCGTCTGATCGTTAATCAGGTGCGCGTATTCCTTGTACGTCTGATACGAGTTGCTGCGCGTGGAATGCTGCAACTTGGCGATGGCGTCCGGCGTCCACATGTGCTCTTCACCGCGCACGCGATACGCATATTCGCCGCCCGCGTCGAGCATGGTCGCGAGCACGGGGTTTTCGCCGAATGCCTCGCGATGCAGGCGAATCGCTTCCTCGGCCACTTCGAAAATACCGATGCCGCCGACCTTCGATGCCGTGCCCTTGAAGTACTTCTCCACGAGTTCGCTGGAGAGCCCGACCGCTTCGAAAATCTGCGCGCCGGTATACGACATGTACGTGGAAATGCCCATCTTCGACATGACCTTGTACAAGCCTTTCCCCACGGCCTTCGTGTAGTTGTAGATGGCTTTATCGGCGGAAAGATCGCCCTTGAGGCCTTCGGCCATTTGAGCGAGCGTTTCCAACGCGAGGTACGGATGCACGGCTTCAGCGCCGTACGCCGCGAGCAGCGCGAAGTGATGCGTTTCGCGCGCCGAACCGGTTTCCACGACCAGACCCGTGCTCGTGCGCAAACCGTGCTGCACGAGGTGCGTATGAATAGCGGAGGTTGCGAGCAGCGCCGGAATAGCCAGGTTGTCGCGATCCATCTTGCGATCGGAGACGATCAGCATGTTGTAGCCGGACTTCACCGCGTCCACGGCTTCCGCGCACAGCGAGGCCAGACGCGCTTCCACGCCTTCGTTGCCCCACGCCACCGGATAGCAGATGCTCAGCTCGTACGAGCTGAATTTGCCGCCGGTGTATTTATCGATGGCGCGAATCTTCGCAATGTCCTTGAAGTCGAGCACGGGCTGCGAGACTTCGAGGCGCATCGTCGGGTTGATGTTGGTCGTGTCGAGCAGGTTCGGCTTCGGGCCGACGAACGACACCAGCGACATCACCATGTTTTCGCGGATCGGGTCGATAGGCGGGTTCGTCACCTGCGCGAACAATTGCTTGAAGTAGTGATACAGCGTCTTGTTCTTGTTCGACATCACGGCGAGGGGCGAGTCATTGCCCATCGAGCCGACAGCTTCCTCGCCGAGCTGCGCCATGGGCGCCATCAGGAACTTGACGTCTTCCTGCGTATAGCCGAACGCCTGCTGGCGGTCCAGCAAGGCGGCGGCTTCGCGGCGTTGCGTGTCGACTTCTTCCGCCTTCGGCTCGATCTCGTCGAGCTTGATGCGAACTGCGTCGATCCAGCTCTTGTACGGCTTGCCGTTCGCGAGGTTGTCCTTGAGTTCCTTGTCGTCGATGATGCGGCCCTGCTCCATGTCGATCAGGAACATCTTGCCCGGCTGCAGACGCCACTTCTTCACGATCTTCGATTCCGGCACCGGCAACACGCCCGACTCCGATGCGAGGATCACGAGGTCGTCGTCGGTAATGACGTAACGCCCCGGACGCAAGCCGTTGCGGTCGAGCGTCGCGCCGATCTGGCGGCCGTCGGTAAAGACAATCGCGGCGGGGCCGTCCCACGGCTCCATCATGGCAGCGTGATATTCGTAGAACGCGCGGCGGTTGTCGTCCATCAGCGTGTGCTGTTCCCATGCCTCGGGAATCATCATCATCATGGCGTGGACGAGCGGATAACCGGCCATGACCAGGAGTTCGAGGCAGTTATCGAACGATGCCGTGTCCGACTGGCCCGGATAGATCAGCGGCCAGAGTTTCGGCAGGTCGTCGCCGAGCACGTAGCTGGCGATCGCGCCAGTGCGCGCGTTCAGCCAGTTGACGTTGCCCTTCACGGTGTTGATTTCACCGTTGTGCGCGATCATCCGGTACGGATGCGCGAGTTCCCACGCAGGGAACGTGTTGGTGGAGAAGCGCTGATGCACGAGCGCGAGCGCCGACACAGTGCGCTCGTCCTGCAGGTCGCGGTAATACACGCCGACCTGGCCGGCCAGCAGCAGGCCCTTATAAACGACAGTGCGCGCCGACATGGACGGCACGAAGTATTCCTTGCCGTGCTTGAGCTTGAGCGCCTGAATCCGGTGGCTGGCGGTCTTGCGGATCACGTACAGCTTCCGCTCAAGCGCATCGGTCACCACAATGTCTTTCCCGCGGCCGATGAAAATCTGCCGGATCAGCGGTTCGCTGGCCTTCACGGTCGGCGAGATCGGCATGGTCGCGTCGACGGGCACATCGCGCCAGCCGAGCACGACTTGCCCTTCGGCTTTCACCGTGCGTTCCAGTTCCTGTTCGCAAGCAAGACGCGACGCGTGTTCTTTCGGCAAGAAGATCATGCCGACGCCGTACTCGCCTTCCGGCGGCAGCGTCACGCCCTGCTTCGCCATTTCCTCACGATAAAACCCGTCCGGAATCTGGATCAGGATGCCCGCGCCGTCACCCATCAGTTTGTCGGCGCCGACTGCGCCCCGATGGTCGAGGTTTTCGAGGATCTTCAGACCCTGCTGGATGATTTCGTGGCGCTTCTTGCCCTTGATATGCGCAACAAAGCCGACGCCGCAGGCGTCGTGTTCGTTAGCCGGGTCATACATGCCCTGCGCGGCGGGAGCGGAACCGAGAGTCGGCGGCAATTGATCGTTCATGGGTCACCGTGTTCTGTGGGGGGCCGAGGGCGGCCGTTGAACATTTTCTGCGTTGCTTATGTGTGAGGGGTACGCGCGCTGCAAGTGCGTTGCTCGCGTCGCCTGAGGTCAAGACCGTGAACCTGGGCGATAAGCGCGAAGCCGGACGTGAAAATGGCGCAATGCGTCACGAACGCCGGAAAACGAA
The DNA here is from genome assembly GCA_963708695.1 of uncultured beta proteobacterium. Lineage (GTDB taxonomy): Bacteria > Pseudomonadota > Gammaproteobacteria > Burkholderiales > Burkholderiaceae > Caballeronia. The sequence continues at coordinate 43,082 of CAVPTS010000026.1, forward strand.
ATATACGCGATGAATCAAAAAGTTGGCAATGAAAACCCGATGATCTGACACCTATTATCGAGTTGGTGCATGAATGCCCCATTTTATTGGTGCCATATCAGTTGGAAGCAAAAATAAAACGGCATTTCGATTTTTGTCGTCATGCCGTTCGTTCGACCTTCAGTTCCGCCGGAAAAACTCCGTTAACGGGTTTGAGGAGTCTCGCGAATCTTGCGGGGACGGCCACGCGGCAGCGGTGACACGCGGCGGTTGGCGGCGCGTCCGGCCCATTCCCTGTACGAGTCGCTGCCCAGCACCCAGCCCTTGAGCGTGGCCTGCAGCAAACGATTGGCTTCGCGTTCGTCGAGCGGCTGTTCGCACAGTTCCGTATAAGCGCGCTGGCGTTCGAACGGCGTGTTGCCGAGCTTCCAGTAAAGCGGATGGTCGGTAATGAGGCTGTCGAGCGTCAAGCCGATGTGATGCCGATAGCTCGACCACTTGTAGTCCTGCGGGACCGTCGCGAGATCGGCGTGAACCGGCGCCATCTCGACTACGCGGCTCGCGAGCAGGAAATAGGTTTCACCTTCGATCACCGTCGCCCGGTAGCGGCCTTCCCACAAAGTGCCGCGGCGGGCATAGCGGCGATTGAAGTGCGCGACATAGCGCCGGCCGACCGCCTGCATGGCCTTCGGCAGGCTGGCCTCGTCGCGGGGCGTGACGAGCAGATGCACCGCGCCGGGCATCAATGCGTAGGCGTGGATGGCGAGATGGTGGTCGCGCGAGGCCGTCCGGAGACATTCGATGAAAAGCTCGTAGTCCGGGGCGTCGATGAAAGCGGGCTGCTGGTCGAGGCCGCGCAGGATGACATGCTGCGGCTGTTCTGGAACGTAGAGTCGTGCAAGCCGTGCCATGCTGGATTTTCCGTTAGTCGAGCGTTGGTCGGGTTCAGGGTGTTCCGGCGATCCCTCTAAGCCACATTCTGAGCCACCTTGAAGATTTTCGTTCAGATGTGCAGGGGCGCGCACGGGCGATGGAAGCCGGGCGTCGAGGGTGGCGCTCACACGGGCGCTAAACCACTTAACGCTCGCATTCATCTTAGGAAAACGCTCTGGAGCGGCTCGTAGGTTGCTTTCAATTCTTATGATCATAAATAACGTGCTTTTTGGAGGAGCACTTGCATGACAATAAAAAGGCTTTTTACGGGGATTGCTGCATTGGCGTGCATGTCTGGCGCAGCGCACGCGCAGTCGGCAAACACTTTCTTCGTCACCACCGGTTGGCTCCACTTTGCTCCCCAATCCAGCAGCGGTCCGCTCAAGGAAACAAGTGTAGGCGGCACGCCAGTCGGCATTGACGTTCCCAACACCGGCGCGACGCTGTCCAACTCCGACACCCTTGGCTTCACCGCAGGCTACTTCGTCACGGATCACATAGCAGGCGAATTCGTCATGGGCGTTCCGCCCTCGTTCGATCTGAAGGGTGAGAAAGGTTTCTCGCAATACGGCACGGTCGGCTCGGCAAAACAATGGAGCCCGACCTTGCTGCTGAAGTACTACTTCATGGAGCCGCAGTCGAAAATCCGTCCGTATGTGGGTATTGGCGTGACGCGAGTGTGGTTCAGCGACGCCAAGATCACCAATGGTGCCTTCGAAAGCAACGTGCTGCATGGTCCGACCGACGTATCGACGGATCGTTCCTGGGCGCCTGTGTTTAACGCGGGTCTGACTTACGCGTTCACCGAACACTGGTTCGCGGGCTTCTCCATCTCTTTCGTGCCGCTCCACGCCACCGCCAAGCTGACGACGCAGGCACAGACGCCGGTCGGACAACTTACCGTGAACTCGCAAGCGAAGCTCACGCTGAACCCGATCGTGACGTATTTGAACGTCGGGTATCGGTTCTGAAAGAACGCATGCACATCTGACGAAAAGGGATCGGCTTCCGCTGATCCTTTCTATTGAACTGTTTACCACTTCTTATCGAGTAAGCGATAAAACCAGTCGATCCAGCTCCCTGCTGCCGTAAAGATCCAGACATTTCAAGGTTCGTAAATCCTTTCCGGTGGAAGAGGTGGCATGTTGTTGCAAAGCACGCGTAATCAGGACATTAATTTTTTCGTAGGTTTCGATGGGTTGCTTTCCAAGCTCGAGATAAACCGCTGCCGCTGCCGCAGCATCCGCTTTTACCTCTTCGTCGTTGAATGCTTGAGCGAGACAACGACTCAGCGTCCAGTTTTTCAGCAAACGCGCCTCTACGCGGGTTGTATCTGCCCGTGCCACCGACATCACGCCGAACGTCAAAGAAATTATAAAAAGCGCTGCTAATCTCATGGCAAATACCAGATCGAGCCAGTTTCAGGGACGAAAGAGTCATTATCCGGATCGCTCAATAAATGGCAGGAATCGGAGCACGTCGCTCTGTTCCACAGCGTCACATGTCCACGGGCGTTTCGCCACCCATGTCCCTTTATGACGATAATGCCTTGCGAGCCCGCGAATTCTGCCGGCTGTGGAGATTTAACCGTCTTATCCGGTTTGCCAAATGTTCGATTCAAGTACTCCATCATTTCGTTGACGCGAAACAGATACAGTGAACGATCGTCGCCGCTCACAACGCTATAGCCGACTCCGCTTCTGATGGGAAACCCAGCCTTGTTCAATACGTAGCTCATGCGTATCGGGCAAGCATTTACGAAGATTCCTTCATCGACGTTTTGCTTAACTTTGCCGCCAAGTTTCTTGGCGACCATCGCCACCGGCGATATTGATTTCGTTGAATGCGTTCCAGGCAGTTGTAAATTTCGGATGAGGCACCGCGCACTCCTGATAGTGATGAAAGAACAATTTAGTCTGGCATCTCATCGAAAAATCGACTGTCAATTTTTGTGTATCAATCGATATGGGAAGTAAGAGAAACCAAATGTAGATTTGACGCGGCAAGCGCGGCGCTTCGCTATTGGCCCGACGCTTGTTACCTCGCGAAACAAATTCTTGACCCTTGTACAGCAAGGATTTCAGGCGCATTCTCCCTGACGGCGGATAAACGGCACTGAACTTGCTGCGTCACTAGCTTTCCCGCACTTTCGCGGCCCATCCACGATTCACCATCGACGGAGCGATCCTATGAACGCATTTCCCAATACGCGAGACGCCATCGGAGATTCATGGAACTCCACCAGCCGTCGTGCGCGCCGGATTTCACGGCACGGCCGCGAGGCTGCGCAGGACATCGGCGGCGAGTTGCGCACGCTGATTTCAGAGATTGAAGAAACATTGGCGGACGGCACCTCCGCCGACGTCGCCGCGTTGCGCTCGCAATTAGGCAAAAGCGTCGACTCGGCACGCGCGCGTCTGAGCGACACGCAAGACGCGGTGCGCGCTCGCGCGAATGCTGCGCTTGCCGACGCGGACACCTATATTCACGACAAGCCGTGGCAAACCATTGCACTCGTCGGCGGCTTGGCGCTGGTGGTGGGCGTTTTGCTGGCGCGCGCCCGGTAAGCATTTCTTCAGGTTGATAAAAAACGCGCGCCGGAAGCGATTCCGGCGCGCGTTTTTCCTTGCGTAGAGAAGTTTTCGAACTGAATCAGTCCAAAAAGTCAGTCCAGAAAGTCCGCACCGATTACATCGATACGATCCGTACAGATCGCATCCACACCCCATTCCGCAAGCTCGCGCGCCCGCGCCGGTTCATTGACGGTGTAGGCCAGAATCCGCAAGCCCGAATCCTTGATCTCGCCGACTAGCCGTTCGTCCAGTGTCTTGTGATCAACGTGCAGCGAGACGCATGCCAGCGCGGCGGTTTGCGCGCGCCAACCGGCCGGAACGGTTTCGTAGAGCATGCCGCGCGGCAGATCTGGCGCGGCGTCGGCTGCCGCCTCGAGCGCCGCGTACGAAAACGACGACAGCAACGGCGCAGTTTCCGCATCCGACCATAGCCGTGCGGCTTCTCGCGCCACTACAAGGCCCGTTTCCACGTCGCGCCCTTCGCACGGCTTGATCTCGATATTCGCCGCCAATCCAAGCGAAAAGCATCGCTCGGCGACCTGAACGAGCGTCGGCATGCGTGCGCCGGCGAAACGCGGGTCGAACCAACTGCCGGCATCGAGTTGCGCGATTTCTTCATAGCGCAGCGCTTTGGCCGGACCACGACCGTTCGACGTGCGTTCGAGCAAATCGTCGTGCAGCAAAAACACGACGTTATCCGCCGATAACTTCGCATCGAACTCGATCATTTTCAGGCCGAGCCGCGCGCCTGTATCGATACCGTCGAGCGTGTTTTCCGGCGCCACATTCCCGCCGCCGCGATGCGCGACGATACGCGGATAAGGCCAGGTTTTCATGGTGAATTGTCCTTTTTGTCCATACGCTTTAGTTCACACGCAAGCCGGTCGCCGGATCGAAGATATGCAGCCGGTGCGCCGGAAGCGCCACTTCCAGCGCCTCGCCGCGCGCCGGACGATGTTCATGCGGCAAGCGCACCGCGACATCGTGCTTGCCCCAACGGCCATGCGCGAGGTTATCGGCGCCGAGCAGCTCGCAGGAATCCACGGTCAGCGTGACGTGAGCGCTCTGTTGCTCCGGCAGCATGTGTTCCGGCCGAATGCCAAGAATCCATTCGCGGCCCTTCAACTCCTGCTGCAACGCCTGCATGCCCGCAAGTGGCAAACGCGGCCCGTTGCCGGCGACATCGAAGGTCGAACCATCGTCGGATACACGTCCTTCCAGCAGGTTCATTGCCGGCGAGCCGATAAAACTCGCGACGAAAACGGTCGCCGGACGCTCGTAGACTTCGGTCGGCGGCCCGATCTGCTCCGCCCGGCCGCGATTCATCACAATCACGCGGTGAGCGAGCGTCATTGCCTCGATCTGGTCGTGCGTGACATAAAGGCTCGTGGTCGCGAGACGCGCGTGCAGCCGCTGGATTTCCAGCCGCATTTGCACGCGCAACTTGGCGTCGAGATTGGAGAGCGGTTCGTCGAAGAGAAACACGGCCGGTTCGCGCACGATCGCGCGGCCCATTGCCACGCGCTGCCGCTGACCGCCGGACAACTCGCGCGGTTTTCTCAGCAGCAACGGCTCCAGTTCCAGGATCTTCGCGGCGTTCTGCACGCGCCGATCGATTTCCGATTTGCCGACACCACCGATCTTCAGCGCATACGCCATGTTCTGCGCCACGCTCATATGCGGATAAAGCGCGTAGTTCTGAAACACCATCGCGATATCGCGATCTTTCGGCTCCAGCTTGTTCACCACTTTCTCGCCGATGGAAATCGTCCCCTCGGACACGCTTTCCAATCCCGCGACCATTCGCAGCAAGGTCGATTTCCCGCAACCCGACGGTCCGACCATCACGACGAACTCACCGTCGGTGACTTCCACGTCGATGCCATGCAGAACGAACTGCTTGCCATCGTAGGTTTTCTTGACGCCTTGAAGGCTCAGTGCAGCCATCGGCCCGCCTTCATTTCAGTGCGCCCGCGACCGTCGCGAAATGCGCGACCGCGATGCCCGGTTCATAGAATTTGTGCAGCAACTCGCGCCATGTCTGGTAGCCGGCGGAATTGCGAAACCCTTCCTGATGCGCCGCGACCGTTTCCCAGCGCACCAGCAACGCGTACTGCGAACTGTTGTTCGCGTCGGCGCCGCGCGTCAGCTCGTGCGAAAGATAGCCCGGTTGCGCCGAGACGATCTTTTCGGCCTCAGCGAACGCCGCTTCGAACGCGGCCTCTTCGCCGGCTTTCACGGGCAATTGAGCAATTTCCAGAATCATCGGATTGAGGCTCCGTTATTTTTCAGAATCGACGAGACCGCGCACGAACCAGCGCTGCATCGTCAGCACGACGGCGAGCGGCGGCAGCATTGCCAAAAGCGTCGCGGTCATGACCAGATGCCATTCGGTGGCGGTGTCGCCGGAAGCGATCATGCTCTTGATGCCAACCACCGCCGTTTGCAGCGACTGGTCGCTGGTGATGAGGATCGGCCACAGGTACTGATTCCAGCCGTAGATGAACGTGATCACGAAGAGCGCGGCAATGTTCGTCTTCGACAGCGGCAACACCACGTCCCACAAGAATCGCAATGCGCCGGCGCCGTCGATACGCGCCGCTTCCATCAATTCATCGGGCAGCGTCATGAAGAACTGGCGAAACAGAAACGTCGCCGTCGCCGATGCAATCAGCGGCAACGTCAAGCCCGCGTACGTGTTGCTGAGATGCATCGATGAAACGACTTGAACGGTCGGGAAAATCCGCACTTCCACCGGCAGCATCAGCGTGACAAAGATTAGCCAGAAGGCCAGGTTTTTAAACGGGAAGCGGAAGAACACAATGGCGTAGGCAGACAGCATCGAGATAGCGATCTTGCCTATCGAAATCACAAGCGCCATGACCAGACTGTTCAACAGCATCCGGCCGAACGGACTCGCCGCGTTGCCGCTGCCATGCGTCCAGATGTTCACCACGTTCTCGAACAAATGCGTGCTTGGAACCAGCGAAATCGGCACGCGGAATACTTCGGCTTCGCTCATCGTGGCCGCGCAAAACGCGATGTAGACCGGAAACACGACCAGCACCACGCCCACAATCAGTACCGCGTGGCAAAAGAGGTCGAAACCGCGACGGTTCTCGATCATGAGTACTGCACCCGGCGTTCAATGAAGCGAAATTGCACGACAGTCAGCGCCACCACAATCACCATCAGCACGACCGACTGAGCGCCCGAACTGCCGATATCGAGACCTTGGAAACCTTCGGCAAAGATCTTGTAGATGAGCGTTTTCGTGGACTGCGCGGGGCCGCCGCCGGTGGCGGCATCGATCACGGGGAAGGTATCGAAGAAGGCGTAGACGAGGTTCACGACCAGCAGGAAGAAACTCGTCGGCGATAACAACGGCAGCGCGATCCCGAAAAACCGCCGCACGGGACCGGCGCCGTCAATGGCCGCAGCTTCGATCAGCGAACGCGGAATGGCCTGCAAACCGGCGTAGAAGAACAGGAAGTTGTAGCTCACCTGCTTCCACACCGACGCCAGCACGACCAGGAACATCGCCTGGGAACCGTTCAGCGCATGATTCCAGACAATGCCGTATTTCGCGAGCGCATAGGTCACCAAACCAATGCTCGGATTGAACAGGAACGACCAGAGCACGGCGGCAATAGCAGGCGCGACCGCGTACGGCCAGATCAACAGCGTCTGATAAAGCTTCCTGCCCCTTGTCACCCGATCAGCGCATGCGGCCAGCAGCAGCGAGATCACGAGCCCCGAAACCGTGACGAGCGAGCAGAAAATAATCGTCGTGTTGAATGACGAGAGGTAGAGCGGATCGGAGAAAATCTGCTTGAAATTCGCCAGCCCGACAAACTCGCTCGACGTGCCGAACGCATCCTGACTCTGCGTGGCTTGCCACAGCGCCTCGCCGGCTGGCCACAGAAAAAAGAGCGCGGTGATCGCGAGTTGCGGCGCGACCAGCAGGTAAGGCAGCAGGCTCGTATTGAACCGCGATCGTTTTTCCATGGCAGGTTTAGCTTCCCGCCTTCTCGAAGCGGCGAAGCAGCTCGTCGCCGCGTGAAACAGCGGAGTCGAGTGCGTCCTTCGGCGATTTCTTCTGCGCCCAGACCTGTTCGAGTTCTTCGTCGACAATCGTTCGGATCTGCGGCATGTTGCCCAGACGCAAGCCCTTCGTGAACGGCAGCGGCGGCTTGTTCAGCATCTGTTTGATCGCGGTATCGGCGCCGGGATTCTTTTCATAGAAACCCTGCTTTTGCGTCAGTTCGTACGCGGCCGTGGTGACCGGCAGATAGCCCGTGTCCTGATGCCATTTGGCGGCCACTGCCGGCGAGCTCAGGTAAGCGAGGAACTTGGCGACGCCCTTGTACGTTGCCGGATCCTTGCCGGCCAGCACCCAAAGACTCGCGCCGCCGATAATCGCATTCTGCGGTGCACCCTTCACGCTCTCGTCGTACGGCATCATGCCCGTGCCGAAACTGAACTTCGCGTACTTCTTGATGTTGGCGAGCGAGCCCGACGAATTGGTCACAATGCCGCAATCGCCGCTATAAAACTTCGATACCGCCTCGTCCTTCCGGCCGACATACGTGAACGTGCCTTCCTTCGCCATGTTCTGCATGAACTGGATGTGCGCGACTTGCAGCGGCTTGTTGAATTCGAGCACGGCGTCGGTGCCGTCGAAGCCATTATTCTTCGATGCAAACGGCACGCCATGCCACGCGCTGTAGTTCTCCAACTGAATCCAGCTCTGCCAGCCAGACGAATAGCCGCACATGCCGGCCGCTTTCAGCTTCTTCGCATCGGCTTCGAGTTCGGTCCACGTTTTCGGCGGATGCGTTGGATCGATGCCGGCCTTCTTGAACGCGTCCTTGTTGTAATAGAGCACGGGCGTCGAGCTGTTGAAGGGCATCGAAATCAGATGGCCCGTTTTGGCGTCGCTGTAATAGCTCGCGATAGTCGGCACGAACGCCTTTTCATCGAGCGGAATGCCGGCTTGCTTGAAGACATCGGAGACGGGAAGCACGGCTTTCTTGGCCTGGATCATCGTGGCCGTGCCGACTTCATAGACCTGCAGGATGGCCGGCGCGTTGCCGCTGCGATACGCCGCGATGCCTGCCGCCATGGTCTGGTCGTAGGTCCCTTTGAAGACCGGCACGATCTTGTAGTCGCTCTGCGACGCGTTGAAGTCGTTCGCGATGTCATTCACGCGCTCGCCGAGCGCGGATTCCATTGCATGCCAGAACTGGATTTCGGTCGCGGCCTGCGCATGACTTGCGCCAAAAGCGAGAACGGCGGCGATGGAAATGGAGCCGACCAGCAGCTTGCGACTACTCATGAATAACGTCTCCTAGAACCCGGGTGAAGTTTGGTGGATGCAGAACGGACTGTAGAACGAGCGCGCGAGGCGCCCGGAACATAAGAGTCGGCGCGATTTTAATTCTCGTCGATGACGAAGAGACGTCGATATTCTTTTAATGCGTAGCGATCCGTCATGCCCGCGATGTAATGCGCAATCAGCCGCGCCTGCGTGCTGCCCGCAGCCGCTTCATGGCGATGAGGATCGTTGGCGGATTCTTCGGCAACTGGCCCGCGTGCCTGAAAGTTCGGCGGCAGCAGGCGCGGGTCGCCGTTGAATGCATTGAAAAGGCCGCTCACCACGCGCCGCGCCTTGTTCGCCATGCGCATCACGCGGTAATGGCGATACAGGTTCTTGTACAGGAAGCGCTTGAGTTCGGCGGCTTGCGCAGCGACGGCGTCTCCGTGCATGACAAGCGCCGGCGCCTGGCGGACGTCATCGACCGTTTGCGGATTCACCCGCGCCAGATTCGCGCTGGTCGACTCGATCAGATCCACGACCAGCGTATTGATGATCCGTCGAATGGTCTCGTGAATCAGCCGTCGTCCTTCAATATTCGGATACTCGCCGCGCGCCGCGTCGTGATGCGTCTGCCAAAGCGCGACATCGGCGAGTTGGTCCAGCGTGATCAGGCCCGAGCGCAGGCCGTCGTCCACGTCGTGATTGTTGTAGGCGATTTCGTCGGCGACGTTCGCGATCTGCGCTTCTATCGACGGTTGCTTGCGGTTCAAGAAGCGCTCGCCGAGTGCGCCGAGCTTCAGCGCGTTCTCGTGCGAGCAGTGTTTGAGAATGCCTTCGCGGGTTTCGAAGCAGAGGTTCAGGCCGTCGAACGCGCCGTAATGTTCTTCAAGCTCGTCGACCACGACGAGGCTCTGCAGGTTGTGTTCGAAGCCCCCGTGATCGCGCATACATTCGTTCAGCGCGTCTTGTCCGGCATGGCCGAACGGCGTATGGCCAAGATCGTGCGCGAGGGAAATGGCTTCGACCAGATCCTCGTTCACGCGCAGGTTGCGCGCCACGGACCGCGCGATCTGCGCGACTTCCAGGCTGTGCGTGAGGCGCGTGCGAAACAGGTCGCCTTCGTGGTTCACGAAAACCTGCGTCTTGTATTCGAGCCGACGAAACGCCGTGGAGTGGACGATGCGATCGCGGTCACGCTGGAATTCGGTGCGTGCGACAGGCGCCTTCTCTTCAAAGCGGCGCCCGCGTGACTCGGTTGAGCGAGCGGCATAAGGCGCGAGATGCGCTTCGAGCGCAAAGGACGTCGGTGTGATGCTGGAAACCTGAAATGTCTTGTCGCTCACCGGCTGCTCCGAATCATCGTCGTGTACTGCTTGGCAACGGCCGCGTCCTGGGGCAGCGTCGGGAATGTCAGCGTGATGCTGCGGCTTGACCGTTGCGTTGGACCATCGTGTTTCTCACGGCAACGAGCTCGACTGATGTGGCGTCAAGATGTCAGTGCAACGCTGTCGCCGGTCATCCGTTGCAGTGAGTGATCGTGTTTTCCGTGGCTGCGGTCACCTCGAGACCCGGGTTTCTCGCGATGACTTCGCGGAGCTATTTCTTCGTCGCTGAAAGCAGCCGATCAGACGCTGGCCGCGAGCGTCGCGCGCACTGCGTCATCCGGCGCACCCGTAATCTCGGTCTCACCAAAACGCTTGAGCAGGATGAACTTGATCTCACCCGCTTCGGCTTTCTTATCGACCTTCATCAAGTCGATATAGCGATCCGCACCCAGCACCGGCGCCTTGACCGGCAACTTCGCCGCCGCGATCAGCTTCGTGAGGCGCATGCGCGAAGATTCATCCAGCCGGCCGAGCCGCACGGACAGATCCGCTGCCATCACCATGCCGCATCCCACCGCTTCGCCGTGCAGCCATTCACCGTAACCCAGCCCCGCTTCAATAGCGTGACCGAACGTGTGGCCGAAGTTGAGGGTGGCGCGCAAGCCGCCTTCGCGCTCGTCGGCGGCAACCACCGACGCTTTCACCTCGCACGAGCGTTTCACCGCGTGCGCGAGCGCGGTGGCATCGCAGTCATTCAATGCAGCGATGTTCCACTCGATCCACTCGAAGAATTCGCTGTCGGCGATTGCGCCCGTCTTGATCACTTCCGCGATACCCGCGGCAAGCTCTCGCGCCGGCAGAGTCCGAAGAACCCCGATATCCGCGATCACGGCTTGCGGCTGATAAAACGCGCCGATCATATTCTTGCCGAGCGGGTGGTTGATGCCGGTCTTGCCGCCAACCGAGGAGTCGACCTGTGCGAGCAACGTGGTCGGCACCTGGATGAACGGCACACCGCGCATGTAGCTGGCGGCGGCAAAGCCCGTCATGTCACCAATCACCCCGCCGCCCAGCGCGATAAGCGTCGTCTTGCGGTCGGCGCGCTCGGTGAGCAGTGCGCTGAAAATCTGGTTGAGCGTCTCGAGATTCTTGTGCGCCTCGCCATCGGGCAGCACGATGGTCGTGACCTTTTTACCGAGCGGCGCGAGGGCCGCGCGAAGCGTGTTGCCGTAGAGCGGATCGACCGTGGTGTTGGTGACAATAGCGACCGATGAGCCCGCAATATGCGGCGCGTACAGTTCGCTCCGGCCAATCAACCCGGCGCCGATATGGATGGGATAGGCGCGATCGCCCAGTTCAACGTTGACGGTAATCATGGTCGACATTATGACGTGGCCGGCTTGGCGATGCCGGCCATCTCCAGTTGCATCAACACCATGTTGACGAGGTTATTCACGGTCGGCCGCCCGGTTTCCACGATGAAATGCGCGCACTCCTGATACAGCGGGTCCCGCAAGCGATAGAGCGCTTCGAGCTTGCCGCGCGGGTCATCGGTTTGCAGCAGCGGCCGGTTTTTATCGCGCCGCGTGCGCTGCCACAATTCGTGCGGCGTTGCGCGCAGATAGATCACCAGCCCGCGATTCTTCAGATGTTCGCGATTTTCCGGCCGGAGAATCGCGCCGCCGCCCGTGGCGAGCACGATATTCTCGCGCAGCGACAGTTCGTCGATGACATCCGCTTCGCGCTGCCGGAAGCCTTCCTCACCTTCGACTTCCCAGATCACGGGGATGCGCGCGCCCGTGCGCGCCTCGATTTCGTGGTCGGAATCGATGAACGAGCGCTGTAAGCGGCGCGCGACCGCCCGCCCCACGGTGGTCTTGCCTGCACCCATGAGTCCGACGAAAAATACGTTCGCGTTCGCTTGCCCGGCTTCCAACTCGCTTCCTTGTGCATTGATTCCGGTCCCGATTCTGGTCCCGTTCGTGCGGGAGCTTAAGGGCAAAAGGGCCGCTTTGTCGAGTCGGGAAGGCTTGCCGGCGGCCTTCACAAGCGCGCCGGGACGATATGCGGGGTGATGAAAATGACCAGTTCACTGCGTGAATTACGCCGCGCGGTGTGACGAAAAAGCCAGCCCAATACCGGGATTTTACCGAGCAGCGGGACCCGCGTGACGTCATCGCGTTCATCAGTGGAATATATCCCGCCGATAGCCACCGTGCCGCCGTCCTCCACCTCTACGCGAGTCTGCACGTGTTTGGTGTTGATTGCCGGGCCCGCGGCGGTCTGCTCGCCGACACTATCCTTCGATACGTCCAGGTCCAGGATCACATGGCCGTGCGGCGTTATTTGCGGCTCGACCTCCAGTTTCAGCGCGGCCCGGCGGAACTGCACGCCCGACACGCCGTTGCCCACTTTCGCCTGATACGGCAATTCCGTGCCCTGCTCGACCACCGCTTTCACGCGGTCCGCCGTGATCACGCGCGGACTCGACACAATCTGGCCACGCCCCTCGTTTTCCAGCGCGCTCAACTCGATGTTCAGCAGGCGCGTAGCCTGCGCCGCGAACAGCGTGAGGCCGGCGGTCGCGGCGTCGAATCCGCCGATCGGCCGCGCCGATAGATCGAACACCGCTCCCTCCGGGCCCGCTACGAGACCGCGCGCGGTACCGTCGCCGGTGGGTGTCATCGAAAGCTTCACGCCGAGGTTGCGCGAGAAGCCGGTATCCCCTTCCACGATGCGCGCCTCGATCATCACCTGCGGCGTCGGCTGGTCGATCCGCGCGATCAACTCGGCGATCTGCGCCACGCGCGCTTCGAGGTCGGTGACGAACAGCAGGTTCGTGCGCGCGTCGGCCATCACGGAACCGCGCTTCGACAACACCCGCTGGCTGCCCGAACCGGTCAGGAGCTTGCGCACGTCGTCAGCCCGCGGATAACGCAGAACGAACGTGCGGCTGCCGAGCGGCTCGAGATCGGCGGCACGCGCGTGCGCTTCGAAGCGAAGGCGTTCCCGAGCTGCCAGCTCAGTCAGCGGCGCAACCCAGATCACCTCGCCGTGACGCTCCATCGCGAGGCCGTGGACGTCAAGCAAGGTATCGAAAGCGCGTCGCCACGGCACATCGATCAGATTCAGCGACACCTGCCCGCGAATCTTTTCGCTAGCGACGATATTCACGCCCGAAAACTTCGCGAACGTTTGCAGCACGGCGCTCAAGTCGGCGTTTTTCAGGTTCAGCGAGATGGGCTTGCCGTCGTCGGTTGCCGGGTTTTTCGCGTCCACCGGACTGCGGCTCATGCGCTCGACAGGCGGCAAAGGGGTTGGCGGCCCCTCCAGCGGCGGCGTGGCTTCGACTGTCGCCGCCGGCGCGGGTGGTTTGACCGGGGCCAGCCACGCGGCGTTATCGTCCGTTGGCGGGGCGGGTACTTCCTCCGGACTTTCAACCGCGAACTGATCCGTCGGCAGGGTCAAGGGGAGGTTCTCAGAGATGCTCTCGGGCAGCGGCGGAAGCGGCGGAATCGCTGCAACGACGACGAGCGGCCGCAGCAGCAACATCGCCGCGATCGTCCATGCGAATCTCCGGCGCCTGGGCCAAAACGAAAACGAACGATCCAGCAAGTTCATGGCCGATCCTCTGCGAAGCCCATCGCCCGCACCACGCCGTCGCGGCGGCTTAGCTCGATCGAACGCAAACGCACGCTGCCAAGCCGTTCGTCGCCGATCATCTGACCGGGTGAAAATCCATCGACCCCGGCGGCCGTTTCCACCAGCGCCATTGCACCGCGTTGTCCGAGCAGCGTCCCGACGAGGAGGATCGCGCCTGGATCGTTGGCTCCTGTGCCGTTCTTCACCCCGAAAGGATCGATCGCGAACGCGTCCCGGCGCGATGGCGCCGGCCGGGCAACCGCCGGCAAGTCCTCGAATACTCTCAGCGTCGCCTCGAGCGCCAGCGTGTCCGCGTTCCGCTTCATTTGCAGATCGGCGGGAACGACCAGACGCGGCAGCCCTTCCAACGCGTCCAGAAACCGCCGGATCTCACCAAACGAACCTTCGGCGCGAAAGCGCAGCGGCCGCTCCGTCTCAAGGCCCTCTCCCTTTTGCGCAGACGGTTCGATCGTTCCGATGCGCAATCCGCTTTGTGCCGCGAGCGCTGTGATCTCGTGGAGCGCATCGGCGACGCTCCAGCGCGACGGCGGCGCGCCGCCCAATCGCGCGCGCATAGCAGGCAACTGCGCGGCCAAAGCGCGAGCGCCATTCAGCCGTTGCTGCACATGGTCCAGTGCCGAGCGGCTAGCTTCCGTGCCGCTCAGATCGGAAGCACGCCATAGCGCGGCTCCTGCCGCAAACACCAGCGCAGCGACGACAACGCTCGTCAAGGCAATCCGATAATCACTCCAGGCATCAACAGGCTGCAGCAGCAAGCGTAAGAAAGCGGAGTCTTGAACGGCGTGCGAAGGCTTGGCGAACCGGTTCATTGCGCGCTCCGGCTGACAGCCTTCGACTTCGACGACGACGACGCGTCACGCTTACCCGCCTTCAGCAGCTTCGCTCCATTCTCGCCGGCCGCACTTTCCGCCCATCGCACGACCGCGATGAAATCGTAGGCGCCGCTTTTGTCCTGCAAGTTCACAGCGACAGGTCGAACGCCCGCAACCGCCGCCGGTCGCAAAGAAGCCGGCGCAACAACCCGCCGACGCATTTCCACGATTTCTACAGCGCGCACACCCGCTACGCTCTCAAGCGCTTTCAGCCACGCCGCAGCCACGTGCGAATCCGGCGCGCTCGCGGCAAGCTCCACCTCGTCCGCTCGTTGCGTCACCCGCTGCAAACCGACATTCCCCTGCGACGACCCGCGAACCAGCGCGTCGAGCAAGCCGAGAAATCGTGCACGCGGCGCGGCAATCGGCGCGGCTGCGCGCAGCGCGCGCTGCCGCAATGCTTCCTGCTCGACCAGACGCGCGTGCTCCGCCACGGGCACGGTCAATTGCGCCAGCGCGACGTCGAGTGCCCCGCGGCTTTCATCGATACGAACCCGCTCCAACGCATCCCATCCCGCCAGCACGCCGACCGCTGCACACCCCGCCACGCTTGCGCCCGCGAGCAGCGCCAACGCGCGGTTACGCGCCCGGCGCCGCGCACCCGGCCGGTAGGGCAGCAGATTGAACGCATGCAAACCGATCGTGCTCATGGCATCACCTCGCGCAGCGCGAGTCCCAGCGCCACGGCAAACAGCGGCGAATGGGCCAGGCGCTCATCCACGCGTTGCGCGCCGTTGCAGAATGGTGCGCATTCAAATGGCATGACGGGGCACGCAAACGCCGCCGCGAGCATCTGCGTCGACACGCCCGCGCGATTCAGCAATTCGATATCCCCGCCGATGTAAATCCAGTGCACACGAGGACCATCGCCGGCCAGATCGGCCAGCGCCTCCATCGCGCTCGAATACTCCGGCGACGGATATCGCAACTCCGTCTCCACGCCGTCCTCGCCGACCACCCACGCATGCAGCCCCGCGCCTTCCACCCAGCACGCGATAAACCGCTCTTGCGGATCGATTTCCATGGCGGCGCAATAGCGCAAGGCACGCAGAGCCGCGCCCGGTTCACCATCGATGGCGCTCAGCACGATGTCGGCCGCCGCCGCCGTTTCCACCCGCGACTCCACGTGTTGACGCCCGGTAGCCGCTATCGATACCTCCGCGCAACCATCCTCGCGCGCTTCAATTGACCAGTCGACCGCCAATGCGCCGCGCTCGATGCCCGCCACCCGTTCGGCTTCCGCCAGCACGGCCGGTTCAAGCAGACCCCGAGGGTCCCGCCCCAACGCCGACGCCGACATCGGCCCCGCATGCGATAGATGCGCGAGCGGTATGCGCGTGGTAAGCGTGGCCGATGCCGGCAACGCCATCGCGCAACGCAGGGAACGCAGCGCGCCATGCGCCGGCAACCGCGAAAACGCCTCGCGCAACGCAGCCGTGACCGCTGCCCGGTCAACGAAATCGCAGCCTATTACCACCCCCGGCGGCAGCAGAATTTCCTCCAGCCGTTCGACGCACACCGGCCGGTTCGCCTGCAGCCGTTTGCTGACGACGGCGAGCCTCAGTGCCCGTTCGTTAATATCAATACCCGCCGCGAACCGGCGCGTGACCGTCAAAATCGATCCGCGCAATGCTGTTTGCGTACCCATGCTTTACCTCTCTTTCTGAACCGCGCACCGAACCGTTCGGGCGCTGGCAATGAAAGAATTGTGGGCAGCAGCGATGGTTGCCACCATTCGGCCGAGTGGCTAACGTGAAGGCGACGGCGGGCTCAAAAACTGCGGCTGCGTGGCTTGGGCGCACGTTCCGCAAACGTTAGCCGTGCCAGTCAGTCAATACTTAATGTGCGAGAAACCGGTGGCGCCGAGACGTTCGCGCAACACCGGAGTAAGCCCGTCGAAAGCCGCAAAGTCGGACAGCTATAATCGCGGGACCGTTTTCTGGTGGTGCCATGCAATCTCAGTCTCCGTCGTCCCCGCCGTCCCGTCATTCCGAACCCAAGAAGCGTCGTCCGCTATGGATCAGGCTTCTGCTCGGATTGTTAATTTGTATTGTGGGGTTGATTGTCAGCGCCGGGCTCGTGCTGGGTTACGCGCTCGTGGTGGCGCAACCCAACCTGCCGTCGCTCGAGGCGCTCACCGATTACCGCCCGAAAGTGCCCTTGCGCATCTACACGGCGGATCACGTGCTGATTGGCGAATTCGGCGAAGAGCGGCGCAGTGTCGTGCGCATTCAGGACGTGCCGGATTATCTTAAGAAAGCGGTGCTCGCTATCGAGGACGCGCGTTTCTACGATCACGGTGGCGTCGATCTGACCGGTATCCTGCGTGCCGGCACGGTGGCATTGACGAACGGCCATGCGTCGCAAGGCGCGAGCACGATCACCATGCAGGTCGCGCGCAATTTCTTCTTGTCGAGCGAAAAAACCTACACCCGCAAGATCTACGAAATGCTGCTCGCGTACAAGATCGAGCGCGCGTTGACGAAAGACCAGATTCTCGAGGTCTACATGAACCAGATTTATCTGGGACAGCGCGCCTACGGTTTTGCAAGCGCCGCGCGGGTCTATTTCGGGAAGGACCTGAAGGACATCACGCTCGCCGAGGCCGCCATGCTCGCCGGCTTGCCTAAGGCTCCGTCGGCGTATAACCCGGTCGTCAATCCCAAGCGCGCGAAGGTCCGCCAGCAATACATCCTCGAACGGATGCTGGAGCTGCGCTACATCACGCGCGAGCAATACGAAGAGGCCGCGAAACAGCCGCTCGTAGTGAAGGGCGCCGGGCGCGAGTTCAGCGTGCATGCCGAGTACGTCGCCGAAATGGTTCGCCAGATGATGTACACGCAGTATCGTGAAGAGGCTTATACGCTCGGCCTGAACGTGGTGACGACTATCGATTCAGCGGATCAGGACGCCGCATATCGCGCCGTGCGTAAAGGTTTGATGGACTATGAGCACCGGCATGGGTATCGCGGGCCGGAGGGTTATATCGACCTGCCGGCAGATCCCGATGATCGTGAACAGGCTATTGACGACGCACTCGTCGACCATCCGGACAACGGCGAGATAGTCGCCGCGGTAGTCACCGAGGCCAGTCCGAAGCAGATCAAGGCGCATTTTATCGATGGCAACGTCGCGGTTGTTCAGGGCAACGATCTGCGCTTTGTCGCCAGCGCGCTCAGTTCGCGGGCACAGCCGAACCAGCGCATCCGGCCGGGCGCCATCGTGCGCCTGACGAAGAACGAGGACGACGCCTGGATCATCACGCAACTGCCGCAAGTGGAAGGTGCCTTTGTTTCCATCGTGCCGCAGGATGGCGCGATCCGCGCGCTCGTCGGCGGCTTCGATTTCAACAAGAACAAGTTCAACCACGTCACGCAAGCGTGGCGTCAGCCTGGGTCGAGCTTCAAGCCGTTTATCTATTCGGCATCGCTTGAAAAAGGCTTGTCGCCGGCAACCATCATCAACGACGCGCCGCTTTATTTCAGCGCTGCTGAAACGGGCGGACAGGCGTGGGAGCCGAAGAACTACGGCGGCGGTTTCGACGGCCCGATGCCCATGCGCACCGCGTTGATGAAATCGAAGAATCTGGTGTCCATCCGCATCCTGAACAACATCGGCACGAAGTACGCGCAAGGCTACGTCACGAAGTTCGGATTCGACGCCGCGCGTCAGCCCGCCTATCTGCCGATGGCGCTTGGCGCCGGTCAGGTCACGCCGCTGCAAATGGCGACGGGGTATTCGGTCTTTGCGAATGGCGGTTATCGGGTGAATCCGTATCTGATCGCCGACATCACCGATCCACGCGGCGCGGTAGTGTCACATCCGCAGCCGCTGGTCGCTGGCGAAAGCGCGCCGCTCGCCATTACGCCGCGTAACGCCTACGTGATGAACAGCCTGCTGCAAAGCGTGGCGCAACGCGGCACCGGCGCGCGAACGAACCAACTGAAGCGCACTGACCTAGCCGGCAAGACGGGCACGACGAACGATTCCCACGATGCGTGGTTCGCCGGCTATCAGCATTCGCTGGTGGCGATTGCCTGGATCGGCTATGACTCGCCGCGCAGTCTCGGTGACAAGGAAACGGGCGGCGGACTCGCACTTCCCGTGTGGATGGACTACATGAGCCGGGCATTGCGCGACGTGCCCGAATACAAATCGATGATGCCGCCCGACGTGGTCTCGCTCGGAGGCGAACTGTATTTCGACGACCTGACGCCGGGCCATGGTTTTATCGCGACAATCGGTGTCAGTCAGGCCGCGCCTGCAGACGCCAGCGGCACGTCGCCGGCGGCGCCCGCTCCGCAAGTTGGCGAGCAGGAAAAACAGGACATCATGAATCTGTTCAAAGGACAGTGAACGCGCGACAGTGAACGCGCGAGTCGGCCCGTTGGAATTCAGGCTGAAAAGCGGATTGGCTCGCCGGCCTGTTCGCTTGCGTATTTGCTGAGCGCCTCGTAAAACTCGCTACCGTCGCGCGTGTTGCGCCAGGCGCCATCCACATACTTGTAATGGAAGCCGCCCGCTTTCGCCGCGAGCCAGACCTCGTGCATGGGCGGCTGCAAATTGACGATCAGCTTCGTGCGATTCTCGAATTCGAGTGTCAGAACATTGCCGCTGCGCTCGAATTCCACGTCGGCCTCAAGGCCGTCCACATCGCGCTCGATGGCCGCCAGCGCAGCCTCGGCGAGGGTCAGGTATTCGTTGTCGGTCATGCTAAACTCCGTCGATTAATTATTCAGGGACAGTGATGCAAGTCGTCTTCAGGATGAGCGCGATTGTAGCGGCTTTGGCTATTTCCGCCGGCACGCTGCTCACCGCCTGTGGTCAGCGCGGACCGCTCTATTTGCCCGTCGCCCCGCCACTCCCGGCTCGTCCCGCCAGCCTGCCGCCGTTGCCGGCTAGCAGTGCGAAAGCGCCGGACGCAGCGTCGTCCGTGGTCGATACCAGCGATGTCCCCGACACATCCGGCACGCCGCTCTCGCTCGCTCCCGACGACGATTTGAAACCGTCCTCACCAGCATCCGCACCTAAAGCCGCTTCTGCCGGCTACTAATCTTCGCCACGCCGCGCTCGTTTTATATGTACTCGAAGGTATTCGACTAGCGCGTCAGCCGGACCCAGAAAACTCATGACTCAATCCGCATTCTCGCGCGCCGACGGCGTGCTTCAAGTCGAAGGCGTTTCTGCCGTATCGCTGGCCGAACAGTTCGGAACGCCGCTCTACGTGTATTCACGCAGCGCGCTGACTGACACCTATCAAGCTTACGCCGATGCCTGCGCCGGCCGCCGCGCCACCGTTCACGTGGCCGTGAAAGCCAACAGCAACCTCGCGGTGCTGAACGTGTTCGCGCGACTCGGCGCGGGTTTCGATATCGTCTCGTCGGGGGAACTGGCGCGCGTGCTAGCCGCGGGCGGCAAAGCAGAAAACACGGTGTTCTCGGGCGTGGGTAAATCGGTGGCGGAAATGCGTGAAGCACTCGATGCCGGCGTGAAGTGCTTCAACGTCGAATCAATTCCCGAATTGCACGCGCTCAACGAAGTAGCCAAGGCTGCTGGCAAACAAGCGCCGGTATCGCTGCGCGTGAATCCTGACGTCGATGCCAAAACGCATCCGTATATTTCCACCGGCCTCAAGTCGAACAAGTTCGGCGTGGCCTTCAGCGATGCCCGCGCGACCTACGCGCAAGCGGCCGCCATGTCGAACCTGAACGTGATCGGCATTGATTGCCATATCGGTTCGCAGATCACGGAAGTGAGCCCGTACCTTGACGCCATCGATAAATTGCTCGAACTCGTGAAGCAGATCGAGGCGGACGGCACGACGATTCATCACGTCGATGTCGGCGGTGGACTCGGCATTACCTACGACGACGAAACGCCGCCGGCTATCGGCGAATTCGTGGGCGCGGTGCTCGCGCACATTGAAAAACGCGGACACGGTCATCGCGAAGTGTATTTTGAGCCGGGCCGTTCGCTGGTCGGCAATGCCGGCGTGCTGCTCACGCGCGTGGAATACCTGAAGCCGGGCGCGGAGAAGAATTTCGCTATCGTCGATGCCGCCATGAACGACCTCGCCAGGCCCGCGATGTACCAAGCGTTTCATCGCATCGAAGCGGTGGAAAGCGGCGCGCAGAAAGCGCAGGTCTACGACGTGGTCGGACCCGTTTGTGAAAGCGGCGACTGGCTTGGCAAAGACCGGACGCTCGCTATTGAACAAGGCGATCTGCTCGCAATCTTCTCGGCCGGCGCGTACGGTTTCGTGATGAGTTCGAACTACAACACGCGCCCGCGCGCCGCCGAAGTCATGGTCGATCGCGAACGCGCGCGGCTGGTGCGCGAACGGGAAGAAGTGAAAGAACTGTTCGCCGGCGAATCGATCTTTCCGGACTGATTTGACTTCGCAAAATTAAAAAAGGGCGACGCCGTTTAAGCGCCGCCCTTTTTTTCGCCTGCAACTTTAGGTCGCGCGTCCCTGTGTCATTCGTGACCGCAACCAGACAATCACCCGCCACGCCAGCAACACGATCACGATCGCGCCATAGATCTTCGGCAGGATGAGATCGTGCTTGCCCGCTTTCATCCACCAGAAGTGCAGGATGGCGAGCGCGGCTATCAGATAAATCAGCTTATGCAGCGTCTGCCAGCGACGGCCGAGTTTTCTCACCATCGCTTTCGGCGACGTGACGGCGAGCGGGATCAGCAGCACGAACGCAGCAAATCCGACCATGATGAACGGCCGCTTGGTGATGTCCTTGAGGATCGCGAAGACATCGAACCATTTGTCGAACCAGATGTAGGTCGTGAAGTGCAGCGCGACGTAGAAGAACACAAATAGTCCGAGCATCCGCCGAAAGCGCAGGAGCGCGTTCAGGCCGGTGAGACGACGAACCGGCGTTACGGCAAGCGTGATGCACAGAAACACGAGCGTCCAGAGACCCGTCGAGCGCGTGATGAACTCGATCGGATTCGCGCCCAAGCCGCCCGTGAAGCCGAGCAACACAATGCGCGCAAGCGGATACAAACCGCCGAGGAACACGGCTACTTTCGCGGGCACGATCCAGTTCGTGCCGGCAGTGGCGCCGCGCGGCGCCGGTCTTGTTTTTACATCGGAAGCCACAGCCATCCCTTGTCTCCCTCAACCTTAAAAGTTGGCCTTGAGATCCATGCCCTGATACAACGACGCGACCTGATCGCCATAACCGTTGAACATCAGCGTCTTGCGCTTGGGCGTGAAAAATCCGTCCTCGCCGATACGCCGTTCCGTCGCCTGGCTCCATCGCGGATGATCGACATTCGGATTCACGTTCGAGTAAAAACCATATTCGGCCGGCGCATATTCGTTCCAGCTCGTTTTCGGCTGCTTCTCGACAAAACGAATCTTGACCAGCGATTTCGCGCTTTTAAAGCCGTATTTCCAGGGCACGACAATGCGCACCGGCGCGCCGTTCTGATTCGGCAGCACCTCACCGTACAAACCAACGGTCAGCAGCACCAGCGGATTCATCGCCTCGTCCATGCGCAATCCTTCGGAATACGGCCAGTCGAGGATCGGCGTGGAGAGTCCCGGCATCTGCGATGGATCGGCGAGCGAGATGAACTGCACGTACTTTGCGTTGCCCGTCGGCTGGGCGCGCTTGATGATTTCGGCGAGCGGAATGCCGATCCACGGAATCACCATCGACCAGCCTTCCACGCAGCGCAGCCGATAGATCCGTTCTTCGAGCGGCGCGAGCTTCAGGATTTCATCGATGTCATATACCTTCGCGTTCTTGACCTCACCTTCCACCGATATCTTCCACGGCCGCGGCCGCAGCGAATGCGCGTTCTGCGCCGGATCGCCCTTGTCGGTGCCGAATTCGTAGAAGTTGTTGTAGCTCGTGATGTCCTTGAGCGACGTGACCTTGTCCATCGCGACGAACTTCGTGTTCGTGGCCGCGCTGAGCTTCTGGCCCTTTGCATCGGGCGATGTCATCGTCGCGAACGCTTCGCCATTTACGCCGACAAGACCGGTCGCGGCGAGCGCGCCCGCCGCCCGCAACACGCGTCGGCGGTTCTCGAAAAAGACGCGCGGCGTGATCTCGCTACGCGCGATGTCGTCGCCGAAAAGTTGGTTTTTATGTTTGATAACCATACCGATACTCCTGAAATTCATGCCAATCAGCACGCTGCGGGCCGCGTATGCGTCGCCGTTGCTATAGCTATATTCGTGACGAACACTAAATTCGATACAACTATTCCGCCCGGGCAATAAAAAAACCGCCAGCAAGTCCTGCGTGGCGGTTTTCAGGCGGCGTTTTACGCCGAAGGTTACAACTTGCCGTAGCTATGCAGACCGGAGAGAAACATATTCACGCCGAGGAATGCGAACGTGGTGACCAGCAATCCGGTTAATGCCCACCACGCAGCGGCGGAGCCGCGCAGGCCCTTCATCAGCCGCATGTGCAGCCACGCAGCGTAATTCAGCCAAACGATCAGTGCCCACGTTTCCTTCGGATCCCAACTCCAATAGCCGCCCCACGCTTCGGCCGCCCACAGCGCGCCAAGAATGGTCGCGATAGTGAAGAACGCGAAACCGACAGCGATCGATTTGTACATCACGTCGTCGAGCACTTCGAGCGACGGCAGGCGATCCGCCAGAATGCCGCGCTCTTTCACGAGATACGCGACGCCGACCATGGCCGCCAGCGCAAAACTGCCATAACCGATGAAGTTCGCCGGCACGTGGATCTTCATCCACCAGCTTTGCAACGCGGGCACGAGCGGCTGGATCTGCTGGGCGTCGCGGGCAATCGAGTACCACATCAGGAAACCAACGGCCGCGCTGATCACGAGCAGGACGAATGCACCCATGGCACGCGTGCTGTAGTGCTGTTCGTAATACAAATAGAACAGCGACGTGATCAGGCAGAACAGCACGAACACTTCATACAAGTTCGAAATGGGGATATGCCCAACGTCCGAGCCGATCAGGTACGACTCGTACCAGCGCACCATCAGGCCGGTGAAACCCATCAACACGGCGAACCAGGTCATCTTCGAGCCAATCGCGCCGCCCGTGGGCGAACGCGACAGCAAGCCGATCCAGTAGAACACCGTGGCGATCACGAGCAGCGCGCTCATCCACAAAATGGCCGACTGGCTCGACAAGAAATATTTGAGGAAGAAGTTGGTATCGGCGCGAGCTAGATCCGAGTGATAAAGCTGCAATGACGACAGCGACAGCACCGCGATACTCGCAATCAGCAGCCGCACCGGTTTCCAGCGCCACCCAAGCACCACGAATGTAGGCACGGCGCAGCAAAGCACCAGCTTGTCGTAGTAATTCATGTACGGGTGATAGCGGAACAGCGCGAAACCCGCGCCGGCCACCATCGCCAGCGCGAACAGCCAGTCGGTCACGCTGAGACGCTTGAGAAACGGCCGCTCGTCGAAGAGATGGGGATCGACGGGCACTTTGCCCGCGCGCTGCTGCGCCGAGGTCGACTGCGAGGAGGCTTGTGTGAGGTCCATGATCTTACCGAGTTGAATCGTGCGAGCCGGCGGACTTGGCGTCCGGAGGTGTTTCCGACGAAGGCGCCGCCGGCTGCGATTTGGCGCCGAGCGCGGCGCCGATCGCGTCGCGCGTTTGCGCGAATTCCCTCTCGAAATCGAGCGTGCGGCGTGCGGTGGACATGGCGATCAATACGCTCGTGCCGCCCGCTGCCGTATCTTTGAGCCAAAACCAGAGACGGCGTTCCCGCACGTAAAACATCGAGAATATGCCGAGTACGAGCAGGAGGCTGCCAAGATACACCACTTTTTTGCCCGGTGCGCGTGTCAACTGGAACACCGAAGCCTGGATCTGCTTGAACGAATCGAGTTGCAGAAATACCGGCGCGCCGTACAGAAAGCTGTCTGAAAGCGCATTAATCGACGATTGCACGAACTGCGTGTTTTTCGCGTCCGGTTGCGCTTCGGGCAAGCCGTTCTGGGCGCGCGAGATCTGCCACAGATCCCACGTCGCGCCTTCCAGCATTCGCAGCAATAAACCTGCCGCCTTTTCCTGTTCGCCCTTGGGCACGGATTTATCGATGAAACCGGCTATTGCTTGAAAACCGCCCACGACCGCACCCGGTTGCGCCGGCGTACCCGTCGCGCCGCTTTCGTCCGCGCCGGCAAACAAGTTCAGCACGCGCGATGCGCTTTCCTCCAGATGCTTCTGCAAATCCGCGTTGGCTTCCGGCACCGAGCGCTTCGCGAAACGACGCGCCGCTTCGTCGCGCATGGCCGGCGTTTCGAGCGCGGCGCGCAGGCTCATCCACTGTTTGACTGAGCTTTGCTCGTCGGCGGGTATGCGCAAGTAGCGGAACGGATCGTTCGGGCTCAGACGCATGCCGGCGAGGAACATCGGCTGGCCCTGGACATCGACGGGAAGCATGTAGTTGTTGAACTCGCGCGCCTGGCCGTCCGTGCCGCGCACCTTGTATTGCACCGATGGCCCCACGTTGCGCAAGTCCGTCGGCTTCGATGTCTTCGCGCCGGAGCCGAGCCGTTCGTCGAAAGCCTGCCTCAGCGTCTGCGTCTTGCCGACGCCGCGGGCATCGATGGCGCCGTTGCCGTCGGTGACGTTTTCGACGTTGATCGCGCGGAAATCGGTGAACTCGACGCTCTCGCCCTTGGCTCCAACAATCTGCGGGCTCACCGGCGCCGTCCCGCCGATAGCGCCGTCGAACGGCACGGTCTTCGCGTTATCGCCGGACATGGGCCATGCAGTCATCGACAATTTCGAACCGCCGTCCTGGAAGCTCGATTGATAGATCGAAATGCCGTCGTAAGTGAACGGCTTGTTCACTTCCACGCGCGCCGGAATGCGCTCGCCGGTTGCATGATCGATCACGACGATATCGCTCGCGAACAGCTTCGGCATGCCGGTCGAGTAGTAATCGACGATGAATTTATTGAGCTGGATGGAGAACGGCAGGTCCTGGATCAACGAGCCGTCCTGCTGATTCAGAATGGCGGTCGCGACGTGCTGCCCCTCAGGCACCCACGCATAGCCGCGAAACGTCAAATTCGATGTCGGCAGCCGATGCGACGGCGAAATGTCATTAATCACTTCGTTCGACGCGATCGGTGTCTTGTTGAAGAGCCACATTTGCAGCTTGATGGGCAGGTTGCTGTCGAGCAAACCGCCGATGCAGATAATCACGATCGCCAGATGCGCCGAGATATAACCAAGCTTCGTCAGCGCGCCGCGCTTGGCAGCTATCAGCGTCGCGCCGCTGTCCGTCTCGCGTGTCACGAACTTGTAGCCCATCTTGCCCGCGAGCCGTTGCAGTTTGGCGGCGGTATCGGCACGGTTGGTCGCGACTGCCGGAAACTCGCCCTTGTGATGGAACGCGCGCAGACTGCCTTCGCGCACCCGGTCCTTCCAGCTCTTCATGTCCGCGATCATCTTCGGGCCGTTGCGGATCACGCACAGTGACACCGAGATCACCAGGAAAATCAGGATCAGCATGAACCACCACGCGCTATACACGTTGTAGAGGCTCACGCCGCGAAAGATATCGGCCCAGAACGGCCCGAACTGATTGACGTAGTTCGGGTAAGGATCTTCCTGCGTAAGAACCGTACCGATGATGCTCGCTATTGCAAGAATCACGAGCAGCGAGATGGCGAAGCGCATCGAACTGATTGTTTCGATGGCATGACGCACGCTGCTACGGCTCGACTTCGACTGCAATCCCGACGTGGTGACGCTCATTCAAACTCCGGCTGAACAGCAAAAAAGGGTGGAGACGCAAGCGGTCGATGACCGGCGTCCCACCCTTTTTTCTTATTTGCGCGCCGGCCTCGTCGGACCGGCTTCGTATTGCGTATTGCGTTTGCACTGGGACGCACGCCTGTCACGTCCGGCCGACGCTGCGCGCATCTTAATGCAGACCTGCGGTTGATGCAGACAGATACCTGTCTTTAATGCAGCACGTTAATGCAGGCCGGCAATGTAGTCCGCGAGCGCTTTCACTTCCGCTTCGTTGAGGCGCAACGCAATGGTGTGCATCGGTTCGCTGTTGTTACGCGTGCCTTGCGCGAACGCGGTGAGTTGCGCTGCCGTGTAGTCGGCCCACTGCCCCGACAATCGCGGATACTGCACCGGCACACCCATGCCCGTTGCGCCATGACACGCGGCACACGCCGGGACGGCTCTATCGGTTACGCCACCCCGATAAATCTTCTGCCCGAGCGGCACGGTATTCTTGTCCCGCGCGTAACCCGGCTTGGACTTCTGCGTCTCAAAATAGGCTGCCACGTTGATCATGTCCTGATCGTTCAACGCACCCGCAATGCCCGCCATGATCGCGTTCTTGCGCGCCGGCTCTTTCGCTCCGGGTTGGGTCTTGTAATCCTTCAACTGCTTGACGATGTACTCGGCGTGCTGGCCTGCCAGCTTCGGAAAAGCGCCGCCTGCGCTATTGCCGTCCGCTCCATGACACGCGGCGCAGACCTGGGTGGCAATGGCCTGGCCCCGTGCGACATCAGGCTTGGCGGGAACGGCGGCGGAAGTAGCACCCGCCGTCTCTGCCGCTTGCGCTGTGAGTGTCCAGCCTACCAACCCCGCTCCGAATGCTGCTGCTAATTCCAGGACCATCAGAGTCTTGTACAGTCGGTTCATTCGCGTACCCTGTTTTTCGTCTTGTGAGAATTGTGAGGTTCTGCAAAACGACGGTTACCGATGCACTGCAAGACACCCGACAGAGGACGCGATACGAGTTCGATACGGGTTAAAAATTCACCCGCCGCGCGTCCCGAAAGCTGCCTTGAAACCTGTCTCACTCCTTATCCCGCTTGGGTCTTGCGTGCCCTGGCTGGTCTTCGTACAACCGTCGTATTGTACAATAACTCGCTAAACGCAAAGACGCCAGTCGGGGCAAGCCCAGTATTCAGTGGCTCCTTACAGCTCAAGTTTCCACAGAATTTCACTTTCGGTCTTCCCATGTCGTCATTCCTGCTCCATCAAGCCCGTTTCTTTACGACGGTCAACCACCTGAAGGACCTGCCTCCTACGCCGCAGCCGGAGATCGCATTTGCGGGCCGGTCGAACGCCGGCAAGTCGACGGCCATCAACCTGCTGTGCAATCAGAAGCGGCTCGCGTTCGCCAGTAAGACGCCAGGGCGCACGCAGCATATCAACTACTTCTCCGTCGGGCCGAAAGACGAGCCGAAGGCGCATGTGGTCGACTTGCCGGGCTACGGCTACGCGGAAGTTTCCGGTAATGCCAAGCTGCATTGGCAGCAATTGCTGTCCACGTATTTGCAAAGCCGCGCGCAACTGGTCGGCATGATTTTGATGATGGACTCGCGCCGCCCGCTGACCGAACTCGACAAGATCATGCTCGACTGGTTTGCGCCGACCGGAAAGCCAATTCACGCATTGCTGACAAAATGCGACAAATTGACGCGCCAGGAAAGCATTAACACCCTGCGCGCGACCAAGAAAGCATTCGATGAGTACACGGCGGCGGGGTATCGCGGCGAGTTGACCTTGCAGCTCTTTTCGGCGCTGAAGCGCGTTGGCCTCGATGAAGCGCACGAGAAGATCGAGAGCTGGCTGATTCCGAAGGCGATTGAAGAAAGCGATCCGGAAGACGAGGCGCAGTAAGCGACCTGGAACTTGCCGAGTGCACTTTTGGGCCGATCATGGCGCACGACATAAAAAAACCCGCCGCATGACGGCGGGTCAAACAGCCTGATCGAATCCATAACGAATCGCCACAGGCACCCGCTCAGGGAGGAGAAGCGGGGAGTTCGGCGCCAAGCGCCTTGCTCGATCGGTATGATATACCATTGTCTCGAAAAGGTTTTGGAGGCGACCAAGCCCGGCGTTTGAGGCGGTTGCAACGAGTGGCTCTTGCTCTTGCCCCTATTGAGCAGCCCGTGCCAATTCCCCGATCGCGTTATTCAACATTTTTCAAGCAAACTCATGAGCTTCTATCCGCATCATCGTCCGCGCCGTATGCGCCGCGACGACTTTTCGCGCCGCCTGATGCGCGAAAACCTGTTGACCACGAATGATCTGATCTATCCGGTTTTTATCGTAGAGGGGACGAACCTGCGTCAGGCCGTTCCGTCGATGCCAGGCGTCGAGCGCACATCGGTTGATCTGTTGATGAAAGTCGCCGAGCAGTGCGTGGAACTTGGTGTTCCGGTCATTTCGCTGTTTCCGGCCATCGAGCCGTCGTTGAAGTCGCCTGACGGCCGCGAAGCGACCAATCCCGAGGGATTGATCCCACGCGCCGTACGCGAGTTGAAGAAGCACTTCCCCGAACTAGGTGTGCTCACCGACGTCGCACTCGACCCGTACACCAGTCACGGGCAAGACGGCGTTCTCGATGAACATGGCTACGTCATCAACGACGAAACCAGCGACATTCTTGTTGAACAGGCGCGTGCGCAGGCGGAAGCCGGTGTGGATATTGTCGCGCCGTCGGACATGATGGATGGCCGGATCGGCGCGATCCGGGAAATGCTCGAGAGCGACGGCCACGTGCATACGCGGATCATGGCGTATGCGGCGAAGTTCGCATCGGCGTTTTATGGGCCGTTCCGCGATGCCGTAGGCTCCGCGACGAACCTCGGCAAGAGCAACAAGATGACGTATCAGATGGACCCGGCGAATTCCGATGAAGCCCTGCGCGAAGTGCGGATGGATATCGATGAAGGCGCGGACATGGTGATGGTCAAGCCGGGTATGCCTTATCTGGATATTGTGTATCGCGTGAAGGAAGAGTTTCGCTTTCCGACGTACGTATATCAAGTCAGCGGCGAGTACGCGATGATCAAGGCCGCCGCTCAAAATGGCTGGCTCGATCACGACAAGACGGTGATGGAGTCGCTGCTCGCGTTTAAACGTGCGGGAGCGGATGGCGTGCTCACTTACTTTGCGCTGGATGCGGCGCGGCTTTTGCGCGCTGCTTCGAGATAACAGCTGTTTTGATACAAAAACGGCGACGCTTTTGCGTCGCCGTTTTTGTTATTAGCTGCGATACCGCCGACGCTGGCTGCTATGTCGTAGGCGCGGAGAGTTTGTCCAGACTCTTCAGGAATTTATCCGCCGATTCATACCCTACAACGCGTACAACTTCGTTACCTTGCGCATCGAAGAAAATGATGCCCGGCGGGCCGAACAACTTGAAGCGCTTGAGCAACGCCTGATCGTCGGGGTTATTCGCGGTGACGTCCGCGCGCAGCAGGTTGAGTTGCGCCAAACGCGCGCGCACGCGGGGATCGCTGAACGTGAGATGTTCCATCTCCTTGCACGACACGCACCAGTCAGCGTAGAAATCGAGCATCGCCGGACGGCCCGCGGCTTTGAGTGCAAGATCCAATTCCGCCGATGACTTGACCGGCGCGAAAGTCTCGCCCGGTGCGGACTGTTGCGCGGTAGCCGCCGCCGCGCCAGAGCCTGCGCGTGCAGCAAACACAGCAAGCGGCCGAAGCGGATCGGTCGATCCTGCCGCGAGGCCCACGAGCAACGCAGCGCCCCAAATGGCGAGCACGGCGCCGAATCCGCGCCCCAGTCGACGCCATATCGATACCCCGGCAGCGCCCGACGAGAAAAGCCCCAGCGCCGCAGCCGAGATGAGCAGCCACAAGGCAGCCAACCCCATTTGCGCGGTTGCGCCCAGGACCGGCCACACGATCCACAAAGCGGCTGCGAGCAGAACCACGCCGAAGAAGACCTTCACGCCGTCCATCCAGTTTCCTGCACGCGGCAGCAATGTCCCGGCTCCGAGTCCGATGATCAGCAGCGGCACGCCTAGCCCGACCCCCATCGAAAACAGCGCAGCCCCGCCAAGCAGCGCGTTGCCCGTATGCGCGATAAACGCGAGCACGGCGAAGAGCGGCGCGGTCATGCACGCGCCGACCACCAGCGCCGACAACGCGCCCATCGCAACGACGGCCGCGACCTTCCCGCCCGAACGTTTCTGCGACGCCTGATTCACGCTGTTCTGCCAGCGCTCGGGCAATGCGATATCGAATCCGGCGATCAGCGTGAGCGCGAAAACGGCGAGCAGCACGCCGAACGCTCCGAGCACCCAGGGATTCTGAAGCCACGCACCGAGGCTTTGCCCGATCATCGCGGCAAGCACGCCGAGCGCCGTGTAGACGAGGGCCATACCAAGCACGTACGCGGCCGACAACCCAAACCCACGCGATCGCGTGACCCGCGCACCTTCGCCGATGATGATCGCCGACAGGATCGGAATCATCGGGTAGGAACAAGGCAGCAGGCTCAACACGACGCCCGCCACAAAGTACAGGCCGACGATCGCGAAGAAGCCGCCGCTCTCGAGCAGCGACTGCGCATAGTCGGCGTTGGTTGCCCGCTCATACCAGGGCACGTTGTCCGCATTTGCCAGAGGAGCCTGAACCGCCGCGCCAGCAGCTTGTAAAGCAGCCCCGCTCACGCGATAAACACGCTCCATTGGCGGGTAGCAGATGCCCTGGTCGGCGCAACCCTGTGATGTAACGGCAATATCGAATGGTCCCGAAGCCTGCTTTACGGGTATCCGAATCACCAGCTCTCCGCGATATGTTTCCACATCCTTGTTGAAGGTCTGGTCGAAGTGCACCTTACCGACGGGCAATTGCGGTTCCCCGAGTGCCGCGGAGCCATTCTTGACCGCAAACGCGAAGCGCTCGCGGTACATGTAATAACCATCCGCGACCTTATACCGCACCTCAATCTCACCAGGTTTTTCACCGGCGCTAAATTTGAACGCAACCGCGGGGTCGAGGAAATCGTCGGCAGCGTGCGTTGCCGAGATCGAGCCAAACAGCAGCACGAGGCACGACACCAGCATGAGAACTGCGTCGAGCGTTCGGCGCACGTAGAAAGTAAAGGACTTAAACATTAAGAGGACGTTGAGTTTCCGCGATGATCCACTGCCAGTAAGCCGCCGATGCGTCGGCCTGCCACGAGACAATTTCGGGTGTTTCGTAAGGATGATTCGACTCGATAAAACGCGCGAGTTCATCGGCGCGAGTAAGACTCGTCTTAAACAAGAGCTGAAGCTCCTCAGCCGTCTCCATTTTGCCCTTCCACCGATACCGTGACTTGACCACTCCCAGCTCTGTCACACAGGCGGCAAGCCGTGCATCAATAGCCTGTTGCGCGAGGGCTGAAGCGGTGTCGCTGTCGGGTAGCGTCGTAAGAACGAGGACGACGGGCGTATTCACAGAATGCTCCGATGCGGTAGATATGCACGCAATCGTAGCACCAGCGGTTGACGGCCATCACTCATCCAAACGGCCTATGAGCCGCCACCGGCATCCAGCGCACAATACAAAAAGGCCAAGCAAAGCTTGGCCTTTTTAGAACAACAGCGTGTGAGCTTATTCAGCTTCTTGCACGTCGTCGCCGTCAGCGAGCTCCGGACGATCCATCAGCATGACCAGCGCCATCGGCGCGTTGTCGCCTTGACGGAAGCCAAACTTCAGAATGCTCAGATATCCACCCGGACGCTTTTCGAAGCGCGGGCCGAGGACTTCGAACAGCTTCGCAACCGAGTCACGATCGCGCAGGCGGTTGAACGCCAGACGACGATTTGCCAGCGACGGCTTCTTGCCGAGCGTGATCAGCGGCTCAACGACTTTACGGAGTTCTTTAGCTTTCGGCAGCGTCGTCTTGATGACTTCGTGCGCGATCAGCGAGTTCGACATATTACGGAGCATAGCCAGACGGTGGCTGCTCGTGCGGTTCAGTTTCCGCAAACCATGTTTATGGCGCATTTTGAATTTCCCAATTAACCAAGTTTAGATCCAGCTCTTCTATTGCATCTCGCGAGAGCGCACGGGCCGGTCGTAGAAAAAGCAAGATGCGGATTTTAAGGGAAAATCCGCATCTTTGCCAGTCAAGCGTACTGCTTGACCCTTACTTGTCGAGACCAGCCGGCGGCCAGTTTTCGAGCTTCATGCCCAGCGTCAGACCACGCGAAGCCAGGACTTCCTTGATCTCGTTCAGTGACTTGCGACCGAGATTAGGCGTCTTCAGCAATTCGTTTTCCGTACGCTGAATCAAATCACCGATGTAATAAATGTTCTCGGCCTTCAGGCAGTTCGCGGAACGAACCGTGAGTTCAAGATCATCAACCGGACGCAGCAGGATCGGATCGATCTGCGGCGCGCGTGACGGTGCTTCTGCGGCTGCTTCCGTGCCTTCCAGAGCGGCAAATACCGACAACTGATCGACCAGGATACGAGCCGATTGACGAATCGCTTCCTCCGGCGAAATCACGCCGTTGGTTTCGATGTTCATCACGAGCTTGTCGAGGTCGGTACGCTGTTCGACGCGAGCGCTTTCAACGGCGTAGCTCACGCGCAGAACCGGCGAGAACGACGCATCCAGCACGATACGGCCAATGATTTTTGCCGAATCTTCGCCGTAACGACGCACGTTGCCGGGCACATACCCGCGGCCTTTTTCGATCTTGATCTGAACGTCGAGCTTGCCGCCCTTCGAAAGATGAGCGATCACGTGATCCGGATTGATGACTTCGCAATCGTGAGCGAGTTCGATATCGCCCGCCGTGACAACGCCTTCGCCTTCTTTACGCAGCGTCACCGTGACTTCGTCGCGGTTATGCAGCTTGAAGACGACACCCTTCAAATTCAGCAGCAGATTGACCACATCTTCTTGCACGCCGTCGAGCGTAGAATATTCATGCACGACGCCTGCGATCGTCACTTCGGTCGGCGCATAACCAATCATCGACGACAACAGCACGCGGCGAAGCGCGTTACCCAAGGTGTGACCATAGCCCCGTTCGAACGGCTCCATGACCACTTTCGCGTGGCTGTCGCCAAGCGATTCGACTGCAATAATCTTGGGCTTCAACAAACTGGTTTGCATAGGTTTTCCTTTTCAATACCCTCGGCTCGTTACGCCGATAAGGCTGACCGGTGACAACCCGAAAATAGACAGCCGAGGTAACCCCTTGCCTTCGGCAATCAGGGCGCCCCGGCCGTTAATCCGATTTACCGCGAATACAATTCGACGATCAGGCTTTCGTTAATGTCGCCAGCAATGTCGCTGCGTTCCGGCATCGACTTGAACGTGCCTTCAAACTTCTTCGCGTCGACAGAAACCCAGCTCGGCATTCCGCCTTGTTCTGCCAGGTTCAGCGCTTCCAGAATACGTACTTGCTTCTTCGACTGTTCGCGAACAGCAACAACGTCACCCGCCTTAACTTGCATCGAGGGAATGTTGTTCACTACGCCATTCACCGTGATCGACTTGTGCCCGACCAACTGGCGCGCTTCAGCACGCGTCGAACCAAAGCCCATGCGATACACGACGTTGTCGAGACGCGACTCGAGCAATTGCAGCAGGTTTTCACCCGTCGGGCCCTTGCGGCGATCGGCTTCAGCGAAGTAACGGCGGAACTGACGTTCGAGCACGCCGTAGATACGCTTAACTTTTTGCTTTTCACGCAATTGCGTGCCGTAGTCGGACGTACGAGCACCCGACGTGCGGCCGTGTTGACCTGGCTTGCTATCGAGCTTGCACTTGTCGGCGAGCGAACGGCGTGCGCTCTTCAGAAAAAGATCAGTGCCTTCTCGGCGGGACAGCTTGGCTTTAGGACCGGTATAACGTGCCACTTTGCATCCTTAATAATTGATCACGCGAAGTAAGTTCGCGCTAGTTCGAACTCTGTGGATCGAACGGTGGGCTTAGTCAGTACTCGCAACATAGAT
>CAVPTS010000027.1:0-141140 GCA_963708695.1 uncultured beta proteobacterium
CGTAGACCTCGTCGGCGAAGATGATCAGGCCGTGCTTGCGCGCCAGTTCGATCATTTCCAGCAGCAGTTCGTCCGAATACCGCGCCCGTCGGATTGTTCGGGTTGATGATCACCAGCGCCTTCGTGTTCGGCGTGATCTTCGAGTGCAGGTCGTCGAGATCGGGCATCCAGTCGGCCGATTCGTCGCAGAGATAATGCACAGGCGTTCCCGACGACAGACTCACCGCGGCCGTCCACAGCGGGTAGTCGGGCGCGGGCAGCAGTACTTCGTCGCCGTCGTTGAGCAGGCCCTGCATGGCCATCACGATCAGTTCGGACGCGCCGTTGCCAATATAAATGTCGTCCAGCTCCACGCCCGCCACGCCCTTTTGCTGCGCTGTAATGCATGATCGCCTTGCGCGCGGCGAACACGCCTTTCGAGTCCGAATAGCCCGACGACGTGGGCAGGTTGCGGATCATGTCCTGAATGATCTCGTCCGGCGCGTCGAAACCGAACGCGGCCAGATTGCCGATGTTGAGCTTGATGATCCGGTGACCTTCGTCCTCCAGACGCTTTGCGTGTTCGAGCACGGGCCCGCGAATGTCGTAACAGACGTTCTGTAATTTATTGGACTTGAGAATCGGTTTCACGGCGGGAAGACTCACTCGGTTGCTTGGAAAATCAGGCTCTGGTTATAAGGTGCTGTCAAGGTGCTGTCGGCAGGTGCAATCGGCTGCCGAAGTCGGCGAAAGGAACAAGCCAAGGGTAAAACAGCCGGCGCCATGCGGCTGCACGGCCGCTTCCGACCGACCGGACTGACGCTTTCGCCCGCACTTCAGCCGCAAAGCGCGATAAAGACGGCGGATCAGGCCGGACACCGCGCGGAATCGACGGTGAACTCCATTGAAACTTTGATCACGACGCGGAACAGGCAGTCTAGCGAAAATGCGCCGGATAGAGGCGGGTTTGGACTCAATCGCGTGGCTTTATGGCCATCAGGCCAAGGCAAAACGCCCGGATTGCGTGTCGGCAAGCAGCTTGTGGCGGCACGCGATGCACGAAAGCCGCCCGGGCTCGCAACCCGCCGGCGGCTGTAGGGTAGCCCCCCATCCTCTCGGATGGGGGCCCCCTAAGAACTGTACGTGCGAGTTTCCCCGCATACAGCTCAAGCCTACATTCAAAGCCCTGCCTAATACAGGACCGGCTTAGTTACAACAAGTTTACCAGCGTGCACTTGCTGGTGGCAATGCGGGTGAAGCAAAACTCTGTTGGACAACGTGTCTTTACCACCATGCATCCGATATTCCAGATGATGGTCGTGCCAACCCGTTTCGTCCGTCAGAGCCGTGCCACAGTGCGCACACAACCCGCCCTGTGACATGTACAGCGTCGCCCACTGCTTGCGATAGCGCATTGATTCCCACATGCGATCCTGCCGCAATTTCTCGCCGTACTGCTCCCACGTGGGATCAAAAGGATTGAAATCCCCCTTGATCTTCGTGTGTCGTTTGATGACTGTACCGCTGATCTGGTACAGCTCAAGCAAACCCTTACTACCGTCTTCGCTGAACTACAGGAGCAGCAAACACCCAATGTCGATTACCGAACAGAGTGAAAGTACTTCCGTCTTCACCCACTCGCGTTCTTTTGCGGGTGCCGCCGCTTCGACCACCGCCAGAGCCTCCGAAAAACCAGATACTCCATGCGGCTGTACGCCTGCTTGGCTACCACGGGACTGTGATACTGCGCCCAGCCCCGAAGCATCGGATTCAACAGGCGGATCAGATCCTCCTGCTTTACCGTCTTGTTACCGCTGATCGTTTCCGCCACCTTGCGATAGAACGCTTGTGCGTTTTTCTTGCTCGGCTTGATGAGCAGCTTTCCCGAGTACTTCCGGAAATTCCACCCAAGGAAATCAAAGCCTTGATCAATGTGAGTGATCCGCGTTTTCTCCTCAGATAGTTGCAAGCCTCGAACCGCGAGGAAGGTTTCTATCCAAGGTCGGACTTCGTTGACTAGCACCTCTTGCGAGTCGCCGGTGATGACGAAATCGTCCGCGTACCGCACCACATGAACCTTCAGCTTCTTGGCCTTCGCGGTTCCAAATTTCGCACCGAGGTGCGCCATCAGTTCTCGCTCTAGCCCGTTCAACGTCACGTTGGCCAATGTCGGGGAAATGATGCCCCCCTGCGGCGTACCGGCCTCCGTCGCCTGCAGCTGACCTTGATATATCAGGCCAGCCGTCAACCACTTTCGGAGAATCGCCGTGTCCATTGGGACATTGCGCTCCAGCCAATCATGATCGATGTGATCAAAGCAACCCTTGATATCCGCCTCCAGCACCCAAGAAGCCGAGCCCTTGTCATGCAATGATTTGAATAGCTGAGACATGGCATCGGCCGTCGAGCGATGACTCCTGAACCCATATGAGTTCGGGTCGCTCGTGGACTCCGCCACGGGCTCCAAGGCCAGCAAATACAGAGCTTGCATCGCTCTGTCATGCATGGTCGGAATGCCCAGAGGGCGCTCCTTCCCATTGGCCTTGGGGATAAAGACCCTCCTTAAAGGCAGAGGCCTGTATCCACGCCGCTTCAACCGATCGACAGCAATCCGTCGACTTTCAGGCGAATCCCATAGTTCACGATCGACTCCAGCCGTTCGCGCACCCTGGTTCTGCGTAACACGTCGTACCGCATGCAACTTGGCGGACAACGTGCGGGTCAACATCCGTTGCAAGGCTTTCACCCTGCGCCATTTGCCTTCCCGCGTCGCCTTCGCAATTCGAATCTGCATCCCTCTCACGTTCCGTTCAACCCGACGCCAATCTACGGCGTACCAGTCATCCGGCGCGTGGGAAAGCGCAGACCCAGTCTTCCGACTAGATACTTTCATGCTGCTCTCCTACTTGGAAAAGTCCCCGAGCAGAAGGCGCATCTCCCCCAGCGGGGTAGATACACCCCGCTGGGGAACAACAAACACCTCAGTACGGGCGCATGCACCCGTACCTGACCAAGACACAGAGGGTAGTCAGCCGTCTTGCGACGGTAGACCAGACGGAAGTCTGCCCGCTTTCGCGTGGAGTAATGTCTCAACTCCTATCCGGACCATTACAGCCCGACGTTCGCTTTTTCCGTCCTCCCATACCCGCACAATCAACAGCGTTCCTTACGGTCCGCCTGCCAGTCAAACCGCACTGGCAACCATACGGGCTTACCACGTTCCCGGCATGTCACACGACTGGCTTAGGTTCTGCCTATTCCCCGGCGGTCTGATGACGACGCAATCCGACCTTTCAACGGATTGTCCGACCGCGCACCGTTTGGTAAATGCCACTCAGCAGCTTAGGCACCGCATTATTAACGAGGTTTATCAGCAGTTCACTTACATTAACCTTACCAATCAGCCTTGCTCCTCGACCCCCTCACTGCTAGGAGTCTCCGGCTGAGCACCTCGCGGCACCCATCCGCCCGAACGTCCGGGGGCTACGTTGTCAGAAGAGCTTCAAACCCCACCGTTACCAGTGACGCATGTCTTCCTAGGCTACTGCTAGTCGTATAGCAGGTTCACTACCCGTCCCCAACGTGCGGAAACGAGCCGAACCATGACACACCGAGCTTTCGCTCGTATCGCATAGCGAATCCGTTGCTTGACGCGCGGGAATTGCAAACATCACTCCGCCTTGTCGGCGGAGGTGAAGCCGCTGACAGGGCGGTACCTGACGGTAGTCAGGCAATTACAATGCGATTCCCGGTACGGACGGCATACAGAGAATCGCCTGTGGCGAAACCCTAAAAATGCCCTACTGGGTTTCGCTTCACTACAAAGCGTTGGCCTCAAGGTGCCAACAAATGGTCGGCAGCGCAGTCGGGAACGAACCCCCAACTGATACCGACAGGTCGATGCCCGTAACGTGGGCTAACGGACACGAGCGTGCGTGTCGCACGAAAAGTTATAATTTAGCGGATTATCCGCGACTTTCGCAATGCACCGGCGGCAGCCATGAGCACATTGGTTCCAATCCAGTGCACGGGCAAACCCAGTAACCGGGCGCCGTCATGCTGTTACAGGCCCGCGCGAAGTCACTTCTCGCCATCAACCCGCCAGTCGGAATATCGATTTGAAACTACATCAGGAAGCTAGCGGCGCGCTCAATACCATCACGAGTTACGGCGCCGATTACGTCGCGATCAATCTGCAGCGCCACGAAGGCAGCATCATCGTCATGCCGGAAACGCCGGTGATTGCGTGGCCGGTGTCCTCGTTCGAAGCGCTGACGCCTGAAGATTTCGACACGCTCATCGAAATTGCGCCCGAGGTTGTCGTGTTCGGCAGCGGCGCCCGCCTGCGTTTCCCGCATCCACGGCTCATTGCGAAGCTCTCGCAGCAACGTATTGGCGTCGAGACGATGGATTTCGGCGCCGCATGCCGTACTTACAACATTCTCATGTCTGAAGGCCGCCGGGTCGCAGC
Organism: uncultured beta proteobacterium; assembly: GCA_963708695.1. Lineage (GTDB taxonomy): Bacteria > Pseudomonadota > Gammaproteobacteria > Burkholderiales > Burkholderiaceae > Caballeronia. The sequence goes on from CAVPTS010000027.1 coordinate 4,451, forward strand.
AGCATTATTGATCGAGGCCTGATCCAACTGCCCGCGCGGGCTCGCAGCAACATCGGGGCGTTGAATCCACGCGTCAGTAAGATAAACTGCCGCCCGGCGTCTCTCGTCGGGGCGCCTGCTTGACTCCGGTTTGGCTCCAGTGTGGGTCCAGTTCGCCGTGCGCGGCGCGCATGCCGGCGACCACCCGAAGCGCCGCATTTTTCACAAAGAATCGGCCATTTGGCCAGCTTGTGCGCTTCGCGGAACCAGCGGAACCTGCATGCACGAACCGGTGACAGCGAGGCAGCCCAGGCGCCCGCTAAGCCGGGTTTAAGCCTCGGTGCGCCATACTCGGGCTCCCCATGGAATTTGCTACCGCCGCGCAAGCGGCATCGGACAGGTCGACTCTCATGAACGATACGCCTTCCCGGCTACCGCTCACCCGCCTCTCGCTTCTATTGCTGATCGCGGCCCTCGCCGTGATCTGGTTCGCGCCGCTCGGCCTGCGCCATCTGGTGCCCAGCGACGAAGGCCGTTACGCCGAAATGGCGCGCGAAATGTTTGTCACCGGCGACTGGATCACCCCGCGCTACAACGGTTACAAATACTTCGAAAAACCCCCACTGCAGACCTGGGCGAACGCGCTGACGTTCGCGTGGTTCGGCATCGGAGAATGGCAGGCGCGGCTGTATACGGCCTTGACGGGCTTCGCCGGCGTACTGCTGATCGGTTATACCGGCACGCGCGTGTTCAATGGCGTGACGGGTTTCTGCGCGGCGGTCGTGCTCGCAACTTCGCCCTACTGGAACCTGATGGGCCATTTCGACACGCTCGACATGGGCCTGTCGTTCTGGATGCAGCTCACGCTCTGCAGCTTGCTGCTGGCGCAGCGCCCGAATCTGCCGGTGCCTCAGGTGCGGCTCTGGATGTGGCTTTGCTGGGCCGGGATGGCGCTCGCGCTGTTGTCGAAAGGGCTGGTCGGACTGATCCTGCCAGGCGCGGTGCTGGTCTTGTACACCCTGATTGCGCGCGACTGGGCGCTCTGGCGCCGTCTCTACATTGGCAGCGGGTTGATTCTGTTCCTGATCATCACGGCGCCGTGGTTCGTGCTGGTCCAGATCAGGAACCCCGAATTCCTGAATTTCTTTTTCATCGTGCAGCAGTTCCAGCGCTACCTGACGCCAGAACAAAACCGTCCGGGCGCGTTCTACTACTTTGTGCCGGTGCTGATCGTCGGGTTCCTGCCCTGGCTTTCCGTAGTGTTTCAGAGCGTGCGCCATGCGCTGAAAGTGCCGCGCCAGCCGAACGGCTTCGCGCCGGTCATGCTACTGCTGGTCTGGACGGCTTTCATCTTCCTGTTCTTCAGCGCGTCGCATTCGAAACTGCTGTCGTACACGCTGCCGATCGCACCGTCCATTGCGTTGCTGATCGCTATTTACTTGCCGCTGCTTACCCGCGTGCAATGGCATCGGCACCTGACCGGGTACGCGGTATTTCTCGTCGTGGCGGCATTCGGCGCAATCTTCCTGGGCCGGATGGGCAGCGGTCATACACCCAACTCGCTCTACCGGGAATTCCAGGTCTGGGTGTACGCCGCGCTCGCTGTCGCCTTCGTGGTGACGCTTGCCGCTATCTGGCTCAACCGGCGCAGTTCGATTGGCGGCGTCGTGCTGCTGGGTACAGCGTGGCTGCTGATGGGCACGATTGCCGGGACCGGCCACGATGTATTCGGCCGCGAGAGTTCAGGTGTGCAACTGGTGCCGGCGGTGAAGGCCGCGATGGCCAGATTGCCGGCCGACACTCCGTTCTATTCGGTCGCCAAGCTCGATCACACCATGCCGTTTTATCTGGGCCACACCATGATCATGGTCCAGGAGCCCGACGAACTGCAGTTCGGCGTGACCACGGAGCCGGAAAAGTGGTTGCCGACCATCGACGCCTGGATCCAGCGCTGGAACGCCGAACCCTATGGTCTCGCGCTGATGCCGCCTGGCCGGTATGACGAATTGCTCGCGAAATACGTGCCGATGCAGGTCATCGCACGGGACGAACGAAGGGTCATTGTCGAAAAGCCGCAGCCTTGAAACAATGGCGCGGCAGTTGGCGCGCCGGACGACCGCAGGGTTCTGCTGCATTGCAGCGCTCTGTAAAAACCCACTATTACGGTCAACGATGAACCCGATATCCTTCATTTGCATCATCACCGGCGTCATGTTGAACGCCGGAGCGCAGTTACTGCTCAAAGCGGGTGTAAACGCTGTGGGCCACTTCGAGTTCACGCCCGCCAACATCGTGCCGATCGGCTTCAAGATTGCGACGCAATGGCCCATCATCGGTGGCCTGGCATGTTATGTGTTCAGCGTAGTGGTATGGATTGTCGGATTGTCGCGAGTCGATGTTTCCGTGGCTTACCCCATGCTTTCATTGGGTTACGTGGTCAACGCGTTCGCGGCGTGGTATCTGTTTGGCGAAATCCTGTCGATGCAGCGGCTGGTGGGCATCGGCATCATCCTGATCGGCGTCGTGGTGCTCACGCGCGGCTAAGTTCCGGCATTTTTCCGACTTTAATCCGGCATCAGCACCTCACGGCTCACTTCTTACGCAGAGTTTCCATGACCCAGAACGTGCCTTCCCAAACGCTTCCCTTTCTGCCTTTCGTACGCGCCGAGATTGATGAAGAGACCATTCAGGGCGTCGTCGACGTGCTGCGTTCAGGCTGGATCACGACCGGCCCGCAAAACCAGCAGTTCGAAGCCGAACTGTCCGCTTATTGCGGCGGCCGCCCGGTGCGCACGTTCAACTCCGGCACGGCGACCATGGAGATCGGCTTGCGTATAGCAGGCGTGGGCGAAGGCGACGAAGTCATCACCACGCCAATGACCTGGGTCTCGACCAGCAACGTGATCATCGAAACGGGCGCGACGCCAGTTTTCGCGGATATTGATCCGGTGACGCGCAATATCGACCTGGATCTGCTTGAAAAAGCCATCACGCCGCGCACGAAAGCAATCCTGCCGGTTTATCTGTCGGGGCTTCCCGTCGATATGGACCGGCTCTACGGCATCGCGCGCGAGCATGGCTTGCGCGTGATCGAGGACGCGGCTCAGGCATTCGGATCAACTTGGCGCGGGCAGAAAATCGGCGCGTTCGGCGACATCGTCTCGTTCAGCTTCCACGCGAACAAGAACGTGACGTCAATTGAAGGCGGCGCGCTCGTCCTGAATAACGAGGAAGAAGCAGTGCTGGCGCAAAAGTACCGGCTGCAGGGCATTACGCGCACCGGCTTCGACGGCATGGACTGCGACCTGCTTGGCGGCAAATACAATCTCACCGATGTCGCCGCTCGCGTCGGCCTCGGCCAGTTGAAGCACGTGGAGCGATTCACGCAACAGCGCCGGGAACTGGCGCGCGCATACTTTGAAAGTTTCGCGAACGGCTCGGCCGTGCGAGCCGGCGTGCAATTGCCGGTACAGAATTTCACCGACAGCAACTGGCACATGTTCCAGATCGCGCTGCCGCTCGAACGCCTGTCGCTTACGCGCGCCGAGTTCATGGGGCAGATGAAGGAACGCGGCATTGGCACCGGCGTGCATTACCCGGCGCTGCATTTGTTCACGCTGTATCGTGCGCGCGGGTTCCACGAAGGCATGTTTCCACACGCCGAAAAGTATGGCGCGTCGACAGTCACGCTCCCGCTTTTCACGCAGATGAACCAGGACGACGTGACGCGCGTGGTACACGCCGTCGACGAAATCTGCGCGGCACATGCTGTCTAGGAAGCTTGCGGAACCCGCAGCAAGATCAGGACCAGATTAATCATCACGGACACTTAGCGGAACCATCGCCAACATGAGTCAAACCGATTTTCTGCCGGCCGGACCCGAATTAACGGTCGTGGTGCCGGTGTACAACGAAGAAGAGGGCCTTGCCGCACTCTTCTCACGCCTCTATCCCGCGCTCGACGCGCTCGACGCGACGTATGAAGTGATCTTCATCAACGACGGCAGCCGCGACAAGTCGGCGGCACTGCTGGCCCAGCAATTTCGCGCTCGCCCGGACACCACGCGCGTCATCCTGCTGAACGGCAACTACGGCCAGCACATGGCCATCCTCGCGGGCTTCGAACAGTCGCGTGGAGACAGCGTGATCACCCTCGACGCCGATTTGCAGAACCCGCCCGAGGAGATCGCCAAGCTGCTACACAAGATGCGCGAAGGTTACGACTACGTCGGCACGATTCGCCAGCAACGGCAGGACAGCTTCTGGCGCAAAAAAGCGTCGCGAATGATGAACCGGCTGCGCGAACGCATCACGCGCATCCGGATGACCGATCAGGGCTGCATGTTGCGCGGCTACAGCCGGCACATCATCGACACCATCAACCGCTGCGGCGAAATCAACACGTTTATTCCGGCGCTGGCCTACACGTTTGCACAGAATCCGATCGAGATCGACGTTGCGCACGAAGAGCGTTTCGCCGGCGAATCCAAGTATTCGCTGTACAGCCTGATTCGCCTGAACTTCGATCTCGTGACCGGATTTTCGGTGGTACCGCTGCAGTGGTTGTCGTTTATCGGCGTGATCTTGTCGGTGGGATCCGCAGGCCTGTTCCTGCTGCTGTTAGTTCGACGGTTCATGTTCGGCGCGGAAGTGGAAGGTGTGTTCACGCTGTTCGCTATTACCTTCTTCATGCTCGGCGTCATCATCTTCGCGCTCGGCCTGCTCGGCGAATATATCGGCCGGATCTATCAGCAAGTGCGCGCCCGCCCGCGCTATCTCGTGCAGACCATCCTGGAAGAACGAGAAGGCCAGCTCTCGCGTACCAAGCCACGCCAGGAAGCGGTGGCCGCAATCAGCCGCGAGGTGGATCCGCTATGAGGTCGTCGTTATGAGGTCAGCGCCATGAAGCCACGCGCAGTCGTATTCGCGTATCACAACGTCGGCGTGCGTTGCTTGCAGGTGCTGCTCGCGCGAGGCGTGGAGGTCGCGCTGGTCGTCACGCACGAAGACAATCCGGACGAGAACATCTGGTTCGGCAGCGTGAAGTCGGTGGCGGCCGAGCATGGTATCGACGTCATTTCGCCGGTTGATCCCAAGTCGCCGGAACTGCACGACGCAATCAGCAAACTCGCGCCCGACTTCATCTTCTCGTTCTATTACCGGCACATGCTTCCCGTCGATCTGCTCGCGCTCGCCGCGCGCGGCGCGTACAACATGCACGGTTCGCTGTTGCCGAAGTATCGCGGACGCGTGCCCACCAATTGGGCCGTGCTCAACGGCGAAACGGAAACCGGCGCGACGCTGCACGAGATGGCGGCCAAGCCCGACGCCGGCGTAATCCTCGCCCAGACGCCCGTACCCATTCTCCCCGACGACACCGCTGCGCAAGTCTTCGACAAGACCACCGTCGCAGCCGAACAAACCTTGTGGCGCGTATTGCCGGCGTTGATTGCGGGCGAAGCGCCGCATCTGCCGAACGACCTCACGAAGGGCAGCTACTACGGCGGCAGGAAGCCGGAGGACGGCCGCATCGACTGGTCGCAAACGGCGCAGCAGGTCTACAACCTGATTCGCGCGGTGGCGCCGCCGTATCCGGGCGCGTTCACGGACATCGGCCAAGCGCGTTTTATCGTGGCGCGGGCCCGGCTGGTCCCGGATAACGGCTTGCCCGGCATCGAAGCGGACACGCTGCGGGCGCTCTCGAATTTGCCCGCTAGCCTGCACGTGAAGGATAATGCGCTGTTTGGCGTATGCGGCGATGGCCGCGTCGTCGCCATCCGTGAATTACGGCAGCTGTTCGTGGACGCAAGCCAGACTCCCGCCGGCGGCGAACGCGTCGTCAGTCCCGCCGAATTCGGCCGAATCACTCAATCACTTCCTCATTCATGAAAAAAGTCCTGATCCTGGGTGTCAACGGCTTCATTGGCCACCACCTCTCCAAGCGCATTCTCGAGACGACCGACTGGGAAGTCTTCGGCATGGACATGCAGCGCGACCGCTTGGGCGACCTCGCCCATCACGAGCGCATGCATTTCTTCGAAGGCGACATCACGATCAACAAGGAATGGGTCGAATATCACATCAAGAAGTGCGATGTGATCCTGCCGCTGGTCGCTATCGCCACGCCGGCCACGTACGTGAAGCAGCCGCTGCGCGTGTTCGAACTCGACTTCGAAGCCAACCTGCCGATCGTGCGTTCAGCCGTGAAATACGGCAAACATCTCGTGTTTCCGTCGACGTCCGAGGTGTACGGCATGTGCACCGACGAACAATTCGACCCCGAAGAATCCCAGCTGAGCTACGGCCCGATCAACAAGCCGCGCTGGATCTACGCGTGTTCGAAGCAGCTGATGGACCGCGTGATCTGGGGTTACGGCATGGAAGGGCTGAACTTCACGCTGTTCCGCCCGTTCAACTGGATCGGCCCGGGCCTGGATTCCATCTATACGCCGAAGGAAGGCAGCTCGCGCGTAGTGACGCAATTCCTGGGTCACATCGTGCGCGGCGAGAACATCAGTCTGGTCGATGGCGGCGCGCAAAAGCGTGCGTTCACGGACATCGACGACGGCATTGGCGCGTTGATGAAGATCATCGAAAACAAGAACGGCGTGGCAACGGGCAAGATCTACAACATCGGCAACCCGAGCAATAACTTCTCGGTGCGCGAACTCGCGCACATGATGCTGAACCTCGCCAATGAGATCAGCGAGTACGCCGAAAGCGCCAAGACGGTTCAGCTCGTGGAGACGTCGTCGGGTGACTACTACGGCGCGGGTTACCAGGACGTGCAGAATCGCGTGCCGAAGATCGACAACACGATCGAGGAACTGGGCTGGAAGCCGGTCGCCACCATGGACGACGCATTGCGCAAGATTTTCGAAGCGTATCGCGGCGATGTCGGCACCGCGCGGCGTCTCGTCGAAGATCAGTCTTAAGGACGGCGCGTGGCTCGCATCGTTCTGAAAATCGACGTCGATACCTTGCGCGGCACGCGCGAAGGCGTGCCGAATCTTGCACGCCTGCTCGACAAATATCACGCCCGCGCTACGTTTTTGTTCAGCCTCGGACCCGATCACACCGGCTGGGCATTACGCCGCGTGTTTCGTCCGGGGTTTCTCAAGAAGGTGTCGCGGACATCGGTGGTCGAGCATTACGGCATCAAGACGCTCATGTACGGCGTGCTGCTGCCGGGGCCGGATATCGGACGGCGTGCGGTCGCCGAGATGCGCGCGATTCATGAAGCGGGTTTCGAGTGCGGCATCCATACGTGGGATCACGTTTACTGGCAAGACAACGTGCGTGCCGGCAATCGTGAGTGGACAGCCGCGCAAATGCAGCGCAGCCATGCGCGCTTCATCGAGATCTTCGGTGCGCCGCCTGCCACGCACGGCGCAGCCGGCTGGCAGATGAACGGTTACGCGTTCGAGCAAATCGATGCCTGGGGCATGAAATATGCGTCCGACGGTCGCGGGCACACGCCGTACATTCCGGTGCTCGATGGCCGGACACTCAACCACATCCAGATGCCGACCACGCTGCCCACGCTCGACGAAATACTGGGTGTAGATGGCGTCGATGTGAACAACGTTGCCGCGCATCTGCTGGGCCTTACGTCGAAGCACGCACACGATCAGGTTTTCACTCTGCACGCTGAACTGGAAGGACAAAAACTGGCCACGGTATTCGAGCAGTTGCTGGCGGGCTGGAGCGCGCAAGGTCACAGTTTCTGCACGATGGGCGACTATCATGCGACGCTGGACCGCGCGACACTGCCCACGTACCCTGTCGCGTGGGGCGAGATTCCAGGCCGTGCAGGCGAGCTGATACTTCAGCCGGACTGACGCTGCACGTGTTTCCGGTTCGCTAAACGGCCAAAGTTCTTCCCGAATCAGCACTACCGTTTCAACGTACTTGTGCGCCATAAACCAGCGCATAAGCCCACGCCTACCGATAAAAACAGCAACCAGCTTACATGGGACCGGAGTGAACGCAGGGGTCCGGAGTAAGGCACTAAAGTGCCTACTCTGGTCGACACGCCAACTCCGGTCGACCGCAAACACCTGCATGGGACCGGAGTAAGCGCATGGGACCGAGTAAGGTCTAAAGTGCCAACTCTGGTCGACACGCCAACTCCGGTCGACCGCAAACACCTGCATGGGACCGGAGTAAGCGCTGAAGCGCCATCTCCGGTCGACCGCAGAAACCTGCATGGGACCGGAGTAAGCGCTGAAGCGCAACTCCGGTCGACAAAGGAGAAACTTCGTGCCGATCGCAGTCGATCAACCTGTTCCCGATTTCACCGCGCCCGCGACCGGCGGCGACTTTTCACTGTCGGATCTGCGAGGCAAGAAAGTCGTGCTGTTCTTCTATCCGAAAGACAACACACCGGGCTGTACGACCGAAAGCCTGCAGTTCCGCGATCTCTATGCACAATTCAAGGCGGCGGGCGCCGAGGTCGTCGGCATCTCGCGCGACAGCGTGAAATCCCACGACAACTTCAAGGCGAAACTCGAACTGCCGTACACGCTGGTGTCCGACTCCGACGAAGCCATTTGCTCGCTCTTCGGTGTCATCAAAATGAAGAAAATGTATGGCAAGGAAGTACGCGGAATCGAGCGTTCGACCTTCCTTCTGGACGCTGACGGCGTGCTTCGCCGGGAGTTCCGTGGCGTAAAGGTTCCAGGTCACGTTGAGCAGATTGTGGAAGCTGTACAAGCGCTTTGAGGCAAGTTATATTGATTCGCAATGAGCGCTTGCCCTTCCCTCCATTTCTCTTTGCGTAGCGTCCGGTGTTTCGCGGTTTTCCCCGCGACCGGCACGGGGTCCCGCTACACGCAACGCCCGCAATCCCGGGACGTGGCGAAAGTTGAAAGGAGCGTTGAAGCAGGCGCTGTCGAGCCGCTGATCCCATCGTCCGGGACGGCGGCTTTTTTGTTTGCGGACGCTCCCTCACCCGCAGCGTGTGCGCCCTGGGCGTCCCGCGCCGTCCGCGCGTTTCATCCGTCGTTTTTTCTTCAGGACGCAACTTCCAAGGAGCCGATCGAAATCTAGGCGAACCGGCGTTTTCGAAACCGAAGCGCGTCTCCGGGCGCAAACTGCATAAATGTCTGTCCTTTCAGCTTGAGGCCGACCCACGCAGGATGCGACAGGCGACGCACGACATAGATCCTAAGCCTTTCGAGGGAAACCATGCCTTTGCCTACCGCACCCGTCAAGCTCGGCAACCTCCTGCCGTCTGAAGAATACAAAGCCAAAGCCCGGCCTGCCCGATCATCGAAAAAGCAGGCGAGCGACGGCGATCTGGTTGATACCGATACCGATTTCGGCGCGAGCGTCGGCGCTTCGCGGCCTGCTGCCGCGAACACCGCAAATACGCTGCGCGCCATAGCGAGCGAAACGCTTGCGAATGCGGCTAAAGACTCGGCGGTGGAAGCCTCCGATGCAGCGCCCGCCGCGCGCACCCGCCGCACGAAGCAAACGGCGGCGTTGCTGCAACCCGCTGCCGCGCCAGCCGAACAGGTCGAAACCACGCAGCCCGCGGTCGCTCGCGCGCCAGTGGAGGCACGCGAACGTACGCCGGCCCGCGCGGAAACGCCTGCAGCACCGGCCCGTGGACAACCAAAACGCCGCTCACGTGGCCAGCCGGAAAACGAGATCGGCAAGTTGTTCGTGCTCGACACGAACGTGCTGATGCACGATCCGTCATCGCTGTTCCGTTTCGAGGAACACGACGTCTATCTGCCCATGATGACGCTCGAGGAACTCGACGACCACAAGAAGGGCATGTCGGAAGTAGCGCGCAATGCGCGTCAGGTAAGCCGCACGCTGGATGCGCTGGTGGCGCACGTCGGAGAGATGTCGGCGGGGCTGCCGTTGTCGGCGCTTGGCAATCGCGATGCGACCGGCCGCCTGTACTTCCAGACCACGCTGACCGACATCGAGCCGGTCGAAGGCCTGCCGGTCGGCAAGGCTGATAACCAGATTCTCGGCGTGGTGCGCGCGCTGCAAAAGGAGCGCATGGATCGCCAGGTCGTGCTGGTGTCGAAAGACATCAACATGCGCATCAAGGCCCACGCGCTGGGTCTGCCGGCCGAAGATTATTTCAACGATCAGGTGCTGGAAGACAAGGACCTGCTCTATTCCGGCGTCCGCGCCCTGCCTTCGGACTTCTGGACGAAGCACGCGAAGGGCATGGAAAGCTGGCAGGACACCAAGACGGGCACGACGTATTACCGCGTGACCGGCCCGCAATGCGCGTCCATGCTGGTGAACGAGTTTGTGTACTTCGAGCCGCAAAACGGCGAACCGTCGTTCTACGGCATCGTGCGCGAGCTGAACGGTAAAACGGCGTTGCTGCAGACGTTGCGCGATTACAGCCATCACAAGAACAATGTGTGGGGCATTACATCGCGCAATCGCGAGCAGAATTTTGCTTTGAACCTGCTGATGAACCCTGACGTGGATTTCGTCACGCTGCTGGGTCAGGCGGGTACGGGCAAGACCTTGATGGCACTGGCTGCCGGCCTCGCACAAGTGCTCGACGACAAACGCTACAACGAGATCATCGTGACGCGTGCGACGGTTCCGGTCGGCGAGGACATTGGCTTCTTGCCGGGTACTGAAGAGGAAAAGATGCAGCCGTGGATGGGCGCATTCGACGACAACCTCGAAGTCCTGCAAAAAACCGACGATGCCGCCGGCGAATGGGGCCGCGCCGCCACGCAAGAACTGATCCGCTCGCGCCTGAAGGTGAAGAGCATGAACTTCATGCGCGGCCGGACGTTCGTGGACAAGTACGTGATCATCGACGAAGCGCAGAACCTGACGCCCAAGCAGATGAAAACGCTTGTCACGCGCGCCGGCCCGGGTACGAAGATCGTGTGTCTTGGCAATATCGCGCAGATCGACACGCCTTACCTGACGGAAGGCAGTTCGGGGCTGACATACGTCGTCGATCGCTTCAAGGGCTGGACGCATAGCGGTCACGTGACACTCGCTCGCGGCGAACGCTCACGGCTGGCGGATTACGCATCCGATATTCTTTAAGTTTCGGCATGATTTAAAAGCCCGGCAAGCTTCGCTTGCCGGGCTTTTTTTCGTTTTTTCACTATGTTTCGAGCAGAAAATACGTACCGCCGCAGCAACACTTACAGCGTTAACCTCAAGTGACTTATCAAGAAAACTTGCCGCAGGTCCGGCTGGCGGGCTAGTATCGCGAGACCGCCACCATGGCGAGCGCTCATGTTCACCCTCAGCTCGCCTTCCCCCATGCGTCGATTCTGGTCACTGCTGCTGCTCACCCTGCTCGTTGCCGCGTGTTCCAACGCGCCGACGCGGGTGTCGCGTGTGCCGGGATCGAACGCTACCGCTGCAAACCGTACCTTCGCAACGCCGTCCGGCTTCCCCAATTTCGTCGATCACAGTGTCGGGCGCGAGGAGATTTCCATTCAGGCAATGTCGCTGGTCGGCGTGCCGTATCGATGGGGAGGCAATACGCCGGAGGCAGGTTTTGATTGCAGCGGGCTCGTGCGTTATGTGGTGGATCGCGCAGCGTCGGTGAACCTCCCGCGCACTACAGCGGATATGAGCGGACGCGGTGAATCAATCGAACCTGACGAAGTCGCTCCCGGCGATCTGATTTTCTTCAACACGACCGGTCGGCCGCATTCGCACGTCGGCATTTATGTGGGCAAGCTGCGGTTTGTAAACGCGCCGTCGACGGGCGGAACAGTGCGGCTCGATTACCTGACGAACCCGTATTGGGCCAAGCGTTTCGATGGCATCAGACGCGTCGCGCCGCCGAAAGCCGCTCCCACTCCGTTCGATACCCCGACGTATCTGGCATCGCCGGGTTCGGCACCGGCGGGCGGTGGTGCTTTGGCATCGAACCGTACGGCCGTGGCGACCAACCCCGCCCCGGCCCCGACAACTGCCACCGATCAATTCGAACCACCGCCGCCCGCGTTGTCCACGGCGCAGCGGCAAGCGCAATCGGCGGGTGCCGTGTCGCCGGTCGCTCAAACCGCCCGCTCCGGTTCCGACCCGTTCGAACCCCCGCCGCCGGCACTTTCCGCAGCGCAACGTCAAGCGCAGGCAGCAAACGCAGTTTCGCCTTCACGCCAATCGCAAGCCGAATCGAATGCGGTTGCGGCGGCATCGAATTCCGCTGACCCCATAGCGGCCGCCGCCGATGCTTTCGAACCGCCTCCGCCAACTGCCCGGCTCGCCGCCCAGCAAGTGCGCTCGGTGCAGGAGCAGCAACCTTCATCGGTTACTCGCATTCCTGCCGCCGACACCGCCGCCCACGTAATGCGTGCATCGACGAATCCGCTCGTGCCCACGCGCCCCGCCGCCACTGACGACCCCATCGCGAAGTTCGCCAACGGTAGTTACTGAAGGCGCAACGGCTCCTCTCCTTTAGCCGATTCCGGAACCGCACATAGCCGGCGGGGTCTGCTATCGTGTCTCGATAACGATTCACGCTTGAACGAATCGACAATCGGCCTCAAAGGAGTAGACCTCATGGACTTGGGACTTGCCGGCAAAATCGTGCTGATCACGGGCGGCAGCAAGGGTATCGGCTTCGCGTGCGCGCGGGCGTTTGCAGCGGAAGGCGCGCGTATCGCGATCGTTTCGCGCGATCCGGCCAACCTCGCGCGTGCCCGCGAACAACTCGCGCAAGATGGCTTCCACGTGCATCTCGCCCGCGCCGACCTTCACGAAGCGCACAGCGTGCAGGACGTGGTGGAAGAAGCCACCAGCGCGCTCGGCCCCATCGATATTCTCGTGAATTGCGCCGGCGCGGCGAAACGCTACGATCCCGACCTGCTCGATGCCGCCGCGTACAAAGCTGCGATGGAAGCCAAATACTTTCCGTGCATTTATCCGCAGCAAGCCGTGCTCAAGCAAATGGCCGCGCGGTTGAAAGCGAATCCGGAAAGCGAACCGGGCGCGATCGTGAACATCATTGGAATGGGCGGGAAGATCGCGAGCGATATTCACATCGCGGGCGGCGCGGCGAACGCGGCGCTGATGCTCGCAACCGTCGGGCTTGCGCATCACTACGCGAAGCTCGGCATCCGCATCAATGCGATCAATCCGGGCGCCACGCTGACCGAACGCGTGGAAGAGGCGCTTGCGCTCGAAGCGGAAAGACAAGGGATCACGCGCGATGAAGCGCTGGCTCAGGGCCAGGCAAAAGTGCCGCTCGGCCGATTCGCGAACCCCGAGGAAATCGCCGACGTGGCGCTTTTTCTAGCGAGCCGCCGGGCGAGTTACGTGTCGGGTGCGATCATCCCGATGGACGGCGTCGGCGCACCGCTGATCTGACGCCGAGCAACACGCTCGCTTTAAAGAAAGTGATGGCCGAGCCACCAGCCGGCGGCGGCCATCGCGGCGGATGCGGGGATTGTCAGAATCCAGGCCCAGACGATATTCCCCGCCACGCCCCAGCGCACCGCGCTGAACTTCTGCGTTGCGCCGACTCCCACAATTGCGCCGGTGATCGTATGCGTGGTCGACACTGGAATGCCAAGGAATGACGCCACGAACAGCGTGATCGCCCCGCCCGATTCGGCGCAAAACCCGCCGACAGGCTTCAACTTCGTGATCTTCTGGCCCATCGTGCGCACGATGCGCCAGCCGCCGAAAAGTGTGCCCAGCCCCATCGAGAGATAGCATCCGCCGATCACCCAAACCGGCGGTGCGTCTGCCGTAGCCGAGGCATAACCGGCCGCAATCAGCAGCATCCAGATAATGCCGATGGTTTTCTGCGCGTCGTTGCCGCCGTGCCCCAGGCTGTACAAACCCGCCGATATAAGCTGCCAGCGCCTGAATCGCCGGTCGACTTTGGAAGGCGGCGTTCGGAAATACATCCACGAGACGATCAGCATGAACAGCGACCCGAGCACGAAACCGAGCAGCGGCGAGATGAATATGAACGAGACAGTTTTGAGCAAACCGTCCATGTTCAGCGAGCCCCATCCTGACTTTGCCCACGCCGAACCGATCAACCCGCCAATCAGCGCGTGCGACGAGCTCGACGGAATGCCGTAGTGCCAGGTAATGATGTTCCAGCCGATAGCCCCGACGAGCGCGCCGAAGATCACATATTGATCGACGATAGCCGGATCGATAGTCCCCTTGCCGACAGTCGCGGCGACCTTCAAATGAAAGATGAAATACGCGATGACGTTGAACGCAGCGGCAAACGCCACAGCCTGCTGCGGTTTCAGCACGCCGGTGGACACAACAGTTGCGATGGAGTTGGCGGCGTCGTGGAAGCCGTTCATGAAGTCGAATACCAGCGCGACCACGACAAGCGTAATGACAGCCCAGAGGGCGAGTTGAATCGAATGCATCGTTTATCGAGTGAGTGGCGCGGCTGAAATCAGGCGTTTTCCAGCACAATGCCTTCGATGATGTTCGCGACATCCTCGCATTTGTCGGTGATCGTCTCGAGCAATTCGTAGATTGCCTTCAACTTGATCAGCGTCTTGACGTTGTCCTCTTCGCGGAAGAGTTTCGACATGGCCGAACGCAGCACGCGGTCCGCGTCCGATTCCAGGCGGTCGATTTCCTCGCAGATCTTGAGAATTTCACTGGCGCGCTTCATGTCGGCCAGGAGCTTGACGGCTTGCTGTACGCGCTCGCAGGTCGCCGCGCTGATATGCGCAAGCTGGCTCATTTCCGCGGTGGATTCACGCACGTCGTAGAGGGAAATAGCCGTGGCGACGTCTTCCATCAGGTCAAGGATGTCGTCCATCGTCGTGATGAGCTTGTGGATTTCGTCGCGGTCGAGCGGCGTGATGAAAGTCTTGTGCAGCAGGTCGATGGTTTCGTGCGTAAGCTTGTCAGCACGTTTTTCGTTGGTCTGGACGTTCTGCTTATGGACTTCCATCTGATCCATGTTGTCGATCAGCAGTTCGAGCTCGTGACTGGCGTCGACGATGCACTTTGCGTGCGCATTGAAGATTTCGAAAAATTTGCCCTCGGTGGGCATGAAGCGACCGAACATGAAAATCCCGGAAAGTGGCTCAAAGTGGCGCTGACATAAAACTGCCACATTGTACCTTCGCGGGACGGCTGCCGTACTCCGACGGTGTCAAATCGAGCGCGGCCGCCGGATAGGTTCCTTAGTAAGTTCCTTCGTGAGTCTCTTAGTCGCTGTAGAAATTCTGCGCGCCGGCAAAATTCTCGAACTTCGTGAATTGCCCCTGGAACGTGAGTCGAATGGGTCCAATAGGCCCGTTACGCTGCTTGCCGATAATAATCTCGGCCGTCCCTTTGTCAGGACTATCCGGGTTATAAACTTCGTCGCGGTAAATAAACAGAATCACGTCCGCGTCCTGTTCAATAGCGCCGGATTCGCGCAAATCCGACATGATCGGGCGTTTATTCGGCCGTTGCTCAAGTCCACGATTTAGCTGAGAAAGCGCAATCACGGGGACATCGAGTTCTTTGGCGAGACTCTTTAGCGACCGCGAGATTTCCGAGATTTCCGTCGCGCGGTTTTCTCCGCCGGAACCCGACCCGGACATGAGCTGCAAATAGTCCACAATAATCAAGCCCAGCTTGCCGCATTGCCGCGCGAGACGCCGCGAGCGCGAGCGCAATTCCATCGGGTTCAAACCACCCGTTTCATCGATAAAAATCTGCGCCTCGCTCATTTTCTGCACCGCGTGCGTGAGCTTCGGCCAATCTTCGTCGGTGAGACGCCCGGTCCGCATTCTGTGCTGGTCGAGACGGCCGACCGAACCGAGCATCCGCATGGTGAGCTGCGTGCCCGGCATTTCCATGGAGAACACAGCGACCGGCAAGCCGTATTCCACGGCCACGTATTCGCCGATATTCATCGAAAACGCGGTTTTACCCATCGATGGCCGCCCCGCCACAATGATCAGTTCGCCGCCGTGCATGCCGGAGGTCATCCGGTCGAGGTCGACGAAACCCGTCGGGGTGCCGGTGACATCGCTCGGATTCGCGGTGTGATAAAGCGTGTCGATACGCTCGACCACTTGCGTCAGAAGCGGCCCGATCTCGAGAAAGCCCTGCGTGCCGCGCGCGCCGCTTTCTGCGATCGAGAATACCTTCGCCTCGGCCTCATCCAGCAACTGGCGCACTTCCTTGCCTTGCGGATTGAAAGCATCGGCGGAAATTTCATCGGCGACCGAAACCAGTCGGCGTAACACCGCCCGGTCGCGCACGATTTCGGCGTATCGGCGAATGTTGGCGGCGCTCGGCGTGTTCTGCGCGAGCGCATTCAGATAGGCCAGACCGCCTACTTCCTCCGCCTTGCCGGTGTTCGTCAGCGCCTCGTAGACGGTGATCACGTCGGCCGGGCGCGTGCTCGCGATCAGCTTGCCGATCGCCTCATAGATGATCCGATGGTCATAGCGGTAGAAATCGCTGTGCGACATCAAGTCCGCGATGCGATCCCATGCGGCGTTGTCCAGCAGCAAGCCGCCAATGACGGACTGCTCAGCTTCGATGGAATGCGGCGGGACTTTCAGCGCATCCAGTTGCGGATCTTTCGAGGGTGCGTTCATGGGGAGGAATTATCGGCGAAATGACGGGGCGGCGGGAGACTGAAAAAACAAAAAAAGGCGGAAACCATTGATGGTTCCCGCCCTTCTTTTACTGCTTTACTTTTGCATCAGCGCCCGAACGGAACCGGGCAACTCGACACCTGATTCGACGCTTGATTCGACACTTACGCGTGTTCGCCCAGCACCGACACCGTCACGTCGACGATCACGTCGGTGTGCAGTGCAACCTGGATGGCGTGATCGCCAACCAGCTTGAGCGGGCCGTCGGCCAGACGCACTTGCGACTTTTCGACTTCGGCCAGATTTTGCTTCTTCAGCGCGTCGGCGATGTCCGCGTTCGTCACCGAACCGAACAAACGGCCGTCGACGCCAGCCTTTTGCGAGATCTGAACGGTCGCGCCGCTCAGCTTTTCGCCCAGGGCCGTAGCAGCTGCCAGCTTTGTAGCGGCGACCTTTTCCAGGTCAGCGCGGCGCACTTCGAATTCCGCGATTGCGTCCTTCGTTGCACGGCGGGCCTTCTTGCCAGGGATCAGGAAGTTACGTGCGTAACCGTCCTTGACTCGAACGATGTCGCCCAGGTTGCCCAGGTTGACGACTTTTTCCAAAAGAATGATTTGCATTTGGCTTTTCCTTATTGCGTCGTCTGATTAGGCCTTGTGCAGGTCGGTGTACGGCAGCAGCGCGAGAAAACGAGCGCGCTTGATAGCCGTATCGAGCTGACGTTGGTAGTGAGCCTTCGTTCCTGTCAGACGAGCCGGCGTGATCTTACCGTTCTCACCAACGAAGTCCTTCAGCGTTTCCGTGTCCTTGTAGTCGATGTAATCGACATTGGCCGCGGTGAAACGGCAGAACTTCTTGCGCTTGAAGAGCGGGTTTTGTTGCTGACGACGTTTGTCGAATTTCTTACCAGTCGGGCGGGGCATGTTCAGTCCTTTCCAATATCCTGCAATTCTGTGATGTGGAACACCAGGGTTCGCGCGTTGCGGCTTTTCTTCGCCATGAAGCCCGTGAAGAGCGCTTCAACGCCCATCGTGAGGCCTTCCAGCTTGCCGCTCGCAGCACCGGCCGCGACCGCCGGGAGAGTCAGTTCGATTTGCCGGGCAATGCCCGCTTCGACGACTTCCGTACGGTGATGCAACGTGCAGCTCGCTATGGGGACGCCGGCGGGGGTGTACCGCACCGGTTCTCGCTCCACAACGCTTGCTGTCAGTTGCAGCCGGTTCACTTGATTCCTGGTGACGCGACGACTTCAAAAGTCGCCTTCTTGATTAGTTTGCCTGCGAGCTTGCGGCCGGAGCTGCATGAGCTTCAGTCGACGGCTGGCTGGCCGCCTTCTTGGCTTCTTCGCGGTGAACTTCCTTCATCATCGGCGACGGGCCGGTTTCGGCCTTCTTCAGCTTGACGATGAGGTGACGCAGCACGGCGTCGTTGAACTTGAACGCGTGTTCCAGTTCTTCGAGCGTGGCCTGGCTGCATTCAATGTTCATGCACACGTAGTGAGCCTTCGCAAGCTTTTCGATCATGTAAGCCAGCTGACGGCGGCCCCAGTCTTCGATGCGATGGATCGAACCACCGTGTGTGGTGATCGTGGTCTTGTACCGTTCGATCATGGCGGGCACTTGCTCGCTCTGATCCGGATGCACGATAAAAACGATTTCGTAATGACGCATTGTTACTCCTTGAGGATATAAAGCCACCCGGGCGTCGGACCGGTGCGGCAAGAGAGAAGCCAGCGATTATAGCGAGATAAGGCCGGCCACACAACTGATTTGCGCTTTTCCCGTGTTACTTCCGCTGTGTTTTCAATGGCTTAGCGTTGACTACACCCCGTCAAGAGTCAAACAGGGTCAGCGCTCACGGCTCCAGTAATCCGGCTGTGCGTAGATTTTCTTCAAATAATCAATGAAGTAGCGCACTTTTGCAGGCGCGTAACGCTGCTGCGGATAGACCGCCAGAATGTCGTAATCGGGCAGCGCGAACTCGTCCAGGACCGTTTCCAGCTCGCCCGTCGCCAGTTGGCGCTGGATTTCCCAAGTGGAGCGCCAGCCGAGTCCATGGCCTTCGGACACCCATCGATGCAGCAATTCGCCGTCATTGCAATCCAGGTTGCCGGAGACGCGCACCGTCGCCAGCTTGCCGTTGCGCCGGAAATACCAGCCGCGGTTCTGTCCGCCCTGCAGATTGAACGCGAGGCAATTGTGGCGAGGCAGGTCATCGAGGGATTTCGGCTTGCCGTGCTTTTCGAAATACGCCGGCGTGCCGCAAACCACGCGCCGGTTATCGGCTAGTTTTACTGCGACGAAATTCTGGTCGACCGCACCGCCGATCCGGATCGACAGGTCGTAACCCTCCCGGATCAGGTCCGCCACGCGGTCATTCAGGTTGAACGACATCTGCAGCGCGGGTTTATCGGCGAGAAAACCGGGTGCGTGGGGCGCCACGTGCATGCGCCCGAACGCCGCCGGCGCGGACACGATCAAGTGACCGTCGACGGTGCGCTGGCCATCGGCGAGTTCGTTTTCGGCCTGGTTCCAGTCAGCCAGCAAGTGCCGGCAGCGCTCGAGAAACGCCGCGCCCTCTTCGCTCACCACCAGCCGCCGCGTCGAGCGGTACATCAATTTCACGCCCAGACGCTTTTCGAGCGCATCGATACGCCGCCCCAGAATCACGGGCGACACACCCTCCTCCAGCGCCGCCGCGGTAAGACTGCCGGCCTCCGCCACCTTCACGAACGTCTCTATCTGCCTGAAGCGGTCCATTTAGGCGTCTCCGTTTTCTCGTCCGTTCCATACTTTTTGTATTGGATCAAACGACTCTGGCTGATCTTATCAACACTCCGGCATACGCATAAAGTCCCTCTAACGACATTCCGCGCTGGCGGGATGCAGCAAAACACAATGTGGAAGGAGACAGTCATGACAAAAATGCGAGCCGTCGACGCAGCCGTTCTGGTGCTGGAAAAGGAAGGAATCGAAATGGCTTTCGGCGTTCCGGGCGCGGCGATCAACCCGCTTTATTCGGCTTTGCAGCGAGCCGGGAGCATCGGCCACGTGCTGGCGCGGCATGTGGAAGGCGCGTCGCATATGGCCGAAGGATATACGCGGGCGGCACCGGGGAATATCGGTGTGTGTATCGGCACGTCGGGTCCCGCGGGCACGGACATGATCACCGGGCTGTATTCCGCCCAAGCGGATTCCATCCCCATTCTCGCCATCACGGGCCAGGCACCGCGTGCGCGTCTCTATAAGGAAGACTTCCAGGCCGTCGATATCGAATCGATCGCCAAGCCTGTGACCAAGTGGGCCGTGACCGTGCGCGAACCGGCGCTCGTGCCGCGCGTGTTCCAGCAGGCATTCCACCTTATGCGCTCGGGCCGTCCGGGTCCGGTGCTGGTCGATCTGCCGATTGACGTGCAACTCGCGGAGATCGAATTCGACATTGACACGTACGAACCCCTGCCCGTCTACAAGCCCAAAGCATCGCGTGGACAGGTTGAAAAAGCCCTGTCGATGCTGAACGCCTCGGAGCGGCCGTTGATTGTGTCCGGTGGCGGCGTGCTGAATGCGGCGGCCGAAGATCTGCTGGTCGAATTCGCCGAACTCATGAACGTGCCGGTGATCCCCACGTTGATGAGCTGGGGCGCGATCCCCGATGACCATCCGCTGATGGCCGGCATGTGCGGCTTGCAAACTGCTCACCGCTACGGCAACGCCAGCATGCTCGCGTCCGACTTCGTGCTGGGTATCGGCAATCGCTGGGCGAACCGGCATACGGGCAGCGTCGAGGTGTACACCAAGGGCCGTACGTTTGTGCACGTCGACATTGAGCCGACGCAAATTGGCCGCGTGTTCGGACCGGATCTCGGCATTGTCTCCGATGCAAAATTCGCGCTCGAACTGTTCGTGGAAGTGGCGCGCGAATGGAAGGCTGCGGGCAAGCTGAAGGACCGAGGCACGTGGGTTGGCGAGTGCCAGGAACGCAAGCGCACGATGCATCGCAAGACGCACTTCGACAACGTGCCGATGAAGCCGCAACGCGTCTACGAAGAGATGAACAAGGTCTTCGGCCGCGACACGTGCTACGTCTCGACCATCGGTCTTTCGCAGATCGCGGGTGCGCAATTCCTGCATGTGTACAAGGCGCGCAACTGGATCAACTGCGGTCAAGCCGGCCCGCTCGGCTGGACGATTCCGGCAGCGCTCGGCGTTCGTGCAGCGGACCCGCAACGGCCGATCGTGGCGCTCTCGGGCGACTACGACTTCCAGTTCATGATCGAAGAGCTGGCGGTTGGCGCGCAATTCCGGCTGCCGTACATCCATGTGGTGGTGAACAACTCGTACCTCGGCCTGATCCGTCAGGCGCAGCGCGGCTTCGAGATGGATTACTGCGTGCAACTGGCCTTCGAGAATATCAACGCGCCTGATCTGAACGGTTATGGCGTCGATCACGTCGCGGTGGCCGAAGGGCTCGGTTGCAAGGCGCTGCGCGTCTTCAATCCCGACGAACTCGCACCGGCGCTGCGCAAAGCTCAGGGAATGCTCGCGGAATTCGGCGTGCCGATCATCGTGGAGGTGATTCTCGAGCGCGTGACGAATATCGCGATGGGCACGGAAATCGATGCCATCAACGAATTCGAGCCGCTTGCCGAAACCGCGCAAGACGCGCCGACCGCCATTGCATCGAACGCATAAGAGAAAAAACCATGCCGAAATTTGCTGCAAACCTGACGATGCTGTTCAACGAAATGCCGTTTCTCGACCGCTTTGCGGCGGCATCGGAAGCGGGCTTCGAAGCGGTGGAGTTCCTGTTCCCGTATGCGTACCCGGCGGCTGAGCTGCGCCAGCGTCTCGAAGCTAACAATCTCCAGCTAGTGCTGCACAACTTGCCTGCAGGGAATTGGGAAGGCGGCGAGCGAGGTATCGCGTGCTTGCCTGATCGAAGGGAAGAATTTCGTGAGGGCGTGACGCGGGCTATCGAGTACGCGAAGGCGCTGAACGTGCCGCAACTGAATTGTCTCGTCGGCATTCCGCCTGCTTCGGTAAGCCGTGAGGAAGCGCGGGCAAGCATTGTGGAGAATCTGAAGTTTGCTGCCGGCGCGTTGAAGAAAGAAGGCATCAGGCTGCTGGTCGAGCCGTGCAATCACTTCGATATCCCCGGCTTCGCGCTGAACCGTTCGCAGGAAGGACTGGACGTGATTCGCGATGTCGGCTCGGACAACCTGTTCCTGCAATACGACATCTATCACATGCAGCGTATGGAAGGCGAACTCGCCGCCACGATCAAGCGCAACTTGCCGTCCATCGCGCATATCCAGCTGGCAGACAACCCCGGGCGCAACGAACCGGGAACGGGCGAGATCAACTATCCGTTCCTGTTCTCATGGCTCGATTCACTCGGCTACGACGGTTGGATCGGCTGCGAATACAAACCGCGCGGCACGACGGACGCAGGCCTTGGCTGGCTGCACGAACTGGCTGGATGGAAAGCTGCGCGCGCAGTGGCATAAATAATTGGAGGAGACAAACACAATGGCAACTATCGGTTTTATCGGTCTGGGCATCATGGGCGCGCATATGGCGCGCAATTTGAAGAAAGCTGGCCATACGCTGGTTTTGAACGGCGCGTACCCTGTACCGGACGATCTGCGTTCGCTGGGAAAAGTCGTCGGCAACTCGACGGAAGTCGCGCGGGCAAGCGAAATCATCATCACGATGGTGCCCGATACGCCCGATGTCGCGAACGCCCTCTTCGCCGAAGACGGCGTGGCGCATGGGCTGGAGAAAGGCCAGCTTGTCATCGACATGAGCTCCATCTCGCCGCTCGAAACGCAGGCGTTTGCAAAGAAGATTAACGCGCTCGGTTGCGATTACCTCGACGCGCCCGTGTCCGGCGGTGAAGTCGGCGCGCGTGAAGCGACGTTGACGATCATGGTCGGCGGCCCGGAAGCGGCGTTCGAACGAGCGAAGCCGCTCTTCGAAGTCATGGGCAAGAATGTGACGCTTATCGGCGATAACGGCGCGGGACAGACGTGCAAGGTCGCGAACCAGATCATCGTGGCGCTGAACATTGAAGCCGTGGCGGAAGCGTTGCTGTTCGCATCGAAATCAGGCGCCGATCCCGAGCGCGTGCGGCGGGCGTTGATGGGTGGTTTTGCGGCATCGCGAATTCTGGAAGTTCACGGCGAACGCATGACGAAGCGCACGTTCAATCCGGGCTTTCGAATCGAGTTGCATCAGAAGGATTTGAACCTCGCGCTGGAAAGTGCGAAGAAGCTGGGTCTGGCGTTGCCGCATACGGCGAGCGCGCAGCAATTATTCAGCGTGTGCGTGGCGAACGGCGGGCGCGAATGGGATCACTCGGGAATGGTTAAAGCGCTGGAACTGATGTCGAATCATCAGGTTACCGAATGAACTGCCTGAAAACCGGTCGATAGCCGACCGGTTGCATAAAGTGTAATAAAGCTGGGTCCGTCTAGCGGCGCCTGGTGATAACGTGGAAGCCTTGGTCGGTCAGACGTCATTGCCGGGTGTCCGCCTGCCGGATCTTTTTTTGTTTTAAAAACGAGTACAAAAAGCCCATCCACACAGTATTACAACTCCTCCGATAAAGTCGCGAACTAAGCTTTAGTTCAGACGACTAAATGACTCGGCTGTATCGAGCCGATATCGAGCCGACCCAACGGGTCATTACAGGAGTTGCAACATGGGCATTTTCAGTTTCATCAAGGACGCAGGCGAGAAGTTGTTCGGCGCGGTATCGACTACGGCGAAAGCCGCGCCCGCAGGCGCCGCTCCGGCTACAGACGTTGCCGCGGTGAACAAGACGGCTGGCGACGCCATCGCGGCCTATATCCGCACGCAAGGCCTGAACGCCGACAACCTGCAAGTCAGCTACGACGGTGCGTTGCACACCGTCACGGTCAGCGGCCAGGCCGCCGATCAGGCGACCAAAGAGAAGATCCTCGTGGCAGCGGGCAATGTGCAGCACGTCGAGAAGGTGAACGACCAGTTGACCGTCCTTCACCCAACGCCCGTTTCACAATTCCACACAGTGGCTTCCGGCGACAACCTCTGGAAGATCGCCGACAAGTACTACGGCAACGGTGCGAAGAACGACGTGATCTTCGAAGCCAACAAGCCGATGCTCAAGAGCCCGGACAAGATCTATCCGGGACAGGTTCTGCGGATTCCCGCGCTGGTTTGAGCGGTTGAATAGCTGATAAAAAACGCGAACCTCGGTTCGCGTTTTTTTATGGCCGGATCAACCGGTACCTGTCGATGGGATCGACTGCCCGGGATTCGCCGTGTGGCCTTACCAAAGGATCTTTTCCCGGAGCTGCATTCTGGGCCGTACGCCTGATCGAAGGCATCTGAGAAAAAACGTCCATGCCTGCCCTCAACTCGCCCGCGTGCTAGAACTCCAGCCGTTCGGGTTGAGCGGTCCCCCACGCGCTAATAGAAAACAAAACAAGTGACTCGAAAAATAATCGAGTTTTTGGGATGAAAGCTGGCTCACGATAGCGGCCGTGTCGTACCTCTCAGCCACACTCTTGATTTCAGTATGCCAGTTGGATTCCCCGCTTTTCAGCAGCAGCCCGTCTATTTTTATTGTTCGGATAACGTACAAAAAATGACAAAAATGTGACGCCGTTTTCGCGTTTCCCCCATTTCACTCGACTCCGAAATTCGCTACCGTTCCGCGTGGAAATTTTGGTTACTTGGCAGGAGGGGACTTGGATCAAAAAACAGTTTTCAAGCATTGGCACTATCGTCTCGATATGCCGCAGACCCGCAGCGCCGACCTGGCCGACATCGTTGAATTCGAGGGGGAGCGGGCTATCGGCGAATCTTCCCGTTATGTCATTCGTTTCACGCATCCGCAGCCGGACTTGTCGCACACCGACTACCTGAACAGGCCCGCGACGCTCGTGATCCAGACGCCGTTCAATCCGCTCACGATGCTCACGCCCGAACCCGAACGACGGGTGCAGGGAGTGCTCACGGGCTTCAGCCATCGCGGCAGCAATCGCGACGAAACCACCTATGAGGTTGTGCTGGAGTCGCGCCTGTCGTTGCTGCGTAATGTGCCGAAGTGCCGGTTCTTCCTTAATCAGAGTTTTCCGGAAACCATCGAGCAGATCCTGCACGAACACGGCTTCGACAGGATACACGGGAGCTTTGAGTTCAATCTGTATCGCAAATATCGTCAGCGCGACTTCGTGATGCAGTGGAATGAAGACGACCTGAGCTTCATCACGCGGCTATGCCGCCGCTCCGGTATCTGGTTCGTCTGCGAGGAAGGCAAGCGTTGCGAAAACGTACGGTTTGGGGACGACTTCACGCACTATCGCCGTGACCTTGGACTGGAGGTCTCTTATCGCGAGTACGGCGGCTTGGAAAGCTCGGGTGCCGAATCGGTCAATTCGCTTGAAATGAACGCGTCCACCCTGCCGGCGAGCTATAAGGTGCGTACGTTCAGCACCGAGAATCGGCTATCCGAACCCATTGAAGCGTCTAGTGAGATCATGCAAGACCCCACCACTTATGGCGAGGCGTATACGTGGGGCACGCCGGACCTGAGCCAGAGTGACGCGGAGGAAGAAGCGTTGCTGCGGCAGGAGGCGGCTATAGCCGCGCAGGTGGTGTATCGCGGCACCTGCACCGTACTGGACCTTGCGCCGGGTTGCATCCTGAAGCTCTCGAATCGGAAACTGCCCGATGCCGAGTACGGGATGCTTGCTGTTCGGGTGAAATGCGGCGCATCGCGCACGAAGCCCTATCACGCCGAATTCACCGCGATTCCATCCACCCTGCAACTCCAGCTACCCCGGCAGTACCGGCTGCCTCTGCTCGAATCCACGTGGCCCAGGATCGAGGGGGTCGTTACCGGCACGATCGCTTCGCCAAGAGCCTATAAAGACCCGTATCTGGACAAGCAAGGCTGCTATATCGTGCATCTCCATGCGGATCAGGACGGACGCACGCCAGGGCTGCAAAGTTGCCCGATGCGCCTAGCGAAGCCATTCGCGGGTGCAGGCCAGACAGGTTTCCATTTTGGTCTGGTCGACGGGACCATCGTGACCGTGGGATTCCTGTGGGGTTGCCCGGACCTTCCCTTCATCAGCCAGGTACTGCACACCGCGCAGCATACCGACCCGGTCAATTCAACCTACCCTTGGGGCACGCGGAACACGCTGCACACCCGCTCCAACAACACCCTCCAGATGGAGGACGGTCATGGCCGTGAGCACATCAAGCTTTCGACCGAGCATGGCAAGAGCCAACTGAACCTCGGGCATAGCGTTGACCGCAGCCAGAACGAGCGCGGTCACGGTGCCGAGATGCGCACTAACAACAAGGCGATAGTCCGGGGTGGCGCGGGCGCGATGGTGACGGCTTACAACCGCGAAGGCGCTGGCGGGCATCAGCTCGACATGCAGGAGACCATCGCTCAGCTCCGGGAAATGCTGGCGCTGGCCGAGACGCTGGCGCAGTCCGCTGAAGCCTCGAAGGCATCCCCGGCAGATACCGGCGCGCAGAAAGCGATCAACGACGCCCTGGACAAGCTGAAGCAGCCCGGTGCGCTTGTTACCGCACCGGGCCCGGTGGGCGTCGTGTCGGGTGATGGCGTGCAGCTCGCCGCTGACGGCTCAATCATCGCGACGGCGAAGAAAGGCGTGCACTTCAGCACACTCAAGCGGTTCACCGTGGCGGCGCGCGATCTTGTGTCGGTATTCTCGCAGAAGGGCATGAGCTTGATCGCGGCGGCGGGTCCGGTTGCCGTGCAGGCACAGCGCGGGTCAATGCAACTTGCGTCGCAGGAGGACATGACGCTCGAGACGGTGAATGGTGTAGTGCACGTGAAGTCTCCGAAGGAAATCGTGCTGAACGTGGGTGGTTCATATTTGCGCTTGACGCCGGATGCTATCGAAGCGGGCACGCGCGGAGGTGTCCTCTTCAGGACAAGCGGGCTGAAGAAGGTGGGTCCAGCGCAGATGGACCTGGGCGGCGCGGCGTTCGCGCCGAAGTTTGTGCCATATACGACGGATTGCGAGGTGTGGCGTACCAATGCAAACTTCGTTCGACAGCTCACCCCCGTGCCGGCACCGCACCCGGCGCAGTGGCAGGCGATGGCTAATACGGGGGCGGTGGCACCAGCGCCAACACCCGGAAGTGCAATGAGTGATTTTTCGCCGTTTGACGGAAAGCCGCCCAATGTGGATTCAAACGTGCCGAGGGCCAGGGTCACATTGAATAGTCCTGACGATCAGCAGCAAAGCTACGTCGCGCCTGATCCACTAAAGCTGGAAAAAGCTGCTCCCTGTGATTGGAAAATTGCGGACGTGAAAGCGGATGTAACCGCGCGTATTGAAGCCACTTCGTATTGGGGCATGTTGAAAGACCGAACTCCGTGGAAGGACGGCAACGGGAACCAGATCAAAGGCGGCGGGACAAGGGATTCGCACTTCGAATTTGCGTACAGCGAGCAGGACAAGATGGTCACCTGCACGGTTCGGGTAATGCTGATCCCTATGGATCTGTCCCCGGTCGACGCACAGGGAAATCGTGATTCTGCAGCCGTGCCACAAACGATTCCCTATTCCTTTAGCGATCATTGGCAAATGACTCCAGGCTCCTCGGTCAATGGCGTGAAGATGGATTATCGCGATGCAGTCAGGGACCAATATGATGTCGGTGCGCTAAAGAGTCGTATTGAGGCTGCGCTGAACCAGAAAAACTACAAACTTATCCTCGACGGTTGTTCGAAAGGCGCTGCGTGCGGATGCCGAGTAAGGGTCAATTTCAGGGTTGACCTTCGCGTATCGATCAAAGGTGTGCCCATTGCCGGATTTAAGCCGCATGTTTCGAACCACCTGTATCCGGTTGTTCTTCGGGCTGATACATCGTCATGGGGGGAGCAGCAAATATATCGCGATGGCAAAAAAGTACTAGATTTTCCGCTTGCAAATGTGGAGGCGCATGAATGCGGACATTACTTCAACTTCCCCGATGAGTACTACGATCAGGGCGGTTGGCTTCACGAGTCTTATATCAAGTACGAGCAGATCGATTTTTCACTGATTGACGCGAGGGCGGGAACGATGGTTTGGCAAGGCGTTTCGGATACGAATCTGATGGGCTATGGCGCTACCGCGCCATTGAAACCAGGGCAGGTTACGGCAACCATCAAGCCGTATTACCTGGAATATGTGCGGCGTCAGTTTTCGCTCGCAACAAACAAATTGTGGAGGGTTGGCTATGATTCGTGATTTCCGGCGCATTGCGTTGAGCATTCTGGCAATCTTTTCGGTCAACCTGGTGGGGTGTGAAAATGGAGGGGCTATGGATATGGAGAATCACGCGATGCGATTTAGCTATACGACAAACGGCGCTGCAGACGGCAGCATCAACAAATATGGAAATAATGAAGTTTCAGTTTCTGGTGACGTATTGTCGGTCCAGATTGGTGACTCTATGGACAATAGAAATATCAACGGAATCGGCATATATAAGTTGAAGTTGCAAGGCGAGAACCTTGAGTCCGCCAGGAGGCTCGCCGAATTACTGTGCTCGCCCAAAGACCCGGCGAGCGATGTGCCGATCCCCGATCTCTACGTTGCAAAATGCGGTGGAGAGATCAAAAGCAGTTACGTGAGAGATTTTAGTCGTCCTGTTGCAATCAAGATTGCTGGTCTGGTGAACTCGCTAAGAAATGCGGGAGTTCAGGGTGGTAAAAAAATTGTGAAACTCGATCTCTCGCTCATTTCGATTGAACGTGTCGAGCATGGATTTCTAGTGGCGGTCAGATTCAGCAATACCGGCGACTACCCAATAAAATTCAAGACGCCCGATAAGTGGGATGACCGGATCGGAAAGGATAGTTTAGGTGTAAGCAGCTCGCGGCCAGGCACAAAGGATTCCGAATTTGGTTTTGGACTGGCCGGACAACTTCTCCAAAACTCAGATCAATTTCCCGATGGGAAAGTTAATCTTGCGCCGCATAGCTCTGTGGTGCTTAAAGTTAAAACAAGTTCCGCCGACAAATTCTCCGCTGGCGATTACAAATTCGACGCTGGTGCGTTCATGGACATTGAGGTCACTGGAATCCAGACCAGTCTTGTGCGTGTCGATTTTCAATCGGACTCCAAGAATCCAACTCGCGTTACGTTCGACCGCGACTACCCCTCGACCCCGCAGGAGCGCGAGCAGTGGGAAGCGTTCCAGCGGACTCGTTTGTCGTATTTTCCGGTGAAGCCCGGCGCGACCTTTGCCGAAGACGGCCTATATCGAGCAGTCCGCACCAGCGGCGGCTTTCGCGGCCTGAACCTGAAGGCATTCAAGACGGGCGACGTTGCGACCACCGAGAACGTACGCATGCCCATGGAGTCTGCCGTGGACACTCAGATCGACGGCCCGGTTCAATGGATATGGGAAGCAAGCGCACCGACACCTGTCAAGCAATGGTCGCTCGACGTCATCGACGGCACGCAGCACTTCAGCAAACCCGGCGCCCAATGTCCTCGCAGCGGACGCTGGGTCGCTCGCATTAACACGAGTTCAGATTACGGAGCACCCGTCTACCGGTATGACCTGTCACGCGTGGTCACTCTGCGTCGTGGGCAGCAGATGCCGCCGGCTCAGAGGCAAGGCGACGCCGATTGGGAATGGGTGGGAGCCTGACATGACGGAGCGCGCCTGCATTCTTCGCCTTGATCGGACCACGGCACGCGGGACTGTGCTTGACGGCATTGAGGACACGGGCGTCGGCGAGCGCGGCATGAGCTACATCGGCGCGCGTGTGCAGTGCCCCGCGTGTGGCGCCGTGGGGTTCATTGAGGCAAACGGGCCGCGCGCGGAGGATAACGCCATAGACGGCAAATTGCCCGCGCTGGAGGGCGACTTCTGCCATTGCCGGTGTATCCCTTCGCCACAGTTGATCGCCTCGCAGCGCGACTGGACGTACGAAAGCTGATAAGAGAGACGCACAGATGAAATTCCGATGGGACCAAGTCATACCGATCGAACAACCGGAGGCGCCTCCGTTGTCCCTGTGGCCGTTTGTTGTACTGTTTCTCAGCATCGAATGCGTGGGACTTGCCATCACGGTGCTCTCGTGGCCCAAGGGCGTCCCCATCGCATCGGACAAGTTCTTGCGAGAGGCATTGGCAATCCCATTTCTTATCTGGTTGGTGATAAGTGCGTTGCTCTACAGAGCGGTCTATGACAGCCCAGCATTCGCGGCTGCGGTCAAGAACAGTGCGCGCTGGCATCTGCTCAGGAACTGGCAGTGGCACAGCCGTATGGGGCTCGCTATCCTCGACA
Source organism: uncultured beta proteobacterium (assembly GCA_963708695.1). GTDB lineage: Bacteria > Pseudomonadota > Gammaproteobacteria > Burkholderiales > Burkholderiaceae > Caballeronia. The sequence goes on from CAVPTS010000027.1 coordinate 34,299, forward strand.
GTGTGATTCTCACTCCGGAGCCTGATCTGGCCGTGCGTATGCTGGGACTGGAGGGAAAGGCGCCGGAGAATCCGGGCCGCGTCATGGCGCTTGATGAGGTAGCCGCAACGCAAGGGATATCCCGGGCGTCGGCGCTGGCCGAGAAATTGATGGCCCCCCTCGCTGCCTTATTAGTAAAAGCGATGCGTGAAGACGAGTTCGATATCGTCGTGCAATGCGACCGGGAAGAAAATACGGGCGAGGTTCAAGCGGCGTGGGAGCGGCTGGAGTTGCCCAAGAAGCCGCGTATCCGCTGGATACCCGGTAGCCGGGAGATTGACTTCGCAGAGGTCTGGTTCACGAACGATCACGGTACCCGATCGCTCAGCAGTTACTCCAACGATGAAACGCCCAAATACAGGCTTCTGCTTGCCTGGCATCTAAACGACGTCGAACAGGAGGAACCGGCCAAGTCAGAGGCGGCGGTGGCGTTGCTGGTTGGATCGCGCACGTTGATGAGCGAGAAAAACAGGCCGCGTCCGCAGGCCTGGTTGCTGCGTCAGATCGTCGGAGATGCCGATCAGGTGGACAAGTCACTTGGCCTGCTGCTAAAGGCAGAGCAGGTGCCGGGGGAGCGCATTCACCACTTTTGGCATAGCAGACTCAAGGGGCTGGCGCATCACGGCACCATGGGTGCAGTCAGGGACAGCGGCCTGACGGTCGCCACGCACGAGCTGGAGCAGGCAGTGGGACCGCAGGCTCCGGTTGTGCGCTGGGTGTTGCAGGCGTTGGCGGCGAAGATGGCGCACTACGGACAGGGGGCGCAGCTCATTGCGTTGCCCCATGAGCGCGGCGTTGTGCTGAATTTTGCTGCGAAGGAACCTGCTGCGGTCAGTGTGCCGTGGAAGGTCGAATATGACGTTAGTCTGTTTCCCGGTGCCGAACTCATTGCGTGCGTTGCGCTGTGGATGCTGGCCGTGCTGGCCTCTTCCAACAAGGAGTGGGGCATCTTTGAAACGATTTGCACGTGCGCGGCCGTTGCCATGATCGTTATATTTTTCGTTTTCCGATTCTGGGAGCACCGGATTTTGGTGGACGACTTCTGGCGTAAGTACGGTGGGTCGTCATGAAGCGCCTGTACTGGGTTCCTACTCGTCTCGTTCCGATCTGGCTTGGCATGCTAGTGATGGCCGCTTACACGACAGTAGTCGGATGGTTTGCCTCGCTGGATCTGGGCGAACCGACCTTCCTTCAAATCGCGCTGGTTATGCTGGGCGCCACGCTGGGCCTGATCGTGGATGACCTCTGCCGCTTTCGGCGTTGGAAACTCGCCTATCGGTTGCATTATGAGGATGTGATCGACGGTGTTTGCCCTGACCTCGGCAATGACATCTCGGATGCCGCAGTCTGGCGCTGGTATGTGAAACAAGGCCAACCTTGGCGGATCGACCCCAAGCGAGCGCGGCCACATGTGCGCTTTCGGGATAAGTGGGAGCGCATGGAGGATTACAACCGGGCGCTTGCGCGCCTGCGGAAGTGCCCACCTCGAAAGTAACAATCTACAGTCACAAATAAAACATAGGGTGTGGTGAACGACGCTGCGTTTTCGTCCAGGCATGAGCGCCAGCGCCTTCATTGTGGGCGGGCTTGACCGTTATCTGAAAGCGCACGGCGGCGAGGAGCGTGCGGGGGGAGCCGGATATTCGCGGCGCCGGGATCGGACGCAAGCTCATCGAACGTGTCTACGCCAAAGCCGCTGAAGCGCAATGTTCGCGGGTCTGGTGGCTGACTCATGAAACCAATACCGACGCGATGCACTTATATGACCGCATCGCGGACCGGTCGGGGTTTTTGCAATATCGGAAAATGCTGGGGTGATAGAAAGCTGACGCCGGACGCCCGGCGCTTCTCAACGGTCAGTAAGTATCGAACACGCGCTGCAGGTCCGCGGGCGCGGTACCCGCCACAAGCGCCAGCATCAACAACACGCGCGCCTTGTACGGATTCAACGAGCCAGCGGTGATGGAACCCAGCGCGTCGTCCGGCGCGGCGCCGTTGCGCATCACATGTCCCGATCCGACCCGCGACGACCGCACGATCGCCACGCCTCGCCTGACGGCATCGACTATGGCGTGTTGCAGCGTCGAGTGAATCGAGCCGTTTCCCGTCCCGGCTATCACCAGCCCTTTCACACCCGCAGCAACGAACGCATCGATCGCCGCTCGCGACGCCCCCGCGTAACTCGCCACAATCTCGACAGCAGGCAGTTCGGCGCCAATCTGAAACGGCGTTTGCGTCGTGTGCGCGCCTCACCACGGCGCGCTGGAATTCCACCTGCCCGTCCTGCACCCAGCCGAGCGCGCCGCCTTCGGGCGATCGGAACGCATCGACGGCATACGTGCTTGTCTTGGTGACATCGCGTGCGCAGTGGATTTGATTGTTGAACGCGACCAGCACGCCCTGCTTCCACGCCGCGCGGCTTCCCGCCACCGTCACCGCGTTCAGCAGGTTGAGCGGGCCATCGGCGGATAAAGCCGTGGCCGGGCGCATGGCCGCCGTAAGCACTACCGGCTTGTCGCTTTTAACCGTGAGATGCAGCAGATACGCGGTTTCTTCGAGCGTATCCGTGCCATGCGTGATGACGATGCCATCGGTTTCGTCCTGCGCCAGCAGCGCGTTCACGCGCGCGCACAACGTGGCCCACAGCGCCGGACGTCATGTCCTTGCTGTCGATGCTCGCCACTTGCTCGGCGTGAATCCGCGCGACTTGCGACAACGACGGCACGGCGTCGAGCAGTTTATCGACGCCGACTACGCCCGCTTTATAGCCCGAGGTTTTCGCGGCGTCGCCGGCCTCGCCCGCGATGGTTCCGCCCGTGGCCAGCACGGCAATGCGCGGCAATGAAGTGTTTGAAGAGTTCATAGCCGTAATTGTAGCGGAGCGCGGGCGCCCAATTTTTAAGCAGCTTCGCGCAACTGCGCCGCGATTTGCGCTTCATCGAGTTGCGGCGCGAACATCTCGATCAGCCGATACGCATACGCCCGCAGGAAAGCGCCCTTGCGCAAGCCGACGCGCGTGGTGCTGGCTTCGAACAGATGCTGCGTATCGAGCGCGACGAGTTCGGTATCGCGTTTCTCATCGAAGGCCATGGCCGCCACAATGCCGATGCCCAGTGCCCAGTTCCACATACGTCTTGATCACGTCGGCGTCGATGGCGGTCAGCACCACATCCGGCATCGCGCCCACTTTTGCGAACGCCTGGTCGACATGCGAGCGGCCGGTGAAATCATGGTCGTAGGTAACGATCGGGTATTCGGCGATTTCATCGAGCGTGAGGTTTTCGCGGCCGACCAGCGGATGCCCCTTCGGCACGACCACCGTGTGATGCCACGAATAGCACGGGAACGTGACGATATCCGGAAAACGGTCGAGCGCTTCCGTCGAGATGCCGATATCCGCCTCGCCGTTGATGATCATCTGCGCGATCTGTTGCGGGCTGCCCTGGCGCAGCGCGAGATGAACCTTCGGGAACACTTCGGTGAACTGGCGAATCACTTTAGGCAACGCGTAGCGCGCCTGCGTGTGCGTGGTCGCCACCACTAGATGGCCGTTGTCCTGATCGGCGAACTGGCGCGCCACGCGGCGCAGGTTCTCGGCGTCGAGCAGCATCCGCTCGATCACCTGATGCACTTCCTTGCCCGGCTCGGTCAGGCCCGTCAGGCGCTTGCCGCGGCGGATGAAGATATCGACGCCGAGTTCGTCTTCAAGATCCTTGATCTGCTTCGATACACCCGATTGCGATGTATAGAGCACGTTCGCGACCTCGGTCAGATTCATGTTCTGCCGGACGGCTTCGCGCACGAAACGCAGTTGCTGGAAGTTCATGTCAGCCTCTCTTCTTGGATATTTTCAATGTGCCGGGAATACGCGCAGAACACGCGGCACGGCGGTCACGCCATCGCCGATATTCAAGTTCAGTCCACGCCAGGTTTCGCGATCCAGTTCGGCTTCGAGCACGTTGCCTTCGGCGCCTTCCAGATCGACTCGCACCGAGCCGCCAAGCGTCACGACACGGCGCACGTCGACCACAATGCCATCGCGATGACCCGTAGCCGTCGGGAACAGCGTGAGGTCGTGCGGCCGTACATAGGCGAGCGCCGGGCCTGCGAAATTCGCTTCGACGGCGATCGGCTGCGCGGCGCCCTGCGCCACGAAACCTTGTCGCGTCGACCGTGCCCTTCAGGCGGTTCGCCGCGCCGAGGAACTCATAGACGAACGACGTTTGCGGATGATCGTAGACGTCTTGCGGACTGCCGACCTGCTCCACATGGCCACGATTAAGCACCACGATCCGGTCAGCAACTTCAAGCGCTTCTTCCTGGTCGTGCGTCACGAAAATGGTCGAGATATGCAGGTCGTCGTGCAGACGCCGCAGCCAGCTGCGCAGCTCCTTGCGCACCTTGGCATCGAGCGCGCCGAACGGTTCGTCGAGCAGCAGCACTTTCGGTTCGACGGCAAGCGCGCGCGCCAGCGCAATCCGCTGCCGCTGTCCGCCCGACAATTCCGATGGAAACCGTTGCGCCAGCCAGTCGAGTTGCACGAGCTTCAGCAATTCATGCACTTTCTCGCGGATCACCGCTTCCGACGGCCGGTCCTTGCGCGGCTTCACGCGCAGGCCGAACGCGACGTTCTCGAACACGGTCATGTGCCGGAACAGCGCGTAATGCTGGAACACGAAGCCGACCTGCCGTTCCCGCGCGCCCACGGCCGCCACGTCCTCGCCGTTCAGCACGACCGAACCGGCGTCCGCGTATTCCAGCCCCGCGATCACGCGCAGCAGCGTGGTCTTGCCACAGCCCGACGGCCCAAGCAGCGCGACGAGTTCGCCCGACGGAAAGTCGAGCGAGACGTTATCCAGCGCGACGAAATCGCCGAAGCGCTTTTGCAAATTGCGAACGATGATGCTCATGGTGATCTTCGCCTTCTAGTTCTGGAGTGACGCTGACGCAGCGGGCACATCGGCGGGCCGGGCTTGCGCGGTTTCTATCGATTGCGCCATGCGGTTTTCGGCAAGCAGCTTGAGACCCAGCGTGACGAGCGCGAGCAGCGCCAGCAGCGAGGCCACGGCGAACGCCGCCGAAAAGTTGTATTCGTTGTAGAGAATTTCGACGTGCAGCGGCATGGTGTCGGTCTGGCCGCGGATATGGCCCGATACCACCGATACCGCGCCGAATTCGCCCATCGCGCGCGCGTTGCAGAGAATCACGCCGTACAGCAGACCCCACTTCACGTTCGGCAGCGTCACGCGGCGGAAGATCTGCCAGCCCGACGCGCCGAGCACGTGCGCCGCTTCTTCTTCGTCGTTGCCTTGCGCCTGCATCAGCGGAATCAGCTCACGCGCGACGAACGGGAACGTGACGAAGATCGTCGCGAGCACGATGCCCGGCACGGCGAAGATGATCTGCACGTTGTGATCGATCAGCCAGGGGCCGAACCAGCCTTGCGCGCCGAACATCAGCACGTAGATCAGGCCCGAGACCACCGGCGAGACCGAAAACGGCAAGTCGATCAGCGTGGTGAGGAACGCCTTGCCGCGAAATTCGAACTTCGCGATGCGACCACGACGCCGCGAGCCCGAACACCACGTTCAGCGGCACGGCGATGGCCGCGGTGATCAGCGTGAGCTTGATGGCGGACCACGCATCGGGGTCCTTGAGCGAATCGAAGTAATACGCCACGCCCTTCGCGAACGCCTGTGCAAACACGGCGGCGAGCGGCACCACGAGAAACAGCGCGAGGAAAATCAGCGCGATGGTTGTCAACACCCAGCGCACGACGCGCGACTCGGTGACCGGATCGAGCTTGTGTTCAATCGGCCGCGACGCTCCGGCGTCTACCGCTTTCTGGTTGGCGGTGCTCATGCTTTCGCCCCATCGATATGCAGCGAACCCGCCACCGCAGGCGCCGGCCCCGCGCCGCCACGACTCGTGCGCCGTTGCAGGAACCACTGCAGCGTATTGATCAGCAGCAGCATCAGGAACGACACGCACAGCATCACCACGGCGATGGCCGTCGCCCCGGCGTAGTCATATTGTTCGAGCTTCGTAATGATCAGCAGCGACGTGATTTCGGACTTCATCGGCACATTGCCCGCGACGAAAATCACTGAGCCGTATTCGCCCAGCGCACGCGCGAACGCAAGCGCGAAACCGGTCAGGAGCGCGGGAAACAGCGACGGCAGCACCACGCGGCGAAACGTCAGCCAGCGCGTCGCGCCGAGACACGCGGCGGCTTCTTCCTGCTCGCGCTCGAAGTCTTCCAGCACGGGCTGCACGGTCCGCACCACGAACGGCAAGCCGATAAACGTCAACGCCACGAGCACGCCGAGCGGCGTAAATGCCACCTTGAGGCCCAACGGCGCGAGAAACTGGCCGATCCAGCCGTTCGGCGCATACACGGCCGCGAGCGCGATGCCCGCCACGGAAGTCGGCAAGGCGAACGGCAGATCGACGACCGCATCCACCACGCGCTTGAACGGGAACGTGTAGCGCACCAGCACCCACGCCACCAGAAAGCCGAACACGGCGTTGATCAGCGCGCCGCCAAGCGCCGCGGAAAACGTCAGCCGATACGACGCCAGCACACGCGGCGATGTCACCGCGCGCACGAACGTCGCCCAGTCGAGCGTGGCCGTCTTCGCGAAGGTGGCGGCGAGCGGAATCAGCACCACGAGGCTCAAGTACGCCACCGTGATGCCAAGCGTCAGGCCGAAGCCCGGCAGCGCGCTGGGCTTGCGGAAAGTGAAAGTCGTCATGCGTGAATCATCCAGTTCCGGCGCGCCGCGGGGACGGCGCTTCGGGGTCGAGCTTCGGGTTTGTGTTCTGGCCGTCTATGCGGCCGTGGTGTCATTTCAAGCTTCTTTACGACTACAGCATCGCGAGCGCACAAGCGCCGGCGATGCTGTCCTTCATGCCGCCGCGAGTCCTGCAGTTACTGCGGCTGGTAGATCGAATCGAACACGCCGCCATCGGCAAAATGCGTCTTTTGCGCCTTGGTCCAGCCGCCGAACGAATCGTCGATGGTGTAGAGCTTGATCTTCGGGAACTGCTTCGTCAGCGCAGCAGGAACCTTCGTCGAACGCGGCCGATAGAAGTTGCGCGCCGCGATTTCCTGGCCTTCCTCGCTATACAGGTACTTGAGATACGCATCGGCGAGCTTTTGGGTGCCGTGGCGCTCGACTACTTTGTCGACGACCGCCACCGGCGGCTCAGCCAGAATGCTCACCGAGGGCACCACGATTTCGAACTTGTCCGAACCAAATTCCTTCAGCGACAAGAACGCCTCGTTTTCCCACGCGATCAGCACATCGCCCTGACCCCGCTGCACGAAACTCGTGGTCGCGCCCCGCGCGCCGGAATCCAGCACGCCGGCGTTCTTATAGAGCTTGGTCACGAAGTCCTTCGCGGTGGTTGCGTTCCCGCCCGGCAGATGTTCCGCGTACGCCCAGGCCGCGAGGTAATTCCAGCGCGCGCCGCCTGACGTCTTCGGATTCGGCGTCACGATGGACACGCCGGGCTTGAGCAAATCCGGCCAGTCCTTGATCTGCTTGGGGTTACCCTTGCGCACGAGAAAAACGATCGTCGATGTGTACGGCGATGCGTTGTCCGGCAAGCGCTTCTGCCAATCCTGGGCGACGAGTCCCTTGGCGGCGAGTGCATCGATGTCATAAGCCAGAGCCAGGGTCACCACGTCCGCTTGCAAGCCGTCGAGAACGGAGCGCGCCTGACCGCCCGAGCCGCCATGCGACTGCTTGAACGTGACCGTTTCGCCGGTTTCGGCCTTCCACTTCTTGCCGAACGCCTGGTTGAAATCCTGATACAGCTCGCGCGTGGGGTCATACGACACGTTGAGAAACGAGGTGTCGGCATGCGCTTGCGCCATCATGCCCACTCCCGATGCCGCCCCGATAACCGCCGTCGCGAAGAGCTTCCTCGCGCGTGCGCCCCATCCCGAATTCCGCCTCAGCATGCCCCGTTCTCCGTCTTATGTGTTCGAGGAGGCGAGTCTATCGACGGGCTTTCATTATTAAAAATAATTGTTATTCATTCTTTTAGATCAAAAAGTGCTAACGACGGCTGCAAGCGGCGTTGCGGCCATCAAACGGGTGTTCGAGCGCCGTGTTTTCGCTCTTTTTCGCTCTCTGTGTGGCGTCAGCGACGTCGAACTTAAAGTAAAGCTTGAAAAGCGTCGAATACTGTATAAAACTACAGGCATCTGTTCATCCATACAGTGGACGACGGGCCATATAAGGGGCAAAAGCACGTGACCAAAGTGAGCAAACTGACCGCACGGCAGCAAGAAGTGTTCGAACTGATCCGGCGCGCTATTGAGCGCACGGGGTTTCCGCCCACGCGCGCCGAGATTGCGGCTGAACTCGGTTTCAGTTCGGCTAATTCCGCCGAAGAGCATCTTCGGGCGCTGGCGCGTAAGGGTGTGATCGAACTGGCAGCCGGCTCTTCGCGCGGCATTCGCCTGCTGAACCTGGGCGGCCACGACGACGGACCTCATCAGTTCACGTTGCCGCACGCGAGCATCATGCAGTTGTCGTTGCCGCTGGTCGGGCGGGTGGCGGCCGGTAGCCCGATCCTGGCGCAGGAGCACATCTCCCACCACTACGTCTGCGATCCCGCGCTGTTCTCCAGCAAACCGGACTACCTGTTGAAGGTGCGCGGTCTTTCCATGCGCGACGCGGGCATCCTCGACGGTGACTTGCTCGCCGTGCAGAAGAAAAACGAGGCGAAAGACGGGCAGATCGTCGTGGCGCGGCTTGGTGATGACGTCACGGTGAAACGCTGGAAGCGTCGTCCGGATGGCGTCGAACTGATTGCTGAAAATCCTGACTACGAAAATATCTTCGTGGCGTCGGGCAGCGATGACTTCGCATTGGAAGGCATTGCCGTCGGGTTGATTCGCTCCGGCGAGCTTTGACGGACTTAGGTTTTCTGCGTCTGTTTTGATTTCTGTTTTCTGATCCGCGTTGCGGCGGCGGGCGTTCCCGCTTCCAGCCGAGCCGCGGTTGAATTCTTGAATTCCAGTCCTATAAAGCGTGACGGACATCGCAGCCGCGATGAACCGGTGCGCGTCCTATTGTCCACGGAGAAACATCATGGAACGATTTGCCCGCATGCTTACCGCCTCGTTTTTATCGGCATCTTTCGCACCGGCAGCCCGCGCGCCCCTCTCGTTTCGACAATTCCGCGAGTTCGGCCGTCTGCGGCATCTGCGTTCACTGATTTCCTGCAAGACGCAAAAGCCGGCCGCCACCCCGGATCTCTTCGATGAAGCACCCGTCCTGCCGTCGCGGCAACCGGCGTTCGCGCGGGTATCGCTGAGTGCATCGGTGCATGCGCAGGCCGAGCAGCGCGCGCCGGTGCGGGTTTATCGTGGGGAGTCGCGAGTGATCATGGTCGGCAATATCAACGCGGTGTCGCGCATGATCGACCAATGTATTGACGAGGAACGCGCGGGCATTGAAAGCGGGTTGCTCGCCTGATTTGCGCCAGCGATGAGTTTGCCGGGATAGATTTCACGACGCTGCGATCCATTTGATGAGTTAATCGATCTCATCCTCTTGATTCATCCTCGGAATTTGTCCGCATCCAGCTCATCTGTCACAAGGCGCCTTCGCGTATGTCCCGCACCAGCAAGTCTGTTTTATTAGCGCTTATCGTCATTGTTGTTCTAGCAACGCTCGGTTTGCTCTACGCGTCACCGTATATCGCGCTCGACCGGATGAAACGCGCCGCCGATGCGCGCGACGCCCAGACAGTGAATCAGTATGTCGACTTTCCGCTGCTGCGTGAGAGTCTGAAGGAACAAGTGGGTCAGCTGCTCACACGGAAAATCGATGTGCAGAAGAGCGGCAATCCGTTAGCGGTAATTGGCGCGATGATCGGCGCGGCATTGATTGGCCCGATCATTGGCCCGGTTGTGGATTCGTATGCAACGCCTGATGGCGTGGCGGCAATTCTTAATGGCTTTCCGCCACGAGGCGATCCTGGCGAGAAACCACCGGTTGCACCCGTAGCTGGCGGTGCTCCCGAAGCGCCGCAAGCTCCTTCGGCGCCCGCTCAAGCCGCAGCCACGCCGCCTGCGCAGCCAACACCGAAGCAACCGCCGCAAACCACGGCGGGGTATCGAAGTTTCGATACCTTCGCGGTGAACTATGAACATGGCGCCGGTAATGCGCGTTACTCAGCCATTCTTCGACGTTATGGGTTGTTCTCGTGGAAGCTGGTCGCGATCGAGTTGAACGGCTGAGCAAATGCGAATAAGGCTGCAGCAAGCGTCAGGGCCGCCGTCGTTGCGCGCAAGTACATGCAGCATGGCCTTTAAATAGGCTGCAAACAGGCCGCCTCGTTCGGCCTCCCGCCGAACGCGCTGATCCGAGCCGTGATCGCTCTGAAACCTTATTTCAAACCTTATTTCATACATTAACCTCGGCCTTCGCCGGCTTCGCGGCATGCGCCGCGTCTTCTTGCTCGGCCGATGTGCCTGCCGGCGACACCGCCACCAGAATGCTGCATGACACGCGGTCCATCAGCGGCGTATTCCCTGCGCCCATCCACCAGCGCGCCAGGCCGGTGCGGCACCGGTGTCCCACGACCACCAGGTCCACCTGAAGACTTTGGGCGAGTCCGGCAATTTCATCGATAGGATGGCCGAACGCAAAATGACCCTCCGCCTTCACGCCCCGCTCCGTCAACCATTCAACGCCCTCACGCAAGATATCCCGGGCGGCGTCTTCGAAACGGCCACAAGCCATGTCGGTAAGTAGGCCTGCGCTTTGCGCAATGCTGGAACGCATGTCGACAACGGACAAAAGGTGTGTTTCCGCTTTCAGATCGAGCGCCAGATTTGCGCCGTCACGCAGCGCCTTGCGCCCTTCGCGTGAGCCGTCATAGCACAACAGGATTTTTCGGTAGCTCGCCATGGTGGTTCTCCGCGCTGCCGGAGCAGCAAAGGGCATCAAAAAAACAGTCGTCAATGTCTTGCGTATTCTGCCCCGTGGCCCGGGCGGGCGACAAAAAGCCCGGGTCGCGTTGCCTTCATCATGGTGCGTCGTCGAAACCATGGCAACGATGGAAAACGCTAATGCAGTCCGCGCGCACGGAAAACGCCAAGCGGGCACCGTGCCAGAATAGTGAGAGCCTTGCTGCGCGGGCTTTCCGAGCATCGAATCGCACCTTTTGAATCCCCGGCACGACCGCAAAACAGCCTGCTTGCGCACCCGCAGTGCGGCACGCGCCTCGCTGGTGCAATCGATTAAACTAGTCAGCTTGTTTCCAGACCCACCGCCCGAGTTTTTACGCATGGCAGATGCAGCAGTGTTACCCAGCGACGCACCCCTCGCCGAGGTCGCGCCGGCAAGTCCGGCCATCGAGTTTATCGATGTCGAAAAACGCTATGGCAACAAGACGGTCGTCAATGGTTTGTCGTTTCACGTCCAGCCCGGCGAGTGTTTTGGCCTGCTCGGCCCGAACGGCGCGGGCAAGACCACCACGCTCAAGATGCTGCTCGGCTTGACCGTGCCGGATGCGGGCACGATCCGTCTCGTCGATGAACCGATCCCCTCCCGCGCCCGTTACGCCCGGCGCCGCGTGGGCGTGGTGCCGCAGTTCGACAATCTCGATCCCGACTTCACCGTTCGCGAAAACCTGCTCATATTCGGCCGCTATTTCGGCATGAGCGGCAGCGAAATCGAAGCCGTCGTGCCGTCGTTGCTGGAATTTGCGCGCCTCGAAAGCAAGGCGAACGCGCGAGTCGGCGAGTTGTCGGGCGGAATGAAACGACGGCTGACATTGGCACGCGCGCTCGTGAACGATCCCGATGTGCTCATCATGGACGAACCGACCACCGGCCTCGATCCCCAAGCGCGGCACCTGATCTGGGAACGGCTGCGTTCACTGCTCGCGCGCGGCAAAACAATTCTTCTCACTACGCACTTCATGGAGGAGGCCGAACGGCTTTGCGACCGGCTGTGCGTGATCGAGGAAGGCCGCAAGGTCGCGGAAGGGAAACCGGATCAACTGATCGAACGGGTGATCGGCTGCGACGTCATCGAGATCTACGGCCCCGATCCGCAGGCGCTGCGCGACGAGCTCACACCGTTCGTCGGCCGTATGGAAATCAGCGGCGAGACGCTCTTTTGTTATGTCGATGACCCCGCGCCCGTGCATCGGCTGGTAAAGGGCCGGCCCGGTGTGCGATATCTGCATCGGCCGGCGAATCTTGAAGACGTGTTTTTGCGCCTGACCGGGCGCGAGATGGTGGACTGACCGATGTCGAGCAAACCCGCAAGCCGGCGCCGTGGATGCGCCAGAGCGCGCTCGTACAAAAGCCCGCACATGAACCGTTCCTGTCGCGCCATGCCCGCGAACGCAACGAACTGGATCTCCGTCTGGCGGCGCAACTATCTCGTCTGGAGAAAGCTGGCGATTGCGTCGATGTTCGGCAATCTCGCCGATCCCATGATCTATCTGTTCGGCCTGGGTCTCGGCCTCGGCCTGATGGTCGGCCACGTGGACGGCGTCTCGTACATCGCGTTTCTCGCGGCGGGCACGGTGGCCTCGAGCGTGATGATGTCGGCGAGTTTCGAGGTCGATGTATTCCGGCTTTTCGCGCATGCACGTTCAGCGCACGTGGGAAGCGATCATGCACACGCCGCTCACGCTGGGCGATATCGTGCTCGGCTGAAATCGTCTGGGCGGCGAGCAAGTCGGTGCTCTCAGGCGTCGCGATCATGCTGGTGGCGGGCGTGCTCGGCTATGCGAGTTTTCCGTCGATGCTGCTACGCGCTGCCCGTCATCGTCCTGACCGGACTGGCGTTTTCAAGCACGGCGATGATCGTGACCGCGCTGGCGCCGAGCTACGACTTCTTCATGTTCTATCAGACGCTCGCGCTCACGCCCATGCTGCTGCTTTCCGGCGTGTTTTTCCCGCTCACGCAGTTGCCGGCTCTCGCGCAGCATGTCTCGTTGTTGTTGCCGTTATCGCATGCGGTCGCGTTGATCCGCCCCGCCATGCTGGACCGCGCGCCGGATCAATTGATCTTGCACGTAGCGGTGCTCGCGGCTTATGCGATCGTGCCGTTTTTCATCTGCGCGGTACTGTTCCGTCGACGCATGATGCGTTGATCCGCCGGGTTCTTCCAAAACAAAAAAGCCGTTCCAGCATAAGTTGGAACGGCTTTCTTATTGACCTGCCGGGTGACCTACAGGGCAAAAAAACTCATTTCAATCCGGGCGTGAATTCTTTGTGACCGCCGAATCCAAAGCGCATTGCCGAGAGCATCCGATCCGCGAACGAATTGTCTTCACGCGAGCGGAACCGCGAATAAAGCGCCGCCGATAAAACCTGCGCCGGCACCGCTTCTTCGATCGCCGCCTCGATGGTCCAGCGCCCTTCGCCGCTATCGGCCACTTCGGTGGAGTACTTATCGAGCGTGCTGTTACCGGCCAGCGCTCCCGCCGTCAGATCGAGCAGCCACGACGACACCACGCTGCCGCGCCGCCACACTTCGGCCACGTCGGCTATATCGAGATCGTAGCGTTGCGCCTCGGGCAACTCCGCCGACGACTTGTGCTTCAGGATGTCAAACCCTTCGGCATACGCCTGCATCAAGCCATATTCAATGCCGTTGTGCACCATCTTCACGAAGTGCCCCGCCCCCACCGGCCCCACATGCATATAGCCGTTTTCCACGCGCGGATCGCGGCCTTCGCGACCGGGCGTAGCGGGAATATCGCCGCGTCCGGGCGCCAGCACGGAGAGAATCGGATCGTGCCGCTGCACCACGTCCTTTTCCCCGCCGATCATCATGCAATAACCGCGCTCGAGGCCCCACACGCCGCCTGACGTGCCTACATCGACGAAATTAATGCCCTTCTCTTTCAGCCTTGCCGCGTGAACGATGTCGTCCTTATAAAAGCTGTTGCCACCGTCGATGATCGTGTCTCCCGCCTCCAGGATGTTGTAGAGATCGTTCAGCGTGTCTTCGGTGATCTTGCCCGCCGGCAACATCAGCCAGACCGAGCGCGGTGCGGTGAGCTTCTGCACGAGATCGCCGAGATTGCTTGCTCCGGTCGCGCCGTCCGCGACCACCGCCTGCGTCGCCTCGGGGTTGTGGTCATACACCACGCACGTCTGCCCGCCACGCATCAGACGACGCCCGATGTTCGCGCCCATCCGCCCCAGTCCCACGATTCCGATCTGCATGATGGCTTACTCCTTATGGCTGGTTTTAACGCGTTCGATCTGCTTTTTCGCTTCGCCGTAGACATGCTCCGGCGTGAAGCCGAACTTCTTCTTCAAATCGGCGATCGGCGCTGACGCCCCGAACGTATGCATCACGATCTTCGAGCCCAGGCGCCCGACATAACGATCCCACCCCAGCGTGCCGGCCTGTTCCACGCACACGCGCGCATCGACGTCGGTCGGCAACACGGACTCCTTGTAGTCCTCATCCTGCTTTTCGAAGATATCCCACGACGGCATGGATACGACGCGCGCCGCAATGCCCTCGCTCTTCAGCTTCTCGTACGTATCGACGCAAACCGACAATTCACTGCCCGTCGCCATCAGGATGACTTCCGGCTTTTTACCGCCGTCAGCATCCGCGAGAATGTACGCGCCCTTGTGCACCCCTTTCGCCGATGCGTATTTCGAGCGGTCAAGCGTGGGCAGCGGCTGACGCGACGCGACGATACACGCCGGCGTTTCCGGCTGCGACATCGCGAAGCGCCATGCTTCGGCCACTTCGTTGGCATCGCCCGGACGGAACAGGCTCAGTCCCGGCACGCCCCGCAACGACACAAGCTGTTCGATCGGCTGATGCGTCGGGCCGTCTTCGCCCAGCCCAATGGAATCGTGCGTGAAGACGTAGATCACCGGCACTTCCATGATTGCCGAGAGGCGGATCGGCGGCTTCATGTAGTCGCTGAAAATCAGGAAGGTGGAACCGTAGGGCCGCAGGTTCGACAACGCGATGCCGTTGCAAATTGCGCCCATCGCGTGTTCGCGAATGCCGAAGTGCAGATTGCGGCCGCCGTAGCTGTCGTGCTCGAAGCTGCCCGCACCCTCGAACTTCATATCAGTCTTCGTCGATGGCGACAAATCCGCCGAGCCGCCGATCATCCACGGAATCCGCTTGGCGATAGCATTAAGCACCTTGCCCGACGATTCCCGCGAGGCCATGCCTTTGGCGTCGGCGTCGAAAACCGGGATGTCCGCGTCCCAGCCGTCCGGCAATTGATGCGCTTCGATCTGCTTGAACTCCTTCGCCAGGTCCGGGTACTTCGTGGCATACGCGTCGATATTCTTTTGCCATTCTTCGCGAGCCGCCTTGCCGCGCGCGCCGATACCCTCGTTGAAATGCTCGTACACGCCGTCCGGCACCAGGAAGCTCGAGTCTTCCGGCCAGCCGTAAAACTTCTTCGCGAGCTTGATTTCGTCGACGCCGAGCGGTTCGCCGTGCGCCGCCGAGCTGTCCTGCTTATGCGGCGCGCCCCAGCCGATAATGCTTCTCACCAGGATCAGCGTCGGCTTGTCGGTCGTCGCCTTGGCCGCGTTGATGGCAGCTTCGAGCGCGGCGCCGTCGTTGGCGTCGTCAACGTGCATCGTGTTCCAGTTGTAGCCCTTGAAACGCGTTTCCACCTCGTCGCTGTACGCCAGATCCGTGTGCCCTTCGATCGTCACGCGGTTGCTGTCGTAGATCCAGATGAGATTCGACAGTCTCAGGTGTCCCGCCATCGACGCGGCTTCGTGCGAAATTCCTTCCATCAGGTCGCCGTCGCCACACAGCGTATAGACGCGATAATCGAAAATCTGCCCATCCGGCTTGTTGAAATGCGACCCGTACCAGCGCCCGGCAATCGCCATCCCGACGCTGTTGCCAAGCCCCTGCCCGAGCGGGCCGGTCGTGGTTTCCACGCCCGTCGTCATGCGGTACTCCGGGTGCCCCGGCGTATTGCTGTCGAGTTGCCGGAAATGCTGGATGTCGTCCATCGATACGGCGGGACCGTCCGTCGCCTTGCCCGCGTGATCGACGGCTTTTACGCCGGTCAGATGCAATATTGAGTACAGCAGCATCGACGCATGGCCGACCGACAGCACGAAGCGGTCGCGATTCGGCCACAACGGTTCAGCCGGGTCATAACGCAGATGGTTTTGCCATAGATGGAAGACGACCGGCGCGAGCGCCATCGGCGTTCCGGGGTGACCTGAATTGGCTTTTTGCACGGCGTCCATGGACAGCGTACGGATGGTGTTGATGGCGAGGGTGTCGAGATCGGACGAATTCGAGGGGCTTTGTGGCATGAGCGACGACTCCTTTTGCGTAGGGCGCGCTGAGGCACGAGAGGCGCCACAGCGGGCAACCGGGACCTTCGAGCAAGTGTAGTGCCATGAAAACTGGCGCGTCACTAAAGAACCGCGAAGCGCGAGCCGCCAAACGGGCGGCACGGCTTATGACAGACGATTACGACACTGGTTGAGACGATAACTTTACGCTTCAAAACATACAAAAACGAACGCAAACGGTAAAAAATCGTAGCCGTTTATTCGATCAGCGTAACGGCAGCATATGACATTTTTCAGCGCAGCGATCAAGGTGCAGGGTTCGGCTGCGCTTCGTGAAGCGCGTCGATCTCGGCGAGAATCTCGTCCGACAATTTTACGTCGACGCTGCCGATGTTTTCGTGCAATTGCGCGAGCGTCGTGGCGCCGATCAGCGTGCTGGTCGTGAACGGCCGGCTGTTCACGAACGCGAGCGAGAGCTGCGCCGGGCTCAGGCCGTGACGCCGCGCGAGCTCGACGTAACTGCTGATGGCCCGGACTGCTTGCGGCTTGCTATATCGCGCGAAACGCTCGTACAGGGTGATGCGGGCGCCCGCCGGACGCGCGCCGGCTTCGTACTTGCCGGAGAGCCAGCCGAACGCCATCGGCGAGTACGCCAGCAGGCCGACGTCTTCCTTGTGCGTGAATTCGGAGAGCCCGGTTTCGAACGTGCGGTTCACCAGGCTATACGGATTCTGGATGCTCACAATACGCGGCAGGCTGAGTTTATCGGCGGCCTGGAGGAATTGTGCGACACCCCAAGGCGTTTCATTCGATACCCCCAGATGGCGAATCTTGCCCGCCTTCACGAGATCGCCGAGCACCGAAAGCGTCTCTTCAATAGGCACCGTGTACTCGTCCTCGATCCACGGATAATTGCTGCGCCCGAACGTCATCGTGCTGCGGTCCGGCCAGTGCAGCTGGTACAAATCGATGTAATCCGTCTGCAGCCGCGCGAGGCTGGAATCGACGGCTTCGGTCAGGTTCTTGCGGTCGAACTGGTTGCCAGCACCGCGAATGTGCCGCGGATTGTGCGGCTGGCGCGCGGGTCCCGCCATCTTCGTGGCGAGCACGATCTTGTCACGCGCGCCCGGATGCGCCGCCAGCCACGTGCCGATGTACGCCTCCGTGCGCCCTTGCGTCTCGGGGCGCGGCGGCACCGGATACATCTCGGCGGCATCGAGCAGGTTGATACCGGCGTCGAGCGCGATATCGATCTGCGCGTGTGCATCGGCTTCCGTGTTCTGTTCGCCCCAGGTCATCGTGCCCAGGCCGATCAGGCTGACATTGACATCCGTTCCACCGAGTTTCCGGTACTCCATCGTGTGCTTCCCCATGTTCAGTTGCAGGTTTTAGGGCATATCCAGAAAGCCGAAGCTACCATAGCCCCGGCCATGCTGCATCCACGCTAAAAGCATGCCGCGTTCGCGGTGGCGGGCGAAGCTTCCGTTCCACTGTCATCGCCTTACATATCACCCCGACATCACTTCGATCTCACCCCGCAATCCAGCAGGAGATAGCCTCGAATGCAGGCCCCCGATCTCACCCGCACCACGTCCGGCGCCGCGAGTCCACGCGGTTCGTCCGTGATCGTGATGCTGGTCGCGGCGACGTTCTTCATGGAGAACCTCGATGGCACGATCATCGCCACCGCGCTGCCGCAGATGGCGCGCTCGTTTTCTTTGCATCCCGTCGACCTGAGTCTCGGCATCACTTCGTATCTGCTGACGCTCGCGGTGTTCATCCCGATCAGCGGCTGGGCCGCCGACCGCTTCGGCCTGCGAACCGTGTTCGGCAGCGCGATCGCCGTGTTCACCGCTGCGTCCGTGCTGTGCGGCATGACCTCCACGCTGCCCACGTTCACCGCGGCGCGCGTGCTGCAGGGAATCGGCGGCGCGATGATGGTGCCCGTCGGGCGGCTCGCCGTGTTGCGCGCCACGCCGAAAGAAGGCCTGATGCGCGCGATCTCCATCATCACGTGGCCCGGCCTTGTCGCGCCGGTGATCGGGCCGCCGCTTGGCGGGTTTATCACCACGTATTCGTCGTGGCGCTGGATCTTCTATCTGAACCTGCCGCTCGGCATCGTTGGCCTCGTGCTGGCGCTCCGCTACCTCGATAACACCCGCGAGCACGCCGGCCGCCGCTTCGACTTCATGGGCTTCGTGCTGTGCGGCCTCGCCTGCACCACCTTGCTCTACGCCATGGAACTCGTCGGCCGGAACGACACGCCGTGGCTGCTCACGAGTGCGCTGATCGCGGTGGGCTTGCTTGCGGGCGTGGGCGCGTGGCTGCATATGCGGCGCACGACCGAGCCGGTAGTCGATCTCGCCGCGTTGCGCATCAAGACGTTCGCGGTAGCGATGGGCGGCGGCTCGTTGTTTCGCATTTCCATCAGCGCGGCGCCGTTTCTGCTGCCGTTGATGTTCCAGGTCGGCTTCGGGCTGAACGCGTTCGCATCCGGGTTGCTGACGTTGTCGGTGTTCGCCGGGAATTTATCGATGAAACTCGTCACCACGCCCGTCATGCGGCGCTTCGGCTTTCGCTCCGTGCTGATCGTGAATGGGATCCTGGCGGCGGTGTCGTTGGCGGTGATGAGCCTGATATCGCCCGCGACGCCGACCTGGGTCGTCGTCGCCGTGTTGTTCGCAAGCGGCCTGTCGCGCTCGTTGCAGTTCACCGCGCTCAACACGCTCAGTTTCGCCGATGTCCCGAAAGCGCAGATGAGCGGCGCGTCGGCGTTGTCGAGCACGCTGTTCCAGTTGACGATGGGCGTTGGCGTCGCGTTGGGCGCGATCGCCTTGCGGCTGGCCGAATGGATGCATGGCCGCGACGCGCAGACGGTGGCGCCGGCGGACTTCAGTATCGCGTTTCTGATCGTGGCGGCGATGGGATTGCTGGGCGTGGCGGATCTGTTCAGCTTGCATCGCGACGCGGGTGCGCACGTGAGCGGGCGCGGGAGGAAGGGGTGAGCGGACGATGGGCAATGCAGGGATTGTTTCGCATGCTTGGCTTATGAAGCGACGACCGACACCCGATACGCCTTCTAAACCAACACCGAACCGGGCGTGCCTCCGCAACGGCACGGCTCTGTCGGAAGTAGTCTAGCCCATAGATGTTAGCGTTATGCTAACATTGCTTCATGTACGGGATCGAATACACCAAAGACGCTGCCAAGGCCCTCAAGGCGATGCCGCGCAACATCGCCGCCATGATCCAGACAAAGATCAAAGCTCTGGCGATCAATCCGTATTCCGCGGCCAATGTGAAGAAGCTAGCTGGTCGAGAGGGTTACCGGCTACGCGTCGGTGATTGGCGCGTTCTGTTTGAAATCAACGACGGCAAACTCATAATCATCGTGCTTGCCGTTAAACCTCGCGGAGGAGCTTACGAATGACCACCATCCAATTTATTGAACGCGACGGCCAAGCTGAATTTGCAATCGTACCCATCGAAATCTGGAAGCGCATTGCCCCGCTGATTGAAGACCTCGATGACGAAACTCTTTTTGATCAAGCCAAAGCGGCTGATGACGGGTTTCATGTACCTATGCAAGTGCTTGATGCTGAACTCGCAGGCGCACACCCTATCCGCGCATGGCGAGACTATCGCGGCATCACTCAAGATGCGCTGAGCACCGCGGCAGGAATCAGCAAGCCTTATCTGAGCCAGATCGAGGGTGGCAAACGCACGGGCACCTACAAAAAACTCGCCGCTATCGCCAAAGCGCTTGGTGTGCCAGTGGGATTACTCGGCCAGCAATAATCCCCGGAAGGGCGCCTTGAGACCAGCCAAGTCATTCCATTTTGTGAAGTTACAAATGAAAACGGGCACTGTGATTTCTCACAGTGCCCGTTATTAAAATCTCAAAACACCTGCAAATTCTTTGGGGTGGCTGATGGGGCTCGAACCCACGACAACAGGAATCACAATCCTGGACTCTACCAACTGAGCTACAGCCACCACTGACTCACTTCTTCTTTTACTTCTTTGTTACTTTCAGCCTCTTTAGCTCACCAAGAACCGGCTTGCCGAATCGAGAAACGAGATTATACGAACAAAGATTCGCTTTGCCTAGTCCCTTATTCGATCAATTCGATCGCTTCCCGCAGATGAGTGCGTGCTTCATCGAAAATGGTCAGATCGCCGGTTGCGAGCCTGCGGCTGTCCGAGAGCACGCGACGCCAGCCGCGCGCACCGGCCACGCCTCGGTACAAGCCCAGCGCATGCCGCGTGATGCCGCCGAGAAAGGTTCCGCGCGCCACTTCCTCACGCGCGTAGTCGATCAACTTGGCCTCCACCTCTTCACGCGACAGCACTGGCGTAGTCGCGCCGTAGAAACGCGAATCGACGTCCGCGAGCACGTAGGGATTGTGATAAGCCTCGCGGCCGAGCATCACGCCATCGACGTGTTTCAGATGTTCTTCCACTTCATCAAGCGTCTTGATCCCGCCGTTGATCGAGATCTCCAGATGCGGAAAATCGCGCTTTAACTGATACGCGTATTCGTACTTCAGCGGCGGAATCTCGCGATTTTCCTTCGGGCTCAAGCCCTTCAGAATCGCGTTGCGCGCGTGGACGATGAACACCTCGCAGCCTGCGTCGGCGACCGTGCCTACGAAGTCGCGCACGAACGCGTAGTCCTCAACCGCGTCCACGCCGATCCGATGCTTGACCGTGACCGGAATCGACACCGCATCGCGCATGGCCTTCACGCCATCCGCGACCAGTTGCGGCTCGTTCATCAGGCACGCGCCGAAAGCGCCGCGCTGCACGCGCTCGGACGGGCAGCCGCAATTCAGGTTGATCTCGTCGTAGCCCCACTGCTCGCCGAGCTTCGCACTGCGGGCAAGATCCGCCGGTTCACTGCCGCCAAGCTGCAACGCAACGGGCGCTTCGCCGGGCGTGAACGCGAGATGCCGCGCGACGTCGCCGTGGAGCAAGCGCGCCGGTCGTCACCATTTCGGTGTAGAGCCACGTATGCCGCGACAAGATGCGATGAAACGACCGGCAATGGCGGTCAGTCCAGTCCATCATCGGGGCGACGCTGACGCGGCGCGGGCTGGGTTTTGAAGCTGTTGACATGGGAACTGCTATTAGTGGACGTTGAGCGCCTTTTTTTGACGCCGAATGTGTAATTTTACCGTAACCCTCAAAACGCGACCGGCAGCGCGTGCGGTTGCCGAGAGCGTCTGAGCAAAACCGGTGGCTCATCGCGGAAATCGATAGTGCTTCGCGATGCCCACGAAAACCCTCATCGCCCCCATACCGATAAGGATCTGCCGATAGAAACCTGCAAGCAACTTAACGAACAACCGCCGCCCCAGCTCAAAAAACGAATCTTCTGCGCTTTCCGGTGTCACAAACCAAACGGCAGCGCTTGTGAGCATCGATCAAACCCGCCGCCGAATCGGAGAGAACCCCATGGAATCACGCGCCATCAAAACCCTGCTCGCTTCGGTCGTCGCGCTTACTTGTCTGATGGCGGGCATCGGAACCGGAACAAGCGTGCAAGCCCAGAGCGCGCATCCGGCAGACTCCTCGTCGATGGCAAAACCGCCTGTTGATCCCAGCGCCCCGAACGCAAATGGCGCGCGCGCCTACAACCCCGACAACATGCCAACGAAACGCCCCGCTCTGCCACGCAACAGCGAGCGCATGCTGCACAACAACCCTGCAAGCGACGCGATCGCGAAATAACACCGGGGCTGAGCTGGCCAATAGTCACGTATGGACGCCCGAGGGCACAAAAGCTTCGCCGCCAATCCACAGCCGCAACGCGCGCCTTGAACTCCATCGGTCCATCGAAACTGTCATAAGCGCAAACCCCGCGCGACAATAGCAAGCCCCTGTTGCATCCACCGCAAAGCGTCCCCCGATTGCTCCGTAACGCGACACGCCCAACCCTATAATGACGCCACCTTAAAATATCGGCGCAGCCGCAGCTCGCGTCGCAAGCGGTGTTTTTCAATGCAAAAAGTCATTCTGCCGTTCGTCGCGGGCTTTCTCGCCGCCCTGTTTTTTCGCGAACCAACCATAGCGATGTTGCACGCCGCTGGTGTCATCGATCCAACCGGTTATTCCACCGCTCCATTCCTGCCGCTGGGCATCCCCGAGTTCATCGGCAATGCGCTGTGGAGCGCGGTTTTCGGCATTCTGATGGCGTGGCTGCTGCGCGTCGCGCCCGACCGCACGGCGCCGTGGATCGGCGCGCTCGTGTTCGGCGGCCTCGTGCTGACGGCCGCGAGCGTGTTCGTGGTCGATCCGCTGCGCGGCATCTGGCCGAGCGGCAACATGCTGCCGCGGCTCGCGCTCGGGTTTGCATCGAATGCGATGTGGGGCTGGGGCGCGCTCGTCTTCATGCGCGCCTTCACGGCCGGCAGCGACGCGGACTAATCCGCGAGCGCGGCCAGCGGATGGTCAGGCCCGGACCACGGGCTCTCGAACATCCGCAGCACCTCTTCGCGCGTCACGTCTTCCATTCGCGTCACTTTCCACGCCGGCTGGTTGTCTTTGTCGACAATGCGCGCCCGGATGCCTTCCATCACATCGCCATGATCGAAGGTCGTGCGCGTCAGTCCGAGGTCGCGGCGCAGCGTCTCGGCCATGCTCGACGATTTGGCCCGGTCGATCGAGTTCCAGCGATACATCGACGGATAACGGCGAACGCTCGCGCAACTCCGCCGCCGTGTGCGCGGCCCAATCGGCTTCCCTTCCGCTCGTGGCGCTTTCAAGTGACTTCAGACAAGTCCGCGCCGTTGCCCGAAGCAAAATGCTTGTCGATAAACGCGCGATCCCGTTCCAGCTCGCTCGCCTTGCCGGCATTAGAGCGAGCCTCCGCTTCGATAAACCGCACCACGTCCGCGCCCGTAGCGAAGGACTTTTCCTTCAGCGTATCTGATAAGCGCGGGCAACGCGTCGTCTTCCATATAGGCATCGGCGAGACCGGCGTAGAGGGCATCGGCGGCATCGATAGTCGCGCCCGTCGCCGCGAGATAACGCCCGATCGCGCCCGGCGTGCGCGCGAGAAACCAGCTCACGCCCACATCCGGAAACAGGCCGATACGCGTCTCGGGCATCGCCATCTTCGTCGACTCCGTGACCACGCGCACACCGCCCGTATGCCGCGCGCCTTGCGAAATGCCCATTCCGCCGCCCATCACCACGCCGTTCAGCAACGCGATATACGGCTTCGGATACGTGAAAATGGCGTGATTCAGGCGGTATTCATCGGTGAAAAACTCGTCGATGACCGCGTTCTCGCCCGCCTTCGCCGACTGATACAGAAACCGGATATCGCCGCCTGCGCAGAACGCGCGCGGATGCGGGCTGTAGACCACCACGGCATGCACCGACGCGTCGTCGCGCCAGGCGTCGAGCGCGCGCTGAATGGCGTGCAGCATCGGCGTGGACAGCGCGTTCAGCGCCTTCGGGCGGTTCAGCGCAATAAAGCCGATGCCCTGCGCGCGTTCAATACGGATTTCGTCGATGGTCTCAGTCATATGCAATGCAGATTTCGATACGTGTGAGTGGAACTGACAAGTATGGCGTCGAACGTCAGCGTGTGCGAGCGAACGGTCGCCGCCGGGCAGGCTTTTTTCTTGACGCCGGACAAACAAAAATCAAGCGTTGCATCGATCAGCGCATCAGTCGGCGTAGGCAAATACGGCCGCGGCGCTCAGGCTCAACGACACGATGCCGTGCAACGCCGCCCACAAGGTCTCGGCCGCGGCCGGAGGGCTGCCGGACAATGCCAGCGCCTCCGTGAACAATGACAACGCCGTCTCGCCGGCCGATGCCGCGTCGTTGAACGCGGCATCGGTATAAGCCGGATTCTGCATGAAAATCAGCCGATACACCTCCGGGTGCGCCTGCCCGAACGCCACGTACGCATGCGCCATCGCCTTCAGATGTTCGCTCGGCTTCGTGACGTCATCATGCGCATGCAGTGCCGCGAGCAACTGCGCGTGACCCTCGACGCAAAGCGCGTGGCCAATCGCATCGCGGCTCTGCGAAATGCAGATAAAGCGATGCCGGCGAATAACCGACAACCTCGGCGAGCTTGCGCATCGACAACGCGTCGAATCCTTCACGCACGACGATTGCGCGCGCCGCATCGAGGATATGGCTGCGCAATAACGGCTGATTTGAAAGGTGTTGCTTTGAGCTGGCCATCCAGCGCATTTTCCGCGAGACGCGGATCAAGTCAATTCAAAACTGAACAGTGTTTAGCGAAGCGGCTTTTAATCGCACGCTATTGACCGTTATTAATCGACCGCACCCGGCGGAAAATGACCGCTTTTCAAAAGCACGGGCGCGCCTTGACTAATCGATAAATGCTCCCGCGCAACGGCTTCAATTCTGGCGCGCGCTGCATCGAATGCACGAATCCAGCCGCCGCTGTCGCAACTCTCCACGCCGAAGTGATCTTCCAGCGCTTCAACTGAAATCGCGCATGGAACCCGCTCGCCATCGACCAGCGCGGCGAAAACGACAGTGAGATTCGTGTCGCGATACGCGGGCGCGTCGGCCGGAAAGTGGATATTCATGGTTGCCTCGGGCGCAAGAGAAACGGAGATCGCAACGATGGTACTCGCCCCGCACGGATGCGGTCTACCCCGCTTCGCTGATGTCTGGCATCTGGATCGAAGTTTCGCGCACCAGCTCGGCCGGCACATCGACGATCAGCAGCGAGACCGCGTCCGGATCGGCATAGTCGAACTTCAGATGCCGGCTCATCTCCCTCACCTGCTCGCAGAACCACTGCTGCGCCGGTTCGGAGGCGCTATCGAAAAGACTCAGCGCTTCGGCTTCGAACCGGTAATGCACGCCCCAGGCAATATTGCCCGGATGACTCGCCATGCCGCTCGTGCGCCAACTGACGAACAGGCACGGCTTCATGTCCGTCCCGATCTCGCTGATATCCGCGCCGCTCGGGAACAGATCGAGCAGCGCCTCTGCGACATATCGCATCGCCGGATGACGGATGTTGAGCGGACGCATCAACTATTTTGCAACAATCTGTCGATGTAGGCGCGGGCCGCTTGCTCCACACGGGCAAGCGCTTCGTCCTCGGTCGCAAAGCGCTGTTCTGCGCCGAGATCGACTAGCGTTTCGAAGCTATGCGCATTGTCCGGGTCGCCTTGGGCGACGTTGACCGTGCCGACGTAGATCGGCGGATTCGGCTCTCCGCCAGACGGATCATGCGCCCGAGTCAGACGCGCAGCCGCGCTGATGTAATACCCCCGATACGGTCCGCTAACGCGTTCAGCCATGGTTTTCCTCTCATATGTTTTATTGGCGTTCTTTAATATTGACGCCTTCTGTAAGGTTTGCGACGCGGCAATTAGTTCTCGTTCGTTGCAACCAGTTGCATTTTCTTTCGTCGTTCGGGCGCCGGTTGAGTTAGAAAGCAAGGTCGATGAAACGTATGTCGCAAGGCGCGCGCCAGGGAAGAGTCTTTGATTAACCTTGGGCTATGGCGTCAAAGCCACAGCTTTTTACCGCGCGCACCGCGGTGTGGGAAAATGCGCCACGAAACATGTCCGCGAACGCGTTCGAGCGCGAGAGTTTTGCCTCTCGATCAACCCTGACCCGACTCGACGTTATCCGGCGCTTATCACCAGAAGGAACACGATGAAGCAATTTGCACGGCGCTTGCCGATTCACTCCCCGTTTTTACGCATGTTGCGCGTTCTACAAGCCGCCGGCCTCGCCATGGCGGCTGCGGGCGTTTTAAGCCTTGGCGGATGTGCATCGTCGAACGATGCATCGCTGATCCATCTCCCCGATGGCCAGAGCGGCTACGCCATCAATTGCAGCGGCGCGGACGCCAGCACGACATGGGCGAGCTGCTACGTCATGGCCGGCAATAAATGCGGCGCGACGGGCTATACGATCGTATCGAAGGACAACGAGGAAGGCGGTCCGACGGGCGGCGGCATTACGAACGTGGTGTCGGCGAATGTAAAGAATCGCTCGATGGTCGTGCGTTGTAACTGAGCGCCTCGCCCGCTTAGCTGCGAAGTTCTAATGCGGGCTGACCTTCGAAAACACGTTCAGCACGACCACGCCCGCCACGATCAGGCCCATGCCGATCACGGCGGGCAGATCGGGGATCTGCTTGAACAGCAGTGCAGCCACGAGCGTGATCAGCACAATGCCCGCTCCTGACCACACGGCATAAACAATGCCGACCGGCAGCGACTTCAGCGTCAGCGAAAGCAAATAAAACGAGATGCCGTAGCCGATCACCACAATGACGGACGGCACAGTCGCGAGAATCCCTCCGATGCCCGCAAGGCCGATGTCGCCACGACCTCGGCAACGATAGCGACCGCGAGCATCACATAAGCGGATGAGCGCATCGGTTACGCCTTGTCCGATGCAAACGCCAGCGCGCTAGCGTCGTGGCCGAGCACCGCGCACAGCGCTTCCACTACGAGTTCATGGTCCTGGCGTTGCGGCAAGCCCGACACCGTCACCACGCCGATCACACCCGCGCCTTTTACGGTCAGCGGGAACGCGCCGCCATGCGAGGCGAACTCGGCGGCGGGGAGACTGTATTTGTCGGCGAGGGTTGCGCGATGCCTGCTGCAGGCTCAGGCCGATGGCATACGAACTGCGGCGAAAGTGCTCGACCGTGCGCGCCTTGCGCTGCACCCAGCGGACGTTGTCGGGCGTGGTGCCGTCGAGCGCGGCGAAAAACAGCGGCTGGCCGAAAGTGCGTACTTCTATCGCGACGACCGCGCCGCGCGCCACCGCCATCTCGCGCAATTGCGAGCCGATCTGCCACGCGCGGTCGGAATCGAATTGCGGGAAGACGAGCGTCTGTTCCTGATGAACGATGGTCTGGAGATCGTGAGCGATATTCATGAGTCGTGGTTCCTTGACAAGGGTTACACCGGGCAACGGTGACGCGAGCCGATCGACGCCCGATCCTGATTTCATAAATTGTGACATGACCTGGCTGGTTCATCTGCGAGATCCCGTCATCGAGTAGTTCAGCGGCGACTGGACCAACATAGTCCTTAGCCCAAAAACTTCTTAATTCATCGTGATTCAGCGGCATAGCCGATTGATTAGGTAAGCCGATATGTTGTTTGTCTTACTCCGCTCCTTGAATTAGGACGTGTCTCATTCGGGCTTGGCTTACCCCTCCGTAGAGTTCAGTGCTTCTCCATGCCGCCGTGAACGGATCCAGACCGGATTCGGAACGGCAGCAACCAACACGCAGATCACTCCATGTGTTCTTCGTTTTGCGTCATGGATTCGAGTCAACTCTAAGCAGGAATGCAAAATGAATCAGGTTTATAAGTCCGTCTGGAATGAGTCCATTGGCGCATGGGTCGCGGTGTCCGAAAATAGTCCTGCGCGGGGCAAAAGTAGCGGGCGGGTGGCGAAGGCGATGCTCGCGTCGGCGGTGGCCCTTGGTGCGGCGAGCGGTGCAATCGCCGCCAACGCAGACAAGTATGTCTCGGCCAACGACGCGGCAGATGGTTCAGACGGCAGCAAGGCGATCGGACTTGGAAGTATTGCAATCGGCGGGAACGCCGTAGCGGATAGCACCGGCGGATCGCACGCGGCAATGGCAATCGGATCCGATTCGAGGGCGGGCACGCAAGCAACGGCATTAGGCCCTGGCGCAACCGCATCGGCGAAAAATAGCGTATCGCTAGGCACGCTTTCAGTGGCTGATCGCGAAGGTACCGTCTCCGTCGGCACCGCCGCGAACAAGCGTCAAATTGTCAACGTCGCAGCGGGCACGCAGGCAAACGACGTGGTCAACGTCGGCCAACTCCAGCCTCTCGTCAGCGCACTCGGCGGGACAGCCACCTTGAATGCCGATGGTTCGGTCACTGGTCCGACGTACTCGCTCAAAGGGACTTCCTACAACAACGTTGGAGATGCTCTGAGCGCGCTCGCAAATAGCTCCGGCATGTACTTCCACGCGAACTCGACGCTCGCTGACTCGATCGCAACGGGACCTGAGTCCGTCGCCATTGGTGGAGCGGCAAGCAGCGCGCAACGCGGCGACATATCGATTGGATCGGCTTCCAGCGCAAGTGGGGCAGAATACGATAACGACGGGTCGGTTTCTGCAGTCGCAATTGGGAGCTTCACTACAGCCAGTGCCGCATCAGCCGTGGCGCTGGGCAGCGGATCGAATGCCAAAGGCGCTGCCGACACGGCGCTGGGCGCTGGCGCTATCGCAGACAGCACCAGAGGCAGCTCGGCTGGTGGCGCTGTTGCTGTCGGGGCGTCTGCGGCAGCAGTTAACCGTTTTGCGGTCGCGATCGGCCGGTTAGCGACCGCATCGGCTGAGAATTCCGTTGCGCTCGGCGCACATTCGGTCGCGGATCGCGACAATACAGTCTCGGTCGGCACGGCTTCAAAAACGCGTCAGATCGTGAACGTCGCGGCAGGCGCGCAAGCCAACGACGCCGTCAACGTCAGCCAGCTTCAAAATGTCACCACCCTGCTCGGTGGCGGCGCGAAGCTCAACACCGACGGTACGATCCAGGCACCCGCGTACAGCGTGGCCGGCAAATCATCAGCGAGTGTCGGAGACGCGATTGCCGACATCGACACTGAACTCGACAGCAGGCTCGCTTACGACAGCGCCAACAAAGCTCACATTACGCTCGGCGGCGTGGGCACGTCGCAACTCGTCACAATCTCGAACGTGAACGCTGGCAACCTGTCCTCCACCAGCACCGACGCGGTGAACGGTTCGCAGCTTGTATGCAACGAACCAGAACGTTGCCGCGCTTAAGGACTTCACGAACAACGTCAACAACGGCGGCGGCATCAAGTATTTCCACACGCAACTCGCACGCTTGTCGATTCATCGGCGACTGGCGTCGGATTCGGTGGCCATCGGCGGCGCGGCGGTCGCATCGGGTAAGAACTCCGTCGCGCTCGGTTCGAACTCGGTAGCGGATCGCGACAATTCGGTATCGGTCGGCGCAGCGGGCAGCGAGCGTCAGGTTACGAACGTGGCAGCAGGCACGGCGGCCACCGATGCAGCCAACGTCGGTCAACTCAATGCCGTATCGAACAGCGTGACGTCGCTTGGCGCCAGCGCGATCAAGTACGACACCAACGCCGACGGCACGCCGGACTATGCCAATGCAACGCTCGGCAACGGCAATGCCAACGGCACGGCGCTGCATAACGTCGCGGCAGGCACGAGCGGCATGGATGCGGTCAATCTGGGCCAGGTGAACGACTTGATGGGCCAGGTCACCAACCTCGCGAACGGCGCGTACAACCCGCTCTTCACCGCCGATGGCAATCGCGACACGGAAGTGGCGACATCGAGCGGCACGCACTCGGTAGCATCGGGCGCGAATGCCGTGGCATCCGGCGTGAACGCCGTTGCGTCCGGCGCGACGTCGGTGGCCAGCGGCGCAAATGCGATCGCGACGGGTTCGAATGCATCGGCTAGGGCGAATAATGCGGTTGCTATCGGCGCGAACGCATCGGCTACGGCGAACAACGCGGTTGCACTTGGCTCAGGCTCGGTGGCGGATCGTGCCAACGCGGTATCGGTCGGAACGACGATCGGCTGGCGGTCAGCGTCAGATCACGAACGTCGCAGCCGGCACGGAAGGCACGGATGCCGTCAACGTGAACCAGATGCAGCAGTCGGTGAACACGGGCGTGAAGTCGGCGAAGGGTTACACGGACGCACTTCGCTCCGACATGAACAGCGGCCTCTCGATTGCGAACAACCACATCAACAGCGTCGGTGCGATGAGCAGCGCGATGGCGATGATGGCGGGCAGCGCGGCAGCCGTCGCCGACAAGGACAACCGCTTCGCGGCAGGCACGGGTGTTTATCGTAACAAGGCCGCTATTGCGATCGGCTTCCAGAAGCGCTTTGGCACCAACATGGTCATCACGGTCGGCGGTTCGACGACTGGCGAAGAAACCACGGGCGGTGCAGGTTTCGCGTTTGGGTTCTAAGCGACGTTTCAGCAGCTTGAACGCGTAGTCAAGACACTCGGCCGCAATTCCCTCAGTGAGATATGCGGCCGAGTTTTCTATGGTCTACTGTGCAACGCATCGCTCCGCTTGCATGACAGCGTCTCAAAGCACTTGAGCACGAACAGCTCCTTAATCAACCACTTAGCTGCACTCGATCCAGTCATCAAGCAGAGCAACGTGACAAACATGTTGCACTGCAGTGCACCGTTGTCTTATAATCTTTTTCGCGGGGTGGAGCAGTCTGGCAGCTCGTCGGGCTCATAACCCGAAGGTCATAGGTTCAAATCCTATCCCCGCAACCAAGGATTAAAAGTCAAAAGCCCGGTTCTCCGGGCTTTTTTCATTTCGAGGCGCGCAAGTACCGTTTTCAGCGCTGCACGTTGCGGCGTACCAAGTGCTGGTCCGGTGCTGCAATAGGTCGCAGCGGTCGCGACACACCGCGCACAAATTACCCTCTTCCACGCGTGGCATAATCGACGGCTCAACCGCTCTCGGAAGTCCACGTCAGCCTCATGCGCCGTCGCCTCGTCCGCAAGTTCGGCAGCCTCATCGGATTGCTTGCGATTCTGATGATCGCGCTCGCTCCCGCTGTGTCGCAAGCGCTTGCCTCCGACGCTCAGCCCGAAACGATCCTGAGCGCGTTCTGCTCGGCGGCATCGCAGACGTCAGATCCGCACGACAAACACCACGCCTTCGCAGCACTCCGCGGCGGGTCATTGGAACGCATGCGGTTACTGCAATTTCGCGGCGCATTCACCCGCGGCGCCGCCTTCAGCGAACGCGTTTCAACGCACGTGCTACAGCGGCGTCCCTATCGCGATAACGCCCGCTGCCCAACTCTTCCCGCCCTATGCGCCCGTCTTCGCCGCACAGCCTCGTGCACCGCCCGTCTTCATCTGATTCTTCCGCACGGTCGCCGGCTGCATGGCCGGACTCATCATTCTTTCGCGTCCGATCAAACAGGATCAGCATGAACCCGTCCTTCGCAAACATGGTCAAGCGCGGCTGCGCTTGCCGCCACGCTTCTCACCACCGCTCAACTCGCTGTGGCCCACGCAATGCCCAAGCAGCAAACGCCTGCGCCCGACGCAACCGTCGAAGCGCCGCACGAAGTTGCCATCGATTTCTCGGAAGGACTGGAGCCGACATTCAGCACGCTGATCGTGGTCGATGCAGCCGGCAAGCAGGTCAACAGCGCAAAGTCGACCGTCGATGCAAGCAACAAGAAACATATGAGCGTCGCGCTCGGCGATCTCAAAGCGGGCACCTATCAAGTGGAATGGACGGCGGTGGCCGACGACGGCCATCGTACGCAAGGCCATTACCTGTTCAACGTAAAGTGAGCCGTACCATGAAAAAATCACACTGATTCACGCCGGCATGCTGACGGTATGCGCAATCTCGGCATCCGGCGCGCAAGCCGCGACGCTCGAAGCACACGATTGCTGGATCCGTTCGATGCCGGCGAGTTTGCCGTCGTCGGGCTACTTCGTGGTATCGAATAGCGGCGATAAACCCGCGACCCTCACCGGCGCCGAAACACCCGCGTTCGGCATGGCCATGCTGCATAAATCGACGAGCAACGGCAGCACATCGACCATGTCGATGGTCGACTCCGCCGAGGTGCCCGCGCACGGCACGCTCGCGTTCGCGCCGAGCGGTTATCACCTGATGCTGGAGGACGCGCCCAAGCCGTTGAAGCTCGGAACAACGATCCCGTTGAAGCTGACGTTCTCCGGATCAGTCGAGCATCGAGACAACATGCGCGGTGAAGCCGCCATCCACGCTCGGCAAGTAATCTCGCAGTAGTAAAAAAGGCGCGCCGCGATTGAATCGCGGCGCGCCTTTTTTGCTGTAGTCATCGTCAGAGGAGCGCCGCTATTCGCACATGAGAGACGGCACGCAAACGCCATGAATAATCAAAACGACATGTCGTCGAAGGGATTCATTGCCGCTTGGCGCTGAAGGCGCTTTAGCCAAAGCTTGAGTTGTTTAATGTCCTCAAACGCGAGCAGATCCTTCTCCAGCGCCCGTATGCTCTTGCGAACCTTTGCAATATCACTGGCAAGATTGACCTCGATAGTACTCCGGAGAAACGATCGCAAACGGCGCAATGCCATAGCGACCCCTGAACTCGGCTTCGACGTGCATGATCTCCTGATCCAGTTCGCGAACCTGGCTCCTCAAGATCGTGTTGTAGTGCTTTAGCCTGTCTTCACTGATGTTATTGATCGCGTGCTGATCGATGTGTTCGAGTTCCAGCTGCAATTCCAGCAACTGCAGCAGATTTTTGTTTGCATAGGCCTGATTTACGCGCTGCATCAGCGATGTTTTTCGGTCGCGCTCCTGGCGGATCGGTCTCACGATCGGGATGCAAGGCGCTGGCCAGTTTGCGGTACACCTCGCGAATCGACAAAGTGAGTTCTACCTGCTTGGCTTCTACTCGCGCCTCCGCTGCAATTTGCTTAGCCGTCTTCTTCCGGGCGGCGCGAGGTTCTTCCCCTGCCCGGTTTTTAACGAAATGCTGCGCCCAATGCTGCTCCATCTCCGCCCGCACACGCTCATACACCGCTTCAGGCGAGCTCATATCCAGATCGTCGCCCAGCTCCGCACCGAGCATGCCTTCCAGCGCCCGTTTCATGTCTTCCATCTCGGCGGCTGCCTCACGGTCGTAATCGGATCCGCTGTGCTTGTTGTATAGCTCCTTGAGTTCCGGATCGTCGCGTTCCGAAGCAAGGTCGCCGGCCATCTCGGCCACCAGGTCGGAAGCTGTGCGATGTTCTGCCTTTGTCAGACCCTTCTGGTCGCACGCTTCATCGAGACGATGTATCAACCGGATCTGCAAATCCGCCAAGGTCTGCTCGAGAGGCACATAGTCGGCGGCAAATTTTTGATGGAAAGCGAGAGCACTGCTCTCCCAGGCGCTCAGCCGGGCACGCCGTTTTTCGATTTGCTTGATCAGCGAGTTAAACGCCTTTTGCCCCTTCGACAGAGCGGGCTGATTATGATCCGGCGCGATGCTGACGGACTTCTGGTTCGTCTTCGTCATGGCGTCCCTTCTCCTCCGATTGATATGAATACGAGCACTCAGCTATTTTAGCCATAGGCCGGTCTCAGACTTTTAACCGTGTCAATTCCGCTCGTCGCGAAAGCGCACAGAAGCACCGGGGATCGATGCTCCTGCGCTTGCCGCGGCCAATGCGCATGACCACTCCCAATGCCAATCAATGTCCCTTGAAGAGATCCATGATCTCCTTGCGCTCGGTCGGGTTCACATCGGGCGGCGGCACGCTCGGCGGCGTCATTCCGCCCGGGCCGACACCGCCCACCGCATCGGTCGCACCTTCAGACGGATTCGCCGAATCCACGCCGATGCTCGCGACAAAACCATTGCCCGGGGTTTTATCGGCGAAGAACAATTCGCCGTCGATGGTCGTCAGACCGTCAGGCATCGCCATTGGCTGTTGCGGGACATTGGCAAGCGCCCGCTGCATGAACTCCACCCAGATCGGCAACGCGAGTTGCGCGCCGAACTCGCGGCCGCCGAGCGACTTCGGCTGGTCGTAGCCCATCCACGCGACCGCCACGAGCTGATGCTGGTAACCCGCGAACCAGCCGTCCTTCGCGTCGTTGGTCGTACCGGTCTTGCCCTGCAGGTCGTTACGCTTGAGCACGTTGGTGCCCGCGCCCGTGCCGCCGGTCGCGACCGAATGCAGCAAGCTGTTCATGACGTACGCGTTGCGCGGTTCGAGCGTTTGCGGCGCGTTGCTGCCGGCAATCAGCGGATTGGCGCGCGAGATCACCGTGCCGCGTGCATCGGCGACTTCGCCGATCAGGTACGGATTGATCCGCGAGCCGCCGTTGGCGAACACCGAATAACCGCCGGCCAGTTGCAGCGGCGTGACGAGACCGGCGCCGAGCGCGAGCGGCAGATACGGCGGGGTTTTGTCGACATCGAAACCGAACTTCTGCGTGACGTAATCCTGCGCGTACTTCGTGCCGATGTAACGAAAGGATGCGGATCGACACCAGGTTCTTCGACTTCTGCAAGGCCGTGCGCATGGACATCGGGACCATCAGGCTGGTCGTCGTCCTTCGGCTCCCATGCGTCGCCGCCCGGCGTGGTCGGCGGGAAATACAGCGGCGCGTCATTGATGATGGTCGCCGGTCCAAGGCCCTTTTCCAGCGACGCCGAATAGATGAACGGCTTGAAGCTCGAACCCGGCTGACGCCATGCCTGCGTGACGTGGTTGAAC
This sequence comes from uncultured beta proteobacterium, assembly GCA_963708695.1. Lineage (GTDB taxonomy): Bacteria > Pseudomonadota > Gammaproteobacteria > Burkholderiales > Burkholderiaceae > Caballeronia. The sequence continues at coordinate 68,919 of CAVPTS010000027.1, forward strand.
TTGTTCTTGTTGTAGTCGAAGCCGCCGACCAGCGCGCGAATCGCCCCGTCCTGCGGCACGAGCGACACCAGCGCGCCCTCGACCTGCGGCAACTGCGTGATGCTCCAGTTGCCCTTCGCGTCCTGCACCACGCGCACGATGGAACCCGGCTTGATCCGCACCGCTGCCGACGCATTGCTGCGCAAGCCGGCTGCCGCAAAACGCAAGCCGTCGCCGGTGATGGTCGCCGGGTCGGCGTTGACGAACTCCACCACCACCTGCTTCGCATTCACCGACGTCACCACGCCCGCGATCAGGTCGCCGTTATCGGGATGATCGGCGAGCGCGTCGTCGATGGCTTCATCGCGGTCATCCTGGTTCGCCGGCAGATTGACGAAGCCTTCCGGCCCGCGATACCCATGGCGCCGCTCGTAGTCCATCACGCCCTTGCGCACCGCGTGATACGCCGCTTCCTGATCGGCGGAATCGATGGTCGTGGTCACCGAAAAGCCGCGCGTGTAGGTTTCGTCCGCGATACTGCGCGTACATCATCTGCCGCACCATTTCCGCGACATATTCCGCGTGCACGCTGTATTCCGTGCCCGGACACGCGCGCGTGAATTTCCTCGGCGCTGGCCTGATCGAATTGCGCTTGCGTGATGAAATTCAGGTCGAGCATGCGCTTCAGGATGTATTGCTGACGAATCTTCGCGCGCTTCGGATTGACGACCGGGTTATACGCCGACGGCGCCTTCGGCAAGCCCGCGAGCATCGCGCATTCGGCGAGCGTGAGGTCCTTCAGGTCCTTGCCGAAATACACCCGCGCCGCCGATGCAAACCCATACGCGCGCTCGCCCAGATAAATCTGGTTCATGTACAGCTCGAGAATCTGGTCCTTGGTCAGCGCGCGCTCGATCTTGTACGCGAGCAGCATTTCATAGATCTTGCGCGTGTAGGTCTTCTCGCTCGAGAGGAAGAAGTTGCGCGCGACCTGCATGGTGATCGTGCTTGCGCCCTGCGACGCGCCGCCGTGCATGAGGTCGCTCACACCCGCTCGCGCAATGCCGATGAAATCGACGCCGCCGTGCTCGTAGAAGCGGTAATCCTCGATCGCGAGCACCGCCTTTTTCATCTGGTCCGGAATTTCGTCGAAGCGCGCGATACCGCCGCCGCTCCTCGCCGAATTCGCCGATCAGCACGTGATCCGCGGTATAGACGCGCAGCGGCACTTTCGGACGATAGTCGGTGAGCGCGTCGAGCGACGGCAGGTTCGGCCCCATCACGACCAGCGCATAGCCGACGATCAGCGCGCCGACTATCGCCGCGACGGCGAACGAGCCCGACGAACCACAGCATGATGCGCAGCGCGATCGAGGGTCCGGCTGAAGACTTGGCGGTGGGTTGACGGTAACGGTTGGGACCATCTTGATCCCGGTCATCGCGTGGAGCGTTCGAGGAATTCGGTCGTTTGATGATTGGCATGACTTGGATTTGAACGGTGCGCCTCTGAGGCGCCCGGTGCGCCACGCCATGAAACCGCGTGACGATGAATGTTGGGGTGAGCGAAAGCCGTGGCCAGCTTCGCCGTGTAGCCGATGATGTAGCCGATCTGCAGCAGCCTGATCGATGATCAGTGCGCGGCCATGCGGCCGTTGACGAACACGTGAAAGCGCTTGCTACCCACCTGCACTGAACTGTGCACGAACTGCTGCGTCGCGTGCCGTTGTCCCCGGACTGGCTGCGCGTTCCTGCGAATGGAGCGCGAATGGACCGTTATCGCATTGTAAGAAAATCTGCAACACTGGCGGCCCCGCGCAGAATAACAGCGCATTTTAAAGAATTCGAGCGCCCAGCACCGGCCGCGGCTGCGATTTTTTTGTAAGTAAATCCCGTGTAATGCGGTTCGTCCGTGTGCAAGGTCGATGTGGCAAGCCTTTGCGCTTCAAGGCCGGCACTCTTCAAGCCGGCTGGCAATCGCGCGAGACGGCCTTAGCACCGCCATCTCAATATTGCAAGCGCATTGATGCGCGCATGGCGTCAAAGCGTGGCTACGGGCGATCGTGGCAGCGCGCACGAGAAGATGGCAAAACGATATGATGGACGCGTTGATTGCGTGGTTTGCCGTACCGTCCGCCGAGGTCCTGACGGCGCCAGACGAAGCGCGTCAAATGGCGTTGCTGCCGTGCCGGATCTATTCGGCCGTTCGGACTTGCCTGGCCCCCGCATGTGAGGCGCTCATGACTACCAAACCCAGCGAACGCATCGTTGTTTTCGTCACTCCCGCGCAGAAACTTGCGATCACCAGCACCGCCGACGGCCTCGGCATCAGCGTCAGCGAACTCATGCGGCGCGCCGTATTGAGCTTCAACGCGACCAGCGAACAGGTGAAGGCAGCGGGTCTTGTCGACCGTTTGCGTGCGCCGAAGACACCCGATCCGCTGAATGTCGCGCTGCGGCAAGTCGCCGAACGCGCCGCCGCCCGCGAGGCGCGGGACGCGGCACAGGTCGCCAGGGTGGCGAGCAAACGCACGTTGGCCGCCGACGCTTCGGCCAAGCCATTGAAATGCGCTTGAGCCGGCATGGGCACGACGTCCTGCCGCAAACCTGCGATTCCGGCGAAGACATCCGCTCGCCGGATGCATCTGACGAGGACGCGTCGTTTTCCGGGCACCCATAACCGGAAAGTTCGTCCGGCTTCGCCGTTAACGAGGCCCCACCGCACGCGTGGTCACCGCGACACCAGCGGCCGACGCGCCGCGCTCGCCACGGCGCCCCACGCAATATCGATGAACACGAGCGTCGTGCTCCAGCCTTTCAGCGTAGCGAGATTGGTCAGGTCGTAGGTAGCATACGCGACGATCCCGAACACCGCCCCGCTCATCAGCCCGCGCATGGCACGTCTGCTCCGCCACGCCCGGCACGACACAGAAATACACCAGCCCCACGATATAAATCGCGTAGAAGATCGCCGCCGCGCCAAAGTTCGGTTTCGGCAACAACAACTCGCCAATCTCTCGCTGATATAAATCGCGCGTGAAATCACGCCAAGCCAGATGGCATCGAGCACCAGGAAAACAGCGGCTGTAACGGCGAACGCGACAACGAACATCTTCGGCATGAGTGATCCGTTCTGATTCGTGAAATTTCTGGTGCGCAATTTACGAGTACGCGCGTAGTCACACGCATGGTGTACCGTTAGTGGTTGGGCGATTAAGCCCGAGCTTAACGCACGTTGCATGGTTTAATGCCCGGCAAAATTTAGAGCGCGCTCGAATGCATGGTTTAATCACCGTCGGCAAAATCCAGCTTCAAATTTGCACAATTCAGCTGCGCAACAAATTGCATCGACGAGCTTGCAATTAGCGCGCCCGGCCCGATTTATCCGACGCGCGCCGCCGTGGGCGCCGCGCTTAATCAAACGTTGCAACGTTCACAGAAGTTGATCGAACGTTGCTGCCTGGCAGCCGACTCATTTCCAGGAGGAAACTCATGTCGCTTTTGGATTCCATCTCGCGCACCGTCAAGGGCCTGTTGAACGACGCCGCCGACACCGTGCAGGACCCGTCGCGGGACGCTCGCCAGATCGTGCGCGAACTCGACGACAGCATTGCGAAAGCCGAGAACTCGCTGATCGAAATCGAAGCGCAGGTCGCCACGCAGCAAAGCAAGCGCGACGTTGCCGCCGAAAAGGCGAAGAAGTACGAAGACGGCGCCAAGCGCGCGCTGCAAAGCGGCGACGAAGCGCCTGGCTCGTGAAGCGCTGGGTGCGCAAGCCAATGCCGAAACGGAACGCGACGCGCTGGCCGGCGAGCTGGTGACGCTGGTGCCGTCGGTGGATCATTTGAAGCAGCAGATCGACGATATGCGCCAACGGCGCAACGAACTCAACTCGCGCTCGAACATCCTGCAGGCGAAGCAGCAGATCGCGACGGCCAAAGATGTCGCGGCAACGGCGTTGGGCGGGATCGGCGGCAAGAACCTGTCGGAAGACTTTCAGAAGCTGGAAGACAAGGTGCAGCTATCGAATGCGCGCTCGGACGCCCGGCTGAATTCGGCCGACCAGAAGAGCGGCAAGGCGCTCGAAGACAAACTGGCAGCGCTCACGCGCGGCCCGTCTGTTGAAGATCGTCTGGAAGCGCTCAAGAAGCAGATGAATCACGCCGCCGCAGTAAAGCTTGGAGCAGGACTGCGGTTTGCGCCCTTTCAAGGGCGCATGCCTGAAACTCGAGCCTGCATCAGGGCAAAAGCTAAGGCAAAACTGCAGGCGCAAAGACGTGGCGAGCGGTAGAACATCTCGGCTCGCTGCGGGCAGCATTGGGATATTGCATCGAAATGTTGCATGGAATGGAGACGGGAGCGAACGCCCCGGTCCGCTGATGAAAAAATATGTGATGGCTGTGGCTGCATCGCTGATGCTGGTGTCGGCAGCGGCGTTTCCGCCGTGCCGAGCGCCGGCCAGATCGAGCAGTCGATGACGCAAGGCAACTGGAGCCAGGCCGACGCCCAGTTGAACGAAGTGCTGCAGGCGCATCCGAACAATGCCAAGGCGCATTATCTGTACGCTCAGGTGCTCGACCGCGAAGGCCGTTCCGCCGACGCGCTCGCCCAGATTCAACAGGCGAAGACGCTCGACCCCGCCATCAAGTTCACCGATCCGTCGCGCTTCAACGCCATGGAAGCGCGTATCCGCTCGGACGCGAACCGGGTGAATTCATCGGCTAATGCGGGTGAACGCTCGTCCGGCAACGCGACCGCCTCGGTCACGCGCAATCCGTTCAATCAGGGCGCCGCAGCTGCCGGCTCCGGAAAAGCACGGGCCGTCCATGGGCATGTGGGTGTTGCTCGCGGTGCTGTTCGCCGGGATTGCGCTCGTGCTGCGCTGGGGCCTGAAACGCGCGCGCTCGAACGACGACGGTCAGGCCGACGCCGATCGCCGCACGCAACTCAAACGCGCGACCGAATTGCTCAACGACGTCCGATCGCTGAAGCTCGACGTGCGTTTATCGACGCAGCCGGGTCACGAAGCGATGCTTAAGGAAGTCGAAGGCATCGAAACGCAACTGCGGCAGATGGTCGAAGCGTTGTCGAACTCGAAGAATCCCGTGCCGCCATACGCGATCGAAGATCTGGCGAACCAGATCGACAGCGTGCGGGCCCGTTCGGAAGGCCGGCCCGATCCACGGGCTGCGGCGCCGGCAGCGACCGGCCCGGATGGCCAGTCGGTCTATGCGCAGGAAGCCGAGCGTTTTGGGCGCAATCCGCAAGGACAGCCGCCCTACTCGCCTTATCCACCGCAACAACAGCAGCCGCCGGTCATCGTGCAGCAAGGTGGTGGTTTGGGTGGCGGAAGGGCGGCATGGGTGGTTTGCTGGCGCGGCGTGCTGCTGGGTGAGGCGCTTGTCCGGCGGCAACCGCGAGCGTGTGATCGAACGTGAAGTGCCGGTCGATGACGACGAATTGCGGCGCCGTGGCGGCAACAACGACAATGGCGGCGGCCTGGACTTCGGCAACGGCTCGAACGACTGGAGCGATAACGGCGGCGGTGTCGACCTGGGCAGCAATGACTCCAGCGACTGGGACAACAACAGCTAAACGCCTGTCAGCGCCAAGTATTAAAAAAGCGCCGGACGATTCGAGATCGTCCGGCGCTTTTTATTTTGCAGCTAGCTTGGAGAAGTACCAGCCGTCATCCGCCGCCGAGAAACCGCAGCAACGTCCAGAGAAACTTGAAGAACCCCACCACGAATTCCCAAATTCTCGCGAGCTGATCCCAGTTCGCGACACGGGCAAGTACGTCGAGCATCATGCCGGCCCGGCGTACGGAGCATTGCGCCTTGATGCGGGCCGGATACGGCAGGCGGCTATGGAGTTGCAACGGAGTATCAAGGTTCATGACCGGAATGATAGCCGTTGCAACCAACGCCGCTGAAGGAATGCTTCGTCAAACTTCAGCTCGCATTATCCCCTTCCGGTTCGATTTCATCGGTGAGCGCTTCTTCCAGGCGCTTGAAAATCCGCTTCGTCGCGCCACGCGCATGCAGCGCGAACAGCAGCAGCGATCGTCCGGTCACCTGATACACCGCGCCCGAATCGAAGTCTTCCAGTTCTTCGCGGATCGGCGCGTTGGTGTCGATCAGGCAACTCCACTGGTCGCTGCCTGGGAATCTCGGGCAGCGTGAAATCCACCACGTCGTGATGCGCGTTGACCACCAGCAGCAACGTGGCATCCGAGGCGGGACGGCGAATGCCCGTCGCCTGCGCGCGGCCGTCGATCACGAGACCGAAGCAGCGCATCGACGGATCGTCCCACTGCTCCGGCGTCAGTTCCTCGCCCGATGGGCTCAGCCATTTGACATCGGCGACTTGCAGGTCTTCGTGGAATTCGCCGGTCAGGAAACGTCCACGACGCAGCACCGGCAGCGTGTGCCGCAAGGTCGTGAGCTTGCGCACGAAATCGTTCAGCGCGCGGCCGTCGTCGTCGATGTCCCAGTTGACCCAGCTGATGTCGTCGTCCTGGCAATACGCGTTGTTGTTGCCTTGTTGCGTGCGGCCGAATTCGTCGCCGGCGAGGATCATCGGCGTGCCTTGCGAGAACAGCAGCGTGGCCAGCATGTTGCGCTTCTGGCGCTCGCGCAGCGCGCGGATTTCAGGGTCGTCGGTCGGGCCTTCCGCGCCGCAATTCCATGAGCGGTTGTCCGAACTGCCGTCGTTGTTGTCCTCGCCGTTGGCCTCGTTGTGCTTCTCGTTGTACGAGACGAGGTCGTTGAGCGTGAAGCCGTCGTGCGCGGTGATGAAGTTCACGCTCGCCCACGGACGGCGGCCGCGATGGTTGAACTTGTCGCCCGAACCGGTGATGCGCGTGGCGAGTTCCGCCGCCACGCCCTCTTCGCCCTTCCAGAACTCGCGCACGGTGTCGCGGTATTTGTCGTTCCATTCCGCCCAGCCCGGCGGAAAACCACCGACCTGATAGCCGCCGGGACCGCAATCCCACGGCTCGGCGATCAGCTTCACGCTCGAGAGGATCGGGTCCTGGCGGCAACTGTCGAGGAAACCGCCGCCTTCGTCGAAACCGTAGGTCTCGCGGCCGAGAATGGTCGCGAGATCGAAGCGGAAACCGTCGACGTTCATCTCCGTCACCCAGTAGCGCAGGCTGTCGGTGACCATCTGCAGCACGCGCGGATGCGACAGGTTGAGCGTGTTGCCCGTGCCGGTATCGTTGATGTAATAACGCTTGTCTTCGGGCAAGCCGATAGTACGACGCGTTGTCGATACCCTTGAACGACAGCGTCGGGCCGCGTTCGTTGCCTTCGGCGGTGTGGTTGTAGACCACGTCGAGAATGACTTCGAGGCCGGCTTCGTGGAAGCGGTCGATCATCTGCTTGAGTTCGGCGACCGCGCCCGGACCTTGCGCGAAGAAGCGCGGATCGGCGGCGAAAAAGCCGATGGTGTTGTAGCCCCAGTAGTTCGTGAGGCCTTTGTCGGTGAGATGACTGTCGTTCACGAACGCCTGAATAGGCAGCAATTCAACCGATGTCACCCCCAGGCTCTTGATGTGCTCGATCACTTCCTTCGTGCCCAACCCCTCGAACGTGCCGCGCAGCATGTTCGGGCACGGCCGGGTGGCGTTTGGTGTAACCGCGCACGTGGGTTTCGTAGAAGATGGTCTGTTCCCAGGGCACGCGAACGCGCGTGCGGGTGGACCCACGAAAAGCTCTGGTCGACCACCTGGCACTTTTGCACGAACGGCGCGCTGTCGCGTTCGTCGAACGTCAGGTCGTCGCCGTCCGCGTCGAGCGTGTAGCCGAACACCGCCGGGTCCCACTTCAGCTCGCCCACGTGCGCCTTGGCGTACGGGTCGAGCAGCAGCTTGTTCGGATTGAAACGATGCCCGTTCTCCGGTTCATACGGACCATGCACGCGATACCCATAGACCGCGCCCGGCTTCAAACCGAACAGATAGACGTGGAAAACTTCATCGGTGTATTCAGGCAATTCGATGCGTTCGAGTTCCTTCTCGCCGGTTTCGATCGAAGAGGCACAGTTCGACCTTCGTGGCGTGCGCGGAGAACAAGGCGAAATTGACGCCCTCGCCGTCCCAGGTCGCGCCCAGCGGAAACGGCGAGCCTTCGGCAATGCGGATATCGTGTGCCATGTATGCGGGTGTCCAGGTGTTGGGTGATTCACTAGGTATTGTGATCGTGGTACAGCACAGATCAGCGCGACGCAAGCGACACGCGCCGGCGTGATCTCACGGTTTGTTCAGGATTTCGACGACGGATTCCGCGCGCCCTGCGTGCAGCGGCCGCCCGATGTCCAAGGCAAAAATAATGGTTAGCAGATTGCATGCCCGTCGCTGGATGAGTCTGTGGGAGCGATTCCGGCCGTTTTGGTTGGTCAGACGTTGCGCGTCGCTTATAGGTACACCTTCAAAAAAGCGAAACGCGCATTTTGTTGCTGCAAGAATCGCGTTTGGCGCGCATCGTGCTCTTATCGCGCTATTTATTGCCCTTCATCCGCTGCAGCGGTGCATCGCGTGATCCGCCGCCAACCTCAAGGACATTCTCTCTTGCCCACCCGCTCCGACCCTTCCTCGAATACTCCCGTCAATCTGTCGGGATCGTCCGCCGGCAGCGCTGAGGAAAGCCGTGTGCTTGGCCGCTCGCTGCGCGACTCCGTCCCCTTCGATGCCACGCGGCCTGGCAGCCGGAGCACGACCGTCCCGACGCGGTCGGGCGTGTGCTCGCCAACAACGCCGGCCGCCAGGAGCGGCTGATCCCGCTGCGCATGACACGCATGGCTGTGTCGCCCTTTTCTTTTCTGCGCGGCGCGGCGACCGTGATGGCGTGGGATCTCGCGCACACGCCCTCCATCGGCCATCACGTGATGATCGACGGCGATGCGCATCTGAACAATTTCGGCCTGTTCCGCACGCCCCGCCAGGACGTGGTTTTCGATCTGAACGACTTCGATGAAACGCTCGTCGCCCCGTGGGAATGGGACCTGAAGCGGCTCACTGCCAGCATCAACGTGGCCGCGCGGGAAAATGGCGTCGATGCCAACGGCCGCGAGCGCGCCGTCAGATCGGCCTGCGCAGCTTATCGGACCACGATGTCGACGTTATGGCAGATCCCCGCCTACGAGCTCTGGCAAATGCGTTCGTACGCGAGCGTGCTGCACATCGAAGCGCCCGTCACGCTCGATGCCACCGAGAAGGCGACCATTACGAAGGCCGTCGAGCGCGCGACCAAGCGGAGCCACGCCACCATGCTGGCGCGCGTCGCCGAGCCGGACGGCAAAAGCTGGCGGTTTCGCGACGATCCGCCCATCCTCACGCGACTCGACGCCGCCGAGAAGAATCATGTCATTGAAGGACTGCGTGGTTACTTGCCGACGATTGCCGGCGAATGGCGCACGATGCTCGAACGCTACGATGTAGTCGATGTCGCGCATCGCGTGGTGGGAGTCGGCAGTGTCGGCACGCGCGCGTATCTGCTGCTGTTGCTCGGGCGCGCACTCGGCGATCCGCTTTTCATGCAGGTGAAGGAAGGGATCGTGCCGGCTGCGGCGCCGTTCGTGCCGGCGCTCCCGGAACCGTTCAGCCATCAGGGCCGGCGCGTGGTGCATGGCCAGCGCCTGCTGCAAAGCTCCTCCGATCCGCTGCTCGGCTGGACCACCATCTCAGGCCGCGATTTCTATGTGCGGCAGATGAAGAACATGCGCGGCTCGATTTCCGTCGACTGGCTGCACGGCGCGACCTTCGATTTCTACGCGTGGTGCCTCGGCTTGCTGCTGGCGCGCGCCCATGCCCGCACGGGCGATGCCGCGTTGATAGCAGGCTATTGCGGGAGTTCGGACCGCCTGGATGCCGCCTACGCGCGATGGGCCGAAAGCTACGGCACGCAGACCGTTGCCGATCACGCTGCGTTCGTTCAGGCGATTGCAGAGGGCCGGGTGCAGGCCGCGCCGCCGGAGAAAGCGTGAATCTCCGGTGAAGCAGTGACGAGTCCACAAAGCCTCATCCAATCGGCCGATGACGTCAAAAAACGGGGACGCATATGCTACCGATTGGCTATGATTGTTGTACCCGTTTCAAAGATGTGAAGACCGCGGTGAAAGCCTGAACAGTTAGCAGAGTCACGACGGCGGCTGGAACTAGGCCGTTCCCGAATGGCACGCACCTTGCTGCCGATTCTTATGAACTTTAATGGAGGAAGCCCGCATGAGCATGATTCAGGAATTCAAGAGCTTCGCCCTCAAGGGCAACGTGATGGATCTGGCTGTCGGTGTGATTATCGGCGGCGCGTTTTCGACCATCGTCAATTCGATCGTCAAGGATCTGATCATGCCGGTCGTCGGGCTGGTTACGGGCGGGCTTGATTTTTCCAATATGTTCATCAAGCTGGGCGAGATACCGCCGACTTTCAAGGGTAATCCCGATTCATACAAGGACTTGCAGACTGCGGGCGTCGCCGTATTCGGCTATGGCTCGTTCATCACAGTGCTGATCAACTTCATCATCCTGGCGTTCATCATTTTCCTGATGGTCAAGTTCATCAACAAGCTGCGCAAGACCGAGGAACCGGCACCGCGCGCCTGCAACGCCGGAAGACGTGCTGCTGCTGCGTGAAATCCGCGATTCGCTGAAGACATCGCCGCGCGTCTGAACAACGGCTGCGGCAGCGGTAAGGAAAAGCCCGCGACGGCCGTCGCGGGCTTTTTCGTTTTATGCATGCAATATTGCGTCTATGCACGCTTCGTGACGCGCGTTTGAATTTTCCTCGTGAATTTTTGTCGCAGCGGGCGTTTCGTAGGTCTATTATTGAGACTGAATGCCATGCGAGCCGCAGCAGGGTTATCGGCAAGATTCGTGCGGCACTGCACGGGTCGGTCGAGCTTGACCGGCGTGCGGTGCCCTTATCCCGAATCGCCGTGAATCCACCACTTCGATGTGCTATAAAAGATCGATGTGTCCAGACAAACGAGCGGCCCGCCAGACGGGAGTGGCCGCATGAGGACGCTGCGTTTTTTGCAATTCTTTTTCAGGCGAATTTTTATGTCCTTCCCGAAAAAGCGTAGACGCGCAAAGGTCGATGGCGACGAGTCTTTCCTCGCCGTGCTTCGGCATTTCAAGCCGTTTGGCCAACTCGATACGAAGATCGCACGCGCTCGCGCTCAGGATGAGCCGGTGTTGTATGCGCACGTGCTGCCCGGGCTTGATGTGCTTCTGTGCAGCGTACGTGGTGCGCAACCGCCGTATCCGGCTGTGGAGGATTTGCACCGGCGGTGTATTGAATGCATTACCAATGCGTTGGAGCAGCCGCTCGACGGGCTTGAGAATGGCGGGTACTGGTATGAGGCTAATGGGTTCGGGTTTCTGGTGTTCGCCAGCCGGGCGAGGACGCAGATTCTGAGCGAGTTCGGTGCATCGGCGAGTACCCGCTCGAGGCGCGGGGCCCGTCGGCAGGATGCTGGGGATGCGGCTTCTCGACCTCTGAGGTAGTGGTTCGTTCGCACTTGGGGGTTGGGCGGGATTGACTGGGTAAGGTTGGTGTCGGGGGTGGTGCTGCGTAGGCCGAGTTGCTTCTGCGAAGGGCTTTGAGTGGTTTATGTCTTTTGTATTTTTTAGCACTATTAGCTGTTGTTCGCGTTCGCACTCGGGCGCTACCGGTGGTCGGGGTTGATGCCGGGTCGGTGCTGCTTGCGTTAGCGTAAGTTCAATGTGAGCACTATTTTTTATCGCTATCAGCCACTGTGCGTGGCGGCATTTCATTTCTGTCCGTAGCACTGAGTTGATGCTGGGTTGCTGCTGCTTACGTTGGCGCGAGTTTTATGTGAGCTATATTTTTTATCACTATTAGCCACTGTCCGTGGCGGGACTTCATTTCTTTGTCCAACGACGGCGACAAAGAAACGAAGCAAAGAAAACGCCTTCCCACAATCTGCTTTAAGTGTCCCCAGCGTGCAGACCACTGCTTTTGGTTCCCGCGTAGCACGGTGCTCGCTAGAACCACGCTTCGTTGAAACCCTCCTTCTCGCGAATCCCTACATCCCCACGCTTCGCCACCAGTGATCTCGGGCAAGATCGATGCGCCCACAGGTCGGACAGCCTCTCCCTCGTTTAAGGTTGATAGAAGCTGTTCGGTGCGCCATGAATTAAGGCGCAGATGTTCGCGGAAGGCGCCGGTGCGACTCGCTATTTTCTGTTTACTAGTGCCTACAACCTATTGCGCGCTAAGCGCGCCCACGCTTAAATGTCCATGCGGATCAAGCGGTCCACTAGCCTGCAAAGACGCGTGGGGCCGTATCGGTCAATCGCTCATCGTTCTTGCCCGAGAGCACTGGTGGCGAAGCGTGGGGATGTAAGGGTTCGCGAGAAGGAGGGTTTCAACGCAGCGTGGTTCTAGCGAGCACCGTTCTAAGCGGGAACCAAAAGCAGTGGTCTGCACGCTGGGGACACTTAATACAGATTGTGGGGAGGCGTTTTCTTTGCTTCGTTTCTTTGTCGCCGTTGGACAAAGAAATGAAGTGCCGCCACGCACAGTGGCTAATAGTGATAAAAAATATAGGCAACATTGAACTCGCGCTAACGTCAGCAGCAACAACAACCCGGCATCGACCCTCGACCACCGCCGTTGGCACGCCCCGCCAAAACCCCGAGTGCGAACGAAAATGACCTGGCTAATAGTGATAAAAAATATCGCGAACATTCAAGCCGCGCTAACGTCCGCAGCAACAACCCAGCACCGACTCCGACCACCGTCAGTAGCACTCCCCCCCAAACCCCGAGTGCGAACGCAAAAAACCCCCGACCGAGTGCGAACGACCCCCCTTGGCCCATGACTTGCTCATCTAACCCCAGCGCAGCTCCCACCCCACTGCCCACCGCTTAGGAGAAAACCATGCCCGACCACGTCTACAAGCAAATCGAACTAACGGGATCCTCGACACAATCCAGCGACGATGCAATCCGTGTCGCAATCGAAAAAGCATCGAAAACGCTCCGCAACCTGCACTGGTTCGAAGTCATGGGCACCCGCGGTCAGGTCGAAGACGGTAAAGTATCTCACTGGCAAGTCACGCTTAAAGTTGGACTGCGAATCGACGATTAAGATTAATTGCGACGCAGACAACAAAGGCCGCGCTTCAACACGAAGCGCGGCCTTTTCATGTGACGTAAATCTTGACAAGCAACAGGTAAGTTCTTCTACCCGTCTTCTACCTGATACCCACCCCCGAGCCGGCGAACGCATCGCATTCAAGCGGCATTCGAGCGGCAATCAAGCCGATTACTTCGGCAACGACCCGTCCACGCCCTCCACATACCAGTTGATACGCTGCAGTTCCGGATCGGTCAGATTCTTGCCGGCCGCGATCTTGACCGCACCCGCCTGATCCTTGATCGGACCCATGAACACGTCCCACTTGCCGCTCTGCAATAGTTCGCGCTTGGCCTCGACTGCCTGCATCGCCTTGGCCGGCACGACCGCCGTGTTCATGTCCTCAATGATCCACCGCCTTTTGCGGCATACCCAGCCAGACCGGATCGGTCTTCACCTTGCCGTCCAGAAGCTGCTGGACCATCGTGTTGTAATACACGCCCCAATGCGACACCACCGAGCCCAGATGCGCGCTCGGACCGAACTTCTTCATGTTCGAATCCCAGCCGAATGCGTAGACCTTCTTCTCGGCAGCCGTCGCGAGCGTCGCGTTCGAATCGGTGTTCTGCAGCAAGCACATCCGCGCCCTGGCCAATCAGCGTTTCCGCAGCCTGCTTTTCCTTGCCCGGATCGAACCAGCTATTGATCCAGATAACTTTCGTGTGAATCTTCGGGTTCACCGAACGCGCGCCCAGCGTGTAGGCGTTGATGTTGCGGATCACCTCGGGAATCGGCACCGATGCCACGAATCCCAGCGTGTTCGTCTTGGTCACGTAACCCGCTGCGACACCCGCCAGATAGGCGCCCTGGTACATGCGGTTATCGTAGACGCCGAAGTTCTTGGCCTTCTTGTAACCCGTCGCGGTCAGGAACGTGATGTCCGGATAATCGCGCGCTACTTTCAGTTCGAAGTCCTGGTAACCGAAGCTGGTCCCCACGATCACCTTGTTGCCCTTCGCGGCCAGATCGCGGAATACGCGCTCCGAGTCCGCCGATTCCGGCACGTTTTCTACCCGCGTGATCTTGATCTTGCTGCCGTACTTGGCTTCCACTTCCTTCGTGCCGGCGTCGTGCGCGAAGGTCCAGCCTGCATCGCCGGGATTGCCGAGGTACACGAACGCAATGCCCGGTGCATCGGCGGCGCGTGCCGGGCCGGCGTACAACTGCGGCAGAGAGCGCGAGCATCGTGCCCACGGCGCCCGCTGCGCCCAACGTGTTCAGCCAGTTTTTCTTCATCGTGTTTCTCCTGTCGATGTTGTCGATGCTTCAGTGTTGTTTATAAAATCTTGTTGCAATGTCATCGGTCAAAATCGAATCATGACCCGCAGGAATGCAAGGCCCACGCCTCAACTCGCCTGAACTCGCCGCAACTCGCATCAACTCGCCGCAAAGAACGGCTTGCCGAGCGAGGCCGGCGCGTTCAGCTTGATCGTGTTCGGATTGCGCGAGATCAGCACCAGCACGACGATGGTCGCGATGTACGGCAGCATCGCGAGGAATTGCGTCGGAATCGGCACGCCAATCGCCTGCGCGTAGAACTGCAGCGCCATCACCGCGCCGAACAGCAACGCGCCGATCAGCAGACGCCCCGGCCGCCACGTCGCGAACACGACCAGCGCCAGCGCGATCCAGCCGCGCCCCGACGTGAGCTGCTCCTGCCACAAGTGCAGGTAGACGATCGAGTAATAGCCGCCCGCAATGCCCGCCATGCCGCCGCCGAACAGCGTCGCGCCGTAACGCACGCCGACCACCGGAAAGCCCACCGAATGCGCGACCGCGGCGATTCGCCCGACCGAGCGCAGCACGAGGCCCGGCGCGCGTGCGATACAGGAACCAGCCGATCACGCCGAACATGATGAACGCGAGATAATCGAGCGGCGTCAGCATGAAGAACGCCGGGCCGATCACGGGAATCGAAGCGAGACCGGGAATCGGCAATACGTCGATGGACGCGCGCACCGCCGCCGACGTATAAGGCTTGCCGACATACGCCGACAAGCCGATGCCGAAGATCGTCAGCGAGAGACCCGTGGCGACCTGATTGGCGAGCATGGTGATCGTGAGGAACGCGAACAGCGAGCGACATGAGCACGCCCGCGACAATCGCGCCGAGAACGCCGAGCCACGGATTGCCGGTGATCGCGGTGACGGCGTAGCCGGTCACAGCGCCCATCAGCATCATGCCTTCCACGCCGAGGTTGAGGACGCCCGACTTCTCCGCGACGAGTTCGCCGGCGCCCGCGAACATCAGCGGGATAGCCGCGACGACGGCGCTCGAGGAGAGCGAGCTGGCTTGATTGATATCCATGGGTTTTGGGATCAGTGATCGAATGCGCGTGCGCGACGACCCGGCGCCGCACGCGATAGTTGACGAACAGGTCGGCGCCCAGCAGGCAGAACAGCAGCAGTCCCTGGAACACGCCGGCGAGCGCCTGCGGCAATTGCAGCGAGGTCTGCACCGCTTCACCGCCGAGGTACAGCAGCGCCATCAAGCAGGCTCGCGAGCACGATGCCAACCGGATGCAGCCGCCCGACGAACACCACGATGATCGCCGTAAAGCCATAGCCCGGCGACCAGCCCGCCTGCAACTGCCCGATCGGCCCGGCCACTTCGCCCATGCCCGCCAGTCCGGCGAGCCCGCCGCTCAGGAGCAGCGAGGTCCAGATGGCTTTTTTATCGGAGAAACCGGCGTAGCGCGCGGCGAGCGGCGCGAGACCGCCCACGTTCATCCGGTACCCCGCGAAGCTCTTGCGCATGAACAGCCACACGAGCGGAATCGCGATTGCCGTCAGGAACACGGACGCATTGATACGCGTGCCCTTCAGCCACGCCCAGCCCCAGTCGGCATAGAGCCGGGGGAATTGGGCCGAGTCGCCGAACATCGCCGAGATCGGGAAATTCATGCCCTCGCGGGTCACGCCACGGGCCGCTCACCAGATAGATCAGCAACTGCGTCGCGACGTACGTGAGCATCAGGCTCGTCAAGATCTCGTTGGTGTTGAAGCGGCTCTTGAGCAACGCGGGAATCGCCGCCCAGACCATGCCGCCTATCACGCCGCCAATCATCATCAGCGGCAGGATCCACCAGCCGGTTGCATCGCCGAGATGAATCGCTATGCCGCCCGCCACGATCCCGCCAAGCAGCATCTGCCCTTCCGCGCCGATGTTCCACACGTTCGCCCGATACCCCACCGCCAGCCCCAGCGCGATCAGGCACAGCGGCGACGCTTTCAGCACCAGTTCGGACCAGCCGTTCACGTTCGACAACGGCTCGATGAAAAACCCGTGCATCGCGCGCAGCGGATCTTGGCCGACCAGCGTAAAAATCAGGAAGCCGATAACCAGCGTCAGCACCGCGGCGACCAGCGGCACGGCAAGCTGCATGGTGCGCGACGGCGTCGGGCGCGCTTCGAGTCGATAAGGAAAGTTCATGGTGTCGGTGCCGTGGTGTCGAGTGCGACGGGGTCGGCGCGGTTGCCGTCGAAGAGACCGGCCATGAAGAGGCCGATCTCCTCTGCGTTCGTCAATCCGGTTTCGCGGACCGGCGAAAGCTTGCCGCGGGCAAGGACGGCGATGCGGTCGCAGATATCGAAGAGTTCTTCCAGCTCTTCCGAGATCACCAGGATCGCCACGCCGCGCGCGGCCAGGTCCAGCAACTGCTGGCGGATGAAGCCTGCGGCGCCGACATCGACGCCCCAGGTCGGTTGCGCGACGACGAGCACCTTCGGCTCCTGCAAGATCTCGCGGCCCACGATGAACTTCTGCAAGTTGCCGCCCGACAGGCTTTGCGCGAGCGCGCCGTTGCCGCCGCAGCGGACGTCGAATGCGCTCGATGCAGCGGTCGGCGAACGCGCGCATGGCTTTCGTGTTGATCCAGCCGCCGCGCACCATCTGTTCGCGATGACCGGTGAGCAATGCGTTTTCCGCCAGCGACATGGCCGGCACCGCGCCGCGGCCGAGCCGCTCTTCGGGCACGAAGGCGAAGCCGAGCGCGCGCCGTCCGCCCGCGCTGTAGCGCGCGGCGGGCTGGCCGCACGATGGTGATGGCATCGGCGGCGACGTGTTTATCGCGGATTTCGCCCGACAGCGCGGCCAGCAATTCGGCCTGCCCGTTGCCCGAGACCCCCGCGATGCCGAAGATTTCGCCCGCATGCACGCGAGAACGAGACGTTCTGCGAGCGACGTGCCGAACGGATCGGCGCTGGCAACCGACAGGTTCTTCACCGCGAGCTGCACATCGCCCGGCGTGTGCGCGCGGCGCGTGTAGTCGGGCAGCGAATGGCCGACCATCAATTGCGCGAGCGACGCGTGGGTTTCCTTGCGCGGGTCGACGCTGCCCGTCACGCGGCCGCCGCGCATCACCGTCGCGGTCTGGCACAGCTCCTGGATTTCATCGAGCTTGTGGCTGATGTAGAGAATGCTGCAGCCTTCCGACGCCAGCCGTCGCAGCACCGTAAAGAGCTTTCTGACCGCTTGCGGCGTGAGCACGGAAGTCGGTTCGTCCATGATCAGCAGACGCGGGTTCTGCAGCAGGCAGCGCACGATCTCCACGCGCTGCCGCTCGCCCACCGTCAGGCTATGCACGTGGCGCTGCGGATCGACATCGAGCCCGTAATCCGCCGACACCTCGCGGATGCGTTTGCCAGGCGTTTTCAGATCGAATGTTATCGTCGAGCGCGAGCGCGATGTTTTCGCCGACCGTCAGCGTCTCGAACAGCGAAAAGTGCTGGAACACCATGCCGATGCCGAGCTTGCGCGCCGCCGCCGGACTGCCGATCTCGACCGGCTCGCCGTTCCCAGCGGATCTCGCCTTCGTCGGGTCGCACCGCGCCGTAGATGATTTTCATCAGCGTCGACTTGCCCGCGCCGTTTTCGCCGAGCACCGCGTGGATTTCACCCGGTTCGACGATCAAGCGTCACGTCGTCGTTGGCCTTGACGGCGGGATATTGCTTGCTGATGCCGTGAAGCGCGAGGCGCGATGTGCGCGCACCGCCCGGCTGAATGGATGAGGAAATAGCGTCGCCCATAAGGACTCAGAAAGTGCGGAAATTGCGCGAAACCGGGATGACCGGCATGGCAGCTACGCAAACTTGCAGTCTGCGAGCAAAAGATACCCAAAACAGTAAGGGCCGTCGATTGCTCAAAATAGTGCGCGTCGCAATTGCAACGGCGAGCAACAGGCGAGTGTTGCGCGGGTTGCAACGAACGTGCTTGCGGGTATGCCTGTCTTGACGCGAACAATGTGTCATATTAAAAACGATATGTTCTGCACCCCGGTCGATCAGCCAGACCGTATATTGGAGAAAACATGAGTCAGCAACGCGAAGCGATCGACACTTACTTGTTACGCGTCCTGCACACCCTTCTGATGGAACGCAGCGTCACGCGCGCGGCCGTGAAGCTCAATCAGTCGCAACCCGCAATCAGCGCGGCGCTCGGCGCCTGCGCGACATCACCGGCGACCCGCTGCTCGTGCGCGGCAAAGCCGGCATGGTGCCGACCGAGTACGGGCTGCGCCTGCTCGAACCCACGCAAAACGCGCTGCGCGAAATCGAACGCATCAAGGTCCAGCAGCACAACTTCGAACCGTCGACTTCCGTCCGGTGTTATCGGATTGGCTGCCCGGATTATCTGAACGTGCTGTTCGTGCCGACCGTGGTGGAGCGCTTTCGGCATCGCCGCGCCCAATGCCACGCTCGAATTCCATTCGCTCGGCCCCGCCTTCGACTACGAACTCGCGCTGGAGGACGGCAAGCTCGATATCGTGGTCGGCAACTGGCCCGAGCCGCCGGAACAACTGCATCTGTCGAATCTGTTTGTCGACAAGATCGTCTGTCTCGTCAGCTCCAACGCATCCGTTCGCCCGGCGCGGCGCGCTCACGCTCGACCAATATCTCAACGCGCCGCATCTCGCGCCTACGCCGTATTCCGTCGGCCAGCGCGGCGCGATCGACGTGCATCTGGCGCGCGAGCGGCTCAAGCGCCACGTGGTCGTCACGCTGCCCTACTTCAATCTCGCGCCGTACGTGCTGATCAAGTCGGATCTCGTGTTCACCACCACGCGCCTGTTCGCCGATCACTACGCCAAGTTCCTGCCGCTGACCGTGGTGCCCGCGCCGCTCGATTTCCCGCCGATGCAGTACTACCAGTTGTGGCACGAGCGCTGCCATTACTCCGACGAAGTGCGCTGGCTGCGCATCTCGTCGCCGAAGCCACGCGCTCGCTGATCGAAGCGCCCTAGCCTTGGTTTCTTAGTTAGCCATCGACATGAGCTGACCCGCCAGCCGGTTGTGCCGCTCGATGATCGGTCCGAGTTCGAGCGTCGTCAATTGGCCGTGGCGCACCACCACCTTGCCGTCGATCACGCTCGTCGATCACCTGCGACGGCGCGCAGAACACCAGCGCCGCGACGGGATCGTGCAACGCGCCGGCAAAAGCGTGCTGGCGCAGATCGAACGAAACGAAGTCCGCCGCCATGCCGGGCGCCAACGCGCCGATATCGTCGCGATCGAGCACCTTCGCGCCGCCCAGCGTCGCGATTTCGAGCGCTTCGCGCGCGGTCATCGCGTCCGGGCCGAAGCCCACGCGCTGCAACAGCAACGCCTGCCGCACTTCGGCGACCATCTGCGCGCCATCGTTCGATGCCGATCCATCCACGCCGATGCCCACCGGCACGCCGGCATCGCGCATCGCCCGGATCGGCGCAATGCCCGAG
This sequence comes from uncultured beta proteobacterium, assembly GCA_963708695.1. Taxonomy (GTDB): domain Bacteria; phylum Pseudomonadota; class Gammaproteobacteria; order Burkholderiales; family Burkholderiaceae; genus Caballeronia. The sequence continues at coordinate 88,772 of CAVPTS010000027.1, forward strand.
GCAAGCCGCATGTTCGAACACGGACAATGCGCGACGCCCGTCCCCGTGCGTCGCGAACAACTCGATGCCCGCGCGGTCAAGTTGCACGCAGTGCGCATGCCACACGTCGTGTCCGACCCAGCCCAGGTCTTCCGCATACTCGGCCGGCGTCATGCCGAACTTCTCGCGGCTATACGCGACGTCGTTGACGTTCTCGGCCAGATGCGTATGCAGCGATACGCCGTATTCCCGCGCCAGCACCGCCGACTCGCGCATCAGAGTCGCGGCTCACCGAGAACGGCGAACACGGCGCGACGACGACGCGCAGCATCGCGTAACGGCCGTCGTCGTTGATACGTCTCGATCAGGCGCTGCGTGTCCTTCAGGATGGCGTCTTCTTTCTCGACCACCGAATCGGGCGGCAAGCCGCCGTCTTTTTGCCCGACGCTCATGCTGCCGCGCGCCGCGTGAAAGCGCATGCCGATCTGTTGCGCCGACGCGATGCTGTCGTCGAGCCGCGCGCCGTTCGGATAGATGTACAGATGGTCGCTCGACGTCGTGCAGCCCGAGAGCAGCAACTCGGCCATCGCGGTGAGCGTCGAGACCTCGATCATCTCGGGCGTGAGGTTCGCCCAGATCTTGTACAGGCTGGTAAGCCAGCCGAACAACTCGGCGTTCTGCGCGGCCGGCACGGCGCGCGTCAGGCTCTGGTACATGTGGTGGTGCGTGTTGACGAGGCCCGGAATCACCAGATGGCCTGACAAATCCAGCACTTCGTCCGCCTCTTGCGGCAGGTCGCTCGTCGGACCCACGGCCACGATCCGATTCCCTTCGATAAACAAACCGCCGTTGCGTATTTCGCGCCGTGTCTCGTCCATCGTCACGAGCACTTGCGCGTTCTTCACCAGCAAGGTCTTGGGCTTTTGTTGCATGTCGATCTCCGCTATTTCACTGTTTTACCGAGGGCGCAAAGGTACCACTTGAACTCGCGCCATTTACCCGGTTACCCAGCGTCGATCGCCGTCTTCGGGATGCCCAGCCAGCCGCGCTGTGCAAGACGCTACTGTCGGTTGCCAAAAAGCCCCTGACAATGCGACCACAGCCATAGTTGTCTTCACAGACTCAATATGATTGAGAATTTTGGCGCGGGTAGCATCGGCGGGAAGCGATGAAAAAGGGCTGGAACGCCGGGGCTTTAGCCTCGCTTTGCATGGCCCGCGTTCATGTGCTGCAGATTATTTTGCTTATCGCGGACGTTATGGTCGCCGCAACTTTTTACAATGCTGTACACGGCGCGCATCCTCTCACGCCGACGGGTATGTAGCCACGCAAGTGGAGCCTCGATCCGCCGCTGATAGTTAGAACACAGACGGTTCGATGCGCAGCCGCTCCTCGCACACTACAAGGACAACGCGAATGGGCAAGCTCACCACCCACGTACTCGATACCGCTCACGGCCGCCCCGGAGCCGGCATCAAGGTCGAACTTTTCGTGCTGACCGGCGACGTCCGGCGCGCGCTTCTCACCACGCACACCAACTCCGATGGCCGTTGCGACGCGCCGTTGTTACAGGATGACGCGTTCGTCGCCGGCGAATACGAACTGGTATTCCATGCCGGCGATTATTTTTCGGCGAGCGGCGTGGACCTTCCTGAGCCGCGTTTCGTGGATCGGGTGGTGTTGCGCTTTGGTATCGCCGATGCCAGCTCGCACTATCACGTGCCGCTGCTGGTGTCGCCGTGGGCGTACAGCACGTATCGCGGGAGTTGAGGTTTTTCGCTGGGGTTGCAAGCTGACACTCAGTTAATGCGGCCGGCGCATTCCCATCCGGCGTCCGTCCGATGTGTCGATAACAAAATTCGTAGTGGAGACGTTTCATGCAAGGCTTTATTGTTGACTGGCTGAATCTTGCTTTGCGCTGGCTGCATGTGGTGGTGGCCATCGCGTGGATTGGCGAGTCCTTCTATTTCGTGGCGCTCGACAACAGTCTGAAGCCGCCGAAAGATCCGGCTGCGACGAGGCGCGGTGTGTTCGGCGAGTTGTGGCATGTGCATGGCGGCGGCTTTTACAACATGCAGAAGTACACCGTCGCGCCGCCGAACATGCCCGACGACTTGCACTGGTCGAAGTGGCCTTCGTACACCACGTGGATGTCGGGCTTTGGCCTGTTCATGGTGTTGTATCTGTTCTCGCCGAGCACTTATCTCATCGATAAAAACGTGCTCGACATGGGTCCGGTCGTGGCTGTTTCCGCAGCCCTTGGATTCTTGCTGGCGGGATGGATCGTCTATGACTTTCTGTGCCGGATGCTTGGCAACCGCGACCAGTTGCTGGGGATCTGCGTGGGCGCGTACGTGATCATCGCGGCGTGGCTCGCATGTCATGTGTTTGCCGGGCGCGCTGCTTATTTGATTACGGGCGCGACATTGGCCACGATCATGTCGGCGAATGTATTTTTCGTGATCATTCCTGGTCAGCGCAAGATGGTCGAGGCCATGCTCAAGGGCGAAGTGCCGAATGCCATTTACGGCAAGCGCGGAAAGCAGCGTTCGGTGCACAACACGTATTTCACGTTGCCGGTGGTATTCGTGATGTTATCGAATCACTACGCGATGACTTACACGCATCCGTATAACTGGGCGGTGTTGCTGGTCATCATGCTGGCGGGCGCCTTGATTCGGCAGTTCTTTGTGATGCGGCATCGTGGACAGGTGTTGTGGTATTTGCCGGTGATTGGCGTGGTGCTGATGTTTGGCGCGTTCGCCTGGACCATGCCGAAGGGTGTGCCGACCGTGACGCCGGTGGCCGGGGCGCCTGAAGTTCGTGTCGCCAATATTGAGCCGATCTTGCAGCAGCGGTGCGCTACCTGTCATGCGGCCCATCCTACGATGATGGGGGCTGCGCCGGCGGGGGTTTTGCTGGACACGCCGGAGTCGATTTCGCTGAATGCGCAGCGGGTTTATCAGCAGGCTGTGGTGTTGAAGGCGATGCCGTTAGGGAACGTTACCCAGATGACCGATGGGGAGCGGCAGAAGATTGCCGCGTGGTTTCAGGGGGGAGCGTTGAAGTAGCTTCGCTCGCGCCGGTGGACGGGGGTTGCGGTTGAACGGGTGCGGTGCTGGTCGGGCCGGGGTGTTGCTGCTTCGGCCCACGCGCGGTTTATGTTTCTGTATTTTTTTGGCACTCTTAGCCAGGGTATTTTCGTTCGCACTCGGTCGGAGTTTTGGGCGCGGGGCTGACGGTCGGTGGTCGGGGTCGATGCTGGGTTGCTGCTGCGTACGTTAGCGCGGGTTGTATGTGAGCTATATTTTTTAGCGCTATTAGCCACTGTGCGTGGCGGCAATTCATTTCTATGTCCATGGTACGGGGTCAATGCCGGGTTGCTGCTGCGTACGTTAGCGCGGGTTGTATGTGAGCTATATTTTTTATCACTATTAGCCACTGTCCGTGGCGGGACTTCATTTCTTTGTCCAACGGCGACAAAGAAACGAAGCAAAGAAAACGCCTTTCCACAATCTGTTTTAAGTGTCCCCAGCGTGCAGACCACTGCTTTTGGTTCCCGCGTAGTACGGTGCTCGCTAGAACGACGGACACTTGAAACCCTCCTTCTCGCGAATCCTTACATCCCCACGCTTCGCCACCAGTGCTCTCGGGCAAGATCGATACGCGTAGGAGGTTGTACGGCCTCACGCGTCTCTGCGGGTTGGTGGTCTGCGCGATCCACGCTACCGCTTAGGTCTTAGGTGAGGGGCGCGCATAGCGCGCAATATGTTTGGGTGCCAGCACACCGGAAAATCTCAGCGCGCCTCGCGCGAGGCGCGAACAAGTGAGTCTGAAATTACTACGCACCGAATAACTTCAGTCAACCTTGAACAGGGGTGAGGCCCTACCGGTCGGTGGGCGCGTCCGATCTTGCCCGAGAGCACTGGTGGCGAAGCGTGGGGATGTAAGGATTCGCGAGAAGGAGGGTTTCAAGTGTTGGTGGTTCTAGCGAGCACCGTGCTACGTGGGAACCAAAAGCAGTCGTCTGCACGCCCCGCCACGGACAGTGGCTAAAAGTGATAAAAAATACAGCCAACATTGAACTCGCACTAACGTAAGCAGCAACAACCCGGCACTGACCCACGACCACCGCCGGTAGCCCGCGCCCAAAAAAACCGAGTGCGAACGAAAATACCTGGCTAATAGTGATAAAAAATATAGCTCACATAAAACCCGCGCTAAGGTCAGCAGCACCAACCCAGCACCGATCCCGACCACCCACGGCAGACCCACCGTACGGCGCCAACAAACCACCCCATTCAAGCAGAACCCACCCGTCCACCGGCGCGAGCGCCCCCACCCCGGCGAACGAACAACTAGTCCATTAACCAAACCGATTCATCAAGCTGAATCTCATGAAGGTTGCAACCTTCCCCACCGCGATCCACCACAATAAAATCGCTCACTTCGCCAAGTGCAATCAACGGATGATGCCAGACGCCCTTGGCATAGTTCACGCCCTGCCATCCACGAGTAACGAACCCGCGAATAGCAGAAGCATCCAGCTCCCCAGCGGGCGCAACAACAACCAGATACGGCCGATCGTTAAGCGGCAAGAACGCTTGACTCCCCAACGGATGCCGCTCCAGCATCGATACCTCGAACGGCAGCACCCGCGGCTGCCCGCGAAACAGATTCACAAGCGCCCGACCACCCTCATCCTCCACATCGATCCGTGCAAGATCGTGAAAACGAATCGTCGTCCCGAGGTTGATCGGGATCTGTTTCGCGCCATCGAGCTCGATGACATCGCCGAACGGCTCGAATGCCGCCCGGGTCAATGGTTCAATCAGCAACTTTTTCATCACAGCATCCATCGTGTGCTCGCCTCCCTGTCCGCGTGCATCACGCAAGCGTGCCAAACAACCGCAACCGCGACACGCCACCGTCCGGATAAATATTGAACCGCACGTGCGTGACAGGACCCAATGCGGCCAGCTCCGATTCGAACAAATGCTGCTTGTCCATCTGCAACTTCTGCTCGCCAAGCAGCACCGGCCAGAACATCGCCTGCGTGACAAGCGAACTGTCCGTCCCACCCGTCACATACGCAGCCTGCAACGAACACCGGTCCGGATAATTGCCCTTGAAATGCGCGGTATCCACTTCGATCTTCTTGATCACGCCCGGCTGCGCCAACGCGACGATGCACCAGTCATTGCCCGGCTCACGACGCCGCCGCGTTTCCCAGCCATCGCCCATGTTCACGCCACGGCCCGGCATCAGCAAGGTCGACGCCGGCGCCGAAATGCTGGTTGTTCGCGCCGACCAGATACGCGCCGTTTTCCATCGCGGCCAGATCGAACAGCTCGCTGCGGCTCGCGCTGCTCCAGTCGAGCTGCGGCTGGCCGTACACGCGCAAGCGCGCAATGCCGCCATCCGGGTAGATGTTCACGCGCAGATGCGTGAACGGCTTGTTCGTTCGCGACTGTCGAGATAGTGATGGGTGTTGCCCTGCAACGTCATGGACGGCACGATTTCGGTCCATTGCGTCGACTGGTTCGGCGCACCGTCGACCACGTGCGCGCCTTCAATGGATGCCGCCGGCGGGAAGTTGCCGGTGAAGTGGCTCGTGTCGATGTCGAGACCCTTGATCACGCCCGGCCGCGCCAGCTTGACCACGCACCAGTCGTATCCGCTCACGCGCTTGCGGCGCGTTTCCCAGCCGTCCATCCACTTGCCGTTGTCGTCGTATTTGCCCGCGATGAACACGGCCGGCTCCGGATTCAGCATGCGTTCCTTGGGCGCGAAGAAATCGTCGCTGGCCTCGAGCGCCTGCGCGCCAAGCCGCGGGTCCGCGAGGTTCACATAGCGGCGCGTGAAGTCGGGCGCGTTGGGATCGAGTGTCGGGAGGCCATGATGTCTCCTTGTCTAGGTTTAAAAAGTCGATGCGCGTGCGTTCAGGCGGCGATCAGATCGTCGAGCCTGAAGCGCGCTATCCGGTAGATCTGCTCAGACTTTCGCGCAATTCGACGTCGCGGCTGTGATTCAGCCGCGCTTCGAAGTTCGCGATGATGCCGTGGCGATCAAACCCGCGCACGGCCAGGATGAACGGAAAGCCGAACTTCTCGCGATACGCCGCGTTCAGCGCCTGCAGTCGGTCGAACTCTTCCTGCGTGCAAGATCGAGGCCCGCGCCGCTCTGCTCGCGCGTGGACTCGTGCGTGAGTTCGCCGCGCACAGCAGCCTTGCCGGCAAGCTCCGGGTGGGCGTTGATCAACGCAAGTTGCTGCGCTTCGCCGGCCGTGGTCGACGATGCGATCACCATGGCGTCGTGAAGCTGCGTCGATGCTCGCGAAGGGTCGCTTCGCAAGCGCCGCTTCCGCGACCCATGGCGAGTGCTCGAAGATGCCCGACAGCGCGGCAACGAACGCGTCGGTCGTGCATCGCGTTGAGTTGATCCAGCGTGTCATTGCGTCGCACTGTTTCATTGCGCGCTCGCTCCCGTTGTGCCTTCGTACGGGTGATGTTCGCGCCAGTGCCGCGCGATATCCACACGCCGCGTCACCCACACGCGATCGAATTGTTCGATGTGGTCGAGAAACCGCTGCAGTCGCGCGAAAACGCCCCGGGCGTCCGAGCAACCGGCAATGCATGCCGATAGACAGCATCTTCGGCGCTTCGCTGCCTTCTTCGTAGAGCACGTCGAATGCGTCGCGCAGGTAGGTGAAGAAATGGTCGCGCCGTGTTGAAACCCTGCGGCGTGGCGAAGCGCATGTCGTTGGTATCGAGCGTATAAGGCACGATCAGTTGCGGCACCTTCGCGCCGCCGCTGACCTCCACGTCCATCCAGAACGGCAGGTCGTCGCCGTAGTAATCCGAGTCGTACAGAAAGCCGCCATGCTCCGCGACCAGCCGGTGCGTATTCGGGCTGTCACGTCCCGTGTACCAGCCAAGCGGCCGCGCGCCCGTCACGCGCTCGATTGCTTCCATGCCGAGCCGCATGTGCTCCGCTTCCTTCTCCGGCGACATGTCCTGATAGTGAATCCATCGGTATCCGTGGCACGCTATTTCATGCCCCAGTTCCACGAACGCGCGGCCAAGATCCGGATGACGTTCGATAGCCATGCCGACGCCGAATACCGTCAGCGGCAAGCCGCGCTTCTCGAACTCGCGGAGAATGCGCCAGACACCCGCCCGCGAGCCGTATTCGTAGATGGATTCCATGCTCATGTGACGCGACGGATAAGCCGCCGCACCCACGATCTCCGACAGAAACTGCTCCGACGCCGGGTCGCCATGCAGCACGCAGTTTTCACCGCCCTCTTCGTAATTCAGCACGAATTGCACGGCGATGCGCGCTTTGCCCGGCCAGTTGGGCTGCACGGGATGACGGCCGTAGCCGATCAGGTCGCGTGGGTATTTCGATTCATTCGACATGGCTGGATAAGTGCGTAGAAGTCGATGGAGCCGCACACGGTTGAGGGGTACCCCAGAAACCCGCGCGACGATGGGCCAGTTTAGCGAAAACGCATCGCGCCGCCCATATTCATACGCAGATATTGCGGGTCAGGCGGGGTGTATGGTCAGGGCTTTCTATCTGGGTTTACCTGGGGCTATAAGGCGCAAGCGCGCCGTCATATTGCTTTGCCAAGGGACGCGCATAATCGCCTCGTTTCGAGGTTTTAAGTCTTAGCGCTATCAACGCTTCCGCCCATTTAACCGCAGTCGTGACGCCCTCTATGACGGGCGCGCCTATGGCGTCCTCAATCTCGCGGCAAAACTCCGCCATGCCTGCGCAGCCCAGGACGATCGATTCCGCGCCGTCTTCGGCTAGCGCCTTGCGGCATTCTTCGATGATGATTGAACGCGCCTCGGAGCCTGGGATGTCCAGGTCCAGCACAGCAACATCGGTAGCGCGGACGTTCTTGCAGAATCGCTTCATGCCGTAACGCTCGGCCAAGTGCCACGCCATGGTGCAGGTGCGCTTTAGTGTGGTCACTACCGTGAAGCTCGGCGCTATGACGCTCGCTGCGTGCATCGCCGCTTCTGCGATGCCTATTACCGGGCCTCTCGCCAGCTCTCTTGCAGCGTAGAGCGCCGGGTCGCCAAAGCAGGCGATGACATAACCATCCATGCCCTCCTTTTCGCCTTTTTCTATTTCTTGCAGCAGCGCCAGGGAAGCGAGCGCTTCGTCGTAATAGCCTTCAATCGATGGCGGACCCATTGAGGCGCTTACCGAAATTATCCTGGTTCCTTCTGACGCTACCTCCTTCGCGCAGCGGTCCATCGATAACGTCATGCGTTCCGTCGTATTCGGGTTGATCAGTTTGATGCGCATTTCCTGGCCCTCTTTGTCTCGTTCTCGCTCACGTTCTCGCTTATTGATTCGAACTACGTAGCGATTATTTTTCCTGCACCCGCCGGCACTTTGCGCGGCGAGTTAGACAGTTTGCTTTCTGCACGCTCTAAGAAAAGTTCGACACCGATGTCTTATCCGCGATCACCCTGTAGAACAAGGCGGCCAGCCCCGCTCCGATGAACCACGAGAAGTTCCCCATCCCTTCCAACGAGGGAATCATCACGCATGCGACCGCGATGGCTGCCGCCGGCAACAGCGCCGCTACTGCACGCCAATTGACGCCGTTGGTGTACCAGTAACGCCCCTTCTCCGACATCGTGTACAACTCGTCCACGTTAAACTTGCCGCGCTTCATCAAATAGAAGTCCACGATCAGCACGCCATATAACGGGCCGATGAAACTGCCCAGCACGTCGAGCGTGTAATGAATCACTGCGGGGTTGTTGAACAGGTTCCACGGGGTGATGAAAATCGATGCCACCGCCGCCATCATCCCGCCCACGCGCCAGCTAATCAGGCGCGGCGCAACATTCGAGAAGTCGAACGCCGGCGACACGAAATTCGCCACGATGTTGATACCAATGGTCGCTATGGTGAAGGTCAAGGCGCCGAGGATCACCGCCGTCGGCTGGTCGATGCGGCCCACCGTTTCAACGGGGTCCGTAATCAGTTGACCGAAGACCGGCATGGTTGCGGCCGTCGTAATTACGGTCACCAGCGAGAAGGCCAGGAAGTTCACCGGCAGGCCCCAGAAATTGCCGCGCTTCACGCTCTTGTAGCTCTTGCAGTAACGCGAGAAGTCACCGAAATTCAACATCGGTCCGGAGAAGTACGACACCACCAACGAGATCGCCGTGATCATGACCGGCACCACTTCCATGCCGTGATATTTCACACCGCCCAGATTCAGGCCGACGTTGCGCCAGCCCGCGCGCCACACCATATAGCCCGCCAGGAGGAACATCACCACATACACAGCCGGTCCCGCGAAGTCGATGAACTTCTTGATCATCTCCATACCGCGCCAAAACACCACCGCTTGCAGCACCCACAGCAACATGAAGCCGGCCCAACCGAGTGCGGATAACCCGACAAAGCCATATTGGTGAACATCGGCATAAGGCATCCATTGCGGCACGAATTTCAGCACCACGATCACTAATGCGCTCGACGCGAGGAACGTCTGAATGCCATACCACGCCACTGCAATCAATCCGCGAATCACAGCGGGCAGGTTTGCGCCCAATACACCAAAGGTCGCGCGGCACGCTACCGGATAGGGGACGCCTGCTTGCTGACTCGGCCTCGCTATCAAATTGCACAGCAGGTTCACCAAGCCGATTCCAATCAGCAACGACACCAGCACCTGCCAACTTGTCAGCCCTAAAGCAAACAAGCTTCCTGCGAACACGTATCCGCCGACGCTATGCACATCCGACATCCAGAACGCAAAGATGTTGTATGCATTCCAGGTCTGATGCTTGAGCGGCGCAAGGTCGTCGTTATAAAGCCGGTCGCTGTAACCGGCCGGATGCTCAGGCTCCCGACCGGAGTCGTCGCCGTAAGAAGGTATCGCAGCACTGCCCGGGGTCGCACTGAACTGAACCATGACTTCTCCTTGAATGAACTCGGCAATCACGCCGCGAAAGGTCGACTCATACGCAATGTCGTATTGCAATTCGTATGGCAATTTCGTAAGGCAATAAGGCGCCTTCGCGTGGTCCACGCGCAGCGTTTTTTTTATCGGTATCGGTAACAAGCGAAGCGTCCGGCAGCGGCGGCAAAACCCGCGCCTGGATTCAATTCCTTAACCCATCAGCGATTCATCCGCTCAGCGCGCCGCTACGCGTGCTTCCAGGAAAAAAGCATGACGAAAGACCGCGCGCATTCAGTCGATGCGTGCTTTGAAAATCATTCGGTTACTGATGGCGCTTCTAGTGCTTATGGCGTCGCGCCCGGGAAACGGTCGCGCGGTCATACTGACGGGTCAGGCGCTTTTCTCGCGCTCGCCGGCCTTTGACTTCAAAAAGACTTCTCGTAAATCAACCGCGCCACGTGCCGGCCGTTCAAGCATTTTCAATTCGACATCTTGCAAATGACGCGCCATCAAGTCGGCGGCCTTTGGTGCATCGCCGGCATCGAGCGCGGCGAGAATCGCTTCGTGGTCTTCGAAGCTGCAGGAGCTCCTGCCGAGTGACTCGTACAACGCCGAGATCAGCGTGGAACGTGCCACCAGTCCCGACAGGCATTCGCACAATACCGTATTGCCGGTAAGCTGCGCGAGCTCCTTGTGGAACTCGCCGGAAAGCCGGATCCACGCTGAAAAATCACGGCTTTCATAAGCCTTGCGCTCACGCCCGATAGTCGCGCTGATCGACTTGAGACGGCGCGTGCCATGTCCGCCGCAAATCCGCTCGACCACCGCCATTTCGATGATCCGGCGCATCTCGAACACTTCATGCACTTCCTGCAGCGAGGGACTCGCGACGAATGCACCGCGGTTCGGCTCGAGATCGACAAGCCGCTCGCCCGCGAGTTGCGCAAGCGCCTGCCGGACCGTGCCGCGCTTCACGTCGAATACTTCGCATAACTGCGCTTCTGTCAGCTTCGCGCCAGGCGCGAGCCGGTGCTCGAGGATCGCGGCGCGGATGCGCTCGGCGATCGATTCGGCCTTCGCCGCTGCAACCGGAGTGCTTGCCCGATGACACTTACCTTCGATAAGCCTTTCAGTTTCTCTTCGGACATGATGCGTTCACTCGTATGTGATGCATCTTAGGATGGACATAAAGATTGTCAACAATTTCAGTTGAACTTTATTTTGTGAGTGCTGACGATACGTTTTGGAAGAATTCGCTTAGAGGCTTTTAGATTGGGCATTGCAAGGATTCGTTAAGCGATTACATCGGTATGATGACCCGCATATTGTCGACAATCCGTGCTGCACGAACTCCGTGCGCCGATGCTCTCACAGTTAGTTGCGGTTGCGACGCAAAAAAAGCGCCCTTTCGGACGCTCGTTCGGATCGCTTTATCGACTTGCTCAAGCTAGGTACGGGTATAGTCCGAGAGCTTCATGTTTGAAGCCACCGGCTCGGCGACCAGATGCGCGGTCGCGCCGAACGGCAGCGTCAGCAGATCCGGAACATGTCCGAATTGCAGTCCCGTCACGACGGGAATCGCGGATCACCGACCTGCACCTGTTCGAGCATCGTGTCGAAGGTGTAGCCGTTGTCGTAGTCCGATGGCTTTCCGCCGGTGAATTCGCCCAGCACGAGCGCCTGCTGCCGCCGCGAGAATCCCCGACTGATGCAACTGATAAATCATCCGCTCGATGCGAAACGGATGCTCGTTCACGTCTTCGAGAAACAGAATCCCGCCCTCCACCGGCGGCATGTACGGCGTGCCGATCAGCGACGCCATCATCGCCAGATTGCCGCCCCACAACATGCCGGTCACGTCGGCGGACTGCGGCTTGCGGCACGTGACTCGTCACCGTGAAGGACGGCTTCGTGAGCGCCGCTCCAGAAGTGCTGCATCGTGAACGCGCTGAGCTTCTTCGGCGCCGAAATCGCCCGTGAGCATGGGGCCGCCGAAACTCTTGACGCCGGCGCGTGCAAACAGCGCGCAGCTGGATGGCCGTGAAGTCGCTATGACCGACGAGCGCGATCGGCTGATCCGTCAGCCGGCGTTGCAAACCCTCGTAGTCGAGGCCGTGAAGAATGCGTGCCGCGCCGTAGCCGCCGCGCACTGCAAGCACGATGTCGGGCAGCCGGCGCGACGGATCGGCGAGCCGGTTGAGGTCCGCCGCGCGTTCGCCGTCGGTGCCGCCAAAACGCTGATAGCGCCGCCGCGCCGACGACGACATTCTCTAGCCTATGCCCTTGCGCACGCAGGCGTCCTGTCGCGCGCTCCACGGCCTCCAGAATCGGGGTAGCCGGAAGGCGCGACGAGATCGATGGTGCGTGCGTGGAAGGTCATGGGCGAGTCGGAAGTGGATGAGTGGAGTCAGCTTGTCCCGCATTGCGGGCATCGCGTGCCGCACGCACGGCGCGCCGGCGTTCGGCAAAAAAACTGCGCAACGCATTGGCGCATTCGTCGCCGAGCACGCCGCCGGTGACGGTCGTGTGATGATTCAGATGGCCGATGGAAAACGCATCGACAACGCTGCCGCATGCGCCCGTCTTCGGATCATGCGCACCGAACACCACGCGGGCAATGCGCGCATGCATGATCGCGCCCGCGCACATGATGCAGGGCTCGAGCGTCACGTACAGCTCGCAACCGGGCAGCCGGTAGTTTTCGAGCGCTACGGATGCAGCGCGCAACGCGGCCATTTCGGCATGCGCCGACGGGTCATGAGCGCCAATCGGATGATTGAATCCGGTCGCGATAACCTCGTCGCCGCGCACCAGCACCGCGCCGACCGGCACTTCGCCGAGTTCGCGCGCTGTTTCCGCAGCAGCCTGCGCGAGCGCCATGAAGTGGCGATCGCGTTCGGCGGCGGCGGTCGCGGCAAGATCGGTTTCGGGCGTGGGCGTCACTTCGGCGTGCCTTGATCGCGGGCGTGAGCTTGCTCCGACTGACGCTCGGACAAGCGCTCGGCAATGCGCCGCCGATATTCCAGCGGCACCACCGTGCTGCTGCCGCGTAACGATTCGAGCGCCATATCGAGCGCAAGCATCTTCGCTTGCAGCCTGCGGCGCGTCGCGGGATCTTCGGTGCTGCCGGACTCGTTTTGCAGATCGCGCAGCGCACGCAGATGTTCGACGGCAGGCGGAACGAAGCCGGCGTTTTTCATGATTCGGTTGGCGACTCGGACTTCTTCGGGGACCAGGGCGTCGTCGTCGAACTCGAGGGGCTCGCCCGCGCCGGGCAGATTGTCGAACTCACCGCGCGCGGCAGCGGCCGAAATTCGCTGTTCGACCAGGGCATCTAGCAGTTTCATCGGCTGTTTGGGTGCCGGCGACCCGCTTGGTCGAAACGTGGTTGAGACGTTGTCGAGTGGCGGGATTGAGCCGGACTGTCACGTTTTGGGGTTGTGCCTGGGGATGCCTCGGGGTGCTTCGAGGATGCCAACCAGCTAAATTTTCTACTAATTTGGCATTCTATCAGGGCGGTCCACGCCGCACAGCCGCACACAGCCGCTATTCGGGAGCGACGACGCGGCGCTGGTAGCCTTGCGTTGCAAGCAACAAGCTTCGTGTGTATTCGTGCGCCACGTCCTGCTCGCGCACCGCCTCGATAGGAAGCTGCTCCACGATCTCGCCATCGCGCATCACCGCCACCCGCTGGCATAGAAAGCCGACCACCGCCATGTTGTGACTCACGAGGATCATCGTGAGATTGCGTTCGCGATGCAGCCGGCGCAACAGGTTCAGGATCTCCGCCTGCACCGACACGTCGAGCGCGGACGTGGGTTCGTCGAGCAGCAGTACACGTGGTTCGACGATCAACGCCCGCGCGATCGCCACCCGCTGCCGCTGCCCGCCCGACAACTGATGCGCATAACGAAACCTGAACGCAGGGCCGAGGCCGACCTCGCGTAACGCGTCGAGAATGCGGGCATCGTGGCAGTCCATGCCGTTGATCGCAAGCGGTTCGCGCAGCGTCTGGTCGACGGTGAAGCGCGGATACAGCGACCCGTACGGGTCCTGAAACACCATCTGCACCTCGCGCCTGAACGCGCGATCGATGCGAGCGCCGAGCGTATCGAGCGTATAGCGGCCGATGCGCATCGAGCCATTTGCGATCGGCACGAGGCCGGTCAGCGCGCGAAGGATGGTGGATTTTCCCGACCCTGATTCGCCGACAAGGCCAAACACCTCGCCTTCGTCGACGTGAAAAGTCGCCGAGCGCACCGCGTCGGAGAAACCGGTTTTGGTTTTAAAGCGTACCTGTACGTTGTTTGCTTCGATCATCGCGCGGCCTCGGTCAACCACGCGGGATCGCGCTGCAGCACCGGCAGTTCATCGGGCGGATTGCGCAGCGGCGGACTGGCGGCGAGCAGCCCTCGCGTATACGGATGCTGCGCGTGCGCGAGATCCTGCGCGGCGCACGTCTCGATCACACGGCCGCCGACCATCACCAGCACGCGGTCGCAAAACGACATCACCAGCGGCAGGTCGTGACTGATGAAAATCAACCCGGTATTGTGCTTCGCGATCACCTCGTCGAGCACCGATAGAACCTGCATGGAAACGAGCACATCGAGCGCGCTAGTCGGTTCATCGGCGATCAGCAACTTCGGTCCCGACGACACCATCATCGCGATCATCACGCGCTGGCCCATGCCGCCCGACAACTCGTGCGGATAAGCATCGGCGACGCGGTGCGGATCGCGAATATGCACCGCTTCCAGCGCGGCCACAATGCGCTCGCGCATCGCTTTTGCATTTAGCCTCGGCGACTGCCGACCGAACGCCTCGCGCATCTGCTGCGCGACGGTCATCACCGGGTTCAGCGAATACTTCGGGTCTTGCAGGATCATGCTCATCTGCGTGCCGCAAAGACGCCGCCGCTCCTTTGGACGCATGGCGAGCAGATCCTGATTATCGATCCGCATGGCATCGGCCGACCAGCGCGCCGATGCAGGCAGCAGCCCTAACAATGCGCGTCCGGTCAGCGATTTTCCGGAGCCCGATTCGCCGACAATGCCGAGCCGCTCTCCTCGCGCAACGCTCAACGATATGCCGCGTACCGCTTCGGTAAGCGTACCGTCGTGGGCTTCGAAGGCGATGCGCAGGTTCGAGATTTCGCACAGGGTGTCGGCTTGCATATCAGCCTCCTTGACGGGGATCGAAAACGTCGCGCAGACCATCGCCGAGCAGGTTGAACGCCAGACTCACCAGCAAAATAGCGATCCCGGGAATGGTCGCGACCCACCACGCGTCGAGCAGCACGCCACGTCCCGAGGCCACCATGAAGCCCCATTCAGGACTCGGCGGCTGAGCGCCAAGCCCGAGAAAACCCAGTCCCGCGACGGTCAGGATGATGCCGGCCATGTCGAGCGTCGCACGCACGATCACCGACGACGAACACAGCGGCACGATATAGCGCAGCAAAATTCGCATTGACGATGCGCCCTGCAACCGCGCCACGTGGATGAAGTCGGCTTGCACCAGCCGTAGCGTTTCGGCGCGCGCAAGCCGCGCATAGGGCGGCCACGCGGTAATCGAAATTGCGATCACCGCGTTGATCACGCCCGGCCCGAGCGCGGCAGCAAATGCAAGCGCAAGTACTATTTTCGGGAACGCGAGCGCGATATCGGTGAGGCGCATCAGGACGGTATCGACGAAACCACCGCAGAAACCCGCCGCCGTACCAATCAACAAGCCCACCGGCACGACCATCACCACAACGAGAATCGCAATGCTCAACGTCAGCCGCGAGCCGATCACAAGCCGAGCGAGAATATCGCGCCCAAGTTGATCGGTGCCGAACCAGTGCGAGGGCGAACCAGGCGGCAACAGCCGGTCGCCAAGCACTTGCCGCAACGGATCGTGCAGCGGCAGCAACGGCCCGATCGCGGCGAACACAATCATCAGCGTCAGGATCACCAATCCGAACACGCTTAGCGGATTGCTGGCAAAGCGACGCCAGCGCCGATACGCCAGCCCCAGCGCAGCCTGCCTGCGTGACGCAGGCGTATCCGTGAGCAGCCATGCCTGCCAATCCTTTGGCGGCGGCTTCATGGCACGAGTAGTGTCGTCAGTGGATGGAAGCACTTCATGAACCTCGGACGGTCATCGGGCACGCGGATCGAACACGCGATACAACGCGTCCGTCAGCAGGTTGAGGGTGATGAACGTGGCGCCGATCACAAGCGTGCTGCCGAGCACCGCGTTCATGTCGGCGTTGAGCAACGCGCCCGTAAGATACGAACCGATGCCCGGCCACGCGAACACTATTTCCGTCAGCACCGACCCTTCCAGCAAGTAACTATAGGCAAGCGCAATCACCGTCAAAAGCGGCACCGCGATATTGCCGAACGCGTGACGCCAGATCACGCGGCGTTCGCTCAAGCCCATCGCGCGCGCGGTCACGATGTACTCCTGACTCAACTGTTCGAGCATGAACGAGCGCGTCATGCGGCTCAGGTAGGCGATGGAATAGAACGCGAGAATGGCCGCAGGCAGCACGATGTGCGAGAACGCATTCTTGAACACGTCCCACTCGCCGGCCAGCATGGAGTCGATCAGCAGACTGCCCGTGCGGGTATCGACCATACCGTCGTACAACGGGTCGATACGGCCCGGGCCGGACACCCAATGCAGTTTGGCGTAGAACAGCAGCAGGCCCATCAGCGCGAGCCAGAACACCGGCAGCGAGCTGCCCGACCAGCCCGATGAAACGCGCTACGTGATCGATCCAGCGGTTATGGCGCACGGCAGCCGCCACACCGAGCGGCACGCCCATCACAATGCCTATGATGGTCGAAAGCGTAGCGAGTTCGAGCGTAGCCGGGAAGACGCGCTTGATGTCGTCGATCACCGGATTCGATGTCAGCAGCGACATGCCAAGGTTCGCCATGCAGCACGTCGCGCGCATAGATCATGAATTGCACGATCAGCGGCTTGTCGAGCCCGAGCGCCAGGCGCGCCGCCGCGTACGCCTGTGCCGACGCCCGATCGCCGAGCATGGCGAGCAACGGGATCGATCGGGATTTTGCGTCCGATGAAAAACGTCACGCCGAGCAGCCCGATGAACGTCACCGCGAGCATCAGCAGCCAGCGCACGAAGAGCCACGTCCAGCGCACGCCGGCGTGACCGGCGAGCACGGCCCGCACACGCTGAGAGACGGTGAGTTGCGCGGCCACGCTTACTGTTTCTTCAGGTCGCGGTACGAGACGAGATCGAAGATCGGTCCCACTTCAAGACCTGTCACGCCCGGACGCGCAGCGACCTGCGAGACCTTCTGGAACATGATCACGAACGGCGAATTCGCGAGAAACTCCTTTTGCATCGCTTCATAGCGTTGTGCCCGCTTGGTCGTCGACGATTCCTCCAGCGCCGCCTGCGTTTCCTTCGTCAATTGCGGAATGTCCCACGAATTGCGCCACGCGAGCATCTTGAAGCTCGAGGCATCGGAGTTATCGGGGTTCCACGCAAAGCCCTGCGCGTTGCTATGTGGATCGATGTAATCCGCAGACCACTCGCCGATATAGATGTCATGCTGGCGTGCCCGGTACTTGCCGAGCGTCTGCTTGTTATCGCTGGAAATGAGTTCGACCTTGATGCCGCCCAGCGCCAGATTCGCCTGCACCGCCTGCGCAATCTCGCCGTAGGGCGAGTCGTTGCGCACGTCCATCTTCACGGTGAAGCCGTTCGGCACGCCGGCCTTCGCCAGCAACGCCTTCGCCTTGGCGACGTCCTGGTGATACGGGTTCGTGTTCAGCGCCCCGAGAAAACCTTCAGGCAAGAACGTTTCATGCACCTTGTACGTGGTCCGAACAATATTTTGCTGGATGCCGTTATAGTCGATCAGCCATTTCATGGCTTCCTGAACATCCGGCTTGGCGAGATTCGGGTTCTTGTTGTTCAGGCCGAGGTACATCAGCGTTGCTTGCGGCACGGACGTCACCCGGATTGTGCCCTTCTTCGTCAGCGTGGCGAGGTCGTCCGAACTCAGGTCCCGCGCGACATCGATGTCGCCATTTTCGATCATCAGCCGCTGGCTCGATGCCTCCGGCACGTGCCGCATCACGATGCGCTTCATGGCGAGCGGCACGCGATACCCATCGAAACGCTGCAGCACGATGCTGTCGTTCGCGGTCCACTTCACGAGCTTGTAGGCACCGGATCCCGCTTCGTTCGTCTTCAGCCATTCGTTGCCGAAATCGTTGCCCTTCGCGTGCGATTCGAGCAGCTTCCTGTCCAGCACCGAAGCCGGCCACGAGCCCAGCACGTTCAGCACGAAGGTGGGCGCGTACTTCTGGTCGGTCGTGATGGAGACGGTGGTGTCGTCGATCTTCTTCACGTTCTGCAACGCGTTCGCTTTCGTCAGGCCGATGCCCGCGAGCACGGCTGCCGCGCCTTTGTCGAGCAACGCGGTGCGCTGGATCGACCACGCGACGTCGTCGGCGGTGAGCGGATTGCCCGAGTGGAACTTGAGGCCCGGGCGAATCTTGAAGGTGAACGTGAGGCCGTCGGGGCTCACCGTCCAGGATTGCGCGACGTCGCCGTTAAAGCGTGCCGGGTCTTTCAGGTCGACGCGGATCAGGCGGTCATAGGTATTCGCCACATATTCCTGCGGCACCAGTTCGTAGATCTCGCCCGGATCGAGCGTGGTGAATTCGTCGAGCAACGTCGCCATGACCAGCATGTCCTTCGGCGTGGCCGCTTCCGAACAGGCTCGTGCCAGTCAACGTCAGAGTCGAAGCCACCGCGATGGCTGCCAGCGCGTTGCGCAATACCCGTTTCATACTCGCTCCGTGAGGGATGTTGGTTGGACTGTCGGCGTGCCTGCTTACATGAGCCGTAATGGGCCGCTGTCCGCATTGTCGATGACCGGGAGTTGCCGCGAGCCGGGCAATTCGTAATGCCACCACTCGCTCGGAATATGCGATGAACCCCGCGCCGTGCATCACGCCGAGCAACAGCGTGCGGTTGCGCTGCACGTGCTCCGGCAAACCCGGATGGAAGTGTTCGGATGCAATCGACATCTCGTCGAAGCCCGTGCCCATATCGAGGTCGTGGCCGTTGCGCGTCGACAAGTGTCAGGTCGACCGCCGTTCCGCGGCTATGGTTCGAGCCGCGCTTCAAGTCTGCGATGTAGGTCGGGTCAGGGAGGAAGTCCCACAGCACTTGCTGCGCTTGCGGCGGACGGTAGGCGTCGAATATTTTCAGCGTCATGCCGATGTTGGCCGCCAGCTCGACTGCTTTCTTCAGCGCGGCTTCGGCGGGTGCCAGCAGCAAGCAGTGGGCCGCCTTGTAGATCGGCTTGCCCGTCAGGTTGCGATCGGTCGCGTAGACCAGGTCGATGTGCGACGCGGTGGGTTTCAGGACGTGATTCTCAGCAGACGGTGATCGGGCATCGGCGGTGTTGGTTTCAAAGCTCACGAGAAACGTGCGGTGCCGTTATTGTTTATCAAAATGAACGGTTTGGGGGTGAATGTGGCGGACATGCCGCATTCTTTGTACGGGGTTGCATGGCGCGCTGACGAGTTTGAGCCGTGCATCGACCACATCTCAGGGGGAAATTTTTCCGCCGAAGCACGAAGCACGAAGCACACAGGCTAGATTAAACCTCGCCAAAAATCCGCTGGTGAAAAGGCTGACGCCGCTCGACCGCGTGGGAAAACTGCGCAGCAAGAAGCCTGCGCGATCGAAAGCGCTTCGATATCCAACCTCGAAGCGCTTTCGAAACGGCAAAAATTTACTGCGCCATCGCGCCCGAAGCCGGATGGGACATGCCCATCGCATCGTGCTTTTTCATCTTGTCGCTCTTCTTCATGGTGTCCTTCGACATCGAGTCCTTGGACATGGAATCCTTGGCCATCGAGTCCTTCGACATCGAGTCCTTCGACATTGAATCCTTCGCCATTGAATCGTTGGCCATCGCGTCGCTTGCCTGGGCGAATGCCATGGAGCCACTCAGGGCCAGCGTTGCTGCGAGTGCTGCGGTGATGAACAGTTTCATATCAACCTCTTCTTGTGAGTAAAAGTATCCGGTCATGCCGGGGTGAATCGAAGTACCTGATGCCGCAATACCATGCATAAGCTTTCGTGAGCGTCAGGAACCTCCGAACCAGTTGTAGCCCTGGTCGACCCAATAGCCGCCAGGGAACGTGTTCGTGACGAAAATCTCCATGATGTGCTTCGGATTCTTGTAGCCGAGTTTGGTAGGCATCCTCAGCTTCATCGGATAGCCGTATTTCGGCGGCAACTGCTGGCCGTCGTAGGTGAACGTAAGCAGCGTCTGCGAATGCAAGGCGGTCGGCATGTCGATGCTTTCGTAGTAGTCGTCGGCGCATTTGAAGCCGACATATTTCGCCGATGTATCCGCGCCCACGCGCTTCAGGAACTCGGAGAACGGCGTGCCGCCCCAGCGTCCGATCGCGCTCCATCCTTCCACGCAGATATGCCGCGTGATCTGCTCGGCTTTCGGCAACGCGTAAAGCTCGGGCAAGGTCCACGTGCGCGTGTTCTGTACGAGACCGCTGACTTTCAGGCGGAAGTCGGAGCCGTCGACTACCGGCACTTCGTCGATGCCGTAGAACGCGTTGAACGGAAACGGCCGCGTGATCTGCGCTTCGGTATAGGTCGGCGCGAGGCGGTTCGGATCGAAGAGCCAGCCTTGCACGGTATCGTTCAGACGCGAGACGCGGGTCAGGAAAGTCTCGACGGATTTGTCGTCGGAGAGGCTGCAGCCGGTCAGCATCGCAAGGCCGCCGAGCGTCAGCACTGCGTTTGCCGAACAGGCGTCGTGACGGCATGTCGAGTTCGCGGCGCACGTCGATGATCAGCGACTCGCGGTCTACGTTCGCGCGGTTCGGCTTGACAGGTTTCATGATCGAGATTCCTCGAGTCCTTGGGGTCGTTGTTTGCATGGGCTTAGCGGCCGCGAATCATGGTGAGCAGCGAGCGCGGCACCAGCGCGACCATCACCAGATGCACGACAATAAACGCCGCCAGCAGCGACATGGCGCAGAAGTGCACGATGCGCGCAAAGTCATAACCGCCCATCAGTTCGCGCAGCAGCGGAAACTGCACCGACTTCCAGATGGCGAGGCCCGACAAGATCAGCACGGTAATATCGAGCATCACGAACAGGTACGCGAACTTCTGCACCGCGTTGTATTTGCTCGGGTCGGCGTGCGACAAATGGCCCTTGAGCGCTTCGCCCAGGTCATGCAGAATCGCGCGCGGCGAGAGCGGAAAAAACTTGCGCTTGATGCGGCCCGTGACGAGGTTCATCGCGAGATAGAAAAGACCGTTGAAGAACAGCAGCCACATCGCCGCGAAATGCCATTGCAGCGCGCCGCCAAGCCATCCGCCCAGCGTGATGCCCGGCGGAATCACAAAGCCCTTGAATACCGGCGATGCGTCGTAGATCCGCCATCCCGACAGCATCATCAGGATGGCCGCGAGCGCGTTCAGCCAATGCGTGATCCGTACCCACGCGGGCTGGATCGTCCGTGCGGGAATGCTCAACGTGCTCGCTTCATGTGTCGTGTTCATGCTGGCCTCCCCAACTTGCTTCGCCGGTGCGACGAATTCTTTCGAGCTGATTTTTGTGTTTGTCTTAAACGTCCGTACGCGTTCGAGAGCCGGTCGCTAGTTAATTCGTTTCGGCAGTCAGGACGGTTACACCGCGAGGCGAAAATATCCGATCGTGCGAAACGAATGACCGGCTTGCGATGCTGATGACAGTCGAAACGACCACTCGAACGCGCTCAAAGTAATGCGCGTCTGAGAGTTAGTTCGTCGAGGAAGGCCGGCGGGTTACAACCGATTATTTTTTTGCCGCCGGGGCCACGCTACGACGATGCAACGAGCGAGCGCCTGAGTACGGGGAACATCAAATGAGCGATGCCAAGGCGGCCGCCCTGCTCCCCTAATCAAGAATAGTTCATCCGGCAATGGCGCCACCTCCTTCGACGGCCGTGCGATGCGCGGCGTCACTCCATTGACCCGGGGCAACGTTGCGATCCCATTTTCGATAAGATATTCCAGATCGATCGATCTACAACACAAGCGGCGGCCGTGATCGAGCGGCCAGCGCGTACGCGCGCAGGACTTGAGCCGCAGTCATTGCATGAGCCGCTGCGCTGCCGACTGCAACCCAATCGAAAGCTTCAATCAAGGACGACATGATCCGCTTCTACTTTCACCCGACACCGAATCCCGCCAAGGTCGCCCTGTTTCTCGAAGAGGCCGAACTTGAGTACGAAGTGTTTCCCGTCGATACCAGCAAGGGCGAGCAGCATCTGCCGGCTTTCAGGAGCATCAACCCGAACGGCAAGGTGCCGGCGATCGTCGATACGGACGGCCCCGGCGGCACCGAAGCACGGGTGTTCGATTCCAGCGCGATCCTGCTTTATCTCGCCGACAAGACCCAGCGCTTTGCCGGAAGCGCCTGCGGACCGGCCCGAATTGCTGTCATGGCTGTTCTTCATCAGCTCGGGGCTCGGCCCGTTTTCCGGCCAGGCGGTGCACTTCCAGCACGCCGCACCGGAGAAGACTTCCGTATGCGATCAACCGGTATCGGCGGGAAATCGAGCGGCACTATCAGCGTGCTTGATGAGCATCTTGTCGAGGCGCGAGTACATCGTCGGGAACGATTATTCGATCGTCGATATGTCCGCCTGGGGATGGCTCGAACGCGCCGCGCGAGTATTGCCCGGCGACGACGGAACCGCTTGCCGCATTCCCGAATCTGCGCCGTTTCTTCGATGCCATCAGCGCACGCCCCGCTGTCGCACGCGCGCGCGCGGTGGGCCGCGACCTTACGTTCAAGCGCGAAATGGACGAAGAGGCGCGGCGCGCGCTGTTTCCATCGAATTATCCGCAAGCCACGCCTTAAACACCTTAAACACCTTAATCAGCGGCAAGAGGATCCCGCACAATCGCCGGTGCGGCGATTCTGGCGCGATCGAACTCCCCCGTCCGACCCCGATTCCACGCCACGAAATACCTGAAGTAGCATGGCCGCCACGAACCGGGTTCATCCCGGCGCCGGGAATGCTGACACCCGTCGACCCCGCCGCACTTTATTTATTTGAAGCGCGCTGTAACCCGATTCCGCGATGAAGCGAATAATACAAAGTGGCTCTGTGCCTGGTGTCGAAGAACGGTTGAGGGCCCTGTTCATTCGCGGCCTGAATGGCGACGCTGTCGCGTATCGGGCGTTCCTCGACGACTTGACGGGACATCTGCGCGGCTTCCTGAGAAAGCGCATTTATTACCTGCAGGATGACATCGAGGATGTCGTGCAGGAAATCCTGCTGGCCGTGCATAACAGCCGCCACACCTATCGCCCGGACGAGCCGTTGACCGCCTGGGTGCATGGGATCGCCCGTTATAAGCTGATGGATTTTTTCCGCGCGAGATCGCGGCGTGAAGCATTGAACGATCCGCTGGATGAGCGCTCGAGATCTTCGCGACCTCGGATGAAGAACCCGCCGATGCCAAACGCGATGTCGGCAAGCTGCTCGAACAATTGCCGGACCGTCACCGGTTGCCGATCGTTCACGTGAAGCTGCAAGGGCTCTCCGTGACCGAGACCGCGGCGCTGACGGGGATGTCGGAGTCGGCTGTCAAAGTGGGCATTCATCGTGGACTGAAAGCGCTGGCAGCAAAGATTCGAGGCACAGCATGAAAACCGAGGACCTGATTTCGCTTCTATCGACTGGCGTGACGCCGGTCGACACACGCGTGTCCGCGCGCCGCTTCGGGCGTGCAATCGTGCTGGGCGGCACTCGGCGCGCTCGTGCATGATGGCGGTGATCTTCGGCGTGCGGCCGGACATCGCCGTGGTTTCGCGCACGCCGATTTTCTGGGCGCGGTTCGCGTTCCCGGCATCGCTTGCCGCAACGCGCATTGTTCCTCGCGACGAGGCTGTCGCGGCCCGGAACGAGCATCGGCAAATTCTGGGCAATGCCTGCGGTGCCGGTGCTGATTGTGTGGAGCGCAGCGGTGGCGGTCTTGTGTCTCGCCTCGCCCGACGCCCGCATGCCGCTTGTCATGGGCCACACGTGGCGCACGTGCCCGTTCAATATCGTGCTGTTGTCGGTGCCGGCGTTTGTCGCCGTGTTCTGGGCAATCCGTGGACTCGCGCCAACCCGGCTGCGGCTCGCGGGGGCAGCAGGCGGCATGCTGGCGGGGACCATCGCGACGATGGCCTATTGCTTCCACTGCCCCGAGATGAGCGTCGCGTTCTGGGCCGTCTGGTACTTGCTCGGCATGACGCTTGCTACGTTGATCGGCGCATTGCTCGGGCCGCGTTTCTGCGCTGGTAAGCGCGGCGGGGTTGTATCGGCATGAGTCGATACAACCCCGCGATCTGGATTGCTTAGTACTGCGGCGATAGATCAAATGCAAGCAACGCGGCGGCCTTAACGGATCCGCGTCCCCGTATCCAGCCGATCAACCCGCACCGGCGGCACGAACCACGCGAGGCAAAGCCCCACGATCGCCGCAGCGGCCGCCAGCCCAAGTCCCACGTGAATCGATTCAATCAGCGCGCCGCGCGCTGAATTGCATCATCGCGTCGCCGGCATGACCCGCCATGATCAGGCGACCGATCAGCGCCGCCTGTTCCGCACGATCGATCAGCAACTCCGGACTCGCGAACGACTTGAACCATTGCGTCGCCTGATAGGTATCCAGCGACCGATGCACGCCGCTCGTATAGAGGCGCCCGAGCAACGCGCCGGTCATCGCCGTGCCGAGCATGCCGCCGAAGATCCGCAGCGATTGCAGCAGCGCCGTCGCGGCGCCGAGATGATCGCGCGCGACGAGTTGCTGCGAAAAGAGCGTGAGGTTCGACACGACCAGACCGAGCCCGATACCGCTGAATCCCATGCACGCCATCCACACGAGATGAGGCACCGTTCCCGTGATCGCGACCAGACAAAGCGCGGCGCACGCGAACAGCGCAAAGCCGACATACATCACGCCGTTCGCCTGCCGAATGCGCGTGACGATCCGGTTATTCAGCACGCTGCCCACGGTCGTGCCGAGCAGCAGCGGCGTAATCAGCATGCCGGAGTCGTGCGGCGACATCGCGAAGCCGCCTTGGAACAGCAAGGGCACATAGAAGACCAGCGAGAAGAGCGAGAAGCCGCCGAGTACGGCCATGGCGAACAACGCCGCGAGCTTTCGATCCATCAGCATGTCGATGGGAACGATCGGGTAAGCCATGCGCTTTTCCCAGAACAACAGCACCGCTGCGCCGATCAGCCGTGAGCGCAGCCGAGCACGCAGGTAGCGGCGTAATGCCATCGTTCGGAGCCCATTCGATCAGCAGTTGCAGCACCGCCGAACGTCTGACGCCAGCACGAGCGCCCCGACCCAGTCCAGTTTCACCGGGAGCGTGCGAACGCGGGCGCCGGAGATGCGGCAGGAACGCGCGCACGAACAGCAAGGAGACCACGCCCACCGGCAGGTTGACGAAGAACACCAGCCGCCAGCCGCCGTACTGGGTCAGCACGCCGCCGAGCGTCGGGCCGACAATATTCGCCAACGCGAACGCCGAACTGACGAACACCAGCCAGCGCAGCCGAAGCTTCGGGTCGGGGAAAAGATCGGCGACGGTGGCGAACATCGTGCCGACCAGGATGCCGCCGCCAATCCCCTGCAAGCCGCGCGCGATCACGAGGAACAGCATGTTGGCCGCCATGCCGCACATGACCGACGCGATGGTGAAGAGGATGATCGCGGCGATCAAGAACGGCTTGCGGCCGAACAGGTCGCCCAAGCCGCCCGAAGATCGGGAATGGTGATGACCGATGTCAGCATGTAGGCCGTGGCGACCCACGCGTACAGATCGAAGCCCTTGAGATCGGCGACGATGCGCGGCAACGCCGTTCCGACAATCGTCTGATCGAGGGCGACCAGCATCGCGACGAACGATACGCCGAGCATCGCCAGCACCGACTCGCGGAACGGCAGCAGTTGCCCGGTCTCATTGTGCATGGCGATATCCGGGGTCATGGCGTGCTCCTGAGGCAGGTGGAACTGCGGCTGTGTCGATCGTATTGCTTAGCGTTTTCTGTAGACGCTGCGAAGCGTTCAGGTTGAATGCAGGTCCTTCGATTATAGAAAGACCTATACGCGTATTTCGCTTGATTGGAGGCGACGGTTACATGCGTGGTGAATGTTTGCGCGTGGTTTTATTCGTCAGGCGCTTGATGCCCACGCGGTGTTGATCGCGTTCATTCAACTGACGATTCGGTACACGTCGAGTCGGTATTCCGCGAAGGGAATTAGCCGCCTGGAAGATGGGCAATTGCATAGCCGACGTAACTCAGGGCGTGGAACCCGCGCTTGAACCTGCTATTAGGGGAAGCGCTGCGAAAATGGCGCTTATCCGCCACAAGGCACGACGGTCTCGCTGCGGATAGTCCCCTGGACGTACGAGTGCATTTTCATCGTTAGCCGACCGCGCCCCGCCAACTAAGAACGCACTTACGCTCGTTTAGAAGCGGTCCGCCTCGGCGCGCCGAGGATCAACGTAGTGACCGACTCAGCCATCTCCCGCATGCGTGTCTCGTCCTGATAGACCCGTTCAATCACCACAATGCCGCGTGTGAAAGCCACTATCAACCGCGCCGCCTCGGCTGCCGGAACTACTAAACGAATGCCCTTCTCCGCATGCGAGAGTCTTTCGCACAAAACGGCTTCGAGCTCATCGAGCAGTCTTTGCAGCGCGGCTCGAATGGGTTCCTCGATGACATCACCGCCGAGTGCGATCTTGGTCGACAGGCAACCTCGCGTGGGCACGCCGGTCCTCATCGAACTGATGATGTAGTCAAAGAAGTTACGCAAGCCGTCGCGCAACGCGGGTTGCTCGAGCGACTCGCGAACCTGTGACAGGAATCGCTCCGTATAGACCTCGAAGACACGCAGGAAGAAAGCCTCCTTACCCTGATACGCGTTATAGAGCGAACCGCGCTGAACACCGGTGACGGCTGCTAATTCCTGCATTGAGGTCTCGGCAAATCCCCTTTGCCAGAAGAGCGCCAACGCCTTCTCCAAAGCCTCTTCCTCATCGAACTGACGTACGCCTGCCATATCCACTCCCTCGCCTGACGGCAACGGGGGCATTTTAAGCCAATTCTTGACAGCCATGTCAATCTTGACTAGCATGCCAAACTTGACACATGTGACAAAGATATCTCGATGCGTTGCGCCCGATACATCAGCGGCGTTCGACGTCACAACGTGATTGCGTTAAGCATCTATCTTTTGCGGAAGACATCATGTCCACCAATACAGCATCTCACTTGCCCCACTTGCCGAGCAGAACCGCTATCTGGCGTCACATCTTTGCGGGGCTGTGCGCAAGCCTGGTCGGAATCGGGCTCGCGCGATTTGCGTACACGCCGCTGATTCCATCGTTGATTCAGGCGCACTGGTTTTCCGCCGCCGATGTCGTTTATCTCGGCGCCGCGAACCTCGCGGGCTATCTGGTCGGTGCGCTGCTGGGACGGCCGCTCGCCAGCCGGCTTTCGAATGAACACACCTTGCGATTGATGATGCTGTTAGTGACTGCCGCATTTTTTGCGTGTGCGTTTCCGCTATCAGTCGCATGGTTTTTTGGATGGCGTCTGGTCTCGGGCATCGCGGGTGGCGCGATCATGGTTCTCGTCGCCTCGACCGTGCTCGCGCACGTGCCGGGCACGCGTAAAGGCCTGGCTAGCGGCGCGATTTTCCTGGGGCTCGGGCTTGGCATCGCCGGGTCGGGAACGGTCATCCCGCTCTTGCTCAATCTTGGATTGAAAGACACGTGGATAGGCTTGGGCGTGCTGTCAGCGGTGCTGACAGCGGCGAGCTGGTTCGGCTGGCCTTCCTCCACACAGCCGGTCGCGCACCTCGCGGGTCAACAACACGATTCAACCGCACCGGACCATTCCGGATCGTCCATTTACTTGCTCTATGTGCAATACGCATTGATGGCGGTTGGTCTTGTTCCGGCGATGGTCTTTCTGGTCGACTTCATCGCCCGCGGGTTAGGTGCAGGTCCGCACCTTGGATCGCTGTTCTGGATTCTTTACGGCATCGGCGCGATTTTTGGTCCGCCGGTCTATGGGTTGTTAGCCGATCGACTTGGCGGGCGAGTCGCACTGAGAGTCGTATTGCTGGTGCAGGCCGTGACGGTCGGATGCTTGTGTCTATCTAGCGATCATATATTAATCGGTATCCTTACTATTGTGATTGGCACCTTTCCGCCGGGAATCGTTCCGCTGGTGCTCGCACGAATCCATGAACTGGTTCCGCGGCATCGCGAGCAACCGGCTGTCTGGAGTCGGGCGACGACGGTGTTCGCGGCGTTTCAGGCTCTGGCGGGATATGCCTATTCGGCGATATTTAACGCCAGCGGCGGTAATCATCGGGTGCTGTTCTTGATTGCTGCAGCGGCGCTTGGGCTCGCGTTAGTGGTTGACTTGGGCGTGCCGTTCGTGGCGGGGCGGAAGATCGCGAAGGTTGAGGTGATTTGATCGGTGCTGGAGTTTGCGAGGTGCGCTGGCGCGGAGCTCAGCGCTGGCGTGACGGCAGCTTTTCTGCGTTCGCGCTCGGGGTTCTGAGGAGCATGCTTCCGGCGGTGGTCAGGGGCGGTCTTTTACTGCCTAAATCGCCACTACCCCAACTTTCCGGCGCACGAGCAAAAAGCCCCGCATGAAGGGCTTGGTTTGATGTGTTTGAGGGTTGATAACAGGCCGAATTAAACGGGCTGTTGTGCGAATGGAATCACAGCATCATTTATCCTGTACCAGCAAAATACTTAATGGCATGTCAAAAAAATCGCAATATATATCGCCCTTGGTGCTCAATGCCCAAGCACCCGCAAATGTGTTGGTTGACCCACTTCCGCAGGCAGTAGATGACCAGTAAGAATGATACCGCTCGCCTTCATTTATTGGGAAAGCTTCCGAATTAAGCCGACTATTTTTAAATTCACGCTCAAATACGCTCGAAAGTTCTTTGATATTTGGCAAGCGCCAACCTTTTTGCTCATTGGCATATTTCAGGGCATCGGCGTAAGTGATTGCAGTTGCCCGGATCGTACCTGTACATTGCCGCCCGTTCCAAACCAAAGGCTCAGTACATCTGCGCCAAATCAAATTGGTTTGTGAATCTTTAACTAGCCCTCCAGCAATTCCTTGCTCATCTACCAAGTAGCTATAGCGTCCGATATCGAAATTTGACGGTGAAGTATCACGAACCAACCTAACGAAGAGTGGTGCGGCACCTGGAACTGACATCTTCCGAGTGCATCCATGTACTTCCCCACTGTAAAATGCGACACACCACATATTTTGTTGGGATTTTGGTTCTGATGAAAGATAAAGACCGGGAATATTATTTGGGAACCATTGCGCATCAATAAGAGATAAGCTCTCTAGCCATCCTTTTTCAGCCCATGGCCTTTTTGTCGGGATTTTCCCGTAATTTATCAGACTGAGCAGCTCGCTAACCGTAGGCAGACGCCAATCAGAATACCCACACAATTTCGTTGCATTAACTTCAGCTACATAGGCAATTGCATCATTTTTGCGCCCGTCTCCATAATACGAGTAAGCATCTGTGTTGCCCCGTGTTTTGGGTGTTGGTATGTTCCCACTCCAATAAATATGATTAAAACTCTCTCGCCCGGTAGAGGAGATAATTGGCTCCCAAGGCATCTTTCCCGTATCTTGTTTACCTTCCCACATAAGGCCTGTTGTATTGTCCTTGATACAATCTGTCTTGGTGTAGTCAGCAACAGTACTGTAGCTAAAACCCAATTTTTTGATTTCCGCCATACCATCTTGCTTATTATTTACGGAGGTTGCGGCGGTACTAGCGCAGTCTACCAACGCTCCGTTTTTGGTATTGATTTCGCCATAGCAAAATTTAATCCCCGTCGGAGTAATAACGCTGTTTTTTGATATAGATTTACTGATCTCGGGTGTATCAATTGACATTGGTCGCCCTACATCCGCCAGATAAGGCATGAGTAAAATGCAGTAAAAATAGCAAAGGATAACTTTGACAATAAATTCATGTTTTTTATAGATAACCTTAGCGAAGCTTTCGATCACTACGAATCGAGTCTGAAGTGCAACGCCGGGACTAATGGAGGGAATCAGCGGAAGCCATTCTGGGCAGAGAATGAGCTAGCGTCAAGAGTGGGTGCATGGGTGGCTTGCTAGCGTTCTATTTTCAAGATACGAGTTTCTGCTGAGTAGGTTGATCGCCTTGCACCGGTTCGTCGTCCTTAAAGGCAATGCCTTCTAGTAACAGCGTAATCCGTTCGGGGCCGTTGTTGCGACGCCAGGTTTTCCCGGCTTCCTCGATCAGCTTGAATGCCAGACCGAGGAGGGTCGGTCGCGACACGCAGTTGCATACAAGTCGTCCGATGGCGCACGGTCGCGAACGTCGACTCAATCGCATTCGTCGTGCGCAAATGCTGCCAGTGGTCGGCCGGGAAGTCATGGAAGGCCAACAGGCTCTCCCGGTGAACTTACCGACACTTGAACCTCTCCTTCTCGCGAATTCCTGCATCCCCACGTTCGCCACCAGTGCTCTAGGGCAAGATCGGTGGACCCACGAACTTGTTCGGCCTCATCCGTGATTGCGGTTGGTTTCAGATTTTTCGAGGAGCAGTGATTTCAAGCGCGATTGTTCGCCCCTAGCGCGAGGCATCCCCCTGTTTTTCTGACGTGGTGCCCAAACGCTTTGCGTATGCGCGCCTTCCATCTAAATAGTCAGGCGGATCACGCAGTCGACCAACTCCTAAAGACGCGTGAGGCCGTCCAACCATGTACGCGCAGAGATCTTGCCCGAGAGCACTGGTGGCGAAGCGTGGGGGTGTAGGGATTCGCGAGAAGGAGGGCTTCAAGTGTCCGTGGTTCTAGCGAGCACCGTTCTACGCGGGAACCAAAAGCAGTGGTCTGCACGCTGGGGACACTTAATACAGATTGTGGAAAGGCGTTTTCTTTGCTTCGTTTCTTTGTCGCCGTTGGACAAAGAAATGAAGTCCCGCCACGGACAGTGGCTAATAGTGATAAAAAATACTGCCAACATTGAACCCGCGCTAACGTACGCAGCAGCAACCCAGCACCGACCCCGCCCGCCGGCCCCAAACGACCAACCCAGCACCCCCCTCCCAAACCCCGTCCACCGGCGCGAGCGAAAACTTCAAAAGCGACCAAGCGCCACATGCCGACCTTGCCCAACCAAACTATCCATAAGAACGAACTCCCGCACGGCCCAGCGAACAGGCTCAATCCCGCGTTCATCGACTGCATGCTTGTCGTAAAGCAGCGTCACGTGCGGTGTATATCTCGACGTTCGATGGCATGCAAACCCTACCGTCTCCAAGGCCGTGCCGAGAGCCTCATGAAGCCCCTTAAGCCCCGCATCCTCCCCTCCGAAAAGCACAAACGGCCGGTCGCCCCCTTTCCGGCGAAAACTGCCTGCCCGGTCGAACACAACATCAAACGCCGGCGTCACAACAGTCGCAGCAGCCGCTAGCGCCCGCTCGGCAACCTGCGAGGGAAAACCTGAATACGTACCGATAAAATGCAGCGTGACATGGAAGTGCTCGGTGCGAAGCAACTTTCGCGTCAAGGAATGTTCAATACGCAGTTGCCGCGCAAGTTGCTCGATACGCGCGGCGGTATCGTGGTCCGGCAAGATCGCGAAGAACAGACGATGACAATCCGTCAAGGGTGGCGCGGGCGCAGAGTCGAACCCGCGCGGAAAGTTTTGCTCGGGCATACGGCAGTTCCCTTCAGTCGACGATTCCGACCGCCCCCGTAGCCAGATCGTAAACCGCCCCGACAACGCGTACTTTATCGGCCTTCACGTACCCTCCAATCAGTGGCCTCGACACCCTCAACCGGTTGGCATTAAGCCGTACATTTTCGATCGTGGCGTCCGCGACGAGATCGCCGTGTCCGTGCGACTTCGCAATCTCCACGGCAGGCCTGATTGCCCGGACCAGTTCAGGCAGATGCCCCGGCCAACTGACGCCGTCCTCGATCGCCTTGACCGCGGCCGAGACCGCTCCGCAATTTGTATGTCCTAGCACTACGATCAGCGGCACGCCCAAAAACTTGACGCCGTATTCCAGACTGGCGAGCCCATCGTCATTGACGAAATTTCCCGCGACTCGCACAACAAACAGTTCGCCCGGTCCCTGATCGAAGGCAAGTTCCGGCGCCACGCGGGAATCGGCGCAACCGACAATCGCAGCGATCGGATACTGCGCCGCGACACGCGCTGCGCGCCCGGCGGAAAAGTCCTTGTTCGTCGGTGCGTTGGCGGCATAACGAGCATTTCCTTGCATCAGGCGGGAAAGCGCATCGGCTGGCGAGATGGCATTGGGCGCCGGTCCCGCGGAAGGTTGAGCAGCGATTACGTCACGTATCGATACAGCACCCAAGGCTGCAGACGCCAGACCGGCAACGAGTGCGCGACGGCGTGAGAAAGAACACATCGGATGACTACACATAATCGCCTCCCTTAAAGGTAAAAGGTCCGCCCGTTCTCCTCATGCAAATGCCGAAGACGCGCGTCTTCAACATTGCGTCAATGACACTTGCACAACCGTATCCTTCACCGCATTACGCCTCAATCAATCGTCGCTACAGGTCGCGTGCTCTATAACCTTGAGGCTGGCGAAAGTGTAGAAACGCATTTCATATCACATGAATGATTGAACGGAGCGCATCACGAATGGACGATCCAGATCGTTACTGCGTCTGTTGAGTACGGGCATTGCAATCGGTCTTGCCTGTAGCGCCGCGAGCGCTGAAAACCTGATCCGCGCGAACGTGCCGCTCACGCCGCTCACGCCGATCACGCAGGTCCCGGGCACCACCGGATCTATCGCGCTCGACTATGACGCGCAACGCGCCAAGCTGCAGAGTGTGTACATCGAGTCGATCGAACTACAAGAAAGCTGAGTCGCTTGCGCGTAGCATTCACCGCGATTCGCAAGCGACGTCAGCTCAGTGCATCCCCGCCGCCGGAACCACGGTGACGGGCTGCGCATAAGTCACGCTTGCCGCGGGCACGGCGGCGTAGCCGCCCGCCACGGGCACATAAACCATAGGTGCGGGCTTGGGCGGCGCCACATAGACGGTCGGCGCAGGCTTCGGCGCAGGCACGACGACAACCGGTGCAGGTGACGGCACCACCCTGACATAGGTCGACACCGGAACGGTGTAATAGACCGGTCGCGGCGGCGGCGCATAGATGACGGGCGGTGCGCCGTAGACAACCACGGTTCCCGCTTCAGCGCCTGTGGAAAACACGAAACCGAGAGCAGCAGCGGCAGACGCACTGATCAGACGAATATTCATTTTGAGTTTCCTTTGATTCGATCGGCGGGCGTCGTCTTCGCTTTGGAAGCCGTTCCACCGTCCGCTTCGCATTGCATGAGGGTCTTGCATGAAGGCCTTGCGAAGCCGTTGAAGCGCTCGTGGCGCCGACCATCGAAAGATACGCAAACAGCGCCTGAAAGCCACGCCAAAACATATTTCATTCGATGTCACGAATACCCGCTTTTTGTAGGGTGCAGATGCTTCATTTGTGGTTCGAACTCATGACATGCGGCGACACGATTGGTAGTCCGTTTGTTATCTTCTTTTCGATGCCCGCCGATAAGCTTCGGTCTGCCATCGATCGATTGGCGGCCAGCGTTACGAAACAATGCCGGCCAACGATGGCAAACCAATTACTCATCGGAGAGTCTCATGAAGAACGCTATTGCCGCCCTCGTCCTGTCCATTGCTGCTTCGTTTGCCAGCACGGGCGCCATGGCGCAAACCTCGCCGCAATCCACGGTCAGCTCGGCAACGCATGGAGCATGCGATGCAGCAATTGCAAACGCGCTTCGCAGCCGCCAATACCACGCGCGACGGCAAGCTGACCCGAGCGCAGGCCTCGCAAGGCATGCCGATGGTCGCGCAGAATTTCGATCAGATCGACACACAAAAAGCCGGCTACATCACCCTGCCGCAGATCGAGCAATTCATGCAGCAACGCGCGGCATCGCACTGACGGCTGCACGGTGGCGAGGTCGGATATTGTCTTCGAACGAGGCCGCGTTCACGGCTGCCGCGCGGCGTTCATGTGCTGCCGCAGCGGCTTGCCGAATCCTCGATGAAACTTACAGTCCCGAAGCATCGAAAGGAGACGTAAATGGAGAGTCAGCCGAAGATCATCGTTCTCGACGATGAAGCCGAGTTGCGCAACATGCTGCAGCGTTTCCTGAGCAGTCACGGCTTCGAAGTCCGGGTGGTCGCCGACAGCAAGCGGCTCGACGAATATCTGCAGCGCGAGCCTTTCGACTTGCTGATGCTCGACCTGATGATGGATCAGGAGGACGGCCTGTCGGTCTGCCGGCGCTTGCGCGCCGAAGGCCAGACGCTGCCCATCCTGATCCTCACCGCAAAGGGCGATCCGGTCGATAAGGTCATCGGTCTCGAAACCGGCGCCGACGACTACCTCGCCAAACCGTTCCTGCCGCGTGAACTGGTTGCACGCGTTCGTGCCCTGCTGCGACGCCAGAAGATTGCTGCGGGCGAACCTGTGCTGAGATCGCAGACCGTGCGTTTCGGCGATTATTGCCTCGATCTCGGCAAGCAGCGTCTGTACGAGTCGGGCGAGTTGTTCGAGATTCATTCAACCCAGATGCTGCTTGTTGAACGCGCTTGGCGCCTCACCGAACCGGCCCGTGAGCCGCGACAATCTGATCGCCCGTTCGCGCGGACGCGACCACGATGCGCTCGACCGCAGTATCGATGTGCAGGTGCTGCGGCTGCGGCAGATCGTGGAAGCAGATCCGTCGAAGCCGCGCTTCATCAAGACGGTCTGGGGCGTGGGGTACATGCTGGTCGCGGAAGTCGAACCATGAGCCGCGCACGATCCATGACGCTGCCGCGCTCGTTGTTCGCACGCAATATCGCGCTGCTCGTGGCACTGGTCATTGTCAGCCAGATTAGTTCGTTAAGCGTACTAATTCACTTCGTGCAGCGACCGCGTATAGAACGCGCCGCCGAGACCTTCGCAATCTACGTGCAGACACTGGATGACCTGCTGACGAGTGCTGCGACCCGATGCGCAGAACGGCCTCGCGGCTCGCTTCGACGCTAGCCGGCAGTTGCCGGCCGGCGCCGCCTCAGAGCCTGCGCTGACGTGGCGCAACTTCTACCGGACTTATCAGCGCGATGTTTTTATCGAAACCTTGCGCGAGCATCTGCCCGCCGGACATGCAGGTTCAGTGGCAGACAGGAGGCGAACAACGGCTGTGGATTCGCTCGCATCTCGGTCACGAGCCCTATTGGATCGCGCTGCCCGTTCCCGAAGCCGCGCACAACGACGGCATGCTTTCCGCGTTGCTGTTATCGCTTGGGCTTGGCTTGCTCGCGATCGTCACGGCCTACCTGATCCAGCGCCACATCAACCGGCCGCTGCGCGACCTCGCCGATGCCGCGCGCCGCTTGAGCGCTGGCGATGCGCCGCAGGCACTGCGCGTCGATGGTCCGACGGAAATCGCACAGGTGAGTGCCGCGTTCAATCAGATGGTCCAGGCGTTGCAGGAGGCCGACGCGACCCGTTCGCTGATGCTCGCCGGCATTTCCCACGATATCCGCACGCCATTGACCAAGCTGCGCCTCGCCGTCGCTATGACGACACCATCGGACGAGCATGATGCGCTGGCGGTATCGACGGATCATTATCTCGATCAGATCGACGCCATTCTCCAGCAGTTCATGGACTACGCCGGAAGCGGCGCGCGGGAGGTCGCCGAAGTCGGTGACCTGAACGCGCTGGTCAGCAGTCTCGCCGCCGACTTCGCGGGGCTTGGTCATGTGTTCACTCTTACTCTGGGCGAACTGCGCCCGTTCTCGTTCCGGCCAATCAGCGTCATGCGCGTGCTGATGAATCTGATGCAGAACGCGGTGGTGTACGGTCGCGTGGGGCTGTCGGTGAGGACCTCGACCGATGATGCCGGCAACATGATCTACGTCGAAATAGGAGACCGCGGGAAAGGTGTGAATGCGGACGAACTCGATACGTTGAAAGCGCCGTTTAAACGCGGACGCTCGACGGGCAGAGCATCCGGGGGGAACGGGTCTGGGTCTGGCTATTGTCGAAAGGATCGCGAAGCTGCATGGCGGCGGACTTCAGCTCGTGCAGCGCGAAGGCGGCGGGTTCGCGGCGATTGTTTCGTTACGATCGATGCAGGATCAGCGAAAACAGGGGGACGTATGAGCTATTTCATCGCTTTGCCTTCGCTCACCGCCGTGCGCACTGCCTCGCAATGCCGCACAAGGTTGGGCTGCGCCTGAACAAACTGCTTGAGCGGCGTGTCTATTTCGTAGAAGAAAATGTTTGCTACGAAACCATAAATGCCGGCGTCGATGCTGGTCGGACTCGGGCCGAACATGAAGTCGTTATCGCCAAGAAGGTTTGTTATAGCCCGCAGGTCGGCGATACCGCGTGCATACGCGCCCTGCGGTTCGAAGCGGCCAATGCCTTGATAGTGATACCGCTCGAAGTTATATTTTTGCGCCGCGTCGAGGCTTTCTGCAGTGACATCTGGATGCGTCTTCAGGAACGCTTCTTTGAAGAGCGGCCAGAAACGCGGATCACGCCAACGCGAATACGACATGACCCAATAGAGATCATCCAGTGCTCGCCGGACCAGAAGGTGAAGATCCTGCTGGGTATTCGTGAGTGAATCGTCGATGGTCAAGCCGTACTTTTGCTTGAGATACGCGACGATGGCATCGCTGTCGCCAATCGATTTATGATCATCGGCGATATAGGGAAGCTGCCCGCGAGGCGCCGATTTTGTATCGACGATATGGCGATGGTCGAAAGGCAATCCGCATAGCTTAAGGAACGCAAATACCTTCAGACCATACGGATTGTTGTCTTCGAGGCCGAATAATCCGGGGTAGGAAAAGAGTGTGATCATGCGACGCTCCCTGAGAAGGCGGCTGCCAGTTCCAGTTTATTCCAGCCAGCCGGAACACTTCGAAATCGGCTCACTCGTGATGCGCAGAACCCGACGCAATGCGCTCGGCCAACCCGGCGTCGTAGCTGGAATGCACATGCACCCGTTTCTTGTCGGGATACGCATAGGTGTATGCCTTCCTCAACGCCAGCGATGCCTCGTGAAAGCCCGAAAGAATCAGCTTCTGCTTGTTCGGATAATTTGCGATGTCGCCCACCGCGAAGATCCCCGGGCGTGAGCTTTCGTAATTTGATGTATCTACATCCACGCGTCCGGCGATGACTTTCAAGCCCCACGTTCGCGATCGGTCCAAGGTCTGCAACGAGGCCATACAGCACGACAAGATGATCCGCATCGATCTGTCGCCGTGCCGCCGATCTGCCGGATCTCTAGCGATGCCAGCTTGTCATCGTGCGCATGCAAAGCCGCAATCGAACCGACCATGAACTCCATTTCGCCCGCGTCCACTGCGCGACGCATCTGTTCGACACTCGACGCAACCGCGCTAAACCCATTGCGCCGATGCACCAGCACAACTCGCCGCGCGACCTTGCGCAATGCCAGCGCCCAATCGAGAGCAGAGTCGCCGCCGCCAGCGACTACTACGGTTTTATCGGCGAAATCGGCGAGATTGCGCACGCTGTAGTGGACGTGGCGATCTTCTAGCGGTGTCGCTTCGGGCAACGCAAGACGCTGCGGGACGAATGCGCCGTTTCCGGCAGCCAGCATGATTGCAGCGGTATCGAATACGAGGCCTTGGCCGGTTGTGACTGTCCAGCGGCCATCTTCGCGTTGCTGGACTGTCTCGACGCGCTGGCCAAGGTGAATCGGCACGTCGAAGGGACGGCATTGCTCCATCAACCGCTCGACCAGCTCACGCGCAGTGCACGATGCAATGGCGGGAATATCGTAGATGGGCTTGTCGGGATAAAGCTCGATGCATTGGCCACCGATCCGTTCAAGCGTATCGACAATCTGGCAGGACAAGCCCACGACACCCGCTTCGAACGCCGCGAAAAGTCCGACGGGACCCGCGCCGACGATTAGTACATCGGTGCGTACGGGCGTGTCTGATTCGGGAGTCATTCGGTATCCGGGGTTGATGTGTGTGCGAGTAGGCTGCGTCTATCGACCACAATACAGATGCCGCTGGACATCGGCAATGAAGGCACCACGGCCGGCGTGGGGACTCGCGGGACCGCGCACCAGCTAGCTCCAGGACCGCTCGCTCATAGCTGGAGACCGGAACTGTCTGCATCGAATGATCATGTTGTCAAATGCATGCAAGAATCAATTAGTGCGGTACTTTTGCAACATCCACCTTGCGGACCCTCGGTAAGGCTTCTAACAAGGCGGGGTTTGGGCAGTTGCAAGTTATACGTCATTGACGTACAATCAATCCATGCTAACAATCGTTGAGACGCCTCTTTTCAAGAATCTTGTATCCGACTACTGGAGCGAGGATGAACGTGGTGAATTCTGCTCGTGGCTCGCCAACAATCCAGATTCAGGGGACGTGATTCCCGGATCAGGAAGTTGCCGGAAAGTCCGATGGAAACGCCAGGGCAGTGGTAAAAGCGGTGGTGTCCGCGTCATCTACTACAACAGACTGGCAAACGGCGAAATATGGTTGCTGACTATTTACGCCAAGAGCGCACAGGAAAATATCCCGTCGCACGTCCTTAAAGCAATCAAGGAGGCAATTGATCATGCCTAAGACAGAAAAGAAACTCATCGAGCGCGACAAAACGCGCGATATCGGTGCGGAATTGTTGGAAGCCGTCCGGCAGATGAAGGGCGGAATGGTTGGCCGCGCAACCACCGTTGCTTTGAATGCTGCAAGCGAAGCCCGCATGAAAGTGGGACTTTCGCAATCCCAGTTTGCCTCGGTGCTGGGCGTATCGGTACGTACGCTTCAAGAATGGGAGCAAGGTCGCCGCACTCCATCGGGTGCCGCGCAACGCCTGCTAAATATTGCGGCGAGACACCCCGAAGTACTCATCGAAGAACTGGCTACGAGCTAGGCACTGTGTCCTGGCAAATACGACAATTGCCATCACCGGGCGAACCGTCGATCTTCGACGGTTTTTTGCTGCTAGGACGCCAAGAATATCTTTCGGATGCCCAGTGATTTCGCTCAAAAATCGCCATGCTGCGAACCACGCGATACATTGGCGCGCTTCGAAAGTCCTCCCGACGCACGCGACGAACTGGTTGCCCTTTTTCATCCGCCGCGGCCCGACGAGAAACCGACGCTTCCCAAGCTGCTGCAAGTTCAGCCAGGGGAGCAAGCGTTGTCGACTATAAGATCAACATTGCAAATTCAAATAGTCAGAAAGGAAAGAATTTTATCCCTTTCACTCCCACT
This sequence comes from uncultured beta proteobacterium, assembly GCA_963708695.1. Lineage (GTDB taxonomy): Bacteria > Pseudomonadota > Gammaproteobacteria > Burkholderiales > Burkholderiaceae > Caballeronia. The sequence goes on from CAVPTS010000027.1 coordinate 128,142, forward strand.
CAATCGTCGCCGGCGGCTTCCCCGAAATATCATAAACAACGCGATTAATCCCGCGCACTTCATTAATGATCCGATTCGAAACATGCCCCAACAGCTCATGCGGCAAATGCGCCCATTGCGCGGTCATGAAATCCAGCGTCTGCACGGCTCTCAGCGCAACCACATACTCATAAGTCCGCCCATCGCCCATCACGCCCACGCTCTTCACCGGCAGGAACACCGCAAAAGCCTGACTCGTCAGTTCATACCAGGACTTGCCCGATTCCTTATCGATGGTATTCCTCAACGTTTCGATAAAAATCGCATCCGCGTGACGCAGCAGGTCCGCGAACTCCTTCTTCACCTCGCCCAGAATCCGCACACCCAACCCGGGGCCCGGGAACGGATGCCGATAAACCATCGCCGGCGGCAATCCGAGCTTCACGCCCAATTCGCGCACTTCGTCCTTGAACAACTCACGCAACGGTTCAAGCAACTTCAGGTTCAGCGTCTCGGGCAATCCGCCCACGTTGTGATGGCTCTTGATCGTGTGGCCCTTCTTGCCCTTGCCCGCCGACTCGATCACATCGGGATAAATCGTCCCCTGCGCGAGCCACTTCGCGTCCTTCAACTTGTTGGCTTCTGCCTGGAACACCTCGACAAACTCAGCGCCGATAATCTTGCGCTTCGCCTCCGGATCGTTCACGCCGGCAAGCTTCGATAAAAACACATCGCTGGCATCGACATGAATCACCTTCACGCCAAGGTGATCGGCGAACGTGGTCATGACCTGCTCGGCTTCGTTCAACCGCAACAGCCCGTGGTCGACGAACACGCAGGTCAGTTGCGCGCCAATCGCGCGATGCAAAAGCGCCGCCGCCACCGACGAATCCACGCCGCCCGACAGCCCCAGAATGACGTGCTCATCGCCGACTTGCGCGCGGATCTTCTCCACCGCTTCATCGATGTAATGCCCCATCTCCCAATCAGGCCTCGCGCCGCACAACTCGAGCACGAAGCGGTCGAGCATCGCGCGCCCCTGCACCGTGTGCGTGACTTCCGGATGCCACTGCAGGCCGTAGAAATGGCGCTCGTCGTCGGCCATCGCGGCAATCGGGCATGCGGGAGTGGACGCCATCAGCTTGAATCCCAACGGCATGTCGGTGACCTTGTCGCCGTGGCTCATCCACACTTTCAGCATGCCTTGACCTTCGGCCGTCTGGAAGTCTTCGATGCCATTCAGAAAGCTCGTGTGGTTATGCGCCTCGACTTCGGCATATCCAAACTCGCGCACATGGCCAAGTTCCACCTTGCCGCCGAGTTGTTCCGCCATGGTCTGCATGCCGTAGCAGATGCCGAGCACCGGCACGCCGAGATCGAAGACGGCGTGCGGCGCACGCGGTGAACCGAGCTCCGCGACCGAGTTCGGGCCACCCGACAAAATGATGCCCTTCGGCGCGAATTCGCGGATGAAAGCGTCGTCGACGTCGTACGGATGGATCTCCGAATACACATGTGATTCGCGGATGCGTCGTGCGATCAACTGGGTGACTTGGGAGCCGAAATCGAGAATCAGGATCTTGTCGTGCATGGCAGCGGCCAGAAGGCGAGTAGCGGAAACGGTTGGCGAAAGCGGAATCGCAAGCAGCGGGAACGGCACCCCGCGCATTGCACTGCGCAGAAATTTAAAGCAGAAATATCAACGGCCGGCGCTTGTAGCCGGCCACAGCAAGACAGGTTTCATCGATAGAACAAAAGGCTCCGTCTCTCAGTGAGCGCTGGAACGGACGGCACCGCACGACCGATCACTGTTCAGCGCGGATCGCGGCGAACCGGATCGGCGCCAAAACCGGGTTCCACACGCGCGCCCGTAACGGGATCGATGGTTTGGCCGGTCACCGGATCAATCGCCCGGCCGGTTTCCGGATCTAACGTGCGGCCCGTCGCAGGATCGATGGCATGTCCGGTCGCAGGATCGAATGCGGTCGCCGAGCGGGCGGGCGCAGCCGGACGTGCAGACGCAAGCGGCGTTATCGGTGCTATCGGCGCACCTGCGAACGGTTCAGCGTCCCAACGAGGATTTGCCGGTGCAACGGGATCGGACGTCAACGGAGGCCTCACGGGCGCCGTCACGGGTGCGCTCACGCGCTCTTCCGCCCTGGTCTTCGCCGCCCGCTTTTCTGCACGTTCAGCTGCGGCGGCGCCCGCCAGCGCCGCGCGCTCGCGTCGCCGCACGGCGCCGGAGAGACGCACGCTGCCTAATCCCAGCACCAGCATCCCCACACCGGTCAGCGCCGCGATCAGTTGCCCAAAGCCCGTCAACTCGGGCGTGCGCAGCCCGAGCAGCCAGACCATCATCACCAGACCCGACAACCACTCCACATGCCCCGATACCTTGGCGGCCGTCGTGGTCAGAGCGCCGTCGATAGCCGCATGAAACGCAAGCCACGCAATCCCGATCAGCGCCACGCCGAACAATTGCCCGATAAACGGCGGCTGCACGGTCACGAGATGCACGCGATGCCACAAAGCTGTCCATGGCGTAAGCAGAAACAGCACGCCGAACGCCAGAAAAATCAGGGCATTGATGACGAGTACAGCGCGCAGCAATGGTTTCATGGTCAGTCCACGTGGTAGTTGGGTGCTTCCTTGGTGATCTGCACGTCGTGCACATGCGACTCGCGCATGCCCGCGCCCGTGATCTGGACGAATTCGGCCTTGTCGTGCATTTCGCCGATATTCCGGCAGCCGCAATAGCCCATGCTGGCCCGCACGCCGCCGATCACCTGGAACAGGATGGCGTTGACCGAGCCCTTATAGGCCACGCGGCCTTCGATGCCTTCCGGCACCAGCTTGTCGATATTCGCCGAGTTGTCCTGGAAGTACCGGTCCGCCGCGCCGTCCTTCATCGCGCCGACCGAGCCCATGCCCCGATACGCCTTGTACTGGCGGCCCTGGAACAGGAACACGTCGCCAGGGGATTCTTCCGTGCCGGCAAGCATGCTGCCCATCATCACGGCGTCCGCGCCGGCTGCCAGCGCCTTGCTGACGTCGCCGGAGAAACGCACGCCGCCGTCCGAGATGACCGGCACGCCGGTGCCGCGCAGTGCATCCGATACGTTCGCGACCGCCGTGATTTGCGGCACGCCGACGCCGGCCACGATCCGCGTCGTGCAGATCGAACCCGGGCCAATACCGACCTTCACGCCGTCCGCGCCGTATTCGACGAGCGCCTTCGCAGCTGCAGCCGTAGCAATATTGCCGCCGATCACCTCGATATGCGGGTAGTTCTGCTTGACCCAGCGCACTCGTTCGAGCACGCCCTGGCTGTGGCCATGCGCCGTATCCACGACGATCACGTCCACGCCCGCCGCCGCCAGCAGGTCGACACGCTCTTCGTTTTCCGCGCCTACGCCGACTGCCGCGCCAGCGCGCAGTTTGCCGTGTTCGTCCTTACAGGCGTCCGGGTGTTCGGTTTGCTTCGTGATGTCCTTGACCGTCATCAGGCCGCGCAATTCGAACGCGTCGTTGACGACCAGCACGCGTTCCAGCCGATGGCTGTGCATCAGCGCCTTGGCTTCCGCGAGCGGCGTGCCTTCCTTGACCGTGACGAGCCGTTCACGCGGCGTCATGATCTTGCGCACTTCGTCGTCGAGACGCTCTTCGAAGCGCAGGTCGCGGTTTGTCACGATGCCGATCAGTTGCGGCCCTTCGACCACGGGAAATCCCGAAATGCCATGTTGTTGCGTGAGAGCGATCACGTCGCGCACTTTCATTTGCGGCGGTACGGTGATCGGATCGCGCACCACGCCTGATTCGAAGCGCTTTACTTTAGCGACTTCGCGGGCCTGTTCGGCCGGCGTGAGATTTTTGTGGATGATGCCGACGCCACCCATTTGGGCCATCGCGATTGCGAGCCGGGCTTCGGTGACTGTGTCCATGGCGGCGGACAGCAGCGGCATATTCAGGGAGATCTTGCGGGTCAGCCTGGGTTTTCAGGCTGGTGTCGCGCGGCAGAACATTGGAGAAGGCCGGGCACGAGGAGCACGTCATCGAACGTGAGTGCTTTCTGGATCAGACGCATGGCAAATCCTATGGGCGCAAAACCGAATTATACCGATAGTTCCCTGGATTTTCACGGGTGCTGCCGTGCCGTTCGCCAGGGGGTTTGCTGGTGCGGTGGGCGGTTGGTCGTGGATTGCGGCTGGGTTGGCCTGCGCGGGGTATATGTTTTCTGGATTTTTTAGCGCTTTTAGCCACTTGCGTGGCGGCTGGTCGATCTATGTTCGTTTAACTGGGTCGGTGCCCGGTTGTTGCTGCTTACGCCTTCGCGCGGCTTGTTTTGGGTGCATTTTTTAGCGCTTTTAGCCACTTGCGTGGCGGCTGGTCGGTTCGTGTTTGTTGGACTGGTTCGGTGCCGGGTTGCTGCTGCTTACGTTAGCGCGGGTTGTATGTTGGCTATATTTTTTATCACTATTAGCCACTGTCCGTGGCGGGACTTCATTTCTTTGTCCAACGGCGACAAAGAAACGAAGCAAAGAAAACGCCTCTCCACAATCTGTATTAAGTGTCCCCAGCGTGCAGACCACTGCTTTTGGTTCCCGCGTAGAACGGTGCTCGCTAGAACCACGCTGCGTTGAAACCCTCCTTCTCGCGAATCCTGACATCCCCACGCTTCGCCACCAGTGGTCTCGGGCTAGATCGGTGACCCACGGACCGATTCGACCTCACCCCTGTTCAAGGTTGCGGAAGCTATTCGGTGCGTAGTAATTTCAGACGCGCTTGTTCGCGCCCGGCACAAGGCGTTCCGCGACTTTTCTGATGTGCTAGCGCCCAAACGTAATGCGCGCTACGCGCGCCCCACGCCTAAAGGTCACGCAGATCACGCAGTCCACCACCCCGTTAAGACGCGTGAGGCCGTCCAACCTCCCACGCGCACCGATCTTGCCCGAGAGCACTGGTGGCGAAGCGTGGGGATGTAAGGATTCGCGAGAAGGAGGGTTTCAAGAGTCCGTGGTTTTGCGAGCACCGTTCTACGCGGGAACCAAAAGCAGTGGTCTGCACGCTGGGGACACTTAATACAGATTGTGGGGAGGCGTTTTCTTTGCTTCGTTTCTTTGTCGCCGTTGGACAAAGAAATGAAGTCCCGCCACGCACAGTGGCTAATAGTGATAAAAAATATCGCCAACATTAAACCCGCGCTAACGTAAGCAGCAGCAACCCGGCATCAACCCCGACCAGCCCCAGGCCCAAAACCCCGCCCGAGTGCGAACGAAAACACCCTGTCTAATAGTGCAAAAAAATACCAAAAACACAGACCGACCAATAAGCTCCGCAGCAACAATCCGGCCCCCGACCATCAGCGCCAGCAAAAACCCTTGGCGAACGGCACGGCAGCCTATCTGGCTTCTTTCCTGGTCCACCTTCGCCCTTCTATCGATCCGCCGCGCCGCGTCTTCTCAACCCGCCGCTGCCGCGCAACTTTCGGATCCACCTTCAACGGCCGATAAATCTCCACCCGATCGCGATCGGCAAGAACCGCATCCAGCGGCTGGATCTTCCCGAAAACGCCCACTTTCAGCACACCCAGGTCGATCTCGGGAAACCGCGCAAGCAATCCACTCGCCTCAATAGCCTCGCGCACCGTCACGCCCTCTTCCAGCGAAAGCGCACAAATCGCACTCTTTCCCTCCGGCAGCGCATAACAAACCTCAACCGTAAGCGCCATCACTTCCCATACCGCTGATCGGCGCGCTTCACGAACGAATCCACGAACGTATGCGCAATATGACTGAAAACCGGCCCGATGATCTTCTCGAGAATGATGTTCGAAAACTCGTAATGCAACGCGAACTCGATCTTGCAAGCGTCCACCCGCAACGGCGTGAACCGCCAATACCCAGTGAACTTCTTGAACGGGCCGTCAAGGAACTCCATATCGATCGTGGTCGGCCGCGTATGCACGTTGCGCGTCGCGAAATGCTGCTTGATACCCTTGAAATTGATGTGAATCTTGGCTTCCATGCTGTGTTCGTCGTGTCGGCCAACTTCTACCCCCCCGCACCATGGCAAAAAATTCGGGTAATCGGCGACATTGGTGACGAGGTCGAACATCTGCTCCGCAGAGTGACGGATCAATACAGTTTTCTGGACATCTGCCATAAAGGGCGCAACGCGGGGCAAGGGTGGGAAGCTTTGCGGGCTTTACCGCGCCCGCGCTGCTAAAATCAGGATTTTAAACGAGTTAGGCACTTTTCATTCATGAGCATCATCGACAACAGAAAAGCCTTCTTCGATTACTTCATCGAAGATCGCTACGAGGCGGGGCTCGTGCTGGAAGGGTGGGAAGTCAAGGCGCTACGCGCCGGCCGCGGCCAGATCAAGGAAGGCTACGTCATCATCCGCGACGGCGAATTGTTCCTGATCGGCGCTCACATCAGCCCATTGCCCGAAGCCTCGACCCACATCCACCCGGATCCGGTCCGCACGCGCAAACTGCTGCTCCATAGCGAAGAGATCTCGAAGCTCATCAGCAAGGTCGAGCAAAAAGGACACACGCTCGTGCCGCTGAACTTCCACTACAAAGGCGGCCGCGTGAAGTGCGAGATCGGCCTCGCAAAGGGCAAGAAACTGCACGACAAACGCGAAACCGAGAAAAAGCGCGACTGGGAACGCGAAAAAGCGCAAATCATGCGCGGCGCCAAACATTGAGCATCGCTCAATATGTTATGAGCACCTCGAAACAAAAAGGGCATCGACTCAAACTGTCGACGCCCTTTTTTATTCGGCAAACTGAACGTTCAGCTCTTTCGAATCACTCCGCCCGCAGCGCCATCGCCCTTGATGATGGTCAGCGCGGACGCGATCATCGAACTCATGTCCGATAAATTCCCCGGCACGATCAGCGTATTGCCCTGCTTCGCGATATTCGCAAACGCACTGACGTACTGCTCGGCCACCTTGAGGTTCACGGCTTCCACGCCGCCAGCCGATGTGATCGCCGCGCCGACCTTTTCAATAGCCTGAGCATTGGCCTCGGCCACCGCCAAAATCGCCGACGCCTCGCCCTGCGCCTGATTGATCTGCGCCTGACGCTCGCCTTCGGACTTGTGAATGGCCGCCTCGCGTGCGCCCCACGCAATATTGATCTGCTCCTGCTTCCGGCCTTCCGACGCTGCGATCACGGCCCGCTTCTCACGCTCGGCGGTGATTTGCGCCTGCATCGCGTGCAGGATTTCTTTCGGCGGCGTCAAATCCTTGATTTCATAGCGCAGCACTTTCACGCCCCAGTTCGCCGCGGCCTGATCGAGCGACGTGACAATGCTGTGGTTGATGTAGTCGCGTTCTTCGAAGGTCTTGTCGAGCTCAAGTTTGCCGATCACCGAGCGCAAGGTGGTCTGCGACAACTGCGTGATGGCATAGATGAAGTTGCTCGATCCATACGACGCCTTCATTGCATCGGTGACCTGAAAATACAGCACGCCATCCACTTGCAACTGCGTGTTGTCGCGCGTGATACAGACCTGGCTCGGCACTTCGAGCGGGATTTCCTTCAGCACATGCTTGTACGCCACCCGATCGATGAACGGCACAACGATGGTCATCCCCGGCGTCAAGGTTGCGTGATAGCGCCCTAGCCGCTCCAGCACCCATGCGTGTTGCTGCGGCACGATCTTGATCGTCTGCGCGGCAATCGCGATGACGATAATCAACAAAATTGCCCCGATGATAGTCACGTCCATTTCTACTCCTTGTTATGCGTGTCTTGCTTATCGACCAACTTTCGAAACTACTTGGGAAAACTTGAACCCAGATTCAAACCATCTCAGCGTTTTGCCGCAACCACCAGCGTGTTGCCGGAAAACGCCTTGATTCTGTAGAGATGCGCGCCTTCAGTTTCGCCGGGCGCCAGCTCGATATCCCATTCCGCCCCGCGATACAGCGCCCTTGCGCGCCCTTCGTGCCACTCATCCACCTTCAGCGTCTCGCCGATATCCAGGTTCACGCCCGGATCATGCGACGCATCGCGCCGCGTAGTGCGGCCGAGCTTCGAGCGGCGCAACACGGCCACGGCGATCATCGCCACCAACGCAGCGACGAGCAACTCAATTTCAAGTCCCGCGCGGAGCAAATGCGCGATCCCGCCGGCGATAAAACCCAGCGCAATCATCAACAAATAAAACGTGCCGGACATCAGTTCGAGCAAGACGAGCGCCCCGGCGCCGATCCACCAGAAAACTCCGTTAGCAGCCATGCGATTCTCCAAACAAAAACACCCCGGAATGTCCGGGGTGTTATAGCACGCTTACTGTTTAGAAAGCTTGTCCAAACCTTTCGATCCAGCCACGTGACGCGACTATCGCTTACTTGTTCAGCTTACTTGTTCAAAGCCTTCGCAAGCGTCTTCCACGTGTCGATGATCGTGTCCGGATTCAGCGACATCGACTTGATGCCTTCCTTTGCGAGCCATTCGGCGAGGTCCGGATGATCCGACGGGCCCTGCCCGCAGATACCCACGTACTTGTCCAGCCGCAAACACGTTTCAATCGCGCGCTTCAGCATGAACTGCACGGCGGGATCGCGTTCGTCGAAATCGACTGCGAGCAACTCCATGCCCGAATCGCGGTCGAGGCCCAGCGTGAGCTGCGTCAGGTCGTTCGATCCGATCGAGAAACCGTCGAAGAATTGCAGGAACTCTTCGGCGAGAATCGCGTTCGACGGAATCTCGCACATCATGATCAGCCGCAGGCCATTCACGCCGCGCTTCAGCCCGAACTTCTCAAGCAGGCCGACCACCTTCTCCGCCTGCTTCAAGCGTACGCACGAACGGCACCATGATCTCGACGTTGTCGAGGCCCATCTCTTCGCGCACCTTCTTCAGCGCGATGCATTCCATCTGGAAGGCTTCGGCGAAGTCCTCCGAGATATAACGCGATGCGCCACGGAAGCCGAGCATCGGGTTTTCTTCGTCCGGCTCGTAACGCGAACCGCCGATCAGCTTCTTGTACTCGTTCGACTTGAAGTCGGACAGACGCACGATCACCGGCTTCGGATAGAACGCCGCCGCGATCGTGGCGATGCCTTCCGTCAGCTTGTCGACATAAAACGCGCGCGGCGATGCGTGACCGCGCGCCACGCTTTCCACGGCTTTCTTCAGGTCGGCATCGATGTTCGGATACTCGAGAATCGCCTTCGGATGCACGCCGATGTTGTTGTTGATGATGAACTCGAGCCGCGCCAGACCCACGCCTGCGTTCGGCAGATGCGAGAAGTCGAACGCGAGTTGCGGATTGCCGACGTTCATCATGATCTTGACCGGAATCTCGGGCAGTTCGCCGCGCTCGACTTCGGTCACTTCGGTTTCGAGCAGGCCGTCGTAGATCTTGCCTTCGTCGCCTTCCGCGCACGACACCGTCACCAACTGGCCTTCCTTCAGCAAGTCGGTTGCATCGCCGCAACCGACCACTGCCGGCACGCCCAGTTCGCGCGCGATGATGGCCGCGTGGCAGGTCCGTCCGCCGCGATTCGTCACGATAGCCGATGCGCGCTTCATCACCGGCTCCCAGTTCGGGTCGGTCATGTCGGCCACCAGCACGTCGCCGGGCTGCACGCGATCCATCTCCGACGGATCGTGAATCACGCGCACCGGACCCGCGCCGATCTTCTGGCCGATCGCGCGGCCCGTGGCCAGCACGTTCGACTGGCCCTTCAGCTTGAAGCGCATTTCGGCCTTGCCCGCAGCCTGGCTCTTCACCGTTTCAGGACGCGCCTGCAGAATGAAGATCTTGCCGTCGCGGCCGTCCTTGCCCCACTCGATATCCATCGGACGCTGATAATGCTTTTCGATGATCACCGCGTACTTCGCGAGCTGGATCACGTCTTCGTCGGTGATGGAGAAGCGGTTGCGCTGCTCGTGCGACACGTCGACGGTCTTCACGCGGCCCGGCTTCGCCGGCCTTCGTGAATTCCATCTTGATGAGCTTCGAGCCGATCGAGCGGCGGATGATCGGGTACTTGCCTTGTTCGAGCGTGGTCTTGAAGACGTAGAACTCGTCCGGATTCACGGCGCCCTGCACGACCGTTTCGCCCAGGCCATAGCTCGACGTGATGAACACGGCGTCCTTGAAGCCCGATTCGGTATCGAGCGTGAACATCACGCCGGCTGCGCCCACGTCCGAGCGGACCATGCGCTGCACGCCCGCCGACAACGCGACTTCAGCGTGCGTAAAGCCCTTGTGCACGCGATACGAAATAGCGCGGTCGTTATACAGCGACGCGAACACGTGCTTCATGCGATCGAGCACTTCGTCGATGCCGACCACGTTCAGATAGCTTTCCTGCTGACCCGCGAACGATGCGTCCGGCAAGTCTTCAGCGGTCGCCGAAGAACGCACGGCGAACGAAAGCTCTTCCGGCGAGCTGTTTTGCAGCGTGTCGAAGCCTTTGCGGATCAGTTCTTCGAGGCGCGGCTGCATCGGCGCGTCGACGATCCATTGGCGGATTTCCTTGCCGGCTTCGGCGCGAGGGCTTTCACGTCGTCTACGTCGAAGAGTTCCAGACGTTTGGCGATGCGCTCGGTCAGGTTGTTGTGATGCAGGAAGTCGCGAAATGCCTGCGCCGTGGTCGCAAAACCAGTCGGCACCTGCACGCCGGCTTCGGCGAGCTGGCTGATCATCTCGCCGAGTGACGCATTCTTGCCGCCGACAATGTCGACGTCGGTCATTCGCAACTGCTCGAATGGAACTACATACGCCTGGTCCTTTGCGACGTTAGCTTCGTTAGTCATGCAAGCCCCTAAGGTGGATGAAATTCACGATCATGCAAGTGGGCTCGAAGCGGCGGCGCTCATTGGAAGCGCGTACCGCAACCTGCATAACCTGTTTGATAAGCAATCGCTGCAGCGCTGAACAGCGCAACGCTGTCGCAAAGCCACATCGAACACGCGGTTAAAACTTCGCTCATAAAAACCGTACGTTCCGTCTAAAACGCACGAATGAACGTAACTTCCGTGAATCGATGTTAATCGTCCGCAATTGCTTATCGAACAGGTTGCCGCTATTCTACCGTGCTAACTCTTCGAAATGTTTCATCGCGGGGCATAAAAGCGCTGCGCAATGAGACCCTTCACACGCGCAATGGTATGGCGGCGCACATCGGGCATTTTAGCGGATGCTTAGTTTGAAGATATTCGCCTGAACGCCGCTCGCCGCCCGTCGTTGCCGCGGCTTGCATGAGGGCTCTTTGCGGACCGTTCGCGTTCAGACCTTTCGCGCAGATCTGCTGACGTCGCGCAAGTTGCTCACCGTGAGTTGCATTCTCCGATCTAATCACCGTCAGTTCTCACGTCACCTCAACGCCGATGCCGCCCACCGTATTCATCGTTTCCGATGGCACCGGGATCACTGCCGAAACATTCGCGCATTCGATCCTGTCCCAGTTCGACCAGAAATTCCGGCTCGTGCGCGTGCCGTTTGTCGATTCGACCGAGAAGGCGCATGCGACCATCGCGAAGATCAACGAGGCCGTGTCGCTGGACGGCCGTCGGCCGATCGTGTTCACTACGCTGGTGGACAGCGCGTCGAACGAGATCGTGCAGCGCTCGAATGCGCTGGTGCTGAACATGTTCCAGACTTTCATCGAACCGTTGGAACTGGAACTCGACATCAAGTCGACGCACGCAATGGGCCGGGTCCACCAGAACGCGGATACCGACGAATACAAGAACCGGATCGAGGCGATCAATTTTTCGCTCGCGCACGACGACGGCCAGTCGAATCGCAATCTCTCCGATGCCGATGTGATTCTGGTTGGCGTATCACGCAGCGGCAAGACGCCGACGTCGCTTTATCTGGCGATGCAGTACGGTGTCAAGGCCGCGAACTATCCGCTGATTCCGGAAGACTTCGAACGCGGGCGGTTGCCTACGCCGTTGTTGCCGTATCGGGAGAAGATGTTCGGATTGTCGATCGATCCGCAGCGGCTGGCGGAGATTCGCAACGAGCGGCGGCCGGGGAGCAAGTACGCTGCGCTGGAAAATTGCCGCTATGAGATCAACGAAGCCGAAGCGATGATGAAACGCGAAGGGGTCAAGTGGTTATCGTCGACGCATAAGTCGATCGAGGAAATCGCGACGACGATCCTGCAGGAGATTCGGTTGGAGCGGCCTTCGTACTACTAGGTTTTGCTCGCGCCGGTGGACGGGGTTTGGGTTCTTGAGGGCAGCGGTCGGGGTTGGTGCCAGGTTGCTGCTTTCTAGGTTTTCGCGGGTTCCGTTCTGGCTGATCTTTTTCGCTCTATTAGCCACTGCGCGTGGCGGCGCGTCATTTCTTTTTCCAAAGCGAAAAAGAAACGAAGCAAAGAAAACGCTTTCACCGCTCTACCCTAAGTGTCCACAGCGTGCAGTTTTCATTCATGGGTGCCCCAAAAGCACGGTGCTCGCCAGAGCCACCGATGTGTGAAACCCTCCTTCTCCGAACACGGATACCCCACGCTTCGCCACCAGTGATTGAACCTGCTTCTGGTCCACCCCGCGCTATCCGCGGACAACCTCCCGCGATGCACATCGCCTAGCGCAAGCGCTGCTGACGGCACTGCTCGAAGATGCAGATCGCCGCAGCCGCCGCCACATTCAGCGACTCCATCCCGCCCGGCTGAGGTATCGTCACTCGCAACGTTGCGTGGTCGCGCCAGAACGGCGAAACACCCGCCCCCTCATTGCCCATGACCCAAGCCACACGCCCAGACAAATCGGCATCGTAGATCGCCTCCGCACCATGCGAATCAGTGATCGTCACGCGTACTTCAGGCGAGAGTCGCGTCGTTAATTCCGCCGGCTCAACGTCCTCGTAAATGCCCAGCAGGAAATGCGCGCCCATCGCCGAGCGCAGCACCTTCGATGACCACGCATACACCGTCCCGGGCGCGCAAAACACATGCTGAATGCCAGCCGCCGCCGCACTCCGCAAAATGGATCCGACATTGCCAGCATCCTGGATACCATCGAGAACCAGACACGTCTCT
>CAVPTS010000028.1:0-124128 GCA_963708695.1 uncultured beta proteobacterium
CGCGCTCGGTCTTGCTGCGCAGACGGTGGAACTGGCGCCGGAATCGTCGCGGGAAATCATGTGGGACGTGAACACGCCCGATGCCATCGGCATGGCTGCAACGGGCGCGCTGAACTGGGAAGTGAGCGCGGCGGAACAAGGCGGTCCGAAAGCCGCCGATGCCATCAAGCTCACGCAGCGCGTAGTGGCTGCAATTCCGGTGACCGTGCAGCAGGCGACCATCACCCAGGTCGACGGCACGTTCGCGTTGCCTATCGCGCCGCCGGAAACCGCGGTGGCATCGGCGGATGGAAAGATCCGCGGCGGTATCGCGGTGACGTTGCAGCCGAAACTCGCCGATGGCTTGCCGGGCGTGCGCCGCTGGTTCGAGCGTTATCCGTATAGCTGCCTTGAGCAGCAGACATCGCGTGCGTTGGGGCTCAACGACCTCGTGCAATGGCAGACGGTGATCGCGCGCATGCCGTCGTATCTGGACAGCGATGGCCTCGCGAACTACTTCCCGCCCGCCGACGACTCACGCCCTTACGGCAGCCCGGCGTTGTCGGCGTATCTGCTCGCCGTCAGCGATGAAGCATCGAAAGCCGATCGCCGATACACCTTGCCCGACGATCTGCGCGACAAGCTTGCAGCGGCGCTGACGAACTTCGTCGAAGGCAAGATTCAGCGCAAGTTCTGGTCGCCGCGTCAGGATCTGGACTTCGTGAAGCTCTCGGCTATCGAGGCGCTGTCGCGTTATGGCCTGGCCGAGCCGCGCATGCTGGGGTCGATCACCATCGCGCCGAATCAGTGGCCGACGTCCGCGCTGCTCGATTACTACGCGATCCTTTCTCGTGTCGATGGCATCCCCCAGCGCGACGACCAGCGCGCCCAGGTCGAGCAGATCCTGCGCGCCCGGCTCACGTATTCGGGCACGCGCCTGACCTTCTCCACCGCCGCCGACGACGATCTCTACTGGCTGATGACGAGCCCTGAATCGAACGCGGCACGTATGGCCTTGCTCTTCGCCGATAACCCCGCGTGGAAGGACGAAATGCCGCGTCTGGTCGGCGGCTTGCTCGCGTTGCAGAAGAACGGCGCGTGGGAAACGACGACATCGAACATGTGGGGCAAGCTCGCCGTGGAGCGTTTCTCGCGCGTGTTTGAAAACACCCCGGTGAGCGGCCAGACGCGTATTGCGCTCGGGGCGACGGAGAAAGCTGTCGCGTGGGCCGCACCGGTTTCACCGGCGACGAATCCGCGCAGCGTGACCTTGCCCTGGGCGTCGGGCACGCTGAACCTGACGCAGGACGGCAGCGGCAGACCGTGGGCCACCATCGAGAGCCTTGCGGCCGTTGCGTTGAAGGCGCCGTTCGCGGCGGGTTATCGGATCACGAAAACCATCACGCCGATCGATCCTGCCGTCAAAGGCACGTTCTCGCGCGGCGATATCGTGCGCGTGCATCTAGACATTGAAGCGCAGAGCGACATGACGTGGGTCGTCGTGAACGATCCAATTCCCGCCGGCGCGACGATTCTCGGCTCGGGCCTCGGCCGCGATTCCGAAGCGGCGACCGAAGGCGAAAAGGGTCCGCGAGGCGCATGGCCGGCGTTTGTCGAACGCGCTTTCGATGGCTATCGCGCGTATTACGACTTTTTGCCGAAGGGGAAATTGCAGGTGGAATACACCGTTCGCCTGAACAATGCCGGCACGTTTGGGCTGCCGCCTACGCGCGTGGAAGCGCTTTACGCGCCGTCCATGTTCGGCGCCATTCCCAACGCGACGATGGTCGTCGCGCCGTTGGCATCGGCGAAATAACGCGATGAAACGCGCCGCCCTCGTCCTGCTCGGCTGCGTGCTCGCCAACCCGGCGCACGCGCTGCCGAGCTTTGACGACGTGCGCTCGGGCTGGCGCAGTTCCGACTGGGTGCTGCTCGCCCGCGACGGCGAACCGCTGCAGCGCACGCGCATTGATACAACCGAACGGCGCGGCGATTGGGTCGCGTTGCAGGATGTCTCGCCGGCGTTGCGCGAAGCGATTGTCGTATCGGAGGACAAGCGCTTTTACGAGCACAGCGGCGTCGACTGGCGCGGCGCGGCGGCGGCCGCTTGGGGAAACCTGTGGAATACACGCACGCGCGGGGCATCGACGGTGACGATGCAACTGACCGGTTTGATCGATGAAGATCGCCGTCCGGGGCGCCGTTCCATCGGTGAAAAAGCGACGCAGACCGTCGGCGCATTGTGGCTCGATCACGCATGGCGCAAGGATCAGATTCTGGAGGCGTACCTTAATCTCGTGCCGTTTCGCGGCGAGATCGTGGGTTTGTCGGCGTTGTCGCAGACTTTGTTTGGCAAGCTGCCGTCCGGGTTGAACGAGCGTGAAGCCGCGCTCACGGCCGCGCTGGTGCGTGCGCCGAACGCAAATTACGTGAAGGTATCGGCGCGGGCGTGCGGGATTTTGCGCGACATGAGCCGGGCGCGGGCATCGGTCACGGACCCTTGCGTCAACCTCGACAGCTACGTGCAGTTGACGCTGACGCGCACCGCATCCGGCTCGCCGCGTTCTTCGGATTACGACGCGCTCGCGCCTCACTTCGCGCGGCGTGTCGCTAACGAAGTGCATCCGGCAGCGGGCGCGCGCGTCCAGTCCACGCTCGATGCCCGCCTGCAGCGCTTCGCCCGCGACTCGCTCGCGCGCACCTTGCTCGAACTCAACTCGCTCGCGCATCAACGCAATGTGCATGACGGCGCGGCAATCGTCATCGATAACCGCAGCGGCGAGATTCTCGCGTGGGTGGGATCGGCGGCGGGTTTGTCGAACGCGCCTGAAGTCGATGCCGTCGTCGCGCTGCGTCAGGCCGGCTCGACCTTGAAGCCGTTCCTGTACGCGCAGGCTATCGACGAAAAGCGCCTCACGCCGGCCTCTCTCCTCGACGACGCCCCGCTCGATCTCGCCACCGGCGGCGGACTCTATATCCCGCAGAACTACGATCACGATTTCAAGGGCTGGGTGAGCATGCGCACGGCGCTGGGGTCGTCGCTGAATGTGCCGGCGGTGCGCACGCTCGTGATGGTCACGCCGCACCGGTTCGCGAAGACGCTGGTGTCGCTTGGACTGCCTCTTACGCAGGCCGGCGATTACTACGGCTTCAGCCTCGCGCTCGGCAGCGCCGATGTGACGCTTGCGTCGCTCACGAACGCGTACCGGACACTCGCCAACGGCGGCTTGGCCGGCCAGACGTTCGACCTGACGGCGCATGCGTCCGCTACGCCCGAAACGCGTATTTTCAGCCCGCAAGCGAGTTTTATCGTGACGAATATCCTCGCCGATAACAACGCCCGCACGCGCACCTTCGGCTTCGATAGTGTCCTCGCCACACGCTTTTTCAGCGCTGTGAAAACCGGCACGAGCAAGGACATGCGTGATAACTGGGCGATCGGCTACACGTCGCGTTACACGGTCGGCGTGTGGGTCGGCAACGCGGACGGCGCGCCGATGTGGGATGTTTCCGGCGTCACCGGCGCCGCGCCCGTGTGGGCCGCGCTGGTGAACTATCTGCACCGCCGCACGCCGAGCCGCGCGCCAGCCGCGCCCGCGGGCGTGGTACGCACGAAGATCGTTTACCAGAACGACATCGAGCCGGCGCGCGACGACTGGTTCCTGAGCGGCACGGAAATGTCGAGGATCGCGTTGTCGGCGAATGCGGAAGGTTCGGCGGTTCGCAACGGTTCCGCGAGAATCTCCACGCCAACCGACGGCACTATTTTCGCGCTCGATCCCGATATTCCCGCCGCGCGCCAACGCGTCTGGTTCGAAAGCGCGCAAGGCGCACCGGCGGGCAGCGTATGGCGGCTCGACGGCAAACCAGCCGGAACTGCCGCACGGATGGCGTGGCTTCCGTGGCCGGGACATCACACGCTGGAACTGGTCGATCGCCACGGCGCCGTGGTCGATTCCGTGAAGTTCGAAGTGCGCGGCGCATTTGCAAAAATCAAATCGACGGGTTAATAAAGCTTAAATATCCGCTGGATTAAATCGGGGAAATGTCAAATTTGACCCGCCCCGTCCTCGTCCGCCAGAACTCTGGTGATAATCGCTAAATGGAATTGAAACGGCGCGGCAGACTGGATTCGAGCGGCAAAATAATGGCCGTTGACGTTGTCATAATTAATGCTTTTCCCGCCGATTCCACTCCGCGGTCATTATTCTGGCGGGCATTTTGTCCTATGCTTGTTGGACTTTCCGGCCACGCTTCCAGTAAGGCCGACATCGATTTCTTGTTTTGTTTTTCAACCTGGAGTGCTTGTCATGCTGAAAAAGCTGCTCATGTTATTCGTGGCCTTTGCGTTGTCGATGGGCGTCGCATTCGCCGCCGTCGATGTGAACACGGCGGACGAACCTTCGCTCGAAGCCATCAAAGGGCTCGGGCCGGTGAAGTCGAAAGCGATCATCGACGAACGGACGAAGAACGGCCCGTTCAAGGACGCCGACGATCTCGCCAACCGCGTGAAAGGACTCGGTGCGAAGTCCGTGGCGAACCTGGAGCAGGCTGGGCTGACCATCGGCGGATCGTCCGCGCCGCCGACCGGCGCGAAACCCTCGGCGAGCAAGACGCCCGCGGCCACGGCCACCAGCGCAGCGCCGGCAAAATCGACGGTGAAATCGACGACGGCCGCGACCGCCGCTACGTCGCCGGCAGCAACAACGGCTACTACGCCCGCAGTTACAACCGCAGTCACGCCTGATGCGGCTTCGGCCACGAAGGGCAAGAAGGGATCGAAGAAAGCCAAGGCCGCCGACGCAGCAAGTTCGAGCACCACGGCCACCGCCGATGCGGCATCCGGCGCGAGCGGCGCTAAAGCATCGAAGAAGTCAAAGAAGAAGAAAGCCGCGAGCGACGCGGCAGCGACCTGAAGATTTCCAGGTCGCTTTGCGGCAGAACACCCAAGCCGTCCCCATCCGGACGGACCGTTTTTCGCCCGGTACACCTGCTGCACGCCGGGCGACATCTAACCAGCATCGTTCTTAAGAGAGACAGCCATGAGCCTACTCGATACCCTCGCCTCCTCATTCGGCAAATCGTCGCCTGAAGGCGGCGGCGCCGCACCGGCCGGACTGGCCGCGATAGCAATGGAATTCATCAACAACCAGCCGGGCGGCCTGAACGGCCTGATCCAGCGCTTTCACGAAAACGGCGCGGGTGACGTCGTGTCGTCGTGGATCGGCACTGGTGAAAACAAGCCGATCAGCTCCGGTACCCTGACCAACGTGCTCGGCTCGGACGCGGTCGGCGAGCTCGCGCAGAAAGCCGGCGTATCCGGCGACCAGTTGAGCGGCATCCTCGCGGCAGTTTTGCCGCATGTCGTGAACCAGGCGACGCCGGACGGCCAGGTGCCGGCAGATGGAAAGCTGGATTTGAATAGCGTGCTCGGATCGCTCGGCGGCCTCGGTGGTCTGGCAGGCTTGTTCGGCAAGGGCGAAGAACCGAAGGCGTAGGTCTTTTCTGCGCTGCATTCCTACGTAAAAAAAAGGGGCAACGGATCACTCCGTTGCCCCTTTTTTTACTGCAATGTGTGCTGAAAGCGTCTTAATGCACGACGCGATCGAACACCAGCTCCCCGTCCCGCATATCGACGGGAATCACGTCCTTCGGGCCGAACTTGCCAGCCAGAATCAGCTTCGCGACCGGGTTCTCGATCTGCTGCTGGATTGCGCGCTTCAACGGCCGTGCCCCAAACACCGGGTCGTAACCCACCTTGGCCGATGTGTTCCAGCGCGGCATCGGATACGTCGAGTTGCATCTCCAGCTTCGCCAGCCGTTCATGCAGACGCTGCAACTGGATCTTCGCGATCGACTGAATGTTCTCGCGGTCGAGCGAATGGAACACCACGACGTCGTCGATACGATTCAGGAACTCCGGCCGGAAGTGCAACTTGACTTCTTCCCAGACGGCTTCCTTCACCGCTTCATGCGGCTCGCCCACCATCGACTGGATCACGTGCGAGCCAAGATTCGACGTCATCACGATCACCGTGTTCTTGAAGTCCACGGTACGTCCTTGCCCGTCGGTCATACGGCCGTCGTCGAGCACTTGCAGCAGCACGTTGAACACGTCCGGATGCGCCTTCTCGATTTCATCGAGCAGAATCACGCTGTACGGCTTGCGACGCACCAGCTCGGTCAGATAACCGCCTTCCTCATAGCCGACATAACCCGGCGGCGCGCCAATCAGCCGCGCGACGCTGTGCTTCTCCATGAACTCGCTCATGTCGATACGGATCATGTGATCTTCCGAATCGAACAGGAACGCGGCGAGCGCCTTGCACAATTCGGTCTTGCCCACGCCGGTCGGCCCGAGGAACAGGAACGAACCATACGGCCGGTTCGGGTCCGACAATCCCGCGCGCGAACGGCGGATCGCGTCGGCCACCGCGCCGATCGCTTCGTCCTGCCCGACCACGCGGTCGTGCAGCTTGCCTTCGATCTGCAACAGCTTTTCGCGCTCGCCCTGCATCATCCGCGACACCGGAATGCCAGTCGAACGCGACACCACTTCCGCGATTTCCTCGGCGCCCACTTGCGTGCGCAGCAAGCGCGGCCGCGTCGGATTGCTTTGTTCGGCGGTCTCGGACTGCGTCACCTGCTTCAGCTGCGCTTCGAGTCCGGGCAACTTGCCGTACTGCAATTCGGCGACCTTCTCGAGCTTGCCTTCACGCTGCAAACGCACGATATCCGCCCGCACTTTCTCGATCTCTTCCTTCAGCGTCGCGCTGCCTTGCACGGCGGCTTTCTCCGCCATCCAGATTTCCTCGAGGTCGGAATACTCGCGACCCAGCCGCTCGATTTCCGCCTCGATCAACTGCAGGCGCTTCTGCGATGCCTCGTCCTTTTCCTTCTTGACGGCTTCGCGCTCGATCTTCAACTGGATCAACCGGCGATCGAGCCGGTCCATCTCTTCGGGCTTCGAATCGATTTCCATCTTGACCCTGGACGCAGCTTCGTCGATCAGGTCGATGGCTTTATCGGGGAGAAAACGATCGGTGATATAGCGATGCGACAGTTCCGCCGCCGCGACGATCGCCGGATCGGTGATTTCCACGCCGTGATGCAATTCATACTTTTCCTTCAAGCCGCGCAGGATCGCGATGGTCGCTTCCACCGACGGCTCGTCGACCAGCACCTTCTGGAAGCGGCGTTCGAGCGCCGCATCCTTCTCGATGTACTTCCGATATTCGTCGAGCGTGGTGGCGCCGATGCAATGCAGCTCGCCGCGCGAGAGCGCCGGCTTCAGCATGTTGCCTGCGTCCATCGCGCCTTCGGCCTTGCCGGCACCCACCATGGTATGAATTTCATCGATGAAAACGATGGTCTGGCCTTCGTCTTTCGCGATGTCGCTGAGCACGGCCTTGAGCCGTTCCTCGAATTCCCCGCGATACTTCGCGCCTGCCAGCAACGCGGCCATATCGAGCGACAGCACGCGCTTGCTCTTGAGCGATTCCGGCACTTCGCCGTTCACGATCCGTTGCGCGAGACCTTCCACAATCGCCGTCTTCCCGACGCCCGGCTCGCCGATCAGCACCGGATTGTTCTTCGTGCGGCGTTGCAGGATCTGGATAGAACGGCGAATTTCGTCGTCGCGGCCGATCACCGGGTCGAGCTTGCCGGCGCGCGCGCGTTCGGTCAGGTCGACGGTGTATTTCTTCAGCGCTCCGCGCTGGCTTTCCGCGTCCTGGCTGTTCACCTGGCCACCGCCGCGAACCGAATTGATCGCCGCTTCGAGCGCTTTGCGCGTAAGGCCGTGCTGCTTGGCGATACGGCCGGCTTCGCCCTTGTCATCGGCGATGGCGAGCAGATACATCTCGCTCGCGATGAACGTGTCGTTGAGTTTTTGCGCTTCTTTGTCGGCGCTGTTCAGCAGTCCGGCGAGGTCGCGGCTGACCTGAACGTTGCCGTCGGTGCCTTGTACTTGGGGCAAACGCGTCATCGCGTCCTTGAGCGCGGTTTGCAGCGCCTGAACCTGCACGCCTGCTTGCGAGAGCAGCGAGCGCGCCGAACCGTCCTGCTGCGCGATCAGCGCCGAAAGCAGGTGAATCGGTTCGATATATTGATTGTCATTACCGACCGCGAGACTTTGCGCGTCGGCCAGTGCTTCCTGGAATTTCGTGGTTAGCTTGTCGATTCTCATATTGAGGCCTCCAAATCGGGATGTGTTCAAAATGAGGCGTGATCCGGCACTTTCAAGCACTTCAGTGCGCAAAACCGCATTTTTCTGCGAAAAGGCGGTTGATCCGTCGGGTGGTGTCGGGGCGGTCAGCGATGCGCGGGAAGGTACATTAGCGTGCGCCGAATGCGTGACTCGCGGCACCATTGTGAGCGGATCGCGGTTGCGGCGGTTGACCTGGGTCGAAGAATCGTCTCGGCTTGGGCCGTCACGCGACCGGTGTGCGCTGGTGGAATCAGTCAGTTACGCCAGCGACCCGGTTCGCCATGTCTGCCGCCGGCACGAAGCGCACGATTCTTAGCAGCCCCGCAAGTTCGTTAGCCGGCGCTGCCAGATCGCCGATCGTATGCCGGTCGAGTTCCGCGAGGAACGCATCGCGCGCCGCAGCGAAGATGCCTTTCAACTGGCAGTGCGACTGGATCACGCAATGCCGGTGGGCTTCGGTTTCATCTGCGAAGCAGCCCACTATCGAAAAGTCGTTCTCGGTCTTGCGTACCACCTCGCCGATGCTGAGCATCGGCGTGTGCGCACCGAGCCTCAGACCGCCGTGACGGCCGCGGATAGTTTCCACCCAGCCTAGTTCCCCAAGCCGTTGCACCACCTTCATCAGGTGATTTTTGGAGATTCCGTAGGCGTCGGAGATTTCCTGGATGGTTGCCAGCCCTTCCGGCCGAACGGCCAGGTAGAGCATGACGCGCAATGAATAATCGGTGTAGTCGGTCAGTCGCATGGGTGGAATCGCATCAGCAGTCGCGTGTCGGCGTGTTTATCGGCGTCAGGGCTGCATGAAGCGCTCGTGTAGCCGCGCCGGTCCGATGGCGCGGTAAGGTTCGCGTTCGAACGTCGATTATCATGGGACGTTGCCAACAGGAAGCCGATAAAACCACGTTTCGTTTGGTCGGTTTTGTCGGAGCTATTTTGCGACAGACTCAAGCTTCCTTCACTTTTCTTCAAAATGCCAGCCGTAACAAGCGGGATTTTCGATTCGGCGCCGGTCAGTTTGTGCCGGGTCGCCGCGCACGAAGCGAAGGCAAGCGATGAAGGCAAGCGATTCACGAGCAAGCGCACATTACGACCAGATCCGATGACCAATCTCACCACACCCGCTACCCCATCCACGCCGTTCACCCGCGCGCCGCAGCCCGACGAAACCAATGTTCGCGCACTCGTTGACGCGTTCTACCGTCGCGTCGACGATGATCCGCTGCTCGGCCCCATCTTCGCCCGCGAACTGGCCGGGCGCTGGGACGAGCATCTGGCGAAGATGACCACGTTCTGGTCGAGCCTCGTGCTCGGGACGAAGGACTATCGCGGCAATGTTCAGGAAGCACACCGGCCGCTTGGTGATATCGAGCCCCAGCATTTCGCCCGTTGGCTGACGCTTTTCCTCGATACCGTCGAAACCCGCTACGAGCCCGCCGCCGCGGTGCAATTCATGGAGCCGGCGCTGCGGATTGCGCAAAGCCTGCAACTCAGCAAATTTGGCTGGGATTACACCATTCCGGACGCTCAGGCCGCGTTGCTGGCGTCGCTCAAGCGCTTGCGCACTGGCGAACGCCAGAAGGACGACGACGCCTCGGCGCGGCTTGCCGGATCGAAGCCGCGGCGAGCCGTTTCCGGTCAAATCGTGACGGGCACTGAAGACGAGAAGCCTTAAGCTGCGCGATTTGCGAGCTCAAGCCACCGTTCGCCTGCGGCGTTTCCGGATCCCACCGCGCCCGCGCCGCATCGTCGGATTCGCGTGCGTCGACCCATTTTTCGCCGTGCTCGGTACTTTCCTTCTTCCAGAACGGCGCCTGCGTCTTCAGATAATCCATGACGAACGCGCACGATTCGAACGCCTCCGCCCGATGCACAGCGGTCGTCGCCACCAGCACGATCTGGTCGAGCGGCAGGAGCTTGCCCACCCGATGCACGATCAGCACGTCGGATCCCGGCCAGCGCTCGCGCGCCTGTTCGGCGATCGCCTCCAGCGCCTTTTCGGTCATGCCGGGATAGTGTTCCAGCTCCATCGCCTGGACGCTCTGGCCTTCGTTCAGATCGCGCACCGTGCCGACAAAGCACGCCACCGCGCCCACCTTCGGATTGTCGGCACGCAACGCGGCGACCTCGGCGCTGATATCGAAATCAGCTTCCTGCACGCGAACCCGGGTCATCTCAGCCGCCCGTGACCGGAGGGAAAAACGCCACTTCACAGCCTTCCGTAATGCGCCGCGACGGGTCCGTCATCTCATGGTTGCACGCCATGCGCAGCGATCGGCACTCGGCAAGCGTTTCCGCCCACGCGCCGCCCCGCGCACGCAGCCAGGCGCGCACGTCGCCAACGTTGGCAACGCCATCCGGCACGTCCACACTTTCATTCGCCACGCCGAGCGCTTCACGCACGCTCGCAAAAAACCGCAATTCGACTTTCATGATTGCCTTCAACGCATCAGTTCTGAAAACGGGATAAAACGCACGGTTTCGCCGGCCTGGATGGCGTGATTCGGCGGGTTGTCGATCAGTCCGTCGCCCCATACCGTGGATGTCAGCACCGCCGAACTCTGGTTGCCGAACACGTCCAGGCCACCGGCATCGTTCACACGGGCGCGCAGGAATTCGTTGCGCCGATCGCCCTTTTTCTGCGTGAAATCCGCGCGCATTGAATACACGCGAGGCTCGACCGCCTCGACGCCCGCCAGGCGCAGGATAAACGGCCGCACGAACAGCAGGAACGTGCAGAAGCTCGAGACCGGATTGCCCGGCAAGCCGATGAAAAACGCTTCGTCGCCGTTCTCAGCCGCCGCTTCGCGCCGCACCGCGCCGAACGCGAGCGGCTTGCCGGGTTTCATCGCGATTTGCCACATGGAAATGCGCCCTTCGGCTTCCACGGCGGGTTTCACGTGATCCTCCTCGCCCACCGATACCCCGCCGCACGTGAGAATCAGGTCGTGATCGCGCGCCGCGCGCCGCAGCGTTTCGCGGGTTGCGTCGAGCCGGTCGGGCACGATGCCGAGGTCCGTCACGTCGCAGCCGAGCTTCTCAAGCAGCGAGCGCAGCGTGAACCGGTTCGAGTTGTAGATCGCGCCGGGCCGCAGCGGTTCGCCGGGCATGGTGAGTTCGTCGCCGGTAAAAAACACCGCCACGCGGACGCTTGCGCACGACTTCGAGCTCTGCACACCCCACCGATGCCGCCAGCCCCAGCGCCTGCGGCGTCAGCTTCGTGCCGGCGGGCAGAATCACCGAACCGCTGCGGATATCGGCGCCCTGTCGGGTGATCCACTCGCCCACTGGCGGCGCTTGCGAGAACGTCGCGCCGGTATCGTCCAGACGCACCGTTTCCTGCATCACGATGGTGTCCGCGCCGGGCGGCACCGTCGCGCCAGTAAAGATGCGCGCGGCCGTGCCGGTCGCCAGCGGCTCGGCCGTCTGACCGGCCGGGATGCGTTGCGACACGGGCAGCGTCACCCCGCTTGCCTCCGATGCGAACGCGAGCTCCGCCGCGCGCACCGCGTAGCCGTCCATGGAACTGGTGCGCATGGGCGGAACGTCGAGCGGGGACACAACCTCGGCGGCAAGAACGCGGCCAAGCGCGTCGATGGTATCGACGGTTTCTGCGCCCTCCACCCGGCGCGCGGCCGCGAGCAAGGTGGCAAGCGCGTCGGCGGTGGACAACATCGGCGGTCGTGAAGCGGCGGGCGTGGTGGACATCGTCGGGAGTTGTAGGTTGACCGTAAAAGGGCAGCGCCAAAAAGCGTCGCATCCGAAGCACTTATTGTAACGAGAAGCAGGCCGCAAGCGCTCGGCGAAGGGCCTCCGATCCGGGCTCATAGGCCATCAGGACAAGTGTCCGCCCGTGCTGCGGGCGCTGCCGCGCGCCCCGGCCTCGGTGATACACTCGCACGACACTTTCAGACTTCTCCCCTATGAAATTCTGTTCCGTCTGCGGCCACGAGGTCAGCCTGATCATCCCGCCCGGCGACAACCGCGAACGCCACGTTTGCGGCAATTGCGGCACGGTGCACTATCAGAATCCGCGCAACGTGGTCGGGACCGTGCCCGTCTGGGACGACAAGGTGCTGCTGTGCCGGCGCGCGATCGAACCGCGCTACGGCTACTGGACGCTGCCCGCCGGTTTCATGGAAATGAACGAGACGACCAGCGAAGGCGCGTCGCGCGAGACCCTCGAGGAAGCCGGCGCACGCGTCGAAATTCAAAGCCTTTTCACGCTGCTGAACGTGCCGCATGTGCATCAGGTGCATCTGTTCTATCTGGCGCGGCTGCTGGATCTGGACATCGATGCGGGCGAGGAAAGTCTCGAAGTGAAGCTCTTCGACGAAAGCGACATTCCCTGGGACGAGATCGCGTTTCCGACCGTCGGCCAGACACTGCGCTTCTTTTTCGCCGATCGCGCCGCCGGCAACTATTCGCTGCATACCGGCGACATCTTCCGCTCGCTGCGCGAAGGCTGAGAGGCCGCCCCCGAATCATGGTGCCATGGCTCGCCTCCGACGATCCGTTCCCGCCTGTCGAGCGCGCGCTCGGCGAGTCGAGCGGCGCGCCCGGATTGCTCGCGGCCAGCGCCGAGCTGCAGAGCGCCCGGCTCGTGGACGCGTATCAGCACGGCATTTTCCCGTGGTATTCCGATGGCCAGCCGGTGCTCTGGTGGAGTCCCGATCCGCGCATGGTCCTGATTCCCGATGAATTCAAAGTCTCCGATTCGTTGCGTAAAACACTGCGGCGCGTGCTGCGCGAAACGTCGTGGGAAATTCGCGTGGATGAGGACTTCGCGGGCGTGATGCGCGCCTGCGCCCAGACGCCGCGCGAGGGTCAGCGCGGCACCTGGATCACGGCGGACATTGTGGAAGCCTATTCAACGCTGCATCGCGACGGGCGCGCGCACAGCATTGAAACGTGGTTCGAAGGCAAACGCGTGGGCGGTCTTTACGGTGTGTCGTTCGGGCGCATGTTTTTCGGTGAATCGATGTTCGCGCATCGCACCGATGCCTCGAAAATTGCGCTCGCGGCGCTCGTCGGACACTTGCGCCGCCATAAAATAGAGATGATAGACTGCCAGCAGAATACGTCGCATCTGGCGTCGCTGGGCGGCCGTGAGATCACGCGCAAGGTATTTTTAAGACATCTGCGCGAGGCTGTTCTCGAGTCGCCGATACCCTGGCAGTTCGACAAGTCGGTGCTGCTGGATACGCTCAAACCGAGCTAAGCCAGAAAGTACTCCTGCAGTGCGCCCGCAGTAGGTGCTGTATGTCCTTTGTTATTCTTGAACACATTCTTGAAAGCGATGGAAACTCATCGAGCATCATTGAATACCATGTTTAGCCGGCAACCCAGCAAGACGACCGACGCTTACCGCCCTGCATCGAACCGCTACGGCACGGTTGGGCCGGCAAGCAAGACAGACGCTTAAAACGAGAGCTGCCAACGTGACTCACCCCAATGAGCTGCCGCTTTCACCGCTTTCGGCGTTGCAATTCTATGCAACGGCGCCGTATCCCTGCAGCTATCTGGACGGACGCATCGCGCGCTCCCAGGTTGCGACGCCCAGCCATCTGATCAATTCCGACGTCTACACCGAACTCGTCAAGGCCGGCTTCCGGCGCTCCGGCGTGTTCACCTACCGGCCGTATTGCGACGGCTGCCGCGCGTGCGTGCCGGTGCGCCTGCCTATCGAAAGCTTCCTGCCGAACCGTACCCAGCGGCGCGTCTGGAAACAGCATGGCGCTCTGGTGGCAAGCGTTTCGCCGCTGCACTACGACGAAGAGCATTACGCGCTCTACATGCGTTATCAGTCGGCGCGGCATGCAGGCGGCGGCATGGACCGCGACAGCCGCGACCAGTATGAGCAGTTCCTGCTGCAAAGCCGGATCAACTCGCGCCTGGTGGAATTCCGCGAACCCGTGGCGGCCGGCAATCCTGGCGACGGCGTGGATCCGGAAGGCAGTCTCGCCGACGATCCCCCCGCGCCCGGCACGTTGCGCATGATCAGCATGATCGACATTCTCGGCGACGGGCTTTCGTCGGTGTACACGTTCTTCGAACCCGGTCTGCCGCACACGAGTTTCGGCACCTACAACATCCTGTGGCAGATCGAGCAGGCGCGCAGCCTGGATCTGCCTTACGTGTATCTCGGCTACTGGATTCGTGAAAGCGACAAAATGGCGTACAAGGCAAACTTCCGGCCGCTGGAAGGTTTGATCGATGGCCGCTGGGGCTTGCTCGATCCTGTCACGATGCATTCCGCCGGTACGCCGCCGATGCCCGGCAAAATGCCCGCGGACAAGGCACGGCGGTAAACAGCGAAAGTCGACCGAAGGCCGTGCAAAGCATGGGGTTTTCCCGTCATTTCACGCTTGCGTCATAGCTTTTCGGCTCTCGCCCTTAAAGCCGTTAAAATGGCGCGTCTCAATTTTCGCCGCTCCGGCCTCTCCTCGTGTTCAGTTCTCTCTACCCGCTCGCCCGCGCGCAACTTTTTCGCATGGATGCGGAAGATGCTCATCATCTGACGCTGCGCATGCTTGGCGCCGCCGGCCGCACCGGCCTGGCCGGCATGCTCGCCGAGTGCGCCCCCGACTCGCCGCGCACCGTGATGGGCCTGAGCTTTCGCAATCCGGTCGGACTCGCGGCGGGGCTGGATAAAGACGGCGCGTGCATCGACGGGCTAGCGTCGCTCGGATTTGGTTTCATTGAAGTGGGAACGGTCACGCCGCGCGCCCAGCCCGGCAATCCGCGTCCGCGCATGTTTCGCCTGCCCGACGCGCAGGCGCTGATCAACCGGCTCGGCTTCAACAATCGCGGTGTCGATCAGTTCGTCGAAAATGTGCGGGCAGCGCGGTATCGCGGCATTCTGGGGTTGAACATCGGCAAGAATGCCGACACTCCCATTGAGCGCGCCGCCGAGGATTACCTCTATTGCCTCGAGCGCGTGTATCCGTTCGCAAGCTACGTGACGATCAACATCTCGTCGCCGAATACGAAAAACCTGCGTCAATTGCAAGGCGCCGGTGAACTCGACGCCCTGCTCGGCGCGCTGAAAGACAAACAGCAACGTCTCTCCGATATGCACGGCAAGCTCGTGCCTCTCGCGCTCAAGATCGCCCCCGATCTCGACGACGAGCAGATCAAGGAAATTGCCGCCACCTTGCTGCGCCATAAAATCGATGGCGTGATTGCGACCAACACCACGCTCTCGCGCACGGCCGTGACCGGCATGAAGCACAGCGACGAAGCCGGCGGACTGTCGGGCAAGCCGGTGTTCGAAGCGTCGAATGCGGTGATCCGCAAGTTGCGCGCGGAGGTGGGCAGCGAGGTGCCGATCATTGGCGTGGGTGGCATCATGTCGGGTGACGACGCACGCGAAAAGCTCGCGGCGGGCGCATCGCTCGTGCAGATCTACACCGGCCTGATCTATCGCGGCCCGGCGCTCGTGTCCGAATGCGTCGAAGCGCTGGCTCGTACTGGCGCTGCGAGCATCGCTGTATGAAGCGTCAGCCTCACTACCTGAGCTCATAAGCCCATGAGCAATCGATCTGAAGCGACTATTGCGTTTTCGCTATCATCGCCGCACTTCTGATCACCGATAAAAATCCGGACAAAAAAGGCAACGCAACTCATGAAACTCTCTCTCTTTAAAAAAGTGCTCGTGGCAGGCCTGATCGGCGCATCGCTCTCGGCCGTGGCCCACGCTGAAGACCTGCTCGATTCCGTCAAGCAACGCGGCACCTTGCGCATTGGCCTGGAAGGCACTTTTCCGCCGTTCAACTCGAAGTCACCGCAAGGTGAGCTCGTCGGCTTCGATGTGGATATTGCCAAGGCGATTGCCGCCAAGCTGGGTGTGAAGCCGGAATTCGTCACCACCGAATGGAGCGGGATCATTGCGGGCCTGCAGGCAGGCAAGTTCGATGTCATCGCGAATCAGGTCGGCATCACCGATGCCCGCAAGCAGACGCTTGATTTCTCGCCGGCTTACACGTATTCGAACGCGCAACTGATTCAGCGCAAGGACGACACGCGGGACTTCAAGACGCTTGAAGACCTGAAGGGCAAGAAGCTTGGCGTCGGCTTGGGCACCAACTACATGGACATGGCGAAGGCCGTGCCGGGTATCGATGTGAAGACGTATCCGGGCGCGCCCGAGTACCTGCGCGATCTGGCGTCGAATCGTCTGGATGCCGC
Organism: uncultured beta proteobacterium; assembly: GCA_963708695.1. Taxonomy (GTDB): domain Bacteria; phylum Pseudomonadota; class Gammaproteobacteria; order Burkholderiales; family Burkholderiaceae; genus Caballeronia. The sequence goes on from CAVPTS010000028.1 coordinate 16,376, forward strand.
GTTGAACGACCGTCTGATGCTCGCGTACCTGATGAAGAACTCGCAGTTGCCGCTGCGTACGGGCGCGAATGTCGGTCCGGGCAACCCGTCGGGGATTCCGTTCAAGAAGGGCAATCCGAAGTTCGAGAAAGCTATCGACGACGCGATGACGCAGCTCGAAGCCGATGGCACGTTCACGAAGATCTCGGAAAAGTGGTTCGGCATTGATGTGACCAAGCCGGCGAAATAAGCCGGCGAGGTAAGCCGGCAAAGCAAAAAACCGGACCCTTACGTGTTCGGCATCGGGGCGGCGTCTTGGCGATGCCGCCCTTTGCATTTGATGCCTGCCTCGTATCTTGTCCCCTCGTACCTTCGTACGTTAAAAAAGCGCCTACTTTATTCCTCATGTCCACGACATCCCTGCTCGTTCAATCCATACCGGCCCTGGCACAAGGCGCCGTCCTGACGATCAAGTTCGCGGTCTATTCGATGTTTTTCGGTTTGATCGCGGGCGTGATACTCGCGATGATGGGCATCAGCCGAAGTCGCACGCTGGTGGGCATTGGCCGAGCGTATGTGAGCGTGATGCGCGGTACGCCGCTGCTCGTGCAGATCTTCGTGATTTATTACGGGTTGCCGAGTCTTGGGATTTCGCTTGATCCGACGCCGGCCGGGGTGATCGCGTTGTCCGCGAATGTGGCGGCTTATTTGTCGGAGAGCATGCGCGGCGCGATTCTTGGGATTCAGAGCGGGCAATGGCTTGCGGCTTATAGTTTGGGTTTGTCGAGGATGCAGACGTTGCGGTATGTAATTGGGCCGCAGGCGTTGCGGATTGCGGTGCCGAGTCTTTCGAACAGTTTGATCAGCTTGATCAAGGACACGTCGTTGGTGTCGGTGATAACGGTGACGGAATTGCTACGGAGTGCGCAGGAAGTGATTGCGGCGACGTATCAGCCATTACCGTTGTATCTCGCCGCGGCGGTGGTTTATTGGGTGTTGTGTAGTGTGTTGGAAGTGGTGCAGCGGCGGTTTGAGCGGAGATTGGCATTGCCCGGGAGGCATTAGGACGGGGGGCGCTGGCGCTTGGACGGGGTGGGGTGCTGGTGAGGTTGGCGGGCGTTATATGTTGGCTGTATTTTTTAGCACTTTTAGCCAGGTTATTTCGTTCGCACTCGGTCGGGGTTTTGGGCGGTGAGCTACCGGCGGTGGTTGAGATTAGTGCTGGGTTGTTGCTGCTGACGTTAGCGCGAGTTCAATGTTAGCTAAATTATTTACCACTATTAGCCACTTCCGTGGCGGGACTTCATTTCTATGTCGGTGGTACTGGGTTGATGCTGGGTTGCTGCTGCTTACGTTAGCTCGGGTTTTATGTAAGCTAAATTTTTTATCACTATTAGCCACTGTGCGTGGCGGCACTTCGTTTCTTTGTCCAACGGCGACAAAGAAACGAAGCAAAGAAAACGCCTCCCCACAATCTGTATTAAGTGTCCCCAGCGTGCAGACCACTGCTTTTGGTTCCCGCGTAGAACGGTGCTCGCTAGAACCAAGAACACTTGAAGCCCTCCTTCTCGCGAATCCTTACATCCCCACGCTTCGCCACCAGTGCTCTCGGGCAAGATCGGTGGCCCACAGTCCAATACGGCCTCACGCGTCTTTACTGTTGGTGGACTGCGTGATCCGCACGACCATCTAGGTGAGAGGCGCGCATAGCGCGCAATACATTTGGGCACTAGCACCAGAAGAATAGGGAACGCCCTTGCGCTACGCGCGAACAACCGCGCCTGAAGTCACTATGCGCCGAATGGGTTTTCAGCCAACCGCAAATAACGGTAAGGCCGAACTGAAGCCGAACTGCGGCCAAACCGGCCCCTGGGCACATCGAACTTGCCCGAGAGCACTGGTGGCGAAGCGTGGGGATGTAAGGATTCGCGAGAAGGAGGGTTTCAAGTGTCCGTGGTTTTGCGAGCACCGTTCTACGCGGGAACCAAAAGCAGTGGTCTGCACGCTGGGGACACTTAATACAGATTGTGGAGAGGCGTTTTCTTTGCTTCGTTTCTTTGTCGCCGTTGGACAAAGAAATGAAGTGCCGCCACGCACAGTGGCTAATAGTGATAAAAAATACTGCCAATATATAACCCGCGTTAACGTACGCAGCAGCAACCCGGCACCAACTCCGACCGCCGCCGCTAGCCCGCCCGCCCGCAAAGAACCTTGCGAGTGCAAACGAAAATACCCTAGCTAATAGCGCTAATAACTATTGTAAACATACAACTCTCGCTAACGTTAGCAGCATCAACCCAGCACCACCCCGCCCCCCCCCCGACCGCCCCTCACCCCCGCCCGTCCACCGGCGCGAGCGAACTCCCATCTAACCGTGCTCCAAACCTGTCCATCCTTGGCAAATGATGCCGCTCCGGATCCAGCGAATACGCAACCCTCCGCGCCCGGCCCATCAACTCGCTACGCGGAAAATACCCAAAATACCGCGAGTCCGCACTGTCATCGCGATTATCGCCGAGCATCAGATATTCACCCCTCGGCACAGTCACCGGCCCAAACGAGCGCCGAGGACTCGGCGCCACCACCGACAACCTCACGATATGCGAAACCCGTCCCAGCTTCTCATCGAGATACTCACCAGGCGAAGACGCATCACCCTCCACTCCCGCAATATCAACGGGCTGATAATCCGCACGCTTGCCATCGATATACAACACGTTGTCGCGCATGGCGACCACATCGCCGGGAAGACCGATCAAACGCTTCACAAGCAACTCATGCGCCGCCGATGAATCCACCGTCACAATGTCCCCACGCTGCGGCTCATGCAAATGCGCAATCGCAATGTGCGTGAACGGCACGCGCAAGTCGTAAGCCATCTTGTCGACAACTATCCGGTCACCCTCGCGAATGGTCGGCAACATGGAACCGCTCGGCACCACGTTCCAGTCAGCAATGGCGCTCCGAAACAGCGCCATCAACACCAGGAACGCAACCAGCTTCCGATTGGCGCGCCAAAGTCGGTTTAACAGTCGCATGATGAATAATCCCGGCAGATAAAGACGTCGCAGCTTAACGCGCAAACCTGAAACCGCGCTTAAATTGGCCGGACCCGCTCAACCCCAGCTCCCCCGCACGCTCATTCCATTTCGAATGGAAAGCGCACGCCGAGGTCGCGGCGGGCGGCATCGGTGATGAAAATCATCTGCATGGAGACCGCGTGCCGCATGATCGGACTTTCAACCGCCCCGCTGCGCAGCAGATCGCAAAAATGCGCGGTCTCGTAGTTGAGGCCGCCTCCTTCGAACGGCGCATCCAGTTCGACGGTGCGCCCATCCACATAGCGGATCGTCGCGCGCGCCGGGTTCCACCAGTTCTCATGAATGGTCACCGTACCGCCGGTCGCGGCGAGCAAGGCATCACCCTTGCCCTGCAAATCCAGGCCGCAGAATAACTGCGCGACGCCGCGCTCGTGCCGCACATTGAGGCTGGCGAAGGTATCCACGCCGGTCTGTCCAAGTCGCCCGAAGGTCTGCACTTCAAGCGGCTCGCCAAGCCAGTCCACCGCGAGAAACGCTTCGTAGATGCCAATATCAAGCAGCGCGCCGCCGCCCATTTCCATCGAATAGGAAGGATGGGTCAGCGGTACGTTCGCGATCGAGCAGCCGGCACGCACCAGTCCTACCTGACCTATGGGATCGGCTGCGAGATGCTCGCGTAACTGCCCGTAGAGCGGATAGAACGGCGGTTTCATCGCTTCCATGAACAGCAGTTTGGATGCACGCGCGGTATCGATCATTCGCTGCAACGCGCGCGCATTGACCGCGGCCGGTTTCTCGCAAAGCACGGGGCGGCCGGCTGCGAATGCACGCAATGCGTACTCGGGATGGCTGTCCTGCATGGTCGCGATGTAAAGAGCATCAATGTTGTCGAGCAATGCATCGAAACTGTCGTAGGCCTGGGTATGAAACCTCTCGGCGAAAGCCTGAGCCGGCTCGGGACGGCGCGACCAGACGCCGGCGAGCTGCGTACCCGGCACGAACGCCAACCCTTGCGCGAACCTGTGCGCAATCCCTCCCACTCCGACAATGCCCCAACGGATCGTGCTCTGTGCGTTCATCTGCTGCGCTCCCTGCTTGATGGTGAATAGTCGACGCCCGGTCGGCGAATGCGCACATTGTCCACTACGGGAGCAATCGGCGGGAAGCATGAAGCATCGCTCTGTAGTGAGTTGTTTGGCATCGGGGGATGGATTCGCCGCGCCAATGCTACAGCGTCGAAGTCTGGCGGTGGTCAGGCAGAAATCAAGTGGAGGTCAGGCAGAACGCAGGAAATTACGAAGCAGAATTTTGAAGTGTAACGTTTGCGCAGGGAGAAACCCTGAGAGGCGGCGCTTGACGCGCCCGGCCACGATGAACGTGACCAGTAACCCCCGCCAGATTCGCTTGTCCGCCGGAACCCTCTCCGACGTAAAGCGCGTCCAGCACATCCAGCGCGTTCAGGCGCCGGCGTTTTCCGACTCGCCGACTGGCGGAGACGAACTATCCTCGCGGCGTTCGAGCGAGAATGTACGCCCGACTTCCTCCGCGGTGACATCGATCAGCGTACTCATCGCACGCTCTGCCGCGCCGGCATCGCGGGCGCTGATTGCTTCCACTACGCGGCGCTGTGCATCGAGCGTGGCGTCTTTCATGGTCGCAATGCCTTCCACGATCGGATACACCGTCACCAGCGCTCCACGCACGATAGCCGTCATCTGCTGGAAGAACTGGTTGCCGCTCGCCGCAACAATGCGCGTATGGAACGCCACGTCGGCCGCCTGATACTCGGGCTCGCCCACGTTGAGCGTGGCCAGTGCATCGAACGCCTCGCGAATCCCGGCCACTTCGTCGGGCGTTGCACGTGCCGCAGCCAGCGCGGCCGCACGCGGCTCGATCAGCATCCGAAATTCGATCACGTCTCGCAGGAACGCCTGGTCTGGAGTCGCCCGGAAGCGCCAGCTCACCACGTCCTCGTCGATCAGCCGCCAGTCGCTCATCGGCCGGATGCGCGTGCCCGTCTTGGGACGCACATCCAGCATGTGACGCGCGAGCAACATGCTCAAGGCCTCTCGCATCACGGTCCGACTTACGTCGAACTCCTTCGACAAAACGTCCTGCGGCGGCAGTATCGCGCCGTATTTCTGTTCGACGATGCCCGATACGAGCCCGTCCATCACCTTGGCTACCAGTGATCGCTCTTTATTTTCGTCCATCACCCCTCTCCCCTTGCGCCCGACATTGTGTCCCTGCGCATCCGGCGGGCTTCCCCAAGCTCGCCGGAACCGCACGAGTCAGCACCTGCGAAAAATCGCCGGCCCTGCATCGTGCTCGATAAATTGCGTGTTCATCACCGCGAATGCCAGTCGGAACGTCCCTCTCAAGGGTTATCCCTCTCGACCTCGCGGCGCTGCTTCGGCAACCGCTGTATTAAATACTCCGTATCAAGTACTTCGTGATGCCCTGTTGCCTTGATCCGCCGCTAATATTTGCGGCGTTCAGTTCTGCGTCTTTTGCGTGCCAGATACGCGGCCGTACTGGTCGTCAAAACGCACGATGTCGTCCTCGCCCAGATACGTCCCCGATTGCACCTCGATCATTTCAAGCGGCGTCTTGCCGGGATTTTCCAGCCGATGCGTAGTGCCGAGCGGAATGAACGTGGACTGGTTTTCGCTCACCAGGAACGTCTCTGTCTCCGCGCGTGACCAACGCCGTGCCGCGCACGACGATCCAGTGTTCAGCGCGATGGTGATGCATCTGCAACGAGAGGCGCTCACCCGGTTTCACCACAATACGCTTTACCTGGAAGCGTTCGCCATGATCGATGGAATCGTAGAAACCCCATGGACGCTGCACCTTTCTATGATCTTGCGCCTCGGCGCCTTTGGCCGCTTTCAGCCGGCCGACCATCGCTTTCACTTCCTGCACACGATCCTTCGATGCCACCAGAATCGCATCGGCGGTTTCCACCACCACGACACCTGTCACGCCCACGCACGCCACCAGCCGCCCATCGGAATGCGCAAAACTGTCCGTCGAGCCTTCGAAGATCACGCGGCCGCGCGCGACATTGCCGTCATCGTCCTTGTTCGACATCTCCCACACGGCGTCCCACGCGCCGACATCGGACCAGCCGGCGGCAAGCGGCACCACCACGCCCGGAAAAGCCCGGCTCTTGCGCCATCGTGTTCCATGACGGCGAAATCGATGGAGTCGGACGGGCACGCTTCGAACGCGGCGACATCGAGTTGCGTAAAGCCGTCCTGATGCAGCCACGTTCGAACGCAGCGGCGCACGCAGCGTGAATGGCGGGCTGAAAGTGCTCGATAGCGGCGAGCCAGACCGATGCCCGGCACACGAATATGCCGCTGTTCCACCAGTATTCGCCGGACGCCAGATATTGCTCGGCAATTTCCCGCCGCGGCTTTTCGACAAACCGTTCGAGCACGTGCGCTTGAGCGGCGCCATCGTGCAGCGGTTCCCAGGGCCGCGCCGGCCTTGATATAGCCGTAGCCTGTTTCGATCTTGTCCGGCACGATGCCAAGCGTGACGAGCGCGCCAGCCTGCCGCATGTTCGATCGGCGGTTGCAATCGTGCGCTGGAAGGCGCCGAGATCGGATACCGCGTGATCCGCGGGCATGGCGACCATCACGGGATCATCGCCGGATGCACTGGCCATGGCGGCTAACGCCGCGAGCGTCAGCGCCGGCGCCGTATTGCGGGCGCACGGTTCGAGCACGATGCGCGCACGGCGGCCATTACGCTCGATCTGCTGGGCCGTAAGCAACTTGTGTTCCGAGCCGCAGACCACGATCAGTTCATCAGCGGTACTCGAACTGCATTGCGTCGTCGCCGCGTGCGCAGAGATATCGAGTCCGTCGAGCCGGCGCAGCGTCGCTTCGAGCAGCGATTCCGAGCCCATGAGTTCAATGAGTTGCTTGGGAAACTGCTGCCGCGATAACGGCCAGAGACGCGTGCCGGACCCGCCGGCGAGAATGACGGGCTGCACGCGAACGCTCACGCAGCCCGGGTGAGCGGCGCCAGCAAGCGGATAGTGGGACACGTCCACGGTGACTCCTGAAGCGTTGAAGCTGATTGGGGGCCGAACGCGTCAAACAGGTGCGGACGCGTGAAACACACGCATCGATTGATGCGTTATTTAAGCAGGCAAATCTTTCGTGTTCTGTGCGCGTGCGAACGCCCGCGCGCTATTTCGTCATTAGCCTTTCACTACATTTCACTTTGTTTCGCTTGGTCTCGGCTCGCCGTCCTGACAAGTTCAACCCGTGCTGGGCAGCACCCTTTGCCGCAAGCGCGTCGCGACCTCGCGCAATTCGCTCGATTCGCAGAATGACCATGTCAGGTTGCCCGCAATCAAAGCGACGGCAATGGCAGCCATGCCTCGCAGCGAATCCATGGAGTCGGCGCACACCGTGGCCACCACCAGGAACACCAGGTGCCCGGCCATGTTGCGCAGGATCGGTTGCGGCTTGAGCTTCGAAAAGTAGAGGAACGCCGCATAGTCGAAGAAGGCCTTCGCGACCACCGCAACACCCGCGCCAAGCAGCCCGTACTGACGAATGCTCAGCCACAGCACGAGCGCGAACACGGGCAAGCCGATCCAGCCGACCCGCGCCACCTGAGCCGGGTTGGCCTTGGCCTGGATCAGCACGCCGATAATGCTCGACTGTCCTGCAAGCCACACGCCAATGACGAGGATGCGTCCGACAGGCGCCGACTGCACCGCCATGTCGTGACCCAGCCAGACGTTCAGGAATGGCGCCAGCGCGAACAGCGCGACTACCACGCACGGCGTGAACGCGCAGTTGAGAAAGGCGAGCGCCTGATGCGAGAGTTCGTCGGCGTGATCGCTGGCGGACGCCGAAAAACGCGGGAACAGCGTGCGCAACATGGCGCTCGGCAGCAGGTTCAGGCGCGTGACCAGGTTCTGCGGCGTGGCGTAATACGCCACGTGCCTGGCGCCGAGCATCGAACCGATCACCACGCGATCCAGCGTGGTCGAGATCATGTTCGCGCCCGAAAAAAGCAGCAGCCAGCGGCCGTAATTGAAGAGCTCGCGGATCAGCGGCCATTCAGGCTTCGAGATCCGCGTGATGCCGATGGCGCGAAACGTGCCGTAGCCGAGCAGCAACGCCGCGAGAAACCGCGCGATCACCGCCGCCGGCACGACCACCGCCAGCGATGGCGAGATCAGGTACAGCGCGGCAAGCGGCAGAAGCTGGAACAGGAACGTGCCGATGGTCTGGTTGGTATTGAATAGAGCGAATTTTTCCATGCCGCCGATCGCGCCGCTGAATACCCACGAGATATTGGCAATCGGCACAGCGAGCGCAATCCACGGCAGCGCGTGGAGCACTTCGCGCTGGAACACCGGTTCAATAGTCGCGATATGCACTACATAGATGTACGCGCCGAACCAGATCAGCACCGCGCCCACGAAGCCGGTTGCCAGGTTGAGAAAGAACGCGCTCCAGAAAATCCGCTGGATGGTGCCGTCGGTGGAATGACGCGCTTTGGCGATATGATTTTCGGTCGCCATCGAAATGCCGAGATCGAGCACGCTGAAATAACCGATCAGCGCCCACACGAGATTGATGACACCGTAGCGTTCGAACACCCATGCCGTGAATGTAGGCCGGCACCGTCGCGAGCGAGACGAACACAGGCAGGATGAGCCCGGCGAAATTGATCGCTATGTTCTTGAGAAGACTTTTTTCCATTGAGCAACGGGCCGATTACAACAAACTCACACAAGATGAAACAAGGCACCGCGGAACAATTCGCGGTGGATGCAGGCACGTTGGAGCGCACGGATGATGCACGGGTCGACAGTACTCGGCAGCGGGTCTGCCGGAACATCAGACGATTGAGCGCAAGGGTAAAGCCGTAGCACTTAAGGGTCTGTACGCAGACGAACGCATCAGGCAGGAGCTTGCAAGCCTTTGCATTCTTTCGTCTTACCGCGACTCGAGCACCTCGGCATGCATGTCGTCAGGCCGGCTCTCAGGCGCCGGAAAACGCGTCTGCGGCGCGCCTCGGTGCGACGCTTGTTGCCGCTCCCCACGCACGAACTGAATAAACAACGCCATCATTTCCTCGCGTGCCGGATAGGAAAAGCACGCGTGATCGAGCGAGTCGCGATGAACGACTTCCACGTTGCGCCACTTGCGCATCCGCCGTCCGCCGGCGCCGAAAAACACAGCGAACTCTTCCAGTCCCGCGTCGCCCTCGCCGTAGACAAAACGAACCTTGACGCCGCGCTCGCCCAGCCCGCGCACCATCGCGCGCACGCGCGAACCCGCGGTATCCACGCCGATTGTCTGTTCCGCAAGATAAGCGGCGCCTGCCTTCAGGCGCGTGCTCATGCGCCATGCAAGCTCCTTCGCGATTGGCATCAACTGACGTTCACCACGCAATACGCGCTTCCATTTGCTGGCGGTCATGAAGGACCGTATGAACGTGCTGGTGGCCGTCTTCGAGCGGTTCTCGTTGCCGGCAAACGTCATCGGATCTTCGGGAAAGCCGAATTTTGGCGTGTTCACCAGCACCAGCGACCGAATGTGAGGACTCGTCGACGCGGCGTGCAGGCACAAGTAAGCACCTGAGCAAACTGCGAAACAGGAGACGTCATCGAAACCGCGCGAGGCCAGGTAGGCGGCCGCAATCGCTACGTCGTCGCTGCCCGCGCGGGAAAACAGCATCGATAAGGGGCGTTTGTCGACTGGCGTAGCGCTGTCGCCGAGTGTGCCGATATCGAACCGTAGCGACGCAATGCCTTCGCGCGCCAGCCGGCGAGCGAGCGTGACGGAAATGCGCGCGTCGCCAATGCGGTGCGTGGCGCCCGGGTTGACGAACACCACCGAGCGGCGCGACGACGTGCCCTGTTCCGGCTCGCAGAGAATGCCGAACAGGCGGCCGTTATCGAAGCTGACGGGCGTTTCGCGCACGCCGTTATCGATAAGAACTGGTGCCGGAATCTTGCGCGTCGCATGGGTAGCATGGTTCAGCGCTGGCGCACCAAGCCATTCCACGATGCGCGTAATCGCCTTGTGCGGCGTCTCGGTCACGCCGGACTCCTGCATGAACGAGGCGCATTCGTCGAAACCATCGAACTCGGCGTCGGCACCCGCGGCGCGGCAGGCCTCGACCAGTTTCTTCGAGCGAATGGGATCGTAAGAATCGAGCACGAGGAGGCGCCGCGGCGGATGCTCAGCCAGCCCCGCGTCCCGTATCAGATCAAATTTTCTCAGTATCGCGACACTCGATGCGATCAGGCGATGCCCTACCGCCTCCGCATAGTCGGCATTGGCCGGTGCGCGCTGAACCTGAATGCCGCCGGTTTCAAGCCAGTTCTGCTGCAGCAAATGCAACTCGCGTAAATACTGCCTGCCGGACGCAACCGGCGCGAGCAGCACCAGCTCATCGATACCTTCCTCGGCCGCAACCAGCGCGGCGAGCGTCGCGCCCAGGCGCAAACCGCATAGCGCTACCTGCGTCACCCCGGTCGTGCGCTTCAGGTAAGCCACCGCTGAACGAATGCTTCGCAACCATTGTTCGAGCTGCTCGCCGTCCTCCGCTTCGCCGGCCGAGTCGCCTGTGCCGGCGTAGTCGAAGCGAAGCGTCGGCGAACCCGCCGCGGCGAGCTCGTCAGCGAGTACGCGCCAGCCCTTGTGGACCCACATCGCCTCGCGGCCGAACGGTTGACAGAGCACTACGCCACGCACTACCCCGCGCATGTCACGCGGCTGACCCTCATGCAACCAGCCAAAGCAGTCGTCGAAAATTACAGGCTTCATCTCGAAGTTGCGCCCGCAAGAGCGTCGTTATTGAGTTGTCTGAGCATTACACTTTTAGTACGACGTTTGTTCCGTGCGCCCGCACACACAGCGCACTCGCGCCCTGATTTTTCCGCCATCGCCCGTGTTGGATGGCGGCTTCGTTCGTCTCGATGTTCGATCTCCAACAGACTCCTTTTTTCGCCCCAAGTCAAATAGCGCATCACGCCGTGCCGTGCATGTGCGGCACAAAAACAAAAAATGCCGGGGAAAAATATGGTCACCGCCTCTCCAGAATCCAGTCCGCCTGCCGCGCCGCGTTTTCACTTCTCGGTGTGCATCTGCACGCGCAACCGTCCGCTCGATCTCGCCCGTGCTTTGCGTTCGGTCGAAGCATCGACGTATCCGGTACATCAGATCGTGGTGTCGGACGACAGTACGGACTCGCTCACGCGCGAGATGGTCGCCGCCGAGTTTCCGCAAGTTGTGTTCCTCGAAGGGCCGCGACGTGGCCTCGGGGCAAACCGCAATTGCGCGCTCGATGCAGTGACGGGCACGCATGTGACGTTCATCGACGACGACGCCACGCTCAGCAACGACTTCCTTACCCGCATGGCGAATTCGTTGCAGCAAGGCGGCCAGCATCCGGAGAAGCTGATTGTTACGGGTTACGAACTGAATCGCGGCGAGCGCGTCTATGCGAATGCGACCACGTTCCTCGGCTTTCAAGCGCGGCCTTATCGCACGGGCGACACTCACGACACGGTTGTGATCAACAGCGCGGTATTCCCCACCTGGATCTTCAAGCTGATTCGCTTCGACGAACACCTGGTCTACGGCTATGACGAAGTGGATATCGTCATGCGCGCGACGCTGCAGGCGAAATGCGTCGTGCGGCTTCTGCCTGAAGCGTTCAATTCGCATTTTCCATCGACGGCCAATCGCGACTACTACGCGGCGTTCATCGAAGCCTCGCGCATCTACGTGACGCATAAACGCTATCGGTGGTTTGAACGCAACCGCCCGAAAGCCGCGCTGTTCCTGACGCTCGCCGTGGCTCACAACCTGCTGCACAATCTGCGCGCTCACGGACCCAAGGGCGTTGCCCGCAGCGTGCGCACCGTCTCGCGCGCGAGCGCCTACATTCGCCGATACACCCCCGAAGGACTCGCCCTACAAAATGAAGATCTCCGTACTCGTACCCACTTATCGTCGAACCTCGGATCTCGCACGCTGCCTTGATGCGCTCACGCGGCAGCAGCGCGCACCCGACGAAGTGCTGGTGGTGTGCCGTGGCGCAGATGAAGAAACGCAAGCCTGGCTCGCGATAGAAAAGTCCCGCGCGCGCCTGCCGCTCGTCAAGGTCGAGGTCATGCAGGGCGGTCAGGTCGCCGCCTTGAATGCGGGGCTCGATGCGCTCACCGGCGACATCGTCGCGATTACCGATGACGACGCCGCGCCGCGCCCGGCGTGGCTCGAGCGTATCGAACGCCACTTCGCGAGTTCGCCCGACGTGGGCGGGGTCGGTGGCCGTGATTGGGTGCATGAGCATGGCGCAACGCTCGATGCCGCCGAACCGGACGTTGGCCGCTGGCAGTTCCCGGGCCGCGCGATCGGCAATCATCATCTTGGCGTGGGAGCGGCGCGCGACGTCGACTTCCTCAAGGGCGCGAACATGAGTTACCGCGTGAGCGCGATTCGCGGGCATGCCATTCGCTTCGATACCCGTCTGCGCGGCACCGGTGCGCAGGTCAACAACGACATGGCGTTCGCGTCGGCGGTGCGGCGCGCGGGCTGGCGGCTGGTCTACGATCCCGCCGTGGAAGTGGACCACTACCCGGCACAACGCTTCGATGAAGACGCGCGCGCGGTGCGCGGCAGCCGGAGCTGGGCCGCCATCGAAAACGAGTCGTACAACCTGCATCTGATCGTACGCGACGAGTATCGCGGCGCGCGGCGGCGGATGGCATTGATGTGGCTTGCGGCAGTGGGACATGGCGCGTGCCTCGGTTGGATCAACCTCGCGCGCGCACGATTTATTCACGGTGAGAAAACGGCGCCGCAACGCTGGCAAGCGGCGCGCAGCGGCGCGGCGCTTGCCAGGCGGGACTATGTTCAGCGCAGACTGGACAGCGTGGAAGGGGAATTTGCGGGGTGATTTGGGGTCCATACGTTAAAAGCGGCGATCGGTTAGCACCGGTCGCCGCTTTTTTTGTTCTCGCAGATATCAGCAAGCGTGTTCAGCGTAGTTTCACGTCGCCGGCGCGCCGCTTGTCACCGTCCGGCTCTGCCGCGCTTCGCGCTGCGCTATCGCACGCTCATACACCGCGATATGTTCCGCACACACCCGCTGTACCGAGAAGCGCTCCAGATCCCGCTTCGCACGCTCGGCATATCGCGCACGCACCGGCGAATCCATCAGCAGCCAGCCGATCTTTGCGGCCAGTTGCGACGGTTCCTGCGGCGCGACGAGCACACCCGCGCCGCCGTTGTCCAGCATCTCCTCCACGCCGCCCACCTTCGTCGCAACGATCGCGCAGCCCGCTTCCCGTGCTTCGCTCAGCACCAGCGGTCCAGGCGCCTGATGCGGTGCGAACACAAAGACATCGGCTTCGGCAAGATACGCCCGGGGATCGGCCACAAATCCTGCAAACTGCACATCGTTCGCAATCCCAAGTTGTTCGGCGAGCGCTTCCATCGCGCCGCGATCAGGACCATCGCCCAAAAGATAGAGCTGTGCATCCTGCGTTTTCCGCACCTGCGCGAACGCGTGCAGGATATCGGCAATGCCGTTGCGCTCGAACATCGCCGACACGCACACCACGTTCGGATGCTGCAATTGCAACGGCCGCGGCAAGGCACGACCGGCCAAACGCGGCGATCCAATCGTGCCGCTCTGTCACCACACTCACGATGTCCGCCATCACGCCCGCGCTCCAGCATGGCGTCGCCTACCGCGTGGCTCATCACGATCACGCGATCCCCAAAGCGCATCAGCGGAGCACTTTTCTGGATATCGTGATGAACGGTCGTCACCAGCGCGAAGCGCCGACGCATGCTGCCAAAGCGCGAAATCAACGCGCCGGTCATCATGTGCGCATGCACGACATCGGGACTAAAACGCTCGATCAGCCGGCCGAAACCCGCAATCATGGCCGGCACGCGCCAGGGCTGGCGCGACTGCTGCAGCAGCTACATGCGTGACGCCATGGCGCCGCAGCAGCGGCTCGAAGCCGCCGCCCGACGAAGCGACTGCCACGTCGTGTCCGGCACGCGCCTGCATGCACGCGAGATCGACCATCGCGTTGACGGTGCCGTTGCCGATGCATTGCGCATGCGTGGCCAGGTGAACGATTTTCATGACTTGGTTCGGTTCGAGGTTAAGCGGCGCCTGGGGCGCCGGGGCCCTTCTTTCTTGTCGCTGACGTCGGTGCTGCAACGTCAAAACGAGTCGATGGCTTCGCGATACACCGCCGCCGTCTGCGCCGCAATCACCGGCAGGTCGAAATGAGCGCGTGCATAGGCGCGGCACTGCGCTTCGCTCGGGAGCGCCCGGCGGCCGAGCAACGCGCCGATAAGCCCTGCGCCCAGCGCCTGGAAACCGCCGGCTTCGAGCACCAGCTCCGGACTCAGCGGTGCGACCGCTTCGGGCAAGCCGCCCACCGGCGTCACGATCACCGGCGTGCCGCTCGCGAGCGATTCGATGGTGGTCAGGCCAAAACCTTCGAGCGCGACTGTCGGCACCACCGACACATCTGCGGATCGATACCAGAGCGGCAGCGCTTCATCGGCGACAAAACCCGCAAGACGCACATGCTGCGCCAAGCCCCGATAATCGATACGCGCCTGCAGCGCCGCCATCAGCGGTCCCTTGCCGGCGATAGTCAGCAGCACGTCGGGCACGGCCTGACGCACGAGGAACATCGCGTCGATCAGATCTTCCAGGCCCATGCGCGAAACGAGGCGGCGAACGCAAAAAAGCATTGGCCGGTCCTGCGGAAGTCCGAGCGCGGTACGCGCGGCACGCTGGTCTACGTCGGTGCTGAAATGATTGACATCGACACATCCCGGCACGATGCGGATGGTGTCGGCTTTCACGCCATACTGTTTCTGCAGCACATCGCCGAACGCCTGCGACAGCACAATATGCAGATTGCCGCGCTGATACACATGGCGTTCGACAGCGCGCCGCGCGATCACGCTCGCGTGGCCGCGCGCCCCGTGGGCCGATTCATCGCCCCATGGTCCATGAAAATGGATGACCTTCGGCACGCGCGAAAATTTGCCCAGCACGGGCGCCGCGTACAACGCAAAATGCGCGGCGACCACATCAGGCATGCGCGCCCGGCGCAACTCGACCGCAGCGCGGCGCAAACCGATGAGCGCTTCGCCAAAGGCGCATCGGGCGCGGCGAACGGCGTCACTACGCCATGGGTCGACGTGCGCACGTTTTCGCTGCCCGCGACCAGTCCTCGCACGGCCACGCCCTGAGCCGGCAGCGACTGGATCAGCGCGCTGACCATGCGGTCGAGGCCGCCGGGACGTTCGTCGAACCAGTTCATGCCGATCTGCAGCGAGTCGATTTGGTGTTGCTTTGCGGGCTTGCCTTCAGCGATCGGTCCGCTGACCTCTTTCGAGCCTTGTTCGGCGGCCTTATTCGCAACTCGCAGGAATGCTCATGGATTTGATTACAGTAGCTCATGTCTTCACCGATACAGTCTTGCGGCGAGCCCGCGCGTTGTGGGCCACGCGTCTTGCGGCTCACCGCGATCTCCTCGAACAGCGCGAGATAGCGCGCCGCCATGGTCTGCCATGACAGTGTCGCGGCGAGCGTCTGAGCAGCGTGGCCCATTTCGCGGGCGCGCAGCGGGTCGGATGCAATCAGCGAGATGGCTTCGGCAAGCGAGGCTTCATCGTCGGGGTCGTCGAGCACGATGCCGCACTCTGCGGTAATCACTTCCGCACCGCCGGCCGTGTGCACGGTGATCACCGGCAACGCGGAGGCAAGCGCCTCGAGCAAGCACAAGGCTCATGGCTTCGTAACGCGACGGAAACACGAACGCATCGGCGCAACGCATCAGCGCGGGCATGTCGCGGATCATTCCGACAAAATGCACGCGGTCTGCAACGCCGAGCGCAGCGGCCATTGCCGGATAAGGGCTGTTCGCGACTCCGCCGGCCACGGTGAGATGCACGTTCGGCGGACAGTTCACGAGTGCGCGCAGCACGGTATCGAGGTTCTTGCGCGCGTTGCGCAAGTCGCCGGCGAACAGCAGCATGAACGGCGCTTCAGGCAATTTGAAACGCTCACGCTGCGACGTCTGCGCGAGGTCTGGCGAGAACTCTACGTTGTCCACACCGTTATGAATCACACGAATGTTGTCCCGCGACATGCCCAGCGCGACGAGCTCTGCCGCCACTTTTTCCGAAACGGGCACAAGCACGCGCGCACGCTTGAACGCCCACCGTTCGCACCACGCATTGAGCCGCGTGAACAGCACCTGATACGCCGCATACAAACCGCCGCTCAGGCGAAACGGGTAATAGCCGCTGTCATGCCAGCCGCTATGAACGAAGTGGATTGCGTTGACATCCGCAGCGCGTCCACGCAATGAAACCATTGACCTGCACCACGTCGAATTCATGCCGGTGAGCGCGAATCCACGCAGCAGCGCGCAGCGCGAAGACCTGATATTGAAGCAGGCGCGTGGGCACGCGGCTCGCGGGCAGACGAGCAACCGTGATGCGCGGATGACGGCTCAACGTTTCGTCGACTGTCGTGCTGAGCAGCGTAACGGAATGGCCTGCGGCGAGCGCGGCCTGGACGACCTCGTAGTTGACGCGCCCTTGCCCGTCGTTCTTGCCGACGGTGTGGGTGACGATAAGTAGATTCATGCGGTCCTCGTTGAATACTGAATGTGCTGGCGCACTTTTATTTGTTTTGCAGACCCACTCGGGCCGGCCCGCTACGTCGCTCACGGAAGCAGCGTGGAAGGCAACGCAATATTCCGTTGCGCGGGGGTTCCCGTCGCGACGGGAGCGGGCTGGTCATTCGCACGAATGCCGGAGTAGCGAACTGGTTGTTGCATCTCCCGCGCATAACGCCAGCCGGCAACCGGCAGCATCACGCCGATGAAAAAGAACATGCCCCCCGAGCCGACCAGCGTGTTGACGAACACCATCATCGCCATGACGCCGAAGGCCGCCGCAGTGCCCGCCACTGCGAAGCGGTCGCTTTTCCGGGCGAAGCTGGCGACAAACGCGCGCACGACCAGCATCAGCAGACCCGCCGTATAAAGCAGCGTGCCCGGCCAGCCCAGCACGTAGGGCACCTCCATCAGGCCGCTGTCGAAGTCGACGTTATTTGACGAGCCATCGCCCGAGAGCTTCGAGCCGAGCCCGGTCATGCCGAGCCCCTGCCCCGCAATATTCGTCGTCATCTCCGAGAGAAAATGTTTGTAGATCTCGGTGCGGACCTGATAGCTGTAGTCGTTATCCAGCTGCGTGACCGTGGACAAGCGCGCTATCGCTTTTTCTGAAATTTCATCGACCATGGCAACCGGGGAACACAGCACCACAATCACGGCGATACCGCCGGCCAGCCGCAAGCGGCTGCGGCCATCGAGCATGATGAAGAGGTACAGCAGCCCGATGCGCAGGCCGCCGACCACACTGCGCGACATCGTGCCGATCAGCGCCGGCACGGCCAGGGCGCCCGCGAGAAAGGCCATCTTGTTGCGTGCGGCGAGCGTCATCAGCAGGCACGCCATCATCGCGATGGCGAACGGGCCCGACGAGTTCATCGTGCTCGACACCCGCATGGCGAACGGCAGCGGCACGCCTTCGGAGGTCATCCCGGACTGCAGCAGCCAGAACGCGTCCCATGGCGGCGGACTGACGTACTGCACCACGCCGTACAGCCGCGATCACGAAACCGCCGAACACGAAGGTCTTGAGCATCGTGCGGTGATATTCGGGGTATTGCCGCCACGTGACGAGGATATGAAACGCGATCAGCACCGGGAACAGCCACGAGATCAGCGTATAAGACGCCGCTGCAATACCCGCGCCGACCATGCCGATCACATAGCCATAGAACACCCCGAGCACGATCAGCGTGAGCGGGATCGCACGCCTTTGCATCAGCACGCGAAAGTGGGTCAGCAGGTTCATGCCGCACAGCGCGGCCGCTATCACGGGCGCGAGCATGATGAGGCTGCGGTCGCTGAACGCGCCGTTGAAGTAGTCGGACAGGCGCCGCACTTCCGGCGTCAGGAAGAACAGCCAAACAACGAATGACAGATAGTGCGCGGGCGAACGCTTGAAGAGCAACGCAGCTACCACGAGCGCGCCGGCCGGATAAACCAGCTCGAGCACGCGGCCCTGGTGCAGCGCGAGCAACAGCGCCGTGAGCGCCGCGAACCCCAGCGGCGCGATCATCAGCCGGCGCCGGCGCGCTCAGTTCAGCGCGCTGTTTCGCCTTCACGGCATCGGCTGCGAACTTCGTCGCGCGCGCCGCCGTCTCGGCCGCTGTTGGGCCGGCAGCCATCTTCTCGCGCTGCGCCATCCAGGGAGTCTTCCACGTCTGAACGCGCCCATCCTGCGACCCGTCTCGAACATTGGTGATCGAAACACTCGACATCGTGCAATCCTGAAAAGGAGAGGTCGGCCTCGTGAAGCGTGCAATGCACGTTCCTTAGCGTCCTCTGTGTAATTTAGAAACGTCTGACGCCGACGTTAGGCACTCTGCCAAACCATGTCTGTTGAACACTTAAACCACTTCCACGGTGTCGATATAACCCGTCACGCCCATCTGCCGGATCGTCTGGCCGCTAAGACGGCTCTTGCGCATGAGTCCGATCACGCGCACCCCGTGTTCGACGAACGGCGCCCCGATCTTGACGAAAACCAAACGCTTCATAGAACCCGAGCAGGCTCACCGGCGCCAGCAATCGAACGCCGCGCCCGGGCCAGCGTTCACCCGCTGCTGCCAGCACCCGCTCGATCAGCGCTTCGGCCGTGCCGTCGCCGCGTCGCAGCGGACTTGTCAGGATCTTGTCGACCACGACCTCCGCGGCCCCCGCGTCTGCCCTCGTGCAGCGCGCATAGGCCATGACCGGCATCGGATCGCGAGATGTCTTCCGCTGCAAACACATGCACGGACGTTTCATCGCGCCCGTCCGCATCCAGATGCACGTGGGACTGTTCGACAACGAACACAGCGCTTCTCGCGCGCAGGATCAAATACAGCTCCCGTGCGGTGATTTGCTCGAAGTCGAGTGCTTTCCAGTTCATGTCCGGCGTCCAGATCCCGTGATAAGGCCGGCAGCACCGGCTTGTTTCCATGTTCATACGATACGTCGCCGAACCACTTAACTTCCGTGCGGCATCGCACCGACGCAACCCCTTGCCAATCCGTTAAATACGGTCAACCGAACCGCAATCGGCGGATGACGAACGGCCGCAGAAAAAAGCCCGGTGCCCGCTTAATTCAGGGGAACAGCGCCAGGCTTCAAAACAAACGTGCGCCAGGTTGCCGATTGCACGACCAGTTCGGTTCCGGACACGCGAAAAGCCGATATGAAGCGGCCGCGGCCGGTTTTAGGTGACACACCTTTAGTGACGCTTCTTGGGGGGCAATTACATGAAATCCGCACTGCGCCGCATCCTTACCGAATCCGCCCGGCTCGACGTTCCGGCCGATACCCTCGCCGATGACGCCGACCTCTACGCCGCGGGCCTGTCGTCGCTCGCGACCGTTCACCTGATGCTCGCCGTCGAAGACGAGTTCAACATCGAGATTCCCGACCGCATGCTGACGCGCCGCCTGTTTTCATCGATCGACTCGCTCGCCGCTGCAGTGACCGAACTGCAACAGGCGCAGGCGGCAGCATGAACGCCCCGTGCGGAGTGTCGCCGGTCCTGGCCGCGACGAGGCCGATGGAAGTGTCCGGCAGGCGTCGGCCGAGCCGTTGCTGGCTCGCGGCCACCCGCCGCGTCGCGCAGATCGCGGCGCAGCATGCCGCACGCGGTCGACCGCGACGCACGTTTCCCCGTGGAAGCATTCGAGGCGATGCGCCGCGAACGGCTGTTGTCCGCGATGATCCCCGTCGCAGCTTGGCGGCGCCGGCCTGACGCTCGCCGAAGTCAGCGCGCATTTGCGAAACGCTCGGCACGTGCGTGTTCATCGACGGCAATGGTCTACGCAATGCATCAGAGCCAGGTGGCCTGCATCGTCGATCAGGGCAACGCGGTCCCGTGGCAGCGCGCAGATGATCGCGTCGCCTGATCGATGAGCAATGGCTGCTCGCGTCGGCCACGTCCGAAGAAACCATCGGCGGCAACATGCGCACCAGCGCCTGTGCGGTCGAACTGGTCGACGGCGCGTTCAGGATCGAGAAGCTCGCGCCGACCATCTCGTACGGCGAGCACGCCGACTGCATCCTGGTCACCGCGCGCCGCAGTCCGGACGCAAGCGCCGTCCGATCAGGTGCTGATCGTGGCGCCGCGCGACTCGCTCGTGCTGGAAAAGCGCGGCGGCTGGGACTCGCTCGGCATGCGCGGCACCTGCAGCGAAAGCTTCCGGCTCGTCGCCGACGGCCGCGCCGAGCAGATCCTGCCCGTGCCCTTCGCCCAGATCGCCGACCAGACCATGTTGCCGGTCTCGCATACGCTCTGGGCATCGGTATGGATCGGCATTACCGCGGACGCCGTGAACCGCGCGCACCAGTTCTTCCGCGCCCAGGCGCGCGGCAAGCCGGGTGCCTTGCCGCCGTCCGCGTCGCGGCTCGCGGACGCAGTCGCGCAACTGCGCATGATGCAGGCACGCCTCAAGGTCGCGCTCGACGCTGCCAGCGACGCGTCGTCCGAGCGCATTGCGCGCGATGCACGGGAAGCCTGCGATTTCGATACGCCGCTCGGCGCGCTCGATCGGTCTTGCCTCCGACATGAACACGCTCAAGCTCAGCATCTCGTCGACGGCGCTGCAGGTCGTGCAGGAGACGCTGATGATCTGCGGCATGGCGGGCTACAAGAACAACACCGAATACAGCGTCGGGCGTCATCTGCGCGATCTTTTCTCAGCGCCGCTGATGATCAGCAACGACCGCATCCAATTGAACACGGCGAACCTGCTGCTTGCGCAGCGCACGCCGGCTACGGGGAGCATCTAGACATGAACACGGTGACGGAACACGCGGCCATTGCAGCCGCCGACGCAGAGCTGAACGCATCCACCTACAACGCCTCCGACGTCACATTGCGCGACGCGCATGATCGAAGCGGGCCTCCTGATCGATACCGGCGAAGACGGCCTGTATGGCCGCAGCCAGGTATTCGAGGACGTGATCGACCGGCTGAACAACGCGATCACGCTGCTGGGCGCCGACCAGGACGCCGAAGTGCTGCGCTTTCCGCCGGCCATGCGCCGCCACGACTTCGAGGACAGCGAGTACCTGAAGAGCTTCCCCGATCTCGCCGGCACGATCCACTCGTTTCAGGGCAACGACCGCGGGCATCACGGCTGCTGGAAGCGCTCGAAAAGACGCGTTTCCGTAGGCGAAGAAGAACGCACCGACGAATGGATGGATCAGCAAAAGCCCACGCGTCTCGTGCTCACGCCGGCCGCCTGCTATCCGATCTACCCGATCATCGCCAAGCGCGGCGCACTGGCCGAAGAAGGCGCCACCGTCGACGTGTTCGCGTATTGCTTCCGCCATGAACCGTCCATCGATCCGGGCCGCATGCAGATGTTCCGCATGCGCGAATACGTGCGTCTCGGCAGCCCGCAGCAGGTCATGGAGTTCCGTCAGAAGTGGATCGAGCGCGGCTCGCTGCTCGTGGAAATGCTCGGCCTGCCGTTCGAAATCGATCTCGCCAACGACCCGTTCTTCGGCCGCGGCGGCAAGATCGTGGCCGACAGCCAGCGCGCCCAGCAACTGAAATTCGAACTGCTGATTCCGGTTGCAACGCCCGACCGGCCGACCGCGTGCCTGTCGTTCAACTATCACATGGAACACTTCGGCGAGATCTGGAAGATCGCCCAGGCGGACGGCGAACTCGCGCACACGGCGTGCGTCGGGTTCGGCATGGAGCGCACCACGCTTGCTCTCTTCCGTCATCATGGCCTCGACGTCAAAGCGTGGCCGGCCGACGTGCGCGAGTTCCTCTGGGGCGATACGCAGTCGCGTATCAGCGCCGGCCTCGAGGCGCTCGTCATGACTGCCCTCCACTCGCGGCGGCGCGACAGACTCAGGCCGCGAGCGCGCGCGGGTCGTGCAACTGCACCCGCCCCGCATGCGCGTGCGCAAGCACCAGTCGCACGCGCTGCATCAGGGCGAGCGGGTCTGGGCGGAAACGAATTGCTACGTGGACTTGTGGATCGAGTTGCTGCACGGCTACGGGCTCGATCCGCGCGCAGCGCTCGCCTTCACGGTCACGCAGGACTTCGAAGGCGACCAGTTCACGTTCTTCAAGTTTCCGCTGGAGGACCTCGACGAAGCTCTACGGCCTGCAGGTCCAGGAACTGGCAATCTACGATTCGCTGGAAGACCGCGTGCGCACGCAGACCCAGCGCGGCCATACCGTGCTGGCAGAAGTCGATGCGTTTTATCTGCCCGATACGCGCGCCACGTCGTACCGGCACGATCATACGAAGACGACTATCGGCGTGGATTACATCGATCCGCGCTCGCGCCGGCTCGGCTATTTCCACAACACGGGCTATTTCGTGCTCGACGGCGAGGACTATGAAGGCGTGTTTCGCCGGCTGCCGGAACTCGGCGGACCGTCCCGAGCTGCTGTTTCCGTACGTGGAGTTCTGCAAGCGCGCCCGGCCGCCGCTGAGCGGCACGGCGCTGGCGGAAGCATCGGCGGATCTGCTGGTCGCGCATTTGCAGCGGCGTCCGGCGCGCAATCCGATCACGCAATGGCGGGCGGCTTTTCCCGAGCATCTGGAGATGCTGTTCGAGCGCGGCGAGGCTCACTTCCATCTGTACACCTTCAACCTCATGCGGCAACTCGGCTCGAATTTCGAGTTCCTGTCGAGATATCTCGTCTGGCTGCGCGAGCGCGGTTTCGCGATTCCCGACGACGATGCCGACAGCGGCGCAACGCATCGCAACCGAGTCGATGGTGATGCAGTTCCGGCTGGTGCGGGCCATTGCCCGCGGCCGGCGCGACCCCTGCCACGAGTGTTTCGACGTGCTGGAAGAGTCGTACGACAAAGTCGTGGAGCCGCTTGCCGCGCTGATTCGCTAGTCTCTTTGCTGTACGCTGCAAGCAGCCGGAACCGCCGCTGCGCACCTGATTAATCCAGGCCGCGTGTTTCGCGCTGCACACACACTATAAGAGTGGGTCACCTCGACGCCACGTTACCAACGCCATTCGAGGAAACCGCCATGCGCATCCAATCGCCCGGCGCCGGTGCTTCGCCGTCCGCTTATTTTCCGCAATTGTTGTCCGAGGGCTGGCAATGCCTAACCACGCCGGCCGGCTCTTGCGCATCGCCTGCTGACTTGCATGCCGGTTTACATCCTCAAGGCTGGCTCGCCGCGCCCGTGCCGGGCACGGTTGCATCGGCATGGCGAGCGGCTGGCAAGCTCGATCTGGATGCACCGCCGGCATTCGCTTTTGATGACCACTGGTATCGATTGGTCTTATCGGAAAACGGGATGCGCCGGTTGCGATTGCACGGACTTGCAACACTTTCGGAAGTCTGGCTCGACGATACAAAACTGCTCGATTCCGATTCGATGTTCGTAGCGCATGACCTCGATCTGAATCTGAACGGACACGCCACGCTCTATCTCTGCTTTCGATCACTTGCTGCGGCTCTTGGCCGCAAACGCACCCGTGCGCGCTGGCGCCCAAGGCTTGCTCAGCCTGCGACGCTGCGCAATGTACGCACGACACTGCTCGGCCACATGCCCGGCTGGTGCCCGCCGATACAGGCAGCCGGACCATGGCGGCCAGTCGAATTGCTTGGGGAATCGGCAACGTCGATCGATCGCGTGGACCTGCGTTCAAGCCTCGATGGCGACGATGGCCTGATTCATCTGACAGTCCGGTTTGTTCATCCGCAGCAGGAGCAGGCAGCGCGCGTGATTTGCAACGATGCGTCCATAACGCTGCAATGGCGGGATGCGCAAACGATTGGCGCCACGTTGCGCGTCCCGAATGTGCCGCGCTGGTGGCCGCATACGCATGGTGAGCCGGCATTGCATCGGGTCGCGCTCGAGTTCGCTGACAACGATGTCATCGAGCTGGGACGTATCGGCTTCAGAGAACTGCGCGTGGATCGCGGCCCGGCAGGCGATGGCTTTCAGCTGGTGGTCAACGGCGTACCCGTTTTCGCGCGCGGCGCATGCTGGACGAACGCGGATCTCGTCTCGCTCGAGCGGCTCGCGTGAACAGGCGCAAACGTTTTTCGAACTTGCCCGCGACGCCGGCATGAACCTCTTGCGCGTGGGCGGCACGATGCTCTACGAGTCCGATGCGTTCTATGGATTGGCGGATGAATACGGGCTTTTGATCTGGCAGGATTTTGCATTCGCGAATTTCGACTATCCGACTGATGCGGCCTTCACCGCCAGTGTCCAGCGCGAAGCCGAACAGTTCCTGTCACGCACGCAACGCTTCGCTTCGCTTGCGCGTGCTATGCGGCGGCAGTGAAGCCGACCAGCAAGGCGCCATGCTCGGCCTGCCGCCCGAAATGCGCGCGCAAACGTTATTCACGCAGCAGTTGCCGTCCATTGTCGCGGCGCTGCGGCCCGATGTGCCTTATGTGAGTGAACTCGCCCAGCGTGCCCGCCGGAGATGCCGAGGCAGCGCCAACGCCTGGCCGTTCGCCACGCGCGCGGGCATCACCCATTACTACGGCGTGGGCGCTTACCAGCGACCGCTCGAAGACGCGCGGCGCGCAAACGTTCGTTTCGCCAGCGAATGCCTCGCGTTCGCCAACGTCCCCGACGATGTCGCGCTCAACGCCGTGCCGCTCGCATCGAAGCCGCATGAGCCGCGCTGGAAAGCCGCCGTGCCGCGCGACCCCGGCGCGGGCTGGGACTTCGACGACGTGCGCGAGCACTACCTGCGCACGCTCTACTCAGGTCGATCCCGCCCGCCTTCGATACGAAGACCCCGAGCGCTATCTCGACCTGTCGCGCGCGGTCGTGGCCGAGGTCATGAGCGAAGTCTTCTCGGAATGGCGCCGCCATGGCTCGTCGTGCGCGGGCGGGATCGTCTGGCAGTTGCAGGACCTGCGGCCGGGCGCAGGCTGGGGCGTAATCGATGCCCTGGGCGCGCCCAAAAGCGCCTGGCACGGGCTCGCGCAGGTTTTGCGCCCGGTAGCAGCACTCATCACCGACGAAGGCCTTGACGGCCTCGATGTGCATTTGATCAACGAAACTGCCGCGCCCGATCGATGCGCGTCTCGAACTCGCGTGCCTTCGCGACGGCGCGACGAAGGTGGCCGGCGCATCGAAAGACGTAACGCTCGCGGCACGCAGCACGGCGCGTATTCAGGCCTCGGAGCTGCTCGGCCAGTTCTTCGATTTCACCTACGCGTACCGATTCGGCCCACGCGCCCACGATGCCACCGTGATCACCTTGCGCGACAAGGCGAGCGGCGCCGTGTTGTCCGAAGCATTCCACTTCCCCGAGCGCGCCTGCACGCAGCGCCACGAGCTCGGGCTCGAGGTTCGCGTTGAGCAAACCGGCACGAGAACTGGGAGCTGGTGGTGCAGCGCCAAACGTTTGGCACGCTGGGTTCATGTCGTCGATCCGCACTATCGCGCGACGCTCGACTGGTTCCATCTTTCACCCGGCCGTCGAGCGCCGTATCCCGCTCGTTGCTCGCCAGCGCAACACTTCTCATCCGCCAGAAGGCGAGGTTCGTGCACTCAACGCAACGTTTTCAATTCACTACCAGCGTAATTAGAAGGCCGATGCTGAACAAGGCAGCATGCGCTCCATCAGGCCGTGCAAGCGTGTCAAGCGGTGCTGCGAAGCAAATGCGTTCGCTAGCGCACCAAGTTGATGGAACAGTTCTGAATCAATTTTCAAAACAACCGACGAATGCTGGCTCAACCCCGTTCGCTGCGCAAGCTCGCGAGCCGCTTTGCACGTCATGAAAAAAACTCGAATGGGCCACCAGCAAGGCATTGCGCAGACGAAAGCGTGCGCTGCATCAATCGCATCAATAGCGTCCGTCCACACGACGCCATGTTCAAGAGTGAAACAAAAATATCCATCTGCAGATTTGCGCTCATCGCGCTTGAAGCACGACCCCATGATGGCATTGAGATTGCGCATCTGCTGGCACGGTCCTCGCTAAATGAGTCTCGCAGCGCCGGCAACGTCGAAAAACGAATTTAACTAACACGACGATGCCGGGCTGCTTACGGGGCTGGTCGCGACACGTTTCGATGGATGCCGTCAGATGCATCCACGAAACGAATCGCTGACCGGTAAATAACAAGTAAGGCGCAATGCGCAAAGTTACGAGAGAAGAACATCATGCTGACCCTTCAGTCCGACCTGCACGGCAATCATCTGTTGGGTGCGCTTCCCGCGCACGAATGGCAAGCCCTTACGCCGCACCTTGAACTGGTTCAACTTCGCACCGATCAATTGCTGTGCGATTCGGGCCAACGCATTCATCACGTGTATTTCCCCACCACCGCCATCATCTCCCTGCTGCACACGATGGAAGACGGCGGTTCAGTCGAGATCGCAGCGGTCGGCCGTGAAGGCATGACCGGCGTGCCGGTTCTGACTGGCGGTGAAACCATGCCGACGCGCGTCCAGGTGCAATGCCCGGGCTTCGCTTACCGCATGAGCGCATCTGCATTGCGCGAACAGTTCGGCCGCTCGGACTTCCTGCGCCGCCTGATGCTGCTGTACATGCAAGCCCTGCTCACGCAAGTGGCGCAAACGGCTGCATGCAATCGCCACCACTCGCTCAACAAGCAACTGTGCCGCTGGCTCCTCATCGAAATCGATCGCACCGCTTCGAACCAGTTGCAAGTCACGCAACAATTGATTGCCGACATGCTTGGCGTGCGTCGTGAAGGCGTGACCGAAGCCGCAGGCAAGCTGCATGACGCCGGCCTGATCCATCACAGCCGTGGCTGCATCAAGGTTCTGGATCGCGAAGGCCTCGAGGCGCGTGCATGCGAATGCTACGGCATCGTCAAGCGTGAATTCGACCGGCTGCTGCCGCGTCTGCGTCAGGCTGGAAGAGGTTCACTGAACACGCGACATGGCTTCATGCAGTCGACGCTTGTGTCACGTTGTGACGCTTTGGCGTTGATGATGAGCCGGCCTGCTCGTGCTCGTGCGAGAGTTCAAATGTGGATGTCGGATGGACTTTGAGTGTGGTGGAATTTTTCGTGTTGCCTGAAACTGGCGACGTGGACTCTGCCTGCTGCGTTCACCGACGTACCGCTTGAGCGCGTGTTCTCCTCTTCCCGTAGTCACGATTCGACGCTTATTTGACGCTTCGACGCTTGAACGTTGGCCGCGACGGCATACCTCATGAAACAAGACGTTTTGCATTCGACTTTGCATCGACGGGATTCTGCACGCTCGCATTCGCTGAAGACGCGCTTATTGAAAGTGCCTTCGGTAATGGTTCGAGCTGAATGCGGATTATCCGAAATGCATTTGAATCAAAATGATTTCTGATCGCCTTCGCTACGTTGAACATGTATCTGCTTCACCCAAACACTATTTGTGTGAACTAAGGCGCCTAACGTGCGCAACCGCACTTACCGACCCTGCCGGAAACGCCAAGATGCCATATCGAACGGCCACCTGCCGCCTCGACCAATGCCCCAGGGCAGGTCAGTGCGAGCAAGCCCGACGATCCGGTAGTGATGCAATGTAATCGATACACAATTTTTTCAGAGGTACGCGGTCTCCTGCCGTGCGCCTTTCAACCTGCGGTTCTTCCTGTGTGAACACCTGCCAGATATCCAGGCCGGGAGCGTCAGCTGTTGTCTCGAGTGGTTGCTGCGAATGAGTGGACCGGGGAGAAACCCATTCGCAGCGAGACCCGGGACAAAAGCTGCAAGGCGCTCATGTCATGCACAGGAAGAACCACCTACGCGCGCTGCGTGTTGACGGTCAGGAGACTTTGCGCTGAAGAGATTCAGCGTATCCGTAACGCGAGGACCACTAAAAATGAACATCAAACTACTCGTATCACTGCTGGCTGGCGCTACCTTCACAGCATCGCTCACCGGTTGCGCAATCGCGCCGGGACCCTTTCTCGATACCGACCGTCTTGACCTGACACCGTCGCCGGATAGCGTTGCCCAGGCGAACGTGAAGTATCACGTTCAGCCCATCGACGTGACGTACTTCGAGACCCATCCGCGCTTGAGCGATGAGTCGCTCGCGAGCGTTTGCCCGCTGACCTGCCTCACCAAAGACACGCGCAAGCTGTACGCGTATCACATCGGTGTGAATGACCAGATCAGCGTCACCGTATGGGATCATCCGGAGTTCAGCTCGGCCGGTATCTAGGCGAGCACGGGCGCCGCAGGTATGCCGCCGCTGCCCTCGGCTGCAACGGGCGGCTCGACCGTAGCCGGCGGCGCACCGGTCAGCGCCACGGGCAGCACGAGCGGTGTTGAAGCGGGCGGCGTCACCGTGCGCGTAGCCAACGACGGCACCATCTTCTTCCCGCGCGTGGGCCGCGTGCAGGCTGTCGGCAAGACCGCTGCAAGAATTGCAGGCAGCGCTCACCAAGGGCTTGTCGAAGACCATTCGCAATCCGCAGCTCGACGTGCGCGTGAGCGGCTTCTATAGCAAGCAGGTGCAAGTCACCGGCGACCTGAAGCAGCCTTCATCGCAACCGATCACCGACGTGCCGCTGTCCGTCATCGATGCGATCAACCGCTCAGGCGGGGCGAATCCCGATGCCGATCTGCAGAACGTCGGCATCACGCGCGATGGGCATCGGTACGCAGTCGACGTCGCCGCCCTGCTCGATCGCGGCGATATCCAGCAGAACGTGTTGCTGCAGGATGACGATCATTATCGATGTGCCGGATCGCAGCAAGAGCCGTGTGTTCGTGCTGGGCGAACTCTCCAAGCCGCAGACCGTGCCGATGAATCGCGGCCGTCTCACGCTCGCCGATGCGCTCGCGAACGCGAACAGCATCGACCCGCGCTCCGCCGATCCGCGCCAGATCTATGTGATCCGTGCGCCCGGAGCAGCAGCTCGCGAAGGGCGGCATGCTCAAGACCGCGGCACTGACACCGGCTAATGGCGGCATGGCGCCGGCCGCGCGGCCGCTCGATCTCAACGTGTACAAACTGGACATGACGCAAGTGGACGCGCTGATGCTGATGACGCAATTCGAATTGCATCCGCGCGACGTGGTCTACGTGCAAGTCGCCAGCGCTGCTCGCTTCAACCGCGTGCTCGAACAAATCACGCCGACGATCCAGACGCTCTTCTACACCATCCAAACGACCCGCTAACAACTATGTCATTTGCCATTTGTTACGCCTGGAGTGCGACATGAGTACTTATGAAATGCTGGAGCATTCGCCCGCGCAGGCCAAGGACGAAGAATTCGTCTTGCGCGATCTGGTGCGGATGATTGCCGACCAGATCTGGTGGGTACTGGGCATCGCGCTCGGCATCCTGCTGGCCGCCGTGCTGTACGCGAAGATGTCCACGCCGGTCTATTCCGCGGATGCGCTGGTGCAGGTCGAGACGCCGAGCCCGAACGCGGCCAATGGTGCTCCGGGCTCGCTCACTGCAGCCCTGATGCCGAGCGGCGGATCGCTGCAAGCGGACGCGGAGATCGAGATCATCAAGAGCCGCGCGGTGATCGATCCCGTGGTCCAGCAATTCAACCTGAACTTCAGCACCTCCGCGCGCGTGTTTCCGGTGCTCGGGCGCGTGAGCTCGTTGTTCGCGCACACGGGGCATCCGCTGCCGGCGCTGCTCGGTCTCGACTCGTACGCCTGGGGCGGTGAAGAGTTCAAGGTGGACTCGGTGAGCGTGCCGGCCATCCTGCAGGACCAGCCTCTTACGTTGCGCTCGCTGGGTGCCGGCCGCTTCGCGCTGCTCGATGCCGAGAATCGCGAATTGCTTCAAGGCCTCGCGGGCACCGTCGCAACGGGCAACGGCGTCACGTTGCTCGTGAGCCGGCTGGTCGCACGGCCGGGCACCGAGTTCTATGTCACGCGCGCTTCACAACTTGAAGCCGTGCAGGCCTTCGGCGCCGGCATGCAAGTGGGTGAGAAAGGCAAGGACACCGGGATCGTGCAGATCTCGTATAGCGGCTCGCAGCCCATCTTCATCACCGAAGTTGCGAATGCGGTGGCGGCTTCTTATTTGAAGCAGCGCACCGAGCGTGCACAGGAAGAAGCGAATCGCATGCTGACCTTCCTGAACAACGAATTGCCGCGAGTGCGCAACGAGTTGCGTGCCAGCGAAACTGCCTTGGCGCAGTATCAGACCGCAGCCGGATCGTTCCAGCCGACGCAGGAAGCACAGACGTATTTGTCCGGCGGACTTGACTACGAACGCCAGATCGCGGCACTGCGCATGCAACGCGTGCAGTTGCTGCAACGCTTCACCGACGGTGCTGATGAAGTCCATGCAATCGATGCACAACTCGCTGCGCTCAACGTCGAGAAGTCGCGCTTCGAGAACCAGTTCAAGACGCTGCCTGGTTCGGAGCGTCAGGCAGTATCGTTGCAGCGTGAAGCCAAGGTCAACTCCGAGATCTATGTTGCACTGCTGAACAAGACCCAGGAGTTGTCGATCAGCCGTGCAGGTACGGTGGGCAACGTGCACATTGTCGATATGGCGCTCGTGCCGTCGCAGCCAGTCAAACCCAAGGCCGCGCTGATCATTGCCGCCGGCGGCTTGCTTGGTGTGATTGCAGGTGTGGTGTTCGCCTTTGTGCGTCGCTCGTTCTTTGCCGGCGTGGATGATCCGGATCTCGTCGAGCGGCGTTTCAATCTGCCGATCTTCGGCGCGATTCCGTTCAGCGCAGAACAAGCCAGGCAGGACCGTATCCGGCTTGATCGCCCCATTGCACTGCCCTCCCCGTCTGCCAAGGGAAGTGCTGGCAGCGTCAAGCGGTTGGGAGCGCAGTCCACGGATGATTCGCTGCGTTCCACGCTTGGTCTTTCTGCGAAGACGCCCGTGGGTGTGGCACTTCAGGACGCCACGGTGCTGCCCGCTTCACGCGGTGCTACGCAGCCTTTGCTTTCCACTACACATCCGTTCGATACATCGATAGAAGGCCTTCGCGGATTGCGAGCCACGCTGCAATTCGCTCTTGTCGATGCGCCTAATCGGGTGATTGCCATTACCAGCCCCGCGCCGTCGGATGGCAAGAGCTTCTTGTCGGCTAATCTTGCCGCGCTTCTGGCAGAGTCGGGTAAGCGGGTGCTGCTCATTGATGCTGACTTGCGGCGTGGGCGCCTGGCGCAGTATCTTGGGCGCTCTTCGCAGGGCGGCTTGACCGAGCTGCTTACAGGACAAACCGACCTTGAGATGGCTGCTCGTGAAACGGGTGTCCATGGGTTGTACTTCATTGGCTCGGGAGCCCATCCGCCGAACCCTTCGGAGATTTTGACCTCCGCTCGATTCGCTTCGCTGCTGCAGGCTTTTGAGAAGCAGTTCGATCTCGTCATAGTCGATACTCCGCCGTTGCTGGCCGTGCCTGATGCTGCTGTGATTGCGAGTCTTGCGGGGTCTACGGTGTTGGTCATGCGTTCCGGCGCTCACTCGGAAAAGAATATTGCCGAGGCTATCAAGAAGCTCAAGCGCGCTCGGGCGAGGCTTGTTGGCGGGGTGTTGAATGCCATGCCGGCCAGGAGCGGTGGGCGCACCGGGACTTATGATTATGCGTATGCATACACCTATTCCAGCGATCCGCTCGCGGCCGATGTGAAGCATTGAGGTGTTTGTGAGGGAGTGCTTCTTTTACATGAGATAGCTATTGAGGCTACATTTAAGATTCGCCCGCGAAAGTGGGCGTTTTGCTTTTGCGGGGGCTGGGCCTGGAGCGGAGCGGGGTTGAGGTCGGGTCGGGGCGGGGTCGGTACTGCTTACGTTAGCGCGGGTTCTATGTGAGCTAATTTTTTATCGCTATTAGCCAGGGCATTTTCGTTCGCACTCGGTCGGGTTTTTTTGGGCGCGGGCTGGGGTAGTGGTCGGGGTCGATGCTGGGCTGCTGCTTACCTTAGCGCGGGTTGTATGTTGGCTATATTTTTTTATCACTATTAGCCAGGGCATTTTCGTTCGCACTCGGGTTTAGAGGGCTTGCTACCTACGGTGGTCGAGGGTCAGTGCTGGGTTGCTGCTGCTTACTTTAGCGCGGGTTCAATGTTGGCTATATTTTTTATCACTATTAGCCACTGTGCGTGGCGGCACTTCATTTCTATGTCCGTGGTACCGGGTTAGTGCCGGGTTGCTGCTGCTTACGTTAGCGCGGGTTTAATGTTGGCTATATCTTTTATCACTATTAGCCACTGTGCGTGGCGGCACTTCATTTCTTTGTCCAACGGCGACAAGGAAACGAAGCAAAGAAAACGCCTTTCCACAATCTGCATTAAGTGTCCCCAGCGTGCAGACCACTGCTTTTGGTTCCCGCGTAGAACGGTGCTCGCTAGAACCACCAACACTTGAAACCCTCCTTCTCGCGAATCCCTACATCCCCACGCTTCGCCACCAGTGCTCTCGGGCAAGTTCGATGGTCCACGAAACTTGTACGGCCTCACCGTCTCTATGGTTAGCTGCAAGTCGTCCAGTCTCTAGTGATTCCAGGCGCGGCTATTCGCGCGTAGCGCAGGGGTATTCCCATATTCTTTGGCGTGCTAGTACCCAAAAATTATTGCGCGCTATGCGTTCCCCTCGTCTAAATGGTCGCGTGGATCACGCGGTCCACCATGGGGGTGACCCGCTTCGGTGGACAGTTAAGCAGTTGAGTTTTGCATAGGTGATTTTCCTCCATTTGACGAGGTGCTGCGAGTTGTCCACGGCCGGCCGGCGGGTCGCCTATTACGACCATGACGCTGGCCGGCGGTGGGCAACTCGCTTGCAGACGACCTTCGGTTTTTTTCTGCATAAGCCCGCTCGAAGTTGATCGGCGAACGATAGCCGATGCCGCTGTGACGGCGATGCACGTTGTACCAACCTTCGATGAACGAGAAGATCTCGGTGTGGGCTTGCTTGTGCGTCTCGAAGCGCACGCGCGCGAACAGTTCGCACTCGAGCGTGGCGAAGAAGCTTTCGCACATGGCGTTGTCGAAACAGTCGCCCACCGTGCCCATCGAGGGGCGCACCCCCATTTCACGACAGCGCTTGCCGAAGCTGATCGAGGTGTATTGGCACCCTTGATCGGAGTGGTGAATCACTCCGTGGGGACGCCGTTCCTTTATCGCCATGTTCAGCGCCTGAAGCATCAACCCGGTGCGCAGGCGGCAACCCGTCGCCCAGCCCACCACGCGCCGGCTGAACACGTCCAGCACCACCGCGAGGTACAGGAACCCAACCACGGTCGGCACATAGGTCGCATCGGCCACCCAGAGGTGATTCGGTGCATCGGCGCGGAAGTGCCGCTGCACCAGATCCGGGGCCGGGCGAGCATCAGGCTTACGCTTTGTGGTGGTCTTCCAGCGCCGCCGGCTCACGCCGCACAAGCCCGCTACGTTCATCAGGCGCCTTATCCGCTTGCGCGAGATGTGAATGCCTTGTTCGACCAACTCGGCATAGATGCGCGGCATCCCATAGGTTTCCCGCGCGCGCGCATGGATCGCGCGAATGCGCCCAAGCAGATCCGCATCGCCAAGCGCATGCGCAGACGGTCTGCGCTTGAGCCAGGAGTAAAAGCCGCTGGTGGAGACCTTCAGCAGCCGCGCCATGGTGGCAATGGGCCAGGTGGCCTGATTCGCTTTCATGAACTCGAACCCTTCTCGGGCAAAGTTCCGGTCTCCCGGGCGAACCAGGCCGCGGCTTTTGACAAGATTTCCCGCTCAACTTCGAGCTGGCGAACCTTGCGCCGTAGCCGGGTCAGTTCCTCACGCTCCGTTGTAGTCAGACCATCGTGACGCTTGCCGGCGTCGCGCTCGGCTTGAGCCAGCCAGTTGTAGATCGACGCTACGGTGGGCTCGAATTCCTCCGCGAGCTCCTCGGGCGTACGCCCCGCGCGTACCAGCTCTACCATTTGCGCCCGGAATTCCGCCGGGTACGGCTTGTGATGTTTCTGCATGGTGAACACCTCCTGTTCTAAAGAATAGGTGTCCACGAAACCGGGTCAACTCCACCAACGCCTAAAAACGCGTGGGGCTGCACTATTCCGTAGGACTATGGATCTTGCCCGAGAGCACTGGTGGCGAAGCGTGGGGATGTAGGGATTCGCGAGAAGGAGGGCTTCAAGTGTCCGTGGTTCTAGCGAGCACCTCGCTACGCGGGAACCAAAAGCAGTGGTCTGCACGCTGGGGACACTTAATACAGATTGTGGAAAGGCGTTTTCTTTGCTTCGTTTCTTTGTCGCCGTTGGACAAAGAAATGAAGTGCCGCCACGGACAGTGGCTAATAGTGATAAAAAATATAGCCAATATCGAACCCGCGCTAAGGTCAGCAGCAGCAACCCGACATCAACCCCGACCACCGCCGGTAGCCCGCCCCCAAAGAACCCCGAGTGCGAACGAAAAAAAAGCCCACACCGCTAGGTGCAGGCAAACTCCCTACCTACCTTTCCCCTGACTATGCAGCCTTCACGTACGTCTGCGGCAACACACTCGTAACTTCGTTTTCCCGTGGCGGGTTCGCCTTCGCCATGGCATTCAATACCTCGAAAATAAACCGGCGCCGAAAATCCGCGGCACTGAATCGCTCAGCATTCTTGCGGCAGGCGGCTGCCGAAAAAGCCTGCGAGCAATCCTCGAAACGCTCCACCGCACCGCACAGTGATTCCGGCGTCTGCTTCGTAAAATGTATGCCCGTCGCCCCCGGCGATCCAAGCGGCACGACCGACTCCAGCGCGCCCCCTTTGCCATAAGCAATCACCGGCGTACCACAAGCCTGCGCTTCCACGATCGCAATGCCGAAATCCTCTTCCGCGGCATAGACGAACGCCTTGGCGCGCTGCATATGATCCTTCAAGAACTTCAAACGACTGATAGCCCAGAATACTCACATTGGGCGTGGCCTTCGCTCGCACCACATCCATCTGCGGGCCATCGCCAATCACCACGAGCTTGCGATGCGGCATGGAAGCAAACGCTTCCACAATCATATCGATGCGCTTGTAAGGGACCATGCGCGAAGCCGTCAAATAGAAGTCGCCCTTCTTGTCGCCCACCTCGAACGCATGGACGTCCACCGGCGGCGCAATGACCGCAGATTCACGCCGGTAACTCTTCATGATCCGTCGCGCCACAAACTGCGAATTCGCAATGATGCGATCGACGCCATTGGCCGAGCGCGCGTCCCAGTTGCGCAAGTAATGCAACAACAAGCGCGCAGCCCACGAACGCGGACCATGCTCAAGACGCGCCTCACGCAAATACTGATGCTGCAGATCCCACGCGTAACGAATGGGCGAATGCACGTAGCTCACATGAGTCTGATCGGGACCAACCAGCACGCCCTTGGCCACCGCATGCGAACTCGAGAGAACGAGGTCATAACCCGACAAGTCGAACTGTTCGATAGCAAGCGGCATTAGCGGCAAATACCCGCGATACTTCTTCTCCGCGTACGGAAGCCGCTGTATGAACGACGTCTTGACCGGCTTGTTATGAACGATTGAACGGTCCTTCGAGGAAGTCCACGAGACTGAAAATATCCGCTTGCGGAAAGCACGCAATCATCTGCTCCAGCACCTTCTCCGCGCCGCCCGACACCACCAGCCAGTCGTGAACAATAGCCACTTTCATGATCAAACCCGTCTGCCGCAGCCTTTGCTGCCGATGAAGCGAGTTTAAAGACAGACCCTTCGTGCTTTCGTGCGCACGGCCACACACTTCAAGCATCGCATTGCGAATAATGAGCGCTGTGTTCAATTTCCTACGGTTGTGTTCTTCATTAACCACGGGTTTGTTCATCACTCGTTTTATTCTCTGCAACGCTTGTCACCAATGCCAATAAAAACCGCAGCCAGCTTATTAATTTCTTCCACCACGCTGCTGCGTGATAAAGGCTCCGCATCGTCGACCGGACTACGGGAGACCAGCCCATCACTTGCCGATGCTGCCGCGCTGTCGCACTCACACTCGCATAGAGAACCGCGCATCCTATTCGTGGATCAAAGCGGACAGCTCGGCGGCGCCGAGATCTGTCTGCTGCCGCTTGCCATTCAGAGCACCCAGCGCAGTGAGGTCTTGCTGCTCTCCGATGGTCCGTTTCGCGAACGGCTTCAGGCTGAAGGTGTTCGGGTATCGGTTGATGCGGATGCACGTATCTCAGGCATCAAGAAAGATCGCGTAAGGTTCACGGCGTTCGCAGCGCTGCCTGGCATCGTGCGTCAGATCCGTTCAATTGCCGCGCGTGCGAAGCCCTTCGATATCCTGTTCCTCAACACGCAGAAGGCATTGATCCTGGGCGCTTTGGGCCATGCGTTGCATCGCAAGCCTACGGTCTGGCATGTGCACGACATCGTCTCGCGTGCTCACTTCGGCCGCATGCATCTGCTGCTGATCAAGTGGGCGGTGAAGGTCGGCGTCGATCACGTGATTGCGAACTCACGCGCTTCCGCCGATGCGTTGATCGAACTCACCGGCCTGCCGCGCAGCGCAGTGCCCGTTGTCCATAACGGCGTGGACATGGCGCGCTTTAGCGGCGATCAGAAGGAGACGCCAACCCTGGCCGATGAGCGCCGCGCGCTGCACGGACTTCCCGCCGATGCCTTTCTCGTCGGCTTGTTTGGCCGCTTCACGCAATGGAAAGGTCAGCACGTCGCGCTCGATGCCATCGCCCGCGTGCCGGATGCTCATCTTGTTCTTGTCGGCGATGCGCTCTTCGGCGAGACCGGCTATGCGCAAAGTTTGCGCACCCGGGCAAAGGAACTTGGCATTACGAAGCGTGTGCATTTCGCCGGCTTCCAGCACGACGTAGCCTCATGGATGAAGGCAATGGACGTGATCGTTCATGCTTCCACGCAACCCGAGCCGTTTGGTCTTGTGATCATCGAGGCAATGGCTGCTGGCAAGCCCGTCATTGCGTCTAATGGCGGAGCGGTGCCGGAAATCCTGAGGGATCGCGAGAACGGGCTTATTGTCGAACCGGACGATGCAGCGAAACTTGCGGAGGCTATCAGTACCTTGCAGCGCGAACCCGAACTGGCCTCGCGTCTCGCCGCACGGGGTCGCGCAGATGCAGGCGAGCACTTTTCTATTGAACGATATTTGCGGCAGATGACACGCGTACTTTTTGACATAGCGACGCCGGCGTCAAGGACCAGCCGCGATGTGAAACTGCCGAAGACATCGGGTGCAGCGCAATAGTGGGAGTGCCCGCATCACGCTCATCAATAAGAAAAGGCCCGGGGATCAAACCACCGGGCCTTTTCGATTTTCCAACACTAAGCGAGCGTCTTACCGCGCGCTAAGATCGCCGCGCACGCCGAGTTGAATTTCGTACATTGCTGCAAGCATGGCCAGATACGCCCGTTCGCTCTCGGCTTCCTTCACCGACATCCCTTTGCAGGTCTGTGCGCCCATGATCATGCCAAGGCACAGCGCATAATTGCCTGCGAATGCCGTGGGCGATGGCTCCATGCATTTGAGCCGCGTGTAAGACGCATCGAGCGTCTTGCGAAGAATGGTTTGCATCGCCTTATTCCCGTAATTGTTAAGACCTTATGCCGCGCCCACGCGTAGGTGACAGTACAACTTATTACGCTCGAAAATGCGGACAGAATGTTCGCGGTCACTCAAATTAGCGGGCTTAGAACAATTGCTCCAGCGACGTGCCTATTTTGAATGAGGGCCTGTGCATCTCGATCAGATAGCTCTTACTTAAGACATAGTTTATCGAAATAGACTGTTGAACGCTTTTTGGCTCATATTCAATGCATAAGCAAAATAAGCGCCTGCACCGAAAGGCCAGCCCAAAATAAAAACGCGCGGTAAGCTTTGAAAGCTTCCGCGCGGTTTAGTGTCTGGCAGCAAGCCCCAAGGGGCTTTAACGCGTTCTAGCGCCGAGCATAATCGATCCGTTCCACACCGCCTGGCGTTCCGAGCAAACATACATTTGCACCGCGCGCCGCGAACAAACCCACCGTCACCACGCCCGGCCAGCCATTGATTTGCGCTTCAAGCGCGATCGGGTCGGTGATCTTCAGCGTCTTCACGTCGATGATCTCGTTGCCGTTGTCGGTGATGAACGGCGAGCCGTCCTGCTTCACGCGCAGCACCGGAACACCGCCCAATGCCGTGATGCGCCGGCCGATCGCCGTACGCGCCATCGGCACGACTTCAATGGGCAAGGGAAACGTTCCCAAGCACGTCGACGCGCTTGCTTGCGTCGGCGATACAGACAAACACGTCCGCCACCGACGCCACGATCTTCTCGCGCGTAAGCGCCCCGCCGCCGCCCTTGATCATCGCGCCGTGCGGATCGATTTCGTCGGCGCCGTCCACGTACACCGGCAACGATTCGATCTCGTTCAACTCCAGCACCTTGAAACCATGCGCTTCGAGCCGCGCGGTGGTGGCAAGCGAACTCGATACCGCCCCGCGATACCGCGACTTCGTGCTGGCGATGGCATCGATAAAACAATTCGCCGTCGTGCCCGTGCCGACGCCGATCACCGCGCCTTCGGGTACGTTGGCGTGGACATAGGCGGCCGCTTCGGCGGCGACCAGTTGCTTCAGTTCATCTTGGGTCATGGCGAGGGTGACAGCGTAGAGGGGAAGCCTCAATTCTAGCTGAGCGCGGCGGCAGCGTTTTCGCGGCAGCGACGTCCGCTCAGACGTGCATGAAAAACCCGAGCGGATTATGCGTGCGCGCCACCGACGCAATAAACGCGAACACGATGATTGCCAGCACGCCGAACACCGCTCGCGCGCCTTTCGTGCGACCGCGTTTGAGCGCAAACGTACCCAGCACGATATACACGATCAACCCGGCAATCTTCGCCGACAGCCACGCCGCATTCGGCCCAAAGCCGATGATCCCCACCAGCCCGATAGCGCTCAACAGCAGCAG
Organism: uncultured beta proteobacterium; assembly: GCA_963708695.1. Classification (GTDB taxonomy): domain Bacteria; phylum Pseudomonadota; class Gammaproteobacteria; order Burkholderiales; family Burkholderiaceae; genus Caballeronia. The sequence goes on from CAVPTS010000028.1 coordinate 55,378, forward strand.
CGTATCCACGATATGCGGCACGATCTTCACCGCGCGTTTTTGCAGCAGCGGCGATTCACGCAGCATCCAGATCATAGCGAATGACAAAAGCCAAGGATGCTGAGCGCCGCGCAGGTCATATGCACGGAGCGCAGCGGCAAAGTAAAGATCGGACATGGGCGCGAAACGCCTTTAGGGAAGGTATTTATCGAGCAACGCGGCCGCGATTGCATCCGTTTCTGCATCGGGGTTGCCCGCGTAATCGGCGGGACGAAAGTGCATCTGGAATGCGGCGATCACGCGGCGCGTCTTGTCGTCGAGCACGCCGTCGGTCGCGACGTCATAGCCGTATCGCTGGAGTTTTTGCTGCAAGGCGGCCACGTCGACCAGCGACTTCGGATCGCGTCCGGCGAGATGCGTGCGCCACCGTCGCGTCATCCGGCCACGCGCCAATGCCGTTGTCGTAAAGCGTGCGCCAGGGGAATGCGGGACCCGGATCGGTCTTGCGTTGCGGCGCGATGTCGCTATGACCCACCACGCGCGTGGGCGGAATCTTGTAGCGCGTGACAATGTCCTTCGCGAGCTTCACGAGCGCATCGACTTGAGCCGGCGGATACGGTTGCCAGGTGCGGCCTTGCGGCGTATCGATGGGACCGACGTTGACGTTTTCAATGCCTATGGATGCGGCGTTCAGCTCCGTCGTTCCCTGCCATTCGCTCTTGGCCCGCATGCCACGCCCGCTCTGTTTCCGGCACGAGCTGATAGACCACCGGCTCGCCGTTCTCGATACGCGGGATCATCGGGCACGACATAGTGGACGCTGACGTCGTCGCCGGTGAGGACCGCGAGCGATCGCGCTTCGCCGCTTTGCGTGTAGTGCATCACGAGAAAGCGCACGCGCGAGTCGACGCTGGGCGCGTGATAGCGCGTGTCGGCAATATAAGTGCCGCGATCGATCTCGGTGGTGGAACACGCGGCGAGCAACGCGCAACACACGCCGCACACCACCGCCGAGCTGAATTGCGTCACGTGCGCTTACTTCTTCACCGACCGTTGCCGCACCGCTTCGAACAGACAAATTCCGCTCGCCACCGACACATTCAGACTTTCGACGCTGCCCGCCATCGGGATCTTCATGATCTCGTCGCAGGTCTCGCCGGTGAGGCGGCGCATGCCCTCGCCTTCCGCGCCGACGACGATCGCCACCGGACCATCGAGCTTCGTCTCATAGACGCTCGCCGTCGCATCGCCCGACGTGCCGATCACCCACACGCCCGCGTCCTTCAACTCGCGCAACGCACGCGCCAGATTCGTCACCGTGATGTACGGCACGGTTTCAGCGGCGCCGCTCGCGACTTTCGCGGCCGTTGCGTTCAGCCCCGCCGAACGATCGCGCGGAGCGATCACCGCATGCGCGCCGGCGGCATCGGCTACACGCAGACACGCGCCGAGGTTATGCGGGTCGGTCACGCCATCGAGCACGAGCAGCAAGGGCGTGCCGCTCACGCCGTCGAGCAGTTCCGCCAGGTTCTGCGCGAGCGGCATGTCGGTCGCCCGCGCGACCACGCCTTGATGGCCGACGTTGCCCGACAGGCCCCACAGGCGCGCTTCATCGGCGGCGATCAGGCGAATGCCCGCTTCCTTCGCTGTGCGCAGGAAATCCGTCATGCGCCGGTCCTTGCGGGTCGGATCGTAGAGAATTTCTTCGATCGTCGATGCATCGGCGCGAACCCGTGCGGTCACCGCGTGAAAACCATACAAAACTTTGAGACGTGACATGACTGGACCAGACCGTATTCAAACAAAACAAAATGGAAACGCGGCCCGGATGCATCGATGCATCGGGCCGCGCATTTCAAACTGAGGCGCGTCGCCTTCGTCGCTAAGCTGCGCGCCTCAGCGCTTCTTGCGTGGCGGGTGACTCTTGGCCGCCGCCTTCGGCGCCGCGCCGCGCTTCTTCGCCACCGCCACGTCCTTCGCGATAGTCGGCGGCAGTGCACGCCGCGGCCGCCTTGCCCGCCGCCTGCGCCGCCGCCTTCTTGCCGCCGCGATCACGCCGGCGGCTATTCACGCTGCTGCCTTCGTCGGACGGGAACGGCCGCACACGCGGTCCCGCGCCCGCACCGACGCCATTCATGGCGCAGTGCTCGACGCGCCGGCGCCGAGGTCCGTCCGGGCGGCTTGACGGGCGTATCGCGGACCAGCCGGAAGTCGATCTTGCGTGAATCCAGATCGACGCGGCTGACCTGCACGCGCACGCGATCCGACATCCGGTAGCGAATGCCCGTGCGTTCGCCGCGCAGTTCGTTCTTGATCTCGTCGTACTGGAAGTAGTCCGCGCCGAGTTCGGTGATATGCACCAGCCCTTCGATAAACAGCGAATCCAGTTGCACGAAGATGCCGAACGTCGTCACGCCGTTCACCATGCCGCCGTATTCTTCGCCGAGCTTGTCGCGCATGAAATAGCACTTGAGCCAGGCTTCCACGTCGCGCGACGCTTCGTCGGCACGGCGTTCATTCGACGAACAATGCAGCCCGAGTTCTTCCCAGATCGCGACGTTGTTGCGCTGACGGCTGCGCGATTCGTCGTCGGATTTCTGCATGGCGCGCGCGGCCTTCGTCAGGCCCGTGCTGAGCGTGACGTCGTGGCCGACTTCAGGCTGATACTTCTTGCCCTGCAAGATGGCGTAGATCGCGCGATGCGTGAGCAAGTCGGGGTATCGGCGAATCGGGCTCGTGAAGTGCGCATACGCTTCATACGCGAGCCCGAAGTGACCGATGTTGTCCGGACTGTAGACGGCTTGCTGCATGGAGCGCAGCACCATGCTCTGCAGCATCTGCGCGTCCGGCCGGTCGCGAACCATTGCCATGAGCGCGGCGTAATCGCTTGCATGCGGCTTCTCGCCGCCACCCAGCGACAAGCCCACGCCACGCAGGAACGCCCGCAGGTTCTCGAGCTTTTCGGGCGTCGGGCCCGGCATGCACGCGATACAGCCCCGGATGCTTGTTGCGCTTCAGGAAGTCCGCGGCGCACACGTTCGCGGCCAGCATGCACTCCTCGATCAGCCGATGCGCGTCGTTACGATGCCGCGGCACGATCTGCTCGATCTTGCCCTGCGCGTTGCAGACGATGTACGTCTCGGTGGTATCGAAATCGATCGCGCCGCGCTTCTGACGCGCCGCATGCAGCGACTTGTACACGCCATACAGGTTCTGCAATTGCGGCAGCAGGTCGGCGCGCTTCGCGGCTTCCGGCCCCTTCGTATTGGTCAGGACCGCCGCGACTTCCGTGTACGTCGAGCCGCGCGGCCGAATGCATCACGGCCGGATAGAACTGGTACGCCTTGATCTCGCCGCGCGCGGTGATCGACCATGTCGCACACGAGCACGCAACGGTCCACTTGCGGATTCAGCGAACACAGCCCGTTCGACAACTTCTCCGGCAGCATCGGAATCACGCGGCGCGGGAAATACACCGACGTGCTGCGATCGAGCGCATCGACATCGAGCGCCTCGTTCGGGCGCACGTAATGCGAGACGTCGGCAATCGCGACCAGCATGCGAAAGCCCGTGCCGCGTCCGACGGTCATGGGCTCGCAATACACGGCGTCGTCGAAGTCGCGGGCATCTTCGCCGTCGATAGTCACCAGCGGCACGTCACGCAAATCCACGCGATGCCGGATATCGGCTGGACGCACTTCGTCCGGCAGCTTCGACGCCTGCTCGAGCGCGCGGTCGCTGAACTCGTGCGGCACGCCGTATTTGCGCACCGCGATCTCGATCTCCATGCCCGGATCGTCAATGTCGCCGATCACTTCCGCCACGCGCCCGAGCGGCTGCGAATGGCGGCTCGGGAAGTCGGTGAGATCCACCGATACCACCTGCCCCACTTTCGCTTTCTTCGGATTCTGCGTGATCAGGATGTCGTGGCCGATGCGCTTGTCTTCGGGCACGAGGATCAGCGCGCCGTTCTCGCTGATCAGCCGGCCGATGATGCGTTTGTTCGCGCGATCCGTGACTTCGACAATATGGCCTTCGGGCCGCCCGCGACGGTCATACCCGACGATCCGCGCGAGCACGCGGTCGTTGTGCATGACCTTCTGCATTTCGCCGTTGGGCAGGAACAGGTCGTCCTGGCCGTCGTCGCGAATCAGGAAGCCGAAGCCGTCGCGATGGCCTTGAACGCGGCCGGCGACGAAGTTCGAGGGATGCGTGAGTTGGTAATAGCCACGTTTGTCGAGACGGACCTGGCCGTCGCGCTCCATGGCTCCCAATCGCTTGAAAAATCCTTCGCGCTCCTGGCGCTTGATCGACAGAGCTTCGGCGATGTCGTTCGCGGCAAGCGGTGCTTCGCTCGTGCGCAACACGCCGAGAATTTCTTCGCGGCTCGGAATCGGATACGGATATTTGTTCAAGGGCTTATCGATGATCTCTTCTCGTCTAACTGAATGTCGCGGTTAATCGGGGATCAACATCGCGGGTCACATCGGCGCATCGGTCGGCATGCTCCCACCTGACTTTCCCGCTCCAGCCCGCCCTGAAGGGCTGGGATCGGCGCGTTGCCGGGACGTTGCGCTTAACGTTGTTCCGGTTCGTTCACGAATAGTTTGCGAATCATTCTAACACCCGCCAACCGGGCCATATCGGCGCAGAAGCCATATGGGCAATGGCTCGCAGCCGACGTTTCAGCTTTCGGTCTCAAAATGCTTGACAGCGCGATACGCCCCGCTATAATTGCGTTCTTTGCTGCATACGCACCTTGCCCAGGTGGCGGAATTGGTAGACGCACATGGTTCAGGTCCATGCGCCGCAAGGCGTGGAGGTTCGAGTCCTCTCTTGGGCACCAAGATTCATTCGAAGCATTCAGAAAACCCCGTAAATCCTTGTGATTGCGGGGTTTTTTGTTTTTGGCGTTCCGATTCGTTCGCGTAGCACATTGACGTTTTGCGACGCTAAAACGGGGCCGAAGCCCCGCTTACTCTTGAACGGCCAAGACCTTTCCCGGCACTCACGTGCGAATGTCTTAAAGATTTCGCTGTGCCGGCGTGCTCAGTCGGAAATCTCGGGCTCGACCAGCTTGGCCAGTTGAACAAGCGACTCCTGCCACCCGAGATAGCACATCTCTACCGGAATGACCTCGGGCACGCCCGCCTGCTCGATGGTGAGCTCGGTTCCGCACGACACCTGCCGCAATGAAATGGTGATGACCATCTCGCCAGGCAGGTTCGGATCGTCGAACCGGTCCGTATAGCGGATCTTCTCGAACGGTACCAATTCGAGGTACTCGCCGCCGAACGAGTGGCTGTTGCCCGTGCTGAAGTTACGGAAGGACATCTTGTGAGTGCCGCCAACGCTCGGCGTCCATGTGGTGGACCTGGCAGGTGAACCCGTAAGGAGGAAGCCACTTCGCTATTGCATCGGGTTCGAGGAATGCTCGATAGATGCGCTCGGGCGTAGCGCGCAAGACGCGATGAAGATTTACGGTTCCGGTAGTCATGGTGTGCTCGCCTTTCATTAGAGAAGCTGGACATACTCGATCGACGAATCGGCGACAGCGCTATCGACAGGGCTACGGTCGGGAGAAACCCGCAGACGCCGCGACTCCATCGAAATGCCGCCACACTTGTTACTCCCAGCGTCCGATTTCTGGTGCCAGACTATCTCATAGCCAACAACGAGCAATGAGCCGCGAATGGAATCGCGGTACAGCTACGAGGGCGCGGGAATTTGTCCAAATCAGGAGATTGCAAACGCCATGACTACACCAGCCGAGAACGAACGCAAAGGCGAACAGCCTGCCATGCACACACCACCGGTCGTATCGCCGCAAGCTTGGGAGGCGGCCCGCGAGCAGCTGCTCGTGAAGGAAAAGGAACACACCCGCGCCCGTGATGCGCTGGCCGCCGAGCGCCGGCGAATGCCGTGGATGGCCGTGGAGACGGCGTATGCGTTCGAAGGGCCTGCGGGCAAGGCCAGCCTGCTCGACCTGTTCGACGGCCGGCGTCAGTTGATCGTCTACCGCGCCTTCTTCGAGCCGGGCGTATTCGGCTGGCCCGAGCACGCCTGCCGGGGCTGCTCCATGGTGGCGGATCAGGTCGCTCACGTCGCCCATCTGAACGCCCGTGACACTACGCTCGTCTTCGTCTCGCGTGCGCCTCAGGCGGACATCGCGCGGCTGAAGGCGCGGATGGGCTGGGAAGAAATACCGTGGTTCACGCTCACGGACCGCTTCGACGCCGACTTCGGCGTGGACGAGTGGCACGGCACGAACGTGTTCTACCGCGACGGCGACCGCGTGTTCCGCACCTACTTCATCAACAACCGCGGCGACGAGCAGATGGGCGGCACCTGGAACTACCTCGACATTACGCCGCTGGGCCGTCAGGAAGCCTGGGAGGACTCGCCCGAGGGATACCCTCAAACAGCAACCTACAAGTGGTGGAACTGGCACGATAACTACGTCGCAGACGCAGCGCCCGACAAGAAGTGGGTCGAGGTGTCGGACGCCGGAGAAGCGGCGTTCCGGAACCAGGACGCGAGCGCGAAGCCATAAGTTATGGCTGTTCCGGTAGGTTCAACGCGCCGGGGCGATCGGTCTGCAGGATCCGCACAATCGTTCGTAGCGCGAAGGACTGCCGGCCGCCCCGCCACCACATTCAGGTCGCGGGACGACGTAAGAAGGCCAGCAGCAGGCCGAATCCAATCATGACCGACCCGCTCACGCGATTGAACCATCGAAACCCTCGTGAGCCACTCGCTAACGATCCAAGGCGCGCTCCGATAACGGCATAGATCGCTATTGCGACCAGCTCAAGCATCAGGAACGTCGAGCCAAGCACGGCGAAACTCGTCGCGTATGCGGATCGATCGACGAACTGCGGGAAGAATGCGGTAAAGACCAAAATCGCTTTCGGATTTCCGGCGGCGACAAGAAATTCCTGTTTCGCAAGCCGCCGGAATTTGTGTGCAGGGCGACTGCCGGCGGCCTCTTCCGGCGCATTCGATAAAAGCTCCGGGCCAGACCGAAATAGCTTGATTCCGATCCACACCAGATACGCCGCGCCGCCGAATTTCAATAACGTGAAAAGCGTCTCGGAAGCGAGCAGCAACGCGCCGAGTCCCAAGCCTGCGATTGCAATCATGGCTGCAAATGCAAGCAAGCGTCCGAACGCTACCAGGACGGCACAACGCACGCCGTTGCGGGCTCCGTTGGTGAGGGACAATACATTGTTCGGACCTAACGCCATGTTGATGGCGAAGCACGCGGGGAGAAACAGCCAATAGTTCTGGAATGACATGTTGAGGCACAATCTCGGCGACGGGTTGAACAGCTAATCTACCCACAGTTGATCTTGCTGGCAATTGGCCGTTTTCATCGGATGCGGGAACGCTGAACCCATCTCGCGAGCCCGCGACACAATCGCCAGCCGCTTGCGCAAGCAGCCTTATTACAATGATCCAGATGAGTCCCTCTCAACAACATCAAGTGCGAGACCTCCTCACTTCTTATTTCTGGAGTGGCGACGCCATTCGGAGCCGACGCGTGAGTGACATCGTGCTCACAAACACGCTCGATGTGCCGGTGCCCCCTTCACGTCTTCTTGCAGATTGGGAAAGAGAAATATCGACGCGCCTTACCCTAGAGCCGGGGGACGTCGAGGAAATGCCGCTGGCCCGAGCGCGAGCGCGCTGGCCGGACTACTCGCTATGCGTGCGGGCGATGTCCGACTGGACGCACACGCTTGGACTGCCGGACGTGCTTGCCGCAAGCGACATCGCGCTCATGGCCTGCCGCGGTGCGAAGTACCACCACGACGGCGCGCAATATGGCGGTGCCGCCTTTTGCAATCTTTTCCTGAGCGAGGACAGGGGTCTGGATTTGCATTTCCCTTCTATGGGTCGTCGAATCCCTCTGACCCGCGGTACGGCTGTGATCTTCGATACAGGTGAGCCCCATGGCGTGATTCAACGCCACAGCAGGGGTTTTAATGCGGCCGACTTCGTGCCCGACCGGGATTGCACCCAAGTATTCCTGACTTGGGAGCTTCCCATCGAAGATATCCATGTCGCGCACGCACTTGGCGTCGCCTTCGACATCGACTCTTCGGCCGCGCTGCAAATGGATGAAGAGCAAATCTGGGTGAACGGCGCGCGTGCCATTGTGTGCCCGGATTCTGGCCGGTGGTGTCGGGTCGAATAATGATCAGGATCACAAAGTTATTAACACGGTAAATGGTGCGTCGAATTAAATCGACGCACCATTAGTCTCCCAACGCACTTGAGCGAAGTCCTCTATTTATTGCTTCAGTTAGCCCAGCCAGCCCTTGATGGTCTCAGCCATGACGCTGGTCGAGATGCCATAGCGGTCATGCAAGGTCGGCAACGCGCCCGCAGCGAGAAACTCATCGGGCAGTGCGATCTGACGATACATCGGCGTGACGCCGGCCGTGAGCAACGTGGTTGCCACCGCTTCGCCCAAGCCGCCGATCACCGAATGATTCTCGGCGACCACGACCATGCGGCCCGTGCGCCGCGCTTCGCGCAGGATCGTCTCGGTATCGAGCGGCTTGATGGTCGGCACATGCAGCACGGCGACCCCAACGTTGTCCGCCGCCAGTGCCTTCGCTACTTCCAGCGAACGCATGGTCATAATCCCCGACGAGATGATCAGCACTTCCGCGCCGTCGCGCAGCAGCTTGGCCTTCCCCAGCTCGAACTGATAGTCGTATTCGTCGAGGACGGCCGGCACGTTGCCTCGCAGCAGACGCGCATAAACAGGACCCTTATGCGCGGCAATCGCGGGCACCATTTGCTCGGTATCGAGCGCGTCGCAGGGATCGATGACCGTCATGTTCGGCATGGCACGCATGAGCGCAAGATCTTCAGCCGCCTGATGACTCGGACCGTAGCCGGTCGTGAGGCCCGGCAGCGCGCAGATGATCTTCACATCGAGGTTATCTTCGGCGATAGCCTGGTGCATGAAGTCATACGCGCGGCGCGTCGCAAACACGGCGTAGGTCGTGACGAAAGGCTGCGCGCCTTCATGCGCCATGCCGGCGGCCGCGCCCATCAGCAGTTGCTCGGCCATGCCCATCTGATAGTAGCGTTCAGGAAACTCCTTGCCGAAGATATGCAGGTCGGTGTACTTGCCGAGGTCGGCGGTCATGCCGACCACGTTTTTCTTCTCCCGGGCCAGTTGAGCCAATGCATGGCCGAACGGCGCGGAACGCGTGACTTGTCCTTCGCCCGCGATGGACGCGATCATCGCCGAGGTCTTCAGGCGCGGCTTCTTGGTGATGGTAGTAGTGTCGCTCATGCTTGTCTCCCTGCTTCAAGTGCTGCAAGCGCCAGTTGCCACTCATGGGCATCGACGCGGATGAAATGGTTCTTTTCCCGTTCTTCGAGGAACGGCACGCCGCAGCCCATGCGGGTATCGCACACGATGATCCGCGGCTGTTGCCTCCGGATGATTGCGCGCGTTATCGAAGGCCGCCTTCACGGCATCGATATCGTTGCCGTCGACGCGTTGCGTGAACCAGCCGAATGCTTCGAGCTTTTCGACGAGCGGCTCGAACGCCATGATCTGCGACGAGGGACCATCGGCTTGCTGGTTGTTGACGTCGACCATGGCGATCAGGTTGTCGAGCTTCCAGTGAGCGGCGGACATCAGGCCTTCCCAGATCGCGCCTTCATCGAGTTCGCCGTCGGAGAAGAGCGTGTAGACGAACGCGTCCGAACCCTTGCGCTTGAGCCCGAGGCAGCGGCCCACCGCGATCGTCAGGCCGTGGCCGAGCGAGCCGCCGGACATCTCCATGCCGGGCGTGTAGCTCGCCATGCCGGACATCGGCAACCGGCTGTCGTCGCTGCCGTAGGTTTCGAGTTCTTCCGGCGGCAGGAAGCCGGCTTCGAAGAGCGCGGCGTAAAGCGCGATCGCATAGTGGCCGTTGGACAAGAGGAAGCGGTCGCGGCCTTCCCATTCAGGATCCTCGGGCCGGTAGCGCATCGCGCCGAAGTAGGCAACCGCGAGTACATCGGCAATGTCGAGTGCCTGGCCGATATAGCCCTGCCCCTGTACCTCGCCCATCAGCAAGGCGTTTCTGCGAATCCGGTAGGCGCGCTCGGCGAGCGTCACCGCATCTGATGACGGACTGTTCATGGTGTCTCCTTGATTTAAAAAATGAGTCTTTGCAGCAGACGGTGTCAGCGATTGACGCTTTTGGCCGGCACGAGGAAAACAAGCCCGGCGCCGATGACGACGGCGACGGAGATAAAGATGAGCCCGGCCGTCGACTTGCCGGTCAGGTCGTTCAACCAGCCGACGATGGCCGGCGAGAAGAAGCCTGCGAGATTGGCGAAACAGTTCACCGCGGCGATACCCGCCGCGGCGGACATGCCGCCGAGCAGCGCGGTCGGCAGCGACCAGAACTGCGACGACGAAGCGAGGATGCCGGCGGCGGCCACGCTGACACACACCAGCGACGCGCCCACTCCGCCCAGCATCGGAAGCGTTGCAAAGCCCGCCGCCGATACCAGCATCGGGATCGCAAGATGCAGACGCCGTTCACGATGACGGTCAGCGCTCGCGCCCACCAGCGGCAGCGCGATGATCGCGCAGAGGTACGGAATGGCCGTGAAGACGCCTACCCACAGCGGGTCGGCGACGCCGGACTTGCGGATGATCGTCGGCAGCCAGAACGTCAGGCCATACTGACCGAGCACGACGCAGAAGTAGATGGCAGCCATCAACCACAAGCGACGGTCGCCAATGAACGACCTGATCGACACATGGGCGATCTTGTGGGCGTTGTCGTTCGCCACGTTGCGTGCAAGGAGCGCCTTCTCGTCGTCGGTGAGCCACTTGGCGGCCGCGATGCCGTTGTCGAGATACAGCAGGATGGCGACACCAAGGAGCAACGACGGCAGCGCTTCGAGAATGAACAGCCACTTCCAGCCGGCGAGGCCATGTACGCCCTGGAATGCATGCAGGATGTAACCGGACAGCGGCCCACCGACAATGCCGGCAAGCGGAATCGCCATGAAGAAGAGGGACAGCGCCTTGGCGCGCCGCGCAGCAGGAAACCAGTAAGTCAGATACAGGATGACGCCCGGCGCGAACCCCGCCTCGGCCACGCCCAATAGAAAGCGGAGGATATAGAACGTCGTGGGCGACTTGACGAAAACGAAGCACGCCGAAATAACCGCCCACGTCAGCATGATGCGAGCGAGCCAGTTGCGTGCGCCCACTTTATGCAACATGAGATTGCTCGGTACCTCGAAGAGGAAATAACCGAGAAAGAAAATGCCGGCGCCAAAGCCATAGACGGTTTCGCTGAATCGCAGGTCATTGAGCATTTGCAGTTTCGCAAAGCCCACATTGACTCGATCAAGATAGGCGCCCAGATAGCACAGCATCAGGAACGGTATCAGGCGCCGCGCTGACTTTCGCATACGTTTTTGATTCAAAGGTCGCCGAGTCGGTGAACGACGTGACGTCGCCCGTCACTGACGGCGCAGTGGACTTCGCTTTCATGGGTGTCTCCTGCCATATCGCCCCGGGTTTTCCCCGGGTGCATTGACCTCATTCGCCACGATCGCGGCGGATGCCGTACTTAGTGAATCAGCATGCCGCCGTTGACGTCGAGCGTGATGCCCGTGAGGTAAGCCGACAGGTCGCTCGTGAGGAACAGACAGGCATTCGCAACGTCGGCCGCGTCGCCGAGACGGCCAAGCGGAATGCCCTTGATGATGTCGACGCGCATCTCGGGCGTGAGCTTGTCGCCGGTGATGTCGGTCTGAATCAGGCCCGGCGTGATCGAGTTGACGCGGATGTTGTCGCGACCCGAGTTCACGCGCCATCGCACGAGCAAGACCTAGTACGCCTGCTTTCGCCGCGCTGTAGTGGGGACCGCCGAAGATGCCGCCGCCGCGTTGCGCGGAAACCGATGACATGCAGACAATGCTGCCGCTTTTTTGCTCTCTCATTTGCGGAATCACCGCTTGCGACATGTAGAGCGTTCCGCGCAAGTTGACGTCGATAACCGCATCGAAATTCGCGGCTTCAATGTCCATTGTCTTCAACGGCTGGGTGATGCCCGCGTTGTTGATCAAGCCGTCGATGCGGCCGTATTTCTCGAACGACCGCTTTCGCCGCCGCGACGCATGCGTCCTTGTCGGTCACATCGCAGGCAAGTCCGAGATGCTCTTCTCCCAGATCCCGCGCTGCGCTCTTGCGTCTTCCAGGCGAAGGTCGAGAATCACCACTCGCGCGCCTTGGGCGGCAAGCGCTTTGGCGGTTGCCTTGCCGATGCCGCGCGGCGAGGCCGCACCCGTGACGATTACCACTTTGCTGTCGAGCAACATATTTGTCTCCATTGATCGTGTTAGTTGGTAGACGCAGTTTCAGCGTTTCAACCCTCTCGATCAATGCAGTTGCAGCTCAACTATTGCTGAAGAATTTTCAGGTGTTGGAGCACCGTGGAATCACAGTCGCAGGAGTCGGCCCTTATGTCGCACTGCGGTTGCACTGCGGCTGATCTCGTGCTCGACCCAGGCCAGAAATTTGGCCACACGCGGCAAATCTGCGTTCTGGGACGGGTAAACCAGATGATGAGCACCGACCTCCACCGCAAAGTTGCGATCGAAAACGGGTACGAGCGACCCTCGTTGAAGATGGACCGATGCGAGCATCGTGCTTTCGAGCGCAATGCCGTGTCCCAACGCCGCGGCCTCAAGCGACATGTACGAGCGATCGAAGGAGAAATCGAATGCCTTCCGGGACCCCGCGACGCCGAACTTGCCGAACCATTGCTTCCACTGCACGAGCGGCGTCTCCGAGAAGATCAGGCGCCGCTCAAGCAGGTCTTCGGGGGTGTGCACCGGAAATCTTTTAAGGTATTCCTCCGATGCAAGAGGCGCGATGAATTCGTTGCGAAGCGTTTTGATCTCGCCATCGGTCCAATGCGCGTAGCCATGCCGTACATCGAGGTCATAGTAGCCGGAGGTGAACGACACATCCTCGTATGAGCACGCGAGATTCAACTGGATGTCGCCGTTTGCTTCCTGGAATGACGCTAGCCGGGGCAGGAGCCACATCAGCCCGAAGCTTGGACTCGAGTGAATGCGAAGGATCTCGACGCCCGACTGGCTCGATGCGCGCTCCGTCGCCCGGCTCAGATCGGCAAGCGATCCGGTGACATCCGCCAGATATTGCTGACCGGTTGGCGTCAGAACCAGCCCGCGCCCAAGTCTCGTGAACAAGGGCCTGCCGACCATGGATTCGAGATTGGCAATTTGATGGCTAACCGCTGAAGGCGTTAACCCCAATTCATCGGCCGCCCGATTGACGCTTTTTGTCCGGGCGACGCTCTCGAACGCGATGATCGCTTTTAATGGTGGGATGCGCATTGTTCATGGATGCTGTGACTCGCGAACCGTGATCTTACCGGTTCGCCAATTCGCTACGGGCTACTTGAGGAAGTTCACGCTTTCGGGATGTAAAGACAAGTCAGGTTTCGACCGATAGTGTATCGCTCGAAACCTGCTGGATGTGTGAGTTGAGGGCAAAGCGAACCGCGAGAGCCAGCGGGGGCGATCACGGCAAGACGATCTCGCCTGAAACGAGATACGCGTAATTTATTGCACTAAAGCTGAGCTTCAATAGCCGCCTTATCTATGACCGACCATACTTGCCCGATCTTTCCTTCAACGAATTGGTAGAACACATTCTCTGCAAAAGAAACCTTCTTGCCGTTTACAGGAAGGCCAAGGAACGTTCCCTTCGGGGTGCAAACGAAGCCAAGCCGGCTGGCAATATTGGGCGGATCGGAAACCAGCAGATCAATGCTGAAATAGAGGTCTGGGATTTCATCAAAGTCCCTCTCCAGCATTTCGCGATAACCTGATAAGCCGATCCGCTGACCGTTGTAGTGCACATCATCATGAACGAACTGCCCCAGCTTCGGCCAGTCCTGCTTATTCAAGCAGGCAATGTAGTCTCTGTAGACGTTGGAGAGGTCAGTTTTATCCACGGTAATTTCCTTGTCCTTTTACAAAGTCCCTAAAGGTCCAGCACCAACTCACGACTCAACGCCCGTGATACACACGTCGTCAGATACTCGTGCTTTTCGTCGTCTCCAAGAATACAGTCATTGTGCTCGACCTCGCCCGATAAATACCGCACCTTGCATGTCCCGCACAATCCGGCCCGGCACGAGGTTTCAATCGCTACGCCCGCTTCCTCGAGCGCATCGGCAATGCTCTTGTCGCTCGACACCGGTATCTGCTGCCCGGTACTGGCGATCTTCACGATGAACTCACCCACAGCCGCCGCAACGTTGTCGCTGACGGCCCGTTCCGGCGCCTTGAAATGCTCGAAGTGAACGGTTCCGGAGGCCCAGTGTTCAGTCGCTGCGGCGCAGGCTTTCATGAAGCCGCCCGGACCACAATAATAGACATGCGCGCCGGGTACGGCTTCGCTCAACAAGCGCTTCAAATCCAGTCCCTTCGACGGATCGCCGTTATCGAAATGAAATTGGAGTTTGCCACTTGCATGCATCGGCGCAAGCTCAGCCGTGAACGCCGTGCAGCTTTCGTCCTTGGCGCAGTAATGCATTTCGTAGTCTATACCCGCTTCCTCCAGCCGATGCGCCATCGCTTTCAACGGCGTCACGCCGATACCGCCAGCCAGCAGAATGACCTTGCTGGCATCGGCGGCAAGTTCGAAGTTATTGCGCGGATGACTGATGCGAACCTTGTCCTGAACGCGCAATCTTTCGTGCAGCGCTTTCGAGCCGCCTCGTCCCGCTTCATCGCGCAGTACCGCGATCACATAACGGTGCCGTTCGTTGGGCGAATTGCTTAACGAGTATTGACGAACGAAGCCGTCTTTCACATGAACGTCGATATGCGCGCCCGCCGTGAACGCGGGCAACAACTTGCCTGATGGATCGACGAACTCGTATGAGTTGATCCCTCTGCCCTCGAAGCGGATTTGGCGCACCATCAGTTCCAGTGTGCGAGCGTCCGCCGAATTGTCTGAACTTGCCATAACTTTTCCTTCAACTTGGCCTGCTTGCTTCCAGGCGAGGCGGGCTGCGCGCTGTTTCCGCCCAACCCGCCATGCAGCCCTCCGCGCGCCCGCTAAAACCGCTCAGCGCTTGACCGACGCCTCAAGCGCATCGAACTTTTCACGAACGAACGCGGCGCGCTCTTCGCCCTTCAACGTCTCGCTCTCCGTCAGGATCGCGACAAGGCGCTTCGTCACATTGCGGCGGTTCGCCACTTCCTGTTCAACTGTCGCGCCTTCCGGAATATCGAAGACATTGCCCGAGCAATAACTATTCGGCGCACCTGCGTTGGCCCGCAACCACTCCGCAAAGTTATCCGCCGATGCCGCCGGATTCGTGCCGCGCACCGCATCGCGCAGCATCTTGCGGAACAGGAACAAACCGGCATCGAACTTCGTCGGATTCTCTAGCGCATGCACGGCGATCGGCCGCTGGCTGATGATCGCTTCGTAATCGCCCGGCGCGTATTGAGCGTCCTTATAGTTCTCGCGCTCGCGATGGTTCGGCGGAATCGGCGGCAGATCTTCCAGCTTGTATTTACCGAAGCGCTCAGGACGGCGCATCGCGACCTGCCCTTCAAGGAAGTCGATCGACTCGTAGCCGACCAGCGATTTATCGCAGATGCCACGCGTATCGATACCCGGTCCCATCACACGCCAGCCGATCATCTTGCTGTTTTCATCGTCGACAGGAACGGTCCAGCGAATGATGTGAAAGCGGCTGAACAACTTCTTCTTCGACCCGTCCTCGGACGTATAGGCGTGCAGGCTCAGATTGGGCAGGACCTGATGCTGGACGCGCACAAAGAGCCTGTCTTTATCGACCCGGCGAGCACCCGCGCAGGCGAGACTGCGGCCCTGCTGTACCGGCACGAAATGCATGTCCGGCGCAACTTCCATGGACTTCGCGCCCACTTCGTCGAACGTCGTGCCCTGGTAGTTTCCGTTCACCACGTTCTTGCCGGCGTGCAGCGCGGTCGGGTGGTAGTTGTCGGCGGCGTTGTCCTGGACTTGCAGCCAGTTGCAATGCTGGAAGTTGCTATAGGCCACGAGTTCGTCGCCGGGTGCGACCGTGAAGTCGCCTTCCCATTCCGGGAACGGCGGCTCCTTGTCGGGCGGTCCCATGTATGCAAACACAAGACCGTTGCGTTCGACCGCCTTGTACGCGCCCTGCTGGATCGAGCACGCGTATTTCTCGGCTTCCTTTTCTTCGCCGTTTGGAAATGGCACGTGAAGACAGGTACCGTCCACGTCGAAGACCATGCCGTGATAGCAGCACTTGATGCCGTGCTCCTGGATCGCGCCATATTCAAGCGATGCCCCGCGATGCACGCAATGCGCATGCAGCACGCCCACGCGGCCGCTGCCGTCGCGAAACGCGACCAGCTCTTCGCAGAGGATCTTGAGGAAGCGCGGGGTATCGGTGAGTTCGATCGACATGCATACGGGATGCCAGAACGCCCGCATGTATTCGCCCATCGGCGTGCCGGGACCCGTTTCGGTCAGTTCCGGATCGTGGCCCGGCACCTTGTTGGTGTAATAACCGCCAAACGGCACCAGCTTCTTCTGCCACCACGCCGCCACCGGCGCTTTTTTGACCTTCTGCTTTGTCTGACTTGATATTCATGGGGATCCTCTGCTGGGTTTATCGGTATTGTCAGCCGCGCGGTGTTTTGACGCTCCGCTTCGCTCATCTGCTCTAGATTCTGAACTCCGAACTCTGTATACAAAGATACAATTCGCAATGCCGCTCTGTCTCTACAGGTAAACGCTTGGTGCCCTTTCACGCTTCGGTCAATCCGTTTGACGCTGTCCGGCGCAGCCTGTAATCTGTTGAACTCTGTATCCAAACTTATCGAGAGCCATCATGGTCGCCAAACTTCTGAAGCTTCAGGCACGTACCGACTACGTCGATGAAGTCTATAAAGTGCTGCTCGACGCCATCAGCGAAGGATCGCTCGCGCCGGGAACCCGCATCACGCAGGAAGAGATTGCCGACCAGCTGGCGGTGTCCCGCTCGCCCGTGTTGCAGGCGCTGCGCATGCTCAAGAAAGACGGACTCGTGCAGGATGCGCCGGGGCGCGGTCTGCTTGTCACCCCGCTCGATCCCACTTGGATCAGCCATCTTTACGAGATCCGCGGCGCGCTCGATTCGCTTGCCGCAAGCCTCGCAGCGCAACGCGGCGCGAAGATCGATAAAGCGCTGATCACGCAAGGCCGCCGCGCGTCGAAGGGCACCGACGTGAAGGCAATGATCGACGCCGACTGGGCCTTTCATTCGGCCATCTACGTTGCATCGGGTAATCCTTTGATTGCGGAGACAGCGCATCTTCACTGGGTTCATCTGCGTCGTGTGATGGGCGCCGTGCTTCAATCGTCGGTTCAACGCAAATCGATCTGGGAGGAACACGCAGCGATTGCCGATGCTATCGCCGCAGGCGACGCACGCCGCGCGTCGGAACTCACTGACCTCCACACCAGCCGCGCTCGTGAAAACCTCGTGCGAAGGCTGGGTGAAGTGCTGGGCGATGAGCTGGCAGACACGGCTCAAGTACCCTGATCAAGCGCGCGTCTGCGCCCCGCTTTCGAGCACGTTCTCCCTGTTCTTCGACGCCTCGTGCTTGCGGCTGTTCACGAGTTTCGCCGGCACCGTGAACACGAGCACACTGCCGATGATCAAACTCACCGCCAGCCCAAGCACGCCATTTCCAGTCGACCCCGTCGCGGTCTGGATCAACCCGATCACATAGGGACTGACCACGCCCGAGATGCTGCCCACCGAGTTGGCGACGGCCAGTCCCGCCGCTGCCGCCGCGCCGCCGAGAATGGCCGGGGGAAGGACCCAGAACTGCGAGATCGTCGTCATCACGCCCATCGTGCCAAGCGTCAGCGCAACCATTGCGATCGGCGTGGAATGCGCATAGGAGACGCTGAAGTACAAGCCCACCGCGCCGACAATGCCCGGCAACGCCAGGTGCCAGCGCCGCTCGCCGCGAGCGTCCGAACTGTGGCTGACGAGCACCATCGTCACGGCGGCCGCAGCATACGGAATCGCGCTCAGCAAGCCGATGTCCAGCGGATCGGACACGCCGCTCGCCTTGATCAACGTAGGCAACCAGAAGCTCACGCCGTACAGGCCCATCGTGAAGAAGAAATAGATCAGGCTGAGCAGCAGGACCTTCGGATGCATCAGCCCGTCCTTGACTGAATGCAGCACGTGCGCCGAACGTTCCTCGTTGAGCGCGCCTTCGAGGAAGGTGCGTTGCGGCGCGGATAGCCAGTTGGCGTCGCTGACTTTGTCGTCGAGATAGAACAGCGCGATCAGCCCGAGGATGGCCGTTGGAATGCCTTCAAGAACGAAGAGCCATTGCCAGCCCGCTAGACCATGAGCGCCGCCCATATGGTTCATGATCCAGCCCGACAGCGGACCGCCAACGACGCCGGACATCGGAATGCCGGTCATGAACAATGCCGTCACCTTGCTGCGTCGCGACGAGGGAAACCAGTACGTGAGATAGAACAGGATGGCCGGAATAAAACCCGCTTCGGCCACGCCAAGCAGGAAACGCATGATGTAGAAACTGGTCGGCGAAGTGACGAACATCATGCCCGCCGAGATGATGCCCCACGTGATCATGATCCGCGCGATCCAGCGCCGCGCGCCGACCTTCAACAACAGCAGGTTGCTCGGGACTTCGAACAGCAGATAGCCGACGAAGAACACGCCGGCGCCGGCGCCATAGACGGCATCGCTGAAATTAAGGTCCTTGAGCATTTGCAGCTTCGCAAACGCGACGTTGATGCGGTCCAGATAAGCGCACAAATAACATAGGAACAGGAACGGCAGTAGTCGCCACGTGATCTTGGAGAACGTGGACGCTTCATCGCGTTTGCTGAATGCAGCGGGTAAGCCGGACTAGCGGGATTCATGTCTTGTCTCCTGGGGACGGATGAAAAGCGGGACGCGGCCGCTCTTGACGGCGGCTATGTTGTCCCGGTCCCTGCTTAAAAAAATACGTGGACTGCTCGCCCGGATCAGTCGAACATGTCGGGCTGTCGTGGCAACGAGGTCATTCCAGATGGTCTGGAAATGCAGCCAGCCGATGTATTCGCTACCCACATGCTCGCGGCTATAGCGCGCGCGTTCCGGCGTGACGAGCTTCGGCGCGATGCCGGTTGCGTCGATCAGCAGTTGCTGCTGGCAGCAGCGTTCCAGCGCGATAAACCAGAAGGCGGCGGCCTCTATGCTGTGACGGCTCGCCGTCAGCAAGCCGTGATTCTGGTGAATGGCGGCCTTCACGCCCTTGAACGCGTTCGCGACTTTATGACCCGCCTTCACTTCGACCGCGACTTGTCCGGCTTCATCGCCGATCACCACGTGGTCTTCGAAAAATGCCGCAGCATCCTGCGTGATCGGCTCGAGCTTCTTGCCGAGCGCCGCGAATGCCGTGCCGTACACCGTATGCGCATGGCACATCGCCACGATGTCCTGATGCATTTCGTGAACGGCCGCATGCAACACGAAACCGGCTCGATTGATCGCATGATTGCCTTCGACCACGCGGCCCTCATGATCCGCGCAAATCAGGTTCGACACCTTCACTTGCGAGAAGTGAATGGCCATCGGATTGGTCCAGTACAAGCCCGGGTTTTCCGGATCGCGCACCGTCAAGTGACCGGCGAAACCGTAATCGAAGCCCTGTTGCGCAAACGCCCTGCACGCCCCGACCAGGCGTTCCTTCAAGTGCTGCCGATGCGCTGCGTGATTCGCGAACGTCGGCAATTCCGGAAAGATCAGCCCTTCCTGTTCCGGCTGATAAATCGATACCTTGCCGTCCTTCACCAGCTTTTCCGTTGCGCCGGGACGCGCTTCAATGACAGCCGCCATTTGCTTTATCTCCTGTAGAACAAGTGGGATTGTTTCCAGGGCTTCATGGTCGTCCGCGCGAACCTCATTGACAAACGATGACTGTTCATAGAAAGATGAACAGGGTTCATGCATCACATAAAAACATTCGAAATGGAGACGGCACACGCATGCGACGCATACCGAATTTCGTGCTGCTGCGCGCATTCGAGGCGGCTGCGCGACTGGAAAGCTTCACGCTGGCGGCAGAGGAATTGCATCTCTCCCAGTCGGCGATCAGTCATCAGGTCAAGGAGCTGGAGGCCTATTTCGGCTGCCTTTATTTCATCGACGCAACCGACGCGTCGAAACCACGGCCGAAGGCAGAAGGCTTTTCGACAGCCTCGGGCGTGTATTCGATGTGATCGAGGCCGCGTGCAGCGAGGTCGCTTTATCGCCTCAGGCGCAGGTGCTGGCCGTTCATTGCGCGCCGAGTCTCGCGGTGAAATGGCTCGGGTCCGCGCTTGCCGAAATTCATGCAGGCGCATCCTGACATCACGATCCGGCTTTCATCGGGCGCGGAACCGATTGACCTTACGCGCGTGCATGAAGTCGATATCGCCATCTCTTATGGCATGGCGGTCGAGCGTCCGGGGCTGCATGTGTATCCGCTCGGCGCGGAGCGGATCGTGCCAATGTGCTCGCCCGGCATGTTGCGCGAAGGTGTGTCGCTTGAACAGCAGATCGCCGACTTCACGCTGATCGATTCGCAACTCAGCCGCGATGACATGGCGCGACTGGTTCACGCTGAATGGACTGGAGTTTCCAAACAAGCCGCGCCCTTCGTTTGATCGCGGCGCGCTGGCGATATCGGCCGCGGTCGACGGCATGGGTATCGCGCTCGAAACCACGCGTCTCGCCGAACGCGAATTCGCCCGCGGCGAGCTGATCGAGTTCGGTGAAGGGCACTTCAAACCCTTCCTTCGCGAGACGCACTTTTTGTCGTATCGGACGAACGAACGCAACCTCGACAAAGTGAAGCTGTTTCGGGCTCTGGCTTGCGGAACAGGCGGGAATGACCGCGCAATGGCAAGCGGACGCTGCTTCGTGATGAGCTGTCAAGCGCTGTCAGGTCGCCCGCGAAGTAACGGAGTATCAGCCGGTCTCGAACACTAGCGCGCGAGTAATTTGACTCTCTCGCGTAGCGCCGGAAGCACCTCCAATTCGAACCACGCGTTCCGCTGAAACCACCAAAGATTGCGCGGTGAAGGATGAGGCAACGGCATGAAGGCAGGAGCGTATTCGGACCATGACCTGACAGTCTCGGTGAGCGACGCCTTGCGACGTGCGCCCAGAAAGTGTCGTTGCGCGTACTGACCTATCAACAGCGTCAGCTGAATATCCGGCATTTCACCCAGCAGACGGTTCAGCCACAACGGAGCGCATTCGGGGCGTGGCGGATTATCGCCGCCCTTGCCCCGGCCCGGGTAGCAGAATCCCATTGGGACAAGCGCGAACAAGGACTCGTCATAAAATGATGTCTCATCCACTGCCAACCATTGCCGCAGGCGATCACCGCTTGAATCACTCCAGGGGATACCTGACGCATGCACGCGAGCACCGGGCGCCTGGCCGACAATAAGGATGCGTGCTCCTTGTCCTACGCGAACAATCGGGCGCGGGCCCAGCGGCAAGTATTGCGCACAGACCTGGCAAGCGCGTACATCCGCTAAAAGCGTATCAAGGGAGGTGTGCTGTCTCCTGGTCACCAACGGCTGCTCCATTTAAAACGGGGTTGTGTTGCCTGCGTCAACTCGACAATCCAGCGAGTCGTCCAGACGTATGCGAAGAATCTATATTTCCATCGGGGAACAAATACCATCCCCGCTAATTAGACGTCGAATGGGAAGGATGGGCAATCCCGGAAACGCGTGTTGGCTTATACCTCGGTATAAGTTTCGGGGCATTTGCCCGTTTGCACGCGCGGTCACGGTACCGGGTTTGCCAGCAGAAAGGGGAGTCGTCGTGAAGGAAAGAAGCGTCTCCGTGCGACACGCGCTAAGAGATCGCTATGCCCGTGTGTTCTGGATCAATACCTTTGTCATTTGCTCAGTCAACCGGCAAATGCGATGCCTTACGGCATAGGGTCGGTCGCGCTCTGTATCGCGGATGCAATGATTATTATCGGGCTGCTTCACTTACCGGCGGCACGTTGCCCCGTTAGCGCAGGGAATGGCAGGGAAACGTAGACTCGCTTGGTCGGGGTCACGGAATGGCTAACGTGGCCATGAACGATCATCGGGCAATGACAGCGATTGAGCGGCACAGTCAAGCGACCGTGCCGCCAGATTCTCCGCTAAGCACCCATACGCTAACGTCTAGACACGACCTTACCCGGCATCAGTTTCCAGGCTCTCGAATCGTGAGCCTGTTGTCGACATGGCTCACGCCTGACGTGCCGCTCGCGGCATTACCCGCCAGTTCAATCTGGCCTTGGTCGGTCACCGAACCTTCCAACGTCACCTTACTCCCACGGACGATAATGTTGATGCCGGCTCCGCTCAGCCCTTTGGTCTTGTTGATGGATCGGCGAACCTTTTTCTCCAGGGCACGATTTTGTGCGCGCATTTCCTTCTTGCTTGGCGTGGCACTCGTCGCCGTCGATTTGTCGTCACTCGTGGTGTTTGTCTGTCCATAGGCCAGGGTTGTCGCAACAGTTAAAACGATAACAGCGGCAGTGCGAGATATAGCGCGAATTTGCATAGTGCTCTCCAGTCAATGCGTGACAAAAATGTCAATTCAAGAGTTCCAATTAGCCCAGAAAATATAGACTCTCCTCGCTAAGAGTCAATCGGATAATTTTGGCCAGATCTACTCGAGAGAGTTAAAACAAACTTGGTCGCTGTGATCGGGCCGCACGCGAACTTCACTTATACATTGGACAATATCGCGAGCGCGATGCATGGATTCGTGAAACGAGTGGGATTGTCGCGCTACTTTTAGTTTATGTAGGACTCCGGTGGACCGATCGGTTTTCGCCTCGCGCTCGTATGCGTCGACACAGAACGCTGTTGCCCACGACAATGGTCTTCGTCCGTTGCAACAAGACTATGCGGCGTTACGCGAGAACCTGATCCCGCTCAACAACACAGCGCTCACCCGGAGCCAGTTCGGATGTGGATCTCCGAGATCCCAACCTGCAAAGACATCCCGGCACGTCCCCATCAACCTCGACGCCGCCGCTTTGCCGCAGCGAGTGTCGGCAGCGGAATCGGGACGGCTCCCGACATGCCCTGATCGATAAGAAAATCGCGAAAGAGGCTGGCCACATGGGGCAGCCGCTTGTCGGAAACATGCATCACATACCAGTCCCGCTCGATTGGATTGCCGGGCAACGGTAGCAACGCGAGCAAGCCCGCCTGAAATTCCAGCGAACACGCGTGCAACGATAAAAACGAAATCCCAAGGCCCGCTTCAACAAGCTGCTTGATCGCCTCGTTGCTCGACAGCTCGGAGCCGATATGCAGTTTATGGCCTTCCTGCTTGAAGAGATTCTCGACCGTCGAGCGCGTACCCGAACCCCGTTCACGCACGAACAGGTTTGCGCTTTTCAAGTCGTCGAGCGACAGGCGCTTTTTCTTCATCAGCGGATGCGAAGGCGAAGCGACAAACGCCATGGGATGTTTCGCGAACGGCGTCGCGGACGTGCGCAACTCACGCGGCGCGCTGCCCATTATCGCGAGATCGATCTCGTGCGTCGCCAGCATACGAATGATGTCCGCACGATTACCCACCTTCAACTGCACCTTCACCTGCGGCCGCTGTTCCGTAAAGCGCACGAGGAACGGCGGGATCAGATATTCGGCCGTGGTGATCGCGCCAATGCGCAACGTGCCGCCCTGCTCTCCGTGCAAGGCGGCCAGGTCGTCGGCGGCGCCATTCCACAGGTCGAGGATTTCAAGCGCGTATCGCGCGAGGATCTCGCCCGCCGCCGTGAGTTGTATGCCCCGGCCGACTCGCTGCAATAACGGCGCGCCCGCTCCGTCCTCCAGCAAGCGAATCTGCAGCGATACCGCCGGCTGCGTCAGACGCAATTCTTCAGCGGCGCGTGACACGCTGCCGAGCTTCGCCACCGTGTGCAGCGTTTTCAACTGACGGAAGGTCGCGGCTTTTAGCATAAGTTAAAACTTATATATCGGTTGAAAACATTAAATTGTGCTGTGGTTTTACCTGATTCTATACTCGCCCTCAGAGAACGTGTTGATGACCTGGCGCAAGGTTTCATCGACAGGTTCGTAATGATCCGGAAGAACGGTCCACGCACGGCAACGCTTCAGGAGAATAGACATCATGGCCGCAATTAATCGATACGCAGCACGTACGAACCATCAAAGACCGCATCGAATTGTTATCGTCGGTGGGGGTGTTGGCGGTCTCGGACTGGCAACACGTCTTGGCGAAACGCTCGGCAAAGCAGGTGATGCGCAGATCGTGCTCGTCGACCGCTCGCCGACGCACTTCTGGAAGCCGCTGCTGCATGAAGCCGCGTCCGGTCAGATCGACCCGGCCACGCATCAGCTTCAATATGCGGTGCAGGCACAACGTAACGGCTTTGAATTCGAACATGGCGAACTTGCCGGCATTGATCGCGGTGAGCAGTTTGCAATGATCGGCGCGACGCACGATGCCGATGGGCGCGAAATCCTGCCCGCGCGGCAACTGCCTTTCGATACGCTCGTGCTCGCATTGGGCAGCGTGACCAACTACTTCGGCGTGCCCGGTGCGGCCGAGCATGCGCTGCCGCTCGAATCGGTCGTGCATGCGGAAACGTTCAGACGCAAGCTGCTCGACGCCTGCATTCGTGCAAACCATGCACGCCGTACGAACACAGCGAAGTCGGCCGAGCCCGTGTCGATCAACATCGTGGGCGCCGGCGCGACGGGCGTTGAACTCGCGGCTGCATTGCGCGATACGGTGCGACTGCTCAATCGCTACAGTTTGTTTGCGCTGGACCCGGTGCGCGACTTCCGCATCAGGCTGATCGAAAGCAGCGCGCGGGTGCTGCCTGCGTTATCTAACGAGATCTCCGATCGAGCGCAACGCATGCTCGACAGTCTCGGCGTCGATGTGCTGACCGACACACGCGTCACCGAGGTGCGTGCGGACGCGGTGCTCACGCATGACGGTATTGAGTTGGCGAGCGACATCGCCATCTGGACCGCGGGTATAGCCGGACCGCCGGTGTTGCGCGCGCTGGATGGCGTTGCGGTGAACCGGAGCGCACAGATGCTCGTGAACCGCACGCTGCAGACTACAACCGACACGAACATCTTCGCCCTTGGCGACTGCGCGGCGTGTCCATCACACAGCGCGGATGTTTTTCTCGCGCCGCGTGCTCAGGTCGCGCATCAGCAAGCGATGTTTCTCGCCCGCGCAATGAAGTGCCGTGTAACTGGGCACGCGCTGCCGGAGTTCATCTATCGTGATGCCGGCACGCTGGTCGGGTTCGGCAACAAAGGAACCATCGGCAATCTGAGCGGGCTGCGGGCTCGCCCCATATTCGTCGATGGCTGGATTGCGACGGCCGTGTACAAGCTCATCTATCGCAAGCACGTGATGACCCTTACGGGCTTCGGCAGGATGGCATTCGATACGGCGAGCCACTGGCTGCGGCGACGCGCGCACCCGTTGATCAAGCTGCACTGAGCGGGAGCGCCCTTCCAATTCCAGCGCTCCTAGACCGCGTGACAAATAAGAATAATTATTATTTGTCACCGTGGGCAACGGCAACGCGACCAGCTATTTCGTATGAGCCCATTGACAGCGCGGGATGGTTCGCTAAAATGACGTTCTTAGCTGTTTTGCTTGGCCCAGGTGGCGGAATTGGTAGACGCACATGGTTCAGGTCCATGCGCCGCAAGGTGTGGAGGTTCGAGTCCTCTCTTGGGCACCAAGAAGTAGTGAAGGCAGAAAAAGAAACCCCGCAAAGCTTAAGCCCGCGGGGTTTTTTGTTTTCTGGCGCGCCGTCAGTCCGACACTTAACTCTGCAACTTCCCAGCCGTCCGCGCCAAACCCCTCAAGTCAGATCCTTCAACAACGACGCCCGCGCCTGCGGCTCAATCGTCTGCACCGGCACCAGATAGTTCGGATGATCGCAACCTATCTGCAGCGCCGCCCCATCGCGCAAACGCGCTTTCATTGCGGGCGTCAGTTCAAAGCGGACGAAATGCACCGCGGATGTCTTCTCATCGTTCTCGCGTTCCAGGTCCTCGTCCGCAATCGCATACGCCGGCGGCTCGCCCTCAACCTGAATAAACACACGATCCTCAATGCCGATCAGCCGCCCCAACGCCGCACGCCGCTCGATTTCGTTCTCGTATTCAATCTGCATCGTCGCCTTCAGATTGCTGCCGTCCGGCACCAGCGGCAAGTAGGCATCCAGTTCGGCCTGAATGCCCTCCTCGTCGAAAATCTTCTCGATGTGCAGCATTTCCTGGATCTGATAACGGATCGTCAACTCATCTTCGAACAGGAACATGATGTGATTGCCTAGCGGCACAGTGCGCTCTTTCTTGTGCTCGATCACCTGGTTGCGCATGGCAATACGCGACTTCGAATAATTTTCAAGCGACAGCAGCGAATTCCGGGCGATGCTCATCTGGTCTTCCTTGCAGTGCGGGATATCAGACGCCGTAGGCCTTGCGCAACAGCGTCAGCGGATGCGCAAGCTGCCCCTTCGGCAAGTTGTTTTCATCCATCCCCTGTTCGATATGATGGCCGGCCAGTTGGCAATCCGACGAAATGTAATCGGGCTGCGACTGCGCCATCGCCTTGAATACCGGCGTGCCAATGCGCATCGCCGTAGTGTGAAACTCCTTTTTCACGCCGAACGTCCCGGCATGTCCGGAACAGCGCTCGACTACATTGACCTGCGTATCCGGCACCAGCGCCAAAGTTTCAGACGTCTTGCGCCCAATGTTCTGGACCCGTGCATGGCAAGGCACGTGATACGAGACCTTGCCCAGTCCGGTCTTGAAGTCGGTTTTCAGGAGTCCGTCCCGATGCCGCGACACGAAGTATTCGAACGGATCCCAGAAGGCTTCACTGACCGCGCGCACGTCGGCATCGTCGGGAAACATCAGCGGCAGTTCGTGCTTGTACATCAGCACGCAGCTTGGAATGGCGCCAATGATCGCGTAGCCCTCGCGGGCGTATTTCGCGAGCACCGGCATATTCTTGGCTTTCTTGTCCGCGACGCCGTGCAGATTGCCTTGTTCAAGCAGCGGCATGCCGCAACACGCTTCGCTTGTAACGAGCACGTAAGGCACGTCGTTGTGAGCGAGCACGGCGAGCAAATCGTGGCCGATGCCGGGTTCGTTGAAATTCACATAACACGTGGCGTAGATCGCAACCTTGCCGGGCGTGCGCTCGCCATCCGTGACCTGCGACGCCGCCGATTTCTTCGCTGCACTGCGGAATTTTCGGCCCGCAAAATCGGGTAGCCAGGCTTTCTTGTCGACGCCGAGCGCCTTTTCCATCATGCCGCGCGCAGCCGCTGTGTGATTCACCGCGTTCACCGTCTGCGTTATGACCGGAATGCCCGCGAGATGACCCAGCGCATCGGTATTCGATAGAAACTTGTCGCGCAGCTTCACGTCGCCGCGCTTGTAGTCCACGGCCTTGGCGCGCAGCATCAGATGCGGAAAATCGACATTCCACGGATGCGGCGGCACGTACGGGCACTTCGTCATGTAGCACAAGTCGCACAGGTAGCACTGGTCGACGACCTTGCCGAATTCGACTTTATCGACCTCATGCACTTCGCCGGTATCGGTTGCGTCGACCAGATCGAATAGCGTCGGAAACGCGCCGCACAGCGATACACAACGGCGGCAGCCCGCGCAGATATCGAAGACGCGCGCCAGCTCCGTATCCAGTGCGTCCTGCTCGTAGAACCCGTCCGAGAGCCAGTCGAGCGGATGCCGCGTGGGCGCATCGAGACTGCCTTCTTTGTGGGGCATGGCGTCATGCTCCTTTTATGCCCATGCTTTTTTAATCGCGGATGACTGCAGCGTGCATCGTGCCGACACTGGCGCCATGACTTTGGGGAACGTCGGCGTTGCCGCCGACGCACCCTGCCTGAGTGAGTGAGTCAGTGAGTCAGTCGACTAGCGCATCGAGCGCCTTGGTGTAGCGGTTTGCGTGGCTGCGCTCGGCCTTTGCCAGCGTCTCGAACCAGTTGGCGATTTCATCGAAGCCTTCGTCGCGCGCCGCTTTCGCCATACCCGGATACATGTCGGTGTATTCGTGCGTTTCGCCCGCAACCGCCGCCTGCAGGTTCAGGCGCGACGAGCCGAACGGCAATCCGGTGGCTGGGTCGCCCACTGCTTCCAGATACTCGAGGTGGCCGTGGGCATGACCGGTTTCGCCTTCCGCTGTCGAGCGAAATAGTGCTGCCACGTCGTTCTGGCCCTCGACATCCGCCTTTGCCGCGAAGTATAGATACCGACGATTCGCCTGCGATTCACCGGCGAACGCCGCTTTCAGATTTTCTTCAGTCTTCGAACCCTTGAGTTGTGACATCTGAGCCTCCTTGCAAACCTGTATTTGGGGGTGCGCAGTTGGAGTTTCGATTGTCGACAACTCCGCTCTATGACTCGCCATGCAGGTCGCGCGAACCGGCACAGTCCCATTTAAATCTAGCAGGTGAAAAGTGCGTCCTCATTGTAGTTTTCAATCCCGCCGATAGCTGTTTGCAACCAGAAAGCCCTTCATTCCAGAGTCGATTTGACGATGCCCTCCAACTGATAAAGCTCCAGCTTGCGATACAGCGTGCTGCGCGACACGCCAAGCGAACGAGCGGCCTGCGCGAGATTGCCGTGAGCGCCATGCACCGCGCGGGCGATGGCCACGCGCTCCGTTTCTTCCAGACTGGCTGACTGAAGCGTGATGGGCGCCGCCACCCCGGCGGCCGCCGTTTCGTCGATCAGTTCCGCGGGCAGTTCATCGAGCGCCACTTCTTCCTCACGCGAGGTCAACAGCAAGTTTTCGATGATATTTCGCATCTCCCGGACGTTGCCGGGCCACGAATAAGCGCGCAGCACGGCCATGACATCAGGATTCAGTCGCCTTGGCGCTACCGCGTGGCGAGCGGCCAGCCGCCGGTTGAAATGTTCGACCAGCAGATCGATGTCGATGTCGCGCTCGCGCAGAGGCGGGATGCGAATGCGGGTGACGCTGATGCGGTAATACAGGTCGCCGCGGAACCGGCCGGACTTGACCTCGTCGTGCAGATTACGATTAGTCATTGCCAGGAGGCGCACATCGACGCGTCGTGGCTGCGTGTCTCCCAAGCGGTAGACAACGCCCTCTTCGAGCGCGCGCAACAAGACCGGTTGAAGTTCGAGCGGCAACTCGCCGATCTCGTCGAGGCACAAGGTGCCGCCGTGCGCCAATTCGAATCGGCCGGGCCGCCCTTCTGCCGTGGCGCCCGTAAATGCGCCGCGGACATGACCGAACAATTCGCTTCCGATCAATTCTTTCGATGCCGCCCCGCAGTTGTAAGCGACGAAAGCGCCGCCCCCGCCTTCTTCACCGTGGATGGCGCGTGCGAACAGTTCCTTGCCGGCCCCCGTCTCGCCCTCGATCAACACCGGCACGCGCCTGCGGGCAAGCTGGCGTCCCCGATTAACAGCGGCAAGCATCGCCGCGCTTTGCCCGAGGATCTGGGCGAAGCAGTTGCGTTGTGGATCAGCTTCACTCCCCGCCTCATTGCCGATTACGCCGCCAAGCGCGCTGCTACGCTCAGCGCTCCGGTTGCCGGTGTGCCGCGATCGCGACGATGGAACGACGAGCATTGCGCCGATCGTACTGCCTTCTACGACCACCGGGTTGAACCACTCCGCGCGCAAGCCGTGGGGCAGGTGGCGCGCCCAGTCCTCCACGGCGGAGTTCTCATCCATTCCGGGGAACCGCTCTCCGATGCCCACAGGAAGCGATACTCGGCCAGTGGTGTGAATCAGCCGGCCGCGCCGGTCGATGGCGATCATCCCCGCTGCATCGGACGATGAAAGCCGCTGCAGGCAAAAGGCCAATAGCCGCATGTGCTGGCGAGCGGACTGCTCCGCGAGCACCATCTCGATCTGCCGCGCTGCAGTAATCGCGAGTGTCAGGTTATTGATCTGATAAGTCGAAGGCGGCCCGGAAATGTCGAGCACCCCTATGATTGCACCGGTTCCGGGTTCGCAGATTGGCGCCGCAGCACAACTCCAGGACTTGATCCCTTCGCAGAAGTGCTCCGAGCCATGAATATAAGTTGGCTCGCCGGTAGCGAGCGCGGTGCCGATGCCATTGGTGCCGGCCATCCCTTCACGCCAGTCACCGCCCGCCGTCAAATGGATTTTCTCGCCGGCACTCAACGTGCGCAAGTCGCCTGCGGCTTTGAGAATCACGCCATCCTGGTTGGTTAAAAGCAGGATGGAGTGTGAATCGGCGAAGAGATCCGCCGTCGCGGCGAATAGCCGGTCGGACGCCGCCAGCAACTCGCGATGACGCCAGCGCAAGGCCTCGACTGCGTCGCCGCGTACCGCGAACGGTGCGAGATTTGCAGAAGGATTGACGCCCGACTGCAGACTGCGTTGCCAGGACGCTATGAGCGCGGAAGGAACCGATACCGCCGACTCGCCCGCCAGGAAACCGCTCCCATGCGAGCATGGTGTCGCGGTCGGAGTGAAAGACATCGGCACGCTGTGCCTGCGCCATCACGCCATGCATCACGGCCCGATTGCCAGGACCCGACACACTGTCAGTATGCTGTCTCGCCACAAGTCTCCTCCGATGCGATTGGTCGACGCGAAACCACTTGGGGCAGGTTTCATCGTGACTCGCTTATCTGGCATTGCGGCTGGCGCTTGTTGTCGT
Source organism: uncultured beta proteobacterium (assembly GCA_963708695.1). Classification (GTDB taxonomy): domain Bacteria; phylum Pseudomonadota; class Gammaproteobacteria; order Burkholderiales; family Burkholderiaceae; genus Caballeronia. Next base: position 86,187 of record CAVPTS010000028.1, read on the forward strand.
TCAATTCCGTAAGCTGGCAGCAACACCACGGGCTAGTATATGCCTAGCTTTTGCCCAGGTCCGCTCGGGAAAACACGGTCGCGCTAGCTTGGCTAACTATTCTTTTATATGACTGCAGTCGACATGGACCGAGCCCTTGCAGAGCAATTCTTAGCGGAAACAACTCAACGGTTATCAATGTAATTGCGCGACGTAATAGCGGGCTATTACATGCACGGCCTCGCCTTTGCGCAATACACGGTTTTTCCGGGCGCACGATGACACCCGGTCATGATATTCGGAGACCGAAGCATTCATATTTCTTTTCGCCGGCCTCCAGGCGGAGACCGGCCATGCCACGACTATTTGCGGCCGAACAATTCGGCGCCACCTCCAAGCGCAGGTCCCGCAGTGGGGTCGATCGACTCCGGCTTCTTGGCGATCAGCGTCTGCGTAGTCAGGATCAACCCGGCCACCGAGGCCGCATTGCGCACCGCGCTATAACTGACCTTCACCGGGTCAATGATGCCCGCCTCCACCAGATTCACAAAGGCGCCCGTGCGCGCGTCGAGCCCCATGCCCGGCTTCGATCGCACCGCCTCGGCCACGATCGCCTCGACCGTCCAGGCCGCAGTTCGTCGCGATGTGAAACAGCGGCTTCGTCAGCGCCCGCTGCAGCAGTCTCGCGCCTTGCTGCACACTGCCCTGGGTCCTTGAAATGATCCCTTCAAGTTCGGAAGACACTCGCAGCAACGCCATCCCGCCTCCCGGCACGACGCCCTCGGCAATCGCCGCGCGCGCCGCGTTGATCGCATCCTCGATCAGATGCAGCCGGCGCTTCTGCTCGACCGGCGTAGCCCCGCCGGCCAGGATCATCGCAGTGCCGCCGGACAGCTTGGCGAGGCGCACCTGGAACTTGTCGCGCTCAACGTTCTCCGGCGCCATCTCATACTGGCGCGCCACCTGCTGGCGACGCGCAGCAACAGCCAACCGGATCGCCGCCACCCGCCGTAATGATGGTCTGGTTCGCTGAGATGCGCACCTGCCGGGCGCTGCCGAGATCGCGCAGTTCCGTGGTGTCGAGTTTTCCGCCCAGGTCGCGTGCGATCACCCGGCCTCCCGTGACGATGGCAATATCCTCGAGCATCGCCTTGCGCCAATGCCCGTATTCCGGCGGATGGATGGCCGCCACGGGAACCCCGCCGTTGTCTCGCCAGGCAAGCAGGCTCACTACACATGCCGGCGCCACCTCTTCGGCGATGATCAGCAGCGGGCGTTTGCTATGCGCCGCAAGCGCCTGGATAGCCGCGACTTCTTCCTGCGACTGCAGCCGCTGATCAGTCATCAGGATGAGCGGGTTATCGAGCACCACCTGCATTCTTTCTAGGTCCGTCACCATGTGGTGCGACAGGTAGCCACGATCGAAGGCCATGCCGTCGACCACTTCCAGCCGGGTTTCGACCGTCGTCCCGTATTCGACATCAACGATGCCATCGGGACCGACCCGCTCCAGCGCTTCGGCCACCATCGCGCCCGTAACCTCGTCGTTGGCGGCCACTATTGCAACCGCGCGCACCTCTTCGCTTCCGCGCAGCGGCGTCGCGGTGCGTTTGAGCGCCGCGATAACCTCGGTTACAGCGGCCTCGAGACCCTGAACCAACTCAACCGGGTTAGCGCCTTCCGCGAGACAGGCAAGGCCGTCCTGTACCAGCGCATCGGCCAGGACAGTCGCCGTCGTGGTGCCGTCGCCGGCGACTTCATTGGTCTGCTTCGATACCTCCCTGACGACCTGCGCGCCGATGTTCTCGAACACGTCTTCCAGTTCGATCTCGTTGGCGATGCTCACGCCATCGCGGGAGATGATCGGCGTGCCGATCGGCCGGTCGATGATCGCATTCATCCCACGGGGACCGAGCGTGCCACGTACCGCCTTGGCGAGCTTGGCCACGCCGCGGCCGAGAGCCATGCGGGCCTCATCGTCGTGCAACATGATGTTCGGCATGATTGCGTGTCTCCTTTTATGATTGATTCGGATGACGAATTAATTTAAGTTGATCTGGCCGTGCTGATAGAACGAACGAAATGCACCGGTTTGACCTCCACTTGGGGCGCGCATTCCGTGCCGTATCGGGTGGCCAGCAAGCCGCGACACAGCGCACTGTTGAATTCGGCGTTGACGCCAACCCGTCGCAAGGCACGCAGGTAAGCGTGGATCTGCGCGGCATCGAGCAATGCGCCATCCTGGTCGACGAAGGCCAGTTCGTCCGCATGCCGACCCGACGACCGGGCGTCGCTCCAGATAGCGATCGATCAAGCCGACGGCCCGCGGAATCGCAAGGCAGCGCGGCAAGTTCCGCCACGCGTTAGCCGCAGCAGCGCCGCCGGCTCATGCCCGTGATCGAGCAGATACGTCAGGAGCGCTTCCTGCCTTCGCTGGAAAGCCTTGACCATGAAGGTCCGGCGAACTTCCTCCAGTTCGCCGCTGGCTTCGTCTGCCAAAAGTAGCCTGGAACGACAGCCCGGCCGCGACGCCGCGATTGATCTCGTCGGCATACATGTGCTCGCCGAGACCCACCGTGACCTTCCTGACCCACGGCAAGGCCGCGACGGCAATACGCATGTCGTCGGCCATCAGGAACGCGAAATTGGCGGCGCACCAGTAGGTCGGCAAGCGGAAATCGACGCGAACGCTGTCCGCCGGCATCGACCTCGACGCGCGGTGACGAAACCCAGTTCCGTCACCGACTCGTCGAGTTCGGGATCGATGACGGACTGGAGCCGCGCCCACACCTCCGCGGTCCGCGTCAACCGTAGCATCGGCGAGCCATGATGGTCATACCGTGGCCGTCTGCCGCGTGTCGGCCAGCAGCTTCTTCTGCGCTTCGATATCGATGCCATACAAGCGCGCCGCGTTGAGCCCAAGGATTTTTTTCTTCGCGGTCAGCGTCAGTTGAACGCCCGTCTCCTTGCTGACGGATTCAGGCAGTTCGAACGCCATGAACTTCTCGATCAGCCACTTCGGCGACCAGATACCGTAGTCGCTGCCGTACAGGATCTTGTCTTCGCCGATCCAGAAGAGCAGCTCCGAAATCACATGGGCGAAATACTCCGGGCGCGTGTGAATGAACGGCAGCACCACCGCGAGGCCGCCATACACATTGGTTTCCTGCGTCGCGATCCAGCAGAAATCGTCCAGGCGCGGCAAGCCGCAGTGCTCGACAATGAAGTTCAGGTTCTGGAAGCTGGTGGCTGCGTCGTCGACATCGGCAACATCGAACGCGTCGCGGTTCAGCGGCAGGATTGTCGGGCCCTTGTGGACGTGGATGTTCTTGATGCCCAGCTTTTCGCAGCGTTCGAAGTACCTCTGCACGCCGGGGTCCGACAGCTTGTAACCCTTGCTGTCACCGCGCCATTCAGCGGTATAGAGCTTGACGCCCTGGATCTTGTACAGCTCGGACAACTCATCCAGGCGATCGAGCCCGGCCTCGCCGTCGCGCGGGTCGAACGCGCCGTTGACAATAAACCGGTGCGGATATTTCCCCTTCAACACGTAGTTGGCTCTCGGTCGTGTTGAAGCCGTTCTTGTAGAAGTCCGTCAGATACGTCGGCTGACAAATCGCCATGTCGTCGTAGCCTGTGACGAACAGGTCGTTGTACATGGCCTCTTCGCCGTACTTGTCGAACTTCTCCTTGGGCCACAAATACTCCTTGGGACTCAGGTTCGAATGATAGGCATAGAAGCAATCGATGAACTGCTGGCCATGCACATTCTTCAGGTTGGCCTTGCTGCCGTCCCAAAGATGGACGTGCCCGTCGATGATGAAGATCTCTTCACCGTCCGTGGTTCGATACATGACATTGTCTCCATGGTTGTGCCGAAGCGGCCGGCTTCACGTGACATCGCATGACATCGCGTGTCGCAAAGCCGGTCGCGAGGTGGGATGGCGGATTAAGCTGTCACTCGTAAGCCATGGCGTCGTCCATATTGCCGAACAGCACGACGGTCTCGTCGTCGATCATCACCATCCGTCCGTAATGGGTCGACGTGGATATCTCGAACAGATGCGGGGTCATTTCGCGGCCAAGCGACTCGCTGATCTCGCTCATCTTGAACTCGATCTTTCCCTGCCCGTCTATGCGGATCATCGCGGGAAGGTAGGTCACCGTGATGCCGGGCTTGTGCGCCATCAGTTCTGCAATGGCGCGGGCCTCGACACTATCGTTCATGGTGACGCCGCACTGATGGGAAATGGTCTGCTCGAAACGAACGTCCTTCATCGACTTGAAGATGTTGTCGGTATGCACTGACATTGCGTACTCCTCTTCCCGGTTAGGTCGTATTACTAAGGAATGGTGTCAAGGACGCTCAGGCCTGGATCGCCAGCGGAAAATGAATGCCGATCTCCCGGGCAATCATCTCGGCGCGCTCTATCGAACTGTTCAGGCAGTCGTTGAACTGCACCACCTTGACATGCGGAATCGACCAGATCGGCTGCAGGTGCTTCGCTGCCGCCGACGGCCAGCGCGCCGTGCTTTTCCAGCCATTCGCCGAACAATTTGCGGTTGGCTGTCGCCGTGCTTCGGGTCGTTGGCGAGCATGTGGAACAGCTCGACCGCATTGGCGAGGTTGCGCTCATAGTCGCCCTCGGCCGCGGACACGACCGTAGGCGTCAGGAAATCGTTTTGCGATGCGGCCATCTGCATGATGAAACCGCTGCGAAACAGGTCGGCCACCAGCGGCTCGAATACGACGTTCACCGCGAAATACTTTTCGAGGAAGTCGGTGGCGCCGCCGATGTCCTCCATCGCCCGGCGCGTGTCCTGCCAGATCGGGTCGGTCAGCCAGTGCGCCTTGCCGGCGTCGAGGTCGAGATTCGGCAGCGTCCAGCGCGATCTCTCCCAGGTAGAGCGTCAGGTCCTGGGCGAAGCGCAGCTTGTACGATGCGTTCGTGAGGATGGCGCTGTTGATCATCTGCGTCACGCCATAGCGCTGCGCGTGCATGGTCGCGGTACCCAGGCCGAACTCCGCATGCTTGTATGCGCCAAGATGCTGCTCCAGCACCTTGAGCCAGGTCTTGTCGAAACGCTTCACCGCGCCCGAGCGCCGCGCATTGCCGATAGCGCCGCTGATCATGCCGACGATCGTGGACTGACGCTGGTAGTGGGTGCGCTCCCATTCCTCATCGACCGCGCGGAACTTGTGCCAGTCCGTGCATTTGGCGGCGGTCCAGGTTTCCGAATAGGTCGGCGTGCCATCGGCGAACGAGATGATCCAGTCCTGCAGCAGGTAGCGCTTCGGGTCCGGCTGAACATCGACGGTCATGTCCTCGTAGTGGCTCGCCTTGCGACCCTTGGGCTCGAAGTAGTTGTACTTGCGGCTGTCCCAGCCGGCGAACTGGGCCGCGCCGGCCGCGCCTGATGCAAGCGCTGCCGGTTGCTCTATCGAGGTGCTCATGTTGATCCTCCTTCGTCTTTCGGTTATACGGAACTTCGGGTCTGGAGCGCGCTTTGAATCCAGACTCGAGCCAAGCCGAGGCCAAGCCGGTCAGCGGACGGCCTGGGTAAACTTGTCGAAATAAAGCCGCTCAGGCGCGACTCCGGCCATTTGCAGTACCGGCATCACTGCATCGATCATCGGGTGGCGGACCACAGGTATAAGCATCGATCTCGCCGGCAAGCGCTTCCTCGCGCAAGGTCCGCCCGAGCACCTCGTGAATGAAGCCGGTCTCGCCGGTCCAGTCATCGCCCGGTTCGGCATGCGAAAGCGCCGGGATAAAGCGGAAGTCGGCAGCTTTTCCGCCGAGCTCGGCGAATTCGTCGAGGTAGAACAAGTCGCGACGGGTACGGGCGCCGTAGAAGAAACGCACCGGGCTTTGCTCGCCGCTCTGGACGAGATCGTTGAGGATCGACCACAGCGGAGACATGCCCGAGCCGCCGCCCACCAGCACCATCGGCCCCGGCTGGTCTTCTCGCCGGAAGCAGGTGCCATACGGTCCCTTCGCCACCAGCCGGTCGCCCGGCTTGAGGCCGCCGTCGAGCTGGGAAGAGAAGGCGCCATCGGGGTATTTCTTGATGATGAACGCGAGCCGCGTCTGGCCGGCGGGCTCGCTGGGTACGCTTGCCATGGAGAACGAACGGGTGATGTCCAGCCCCGGAATGGTCAGGTCGACATACTGGCCGGCCCAAAACCGCAGCGGCTTGTCCAGCTCCACTTCGAGCAGCCTGATGTCGTGCGTCAGCGCGGTTATCTTCGTCAGCGTCGCCTCGAACTCGCTTCACCGCGATGGAGCGGCGCATCAGGTCTTCGTCGTAATTCAGCAGTTCGACCGTCAGGTCACTGAAGGCGAGCGTCCTGCACAGCAAGATGTGATTCGTCTCGCGCTCATAGTCGGGCAGCGCGAAGGTCGAGTACTTCTTCAACTCCACGTCGCCTTCGATCAACAGCGACTTGCAACTGCTGCACTGCCCTTCCTTGCATCCGTGCATCACCGAGATGCCCTGGCGGAAAGCGGCATCGAGCACGGTCTCGCCTTCCGCGACCTCCATCTCGATGCCGACCGGCTCGAACCGCACTGTATGAACTGTCTGATAATCGATTGTTTCCGCCATGGCGCCGTTCTTCCCTTGCATGTCGCTCATCGTGCCCTCCTCATTCGTCCGGGAGCAGGCGTAGCCCACTACTTACGCTCACTCCCGGACGGCATCGCTTCTGTCAGTTCACCGGATTAATCTTGAAGCCGGCGCGATACTCGGCGATGTGCTTTTCGCGCTGCTCCGGCGTCATGCCCCGGAGCAGAACGATCGGGCTCTGGATGATGTGGCCGCGAACATGGTCGAGCGTCCACATGTTCCTGTCGTCAAAGCGCAAATGCGGTTGCGGCACCAGGGTCTTGCCGTCGCTGCGCACGAAACCGAGATCCTTGATGCAATCGGCGAGATCCCAGCCGTGGTAGCACTCTTCCCATTCGCGGCGTCCGCTGAAGCGCCCCATTGCCGGCGTCGGCCGCCCCTCGTATTCCGGGGCGAACGCTACCTTGTGGGTCCAGCGGCACAACTCCGAGCAATAGGTGTACAACTGGCCGTCCACTTCGTCGACCACGAAGTCTTCCCGAATCAGGCACGGCACCAGGCAACTCCAGCAGCGGTGCGGGTACACGTAACCATTTTCCTGGTCGAACAGCATGTTGGTCTCGCCAGGGATGCTCTTCTTCGCGTACCACTTCCAGTAGTCGCCGAATTCGGCGTACCAGCCCGGGTACTTGTGCTCGAACCACTCGAAGTCCTTTTCGGTCTGCGCCTCGATGCGCCAGAAGTTGACCGGCCAGCCCACTGAGAAAAATTGCGCGACCTTATGCACGTAATTCTTCTTGACCAGACGATCCCAGGCCGCCCCAACGTCATCGTGGTGAATCTTGATGCCGTATTTCTCCAGCGGCAGCATGTAGGTACGGTAGTAATCCTCATAGATCCACCGGTGCCACAACTCAGCATACGATTCCTTGTTCTTATCCCGGTCAGTCGTGCCGTACTCGATGAACGTGCCGATCGCGGCATCGACAATCGCATGGTTTTGCCAGAACGCGTAGCGAAGATCGCGCTCGAGCAACAGATGGTTGTCCGGGTCGTTGATGACGGACATCACCAGCGAATGGCCGTTGCCGATATGCCGGCTTTCGTCGGATTGCACCGAGAGGAATACGGTCGGCAATGCATAGTCGCCGTTGCGCGCGGCTTCCGATGGCATGGCGACGAACAGCGTGTTGGTGAACGCGGTTTCCGCGACCACCTGCAGGAACACGTTTGCCGCGGTGACGGCGTCGCCGGTGAGGAACCCTTCAGCGAACTGACGGCCGATCGTGGTCGCATAGCACTTGCCGAATGCCGCCTCGGTAATATCGAACCCGGCCGGGTCGATGTAGTTCTCCATGTACCATTTCTTGAGGTTCATCTGGATAGTCGAGTGCCGGAACTCGTCGACCATCTGCATGGTGAAGCCAGTGCGTAGTTCTTCACCGGGAGCCAGCCGGCCGAGCATCGCCATCGAGCGCGCCGCCGAGATTTCCGGGAACGGGATGATCGCCAGGAACAGCTTCATCCACTCGACCCAACGCGGCTGGACATTGCGGAACATGTCGCCGCGCAGCGCGGCATCGAGCGCGCCGTAGACGCGGTTGTCCTTTTCCTCCTGCATCGGGAAATAGGAGCGCAGCACCTGTTTCATCGGGTCGCGTGGCGCCTTGCTGATCTTGTAGTCGGTCGGGAAGGTCATCGCCTCCTGGACGTAACTGGGCGTCCAGCCGAGATCGGCGACGCGGCGTGCCGCCTCGCCAATGCTGATCCCGCGCTGGGACGTGATCTTGTTGAGGGTTAATCCATCAGACATTGAGCTCTCCTTTTCCATTTCACGATTCACCGTCGTATTTCAGCTTCGGTATTTCGGCTTCGCATTTCAGCTGCATAAGGCGGCGCTACGGGCAGGGCCGGTTGATGCCACGGCCAGAGTCAACAATCAACAACACAGGCAGGTGGTCACGGTCGCGAATAAAAATGGTGCGGGAATCTTGAACAGACGGTGTCCCGGTCCGTTTCACGATCCATGCCTCCTGTTGTTTTCTTTGTACTTCGGATCATCGAGGTTGTCACTTGGTCTCTTTTGATCTGGATTCATAGAGCGATTAGCGTGCCAACGAGGCCTGACTCCCGGCCGCATAAGGCTGTGCGGTACAGAGGTTTATTTCCGAAACACCCACCGTTTGATTCTGTTTTGTTATGCGACATTCGCATTCAACCGAATCTGTCCGATATTGGGACGCCGCTATCCGGCTTTTCGCTCGTTGATTAATAAATCAGGATTCCATATTATGTATTCGACTATGGCCTAAATTATCCTGCGATTAGCGCATACAAATAGATGTGGCGAGAGGAACGGCCACGACCGTCTAAAGCCCCACCCCTCCGCGCCCGTCGCCCGTATAAATTACTTTTCTGGGCGTTATCGCCAGCCGGTTTCTCTTCGGCGATAAACCGCGCGGCGAGCACCAAGGCGCCCATCGCGAAGTCCTTGCCGTAAGCCGCGATCATGTCGTCGCCAATCGCCGCCAGTTGCTCGAAGAACTGATCTTTGGAGAGGTGTTCATTGGTCATGGTTGTCTCCTTGTTTGTATGTAGTGGGTCGTTGCCTGTCCTCTTCATCGCGGGCTTCCGAAGTGAAACAGCGCCTCCGGCAACGACACGAGCGCCAAGCTCACCAGCCTCGGTGCCCATCGCAAGCCGCTCTGCCATCGGGCGACCAGGCGATGGCGCTTACAGGACTGTCGCCGGCTCCCTTGACGAACAGAACGTCACTGCCGCCCGGCTGGCACAGCAACACCGCGCCGTTGTGGTAACCAACGGCAATCAATGGATGCGTCGGATGGCAGGCAACCTGAGTGACCGGGCGTCTTGCCCGCGATGCCGCATTCTCGTGGCTGGTCATCGCCGCCGGGCGGGTCGAATCGCCAGCACACCGCGCGCATGCCGCCGCTCGTGACCAGCACGCGGCCATCCGCCGAAAACGATAGCGACCGGGGTTGCCCGGGATAGCCGCCCATCTCGATGTCGCCGCCGTCGGGCAAGCGCCACCCGTGCAGGGCGTTCTCTTCCATGCCGCTCACCAGATAGCGGCCGTCAGGACTCCACGCAACGCTGCGGTGATAGCCGGGCCACGCAAGCAAGCGCGGAACATGAGTGTCACCGGCCATAGCGTGACACCGCCGTGATGTGCGATCGCCAACTGTTCGCCGGTGGCATCGAAAGCAAGGGCGGTTGCCGAACCCGGTAACGCCAGACTGGCGGGCTTCGCTCCCAGCCAGTGGACCCGGCGGCTAGTTGCATAGGCTCGGCCGGACCGGGCTCGTCGCCACGAGGTCGATCCACTCACCGCCGGCATCGACGAGAACCTCGCTCGTGCCATCCACATTCAGATGGACGAGCCGGCCGTCGTCCCCGCCGCTGAGAAATCCTCCTTCAGGGTCCGCAGCAAGCGCGAGGCAAGTGCCTTCATGCACGCTGAAGCGCGCCAGCGGCGCCGGTGGTTCCTGCGCCTGCACGAACTCGACGCCGCCGCCCTGCGCGCGGTTTGAGCGAGGGCCGCCGTGCCATCTCACCGGCCGCGAGCGCGAGCGTTCCGTCGCCCAGCGCAAATCCGGCGCATGCAGGCCGGCAGCGTCCCACGCAACGCGCGACAACGGGGGCATCCGTCACCCAACGTGCTCCGAGCAACTCGATCAGACGGCGGCGGCGCGATTCATGAGTCGGTCTTGCAGTGCCCGATGCTCTCCCGCAATCCGCGCCGATCAAGATTGCGGCCGATGAAACACCAGCCTGCTATCGCGTACTTCATCCACTCTCCAGGGCCGGTCGAAATCCGTGTCCATGGTCATATGCACGCCCTGAAACACGAAGCGCCGCTCCGATCCCGCCAGGTCGACGATCCCTTTCGCTCGCAACAGATCCTGCCCTTGCTCGACCACCAGTTGCTGCAGCCACGAAAGAAAACGGCTGCGTTCCAGAGGCTTATCGACACGCAGCGACACGCAATCTATGCCGTGACTGTGACGGCCGAGACTGACGGATATGTGAGCGAAAGGGGCGCTCATCATGAGGCGGCTCGTCTGCATCGCCTGGAGATGTGTCGAGATGGAGGCGCTTGAGATCGAACGCGCCGCGATCAAGCAGCGTAGCCAGCGGCACCTCGCAGCGGACACTGCGCAGCAACTCCGCAGTCGGGTTGATGCCTCGTATGGCCGCCTCGACCGATGCCAGAGCCAGTTGCATCGACAAGGTCGGTCTTGTTGAGCAGTACGATATCCGCCTGCGCCAGTTGCTCCGCGGCCTCGCGGCTGTCGGCCAGACGTGCTTGCAGGTGCAGGGCGTCGGTCACGCAGATCACGCTGTCGAGCCGCGTGCGCTGCCGGATGAGCATCGTCGACAAAGAATGTCTGCACGACCGGCGCGGGGTCCGCCAATCCCGACATCTCGATCAGGATGCCGTCGAAGCCGCCCTTGCGCTTGATCAGTCCCGACACCACGCGAATCAGGTCGCCGCGCACCTTGCAGCATACGCAGCCGTTGTTCAGCTCGATCGACCTCGTCTTCAGCGCCCACGACCAGGCCGCCATCGATGCCGAGCTCGCCGTATTCGTTGACGATCACCGCATAACGCCGGCCATGCTGCTCGCGCAGTATGCGATTGAGCAGCGTGGTTTTGCCTGCGCCGAGAAACCCGGTAAGAACAGTGACCGGAATTCGATTCATTGCCAATCTCCGGGTTTGCTGCCGGAGCCCGCCGTGTCGAAATTCGCCAGCGCGTTCTCAAGCCAGTCGCGCTCGGCTTCGATAGCCAGCAGCTCGTTTTCGAAGCGCTCCAACCGCTCCCGCAACTGCGCAATGTCCCGCGTCCGGTCGGGCGTCGTGCCTTCGCGCTTCTCGCACGCCAGCGCGCAGGCCAGTTCGATCTCGGCGCCGGCGCAGCGGTTTTCGCCGCGCAAGTAGCGGGAATTAACCTCGGTCAGTGCAATGACCAATCGCACGCGCTCGGGAATCGGCATTGCATTTTGCGGCGGCGCCACGGCGCTCTCCTTGGAGGATCATCGGATGGGATTACCGGATTGCCCTGGGTCCGCCCGCTAAGGAATCAGCACCGCGCGGCCCCTGACCTTGCCGTGATGCAGGTCCTTGAGCGCCTGGTTCGCCTCGCTCAAGCGGTATTCCTTCGTCGCCAGATGAACCAGTCCGCGATCGGCCAGCGCCATCAACTCGACCAGTTCGGGATAGGTGCCGACCAGATTGCCGACGATGGTTTTCTCGCTGGTGATCATGTCGATGGTCGGCAACTCGATCTTCCCGCCATAGCCGACGATGTAATAGAACCCGGCGTTGCGCGTCATGGCGAGGCCTTTGGCGATCGCATCGCCTTCACCGACAAAATCGATGACCGCCTCCGCGCCATTGCCGCTGGTCAGCTCGAGCACGCTTTCCACTTCGTCGCCGCCGCCCTTGACCGTATGGTGCGCACCGCATTCCTTAGCCAGTTGCAACGCAGTTTCCGAGCGGTCGACCACGATGATTTCCGCAGCGCACAAGGCCTTCAATACCTGGATGCCGATGTGCCCCAGGCCGCCGGCGCCAATCACGACGGCAAACTGGCCGGGCAGCAAGTGACGCGATGCTTTTTTTGCAGCGCGGTAAGCGGTCAATCCGGCGTCGGTATAAGGCGCGACATCCTTGGGCGCCAGCGACTTCGGCAGCTTGATCAGCGAACGCTCACCCGTAAGCAGATATTCCGCATAACCGCCATTGGCATTGATGCCCGGGAAACTGCTGTCGGTCGCATGCATGTCGTCGCCGCGCCGGCACGCCAGGCAGTGACCGCTAGTCACGAGCGGATGGCAGATCACCGCGTCGCCCACCTTGACGCTCTCCACAGCGGAGCCCACCGCCTCGACCCAGCCGGCGTTTTCGTGGCCCATGATGTAGGGCAACGCCACGTCGACCTTGCTGCGCCAAATGCCTTCGACCACGTGCAGGTCGGTGCGGCAAACACCGGCGCCGCCAATACGCACGATCACGTCGGTGGCCCGCCCGATCTTCGGATCGGCGACCTCCTCGTAGCGCACGAACTCGTCACGGGTCAATGATTCGTCGTACTCATGCAGCACTGCAGCTTTCACGTTTCGTCTCCTCATCAAGGCTTGCATGGGAACTTGCCGGCCTTTAATCGACCGGGTCTTCGGAGGCCTGAGCCAAGGCAATCGACGGTTCGTGCCGGCGCATGCGGCAAGAACGCTGTTGTTCAAGGCAGCGCCCCTTCGAACCACGTCATTTGAAGTTGAAGCGTGTCACCAGTTCTACCGACCGGTTTTCTCACGGCTCTTTACGCAAGCTCCATGCCTATGACGCTCAGGCTGCCGAGCCCTCGTTTGGCTGCCTGACGGACAAGGCAAGGTCACTCAATGGATCGCGCACCGTCCGCCGGGAAAATGGCACCCACTGTCGCAGAATCGGACGCCTTATTTCGCGGTGACGGCGGTATCTGTCGTGAAATGAGACATATCGCGTCCCGGGGGGCCTTAGATCTTCTCGCCGCCCAGCGTTTAGCGATATCGCGTAAACACTGGTTATAAAAATAAATCGATTCCCGCAGAATTTGCATCCACGCGACCACCCGATAAAACGCCTGTCACATGCAGGTCATGCTTACCTGTGAGAGTGATTTGTCGTGGTCCGATAAACATGAAAAACACCTTCGCGGCGACGAAGGGTAAAAATCCAAGAGACACATCACATGGAAGCTATCGTTTCAACGTCGCATCAGGGATACCGCCTCACTGCTAGCGCATGTCCCGCTCACGGCGGTCTCCACGCCGCCGACCTCGTCATCGAGAAACCGGGAGGCGCGCTCAAAACGTTCGCCGCACTGGATTATTTCTTCGACCGCGCTCATGCATTGGCATATGCCACTCGCTGGGGACGGATTTGGGTAGACATGCGAAATCAGGAAACTCGTCAAGCCTGAGCCCCCAGTTTCGGTATGCGAACGAGTGGAGACCCCATGCGCAATTTGCCAATCATAGAACCCGAGTTGTACACGCAAGCCAGTCCCACCCTGCGCTTCCTCGCGCGGGATTCCAAGGACCATGTCATTGCCCTGGTTTATTGGCTGGGCGTAAAGACACCTTCACGCGAACCCAGCTTTTACGACGCGATGCAAAAGTTCAGCCCGCTGATGCAGTTGATCCTTCCGGAAGAATGTCCGGGCGTATTTGTAAACCGGAGCGCCGTTCACCGCGCCCACGGTATGGGCGTCGTGAAACGCCTCGTCTTTAAAGACTGGTCATCACTCGATGTCCGCTACGCCGGGCCCTGTAGCGACCTTTACTTCAAGTAGGCGCCGCACGCTCCCGGGATCCAGTGTTTCGGGTGTTCCGAGGCCGCCGGTCATGCCTTTCACGAGGCCTGCATACGGCGTGCGCGTTTTCCCTTGGATTCGGCAAAGATCATTAGCCTGTACTATCGAAAGAGCGTTGGGCGCGACCTTCTTGCACCTGAGGAGCGTCGACGTTTCCGCGAACGTGAAATATCTCTAGGGAGAGGCACATGACGAAGCCCGAGTACAGCGACCCGTTCAGTCAGTTTTCCGCGATGTTCCAGCAATACAAACTTCCGGGCTTCGACGTCCAGGCAATTCTGGATGCGCGCAGAAAAGACGTCGAAGCCCTTGCTGCCGCGAACCGCGTCGCATTCGGCGGCATGGAAGCACTTCGAGATAAACAGATCGAAATCCTGCGCCGGGCGCTCAGCGACTTCCAGGGCATTGCGCAGCAGTTCCCGCCGCGCCCGACAAAGCCTCCGTCCAATCCGACCGAGGTCGTTCAAAAGGCATTGCATCAGGCGCTTGCCGACATGCAGGAAATCGCTCAGAAAACGCAGCAGGCTCACACCGAAGCGTATGCGATCGTGACGAAGCGAATTGAAGAGGCAGCTAAAGAACTGAAGTCGTCGATGGAGCAACCCAAGCCGTAGCCGTCGGAGGACGGTCTTTTGTTCGTCTTCGGAATTCGCCATGCAAAGCGTTGTGCCCGTCCGAGGTAATCAGCGCAGCAAAAGAAAACCCCGCAACGCTTTGAGCTTGCGGGGTTTTTTCTTTTGCCGTTCCGGTCGAGCCGGCGAAATTCCCGGCATGTCGCCCGCGCTGATCGCCGCGGCGCTCACGGTGCCCGCCCGATAGGCAAATCCTCAGCGACTATCGCGATGCGAACTATTCCGCGAACTCAGGTTATCGAGCCGGAATCCTGAACACGGACACTGCGGCCTTCAGGTGACGCGTTTGTTCATGCAACGACGAAGCCGCTGCCGCCGCTTGCTCCACGAGCGCCGCATTCTGCTGCGTCATCTCATCCATCTGCACGACGGCTTGATTGACCTGTCCGATACCCGTGCTTTGTTCAAGCGACGACGCGCTGATCTCGGCCATCATTTGCGTGAGGCGCGAGATGGATGTCGATACTTCGCGCATCGCCTCGCCGGCGCGCGTAGCAAGCGCCGACCCGTCGTTCACCTGCGAAACCGATTCGCCGATCAGCGCCTTGATCTCCTTCGCCGATTGCGCGCTGCGTTGCGCAAGCCCTCGCACCTCGCTCGCGACGACCGCGAAACCACGCCCTTGCTCCCCCGCGCGCGCCGCCTCCACAGCCGCGTTCAACGCGAGAATGTTGGTCTGGAAAGCAATGCCGTCGATCACCGAAATGATCTCCGCGATCTTGTCCGAGCTCCTCGCAATGCTGCTCATCTTCTCCACCACCTGATCGACAACGCCCGTGCCGCGCGAGGTCGCCGTCAGCGCGTCGCCGGCCAGGCTGTTTGCATCGCGGGCGTGCTCGGCGTTCTGGCGCACCGTCGTGGTCAGCTCCTCCATGCTCGACGCGGTCTCTTCCAGCGACGCTGCCTGGTTCTCGGTCCGCGCCGATAGATCGGCGTTACCGGTAGCAATCTCATCGGCGCCCAAGTTGATCGAGTCGGACGATTCCCGCACCGTCCGGACCGTATGCGCGACGCTTGCCTGCATCGACGCGAGTCCCGCGAACAGGCGCCCAATCTCATTGCTGCCGCGATCGGCAATGCGCTCGTCGAGCTTGCCCTCCGCGATCCGCTCGAAGTGACGGCCCGCTTCTTCCAAAGGCACGATCACACCCCGGCGCAACGCGATATGAACCAGCACGACACCCGCCACCAGCGCCACGAAAATCGCTAGGCCGACACCTCGAAACAGGTCGAGGCGGGCATCGATGGAATCGAGATACGACTGGCTCGCGGCATCGCCGAACTTGGCGAAATTGTGTTGTTCGCCGAGGTAGCGGTCCTGGAAACCTTGTGTCGGCTGATCGAGAAAGGCCTGGATGTTGTTGCTGTCCAGGTACTGGACCAGTTCGCTCAACGCGCCGTGATAGGCCTGGAATTTTTCCTGCAACGCAGCCACGCGAGCATTGTTTTCATCGCCGGTCCTGGGCGCATTGACGAACGCACCGAAGGACTTCTGCGCGAGCGCCAACTGCTCGCGTGCGTGCTGGACGATGTCGGCGGGCTCGGTACCGCCGCGTACCATGCGCGTGCCAGCACGCGACAAGTTGATCCGCGCATCCATCAGGAGCTGCGTGGTTTCGTTGACCGCGTTCACTTGCTTGAGCGCTATGTTCGACAGGTTGCCGACATCGTTATGCGTGGCGGTCAGGGACCAGAAACCCAGGCCTTCGGTGACGACCTGGAACAGACAGAACACGGCGAGCACAACTAGCAGACCGGTGGAAACACTTGCTTTCTTCAACATATTGACGACTCTTATAACGTGGTATTCGGTGTTGCCCCCGACGCTTCCAGCGCTTCGAGTCGACCAGCACCACCCCGCTGCAGCGCGAACGGTGCGGGCGTTTTCATCGGGTGTGGCGCACGGAAACTTTTTGCTGGAGGATCGTCGAGGGATCCAGGACGATGTTGAAGCCTGCGTAGGGTGACGTCTGGTTATCGGCTGGATCGACGGATTCTTGAGCGTTGGCTGCCCCCGGACGGCCGTACTGGTTAAGCTGTGTCACGGAGGAAAACACCCTGCGCGCGGCGGTATCATCACGGACGCGAACCATCAGGCCCCGGAACGCAGCTTAAGATTTACCAATAAAACGATAACCACAATGGTCACCGAGAACACCGCACTCAAAGAGATCTTCAACGAAGCCCGATTCCGCGCGGTTGCGCTCGAAGTAAAAGCGATTTATCCGCCATTCGACACGCGGCGTTTCCTCAAGACCGCGCTCGCCGGGCTGGACGACCTGACCCTGATGCAGCGCCTGCGCCGCATGACTGAAGCGCTGCACGCAACGCTCCCCGAAGATTACCGGCAGGCGCTCGGAATTCTTCGTGCGCTGGCGCCGCGCATCGAGGAAGGATTTTCGACGCTGGTCCTTCCTGACTACGTTGGACAATACGGCCTGGACGACTTCGGTGTTTCCATGGATGCGCTCAAGTACTTCACGGGCTTCGGCTCGTCCGAGTTCGCCGTGCGCGAGTTCCTCCGCCGCGACCTGAAGCGTGCGCTCGCCATCATGAAAGTCTGGTCACTCGATGAAAGCGACGCCGTGCGCCGTCTCGCGAGCGAAGGCAGCCGTCCGCGCCTGCCATGGTCGTTCCGCCTCGACGCAATCCTGGCGGACCCCTCGCTGGCCGCGCCGATTCTCGACAACCTGCGCGCGGACCCGAGCCTTTACGTGCGCAAGTCCGTTGCCAATCATCTCAACGATGTGACCAAGTCTCATCCTGAATGGGTGCTGGATCGGCTGGCGACGTGGCCCATCGAAAACGCGAACACGGCATGGATTGCGAAGCGCGCGTTGCGCTCCCTGATCAAGGCCGGCAACGGGCGTGCGTTGGCGGTGATCGGTGCGGGCGGCGTGCCCGAGGTCAAGCTCAGCAAGTTCACCGTGACGCCGGGTCAAGTCGCGTTGGGCGAACGCGTGACCTTGTCATTCGATCTTGCCTCGAAATGCGCGGACAGTCAGCGGCTCGTGATCGACTACCGGATGCACTATGTGAAGAAGTCCGGAGTGACGGCCGCCAAGGTGTTCAAGCTCAAGGAACTGACGCTCGATGGCGGGCAGCGGGTATCGATAGAACGTACCCAGAATATCCGCGACTTCACCACGCGCGTGCATTACGCCGGGCGTCACGACGTCGAGATCCTGGTGAATGGCGTCTGTCTCGCCAAGGGGTATTTCGACTTGCGCTGCTAACGAA
Organism: uncultured beta proteobacterium; assembly: GCA_963708695.1. Taxonomy (GTDB): domain Bacteria; phylum Pseudomonadota; class Gammaproteobacteria; order Burkholderiales; family Burkholderiaceae; genus Caballeronia. The sequence continues at coordinate 103,986 of CAVPTS010000028.1, forward strand.
CAAGCGGGGATGCTGCTGCAAGACCCTCTACAAGCGCCCTTTCCGGTCTTTGCAATGCTTTCAGATCGCGTACGCAAAGCAGGAGTTGGCGCGTCGCCCAGCGGTCGGTCAGCTCGATCGAGCGAACACCGGGCGTCCCTCTGTAGCGCTTCGCGGCGGTGGCCGGCACGATCGCGATGCCCGCTCCATGTTCAACCATGCAGCAGATGTTCTCGAAGGTCCGGACCCGCGCCCGGAAGTAGAAATTTTGTCCGGCGAACAGCGCCTGTTCGCCCAGATAGTCCTGAAGCGCACTGCCCGCGCTCAGTCCAATGAAATCCTGTTCGACCACGTCCCGAAGCGCGACGCGGCGACGGCTGCTTAACGCATGATCGCGCGCCACAACCAGCACCAACTTATCGATTGCGAACGGGAAAGTCTGCAACGCGCCGTGCTCGACGGCGTCCGTCACTATGCCGATTTCCGCTGACCCATTGAGCACCGCTTTGACGGTGTCGGTGCTCCGCCGTTCTTTCAAATCGATGTGCACGTTAGCGTGGTTTCGAAGAAACTCCGCTAGAGGACGCGGCAGAAATTCGGTTGCGGCTGCCGTATTCGCCCAAAGGCGTATACGCGTTCTGCGTGCCTCGGCATGCTCACCCAGTTCACCCTGCATCCGCTCGATTTGCCCCAGTACCAGACGCGCGTGGTGAGCCAGCGTATCCCCCGCCGGCGTGGATTCAACACCGCGACGGCCCCGTTCAAGCAGTGGCAACCCCAGCGCTTCTTCCATGCCGCGCAGGCGCGCACTCGCGGACGGCAACGACATGTTCGCCTGCGCCGCGCCATGCGTGATGCTGCCCGTTTCGAGGATGAACAGGAACAGGCGCAGGTCAATCAGATCGAAGCGCATGGGCTGAAGATGTCAGTGGATCAGCCTTAGTTATACCCTAAGGCAGAGTACGTATCTTCCGCATTGTGAACCCCGCAGATCCCGGCAGAATGAGGCTGGTCACTTTTCTCGATCGCCACCAATGACCTCTCCCGCCGCATTGCGCATCGCTGCTATTACGCTGACTTTTCTCGTTGCAGGAACGGTGAAAGGTATCACGGGGATGGGCTTGCCGACCGTGGCAATGGGCGTGCTCGGTACGCTGATGCTGCCGGCCGAGGCAGCGACGCTCCTGATCCTGCCGTCGTTTATTACTAACGTCTGGCAGCTTCTTGCCGGCTCCGGCGTGCTCGCGCTCATCAAGCGCTTGTGGTTGATGATGGCCGGGATTGTAGCCGGCACCATCGCCGCGGCGTCGTTCATTGCCGGCAGCGGCGGGGCCTGGGCCGTGACTGGACTAGGCGCTGCGTTGACGGTTTACGCCGTCTCCGGCTTGCTGTCCTGGCGGTTCTCCGTGCCGCCCCGGCATGAGCGGCGTCTGTCACCCGTGGTTGGCATTGTTACCGGTCTGGTGACCGGCGGGACCGGCGTTTTTGTCGTGCCGGCGGTCCCTTATCTACAGGCGCTCGATTTGAAAAAAGAGGATCTGGTCCAGGCGCTCGGACTATCATTTACGGTATCGACCGTGGCATTGGCAATCGGACTGGCGCGAGAAAGCGCGTTCGCAATCAGCGATATCTCCAGCTCATTTCTCGCGGTCGCCCCCGCATTACTCGGCATGTGGATTGGCCAGCATGTGCGCGAGCGCATCAGCCCGGCGACCTTCCGCCGATGGTTTTTTGTCTGCATGCTGGCGCTCGGTCTTCAACTGCTGTTGCGGCATTTTGTATGAGTGTCGTGCCGTGGTTGAATCCGGCCTTGAACCCGGCTTTGAACCTATGGGAGATTTAATGCGATGTTATCTCCACTACTCGAAACACTGGGCGCACTGGCGATATTAGTCAGTCTCGCAGTCAACATCCGCGCGCTTCGCGACCGGCATCGATAAAAGCATTGAGCAAGTTCGGCGAAGCGCGTGACGTCTACCGTTGCCACGGCGCGCCAAGTGTCGGCCCACTCTTCCCATACTTCTGCGACGCCTTCCTCACGATCGACATGTCGATCTCGCCTTCATCGGCGAGCGCTTTCAGCGCAGCAATCACGATGGACGCGCGATCCACTTCGAAGAATTCGCGCAGCGCCTGACGGGTGTCGCTGCGGCCGAAGCCATCGGTGCCGAGCGTCACGTAGCGGCGCGGCACATAGGCGCGGATCAGCTCGGGCACCGCACGAACATAGTCCGTTGCAGCGATCACCGGACCACGCGATGCGTCAAGCGCCGCGCTCACATAAGACGCGGGCGTGTCTTCTCCGAGCCGTGCCAGACGCTCGGCAGCCATGCCGTCGCGCTGCAACTCGGTGAAGCTCGTCACGCTCCACACTGCCGCTTCAATGCTCCACTCGTCGCGCAGCATCCCCTGTGCTGCGATGACCTCGCCGAGAATCGCGCCGGCGCCGAGCAACTGCACTTGCGCGGTCTCGTCCGGCTTCGTCGCAAGCGGATACATGCCCTTGAGAATGCCGTCGCGCAAGAGGCCAAGATCACCGCCGGGCACCGATGGCTGCGCGTAGTTCTCGTTCATCACCGTGACGTAATAGAACACGTCCTGCTGGCGCTCGACCATCTCGCGCATGCCTTCGTCGACGATAGCCGCGACCTCATACGCAAACGCGGGATCGTACGCACGGCAGTTCGGTATCGTCGATGCCACCAGATGGCTGCTGCCGTCCTGATGCTGCAGGCCTTCGCCGCCAAGCGTCGTCTTGCCCGCAGTTGCGCCGATCAAAAAGCCGCGCGCCCGCTGGTCCGCTGCTGCCCAGATGATGTCGCCGATGCGCTGGAAACCGAACATCGAGTAATAGATGTAGAACGGCAGCATGGGCAGGTCGTGCACGCTGTAGGATGTCGCCGCGGCAATCCAAGAGGACATCGCGCCGGCTTCCGAAATGCCCTCTTCGAGAATCTGCCCCTTGGTATCCTCGCGGTAATAGAGCATGGAACCGAGATCCTCCGGCTCGTACAACTGCCCGAGCGGCGAGTAGATACCGACTTGCCGGAACATGTTCGCCATGCCGAAAGTGCGAGCCTCGTCGGCGACCACCGGCACCACGCGCGGCCCCAGCGATGCGTCCTTCATCAAGCTGCCGAACATGCGCACGATCGCCATGGTGGTCGACATCTCCTTGCCGGCTGCATCGAGTGCGAACTGGCCCCAGGTGGCAATCGACGGGACGATCAGCCCCTTCGATGCCACTCTGCGCCTTCTGGGCAGATAGCCTCCAAGGCCTGCGCGGCGTGCATGCAGATACTGCATTTCCGGGCTGTCATCCGCCGGCTTGTAGAACTTCACCGCTTCGACATCCGCGTCCGAAAGCGGCAGGCGAAAGCGATCGCGAAACGCCTTGAGGTCGTCGAAGCCAAGCTTCTTTTGCTGGTGCGTCGTCATCCTGCCCTGACCCGACACGCCCATGCCGAAGCCCTTCATCGTCTTGGCGAGAATCACGGTCGGCTGGCCGCGATGACCCAGCGCCTTCGCATAGGCCGCATGAAGCTTGCGCACGTCGTGGCCGCCGCGGCGCAAATTGTTGATGTCCTCATCGCTCAAGTGCGAAGCCAGCGCGGCGAGTTCGGGATTCTGGCCGAAGAAACGCTCGCGGTTATACGCGCCGTCGTTGGCCGAGAAGGTCTGGAACTGGCCATCGACCGTGTGTGCGAATGCGCGCAGCAGCGCGTTCGTCTGGTCGCTTGCGAACAGCGCGTCCCAGTCCGATCCCCACAGCACCTTGATCACGTTCCAGCCCGCGCCGATAAACTGCGCTTCGAGTTCATCGATGATGCGGCCGTTGCTTCGCACCGGACCGTCGAGCCGCTGCAGGTTGCAGTTGATCACGAACACGAGATTGTCGAGCTGCTCGCGCGCGGCCAGCGACAACGCGCCGATCGACTCCGGCTCGTCCATCTCGCCATCGCCGAAGAAGCCCCACACCTTGCGGTCCTGCGTCTTCGCGAGGCCACGGTTGTGCAGGTAGCGCATGAAGCGCGCTTGATAAATGGAATTGATCGGACCAATGCCCATGGAACCCGTCGGGAACTGCCAGAAGTCCGGCATGAGCCACGGATGCGGATATGAACACAATCCAGGCCCGGCAATCTCCTGCCGATAATGCTGCAAATGCTCTTCGCTTAAAAAGCCTTCGAGAAACGCGCGTGCATAAACACCCGGCGACGAATGCGGCTGGAAATACACGAGGTCGCCGCCCGTGCCCTCACCGGCGTCCGGCGCTGCGGCCCGGAAGAAATGATTGAAGCCCACTTCGAACAGATCGGCCGCAGACGCATAGCTCGCAATATGCCCGCCAAGTTCGCCGTAAGCCTTGTTCGCCCGCACGACCATGGCGAGCGCATTCCATCGCAACGCGGCGGCGAGCTTTTCCTCGATCTCCAGATTGCCCGGATAACGCGGCTGCTGTGCAACAGGAATGGTGTTGATATAGGGCGTGACACGCGCCCTCGACGACTCGATACCCAGCGACAGCGCATGCTCCGCGAGCCGGTCATACAGATATTGCGCGCGGTCCCGGCCCACGTGCTCGGTGACAGCATCGAGCGCCTCCAGCCATTCGGCGGTTTCCTCCGGATCGCTGTCTTCACGACCTCGGGAGATCGACAAAATCTGTTCACTTCCGCTGGATAAATCGGTCATGGCAAGGCTCCGCAATTCGTGGGGAAAGTTCGCTGCATTTCAATACAGCTTAACTATCCCGCCGCAAAATGTGCCTCTGATTTGCGTTTAGTCCAGCGCCGCGATAGTGTATTTATTCCGCTTATACCCACCTTTCCAGAATATTCGAGTTATGACGACATCATCGCCCAAGCGCCTCGACCGTATCGACATCGGTATCCTGAATCAACTGCAGCAAAATGCCCGCATCACCAATTCAGAACTTGCGCGTGCGGTGAACCTGTCGCAGACGCCCTGCTTCAACCGCGTTCGCGCACTGGAAAAACTGGGGCTTTTCAAACAGCAGGTCACGTTGCTGAACCCGGAACCGCTCGGCCTGCGAATCAACGTGTTTATTCAGATCAGTCTCGCCAAGCAGGACGAAGATGCGCTGCGGCGTTTTGAGGAGGCGATAGACGAGCGGCCCGAAGTCATGGAGTGCTATCTGATGACGGGCGATGCGGATTATCTGTTGCGCGTGATGATGCCGGACATCCAGGCGCTGCAACGCTTCATCGTGGAGCGGCTCACGAAGATCCCGGGCGTCTCGAACATTCGCTCGAGTTTCGCGCTCAAACAGGTGCGCTACAAGACGGCGTTGCCGCTGCCATCGGCGGGACTGACGCTGCAGGAACCCGACGATCACGCCGATACGGAGTGGAGCTGACGGTGCTGGTTACTTCCTTGGACGCAATGTACCGCGTCGGGGAAGTAAATCAGGAGCGCCCTATCCCTTACCGCCATCGACACAAGCTCGGCGACCAACATTCATTTCAATAATACTTGAAATGTCGAAAAGAATCGCTTAAGGTTCGGCGCATGGACTCCAATCTCGTTGTACGCGCCCTGAGCGCGCTCGCCCACGAATCGCGTCTCGCGATCTTTCGTCTACTGGTCGTCGCCGGGCCCGACGGCATGGCTGCCGGTGAGATCGCGCAGCAAATCGGGATTTCCCCTTCAAGCCTGTCCTTTCACCTCAAGGATCTGTCGCATGCAGACCTTGTGAAGCCACGGCAAGACGGGCGCTTCATCATCTACACCGCGAACTTCGATGCCATGACCGGACTGATCGGTTTCCTGACCGAAAACTGCTGCGCCGGCGCGCCCTGTGCCGCGAGCGAAATTCCCAACTGCTGCGGAGATACACCGTTGAAGAGCATGCATATTCATGTCGCGGTCCAAGGCCCCAACGCACGAAATGCGCGCCATCGCAGAAAATCCTGCAGAGGAATCAAATGAGCAGCCCTGACATAGCGGCCGCAAGCACTCGGCCGGCGATCGGCTTTTTCGAGCGTTACCTGACGGTCTGGGTCGCTCTTTGTATCGTCGGCGGCATTCTGCTCGGGCAGGCGCTTCCACAACTCTTTCAGGCGATCGGCCGCATGGAAGTGGCACAGGTCAATCTCCCTGTCGGCGTGCTCATCTGGGTGATGATCATTCCCATGCTGGTCAAGATTGATTTTGCCGCGATGACGCAGGTCAAGAGTCAGTGGCGCGGCATCGGCGTCACGCTATTCGTGAACTGGTTCGTCAAACCGTTTTCAATGGCGTTGCTCGGCTGGATTTTTATCCGGCATGTGTTCGCGCCCTGGCTGCCCGCCGATCAGCTCGACAGCTATGTCGCCGGTCTCATTCTGCTGGCTGCAGCCCCCTGCACGGCGATGGTGTTTGTCTGGTCGCAACTCTGCAAGGGCGATCCCTATTTCACGTTATCGCAAGTGGCGCTGAACGACTCCATCATGATCGTGGCCTTCGCGCCGCTCGTCGCCTTGTTGCTGGGTCTGTCGGCCATTACGGTGCCGTGGGATACGCTGATTATTTCGGTCGGCCTCTATATCATCATCCCGGTCGCCCTCGCGCAGCTACTGCGCCGAATGCTCATCGCAAAGGGAGAGGCGCATTTTCGCAAGACCGTTGCACACCTCGGCCCGTACTCGATCTGCGCGCTGCTCGCGACGCTGGTGCTGCTCTTTGCGTTCCAAGGTCAGGCGATCATCAAGGAACCGCTCGTCATTGCGATGCTCGCGGTGCCGATCCTCATACAGGTGTTTTTCAATTCGGGCCTCGCTTACCTGCTCAATCGCCGGCTGGGTGTTGCGCACTGCGTGGCGGGTCCTTCCAGTCTGATCGGCGCAAGCAATTTCTTCGAACTTGCGGTGGCCACGGCAATCAGCCTGTTCGGTTTCCACTCCGGCGCGGCCCTCGCCACCGTGGTTGGCGTGCTGATCGAGGTGCCGGTAATGCTACTCGTCGTCGGTGTCGTCAATCGCTCGCAACATTGGTACGAAGCGAAACCGGTCATCGGCAGCGAAGCGCGGAGGATCCGCTGATGCAGCAGGATCTTCCCAACATCAGCGCCCCGCACCTCGACACGCCCGATATTCCAAAGCTCGAGCCGCGTGCCGTGTCACAACACGCCCCGCGAATTCTGCTGCTCTATGGATCGTTACGGCCCACGTCATACAGCCGGCTTCTCACCCTCGAAGCCGAGCGCATCCTGCGGCATTTCGGGGCCGACACCCGAGTCTTCGATCCACACGGCCTACCGCTAGTAGACAGCGTAACGCCCGATCATCCGAAGGCTGTTGAACTGCGCAAGCTCTCCGAGTGGTCCGAGGGGCAGGTATGGTGCAGCCCCGAGCGCCACGGGACACTGACGGCTGTATTCAAGAACCAGATTGACTGGCTGCCGCTCGAAAGCGGCGGTGTTCGTCCGACGCAAGGGCGCGTGCTGGCCGTGATGCAAGTCAGCGGCGGCTCGCAATCGTTCAACGCCGTGAACGCTCTGCGTATTCTCGGCCGCTGGATGCGCATGGTGACCATTCCCAATCAGTCGTCGGTGGCGAAGGCATATCAGGAATTCGACTCCGACGGTCGAATGAAACCATCGGCCTTTTATGATCGCGTCGTCGACGTGATGGAGGAGCTATTCAAGTTCACGCTGCTGGTACGCGACCGCTCGGATTACCTGACCGATCGCTACAGCGAGCGCAAGGAAGCACAGCCGGAACTGGCGACGGCGTTGGCTGCTGCCGCCATGGACCACGAAGCACCGACAGGCAATGCCGACACCGACGCCAGTGAAACTGAATGAAAACGCCGGGACTCGCGGCATCGTCGCAACCTGAGCGCCCGATCACAATTCGATCTGCGGCACGCGAAAAGAGCTCGTCAAAGACTTAAGCTCCGCACGGTGCAACTCAGCTAAGCGCGCGAGCAATTTTTCACCGGTTTTCTGCAGATGCACCTCGACCTGTCGACGGTCGGTCTCGCTGACTTTTCGTCTCACGAGGTCCAGCGCTTCACATCGGGACACCAACGCGACCACGCCGTGATGCTGGGCTTGCAGCCGCTCCGCCAGCTCGCCGACGGTCGCCCATTCACGGTCCGGATAACCCTTGATGTGAAGCAGCAGCAAGTATTGCAATGGCGTGATGCCTTCGCTTTGCGCGGCTTGCTCGGAGAAGCGCTCGAAGCGACGCATCTGATAGCGAAACTCGGACAGCTGTTCAAAGTCCGCTTTGGCTAACCCGCGAGTCCGTTCTGTCATCGGAGGTCCGTCGGCGCAGTTAAAACGGAAATATAGCAGGACTGGCCGCTGCATCGCGTTCACTCGCGGCGCGTGGTGAGGATCTGGTAATTAGCCAGCGGCCCGCAGTTGCCCGGCATACGCCTGCCGATACAGCCCCGAGATCAAGTCCGCTTGCGTGATCATCCCGGCGAGCTTCCTGTCGGCGTTGAGCACCGGAATATGGTGATGCCCGTAGTTCGCGAACATGGGCACCAGCTCGACAATAGGCGTGTTCGCACTGACAGTGCGAACGTCGCCGTTCATCAGCGCACGGACAACCGGCATCGGCACCCTGCGGCGTTTGAACCAGGGCTGCGTCACGCTTGAAAGCGCGGACGCGCTGCTGACCGTGCGCCTGTCGATGAGATCCGCGCGCGTCACGATACCGATCACGCGCTGCGCCTCGTCGATGACCGGAAGCGCCTTCACGTCGTGACGTTTCAGCAGGCCCCACGCGGTCGCAGCACGTGCAGAGGCCGACACCGTGACGACGGGCCGCGTCATGATGTCGGCGCACGCCAGTTCGTGGAACGTGCGGGCGTAAGCGCGCAGTTGCGTGTCGCGCAGGAGCGACTCCAGATCGTCGGGATCGATGTCCAGCAGTTCATTGCGCTGACTCAGCACCGCCTCGAGATCCGCCCGCGTGAAGCCGAGGTTCGATGTTCCCGCGACGGCCTTCTCGTCCTGGTTCGAGCCCTGATGCCCGGCGTGCGGATAGCGATGTCCCGTGACCGCGTGATAGGCAATGGCCGCGCCAAGCAGCACGCCGGACTGCAAGGCGATGGGCGCGATCACGAAGCCGAAGCCCATGGCGTGCACCGCCGGACCGCCCAGCACTGCGGTCAACGCCACGGCGCCCGATGGCGGATGTACGCACCTCAGCGCGAACATCGCGCCGACCGCGATGGCGACGGCCACTGCCGCGGCGTGAACCGGATTGGCGATCAACATTGCACACGCAACGCCCACGGTTGCCGACACCAGATTCCCGCCGATGATCGACCACGGTTGCGCCAGCGGACTGGCAGGCACGGCGAAAAGCAGCACCGCGGACGCGCCCATGGGTGCCACAAGAAATGGAATCGCCGATGCCGATCCGGGCAGCAGATGCACCGCGCCGCCCGTCATTGCGATGCCCAGCAATGCGCCTATGCACGAGCGCAAACGCTCCGGCCATTTGACCGCGACGGGACCGGGGGCAAAACTCGACAGCCAGCGGCTGGCAGCAGATCTGAACAAGATTGGGCCGGATAGAAAAGAAACGGGTTACGCAAGACAGGCCACACCTTAAGGTGAAACCCTTCCACGACGAAGGAGCGTTTCGTTATATTTATATTTTATTGTGATATAAAAAATGACGCCCTATTGCGCGATATGGTGCGGTGCGTGATGGTAAACCGAGCAGCAGTGCCTTCATCCCGAGTACTCATCTTCGCGTAATATATCACATATCAATACATTACCCGGCGAGCTTTTTGTAGCGAGAAGTGACTAGGGGAATACGGATTCTGGTGCTCTAGTTATCGGAAACCGCCTGTGGCCAAGCACCGGAGCCGGATATTCAGCCCGCATACTGCCTGCAAAATGTTCAGCCCGCGCGCTGACCAGCGGAGATTTCAAGTGAGTCCTGCAGAACGCCGTTCACCACACCCTCTTCCCTTCGTATGGCCTTATCGGTCCCTCCCGAAGGATAATTTGCATCTAGCATGGTAATTCCCACTTACATCACATCGCGATATATGTTTCTCGATCAACCGAGGCAACTTGATCCGCCACATCGCGTGGCGCTCACAGTCCGCGCCACGCAACTGACATGAACGTTGCGCTCCTGAAACCGCAGCCCGCATTAAGGCGAAGCCACGTCCGCCAATGCGGTTAATACAAATACAATTCACTTAACTTTCAATTATATAAATCATCCGGATTAAAGATAAAGTCATACCGGGGTTAATACCAATTTGGCGTGATCGTTGCAAGCATCTGATTAAACAGCGGCGTACACTCCATACCTGCCGACACAAGCCGAGCGCCTTATGCGGCGCGGCGCACAGAAGGCCGCGGTCATGTCGATCTTGTTATTAAATTACGCGAATGGGGAGATTACGGCAATGAGCTGGACGCGAGAACAAAGAAACGTGACGATTGCGGCCTATTTAGGCTGGACACTCGATGCCTTCGATTTCTTTCTAATGGTTTTCGTATTGAAAGATATCGCCGCCGAATTCAATACGAAGATCCCGGAGGTCGCATTCGCGATTACCCTGACGCTCGCGATGCGTCCCATAGGAGCGTTGATCTTCGGTCGTCTCGCCGATAAATACGGCCGGCGGCCAACGCTGATGATCAACATCGCGATCTATTCATTGCTGGAATTGCTGTCGGGTTTCTCGCCGAATCTCTTTACGCTGCTCGTGTTGCGCTCGCTGTTCGGCATTGCAATGGGCGGCGAATGGGGCGTGGGTTCCGCCCTCACCATGGAAACCGTGCCGACCAAAGCACGCGGGTTTGTTTCCGGTCTTTTGCAAGCGGGTTATCCAAGCGGCTATCTGCTGGCTTCCATTGTGTTTGGCGTTGCCTATCAATACGTTGGCTGGCGCGGAATGTTCTTTATCGGCGTGGCGCCTGCGCTTGCTGGTTTTATATGTGCGCGCGCACGTGCCTGAATCGCCCGCATGGAAAGCCATGGAGAAGCGGCCGCGGCCCGGGTTGCTGAAGACGCTCAAGCAGAACTGGAAGTTGTCTGTCTATGCCATTATCTTGATGACCGCGTTTAACTTCTTCTCGCACGGGACCCAGGATCTTTATCCGACCTTCCTGCGCGAACAGCATCACTTCGATCCGCATACGGTTTCGCTCATTACCATCGTTTTGAATGTCGGGGCGATCTGCGGCGGGCTGTTCTTTGGTTCCATGTCGGAGAAGATCGGGCGCCGGTGGGCGATTTTTATTGCCGCCTTGATCGCGTTGCCGGTATTGCCGCTCTGGGCGTTTTCCAGTGGCCCGGTCGCGCTCGCTGCCGGCGCGTTTCTGATGCAGATCTCCGTTCAAGGAGCCTGGGGCGTTATTCCGGTTCACTTGAACGAGATTTCGCCCGATGAGATCCGCGCCACATTTCCGGGACTTATTTATCAGTTGGGCAATCTGCTCGCGTCGGTGAATGCCACCATGCAGGCGTCTATCGCATCAAGAATGGAGACAACTATGGGCTCGCCATGGCGCTGGTCGGCGGGACTGTCGCCGTGGTTATCGCTGCGCTGATTTTCTTTAGCCGGGAACGGCGAGGCATCGACATGACCGAGTCCGCCAAGCATGTCGGAGTTGACAAGCCAGCTTAAGTATGTTTGATCCGAGCGGAGCGCCGGTGGGCGCTCCGTTATTCTGCAGGGCCATCGCTTCAGCCGCTCCGCGCTGGACAACCGTAAGCACATCCTCCCCTCGCACGAACGTTCTCTTTCTAGAGACCACGCTCCATGAAATGGCTTGTCGATCTCGCCAAAGCTTTTTATCTTGATTAGAACGCCCGTTTTAATCAAAGGTTTAATCGACTCATTCGACCATGCCGACACAGCCACGCCAGTCCCGGAGACGCCAGTTGCCAACCCGTTCCACGCTACGCGCATCAGTCGCGCGCCATCACGCGCGTCCGGGGATACCAAGACGCGCCTGCTCGACGCCGCCGAATCGCTGTATATCGACGCCGGTTACGAAGCCATGTCGATGCGGCCACATCACCGCTCGCGCCGACGCGAACCTCGCCGCCGTGAACTATCACTTCGGCGGCAAGGACGCGCTGATCCACGCCATGCTGACCCGCCGTCTCGATGGTCTCAACCAGCATCGCCTCGCTCTGCTCGAACGCTTCCAGTCTTCACTGGGTTCGCAACTCACCTGCGAGCACATTCTCGGCGCGATGTTCATCCCGGCGCTCAAGCAATCCCGCTGCCTCGATAAAAGCGGCCCTGCTCTGCTTCGCCTCCTCGGCCGCGCTTACACCGATCCGTCGCCGTTCATCCGCAACTTCCTGCGCGGCATTTATGCGGACGTCGCCGAGCGATTCTTCCGCGCGTTTCAAACCGTCCTGCCGCATTTGCCTCGCGAAGAACTTGGCTGGCGGCTGCACTTTTGCATCGGCTCGCTGTAGCGGCATTCTCGCCGGCGCCGATACCAACAGCCTCATCGACGAATTCACCCAGGGCCGGCGTCTCGACGACTCGCAGTTGATCGGCCGTCTGGCGCTCATCATGGTGGCCGCGCTCAAAGCTCCTTTACCCACGACGAAAGGCGCCTGTCCCTTCGAGGCGATGTTCGCCGAACGCGAACCCCGCGCAAAATCAATGGCCGAGATCGGCACGGAGGACGCAGTCGCGGTAATTTGATACGCACGCGCCGGGTACATAATGTGCTGACGAATAGGCTTACCAACAAGGCCAACCAATCCGCTACACGCACGCCCCGCCTCCCTTTCGCTCCTGCCGCGAGAAACGTCGAACAACATCAGGAGAGGTCGCCATGACAGCCAGCTTCTTGATCGCACTGTTCGTCGTGGGCGGGGCCTTGATTTGTGTGCGCTCTCCGATTACGCGCGATACGGCGTGGAAATCGTGAAGGTCGACGACTTCGGCGCGGATTTCGGTATGCTCGATGCATTGAAGAAGCGCCAGGAAGCGCTGGCCGCGCTGGCTGATGAGTCGGAGGAATTCCATGCATGACCCTTCATACAAGCGCTGAAACGTTCTACAGGCACGCATGAAAGATCGCTATCTCGACTTCGTCAATTCACCGTTCGGCGCGAGCGTCGCGCGTTCTATCGGGTTGCCTCAACCTGAGGTATTGCGGCGGCATGCGCGCGGACAGGAGGAGTTTGGCGGTATCGCGGCCATCGGCGCGGGTCCGTCGCCAACGCTTTTCGAACCTCTGATGTTGCTGGTTGGCGCTATCGGCATGACGAGCGTGGCGCATGAAAGCGCGCTCGGTTGGCTGCCGGTTGCGGCAAGACATGGCGCCATGAGCGGCCGCTTCGAACCGCGCTCGCCCGGCGCTCCGCCGAACGACCGCGTGCAGGCATTGATCTTCGATGCCACCGGCATTGCCGACAGCACGCAGTTGCATGCGCTCTACGGCTTCTTCCACGACGCCATCCGGTCAGTGGCGAAAAGCGGCCGCATCGTCGTGCTCGGATTGCCGCCGCGATCCTGTGCTTCACCGCGCGCCTGGACCGCGCAACGGGCGCTGGAAGGCTTGACGCGTTCGCTCGGCAAGGAAGCGCGCGGCGGCATTTCCTCGAATCTGCGTCCAGGTGGAACCGGGCGGCGATATCGAAGGGGCGTTGCGTTTTCTGCTCTCGCCGCGCTCGGCTTATGTATCGGGACAAGTCGTGCGTATCGATGCCACGCCGGCCTCGCCGCCCGCCGACTGGAACCAGCCGCTCGCGGGCAAGACGCGCGCTGGTCACGGGCGCGGCGCGGGGTATTGGCGCAGCGATCGCGCAAGTGCTGGCGGATCGTGGCGCGCATGTGATCGGGCTCGATGTGCCGCAGGCGCAGGACGCGCTCGACCAGACCATGCTCGCGCTGGAAGATGCGTGGCCGTCGCAAGGGGCGCACACGGCGCTCGTCGCTGATATCTCCGCGCCGGACGCGCCCGCGACGATCGCGGCCGCATTGCTGGCGCTGGGCGGCATCGATATCGTCGTGCACAACGCCGGCATCACCCGCGACAAGACCATCGCGAAGATGACCGAAGCCGCGTGGGACAGCGTGATCGACGTGAACCTCTCGGCGCAGGAACGCATCGACGACGCGCTGCTCGATCAGAACGTGCTGCATGCCGGCGGCAGGATCATCGGGGTATCGTCGATCAGCGGCATTGCCGGCAATCTCGGCCAGACCAATTACGCGACCTCGAAGGCCGGCGTGATCGGCCGCGTGCAAAGCATGGCGGAGCTGCTGCGCGCACGCGGCATCACGATCAATGCGGTGGCGCCGGGGTTCATCGAAACGCAGATGACCGCCCGGATTCCGCTCGGACTTCGCGAAGCCGGACGACGCATGAATTCGATGAGCCAGGGCGGCCAGCCCGTCGATGTGGCCGAGACCATCGCGTGGCTCGCCAGTCCCGGCGTCTGGCGGAATCACCGGCAACGTGGTGCGCGTATGCGGACAAAGCCTGATCGGAGCATGACCATGCTGCTTCCTCGCTGTCAGGCTCGCCACGCATGCGCACGGTGATCGTGGAGACACTGCCGCCGCCCGCGAAACTCTATGGCCGCGCGCTGCAGGGCATTTTCAAGCGCGCCGGCGTGAGCAGCCGAACTGCCGCCGCTGCGCCTCGTGCGTCCGAGCGTGGCGCTCGATCCCGAACAGATCGGCCGATATGCGCGCGTATGCGGCTTTATTCCCGAGCAAGGCGTGCCGGTCACCTTCCCTCACGTGATGGCGTTCCCGCTGCATCTGATGCTGCTCACCGATCCCGCGTTTCCATGGCCCGCGATCGGCCTCGTGCATGTATCGAACAGCGTGCGCTTGCGCCGCACGCTGCATCCGGGGCAGGCGTTGCGCATTGAAGTGGAAAGCGGCGCGCTCGTGCCTCATCGACAAAGGCCAGGCATTCACGCTGCATACGAGAATCTATCGTGGCGGCGAGGCGGTCTGGGATGCGGACAGCGTGTATCTGAAGCGCGGTGTCGCGAGTCGCGGGGTGCTTCTGCTGTCGTGGAGAATTCCGTTGCGGATCTAGCCGATACCCCACCGGCCGCCCTGCTGCGCGAAGCGCGCTGGCAGCTTCCCGCGCAACTCGGCCGCGACTATGCGAAGGCGTCCGGCGACTTCAACCCCATCCATCTGCATGCGCTCTCGGCGAAAGCGTTCGGCTTTCCACGCGCCATCGCGCATGGCATGTGGACGCTCGGGCGCACGCTCGCCGCGCTGCAACCGTCGAAGCAACTCGGTGCCGCTAATGTGCAGGGTGACTTCAAGTCGCCCATCTTCCTGCCCGCCGAAACCACGTTGTGGACCGCGGCTTTATCGACGACGGCGCGCGACTTCGAAGTGCGCGATCTCGCCGGTGAGCGATTGCATCTGCGTGGCCGCTTCGAATGGGAATTGCCATGATTCGGGCTCGCTCCATGCACAAATTCTGTGATGCCGTGGCCTTATACAAAATCATACGGTGTACTCAATCAATTAGCGCTGTCTGCAACCGATCTTGAAGCGCCGCCGTGTCCCTCGACGAGACCTCATCATGACTGTGAGCGCCCTTCCCGCTGTCACGTCGCGTGGCGATCCTCGGCAGCAACCGGATTCCGTTCGCGCGCTCCAACACGGCGTATTCGACGGCATCGAATCAGGACATGCTGACGTTCACGCTGCAAGGCCTCATCGACCGATACGACCTGCATGGCCTGCGTCTCGGCGAAGTCGCGGCGGGCGCGGTCATCAAGCATTCACGCGACTTCAATCTCACGCGCGAGGCATTGCTCTCCACCACGCTTGCCCGGGAAACGCCCGCTTACGACGTCAGCCAGGCATGCGGAACAGGCCTTGAAACCGCGATCCTGGTCGCGAACAAGATCGCGCTCGGACAGATCGATGCGGGCATTGCAGGCGGCGTGGATACGACCTCCGACGCGCCCATTGGCGTGAACGAACGGATGCGCAAGATCCTGCTGGAAGCGAATCGCGGCAAGTCCGCGGCGCAGCGCATGGGCGCGCTGGCGAAGCTGCGGCCCGGCATGCTGGTCAAGCCCGTGTTGCCGCGTAACAGCGAACCGCGCACCGGCCTTTCGATGGGCGAACATTGCGAACTGATGGCCAAGCGCTGGAAGATATCGCGCGAGGCGCAGGACGAACTTGCGCTCGACAGTCATCGAAAGCTGGCGGCCGCGTACGAGCGCGGTTTTTTCAACGACCTGATGACGCCGTACAAGGGTCTTTCACGCGACAACATCCTGCGGCCGGACCTCACGCCCGAGCGGCTCGCCGCGCTGAAGCCCGTCTTCGACCGCGACGCCGGCACGCTGACGGCCGGCAATTCCACGCCGCTCACCGATGGCGCGTCGGCGGTGTTGCTGGCATCGGAAGAATGGGCGGCCGCGCGCAACCTGCCCGTGCTCGCTTATCTCACGCTCTCGGCAACGGCGGCCGTCGATTTCTTCGACAAGAAAGAAGGTCTCCTGATGGCGCCCGCCTACGCCGTGCCGCGCATGCTCGAACGCGCGGGCCTGGCGCTTGCTCGATTTCGATTTCTACGAGATCCACGAAGCGTTCGCGGCGCAGGTGCTGTGCACGCTCGCGGCATGGGAAGACGAGGAATATTGCCGCACGCAACTCGGTCTGGACGGCGCGTTCGGGTCGATCGAACGCAGCCCGCATGAATGTCAACGGCGGGTCGCTGGCAACAGGTCATCCGTTCGCGGCGACCGGCGGCCGGATCGTCGGCGACGCTCGCCAAGCTGCTGGCGAGCCGGCGCACGCCCGGAAACGCAGCACGCGGCGCGGCCTCATCTCGATCTGCGCGGCGGGCGGACAGGGCGTCGTCGCAATTCTCGAACGATGAACGATGAGAGATGACGCGCGAGTTCGGCGACAGGCCGGACGTAAGGTTTTTTGTCGCAGGATCCGGGCATACATAATGTGCCGTATCGTGGAATTTTCGGACCTTGCCGCACGTTCTAAACACAAGAAAACATTTCGCCCGTGAACTGCGCGACGCCAACGCAGCCAAAGCAAACGAACGGACCACGGAGAACTTCATGCATCGAGCACGACCGCGCCGTCAAAGCCGCGCCTCGATATGTGCGAGCGCATTCGCATGGAGCCTGCTGAGCGGCTTCGCGCCGGCTGTCGGCATGGTTGGAACCCTGCACGCCCAGGAAGCTGCCAGCGCGACCACGGCGGCGGCCCTGGCCACGCCCGCGTTGCCGACGTCCGCGGCCACTTCCGCTGCCGGCCCGGCGCTCTCCGCCAGCGCCACGAGCGCGCCGCCGAAGACGCCTGCATCGCAGGTCGGCAAACTCTCGCTCGACCGCCAGGTCCGCTGGCTGAGCCGCGCGGCGCAGAGCGGCATGCTTGCCAAAATGAGCGACCCGGCGCTCGTCTCGCTGTTTCAATCGCTCGATCCGCTTACGTTGCCGCGCTATCTGAAGGAAGGCCCGAACGGGTATCCATCGTATGAGTTCACCATGCTGCGGCGTGAGCGCATCGACGGCAAGTGGCCCGACCAGCCCGATCACATGGTGGTGAGCGTGACGCGCGACCCGTTGCGGGTCTACGCAAAATGGCTGCCCGATGGCGGCCACGCGGGCCAGGAAATCCTTTACGACGAAACCACGCGCCCCGATGAAATGTCGGACATCTCGGCGGCATGCTGAATGTGGTGACGCTGTGGGCCGTCGCTCGACGGCTCGCTCGCGCGCTCGCAATCGCGACATTCCATCCGCGATCTCGGCACTGAGTTCATCACGCAGCAGTTCCTCGCGCGAAGGCAAGAAATTCGCAGAAGCCGGGGTCACTCGCGCCAGCAACATTGAAGTGAAGACCGTCGACGGCGCGCGCGTGGTCGCTTTCACTTACGAAACGCCCACGGGTCAGCCGGAGTTCTATGCGAAGAAGGAAGTCCTCGGACTCGACCTGAGGCGGCCGTATTTCCGCACAGCGGAATCCTTCGATAACGACGGCAAGATATTCGAAAGCATCGTGTTCCAGAACATCGCGCCGAAAACTTTCGACGAAGCCACGTTCAACCCGAAGAATCCCGCTACAATACAGCTTCTAGGCACGCGCCGTAAATGCGTCTAAGACAGCATCACGCGTGGCTTGGCGGACTGTTTTAAGTTTCGCCTAAGACTTCATCGATACCCTGCCCCCACTCCATCGACACTTCTCGCGCCGCTGACTAGTGCGATCGAACGCGCTGCACGACATAAAGACAAAGCATTAACGAAAGGAGTTCGTCATGAACCTCCGCAACACATCGGCTCCCGTGCGCGCCATCAAACGATTACTCAGCCACCACGAAATCGCCACGATGCTGTTGCTGCTGCATGCGCCGATCGACGTGATGGCCGCGCACACCCGACGTCGCCTCGCTCAGCGAATACGGCTACGTGGAAATGGTGTCGCCCACGCCAGGCGAAAGCAAATTCCGCCTGACCGAAGACGGTAACGCAGTCCTGCGTGGGCTCGGGATCAAGTAGAAAGCGGGAGAGTACGCTCACGAGCGTGGTTCGTCACACCGCTACTTTGGCCGGCTACCCGGCATCGCGATCTCTGGAATAATCGATTGCTTGGCGCTTCCCTCAATCGAAAGGAGATCTGCAATGCCCGCTTCAATGCCCGCTCCCCGGCCCAGACTTGAACGCGTTCTGCTGACCAACGACGACGGTATCGATGCACCCGGCCTCGCCGTGCTCGAAGCGGTGGCCGCCGAACTCGCGGACGAAGTGTGGGTCGTCGCGCCCGAGCACGATCAAAGCGGCACGTCGCATTCCATCAGCCTCCATTCGCCGCTGCGCGTGAGCGAGCATGGCGAGCGCCGCTTCGGCGTGCTCGGCACCCCGGGCGATTGCGTGGTGATGGCCGTGCGTCATCTGATGCAGGACGCGCCGCCCACGCTGGTGCTGTCCGGGCATCAACCGCGGCGGCAACCTGGGCGTGGAGACCATGTTCTCCGGCACGGTCGGCGCGGCCATGACGGGCTTGCTGCTCGGCTTGCCATCCATTGCATTGAGCCAGACCTTCAGTGACCGCGACAACGTGCGCTGGGATACTGCGCGCGAACTCGCGCCCGGCGTGATCCGCTCGCTGCTTGCCATCGCAGCACGATGCGCCGACCTGCTTCAACGTGAATTTCCCCGATATCGACGCCGCGCTGGCCGGCCCGCTCACGCCGACTCGTCAGGGCGTGGGACTGGTGGAAGGTATCGACGTGCTGCCGCAAACCGATCCGCGCGGCCTGCAATATCACTGGCTGCGTTTCCAGCGCGGTCCGCGCGAGAACGCGGCCGACAGCGAGACGGCCGTGGTCGTGATCGGGACGCGTGTCGGTGACGCCGCTGCAATTCGAACGCACCGACGAACGCACGTTCGCCGCGCTTGCTGCGGCGCTGGTCGTTCGCACTCGGGGATTCTGAGGGGCAGGCTACTGGCAGTGGTCGAGGGTCAGTGGCGGGTTGTTGCTGCGTACGTTAGCGCGAGTTGTATGTTGGCAATGTTTTGCGTTCGCACTCGGGGTTCTAGGGGGCGCGATACTGGCAGTGGTCGGGGGTCAGTGCTAGGTTGCTGCTGCGTACGTTAGCGCGGGTTTTATGTGAGCAATATTTTTTATCACTATTAGCCACTGTCCGTGGCGGGACTTCATTTCTTTGTCCAACGGCGACAAAGAAACGAAGCAAAGAAAACGCCTCCCCACAATCTGTATTAAGTGTCCCCAGCGTGCAGACCACTGCTTTTGGTTCCCGCGTAGAACGGTGCTCGCAAAAACCACGGACACTTGAAACCCTCCTTCTCGCGAATTCCTACATCCCCACGCTTCGCCACCAGTGCTCTCGGGCAAGTTCGATGGCGCACGGACCAAGCCGGCCTCACGCGTCTTTTACGCGTTAGTGGACTGCGCGATCTGCGTGACCATTTAGGTGAGTAGAGGCGGGCATGGCGCGCAAGACGTTTGGGCAATAGCACCTCAGAAAAATCGTGGAACGCCATGCGCCCGGCGCGAGCAACCGCGCCTGAAATTACTATGCCCGCGAAGTCTGGAGCCGCCGCAAATACGCGTGAGGCCGAACGAGTCCGTAGGCACACCGAACTTGCCCGAGACCACTGGTGGCGAAGCGTGGGGATGTAAGAATTCGCGAGAAGGAGGGTTTCAAGTGTCGGTGGCTCTAGC
>CAVPTS010000029.1:0-142679 GCA_963708695.1 uncultured beta proteobacterium
CCCGGGAACCAAAAGCATGGGCGTGCACGCTGGGGACACTTAATACAGATTGTGGGGAGGCGTTTTCTTTGCTTCGTTTCTTTGTCGCCGTTGGACAAAGAAATGAAGTCCCGCCACGGACAGTGGCTAATAGTGATAAAAAATTCAGCCAATATTGAACCCGAGCTAACGTCAGCAGCAGCAACCCAGCACCGACCCCGACCACCACCGCTAGCGCGTCCCTAAAACCCCGAGTGCGAACGCAGAATACTGCCAACGTATAACCCGCGCTAACGTAAGCAGAACCACCCCAGCCCCGACCCCTGACCACCGCCGGTAGCACACCGCCCAAACCCCGCCCGAGTGCGAACGAACCCGCCCTACAACATCTTGGCCACCTTCTCCGCAATCGCCAACGCCGCCGTCAACCCTGGCGATTCGATCCCGAACAGATTCACCAGCCCGGTCATGCCGTGCGCCGCCCTGCCCTGGATTACAAAATCCGCCGCCGGCTGCCCCGGCCCCGAAAGCTTCGGCCGAATCCCGGCGTAAGCTGGCTGCAGCGCGTCATCGGGAAGATTCGGCCAATACGCGCGAATCGCCGCGTAAAAACTGTTGGCGCGCTGAGGATCCACTGTGTAATCGATCTTCTGAATCCATTCCACATCAGGACCGAACTTGGCCTGACCACCCATATCGATAGTGAGATGCACACCCAATCCAGCTTCATTCGGCATCGGGTAAATCAGGCGCTCGAACGGCGTCCGGCCACTCACGCTGAAGTAATTGCCTTTCGCAAAATACAACGGCGGGATATGCCGCGCATCGAGCCCGCGAATGTTGCGCGCAATCTGGTTTGCATACAGCCCCGCACTGTTGATCACGCAACCGGCCTGAAAACGCATCGGCGACTCGCCACCCGTTTCGACAATAAAACAACGATCGCGGGCATCGATATCCGTCACTGGCGTATGAAACGCCACGTTCGCGCCGTCGCGTTCAGCATCGCCTTGCAGCGCAAGCATGAACTGATGGCTATCGACAATGCCGGTCTGCGGCGATAACACCGCCTCCACGCATTGAAGCTGCGGCTCCATGGCCATGGCCTCGGCACCACTCACACGCACGAGATCCGCGACGCCGTTTTCCATCGCCTTGTGCTGGATCGCGGCAAGTTGCGGCAACTGGTTGCGCGCGGTGGCAACCAGCAATTTGCCGCAACGGCTGTGCGGGACGCCGCGCGCCTCGCAATACTCATAGAGCATCGCGCGCCCGCGCACGCACAGTTCGGCCTTCAACGAGCCGCGCGGGTAGTAAAGGCCCGCGTGGATCACTTCGCTATTGCGCGAACTCGTGCCTGTGCCGACCGCCTCGCCCGCCTCGAGCACGATCACCTCGCGTCCGCGCGCCGCCATTGCCCGCGCAATGGCCAAGCCGACGACCCCCGCTCCAATCACCACACATTCGATCCTGTCCATCTCAGTATTCTAGGTGACGCGCCTGCCAAAATGACGCGTCTGCCAAAGCGGTTTGTTGCGTGATTCACAATAACCAGTCGGATATCCCGCCATTTTCCGAAACAATCAACGCTAGCAAGGGAAATATGGCCGTTTTGACCAGAAAAAGTCAGTTTCCGGCCATGTTTTGTGCAGTTTTGAAGATTTCGATAAATCGCGAAATTCAAAAACCGATCGGTTTCTTGCGGCTTCCGTTCCCCAATTCAATGTCTTTCGCCTGGACTTCATGCCGGTTATCGATGCGTGCATTGCCGAACGCGTTCAACATCGCGCGCCGCATTTCTCGCGGCGACGCCTTGGTCAACGCATCGAGCGGCGCGTCACCGAGTGTTTCCGGAAAGCGCGCGCCCCACGCGTGCGCGCTGCGGATCTCGTTATAAATCGACTGCGCGATGCGCCGCGCGCCATCTCGATCCGGCGGCGCGATCTCGTACACGTTCATGCGGTTGAGCAGCGGTTCGGGGATCGTGTTCGACTGATTAGCGGTCGCGATCCACACCACATTGCCCGCGTTGATCGGGATCTCGGCGAATTCATCGATGAAACTCTGCGCCGTATCGTGTTCCAGCAGCGCGTACAGCGCGCCGAGCGGATCGTATTGCGCGTCGCCGGTGGCTTTGTCGATTTCGTCGACCGTCATGACCGGATTGGCGTAGCTGCCGTTCACCAAGGCATCGAAAACCTTGCCCGGCTTGGCGTTGCGCCATTGCGACGAAGCGCCCGACAAGATCCAGCCGGCGGTCAGCGAACTCATCGCGAGATAGTGATAGGAGGTGCCGAGCAGCCGCGCGAGCTGCTTTGCGAAATGCGTCTTGCCAATGCCCGGATCGCCGAGCAGCAGCATGGGCGTCAATTCGAGCCTGTCCTCGGTTTCCAGACACAACGCGATCTGCTTGCGGATGTCGTTGAGCGGTTCGGCGAAATTGGGCAGATCGGCAACCAGATCGTCGATGGACGGCATCCGGTTCGGCTTAACGCAAAAACGCAGATTGCCCGCCTTCAGCATCTTTTCGTAAGTGGCGCGCAACGCTTCGCTGCCCCCTTCCGCCAAGTCATTCAGTGCGGTTTCGACCTCGTCCAGGTCGTAGACCTTGCTGAACGACGCCACGGCGAGCTCTTGTTTGACTACGGCTGTGGTCATCGCTTTCCCCGATTTTGTTGATCGATAAATTCAGTTTATCGGCCATAAAAATGCACGCAAGCGAGCAGTCTCGGGGGTCTGCTGCTAATCGTTAAAAATGAGATGGCTTCGGCAGGCGAGGCCCAGCGCTTGTATGATCGACAAGTTACGCGGGGAAAAAGCAGGTGCGAAAAGTGCGTCTCAGTGGCGGCGCTGCAGGCGTTTCAGCCTGGAAAGTAGTCGTTCGTCGCCGGCAAGTGCAGCAAATACCACACGCTGAACGCATTGGCGGGATAGATGTCTCAAAACGGCTACCCGGATCGAATGAACGGGCAACACGCCCGCGCACAAGAAGGGATCAGGAGAAAAGCTCATATGTTGAAACACCACACGGCAGCGCTGTTGTTCTGCGCTTCGATCGCCGCGCCTTTCAGCGCTTTTGCGCAAAGCACGCCGCCGCAGCCGGTGAGTTGGGAATTGCAGGTTCTGCAGGACGGTCAGCAAATTGACAGCTTCACCGGCACGACGAGCGTCGGCCAGGCGCGTACCGATACGCACCATCACGTGGTGAAGAATAATGTGGGTTGCGCAGACAAACCCGCCGGCGATATTGACCTGCAGCGCACCTTGACCATTTCCCCCGTCCACGCAAACGCCGACGACATCACCTTGCAGATCGACGCGCAGGAAACGCTGCAGGACGCCACCTCATCCGTCACCGCGCAGGGTTGCAAGCTGCCGCCGCAACCGCGCAAGGTCAACGCCGTGCATCCCGGACTGGTATTGAAGGCGGGCGAATGGTCGACGTGGCAGATCGTCGATAAAAACCCGTCGCTCACCTACAAGGTTCGTGCGACGCTGGCAACGGCCGCGCAGTAGCGCGCCGCCGCGTTGCCCAGTCACACACTGCGCCGTTCAACACACTTATCGAATGCGAAATCCAGAACATTTCACCTCCGGCATCCCCTCCACTCACGAGATCCCCGATTTCGTGGCGGTGAGCTGGAACCTGCACAAAGGCCGCTCACCGCTCGGACTCCAGGCGTGGAGCGCGATGCAGCGCTGGGTTCAGTCGACCAAAGCCGACGCTTATTTTCTGCAGGAAGCAATGGCGCGCCGGATGCCGCAACCGGTGCTGGCAGCAAGCTTCGGGAATCCGCTCGATGCTCCCATCGACGATATCTGGCATTGCCAGGCGACGGAAATCGCGACATCGCTGGATTTGCAGATCGCGCTCGGGCAGAACGTGTTCAAGCCATCGTGGCGACACGGCAACGCAATTCTTTCGCCGCATCCGCTCGACTTGGGCGGACGTTGGGATATCTCGGCGCATCGGTTTGAGCGGCGGGGTTTGCTGGTCGCGCGCGCCACGTTCGCCGGGCGTTCCGTCACGCTGCTGTGCGCGCATCTCGCGCTGACGCGGGCGGCGCGGCTGCGGCAGATGAACTGGATCGCCTTGTGGATTTCGAAGGAAGCGCCAGAAGGGCCGCTGGTGCTGGCCGGGGATTTCAACGACTGGCGCAATGATTCCGTGGGCGTCTTCGGCGAACTCGGCATGAGCGAAGTGGCGACCATGCTCGGCGAGTCCGGGCGGACGTATCCGGCGTTTTCACCGGCGCTCGCACTCGACAAGATGTTCGTGCGCGGGATGAAACCCGTCGAATGGATCACGCCGACGCAAGACACCGCGTGGCTCTCCGATCACCTGCCGTATATGGCGAAGCTGCGGGTGGAGTGAAGCGGCTTATCGCTCGCCGTTCGCGAAAAATTCCGCGATCACCGCTTCAATCGCGGTGAAAGAAACGGGCTTCACCAGATGATGGTCGAAGCCGGCGTCGTGTGCTTGCTGGCGGTCGCTGTCGGCACCGTAGCCCGTCAACGCAATCAGCAACGCGGTCTTGGTCGCGGCGCGCGTTCGCAATTCCCGCGCGACCTCGAAGCCGTTCATTCCCGGCAAGCCGATGTCCAGGATCACCACCTCCGGCGCGAAGTCATCGACCATCGCGAGCGCGCTCGGGCCGTCGTGCATCACGCGGACTTCATGACCGAGCGTTTCGAGCAACATCGACATGGCCTCAGCTGCATCGACGCTGTCGTCGACGAGCAATACCCGGCGCGGTCGTCTGAATTCTCCTGGTACGCCGTCGGTTGCCGTCATGATGCCCTTCCCCATTTTTGAGATTATTGAATGTTCTCGCACGCATAGTGATACGGGCGTGCGGATAATTTCAAGATGATACCGGGAAAGTGCGAGAGTGCTTTTCCATAGGCGTCGCTGCCGGGCCACGCGGTTGCCAGCCAAAGCGCGCTTTCATCGACTCTCCGGGTTTCAGCACCCCGCCGCCCACGTCTTCTTGGGACGCATCGAGATTCAAAAAATCCACTGTATTCGTCACCGGTTCCACGCATAGCAAATCAAGATGCGCGGCGGGCGCGTACAACACCATGTGATCGAACGGGGCATCGGCGGAAAGCGTCACACTGCGGCGTTCATCAGGCCAGTCGATCGTCGCTGATCTCGACCAGCCGGCGAAGTTGTTATCGAGATCGAAGGCGTCGGCGGCCATTCCTTCCGGCGACGCCAGCAGGTCAACGCAAGCATGCGCGCCAAGAAACGTTGGCAAAAGATCGGGCGTGGCGTGCCACATCGCGCGGACGTCGGTGTGGATCCGCGTGCCCGGGGTGCGCAGGTAATAAGGATGATGTCCCATGCCGAACGGCATAGGCCGATCGGACAAATTGCGTATGGACATCGTGACCGACAAACCGCCTGAATCATCGAGCTCGATGCGCTGCGTCGCCTCGTATCGATACGGCCAGTGGTGCGCGGGTTGATCGGCGGGCTCGTGCTCGAAATGCAATTCCACAGTATTCGCCGATGTCGCGCCCACCCGCCACGGACGGCGCCACGCGTGTCCGTGCAGCGCGTGATCGAAGGGATTGGCATCGCGGGAAAGATCGACCTCTTGCTCGTCGAACACAAAACGCGCGTCGCGCAGCCGGTTGCAGTACGGCAGCAGCGGAAAGCTCGCCATGCCGAGCGGGTTGCGCGCGGCGAGCGCGTCGGCTGAAGCCGGGCGCAGCCAATGCAGCGGCTTGCCGTCATCGGGCAGATCGTAGAACGCCGCAATCGCGCCGCCGACGTGCGGCGCAATCAGCACGCGCCTTCGACCCGCGCGCAATTCGATCAGCGCGGCGTCATTCAGCGCGACGCGGAATGCGTCGTCCGCCGCTTGCGTGGCTTTCGTGGCGACGCTTTCGGCAGCGTCCGTGGCCTCGGGATGATCGGCGTTCAATATGCGAACCGTTGATAACTTTCATCGAAGCTGCGCGGCGTCTGCTCGACTTGCGGGCTGTAGCGCAACAATCTTTGGCCGCGTGCCGGCAGCGCAGCGAACACATCGCGGGGCACTTGCACCTGCACTTCCGGGCGGAAATACCACGAACGGCTATAGCCGATGACGACCATCGGACGCGGGCTATCGGTGAAATTCGGCGTGCCGCGATGCAGGCCGCGCACATCGCGGATCATCACGTCGCCGAGTTGCATCGGGATGCGTTCCGCCGGGAATTCACCGTTCGCCAAGCCGGCGAGCGCGTCCTCACGCGACACACGATGCGTACCGCGCGTGATTTCCAGCGAGCCGTTTTGATCATCCACATCGACGAGCGGAAAATTCACTGCCAATTGAAACGATGGCGTTTCGGGGAAGTTATCGAATAAAGGCGGCGTGTCGCGATGCCAGTCCTGAAACTGGGACTCGCGCACGGGAGTATCGGTGGCGAGCTGGCACATCACCGGATCCGGACCGGCGATGCGCTCGACGATACCCAGCACGTCGTCATCGCAAAAAATAGCGGGGTCGGCGAACTCGCCTTCAAACGGCAGCGTGACGTAATATCGCCCCGGCCCGCGATTGCCGCTGTTGCCCTTTTCGCGCGCCGCGTCGGCGTGAGGCGTGAAAAGCGGCTCGAACGCCGCGCGCCATGCATCGAGCGTCGCACGCGGAAAGTGATTGGGCAGCAGCACGAAACCGTCGCGCTCGAAATACTCCGCAAGCGCATCGCGTGCGCGCTCGTCGTAGCGGGCCATCGTCGTCTCCCTGGGTTTGCGCCGCGTAGTCCGGCGCGGCGGGTACATGACTTTCATTGCTTCGATAGCCACGCTCTCGCCCCGAGAATCGCATGATCGCCCTTGAATAGTCAATATTATTAGTAATAAATATAAGAAGCGCCACATAGCTGCTTAAGCCATACGCACCAATGGTTTTAGAGCGTTGTCCACAGGAAATATTAGTGTTACCGTCGGTGACACTCGCACACCGTTTCAGCGCCTCGTTCAGTGCATCGACAGCGCCGCTTTTATGCAGCCTCAAAAATGAAAAAATCCACACAACGCCGGCTGACGATGACCGACATCGCGAAGGTGACGGGCGTCTCGCAATCCACCGTTTCTCTCGTCCTGAACAACGCGACCGGCGCGAAGTTCTCCGATGCAACACGCAACAAAGTATTGAAGGCCGCGCAGGATCTCGGCTACCGGATGACGACGCGCGAGCCCTCGGACGTGACGGTCACGGCGGAAGAAAAGAACCTGATCGTGTATCTCGCCGATGAAATTTCGACCAGCCCGCATCCGGTGGTCAACATCGACGGCGCACGCGATGCAGCGTTCGCAAATGGCCGGATGCTGGCGGTTTACTCGACGCACGGCAACGCGCAAATCGAGCAGCAGGTTCTGGACGCGACGCTGACGAACCCCAACGTGCTCGGCGTAATTTACGCGACGGTTTATACCCGCAAAGTGACCTTGCCCGCGGCGCTTTCAAAAGTGCCGACGGTGCTTCTGAACTGCTACACAAGCGATACGGAGCTTTCATCGGTCGTTCCGGCGGAGGTGGCGGGAGGACACACCGCGACGGAATATTTGCTCAACGCGGGGCATCGAAGAATTGGCTATGTGAATGGCGAGCCATGGCAAGACGCATCGCGTGACCGGCTGAAGGGTTATCGGACGGCGCTCTCGACGGCAGATCTTCCGTTCGCCGCCGAACTGGTTCGGGAAGGCGACTGGAGCTCAGGTTCGGGCTTCGAACAAACCCTTTCACTGATGCGCGAGCCGAACCCGCCGACAGCCATTTTCTGCGCGAACGACCTGATGGCACTCGGCGCAATTGAAGCGCTAAAGCAGCTCGGGTTACGCGTGCCGGAAGACGTATCGGTACTGGGTTACGACGATCAGGAGATTGCCCGGCACACACATCCGCCACTTTCCACTGTCGTTTTACCGAACTACGAACTGGGCCGATGGGCTGTGGAAACGCTGCTCCAGGAAGAGCACAACCGCGCCGCCGGCGCACCCGTGCGGCGACGCGTCGTGAAGCTCGATGGACCGCTGGTCGAACGTGCATCGGTAAGGGTAATCACTGAAGCAAAACAACCCGCAATTAATAATATTAGTGATTGACCAGTAATAAAATGCGGTGGAATAATCGTCGCAGTCCAACTGATAAAACCCGTCGTACCGAAGCATTCAAAAAAGCAGGACCATCCATACCGGAGGAAGACATGCTGTCGCCTGAAAACCGCAAGCTCAACACCCGCAAGACCCCGTTCCGCGTGCTCGCCACGTCCGTGCTCGCGCTCTCATTGGCGGCAGGCTTTGGCATCGCCCACGCCGATAACGCCGGCTTGCCCAAGATCGCGAACAAGAAGCCGCTGCGCGTCGGCTTTGCGCAGACCGAGAGCAACAATCCGTGGCGCCTGGCCGAAACCAAGAGCTTCAAGGACATCGCGGCGAAATGCGGCTGGCAGATGGTGATGACCGACGCAAACAGTTCGGCTTCCAAACAAGTCGCCGATATCCAAAGCATGATCGCGCAGCACGTCGACTTGATCGTGTTCCCGCCCCGTGAAGAAAAGCCGCTCGCCCCCATCGTGTTGCAGGCGAAGAAAGCGGGCATTCCGGTGATCCTGGTCGACCGCAACGTGGATCAATCGGTGGCGAAAGCAGGCCAGGACTACATCACGTTTATCGGCTCGGACTTCATCGACCAAGGACAGCGCGCCGCCGACTGGCTCGTCAAGGCGACCGGCGGCAAGGGCAAGATCATCGAACTGGAAGGATCGACGGGCGCGTCCGCCGCGAACGATCGCAAGAAAGGTTTCGATGACGTGATCGCCAAGAATCCGGGCCTGCAGATCGTGGCGTCGCAAAGCGGCGATTTCGCCCGCGATAAAGGCCGTCAGGTCATGGAAACGCTGCTTCAGGCGCATCCCGACGTGACCGCCGTCTACGCGCACAACGACGAAATGGCGCTTGGCGCGATTGCCGCGATCAAGGCCGCTGGCAAGCAGCCGGGCAAGGACATCGTCATTGTGACTATCGACGGGACGAAGGGCGGCATGGAAGCCATTGCCGCCGGCGAACTCGGTGCGAGCGTGCAGTCGAGCCCGTTCTTCGGCCCGCTTGCGTGCGATGTTGCGCAGAAGTTCGCGAAGGGCGAAACGGTCCCGCCGTGGGTGAAAGTCTCCGACCGCTTCTACGACAAGAGCAACGTGGCACAGAGCATGCAATACGGCTACTGAGCGGCAAATGAGCGGCTACTGAGCGCACGTATAAGCACTTATAAAGAGTAGCAAAGGTGTTCGAAGCGGCGCGCCCGGTCTCTCGCGGGCCGTCGCTTCTTTTGTATCCGGCGGATGATTTCGCCAGGGAGACGCACTAGATGAACACGCCGCATTCCGCAGCGCCCCTGCTCGAGATGCAGGACATCGACATCAGCTTTGGCGGCGTGGCCGCGTTGCGCCGCGCGCGGCTGTCGGTGTCGGCCGGAGAGGTGCATGCGCTGATCGGACAGAACGGAGCGGGGAAATCCACGCTCATCAAGATTCTTACCGGCGCGTATCGGCGCACGGCAGGAACCATTCGTTTCGATGGCCGTGAAGCCGATTTTCGCAGCCCGAAAGAAGCGCGCGAAGCCGGCATCAGCACCATCTATCAGGAGATCAATCTCGTCCCGTTCCGCTCGATTGCCGAGAACATTTTTCTCGGCCGCGAGCCGCGCCGGTTTGGGTTGATCGACTGGAAGACGATTCACCGGCGCGCGCAGGAATTGCTCGATTCGTTCGGCTTGCAGATCGATGTCAGCAAGCCCGTGCGCGAGTTTTCAACGGCTATCCAGCAGATGGTTGCGCTGGCGCGGGCGGTATCGTCGGAAGCGAAGATGGTCATCATGGACGAATCCACGTCCTCGCTCGATGAACGCGAAGTCGAGTTGCTGTTCAGCGTGGTGCGGCGTCTGCGCGACGACGGCCGCGCGGTGATTTTCGTTTCGCATCGGCTGGATGAACTGTATGCGTTGTGCGATCGCGTCACCGTGATGCGCGATGGACAGACCGTCGCGGAAAGCCCGCTCGCGGCGCTGGACAAGCTGCAACTCGTGACCACCATGCTCGGACGCACGCTCGCCGCGGTCGTGCACGAGGACAGCGCCGTGAAGGAAGCCAATCTCGCGAAACGCGGCGCGACTGCGATCAGCGCGACGAATATCGGCGCGGGCGCGAAGGTGACGGACGTATCGCTCGATGTCCACGCGGGCGAGGCCGTCGGCTTGGCCGGGCTGCTCGGTTCGGGCCGCACGGAAACCATGCGCGTGATGTTCGGCGCGGACCCGGTCCAGCGCGGCGCGATTTCCATCGGCGGCAAGGCGGTCACGCTCAAGTCGCCGCAAGATGCGATTGCGCGTGGCATTGCGTATCTCACCGAGGACCGCAAGGGCGATGGCATCGTGCCGGAGCTGTCCGTGCGCGATAACCTCACACTCGTGTGTCTGCGCACCCTGACGAAACACGGCGTAGTCGATGTCGCGAAGCAGCGCGAGATTGTGGACAGGTTTATCGAATCGCTGGGGATCAAGTTGCGTTCGCCCGATCAGCCGATCCGCGAATTGTCGGGTGGTAATCAGCAGAAGGTTTTGCTCGCGCGCTGGCTCGCGACGAATCCGACGTTGCTGCTGCTCGATGAGCCCACAAGAGGCATCGATGTCGGCGCAAAAGCCGATGTCGCGAAGATCATTCGCGAGTTGCGCGACTCGGGGCTGGCGGTATTGCTGTCGGCATCGGAGCTGGAAGAGCTTACTGCGGTGGCCGATCGCGCCGTCGTGATCCGCGATGGCAAGACCGTCGCGGAACTGGACGGTGCGCGCATGAGTGAGGCGTCGATCATGGATGCGATCGCGTATGGGTCGGGTGAGGAATCGGTGCTGGCGGAAGCCGTCGATGCCAAAGAAGGGCAGCCATGAATCAGGAAACGCAACCGGCCGCAGCCGCGCAGATCGTGCCGAGCGCACCGAAGAAAAAGTATCGCGTCACGATTCAGCGCGAGATCGCCGTGCTGCTGGCGATGATCGTTTTCAACCTGCTGTTCACGCAGCACTTCTGGTCGCTGCAGACCTTCAACGTCAACCTGACGCAAGTGGTGACGATCGTGATCGTCGGCATTGGGATGACGCTGGTTGTGGCGACAGGCGGTATCGATTTATCGGTCGGTGCTTCCATGGCGATCGCCGGCTCGCTTGCGCCGATGATCTTCATGAACGTGGCCGGGCCATTCGGCATTGCGTTAGCGTTTGTCTTGCCCGTATTGGCCGCTGCGCTGTGCGGTGTGTTCAACGGCTTCCTTGTCACCAGGCTCTCTGTGCAGCCGATTGTCGCGACGCTGGTGCTGTTTATCGCCGGGCGCGGCATTGCGCAAGTCTTCACCGATGGCAGCCTGCAAGCGTTCAACAATCCCGCGTTCCAGTGGATCGCACTCGGCCGTGTGGCGGGCGTGCCGGCGCAAGTGTTCCTGATGCTCGCACTCGTGGCATTGTTCGCGTGGATCGTGCGCAAGACTTTGTTCGGGCAGTACTTGCTTGTCACCGGCGGCAATGAACAGGCCGCGTATTTGAGCGGCATTCCGACGGCGCGCGTGAAGATGATCGCGTACACCTTGTGCGCGGCGTTGGCGGGCTTGGCGGGGTTGATATCGATATCCGTGAATTCTTCGTCCGATGCCAACGTGATCGGACTCGGTTCAGAGCTCGATGCGATCGCTGCGGTGGCCGTCGGCGGAACGGCGCTGACGGGCGGCAAGGCGTACATCGTGGGGACGTTGATTGGGGCGCTGATCATCCAGTTGCTTCGATATACCCTTCTCGCCCACGGCATTCCCGACGCCGCCGCGCTCGTGGTCAAAGCCGGCATCATCATTGTCGCGGTGTATGTGCAGCGGCGTCAGCGCTAGGAAGACATCGATATGAAAAAGAACCTTCCCATTCTGTTGGCGTTAGCGGCGCTTCTGGTGCTCGGCGTACTCCGGTACGACCACTTTGCATCGGCCTACAACATCACCTCCTTCTGGCGATACAACTCGATGTTCGCGTTGATATCGGTCGGCATGGCGTTTGTGATCATTACCGGCGGGATCGATTTATCGGTTGGCGCCGTGGCGGCGCTGGCGAGCGTGGTGGCGGCGCTGGCGAGTCCGCATGGCGGCTTGGCCGCCGTCCTGGCCGGTGCGTCTGCGGGACTCGCCATCGGCGTGTTGAACGGCCTGGTGATCACGCATATGCGGATCTTGCCGTTCATCGTGACGCTGGCGACGAGTTTGGGCGCGCATGGCTTGGCGTTGTTGCTGGGACATAACGATGCGGTATCGATTGCGCCCGATTCGAGCTTCGGCGTGTTCGGCCAGGGTGATTTATGGGGCTTGCCGATACCCGGAATCGTGGCGGCTGTGGCAGCTGTACTGGGCTGGCTAGCATTGAGAAGCACGCGCTTCGGCCGACACGCGCTGGCGATAGGCGGAAGCGAAGAAGCATCGCGTTTGATGGGGTTGAATGTGGACCGGACGCTGGTCGCGGTTTATGCGTTGAGCGGTTTGCTGGCCGGAATCGCGGGCGCGATATTGGCTGCGCAATTTGGCGCGGGGCAGCCGAATGAAGGCGTGGGCTGGGAGTTGTTCGCGATATCGGCAGTGGTGTTGGGCGGGACGTTATTGACGGGCGGGCAAGGATCGATAGCGATGACGATTGCGGGTGTCGCGTTATTGGGGCTGGTGTTTAACCTGCTGAACTTTGAGAACGGGCTGGGCTTTATCAGCTTGTCGGCGTACTGGCAATCGGTGATACGAGGTGTGTTCTTGTTGCTGGTGATCGTGCTGCAGGCGCGGGTCCTGAGGAAGCGAGTCGTGGTGACGAAGCTGGCGCATTGAGATAATCATAGTGGCTCCTGATGCGTTCGCATCGCCTGAATAACGCAATGCGAACGCCGGCTTGCCACTCTCGCAAAACGGCGAATAAACATTTACTGCGTGCAGGCATCGATTTCAAAATAATCGACTGTTTTTAAGCATCATTGCTTGCAGACATCGAGTTCTCTGCAACTCGATTATCAAACATCGTACGATTCGTCGGATCCGATTTTCCTTATTTTGAGATATTCGTTAATAAGCATTTACTCTCGCCAATTGATAATTATCAAGGCAAACTAAATCGTGAACCACTACGATAAATACGCAGATGAGGTTTAAAAGCAGTACGGACTCCAAATAACGCGGTTCCACGGTCAGCGCGGTACAAGTGCTCCTGCAGTTTTTGGCGCTATTGGACTTAAAAGAGAAGTCACATGAAACATACAACTCTTCCCGAGGCGATCGTGAATATGCGGTCCGCAACGAGTAAAGGCTCCGTGCAAACTTACCTGCAGGGGCGTACTGACCCGTTGAGCAACGCCGGGCAGGTTCCTCAGCAGTTCTGACCCATTCCGATTAAGTCGAAACATTGTCGCACCTACCGCGACCTTGTTATGTTCGCGCTTTCCTTATGCATCAGACATTGAAGATCGGCCTGCGGGACCGAGGCTTTTCTTCGCCGTCGCGATCGACACCCGACTCATATCAATCCGGGTCTGATCGATCACGCCTTCTTTGATCCTTTGAGACTGCAAAATAAATCACCGTGAAACTGATTAGAAATATAGATAGCAGCCTTGGCAGCAGTGTCGTTGGCTTTGATGCCCAACATCCTGCGGCGATCGAGGAGATCAAGAAGCTGCTTTATAGCAACAAGATCGTCACTATAAAAAATCAAACGCTCAGCGAACAACCGTTGTGCGAACTCTCCCGCGCGATCTGCAACCCGGTAACCTATGTCCAGGAAAACTATCACCATCCCGACTTTCCATTGATCTTCGTATCGTCGAACGTCAAGAGGACTGTCAGAAGATTGGTGTGGCAAGAACCGGGGGATTTTGGCATTCGGATATCGCGTTTCAAGCGACGCGTATTCCGCTAACCCTCCTTTACCCTGGCTCACATAGAGGGCGCGGGCAATAAGGCCTGTATTTAATCGCCCGGGCCGGAACATGAAAGCGTCAACTCTGCACAATTCATACTAATCAGGAGATATTTCGAAATGGGCTTTTTCGCATACCCCTATCTGGTCACCTTCGATGACACCATGGCTTATGGCACACATCACTTTCTGACCAACTTTAAATTCCAGTGCGCCACGCGCGAAGCGCTGCTATTTGGCAACATCGTAGAAGGTCAGAAAGACTGGCGAGAAGAACTGAGCAATACGCTCATGCTGACGAGTGAAGGCTATACCCGCAATATGAACGCAGTGCCCGTGGGAGAGCGCGTTGTAGTGTTCATGAGTTTCGAAGACGCGTCGATCAGCAGCATACGAGTGTGCTTTCGCACTTTGAATGGCAAGGGGGAACCGGTCGCGTGCGGTTATCAGTCCATTGTCTGTGTCAAACGCGACGGTTCCGGGCTAGTCGAATTACCAGAGGCTTTCACGCAATTTCGAGACTCGATGGCTGAGCCCTGCGTGAATCCATCGTTCCAGGAGAGCGCGACTCGTGGCGGCCGGTACGCTCAAGCGCTTTTTACGGCTCACCTGCAGGATTACGCCGTTCAGATGGCATCGGCGCCCGCGAGTCGTGGCTATCCACGCATCGTGGATTTCGCGGCCGTGCGGACCGAACGCGTATGAAGCGCGCATTCCTGTTCCAAGGCCAGGGTGGCTTTCATCCTGAGGCCGTCAAGACGCTCATCGCGCGTCCGGAGCTGGCGCCGTTCGTGGACCGTGCCGACGCCATCGTGCACGAGCTCTACAGCACACGCTTTTCCGACTGGCTCCGCGCGCCGCAAGCGTCCGGCCAGCAGAGCGTTGAGCAGGTCGGCATCTTCCTGGAAGGCTTTCTTGCCGCACAACACCTTTTGCACAAGGACGTGCGTCCGGATTTCGTCATGGGTCATAGTTTCGGGGAGTTCAGCGCGCTTGCTGTCGCCGACGTGGTGTCGCTCGAAGACGCGATCCGGCTGGTCCACGCCCGTTCGGTCGCTTGTGAACCGTTCCAAGACGTCGGCGCAATGATGGTAATCGCGGCAGACGAAATGCACGTGGCCAGTTTGCTGGCGGCGCTCGGCAATCATTCACTGGAAATATCCGTACTGAATCATCCGGCACAGACGGTGGTCTCCGGAACGCGAGCGGATCTTCATTGCCTCAAACACCTGGCGATGGGTCTGGAGCCGTCGCAGCGCGTGAGCACTGTCATGCTGGGCAGCCGGTTCCCGTTTCATTCAAGCCTTCTTGCGAACGCAAGTCATCGCTTCGGCGAACTCGCCCGCGACGTTGCGTTTCGACCGGCCACATGCGGACTCTATCTGCCCGTTGAACGCGAAACCTATGGCGAGCAACGCAACATGGCCGCGCTGCTGGCGGCGCATCTCGTTACGCGATTCAACTTCATGCACGCCATCGACGACCTGCTTGGCCTCGGTGTGCGCGATCTGACTGAATGCGGCGGCAGCGCCACGCTTCGCAACCTCGTGCGCCGAATTCCAGACGCGCGGCTTGCGTCGACAACACTGACAGGCGCGCTCGATCCTGACCGGCCGGTGCCCCCCGTGTCCCCCTCTCCTCCCAGCCTCGCTTGTCGCACCGACAGCCGTGCGCAACCATCCTGAGGTAATACTATGGAACCTATTGCAATCATCGGGTTTGGACTCACGCTGCCCGGCGCCACGAACAGTGTCGACTATTGGCAGAACATGCTGGCAGGTACCAGCAGCATCTACCACTACGACACAATCGATCCTCACTTTCTCGAGGACTGCTATAGCGAAGGCGCTATTCGCGTCAACAAGACGTACTCCACGCTATGCGGTACGTTGACCGACGCCATCCTCGAGCAAGCGGCCGACAAAGCAGCCATTGCGTTTCCCCCGGACTATGCGCGCGTCCAGAAGATGATGTATCTGGCGCTGCACGAAGCGCTCGGGCGCGCGAATCTGTCAGATCAGACTGGGCTGCTGGACGGTGTTCGCGCATTTCTCGGGGCAACGCCCGATGGCATCGCGGAATACGACGATGCGCTGGTGATACGCCACCTGGAGCAGCAACTCGTGAGCAATGCGCACGGAGAACAGCGCCAGGCGCTCGAAACCGCGCTTCGTGAAACGCTCCCCACCGGATCGCCGGAACAGTTCTCGCCATCTGTTGTCTACGACCAGGTCCTGCGAGATGTGCTCAACCGCGATGTTCCTGTTATTCAAGTGGACGCGGCGTGTTCGTCATCGCTCTATGCCATCGATCTCGCGGCCAAATCGTTAGCGAGCGGCGACAGCAGTGTCGCCGTGTGCGGCGGCGCGTTTGCGGCAGGCATCGGCAACAACTGCATGTTCGCGCAGTTCGGCGGCCTCGCGCGGACCGCCATCCGGCCCTTCGATGAGAAGGCAGAAGGAACCGTGTTTTGCGACGGTGCGGTTGTCCTGCTGCTGAGGCGTTTGCGCGATGCCATCGCCGACGGCAATCCTGTCTACGGCGTAATTCGCGGCATGGGCCTGTCGAGCGACGGTCGGGCGGCAGCCGTCAACGTCCCAGTCAGCGCCGGGCAGAAGCTTGCGATTGAACGCTGCTATGAGCACTCAGGAATCGACAAGGACAGCATCCAATACGTCGAGGCGCATGCAACGAGCACATCGGGCGATGCCGTCGAATTCAGTTCACTGAAGCAAGTGTTTGGCGACCGTGACACGCACCTGCCGCGCATCGGATTGGGAAGCAACAAAGCGCTCATTGGCCACACCGGATGGGCTTCCGGTGCGTCGGCGGTGGCAAAGATGCTGATGTCATTCGGCAGTCGCACCATGGCGGGGCAGCATGGTTTAGATGAGGTGAACCGGAAGTTCGACATCGAATCGAGCCCATTTGACATTCCACGGCTGAATGACGAGTGGCCGACCAATATCGATGGTGAGCCTCGGCGTTGCGCCATCAACGGGTTTGGATTCGGCGGGACCAACGCGCACCTGATTCTGGAAGAGTTCGATGCCAGGTATCACTCGGAACTCGTTTCCCGCAACGCGCCCGGCGCACCCGACTCGCCGTGCGTCATCGTCGGCGTCAACTCCGTGTTTCCCGGAGCGGGAACACTCGCGGACAGGGTGACATCGAAACGCATCTTCGAGGCCGGCGACTTCACACTGCCGCCAGGCAAGCTAGTGTTGCCCGATATCCGGGAACATATGGCGCGCGCGCAATTTCTGGCCGTGATGGCAGCTGACCCGCTGCTCGCCCTGCTGCGGGAGCGAGGCGTCGACTTTGCTCGCGTGGGCATCGTTCTCGCATTCAATGACAAATGTGAGCGCGGCTGCGCGGCGAACCTGCATATCTACAAGGATCGGCTACTGCGCCTGATGCGTCAGGAACCGGGCGCGGCAGAGCTCGAACAAGCAACGCGCGAGTGGTACAGCGCTTTCGAGGCGAGTCATCTCGCGACTAATCCTTACACCTTGGCCGGCATCATGCCGAACGTGATCACTGGAAGGGTCGCAAACCTGTTCGATCTTAAAGGTCCCAACTTCATCGTTGGGGACAACCGCAACCACGGCCTCGAAGCCGTCCAGATCGCACAGGATCTTGTTCGCCATGGCGACGCAGATGTAGTTCTGTGTGGCGGACTGCATCTCGAGTCGTCCCCGTTTCGCACGGGGCAAGAAGAACAGGAAGGCATCGTTATGTTCGCAGTGGCGGGCGAAAAACTCGCGAAAGAACACGGGCTGCCCGTCTATGCCCGCTGCTCGCTCAGCCCGCGCCACGTGAGCGGGCTCGAACAACGGATGCAAACCGCCTGACCTGAATCCATTTGTCGAGACAATTCATGAACGATTTTATTAGCACTACTTCTCTCTCTGGAAACCTGGAGTTGCTCGAGGCCGTCCGTCGATTAGAGCAGCCCGGCGGCGAACAACAGCATCTCGAGACGGCCACGCTTGACGCGGTATTGACCGCGCCACGTCAAGGCGCAATTGCGCAGCAAGCCGAAATGGACACGCCAGTCCGCTTCTTCCATCCGGTGTTTGTCGCTGAAACTCGCCGTCCCTTGCGACATACCTTGCAAGGGCGCTCTGTAATTGTCCTGCATCATCCGGGAGATTCGCTGCCGGTTATCGAAGGATGGGCCGCGTGGCCCGTCGCGCTCGGGAATGCTCGCGTCGCACCCGAAGTCGTCGTTCGACCCTATGCTGAACCCGTCCCGCTGATCGACGCGCTTCGCGCGCTGTCCACGCCTCCCGACGCGATCCTGCTCGTCATGGACGCGGCGCGCTGGCCCGTGGAAAGCCTTCTCGGCAACGACCTCGAAGCCATCCAGACCTTGCTGAATGCGCTATTTTTAGCGTGCAAGGAAGCTTACGATCCAATTCGTTCGGGAACCACGCGTGTCGCAGCCGTGACATGCCGAGCTTTTTCTGCCGACGGAGTACTCAATCCGATCGCCGGCTTGTTTGGCGGATTTATTAAATCCCTCGCGCGCGAGTTGCCGGAGTCGCACGTCGCGGCGCTGCATACCGACAGTGAACTGGAAAACTTGCTCGACCTGGCTGAGCAGGCGCTGGCACCCCGACCGACGGGCACCCTGCCCGAGATTTCGCTGCGAGGAAAGCTCGCGAGCCGGGCGCAACTGGCGCCTACATCCGCGCTGACACGCGCGATGTCGCAGGCAGTCATGAGAGAAGGAATGGTCGTCCTCGCAACGGGCGGCGCACGCGGCGTGACAGCGGTCTTGCTGGAGGAACTCGTGACCCGATACCGCTGCAAAGTGGTGGCGCTCGGGCGCACCAGACTCGACGCCACGCCCCAAGCGCTGCTCGCGATGAGCGAAGACGAACTCGCCGCGCATGAGGCCGATTTTTACCGGAACGCGCTTGCTGAACACGGTGGCGGAAGCATCGTCAAATTGAAGGCCGAGTTCCGCAAGCACGTGGCGGCCAATGAGATTTTTCAGAACCAGCGACGCTTCGAGGCTCTCGGCGGCGAGCTCGAATATCTTGTTGCGGATATCACGCGGGAAGAGGAAGTCGATCTTGCCATGCGGCATGTGTTGGCGCGTTACCAGACGGTCGACCTGATCGTACATGGAGCCGGCCTGCAGATTTCGCGCACGATGCCGGGCAAGAGCGTGGCCGATTTCGACTCGATCGTTACGGCGAAACTCACCGGCCTGCGCAATATCTATGTGGCACTGGCGCGGGAAGGGCTCGCCGGGCACACGCAGTTCCACCTCGTTTCATCGGCATTCAGCTTCTGGGGCAACGAAGGCCAGCAGGACTACGGCGCAGCGAACGAGGCCATGAACCGACTGGCCGCGGCAATGACTGCCACCGGTGGCCGGTGGACCAGTCTCGCGTGGCCCGGCTGGGCAGGAATCGGCATGACGCGTGGCTCGGAATACGCTTCTCTCGCGCGTACCCGCGATCTATATCCGGTGACCAAGCAGGAAGGCGCCCATCTGTTCACTCGTCTGATGCAGGAGTGTCCCACGCACGCGGCGAATATCCTCGCCTCGCCGAAAGAAATCAAGTTCTATAGCGTTCCCGTAGCGGCCGAAAGCCCTTCCCTCGGCGAAAACGTGGTTGAGCCCATCGAGTTATCACTGGATCGCGCCAGCTATCTCACACACCACCTCGTCGGCGGCATACCGACCATGCCGGGTGCCGTCGAACTGATGCACGCGATTCGCGCCGCGACTCGGGGCACTCCGAATGCGAAGGGGGCGCAAGTGCGCAACGCCCGCTTCGTCAGCTTTCTAAAGAGTTATCCGGGCCGCGCAAACCGCGCGCACGTTATTGTTGAATCCGCACTTGGAAACGCCGCCAGCCGCGTCAGCATCCAGTCGGATTTCATCCATCCAAGTGGACGCGTCCTTCGCGAGGATGTCCTCAACTTCGAAGGGCAAGTGCTCCCGGTCATGCATCGTCCGACGGCCTCGCAGGAGATGATGGAGCTTGCCCACAAACACAGTGGCTCGCGCATTCCAGACCCCTACGTCAAAAGCATGGGGAATGTGAGGCTCTCGGGCGTGTTCGACTGTTTGAGAGACATCGTCATCGGCGAGGCGGGGCAGACCGCGTGGTTCGATATGTCCGCCGAGTTACGCGAAGATCCGAACACGTCGGTATTGGCGCCCGCGGTCCTGCTCGATGCCCTTTGGCGGCTGGCCGTCATACGCCCTGTCGATGGAGCCGTTGCGCTGCGCGTCCCCGTTACGTCCAGGAAGCTGACGCTATGGTGGGGAGACGGAGAAGGTGTGAGTCGTCTCCAGGGCGCGAGACTCGCTGCAAGCCGCCCCGTGCCACTCGACACAAGCAAAGGCACGGTGATCATCCATCACGCCGTTGCGTTCGACGCATCAGGCAACGTGCTAGCGACGAATCAGGACATCGTTGCCCAATCCGCATTCTAAATTTTCCGATTTATTTCGGATATCGAATCACGTTTAATGCAAGGAGTTACCATGAACGCCATCGTCAAAGAAGCGCTGATATCGCTTACCCGCAC
Organism: uncultured beta proteobacterium; assembly: GCA_963708695.1. GTDB lineage: Bacteria > Pseudomonadota > Gammaproteobacteria > Burkholderiales > Burkholderiaceae > Caballeronia. The sequence continues at coordinate 20,511 of CAVPTS010000029.1, forward strand.
CGCGAACCCGGCGCCAGGCATGTCAGCCAACAATCTTCTTAATGCTTTGATCGAGTTGATCGCACAAGTCACCCGTTATCCGCGAGAGATCCTCGATCCCGACGCGAACCTTGAGAACGATCTGGGTATCGACTCAGTGAAGCGCGGGGAGATCGTGGTCGCGATGCGCCGGGAATTTAACCTGCCTGACGATCTCCATTTTCCCGAAGAAGCATTTCAAACAATCCGCTCGGCGGCTAATGCGCTCGGGCAGGCCGGCGCCATGGCCGGATCGCCGCCACCGGCAAATCTGGATGACAAAGCAGCCCCTCGCGATCTGTTGTCGGAATTGACCGCCCTCGTGGCCGAGGTCACCCGCTATCCGGCAGAGATCCTGCTTCCCGATTCCGACTTCGAAAACGAACTGGGAATCGACTCGGTCAAGCGCGGCGAGATACTCGTCGCCGTGCGCAAGCATTTCGGGTTGGCTGACGACTTCGAAGTGCATCCTGACGCATTTCGCACTCTGGCGTCCGCAGCGCAAATGCTGGCAGGTGCGAATGTGCATCCGTCCGCGGCGAGCATGGCCAAGATACCGGCTCCGGCATCTCGCCCGGTACTCGCTGTGGTCGCTACGGAGCCCGTCATTCAGCGGCTGCGCCGGGTGATCGCGGACGTCACCCGATATCCGGAAGAGCTGTTACTGCCAACGGCAGACTTCGAAGACGATCTGGGCATCGACTCGGTCAAGCGCGGAGAAATTCTTATCGCGGTACGTTCGGAGTTTGGTCTTGCCGACGATGCAGACATGCCGCCGGAAAGCTTCAAATCGCTCGAATCGGCAGCGGGAGTCCTTGAGTCGCTGCAGTTTGCCGCCGCCGCGGTCATACCGGAGCAAGAGGTTCTCGCACCTCGCGCAAGCAACGCGAGTTCACCTCCCCGACATGCCGATCCGTCGAACAAGCCCACGTACATGAGGGAGTTGACCGACCTGTTCGCGGCAAATGACTTGCGGCCCTTCGCCGGGAAGATCGCATTTGTGACTGGCTCCGGTCATGGCATCGGGAAGGAAACGGCACGTTCGCTCGCGCGGCTGGGCGCGACCGTTGTAGTCAACGCCTTCCATTCGCGAGAGGAAGGAGAGCAAACCACTGCACAGATCAACCGCGAGGGAGGAACAGCCCATTTCGTCTGGGGATCGGTGGCTAATCCCGAGCACCGCGCCGAGATGTTCAAGCGGATCGAAGAGATCGGTGGACTCGATTTCTTCATTAGCAATGCGTCGAACGGTTTTATCGGTCCGTTCGATGACATTACCGATGAACACTGGACCAAAGGCTGCCAAACCATCGTCGTCGGACTTCATCAATGCGCTGTGCTTGCAGCGCCTCTCATGGCGCGGCGCGGCGGCGGAAAGATCATCACCATTTCCACGCCGGCCAGCCAGCGTCATGTGAACGACTTCGCCTGCATGGGAGCGCTCAAGGCAGCGGTCGAGTCGCTCACGCGTTCGCTGGCAGTCGAGTTCGAAAAGTACCGCGTCAGTGTGAATTGCATCTCGGCCGGCCCGGTGTATGGCGACCTGATCAAGCAATTTCCCGATAGCGACAACACGATCCGCTATTGGGAAGAGCGCTCGCTCGACAAACGGCTGGTCTATCCGCAGGAGATCTGCAATTTCATCAATTTCCTGCTGAGCGGCGCAGCCGATTCAATCAACGGCAGCGTGCTCGTCATGGATTGCGGTCTCACGCTGCGCGTTTAGGCCTACCCCAAGCTCTAAGAGAGATTCGTCATGAATCGAATAAACGAAGCAATAGATGTCCGCGTGCGCCTTCGGCGCATTCTTTCGGAATCGGCCTTCGAAAGAAAGCCGTCGCGAGCATGGCTGATCCTGATCTCGAACGTTGTGATCGGCCTATGCGTGTTCCTCGTACTGCGAGTCGAGCTCGCGTGGTACTGGATACTTGCAGTTTCCGTCCTGCTCGCGCACCAGTACTTTGCCATGGGCATTGTTTCCCACGACATCATGCATGGCGCCGTACTTAAGGACAGGCGCCTGCGTGTTCTCGTGAGTTACTTCGGGTTTTACCCGTTTTTCATCTCGCCGCGAACCTGGAACATGTGGCACAACAAGGCGCACCATGGGCACACCAATACGGACCGTGACCCGGATGCGAACCTGACATCGAAGGAGTACAGCGACAACGCCATCGCCCGGTTTGGCGTCCAGTTGCTGCCGTCCCCACACAACAGGTGGCTCGGCGCTTTGTTCTTTACGTATTGGTTGACCCTGGTGGGTCAGGTGATCCTCTGGTTCGGCGGCCACTTCAAATCCTGGGCGCTTGGCGACGACAAAGTCGAGCTCTTCAGAGCCAGGCTGGAAACCATATCGTATTTCGCCTTCTGGATCGCACTCGGCTATTACGCAGGCCCACACAAAAGCCTCTTCATCATTTTGATTCCGATGCTGTTGGGCAACGCTGCGTTCATGTCCTTCGCTTCGTCTCAGCATGTGTACCTGCCGATGAGCGACGTCAATGACCCGCTGTCGAACTGTGCGAGCGTTCGCGTTCCGCGATGGGTCGACGTGATCACCCTCAATTTCAGCCACCATGTGGAGCATCACCTGTTTCCTTCGATGAGCTACATGCACTTGCCGAAAGTGCGTGCGTGGCTGCGCGAAAACAAGAAGGGCATTTACATGGAACCCTCGTTCGCGGACACCTTCAGGCTTGTATTCAATACATCGCGCGTATATCAGTCCCAATCCGACTTGTATGAACCCGGCAAAGACGACCTTCCTGCCGTGGATACCGCGCTCATTCGGGAGACACTGCGGCGCGGCGAAACAGTGAATACCGCGGACTTTCCAACGCGCTATTCGGCCAATCAACCAGGACAATCGACATGACATATTCAACACTTCCGAGTGTCGCCGAGATCAGGCGCAGAATCCGCGAAGAACTTCCCGCCAAAGCCTTCGAGACAGTGCCCACGAAAGCGCTGCTGTTCATTCCGATGTGCGGGATCGTGGCCGGCGCAATCTGGCTTGCACATCAATACGACTTGCGGTGGTACGAACTTGCGGCACTGTCACTGATTCTTGGTCAGGTCTACGCAACCGGCGCGTTCCTTGCACATGATGCATTGCACGGGTCGATCGTAAGGTCCAGACGGCTTGCCGATCTGCTCGGTTACCTCGGCTTTGGTCCGATGCTGGTGTCGCCGCATCTCTGGCGAATCTGGCATGTTGCGGCTCACCACGGAAATACGAATACAGCGCGAGACCCCGACGCTATCGCTAATCTGGATGAGTATTACGCGAGCCCGATCGCTCGTATCTGGACGCGCTTGATTCCCTGTTCGCGCCAGCCTTTGGCGGGAGTAGCATTTTTCGGCTATTGGTTCACGCTGCATGGCCAGCACATCTTGTGGTTGCACAAGCACTACAGCCGCTGGCAATTCGAGAAGTACGGATTCAGGCAGGGGCGTGCGATTGCGGACACCATCGCTTACGTCGCCTTCTGGAGCGCGGTGTGGTACCTGGTTGGCTGGTATAACGCGATTTTTGTGATCATCATCCCGATGATGATTTGCAACGCGATTGTCATGGCGTTTATCGCGACTGAGCACACCTGCATGCCGCGATCGAACGAGAAGGAAAATCACCCGCTCAAGAATTCAGTGAGCGCGCGTGTCCCGTCCGTAGTCGACTTGCTCAACCTCAATTTCAGCCACCACGTGGAACATCATCTGTTTCCGGCCATGAGCTACGAGCACACGCCCCTCGTTCGCGACTGGCTACGGCGCAATATGAGTGAACATTACATGGAGCCGACCATGTCGAAGTGCCTCAGCGTCCTCTTCGGTTCGCCAAGAATCTATCGCGACAATGAGCACCTGTGCTACCCGGACGATGTGGAGGAAACGCAGGTATCGACAAGGAAGTTGCGAGCACGTTTGCGCGGTGAGCGAGAAGCAGCTTGAGCGGGTCGGGTCAGCAGGCGCGCATAGATATGGAAGATCCGGGCGCATATGCGGACCTCGCCGGCATGCATCGGACGGGCGCACTTCTGATGCGGTTGTCGGACCGTAACGTCGATACCATGTCTAGCCTGCTGAGTGCGCGGGAGCGCAACGTACTCGCTACGTTGACTCATCCCGTGAGGCGCCTTGAGTGGACAGCGATTCGGGTGCTGGCCAAGTTCGCATGCCTGGACTTTCGATGGGAAGCCCAAAAGCCGCCATGGCGAGAAGTTGACTGGACCGAGATTGAAAGGGTCGCCAACTCTGAACGATATCGTTCGGTCTCGGTGCTGAAACCGGATTCATCCGAGTTTGCGCCCGCGCTGCTGGACCGCGAAGGGCGGGTCATTCATCGCGGGTTGTCGCTTTCGCATAAATGGCCGTTCCTCGCGGTCGGCCTTTCCGATACCGCAAGCGTGCCGGGCGTCGATATAGAGGTTATTACCTCGTTCGATAAAGACTTTCGCGCGTTCTATTTTCACTCGGAGAATGCGCTGCTCAGCGCTCTCGCCACGTGTTCTGGCATAGACACCGACCGCCTTTGGTCGCTCTTGTGGACGCTGAAGGAGGCGTTCTTCAAAAGTCAGGCGGAGCCCGGAGCGCAACTTCGGGACATTGAAGTCGCGCCCGCCCCGCTCATTACTTCAATGTTCAGTGCACCGCATCGAGGTCACGCTCCGTTTCAGACATCAATTCACGTCACGATAGCCTGCAGCGGCCGCCGTCGTTTATGGAACGCGCACATCATGACGAACGGAGAACTGGTGGGAACCGTGCTCGATCCGCACGCCCGGGAATGAGCTGCTGTGATCGTCGCATACCCCGTCAGTTAGACATCTTCTGCTTGACCTTGCGCCAAAGGCGTTCTACAAAATGGTCTATCGAATCGCCCTCGGGCGTTCGTGCACACTGCCATGCGCCCGCCCCCTTGGAACAGTCACCGCCATGTTCGACCTCTTCGATGACATTCCCAAGCCCGACATCGACTGGCTTCCTGACTGGCTGGACCCGCCGACGGCATCGGATACGATGGCCGCGCTAATCGATGAAGTCACCTGGCAGCAGGACATCATCAATACGCCCGGCGGCAAGATCCCCTTCCCGCGCCTGACCGCGTGGCAGGGCGATCCCGGCGCGGTCTACGTGTATTCCGGTATTCGCAACATCCCGAAGCCGTGGACGCCGACCGTCCTGGCGTTGAAGACAAAAGCAGAAGCGGAATCGAAAACCGCATTCAACAGCGTGTTGCTCAACCGCTACCGCACGGGCATGGACAGCATGGGCTGGCATGCCGACAAGGAGGGTGAACTCGGGCCAGAACCGGTGATCGCATCGGTGAGTCTGGGAACGACGCGGACGTTCGAGTTCCGGCACACGAAGACGCGGCAGACGCACGCTCTTCAACTCACGCACGGCAGCCTGCTGATCATGCGAGGCCGGACGCAGCTTGACTGGGCGCATCGTGTGCCGAAAGAGCCGGAGTCTCGCGGGGAGCGGATCAACCTGACTTTTCGCTTTGTCGATGCGACGGCGCGCACTTAGATCGCTTCATCGCTTCGCAACGAAATCAATCTCCACGAGCGCATCGCGAGCCAACCCCGTTACGCCGATACACGTTCGCGCGGGCAAAGGCTTCGGCAGGAAATAGCCTTTATAGACGTCGTTCATTGCTGCGTAATCGCGTTTGAATTCGGTCAGGAAGATTCGCGCGCTGACCACGTTATCCAGCGATAACCCAATGCCTTCCAGCACGAGTATCAGGTTATCCATCACCCGGCGCGTCTGCGCTTTCACGCCTTCGGGCAATGGCTTGGAGTCATCGGCGGGATCGGTCGGCATTTGACCGGTGAGAAACACCCAGCCATCGGCTTCGGCCGCGTGGGAAAACGGACCGACCGGCGTGGGCGCGGTATCGATCATCGAAAAAGTGGGTAACGTCATTGTGTCTCCTCGAAAAAGCACAGCCCGTTACCGTAACGGATCAAAAATCCCGTTGCCGGGCAAACTCGTTCGGCAAAAGACATGCGTCGCCGCGCTGTAGCGACCGCTCAGCAGAAACGCGCTGCCATATTTTGACTCTCGAAGAAATCGCCTGGTCGATTGGCCTTCAATTTCATTACATCGCGACGGCACGGCTCTTGCGCAAAGGAAGCACCACAGGACGTTCCCATGCCCAAGAAAAAAACCCTCAAGCTTCCCAGCCTCAATGATCGTCAAGCGCTGCTCAATGCTCGCCGCAACATGAAAATGGCCGAATCGGCGCACGCGTATGTGCGCGGCAACACCGGCAAGTTTTATGAATGGCTCGACGGAATAGAAGGTCACGCGCTCCCTGAAGGCCCTGCCATCTGGATATGCGGTGATTGCCATACCGGCAATCTCGGACCCATAGCAAACGCCGATGGCCGCGTGGAAATCCAGATCCGTGATCTCGACCAGGCCGTGATCGGCAATCCGGCGCACGACATCATTCGGCTGGGATTATCGCTGGCTACCGCAGCCCGCGGCTCCGACCTGCCCGGCGTGACGACGGCGCGCATGATGGAAGCGCTCGCGGAGGGTTACGAACACGCCTTCGACAATTCGAGCCATCGCGGCCCCAAGGACACAAAACCCGATGCCGTTCGCGTGGTGATGAAGGAAGCCGTGCAGCGCACGTGGCAAGAACTGGCGGTGGAACGTATTGATGATATTGAGCCCAGCATTCCGCTCGGCAAGCGTTTCTGGCCACTCGACAAGAAGGAGCGCGCCGAGATAGAAGCCTTGTTCGAGCGGCACGCGATCGCGAATATAGCGACGTCACTGCGCAAGAACGCCGACGAAGAAAAAGTCACCGTCATCGATGCCGCGTACTGGGTGAAGGGCTGCAGCTCGCTCGGACGTTTGCGATATGCGGTGTTATTGGACATCGACGGCGGTGCGATTGAAGGTGATGATCTTTGCCTTATCGATATCAAGGAGGGTGTCAAGGCTGCTGCGCCGCGTTATCCCGATCAAGGCATGCCGCGTGACAACGCCGAACGCATAGTGGAAGGCGCGCGGCATCTGACACCGTGGCTTGGCGAACGGATGCGCTCGGCGCGCTTGAATGACCGGTCGGTGGTAATACGAGAGTTGTTGCCGCAGGACATGAAACTGACAGTGGAGCAACTCACACAGGATGAAGCGATGAAAGCGGCGCGCTTCCTGGCAATGGTGGTAGGCAAAGCGCACGCGCGGCAGATGGACAAGGCGCAGCGGCGTGCATGGCTATTGGAGTTGCGGCGCGCCAAGACTAAGTCGCTCGATGCGCCCACGTGGCTTTGGAAAAGTATCGTGGAACTGGTGAGCAGTCACGAGGCGGGTTATTTGGAGCATTGCCGGCGATACGCGTTGACGCCGGGTTCGTAGCTGGATAGCTCGAGGGTTAGCTTAATATGGACGCCTAGATATGCTAATTGGCGCCGAATGAAGCAACCCACCATCCCAACATTAAGCCCATTTGCCAGACTCCTTTCGTCTGAAACGCTGAACACGGCCTCGAGCTCGATGCTTCTCATCGCGACGCCTTTAGTCGCCATCTCAAGCCTGAACGCAAACTCATTTGAGGTCGGACTTCTAGCCGCGGCAGGAACCGCTGCGCCATTGCTTTTCGGGCTGTCGGCAGGCGCAATTGCGGATCGGTTGGACCGGATGAAAGTGCTGTTCTGGTGCGGAGTCGCTCGTCTGCTTCTAGTAGCGACACTCGCCACGATGTTCTACTTTGAGAGAGCAAGCATCGCTTTGCTATGCGCCGTAGGCTTCGGTCTTTCGATCGTCAAGCTTTTATTCGACAGCGTAACTGCAGCGGTCATTCCTACCATCGTCCAGCGTGGTGACCTTACGAAAGCGAATAGCTGGTACGAGACACTGAACTCGACTGCATTTACACTCGGTCCTGCTATGGCCGGATGGCTTCTGCAGGCGATATCCGTCACCGCGCTTTATACGATCAATGCGGCTCTCTACCTGACGAGCACGATGTTCCTCAAGGGCATTTCGCTACCCGCCACGCCAAAGGGACTAGTCAAAGGCCAATCCCATCTTGCAGACATCGCCGACGGCTTGAGGCTCCTTTGGAAAAATGAAGTCCAGCGGACTATCGCTATAGCTGCCGGCTTTTTCAACTTGTTTCATACGGCTTTCTTCACGGTCTTCACCATTTATGCGCTGAAGGATCTCGACTTCACCGCAGCATCGTTCGGCACGGTAGTTTCCGTTGTGGGCGCAGCCGGGCTACTCGGGGCTCTTTGCGCACCCAAATTGGTCACACTCTTCGGAGTTCGAACCGCGCTCATCGGGTCGCTATTGATTATCGGCCCGCTCGGCATGCCAATTCTATTTTCTGCAGAACTGCCATTCGTGCAGCGCGCCGCTCTCGTCGCCGCATGCCTCGCAGCGTGGGATTTCATGATTGTTGTCCACGTAATTGTCGAGCAAACCGTCCGCCAGACGATGGTGAGCAATCGACACTTATCGAGAATCACTGCAACAACTCGCTTTGTCAGTTGGGGAGCGGATCCGATCGGCGCGATTCTAGGCGGATTGGCAGCCAGTTCAGCAATCGGCACCAGAGGTGCCCTGTTTGCCTGCTTGATTGGGTTTGTGGCTTCCGGCGCGTTTCTACTGACATCGAAAAGGATTAGAACCTTGAATGACGACGACATGACGCCGGTTAGTGATTTGCTTCCGAGCGAATGACGGCAGCTTGCGAGCCATAAAAAAGGGCTGTTCCAACGCAAATTGGAACAGCCCTTTCTATCCACTATTCACTACTCACCGCTCAATCAATACCCATAACCCCGGCGATCGTGATCATGATGCTCGCGCCAGTGCTCATGACGCCATTCGCGATGACGCCATTCACGTTCACGCCAGCGCTCATCGCGATATTCGCCGCCGTATCCGCCATATCCATACCCAACCACAACCGGCGGCGGCGCAACATACACCGGCGCAGGAGCGTAATAACCCGGCACGCCGATACCCACGGCGACATCGACATGAGCCGACGCCGCCGCCGATACCATCAACACACCCAGCCCCAGTACCGCACCCAGGATCTTCTTATTCACTTGGTCTCTCCGCGCACAAAATGTGCAAACGTTGTTTACGCGACCAAGTGTAGGAGCAGCAATCAGATACAAGTGCTATAGGAATGCGATAAAGGTAACAGGGTGTGTCGTCGATTAAAACCCCGCGGCCAGTCCATCTCTCCGGCTATCGCTCGCGGCCACATAACCACGCTCGGGATCGTTGCGGTCCAGCTTCCAGATATATTGACCCGAACCGAAGTCCATATAAGGATCGTCGACGGATTTGATCGTGTGTCCCATCGCTTCCAGCGCCTTTACCGTCTCACGATCAAGCGTCGATTCCACATCGACGGTGAAATCGCGGTTCACCTTCCAGCGCGGCGCATCGCAGGCGGCTTGCGGTTGCTGGCCGTAATCGAGCATGCGCACGACGGATTGCAAATGGCCTTGCGGCTGCATGTCGCCGCCCATCACGCCGAAGCTCATCACCGCCTCTTCCGTGCCGTTCACCTTTTGCGTGAGGAACGCCGGAATGATGGTGTGGAACGGACGCTTGCCGCCTTCCACCACGTTCGCGGATTTCGGGTCCATCGAGAAACCGAAGCCGCGGTTCTGCATCGCTATGCCTGAATCCGGCACGACTACGCCCGATCCAAAACCCATGTAGTTCGACTGGATGAAGCTCACCATCATGCCGCGCTCGTCAGCCACCGACATATAGATCGTCCCGCCCGCCGGCGGCATGCCGAAGTCGAAGTGCTTCGCCTTGTTCGGGTCGATGAGCTTCGCGCGTTCGGTGAGATATGCGTCGTCGAGCATCTGCTCGGGCGTGACGTCCATGGAGCGCGGATCGGCGACGTACTGATAGACATCGGCGAAAGCGAGCTTCATGGCTTCGATCTGCAAATGCTGCGACTCGATCCTGTCGACGGTCAGTGCCTTCACATCGAACTTGTCGAGAATGCCAAGCGCGATCAGTGCGGCAATGCCCTGCCCGTTCGGCGGAATTTCATGCACTGTATATCCGCGATAATCCTTCGATATCGGCTCGACCCACTCGGCCTTGTAATTGCGCAGATCAGCGGCTGTCATCGCACCGCCGCCCTGCTTCGAGAACGCGGCAATCTTCTCCGCGATCTCGCCTTCGTAGAACGCGCGTGGTCCGTGTTCGGCGAGTGCGCGCAGGGTCTTGGCATGTCCCGGATATCGCATCAACTCGCTGATCTCGGGCGCGCGGCCGCGCGGCATGAAGGTATCGGCGAAACCGGGCTGGTCCTTTAGTTCGGGAATCGCCGCCGCCCACTTGTACGCGACAATGCTCGCCACCGCGTGCCCGCGCTCGGCGATTTCAATGGCCGGTTCCATCAGGTCGGCAAACGGCAGCGAGCCGAATTTCGCGTGCAGCGCTTCCCAGCCCGCGATCACGCCGGGCACCGTGACCGCGTCCCAACCGCGCTTCGGCTGGTTCGCCAAGCCGCCTTGCTCGCCATATTTGTTCTTGAAGTAATCCACGTTCCAGGCAGCCGGCGATACACCCGATGCGTTCAGTCCATGCAGCTTGCTGCCATCCCAGACGAGCGCGAAGGCATCGCCGCCAAGGCCGCACGACACCGGCTCGACCAGCGTGATCGCAGCGGCTGCGGCGATGGCGGCATCGACGGCGTTACCGCCTTTCCACAACATCCTCAAGCCGGCTTGCGCGGCGAGCGGATGCGAAGTCGACACAATATTGCGCGCGAATACAGGCAAGCGCGGCGTGGGATAGGGGTTCTGCCAGTTGAAGCTGGTCATGGAAAACTCGTCTCTTTAATTGATGAAAAGGGTGAGGTCAAAGCTCGCGCGGATCGAGCGCGTCGCGCAATCCATCGCCGAGGAGATTGAAGCCGAGCACGGCCAGAAAGATCGCGATGCCCGGAAAGATCGACATCCACGGCGCCTGACTCACGAAGTCCTTCGCGGTGTTCAGCGTCGATCCCCACGATGGCGCCGGCGGCAATTGCCCGAGTCCGAGGAACGACAGGCTGGCTTCCGCAATGATCGCCATGGCGACCGTGAGGCTGGCCTGCACGATGATCGGCGGCAACACGTTCGGGAAAATGTATCGGACGATGATGCGGAAGTGGCCCAGCCCGATGGCGCGTGCGCCTTCTACATAATCTTCGGCTTTGACGCTGATTGCCTGACCGCGCGTGAGGCGCACGAAGCGCGGCATGGCGGAAACGCCGATAGCGATCATCGCGTTGGTGAGGCTCGGCCCGAGGAACGCAGCGAGCGCGATGGCGAGGATCAGGAACGGGATGGACAGCAATGCATCGGTGAAACGCGAGATCACGCCATCGACGAGCTTGCCGAAATAACCCGCCAAGAGCCCCAGCGGCACGCCAATGATCACCGCAATACCCACGGACACAACACCCGCCAGCAGCGACGCACGCGCGCCCCACAGCAGCCGCGTGAGCACGTCGCGGCCGAGTTCATCGGTTCCAAACCAGTGACTGGCCGATGGCGCCTGACGCACCGTCATGAAGCTCGCCTGAATGGGATCGTAGGGCGAAAGCCACGGCGCGAAGACGGCCACGAGTATGACGAGCAGCACGATCGCCGCGCCCGCCACCGCTGCGCGATTGCGCATGAAGCGGCCCAACGCGCGATTGCGTTTTCGCGGCAAAGCAGTTTCCACGATGGTCGCCATCAACTTCTCCTCAAGCGCGGATTAAGGAGAATGTATAAAACATCCGCGAACAGATTCACCACGATAAAACCCACCGCCGTAACCAGCACCACGCCCTGCACGACGGCGTAATCGCGATTGAACACCGCATCGACAACCAGCTTGCCGAAGCCGGGAATGGTGAACACTTGCTCGGTCAGCACCGCGCCCGCGAGCAGTTCGCCGAACAGGAGCGCAAGCACGGTGACAATCGGAATGAGCGCGTTGCGAAAGCCGTGCTTGACCACGACCGTCCCGCGTAAAAGCCCTTTGGCGCGCGCCGTCCGGATGTAATCGCTGCGCAGAACGCTCAGCATCGCGCTGCGCGTATGCCTCATCAACTGCGCACCAAGCGCCGCGCCGAGCACGAACGCGGGCATCAGCATGGTCTTGATGCTCAGCCAGAAATCCTCGGTCGGCGACACATAACCGGATGAAGGCAGCAACTGCCATTTCACCGACACCAAGAAGATCAGAATGATCCCGAGCCAGAAATTCGGTATCGACATGCCGGTGAGCGCGAGAATATTCGCGCCGTAGTCGAGCGCCCGCCCCTTGTTTGCCGCCGATAAAACCCCAAGCGGCAAGCCGATGCCGACTGCAAAGATCATCGCCATGACGGCCAGTTGCAGCGTCACCGGCAACTTCTGCGCGATCAGCTTGGTCACCGGCACATCGGTTCTCAGCGACGCACCAAGATCACCGTGAAGAATGTCTTTCACCCAGAGCGCGTATTGCACGGGCACGGGTTCATCGAGGTGATATTTCAGGCGCAACGTAGCGATGACCTGCGGGTTCTGGTCTTCGCCGGCCATCGCCATGACCGGATCGCCGGGTAGCATTTTTTGCAGGCCGAAGATCATCATCGACACCAGGATCAGTGTCGGGATCGCTACGAGCGCGCGGTTGGCGATGATTCGCAACATGAATGGACTACCCCTTGATGCTCACGCCACGCAGACGGATCAACCCGTCCGGATAAGGCGTGAAACCCTGCACTTTCTTCGACAATGCATACGGCCACGGCTGCGCGTAGAGATAGATGATCGGATCTTCATCGGCGAGGATCTTTTGCGCGGCGTCATAAATGGGCTTGCGCTCGGCGACCGTTGCTTTCACGCGCGCGTCGTCGAGCAGCTTGTCCACGTCCGCGTTGCAATAGCGCCCGTAGTTCAAGTTGCCCTTGCACGTCACGAACTGATGCAGGTTGCCATCCGGGTCCGTACGTCCCGACCAGCCGAGATACAGCAATTCGAAATCACCTTTCGTCGATGCATTCAGCGCGGCGGCGTAGTCAGTCGGACGCAGTTTCAAGTTGATACCGGCTTCCGAGAGCATGGCTTGCAGCATCTGCGCCATCTGGTTGGACACCGTGTTGTTGCCGAAGGTCAGCTCGACATTGACCTGCTCGAAACCCGCCGCCTTCAACAAGGCCTTCGCCTTCGGGATATCACGCTTGGTCGTCTTGATCGACGCATCGAAGTACGGGCTGTTCTTCGGAATCGCTTGCCCGATTGGCGCGAAGATCCCGCCGCCGATAACCTGGTTGATCGCATCGCGATCAATGGCGAGTTCAAACGCCTCGCGCACGCGTTTGTCCTTGAATGCCTTCGGCGCACGCGGTCCGTTCGATACGTTGAACGTCAGGTCGTAGAAACCGAGGCCGCTCATCGAAATGAAGTTGATGCTCTTGTCGCTTTTTACCGATGCCACGTCCGATGGCGCGAGACGTTCCAGCATGTCGAGCGAGCCCGAACGCAGGTTCGCGAGGCGCACGGTGCTATCCGGGATTGGCTGGAAGATGACCTTCTGGATCGGGTATTTATCCGCGTCCCAGTACCCCGCGAATTTCTGCAACACGACGCGGTCGTTCTGCACGCGTTCGACAAACTTGTACGGGCCGGAGCAGACCGGGTGCGTGGAAACACCCGCGTCGTCGGTGAGCGTTTTTGGCGCGAGCATCATGCCGGCGCGATCGGTAAGCGTCGCAAGCAAAGCGGCGTCGGGCGCTTTTAAAACGATCGCGACGGTGTATTCATCGACCACATCCACGTGATCTATGGAAGCCAGTTCGCTCTTGCGATTGCTTGCGGGCATCGACCGCGCGCGGTCGAGATTGGCTTTCACGGCGGCTGCGTTGAACGGCTCGTCATCGTGAAATTTCACGCCCTGGCGCAGCTTGAACGTGAGCGTTTTATTGTCGGCGCTCGTACTCCAGGAGGTTGCGAGCATCGGCACGATCTTCAGGTCCGGGCCAATATCCACTAGCGAATTGCACAGCGAACTGAACACGATCCGGTCGACCACCTGACTGCTGCGCGCCGGATCGAGCGTGCCGATATCGTCCTGCAAACCGATCCGGATGGTCGAGTTCGACTGCGCCATCACGGCAGTCGTGCTGGCGGCAAGCGCCGCGGCCAAAATAATATTTCGCATCTGGACTACCCCGTTTATGGTGTATTCAATTGTTCTTTGGCGATGCCATCGACTAGCGCTTGCCGTTCCCGATACACCGCAAGCCGCTCGGTAAGCTTCGGGCTGACGATGGAAACAAGCGGCGCGCCGCCACCCGCGTTCTGGATCTCTCGCCAGAAATGGCAGGCGACCCGATGGCCGTTCTCTAACGTTTCGTTAATGGGTTGTTCATCGGCGCAACGCGAGCGTGCGTGCGGACAACGCGGATGAAAGCGGCATCCCGAAGGCGGCGCGGTCGGACTCGGCAAGTCGCCGGTTAAAGAAGCTTTATCGCGGCGCTGGCGTGGACTGCTAGCTGGAATGGCTCCCAGCAGCGCTTGCGTATAAGGATGAAGCGGCTGGTCGAACAACGCGTCCACGTCCGCCATCTCCACGATTTCGCCGAGATACATCACCGCCACGCGATCGCTCATATGGCGGATCACCGCGAGGTCATGCGCGATCATGATCAGCGTCAGGCCAAGCTCCTGCTTCAGCGACTCAAGCAGATTGATGACTTGCGCCTGCACGGAGACGTCGAGCGCGGACACGGGTTCATCGCCGACGATCAATTTCGGCTCGCCCGCCAGCGCCCGAGCAATGCCAATGCGCTGGCGCTGTCCACCCGAAAACTCATGCGGATAACGCTCGGCGTAACCCGGTTGCAAACCAACCGTGCGCAGCAACTCGGCCACGCGTTCATTGCGTGCCGCGCCCTTCGCAAGACCATGCAGCGCGATCGGCTCGCCGATAATCTGCCCCACCGTCATGCCCGGATTCAGCGACGCAAACGGGTCTTGAAAAATGATCTGCATCTCGCGGCGCAGACGGCGCATGGGTTCGGTACCGAGATGCGTGATGTCATTGCCTTGATAGATCACGCGGCCTTCGGTGCTATCGATAAGACGCAGCAACAGGCGCCCGAGCGTCGACTTGCCACAACCCGATTCGCCGACGATGGCAAAAGTCTCTCCCTGCTGCACGGAGAACGACACGCCGTTCACGGCGTATACGGTCGGCGTGCGCGTGAACATGTTGCGCGTGCCGCCGAAGTGCTTCGTCAGTTCCTTGGCTTCAATCATGGGCTTTTGCATAGGTTTCACGCCACCGCCTTGCTGCACGCCACAGCTTCAACCGGCGCAACCCAGCACGCCACCCGATGCGTTCCGTCCAGCCGCTTATCCGGCGGCGCCTGGTCGATACACCTTTGCTCCACGAACGGACAGCGCGGCGCGAACCTGCATCCCTTCGGCATCTGTTCCGGCGACGGCACCGAACCGCGAATAGTCGCGAGCGCCCCTTCACGCTTCCCTACCGATGGAATCGCCCCCATCAAACCGATGGTGTACGGGTGCTGCGGGTCATCGAATATTTCGTCTACCGAACCGTATTCCACGATGCGCCCCGCATACATCACCGCGACGTGATCGGCTACTTCCGCCACGACGCCCAGGTCGTGCGTGATCAACACCATCGCCGTGCCGGTTTCCGCTTGCAGGCTGCGCACGAGCAATAAAACTTGGGCCTGGATGGTGACATCGAGCGCGGTGGTGGGTTCATCGGCGATCAGCAATTGCGGGCGATTGGCGAGCGCCATCGCGATCATCACGCGCTGGCGCATGCCGCCGGACAGCTCGTGCGGATACGCGTCGAGCCGCGTTTCCGGCGCTGGAATGCGCACGAGGCGCAGCATGTCCAGCGCTTCCTTGCGCGCCGCCGCGCCTTTCAAACCGCGATGCCGCTGCACGCATTCCGCAATCTGATGCCCGATGGTGAATGCTGGATTGAGCGAGGTCATCGGCTCCTGGAAGATCATCGACATCCGGTTGCCGCGGATATCGGCGAGTTCGCGTTCGCTCAGCTTGAAGAGATCGCGGCCATCGAAGATTGCTTTCCCGGCGACGATGTTCGCCGGCGGACTCGGCAGCAAGCCCATCAATGCCAGCGATGTGACGCTCTTTCCACACCCCGATTCCCCGACGATGCACAGCGTTTCGCCCGCGTTCACGGAGAACGAGACGTCCTCGACGAGATTCGGAACGTGCGCGGCGCGCGAGAATTTCAGCGAGAAACCGCTGACTTCGAGTACGGGATGCCTGGCAGGCGGATTGAGCTGATCGGGGCGATCAGGCTGGTTCACGGGCAGCTTGCTTAACGTCGACAAATTCAATACTCCGCTGCGGGCAATACAGGCGGCGAGCCGGGGGCCATCGTTCATCGTTGCAACGACTCACTCGCGATTCACCCGACGCCAAAACTTTCAATGAAGTAATTATGTCGGCCCAAAAACATCAGGAAATATTAAACTTTCTTTTTGATGCTTAAGTTTTTCTTGAATGACGCTTGCACACCAACCCACGCGAACTAACTCATGCCGACTATTCGAATGCTGAAGACTTTCCGGGCCGTCGCGCGGACGGGCTCCTTTGCGGCGGCAGCGGACCGAGTCGCGCTTACGCAGGCTGCGGTCAGCTTGCAGATGCGCGGGCTGGAGCAAGCGCTGGGGCGGCAGTTGTTTGATCGCAGCGCACGGCAGATCACGCTGAGCCGGCAAGGGCACGAGATTCGGCCGAAGGTCGAGCAGATACTGGATCTCCTCGATGAACTCGAAGCCACGCCCGCGGGTTCCATGCAGGGGCCCGTTGCGATTGGCGCGGTGGTATCGGTGATTCAGGCGCTGTCGTTGGGGGTTGCACGGCTGAAGACGGCGCACCCTGGGCTGGATGTGAGGTTGTTGTCGGCGCGTTCGGATGAACTGACGGTCATGGTGGAACAAGGGGAGGTAGATATCGCGGCAGTCGTCGCGCACCCCGACCAGACCTTACCGGAGACGCTCAAGTGGACACCGCTATACACCGAGCCATTGATGCTGATAGTGAGCCGCGAGATCGCCGATACCGACCCGCGCCGAATCCTGGCGTCCCACGGATTCCTGCGATTCGATCGGCGTGTCCGAACCGGCGTGGTCGTGGATCAGGCGCTGACCACGCTCGGACTGGAGGTGACCGAATATCTGGAGCTGAATTCCATCGAAACGATTGTCGCGCTGGTGAGGAAGAACGTAGGAGTGACGGTGTTGCCGCAACTCCATAGAGCGGGATGGCAGACGGATCCCTCGCTGCGGCTGATTTCGATTGCGCAGCCGGCAATCGTGCGCACGGTCGGGATGGTGGAGAGGGCTTCGTACGGGCGCACGGGCATAACGGCTGCAATTATCGACACGCTGCACGACTAGCTTCCGAGCGCGCGAGCCCATCTCATTATTAGTAGATTCCGAAAGGTCAATTGCATACTATCGATATAATAACTCGATAGTAAGGGTATACACTGCATTTCATCGACGCAGTGAGCAGAAAAAGCAAAGCCGCCGCGCCCCTTAAAACGCATGCAAATCGGAGCACATCATGAACAAGAATCTTATCGCCGCCTTGTTGGTCGCTACTTCCGCAGTCTTGGCTGCACCTGCATTCGCCAGCGGCTACGGCCCGGCACCGTTTTATAACCCGAACGTCGGCGCGCCGGCATCGCAACGCGGCGAAAGCGCTCAAACCGTTGCAGCGGAAAACGCTCAAGCCAACGCTAACGCAACGCAATACGGCGGCGTGCAAGATACGCAATCGCAATCGGGCAGCCGCGTCCGCGCAAGCAACAATCTGTCGGTCTACTCGCATAGATAATTTGAACGACATACGGCAGGGCGCGATCGGTCAGCATCCGCGCCCGTGGTAATGTCAGCAGTCGAGCAAAAAAGCCAATGCCGGAGGAACTTGGGTTCCTTCGGCATTGGCTTTTTCATTGCGCGATAAGTTCGGTACGAATGATTCGGATAGCGCTGCCGTGACTTAATGCTGCCTTAAGATTTGCGCCCTATCCTGACTACTTGATCCCCTGTACCACCCCTCTTCAGGCCGCTTTGCGGCCTTTTTTTTACGGTGCGCAAATGAAGATCCTCTGGCAATTGTGCGCAGTAACGGCATGCCTGGTCGGCGGTGTCGGCATCGCGGTCGAGCTGTTTGCCGTGGTCGTGCGTATCTTCTGATTGATGCCTGTCAGGCATGCCAGCGTTCATCCACCTTTCATCTGCGCCTGCATGTTGAATGCAAGCTTCATTGGTTGCCAGTCGGCGCTTGTCGCGTTCGGCAAAGGGCGCTGAAAGCTCGCCATTAACGCATTCCACTCCGTCACGCGCGGATGAGCGTCCGGACCCGCGACGAGTTTGTCGAAGCTGAAGCCGGGCTCCGTTTCAATCAGCATCACCAGCCGGGTATCGCGCCGCCAGATCGTCATATCGATAATCCCCGACGCCCGCAGCGCATCGAGCACCTCCGGCCAGACCGCTTCGTGATATCGATCATATTGCGCGATGACCGCAGGGTCATCGCAGAGATCAAGTGCCAGGCAATAGCGCATGACGTCAGTCTCCATGTATCAAGCCGCAGCGCGGGCATCGATTGAAACATGCGTGCGCTGCGTGGCTCGAATCGCATCCCAATCCCAGTCGATACCAATCCCCGGCTCCATCGGCGCGACGGCATAACCCTGTTCGATCTGGACTTGCTTGCCCGTCAACGCGTCGAGTTGCGGGATGTATTCAAGCCACGTCGCATTCGGCACGGCCGCGCACAGGCTCACATGCAACTCCATCAGGAAGTGCGGGCAGATGGACACGTTCATGGTTTCCGCCAAATGCGCCACCTTGAGCCACGGCGTAATTCCGCCGACGCGCGCAACATCGGCCTGCACGATCGAACAGGCATCCGCTTTCAGATAATCGGCGAATTGCGCCGGGTGATACATCGATTCTCCTACCGCTATGGGCACCGAACTCGCCGCGCAAAGCCGCTGATGCGCAGCGATGTTTTCAGCCGGCATCGGTTCTTCAAGCCACGCCAGACGTAAGGGCTCAAATGCATGCGCGCGGCGGATTGCTTCGGATAACGTAAAGCCCTGATTGGCATCGACCATGATTTCGAAGTCATCGCCCATGGCATTGCGCACCGCCGTGAGACGCCGCGTGTCTTCGGCCAGATGCGGCCGGCCGACCTTGATCTTCGCGCCGTGAAACCCGGCATCGCGCGCTTGCATGGTTTGATCGACGAGTTCCGTCTCCGATAAATGCAGCCACCCGCCCTCGGTGGAATACGTGCGCGTGCGCGGCTTCGATCCGCCCGCCGCGACCCACAGCGGCAGGTTCGCGACGCGTGTGTTGCGGTCCCACAAGGCGGTATCGATTGCTGCGAGCGCAAGGCTCGTAATCGCACCGACCGCGGTTGCGTGCGTATGGAAAAACAGGTCGCGCCAGATGGCTTCGTATTCGGCGGGATTGCGGCCGATCAGTCGCGGCGCAAGATGATCGTGCAGCAACGCGACGATCGACGAACCGCCCGTGCCGATGGTGTACGTATAGCCCGTGCCCACACTGCCATCGCTGCAATCGAAGGGTTACAAGCACGGTTTCCTGCACCACGAACGACTGGATCGCGTCCGTGCGTTTGACTTTGGGTTGAAGATCGACCTGGCGGATGTCGACGGTATCGATAGTTGTCATTTCCGGATTTCCCTTAAAGCCTGTTCAGCCTTTCACGCCGCCGAGCGTCAAGCCCGCGATCAGATGTTTCTGCACGATGAACGTCAGCACGATCGCCGGAATGATGATGATCACGGCCATCGCGCACATGCCGGCCCAGTCGACCGAAAACTGCGCGGTAAAGTCCATCAGTCCGACTGGCAGCGTTTTAGTATCGGGGCTTCTGCACAACTGCGTGGCGAGTGCGAACTCGTTCCAGCTAGTAAGAAACGCAAAGATTCCCGCCGATGCAATCCCGCTTTTCGCAAGCGGCAACTCGATCCGCCAGAACGCTTGCCACCGGTTACAGCCATCGATTTGCGCGGCCTGCGACAACTCGATTGGCACCTCGCGAAAGAAGCCATCGATGAGCCACACGGTGAACGGCACGTTCATCGCGAGATAGACGAGGATCACGCCAATGCGCGTATCGAGCAGACCCGTCCACGCCCAAAGCATGAAGATAGGCAGCGACAACGCAATGCCCGGAATCGCGCGCGTGAGCATCAGCATCACGAACATGACCTTCTTGTGCCTGAACTCGAAACGCGCGAACGCATAACCGCCGAGCACGCCGACCGCAAGCGCGGCGATCGTGCTGACGCAAGAGATGATCAGCGAATTGACGAAGTACTGGCTGATAGGCAGCGACGCCATCTGGCCGTAGCCGAACATGCTCTTGAAGTTATCGAGCGTGTAACTCGCGCCCACTAACGGCGATTGATTCGAGAGAATCGCCACGTTCGAACGGAACGCGTTCAGCACGACCCAAAGCCCCGGCAGACAGATGACCGCCATCACGATGAACACGCCGAACCACATTGCCGACTTGCGCACGAACGCGCCTTTGATTGCCATTTCGCTCATGATGTCAGGCAGGCCCCATGTGTTTGCGCGCGCCGCTCAACTTGCGGAAGAAGTACAGCGTGAAGAGAATGGACACCAGCACCGATACATACGCAATCGCATTGGCATATCCCATGCGCGAATCTTCGTAAGCGATGCGCCCGACCATCGTCCAGAGCAATTCCGTGCGTCCGCCCGGACCACCGTTCGTCATGATTCGCACGATGTCGTAAGCGCGGCCCACATCGAGCGAACGGATCGTCATCGAGATATAAATGAACGGCATCAGGTACGGCAGCGTCACATAACGGAAGGTTTGCCACGACGTGCAGCCATCCACCTTCGACGCTTCTATCGGATCTTTCGGCAACGCCATCAAACCGGCGAGCAGGATCACCGCGAAGATCGGCGTCGAGTTCCACACCTCGGCCGCTATCAGCGAAGCCAACGCGGAGTTGGCATCGACGAGAAAGGGGAATGCCGACTTCGCGCCGAACAGCGTCTGCATCAGGTTGTTCACAATGCCCGTGCTGTCATTGAGCATGAACTTGAACTGAAAGCCGACGAGCACTGGCGAGAACATCATGGGAAACATCATCACCGTGCGTAACGCGCGTTGCCCTTTCGTCACCTGATTGAGCAGCAGCGCGACGCCAAGACCTAACAACAACTCAAGATTCAGCGCGATGGTGAGGAACAAAATCGTGCGGCCAAACGCGGCCCAGAAGTCGCCGTTCGCGAACGCGCGCTCGTAGTTACGCCAGCCGATCCAATGCGAAAGCGTATCGGGATCGGTGAGACGGTAAGCCGTGAAGCTCGTATAAAACGAAAACAGCAGCGGCAGCACCACCACTAATCCCACGGCAAGGAAGGCAGGCAGAAGCAGCTTGATCGGCAGCGGAATGCGCCTGCGCGGTGCGACGAGCGCCGGCTCGCCGCCGATCGAGTAAGGCGTGTTGGATTGCATCGAAAGCCTGGAGTCGTTTGTTCGTGCGTTACTGGTCGGCCGCTTCCTGCATGATGTCCGCGACCTTCTTCGCCGCTTTATCGAGCGCTTGCTGCGAGGTTTCATCGCCGATAATCGCCTTCTGCAATTCCGGCCACAACGCATTGGAGATTTCGTTCCATTGCGCAATGCGCGGCGGCGTGAACGAGTCTTCCTTGGCGGCCTGACTGAATGTAGCGACTGCCTCCGCCATGAAGTGATCGTCCTTCACCTTGAACTCCTGCACGATGGCTTGCTGCGCATCAATACGAGAAGGAATCGAGCCGAGACGCGCTTCAACGAGTTGTGAATCCTTGCTCGTCAGGAACTGGATAAAACTCGCCGCGACTTCGGGCCGCGCGCAGACCTTCGTGATCGAGAAGCTATGCGAACCCGACCAGCCCGGCCGCTTGTCCGCCGAGCCGAGCGGCGCACGAACCACGCCGACATTGCCCGCAAGCTTCGACGTCTTCGGGTCGTTATAGAACGATGCAAAACCCGGCCAGTCGAGATCGAGCGCAACCTTGCCCGAGGCGAAATTGTTGCCAAGGTCGTCCCAGACATAGCTCGGCACGCCCTTCGGCACCACGCCCGCTTTGTAGAGGTTCACGAACCAGTCGAGCGTCTTTACACCGGCCGGTGAATTGAACGTCGGCTTCATCTTGGCATCGAATAACTGACCGCCGTTCGCCACCAGCAGCGAATAGAACGTACCCGTCAGCGCTTCGTCCTTGCCGGGGAATTGCGTGCCGTAGAAGTTCGGCGCCTTTGTAAAGAACGTCGCTTGTTGCGTGAACTCGGCGAAGTTCTTCGGCGGCGTAAGGTCCTGACCGAACTTCTTCTTATAAGCATCGCGATTCGCCGGATCGGCGTAAGCGGTCTTGTTGTAATAGAGGGCTTCAATGTCCGTCGATCGCGGGATCTGCACGAGCTGTCCCTTAACCTCGGATTGCTTCAGCAACGCAGGCGCGAACGCCGAGAGATAACTCGCGGGGAACAAGCCCTTGAGGTCCCGGAAAATAGGGTACTGAGCAGAAAAATTCGTATGATTCGACGAGACGCAATAGTCGATATGCTGTGACGCAATGTCCTGCTTCAACTCACGATCAAGCTCGAAGTGACTCTTGCGCGAGACGATCTCCACCTTGGCGCCGGTCTCTTTTTCCCACAGCGGAATGCGCGTGTAGAGCGCTTCGTATTGCACGCCGCCAATCAGCTTCACGCGCAGCGTATAGCCCTTGTATTCGTTGTCGGCGCGCGCTGCGGTCGTGGCGACCAGACCCGCCAAAGCCAGCACGGACACGGCGATCTTCAGTCCCGTTTTCATCGAATCTCTACGCATGATTCATCTCCTTTGTTATGTGCCGTGACGTCGGGCGGCACGGCTTTCGTGGGTTCTCTTCAGCGCAGGCGGCGGCTGGTGTCGGTATCGAAGATCAGGGTGTTGTCCAGCTCTGCGTCAAGCCGGATACTCTGCGCCGGTTGCGATAGGCAGGCGGCCGTTCACGATCACGCAACAGCGCTGCCCCGCGACCGTGCCGAACAACTCGGTGGAAGCACCTGTCGGTTCGACTACATCGACGTTAAACGGAATGCCGCCCGCCTCCGCCACCAGAAAATGCTCGGGGCGCACGCCGACCGTCACCTCCTGCGCTTCACGGGCGTTGACCATGGGCACCGGCATCGCAGAAATCGCCAATGCGTACCCGCGCTCCGCCGTTATGCAATTCGTAGCGGCCGGTGAAGAAGTTCATCGACGGCGAGCCGATAAAACTCGCGACGAACAGGTTGTCCGGGTCATCGTAGAGTTCGAGCGGCGCGCCAATCTGTTCGATCACGCCACCATTGAGCACGACGATGCGGTCCGCCATCGTCATGGCTTCAATCTGATCGTGCGTCACGTAGACCGTCGTTGCGCGCAAGTCGCTGATGCAGCGCCTTGATCTCCGCGCGCATTTGAACGCGCAGCTTGCGCGTCGAGGTTCGACAGCGGTTCGTCGAAGAGAAACACCTTCGGGTCGCGCACGATCGCGCGGCCCATTGCCACGCGCTGGCGCTGACCGCCGGACAAGTGGCGCGGATAGCGGCCGAGCAAGTCCTGAAGTCCAAGAATGGTGGCTGCCTGGTTTGCACGCGCGGCGATTTCATCGGGCTTCAGATCGCGCAGCTTCAGCGCGAAGGTCAGGTTCTCCAGCACGCTCATGTGCGGATACAGCGCGTAGTTCTGGAACACCATCGCGATGTCGCGGTCCTTCGGCGGCAGGTCGTTGACCACGCGGCCATCGATAAGAATCCGTCCGTGCGTCACGCCTTCCAGTCCCGCCAGCGCGCGCAGCAAGGTCGACTTGCCGCAACCGCTCGGCCCCACGAGCACGAGGAACTCGCCGTCCGCAACGGTCAGGTCGATCTGCTTCAACACCTGTACGGCGCCGAACGACTTCTGCACCTGCTTGAATGCCACTTCCGCCATCAGTGTTGCCTCCTTGTCGACCGGAGTTGGCGCTTCAGCGCTAACTCCGGTCCCATGCAGATGGTTGGTATGCGAATCGCTCCGCGCTGCGGATTTCGTGTCTCGCACGTCTTGCGAACCACTTTTCCACCCATGCAAATCATTTTAAAGATAAAACGGTCTTTCATAGATGAATTTGCGTTGGTGTTTTCCCGGAGATCGGATGAGGCGTTTTTCCACCGATGATGGCGTCTGGGCTAATCGTTACGCGGGTCTACAATCACGCCACTTGGTCGCTTTGATTTCGTCATGTCGAGCGCGGCAGAAGGCGGACATCCAGTAAGAGAGGGAGAAATTTTGGACAACACGCGATATTCGGCGCCGGCGCTCGAGAAGGGGCTGGACATCATCGAACTGCTGGCGAGTCATCCGGAAGGGTTGTCGCTGGCGGACTTGGGGAAGACGCTCGGACGCACGACGGCAGAAATTTTTCGCATGGTCGTCACGCTGGAGACGCGCGGGTATCTGCTCGCAATAGGTGACCGATACGTGTTGTCGTTGCTGCTGTTTCAGCTGGCGCATCGGCATCAGCCGGTGCGCTCGCTGGTCACCACCGCGCTACCTCTGATGACGCAACTCGCTAACGACGTCAAACAGTCGTTCCATCTATGCGTGTATCAGGATGGTCGCGTGTTGATTGTCGCGGGCGTGGAGAGTCCGGAACGCTGGGGCTTTTCGCTGAAAGTGGGGACGTTGATCGGCATGACCGACACCGCTTCGGGACAAGTGCTGATGGCGTTTCAGGAGGAGCTTGAGCGCAAGCGGATGCTTAGGCTGCACGTACCCGTAGATGGAGAATTACCCGTCGATGCAAGACAGCTTGCAGCGGACCTCGCGCGGATCAAGGAACGCGGGCATGCTCGCATGCCTAGCCGGCAGGTCAAGGGCGTCAAGAATCTGGCTTATCCGGTGTTTGGACGCAATGGGCACGCAATTGCTTCGTTGACGACGCCGTTTATAGAACGCATCGATAAAGCGCCCGTCCCGGCAATGAACGAAGTCGGTGAGAAGATGAAGGCCGCAGCGCAAACGCTGACGGAATTGATGGGGTTGAATGTGTATTGGGAGCCGGGTGCTGGGGTAGATTGAGCCTGACACGCCGCAGTCACGGCTTCTGGATTAATAAAACGAGAGACGAATATGAACCTGCCTTTTTCCGCCGGCCCCATCAATCTGATGGCGGCTTTTGAATCAGTCACCGAGCATTGGTCGCCAAAGGTGGTGGCGCAGGTCAACGATCAATATGTGAAAGTCGCCAAGGTCCGGGGCGAACTCGTCTGGCACAGCCATGACGGCGAGGACGAATTGTTCTACGTCGTTCGCGGCAATCTTCGAATTGAATATGAGGGCGAGCAGGTCGTCCATTTGCATGAAGGCTCAATGCATGTGGTGCCTCGCGGCGTTCGACATAACCCGGTCGCGGACGAAGAATGCTGGATCGTTTTAATAGAACCCGTGACAACCAAGCACACGGGCGATGTGCAGAGCCCGCTCACCAAATCGCTTGCGCAGCAGTTGGCGTAAGCATCATTACGACGCCTCGTGCGCGCGATCTAATCAAGCAGTTCCCCGCCGGTCAGGTCGTCCGGGAAAAACGCAGCGCATCCGACGGCCGGACGTCTCGCCACGTCCAGCCGCCGGTACGCTACCTCTCCCCTCGCTACGCCGTCATTTTTCACTCGCCGGTTGCGCGCCCCCGTTGCTTTATCCCCGTCGCGTCGCTACCGGCCCTCGCTGCTGAACTGCCGTCAGCTTTTCCCCGTTTGAATCGTTAAGACAAATTTAGCGCACGATTTCCGATTCCGCATCCCTACAAATGTATGGATAGGAACGGGCGGATCTCGCGGTGAACTTGCATAATCGAGCGAGGGAAAACTGCTGTCGTGTTGCCAAGTTAAGAGCAGCTATCCGCCAGTTGGAAGAAACCTCGCTCTCCCTTAACGGAAGCCCTTTTATAGCGGATCGAAAATGAAAAACCGTCTTCCCGAGTTTCAAAAATCATCAGCCACCGATGAACAAACCGCCGTGCTTCAGGAGATCCTCTCGGGGCCTCGCGGCAATCTCAATGGTCCGTTCCTTGGATGGATACACAGCCCGGAATTGGCTCAGCACGCGCAGCGTCTAGGCGCGTTTTGTCGCTATAAAACGGGCTTGCCCCTTCGCCTGTCGGAGCTGGCAATTTTAGTGACGGCCGCGCGCTGGCAATCGCAGGCGGAGTGGTACATCCATTATCCGATCGCCCTTGAAGCCGGCCTTCCGGCTGCTGTAGCCGATGCCATCCTCCAAGGGCTACAGCCCGCTTTCGACGACGCCGACGACGCGTTGATCTTCAACTTCGCAACGCAGCTATACGAGACGAAACGGGTAAGCGACAGTACATACGAAAACGCGGTGACGCGCTTCGGACACGTGAAGGTGGTGAACCTCGTCGGGTTGCTCGGCTATTACGCGATGGTCGCCATGACGTTGAATACGTTCGGGATGCGTGCCGAAGGGCAAACTGAACTGCCCTTCCCGGAGTAGCGCGCGCTACGAACGCGCCATCGAGGCCTCAAACGCGCTGCTGTCCGGCGGCAGCGGCTCGACCGCATAACCTCGGTGAACCCATTCATCGAGCCCGCCGTACAGCGCACGCACATTCGAGAAGCCCTTTCTACGCAGCCGCCTGCAAACCTTCCACGCGGTCCTGTCACTCGGGCAGGTGCAATAAACCACGATATAGCTCGCCCGAAGCACGGTATCGATACTGTCGATCGACTCCAGATCGACCAGCAATGCCCCTGGAATTCGATACGACTCTTCGTTGCGAATAGATACCGCTCGCGTATCGAGAATCAAAGGCGGTGAGTCTGAGCGCATCATTTCGTTAAGCCTTCTGACCGAGACGACCCTGCGGCGCAACCATCGCTTGAAGCGCCAGCGAAAGACATATCGATACGCCAGATAGAGAACTGCGGCGGCGGCAAGCACATCAAGTATTGATGCTCCATACGGCCTCAACACCATCAGCAACATTGCCAGTTGCTTCTCGAACAACGCGCCGCCAAGCAGCCAGAACGACGCCCATGCAAGCGTACCCACGGTGTCCCACGCGACGAACGCAACCGGTGAGATAGGCGTCGTTCCCATCAACGGCGGCGTGATGAGCGCGAGCCCCGGAACGAATTTCGCCACAGCCACTATCGCCACGCCGAAACGATCGAACAGAACACGTGTGGTCCGTACGCTTGCGTCGATTGACAGCGATAACCGCGAGAGAAAATCCGTGAGGCGGCGTCCATAAATACGTCCCGCCGAAAACCACACGAAGTCGCCGATCAACGCCCCCACCACAGCTGCGCACAGCACGTGCGAGAACGCCAGAATCCCGGCGGCGATGGCCGAGCCGGCGAACAGGAGCACGGGAATAGTCGGCACCGGCACGCCAAGCCGCGTCGCCAGCACGTTGGCGAAGACGGCCGCGCTGCCCCAGCTTGCAATCGCCGACGGTGGAATCTGTATCACGTGCTCGTCTCCGCTTCGCGTTCATCGTGCATAAAGGGTCGTGGCTTCATGAGTGCATGTGTTCGCATCGCGTGTTGCCGGGTCGGAATTCAGTGCTTATCAGATTCAACGAGCGTCACCATAATGCTCCCGCAGCCAGCACTTCTGGCCACCTCAAGGTCCCGCCATGGCGACTCCTCTCCGCGCGATCTAATCATCGATTCAGCGCCTTTGTCCGGCCGCAAGATATTGAACGGCCACGTCGGACGCAGCAAGCGCTCGTGAACCACCGAGCCGAGCCAAATGGGCGTGGGCGGCTGGCCGCCTCGACGCTCCACCGCATATCGCGTCGGCCAGAACCGCAAAACATCTCGCTCTTCGCCGCTAAGGTGCGCACGCGTAAATACCAGCGCCGATGGTTCACCATTGTTCAATCGCGGCAACACAGGCAACGCCGTGGCCGCGACGTTAGGCGAAACGAGCGACAGAATGCTTCGTGCGGACAACCGTGTTCCCTCCTCCCACCCTCTTTGCTTCAATTGCGTGCTGATCTGATCGGCGGTCGCGGACCACTGAATGGTGATGGGTTCACGCCGGTCGCCTTCCATGTTGGACCGGTAGCAAGAAAAGGTCCGCCACACCGTATCCGTCCATTGAAGCGGCGTCACGACAATGGCCGGCGGAGGCGGTTCGGACGCCGTCGCCTGAAGGCTCGTTTTGAATTGCAACGCGACGCTGGCACAAACGATCGCTAAAACGGCGGCCGGCATCAAGGGGCGCGAACGCGGTTTTGCCGGGTATCGCCACACCGCCGTCAGCGCGATGATAAAAACCCATGTGGCCGCCAATGCAGCGCCGCCGACAGCATCGGAGAAAGTGAAGCGGCCAAAGTAGATGCCGGAAAATGCCACCGAAAACAGGATGACGACGGTGGCCATCGCGACCAGCATTCTCGACACGATGCCCACGCGCCGCGCAAGCAGGAACGCGAGGAAACCGTAGATCACGACACTGGCGGCAACGTGATTGCTCGGAAACGCGCGCAGGCCGGATGCGACGGCGCCCGGAAGCGGACGCAGGGTGTTGATCTGAATGGCCAAGATCAGGAGCTGGGAGAAAACAACGGCCGTCATCCAGTAGGCGACGGTGCGCCAGCGGTGTTCGACCGCCATCCACACAATCACCATTACTGCCAGGATGGACAGCGTCGTTACGCTGCCCAGCGTTGCGAACACGGCGAGGACGGCGTCGCCCCATGACGATCGGAAGGACTGGAGAAATCGATAGACCGAGACATCGACCTGAACCAGCGGATCGCCGTGGGATACGTCATGCAGTATGGAAAAGAACACCGAGGCGGAGAGAAGCAGCAGCACCGAAATGATTACGATCAAAGCTGCGGCCTGATGCTTCGGGTCGATGACGCCGAGGACCGCGCGACCGGCGACGCCCCTGCCGTGGCGGCGCGCCCAATGCATGAGATTTCGACGAGAGGTGTCGGTCCACGCGCGGGCATGCGACACGAGGAGCTTGGTCAGCCTGAAGGTCAGCCACGTCGCTGCAACGACAATGGCCAGCGCTGCAACGAGGCGGAACGACACCGCGCCTGCCAGTTCGATCGATGCCCCGAAGACCACACCCGGAAGAATATGCACGGGCGCCCAGACGAGCGCGGAGACAATGTTGATAACCAGAAAGCGGCCCGGGGTCATGCCCAGCATTCCGGCCACGACAGGCACGACCGCTCGCAGCGGCGCAATGAACCTCGCAAAAATCACGCTTTTTGCGCCGTGGGCTTCGAAGTATCGTTTCCCTGCTGCCAACATGCCGGGGTGCGTGCGAAACGGCCACAACTGGGCGATGGTGTCACTATGCCTGGCGCCGAACCAGTAGCTCGCGGCATCGCCGGCTACCGCCCCGGCAATGGCGCAGGCGAACACCCAGCCGAGATTGAGGGAGCCGGTGCCGACCAGGGCGCCCGCAACGAACATTGCGGTGCTGCCCGGGACGAAAGTACCAATAAAAGCGATCGATTCGAAAAACGACGCCAGCACCACGACCGTAAGAGCCCATCCCGGATGTCCCGAAAGCACATGCAGCAGTTTGAAATAGGCATGCTCCATCTAGGTCTCCGGGCCATTCTTTTTTGTCGGATTTTAAGGGTATCTCTATTTGGCCAAAGGTGAATGCATGACGCCACCGGCCCTTGCAGCTTTAGTGGGCAAAGTATGTTCCTGTAATGCGACTAGCTGGTGGGGGTAGCTAAACGAAGCGCGTGGGATTTGCAGGGGCGGAACGTAGGAGTGAACGGCGACGGTTCGGTTCTGAAGAGCGGGACGACTGGCCAGTGCATGTTGGCGGAGTTTTGTTATTACGGGGTGGCGCTCGGTAAGTCTGACAATTAAGGCAAAGCGGCCTCTCAGGGAAATAGCAAACTGCGCCCCGGGTTTATTCAGGCCGTTGCCGCAGCGAGGACAATCAGGTCAAGGACGCATTACATTCCAGAACGGCATCCAGATGTCGGAAAACGAACGCACACGATCTGCGGGCGCCGGGCTCTCTTCTTGCTGCACGCTAATGGTTTCAGCTTCCGGGGCGGAATCATCCGACTCAGCGACCGATTCAGCCGGCGTGATTTCAGACTGCCGCGATGCATGGAGCGCGATTGCACTATCAGCTATGCGGCAGGCTAGTTCGTCATTGCAACCGTGTCCAAGCAGCACGCCGAGAACGACGTCGCGGTTATAGCCTTGCGTGGCGAAACGCATTGCCAATGCGACCGTATTTGTATATTCCGCTTCCGCTGCGGCGCGAGCGGCGGCCTCGCGTTCAGCCTGCTCTTGTTCCTCGCGACGTCGCTCCTCTTGCTGCCGCTCCATTTCCTCAGCAAAAACGGCGTCGTAGACCTGCCTTTGTGCGGGATCGGAGAGGATGGCGTAGGCGTTTCGAATGTCGAGAAAGGCGGCCCGGGCTACTTGTTCCTGGCCGACATTGCGATCCGGGTGCCACCGCATGACCGCTTTTCTGTAAGCCCGCTTTATTTCTTCGCCCGTCGCATTTTCGGCGACGCCCAGGGTGTCATATAACGTTGTCATTGCAATACCTCGAACATGTTCGCAGAACATCCTAGCACGGGCAAAAAGACACTTTTATAGCGCCGCGCGACCTGCGTGTGCCTTTAATGCCGGCCGATCCTAAGACTAATCAGCGCGCCTGGATCGGGCGACCAAGCGTTAACACACAGATTGCGGCTCCTGTAACATAAACGCACAAATACGCGAAACGGTTAACGGAATGGAAAACAAATCTTTGGAAGAACGGCTTCGCTTGCGGGCCTACCATCTATGGGAAGCTGACGGTCGTCCTCATGGGCGCTCTGCTGAGTATTGGGAAAAAGCACGCGCGTTGCTTGAACATGAGGCTGCTTCTGCCGATCCGGCTGCCAAGAAGCCCGCGAAAGCGAAGGCTACCGATAAGGAAGACACCGGGACAACAAAGGCCAAACCAAAGGCTGACTCAAAGAAAGCAGCGAGTAAGCCAGCGGTTAAGAAAACCGCTAAGCCCAAGGCCGCTGATGCGGATGAGAAAAAGCCAAAGGCCGCCGTAAAAACGCCCGCTAAGCCAAAATCGGCAGCCGACGCCGTGAGCAAATCTGAGAAGAAAGCAGTTACGAAGTCGGCGACAAAGGCGGAGTCAAGCACAGCGCCCAAGACTTCGAAAACTCCGAAGAAATAGCAGTTGCGTGACGCGTCGCCGGATGTCTGGTATTCGGCGGGCATGATTGCGCGACGCTGGCTTCTTGAGTGCGCGATGCGGTCGCATTCTTGACCGCTGGACAACGCTATAGGCCAGCGTGTTGGACTTGCACGGCTAATCGATTTCGAACTATTAGCGTATTTGCGCGGCAAGTTCGAACAGTTCGCCGATCATCGAGTCAATCTGATTGAGGAGACCGACTCCGTAACGCGTGATGCTCGATGAACAGGCTGCGCAGATCGCGGTTGGCGGTCCATCAAAATTGCATACCTATATCTACGACCTTGGCGACGATTAGCAACATCGCGTCAAAGTCGAAAAGATCTTGCCGCCTGATCCCGACTTACGCTCGCCGGTCTGCTTGGTGGGCCGCGACGTCTGTCCGTCGGAGGACGTCGGTGGCAGTCCCGGATACATTGAATCCTGGACGCTTCATCAAGACCATGAGGAACTGCTTGAATGGTATGGCGGCAGTTTTGATCTCGATGCGTTCGACCTCGATGCCGTCAACGAATAACTATTGGAAATCGAGTTCTGAACGGCCGCGCTGCATCTGCGTGACGCCTACGCTCAAACTATCGCCAACCTATCAATGACCTTGCCAGCCGTCCCGCCAAATCCCCAAACACGTCCACCGGCTTAAGCGACCTTTAACCGGTCTTGGGTACTCCGCCGTCCCAGGGATACCGCGGGGCCCTTGGTCAAGTGCTAAGTAATACTCGTAAAGCCGCAATACTTGTTTTCGTTTTATCCTTTGGTTGAGCCGCTCCTCGCGACATGTAAAGCACCGCCTTTCTGCAATGAATTGAAACAAAGTATGAGGTAAGCAAAGCCTTTAATATTAAGACGCGGTTAGTCGCGTTTAGTCACTTCCGAAATCAGTTATCACATGGCATAGTGCGGTCAACCACTTCATAAGGAAACCAAAATGCCAACCCTTGAACAGATACAAGCCAAGCTAAAGAAGCTGCAGGCACAAGCGGAGACATTGATTGCTAAGCGCGCGCACTCGGTTCTTAACGATATCCGTAAGCTGATGGACGCACACGGCCTGACGATCGCCGACATCGATGCTCATTCATCAACTGTCAAGAAAGGCCGGGGCCGGCCGGCTGGATCAAGTACCAAGCTCAAGGGCAAACAAGCCGCAAAAACCAAGTCTGGAAAAGCTACGGCAAAGGCTAAGCTTCCGGCCAAGTATCGCGACCCGAAGACCGGGGCGACGTGGAGCGGTTGGGCTCGCCCGCCGCTGTGGATCAAGGACGTGAAGGACCGCACGAAATTCTTGATCAGTGGCCGCAGCGAGGTTGATGCTGTTGAAGAGAGCGGCGCCAAGCCTGCGGGCAAAAAAGCCGCGGCAAAGAAAGTGGCTGCTAAGAAAGTGGCTGCCAAGAAAGCTGCTCGCAAAAATGCAGCGGTGAAAACGGTCAGCACGAAGGCGCTGAAGGCTCCGGTGAAAAAAGCCGCCGCCAAGAAAGTTGCGGCCAAGAAGGCTTCTGTATCGAGAAAATCAGCGGCTGGGAAGAGTAAGCCGAATGCTGCAGGCAATGCGGATTCACCCGAGCGCGCAACGATCGTATCGGCCGCACGTGAAACGCCTGCAATTT
Source organism: uncultured beta proteobacterium (assembly GCA_963708695.1). Taxonomy (GTDB): domain Bacteria; phylum Pseudomonadota; class Gammaproteobacteria; order Burkholderiales; family Burkholderiaceae; genus Caballeronia. Next base: position 53,489 of record CAVPTS010000029.1, read on the forward strand.
AACGGGAATTTATACATACCGAGGGCGGCTTTATTTCGATAGATGAGCATCGCTCTACCTGATTCCGAATTGATTGCTATAGCGTAGAACGTTGGAAAGTTTGACCGGACTCAGCCTTGTGGCAACAAGACCTAACCGGAATGTGTGATGGTCACTCGAGATCGCGGAGCAAGTGTTCGCCCCGCGATTTTCACGACGCTTTCAACAGACGTTCGGCTTGAAGATCCTCTGAAAAAGCGTCGCGAAAGTATTTTATAAATGCCTCTCTTAGCGATGCCCCCCGCCGCTGCCACCACCATGTCCGCCATGTCCGCCGCCAGACCACTGGCCGCCCGAACCATGGCCGCCACCGTGATAGCCCCCGCCGTATCCGTGCTCCCCACCGTGCCAATAGCCGCCGTGCCCGCCGTTCCAATACCCGCCGTGATGGTAGTAGCCTCCGCCGCCGACGAAAACGCCGCCGTACACGGCCGGATATCCGTAATAGTAGGGTGACGCATAGCCCGTCTCGTAAGGCTGGGAATAACCGTAGCCCGGTGCAACAGCACAGCCGCCTAAGCAGCCTATGGCCAGGCAAGCTGTAACCACTAACGCAATTGACTTAAGCATGATCGTCTCCCGAGCTTCTTAAGTAGGAACCGAATAAAGCTGCTTAGTTCAAGCGCAATTGTGTCTCTGGATTACGGCGCGTACATGCTGCGGAGAACTATCGCCGCCTCGAAAGACGGCCTCGAAAGGCGGCAATACGCTGCAAGCGACACCGTGCGACTCACTGCCCGTTCTTGGACGCGCCGGCTGCGTTGTTTGGCGACATCGAATCCATGCCTGCGTTATTGTTTTCCATTCCCTGAGTTCGCATCTTGCCGGACATGGCGTTCTTCGGAGTTTCGACCGGGTCGCCCCAGTGCGTCATTCCCGCCGTGGCCGCGCCGTGCGCATTTCCGCCACCCGTTCCGCCTTGTCCATTACCCCCGCCCTGCGCAAATATTGTCGTCGATACACACAATGACGCGACCGTCACGCCCGCGAGCACAATCTTCAGCATTGTCTTTTCCATGGATTTTCTCCCCATCCGCGAGTGCGACATTGCATCGCGTCAGAGCTATATACGACGCCGGCGAGGCGCCGGATGCAGCGGCCGGGAAATCATCGCTAATACATTGGTGAAAATTCACGACGATGGCGGTGCATGGCCTTAAGCCAGCCGTTTTAGTACTAGTTTAGTACTTGTTAAGCGGCGGAAGAGGAGATTGCGTCCTACGTTTTTTATTCGCACGCTTAGCAGCGCGATTAAGCGCGCCTTCCGCTTCGCGCCAATGAAGCTTGGCTTCAGGATGATCCGAATAGTGGGAAGTGACTGCATCCACCAACTCTTTTAGCCCGGACTCATCAGACCGATCCAACCGGTCCACGCGCGCCGGATGCTTGAAGCCCGGGCTTCTGTCCATCCATCTATACAGCGCCGGAATCGTGCCTTGCAAAGAACCCGTGCGCGCGACAATACGCAAGGCCCGCCAAGCAGGCGCAGCGCCTTGCGCATAACGATTTCGCGCAGCGACAACAGCCTGCTTGGCGCGATGATAGCGAATCACCAATCGCGGATACACCCAGACTACCGCAAGCAGGAACACGAGGATCAAAGAAAGCAGGACGGCTTGCCATCGGTCGATCACAATAATCCGGTGAGCTCCGCCCCTAGACAATGCATCGACGGGAATGGCGAATAGTGGCTTCTCCCTTGCGACTGCGGCCGAAAAACTCACTGCCGGCAAAACAATTTTTTCCTTTCTCTGCCTCGCTGTATTCCACCATTCGATAGTCTCCGGCGGAAGCTTGAATCTTCCGCTGCGATTGACCACATAGGTCACCGTGTCCGTGCGTTCGCCTGCGACCAGCCCCGCCCGATCCTGAATAATGTTCCTGGTCGCAGAGGGTTTCGGATATCGCTTAAGTCCTTCTACGTCGCCGAAGTTGACGGGAGGAATGAGCATCGACTCGGTTCCAGTTGCTGTTTGCGTGACGCTGCGGGTTAGCGCGCCACCCACTTTGACATCATCAGGCGACGGTTCGATCTCTTGCCTGGCGACAAGCTTTTGGCTTGGGAAGAAAACGCTCATGCCTTCGGCGCCGGCCGGAACCGTGGCGACGAGCCTTAACGCAGGGGTCGCTAACGTGGCCGGAACATTCATGCCGCCCGGATACACGGTGATGGCGAACGAAGGAATGCGGACCTCGCCGGCCGTTTGCGGCGCTATCCGATACGCCCTGCTTACGCCGTACCAACTCACGTCGTTGATGACCTCGTGAAGATTCTCGGCTTGCTCATCCGGCAGATCGACTATGGCGCCGCGAACGGTAAACAGCGGCCAGTTCGGCGCTTCGGTAAACCACGTCGTGGTCAGGCAATCGACAACGAGCTTGACCTGCGTGCCCGCCACGACCGGACCCGGTGGTTCGAGATGTGCGCGGACCAATAGCTGGGGCGCGTTTTGTGCCCAGGCCGATGCGCCGATCGCGCCGGTTACAACCAGCATCAGGATCAGAAAAAGCCGAATGAACGCGCATAGCTTCATGGCGCACCCGCACTATCCGGATCCGATTCCTGCTCGAATCGCCGATGCAAAAACGCAGCCGGCGATGTGTTCAAGTTGCGCATCCACACGTCCTCGGAGGGCACCGCGATAAGCGTACTTTGCTCGACCTTGCCCTTCTTCTTTTCAACTTTCACGTCGTCGGATTCTTCGTCCTCTTCATCTTTTTGAGGCTCTTGCTTGGGCTGTGCCAGCAGCTTGCGTATCAGGTCCCGATTAAACGCCGCCTCGCGCATTCCGGGCTGGAGCGTCAGCGCATTGTCGAAAGCCTTGATCGCTGACGGATAGTCTTCAAGGTGCGCCAGCGTGTTCCCGATGTAGAAATACGCTTGCGCCGTTTTCACCCGAGAGAACGACTCCAGCGCGCCGCTGTAGTCGCCCGCAAGATACTGCGCGCGACCTTTCCAGATAGGGTCATCGAAGCGTTGCGCTGCCGCTTTGAAATCGCCATGTTCAAAGCGCCAGCGGCCTTGCTGATCGTGTGTGGCGAACAGATTCATCCAGTTCCACGAAGCCGCTTGCGCATACCGGGGCGTGGCGCTTAACGCCAACGAGATCAACACAACAGGCAGCCATTTGACGGTCCAGCCTTTGCGGAAACCCCACAGTGCCAACACTAGAAGCGTCAGCATCAGCCAATAGCCCATCTCTTTCCAGCGAGGCGCGCGCTTCGATTCATCCACTTCGGCCAGCCACGTCTGGGCGCGGCGCTGGACCCATGCCACATCGTCGTCGTCCGCACGCACGCTCGCGAGTGGAATGCCCGCTTCGTGCGCCACCTTGCGGATGCCATCGGCATCGAACGTACCCATTAGCGGCAGGCCATTGGCGTCCATCGTGATCATGCCGTTGGCACCGCGAATCGCGCCGCCGTTCTCTGTGCCCACGGCAAGCCAGAGAAGCTGATGGTGAGAGTGCTTCGCCTTTTGAATGAATGCATCGGCGTGATCCTGATCGAACCCGTCGCTGATGAAAACGATAGTGCCGGCCACCGGATCTTTCGCCAGAAGCTTTTCGGCGATGTCCAGACCCGCGTTCGCGTTCTTGCCATCGCCCGGCATTAACGACGGCGCCAGTGCCGGCAGGTAAAACTCGAGCATGGCCGGGTCCTCGGTCGGCGGCACGACGAGGTGCGCTGTGGAAGCGAACACGACGAGCCCCGTACGCGCGCCTTTGCGCGCGCTTGCGAGGTCGAGCACCTTCTGTTTGGCGCGCTCGAGACGGGTGGGCGCGACATCGGTTGCGTCCATCGAATGAGCGAGTTCCAGGACGATCACAAGAGGCGCCTTGTCCTGATTGAACGGCGGGCGTTCCTGCTGCCAGGTCGGACCGGCAACAGCAATGGCGCCAATGACGATGAGCAACGCCAGCGTGTGAATGGGTTGAATCTGGCGGCGCGCAGCGTCTCCAACAATCAGATGTTCGAGCAACAACGGCGAAATGATGTTGCGCCAGCGCGCGCGAACACTGTTGCGCCGATACCAGAATACGAGCAACAGGATGGCGGGAACGAGCAACCATAGCCATTGAGGCCGTAAAAAATGGAACGCGGTGATGTCAATTACCATGACGCGCTCCTTCAATGCTTGCACCATTACCCGCTCGCTCGCGCCGAGGCGCGCGAAGCACGGCGATCATCAACGCAAGGCAGTGATACGCCGTGAGGAGCAACAGCGCGATGGCGAGCGGTATCCAGAAGAAGTCGCGTTGCGGCCGATAGGTTTCGCGCTTCACTTTTTCGGGCGCTAACTTGTCCAGCGTCGTATAGACATCGGCGAGTTCCTGAGGATTGCCTAGCGCATGGAACGAACGGCCGCCGGTGATATCGGAGAGTTGCTGCAAGGCGTCCAGATCGACCTTGTCCTCGCCCGTCGCGCTCGGGTCGCCAATGCCCACGGTGTGAATCACGAGCTTGTGGTTCTTCGCGATATCGGCGGCTTGCTCGGGGGGAATGGCACTGGCGGTGTCATTGCCATCGGTAAGCAGGATCAGCACCTTTTCCTGCGCCGGCGATTGATCCATCAACTTGACCGTCAAGCCGATAGCATCCCCGATCGCAGTACGCGGACCCGCCATGCCGATCTGCATCTGGTTGAGCAACAAGAGCACGCTGTCGTGATCGAGCGTCAGCGGTGCCTGCGGATAAGCCGCTTCGCCAAACACCACGACGCCGATACGATCCCCTTTCCGCTTGGCCACGAAGTCCTTGACTACTCGCTTGACGGCAGTCAGCCGGTCCATGCGCTCGCCGGTCGCGGCATTCACGAAGTCGCGGGTGCTCATCGATTGAGACAGATCAATCGCGAGCATCAGGTCGCGTGCGGGTTCTTCGCGAGTGACCGGGGGTTCGACAAACACGGGTTTCGCAGCGGCCGTAACAAGCAGCGCCCACAACAGCGGCATCATCAGACGCTGCAATAAGTTGCGACGCAAGCGCACGCCGCCCGGCGCGGGTTGCTCGCCAGCCGCCTGCGCCATCTCGTGAAAAAACGGCATGCGGATAGCCGTGGCCGTCGTGCGCCACGCCGGCGCAAGCCACCAGACGACAATGGGCAAAGGCAGCAGCAGGAACATCCACGGGAAGTCAAATTTCCACATGATGGCGCTGGATCCAGTCTCGGGTGGCGCTGATCAGCGTCTCGACTTCGTGCGTCGATATGGCGGCGATCTGATCGGCCGGCGCGTAACTCACGAGAGTGAGGAGCGCGCCGCTGCGGGCATCGAAGCGACCGCGCGTGCGCTGGAGGAACGCGAGCCATTCCTCACCGGTAAGCGCCGCAACGCGCTCGCGAGGAGCGGCCGCGAGCGAGGTCCGCTTGATGAGCGGCGGTATGGCTGCAAGCGCGGCGACGCGTCGGTTCTCATCGCCTAAAGCCACTTCGATATCCGCAAGCTCCGTCAACGCAGCTCGTCGATAACGCTCTCTCTTATGACGCCGCCATACGCTCCAGGCAGCCCAAACCGCCGCCGCGAGCAACACGGCCGCGACCACCACCCAGCCGATGGTTTGCGGCGCCCACGACACCGGTTCGGGCAGAGGCAATTCCTGTAGCGATTTGAGCGCAGACGGCGTGTCGGCGGGTGCGAGCGCGGCAGTGGCGGAATCCGTCATAGGCCGCTCCCCGCTGACGGACGCGCACGTTCGCCGAAGAGACGCCGCACCTGATCGACAGTAGGTTCATCGGTCGATAACGCCATCAACGGCACGCCGCTCGATCGCAACAGCTCGGCCACCTCGGCAGTGCGGCCTTTGAACAGGCTTGCAAGCGGCGCCCTGACCTTTTCCTGCTCTATACGGAGTTCGACCTGCAAACGCCCTTCGCTGACCACCAGCGCGCGATGCTCGGGCATGCGCTGCCATAGCGGATCGAAGACCATTGCCGCGATCACATCGTTATGCCTCGATAGCTGGCGCAAGAGCTTTCGCGTGCGTTCACTCGCACCGGCAAAATCGCTCACGATACAAATAAGGTAGTCGTGGCCGGCAAGCTGAAGCACGCCTTGCAGCGCGGCATCGAGTTGGCCGTAATTCGTTCTGGCGGCGCTCTCCGCATGCAACGCCGAGTTCATTCCGGCGAGCGCGCCGAACAGCACCTTGATGCGGCTGCGGCTGCGCAGCGGCTTGATCCGGACGACGTTGCTGTCGTCGAAGATCACACCGCCCACGCGATCGCCTGCTGCAAATCCCATCCATACAGCGAGCGCCGCCGCCTCTGCCGCCACCACCGACTTGAACGCGCGGCTCGATCCGAAAAACATGCTCATGCGCTGGTCGACGACAACAAGAAGCGGCCGGTCCCGCTCCTCGGTATAAGCGCGGATCTGCCGCTTGCCAAGACGCAACGAAACCTTCCAGTCAATATGACGGATATCGTCGCCCGGAAGATACCCGCGGATCTCTTCGAAGTTGAGCCCGCGGCCGCGCAACCGCGACGCATGGCTACCGGACAAGATGCTCGATACCGGCGCAGGTGCGACAAAACTCAGCCCGCGCGCACGAAACTCGAGCTTGGCGAGATGCGCCGCGTCGACATACACGCGGCCGATAGCGGATTCGGATGCCACGGCCATGGGTAACCTCGCGTGATTACGCTCGACGTCATGCTTCAAGCGGGCACGGCAACTTTCTCTATCAGCCGATCGATCACGTTGTCCGCGCTGATGTTGTCGGCGTTGGCATCGTAGGAAAGTATCAGCCGATGCCTCAGCACGGGATGGATGACTGCGCGCACGTCGTCGGGCGTCACGAAACTGCGATCCTGAAGCCACGCCTGCACGCGGCTCGCACGGTCGAGCCCGATCCCACCGCGCGGACTCGCGCCAATCTCGATCCACTTGCCGAGATCGGCATCGAGATCGCCGCCACGCCGCGTCGCGTTGACCAGCGACACAATGTATTCATCGATAGCGGGTGCCACCGTGATTTTCCGCACAGCCTGACGTACCGCGAAGATGACATCCTGCGAAAGCGTCTCGGTGACTTTTGGGGTGTCATTGCTTTCACGTCTTAGCAGCCGCAGCATCTCCCGCTCGCTTTCCGGCGATGGATACGTAATCAGTACCTTGAACAGGAACCGGTCCATCTGCGCCTCGGGCAACGGATACGTGCCCTCTTGTTCAATCGGATTCTGCGTTGCCATGACTAGAAACAGATCAGGCATCCTGTGCGTTTTTCCCGCTACGGAAATCTGGCGCTCCTCCATGGCTTCCAGCAACGCCGACTGTACTTTGGCGGGGGCGCGATTGATTTCATCGGCGAGAATCAGGTTGCCGAAAATGGGGCCCGGCTGAAATGTCAGCGTTCGCTCCGTGCCCGATTGCAGCAGCGTCTCCGCACCCGTGATGTCCGAAGGCAGCAGATCGGGCGTGAACTGGATCCGGCTCATGGTCGCCGCAAGCCGCGTGGCGATGGCCTTGACGGTGCGTGTCTTGGCGAGTCCCGGCAGGCTTTCGAGCAGCACGTGACCATCGGCTAGCAGCGCGATGAGGACCTGCCGGACGACTGCGTCCTGACCGACTATTGCTTCGTCCACACTCGCCTCGAAGCGAAGAATAGTTTCTCGCATTGCTATCAGTCCAGTGATCGTTTCGTTGTTGGATACCGGGGCGTTTCACCGTCTCTTTAAAGACGTTAATGCACGCCACGCCATTCGTCAAAGATTCAGTAGCCGCCAAAAAATCCGCGAAATGTCATAGAAAAGTTGTTGCCTGCTTTTGGCAAATATGAGATTGGTGACTACTAGTTAAGGTGGCATCAAGACGGTAAAGATGGAAAAGCATCGCTTGACGAGACTCGTCAAGCGAGTGTTCAAGCACGTCCTGCAGAAGCCCATCAAATCGCGGTGATTATTCGGTAATTAGAAGACGTCTGAATATGACCAATTCGAGGCAACCAGCAGTCTGAAAGAAGCCTGAAGGCAGCCGATTATTGGTACGAATGCGGCTTTAATGCAAAAAATGAAAGATCAGTGATTAGCGATACTAATTTTATTGTCCGAGGCAGGGAATGAAACCTGCAGGACCGGCGGAATTTGCGGGAATGTGAGAGAGCAAGCCATGAGCGTACGAAAGCGGGTAACGATTAATTCAGCCAATAAGCCAGGTGAATCAAAAGGCCGCGCGAAGTCCTATCGCAAGCTGCTGCTTTGGGGCGCGTTGCTGGTAATCGTGCCGGCTGTTGTGGGTGCGGCGGTCAGTTGGGCCGTGACGTCCCGCGCCGCGCCGCATCCGCAGATTGTTTTAGGCGACGGATCGCGCGGCCCACTCGAGATGGCCTGGGTCCCGGCCGGACAGTTCGAGATGGGCAGCGACTCCAAGCAGGCACAAGCCAACGAGCGGCCAGCGCACAAAGTGCGGGTGCACGGGTTCTGGATGGACCGTCACCATGTGACCAACGCTCAGTTCGCAGCGTTCGTGAAAGCGACGGGTTATGTGACCACGGCGGAGAAAAAGCCCGACTGGGAATCGCTGAAGATACAGCTTCCGCCCGGAACGCCGCAGCCGCCCGACAGCGCGATGGTGGCGGGCGCCATGGTCTTTGTCGGCACGACCCAACCGGTGCCGCTGGAGGACTATGCACGCTGGTGGCGCTATGTGCCCGGCGCGAACTGGCGCCACCCTACCGGTCCGAAAAGCAGCATCGCGGGTAAGGACGATCACCCCGTCGTGCAGGTTTCGTATGAAGACGCGCAGGCGTATGCGAAGTGGGCGGGCAAGCGCTTGCCCACCGAAGCGGAATGGGAATTCGCGGCACGTGGCGGTCTCGAGCAAGCCACCTATGCGTGGGGCAATCAGTTCGCGCCCAACGGCAAGCAGATGGCCAATGTCTGGCAAGGGCAGCAGCCACAATCTTTCCCGGTCGTGAACCCCAAGGCTGGCGGCGCGCTCGGCACTAGCCCGGTCGGCACGTTCCCGGCGAACGGTTACGGTCTCTCCGACATGACCGGCAACGCGTGGCAGTGGGTTGCCGACTGGTATCGAGCCGATCAGTTCAGGCGCGAGGCAACGACCGCCAGCGTGATCGATAACCCGGCGGGCCCGACGGAATCATGGGACCCGGCAGACGTGGGCGTCCCCGTGCAGGCGCCGAAGCGCGTGACGCGCGGCGGTTCGTTTCTCTGCAATGAAGATTACTGCCTGAGCTATCGGCCAAGCGCGCGGCGCGGCACCGACCCCTACAACAGCATGTCCCATCTCGGCTTCAGGTTGGCGATGGATGAGAGCACATGGGCCGATATGTATAAACGCCAGCAGCTTGCGCGCGCTGATGTACCGGGCGGATAAGCCGGCGCGCCGCTCATGCGTTCACGCTTTTGGTCATCGACATGGATGGGTAGTCTGATGCAGTTTTACACCCGTCGCGACTGGTTGAGCCGCGTATCCGGCACCTTGGGGGCAGCACTCCTCGCTCTGTCTCTGGCCGGCTGTGCCGGCCAGAACGGGTCGAATTCATGCGCCCATGGGCTGAGAAGGTTTATGGCATTCCACCCGAGCAGGTGATTGGCTCCAGCCAGGTCGTCAAATATGAACTGCGCAACGGCCGACCCAAGCTCATACGTTTGCCCAAGCTCGATTTCGTCGATGACGGCCCGGGCAAGCCTGTCGGCATTTATCGCAACATCGGCCGCAAGCCGATTCTCGCGTTCGGCAATTCCGACGGCGATCTGCAGATGCTGCAGTACACGGCAGCGGGCGCGGGTCCGCATCTCGCGTTGCTGGTGCATCACGACGACGCCGCGCGCGAGTTCGCGTACGACCGGAAATCGAAGATCGGCAAGCTCGATAAAGCCTGGGACGAAGCGCTCGCCGATGGCTGGACCGTAGTGAGCATGAAGGACGACTGGCAGACGATCTACCCCGCCCCGAAGCAGTAAGCGGTAAGCAAGCGGTGCTGAAGCAATAACGATGCGCAACTGACTCGCGAGTCGAACAGGTCACCTGTGCGGTGTCTTCAAAGGACGACGCACGGGGACTGGAATCAACGTCATGGAGCAACACGATGAGACCGTTCTTTAGAAAAGGGCGCTTCGCCTTGGGGGTATCGCTTGCCGCCCTCACTGCGATCTGCGCTTTGCTGATTCCACCCACCAACGCACCGGCTCAGACCCGGGGCGCGGTGAAACCAGCCGCACCTGCCGCGGCAAGCTCGGCCAAACCTAACATCCTCGTTATTTTCGGCGATGACATCGGTCAGTCGAACGTCAGCGCCTATACGCACGGGTTGGTGGGTTATAAAACGCCGAACATCGACCGGATTGCTGCGGAAGGGATGATGTTCACGGACTACTACGCGGAAAACAGTTGTACGGCCGGCCGCTCGTCTTTCATCACCGAACAGGTACCGCTGCGCACCGGGTTGTCCAAGGTCGGCGCGCCAGGTGCGCCGGTTGGCTTGCAAAAAGGCGACATGACCATTGCGCAGGCGCTCAAGCCTCTCGGTTATGCCACCGGGCAATTCGGCAAGAACCACCTTGGCGACCGCAACGAATATCTGCCGACCAATCATGGCTTCGACGAGTTCTACGGCAACCTGTATCACCTGAATGCAGAAGAAGAACCGGACAGACCGTACTGGCCGCAAGACAAGAATGATCCGTATGTGAAGAACTTTTCTCCACGCGGCGTGATTCACAGCACCGCTGACGGCAAGGTCGAGGATACCGGTCCGCTGAACGTGAAACGGATGGAAACCATCGACGATGAAACGGGCGCGAAAGCCGCCGACTTCATCACCAAGCAGGCCAAGGCCGGCACGCCGTTCTTCGTGTGGATGAACTTCACGCGGATGCACGTCTACACGCACGTGCGCCCGGAATTCAAGGGTAAAAGCGGCATGCCCGGCAACGAATATGCCGATGGCATGTGGGAGCACGATCAGGATGTCGGCAAGCTGCTCAAGCTGCTCGACGACTTGAAGATTGCGAAGAACACCATCGTGATCTATACGACGGACAACGGGCCGAACATGTTCTCCTGGCCCGACGCAGCAATGACGCCATTTCGCAGTGAGAAGGACTCCAACTGGGAAGGCGCGTTCCGCGTCCCGGCGATGGTCCGCTGGCCCGGCGTGATCAAACCCGGTGAGGTATCGAACGAACTGTTCTCGGGGCTCGACTGGTTCCCGACACTCCTTGCCGCAGCCGGTGACGCCGGCGTGAAAGACCGGCTCCTGAAAGGATGGGCGCCGAAAGCGGGTGGCGCCAGCTTCAAGGATCACCTCGACGGGTACAACCAGCTACCGTACCTGACAGGCAAGGCGCCCAAGAGCGCACGCACCGAGTTCTATTACTTCGACGACGATGGCCAGCTCGTCGCAATGCGCTGGGATTCGGACGGCATGGCGTGGAAGGCGGTGTTCTGCGAGCAGCGTGCGCCGGGGAACCTGAATATCTGGCAAGACCCATTCGTCTGCCTGCGCTTGCCCAAGATCTTCAACTTGCGCATGGACCCCTACGAGCGGGCGGACATTACGTCGGATCAGTACAACGACTGGCTTGCGAAGAACGTTTATCTGACGGGTATCGCGACACTGAAGGCATCCACCTTCCTGCAGACCTTCGTCAACTATCCGCCTAGCCAGCGGCCGGCGAGTTTCAGTGTCGATGCGGTTCGCAAGCAAGTGGATAAGAAGATCGACGAGTCTTTCAAGAAGCGCGGCCTGGAGTAAGCCTTAATCCGCAAGCCGTCATGTTTAGAACCGCCGCGTCCACCGGTTTTATAGCCAGTGGACGCGGCACCTTTTCCGATCACAACAATGACCCAGACGCTCGCCACTCGTGCCAGGACGCCGCATCGCGACAGACGCGAGCGCGTGCAATATCGAAGCCAATCGATCGAGCGAGAACGGTCGGCGCAACCCGCTTCCCCTGAGTTGCACGTTGCATGGCCCGCATTGCTTCTGCTTGCATCGGGCGCGGCATCGTTGATTTACCAGGTTCTATGGATCAAGCAACTCACGCTCGTAGTGGGCGCCGAGGTGCAAGCGGTGACCACCGGCGTCAGCGCTTTTTTTGCGGGTCTTGCATTAGGCGGATGGTTTTTTGGACGCCTCGCGGATCGCCAGAAGCAGCCGCTGCGCATGTATGCAAGCCTTGAAATTGCTGCCCTGATATTGGCGCTAGGCGCTACGGTCGGGCTTTCACACGCAGCGCAGGCGTTTGCATCGATGCAAGAAGTGGTTGGCGTGCTCGCCTGGGCATTGCCCTTCACGCTTGTTGGCGTGCCAGCCGTTCTGATGGGCGGCACACTTCCGGTATTGATCCGCGCAGTGGCGCCGCCCGTGCGCCACATCGGCCGCACCGGCGGCCGGTTGTACGCGGCCAATACCACCGGCGCTATTGCCGGAACGCTGATCACTCCATTCATCCTGATTCCCGCACTTGGCGTACAAGGCAGCGCCTTTGCCGCAGCCGCGCTGAATGCCGCGGCCGCCGTGATCGCACTGATACTCAGCCGGCGCATGCGCGCATCTCAGCCGATTGAAACGCCGCACGCGCCAGCGGCCGATGGCGTTCATCGCGTAAAGCTGGCCCTCGTGTTGTATGCCGTTGCTGGCGGCATCGCGTTGGGATACGAAGTTGTCTGGTCGCAGGCCATCGTTCAGTTCATCAGCACGCGCAGCTTTGCTTTCTCCATCGTGCTCGCCACCTATTTATGCGGCCTCGTTCTGGGGAGTGCCCTCGTGTCACGCTACGCCGATCGCACGCGCGATCCGTGGGGAGCGTTCGCGCTGCTAATCGTTGCGGCAGGTCTCGTGGCGCTGCTGGAAATTGCCTTCCTCGGCGATTGGCTTCTGCAAGGGCAAGCATATGTATCGGGTGCGGTCTTCGCTTCGACCGGCAGCATGCTCGCCGCGATGTGCGCCCGCTTCGCGCTCGCCGGTCTCTGCATCGTCTTCGTGCCGACCTTGTTGCTTGGCGCCGCGTTTCCATTCGCGCTTCGCCTGAGCGTCGACGACCGGCACGTGGGCCGCGATGTCGGCATGATCGTCGCCGTGAACACCGCGGGCGGCATAGCGGGAACACTGCTCGCCGGCTTTGTGTTGGTGCCGAGGCTCGGTCTGGTTCATGCACTTGCCGCGCTGGCTATCGCGGCAAGCTTGGTGGGGTTGATCGCCGTGCTGCGCGGATCCGGTACGCGCTCTTTTGCACGCTGGAGCGCGCTGGCACTGGCCGCGCTCGCGCTATGCGCCGCAGTATTCGCGCCGTCCGACCGCCTCGCCACGATGCTCGCCAAAGCTCGCGGCGGTGACCTGACGTTCTACGCGGAGAGCGAGGGCGGAACGGTTGCGGTGGTCGCGCAGAAAGCCGGCGATAACCGCTTCAAACGTCTTTATATCCAGGGCGTATCGAATTCCGGCGATGCCATGACGTCGCTTCGATACATGCGCCTCCAAGCCCTGCTCCCCTTGCTCATTCATCGTGACACGCCGCGCTCGGCGCTCGTGATCGGATTGGGTACGGGCATTACCGGTGGCGCGTTGCTGCCTTATCCGGGACTTGATCGGCGTGTCGTGGCTGAACTGCTGCCCGCAGTTGTGCGCGCCGTGCCTCAGTTCAAGGGCAACTATGGCGTGAGCGCGGACCCGCGTGTCGATATCCGGCTTCACGATGGCCGGCGCGAACTGCTGCGCAACACGCAGCGTTACGACCTGATCACGCTGGAGCCGCCACCGCCCTCCGCCGCGGGTGTCGTCAACCTGTACTCATCGGATTTTTATCGGCTGGCGGCTTCGCGTCTGCAAGCCGGCGGTCTCGTCGCGCAATGGCTGCCGCTGCCGACGCAGAATGAAGAAGATACGCGCGCGTTGATCAAGAGCTTCGTGGACATCTTTCCCTACGCCACGATGTGGACCACCGAGCTGCACGAAATGATGCTGGTAGGTTCGATGCAGCCAATCGAACTCGATGTCCCGCGCATCCGGGCGCGCTTCGAACAACCCACCGTTGCGGCAGCGTTGCGCGAGGTCGGCATTGCAACGCCAGCCGCGCTGCTCGCCACCTGGATCACGGACCGCGCAGGCCTGGAGTATTACGCCGCCGATGCTCAACCCGTGACCGACGATCGGCCCGGAATTGAATACGCCGCCTGGGTGCGCACGGCGGACTTCCCGAAGGTGTTGACTCATCTGCTGGCGTTGCGCATCGAACCGCCGCTCAAAGGGGCGGATGAAGCGTTCAGGGAAAGCATGCAAGCCAACCGCAACACCTTGCAGACTTTCTACGATGCGGGGCTGGATGCGTATCGCGGGAATCGCGAATCGTGGGAGGCGAACATACGCACTGTCATGCGTGATGATCCGGACAATCCGTACTATCGATGGTTTGTCGGGAATGGCGGTTAGGCCGGCTTCAGCGAACAGCTAGAAACGAATCCGGCGCGTAGTACGGGGAGACGTCTCCCGTATTACGCGCCGAAGCGTCACCGCTCACCGCTCACCGCTTCAAGCACACTCCCGGGCGCGCTCCTTATGCCGCGCTTCAAGCGCATGCTGATGGACTCGTTCGCGCTCTGCCGCCACCAGTTCGCGCTTGCCTTTCAAGGTCGCGCTCTTGAACCGAGGGTCCCCCAACACGGCAACATATTTGTCCCGGCAATGCTTTTGATATCGGCGGAAAAACTCGGGGCCCGGCAAACCGTTATCGCACGCGAGCAGCACCCCATAGTCGATGTCAGGCACATCGTTGAGCGAGCGCAAGGCCGCGTCGAGCACTTCGTATCGCCGGGTCAGTGGAACGGTGCGTTGAAACAGCACATGGAACCGTTTGTACGGCAACACCGAACTTTGCAATGCGGCCCGTTCGAGAGCCTGGATGACAAGAGCCAACGGATTCGAGTCCATACCAATCTCCGGTTGATTAACATTTACTGCCATGCGCTGCCGACCTGAACAAGACGGCGTTGTATAAGAAGTGGCCTGCAGATACAGTCCCCATCACGAAACGGTGTACCCACGTCCCTGCATGCACGCGCCATATGCGCGCCAGTACGTGCTCATCTCGGCTTGCTGATTTGCCTGCGCGTTCTGAGCTTGAGCGGCGTGCTGCCGACGGCTGCGTGCGCCGCCCACCAATGCGCCCGCCGTCGCGCCAACCGCTGCGCCATGGCCTGCATCGTTATGATTTACATCGCCGATAATCGCACCCGCAGCAGCGCCCCGTGCGGCGCCTCCCACTCTTGCCCCGGTGGGTCCCTGCGGCGGGGGCGGAGTGCCCGCAACCACGGCAGGATCAATACCCGTGTTCTGCTTGGCCCACCCATAACAGGCGCCGTCGTCCTGCGATTGCTTGCCGGCGCTTTGCCCATGCGCCGGATAGACCGCGGGCTTCTGCGCCAACGCTACGTTGCTGGCGAAAACCAGGGCTAACGTTAAATACACTGCTTTCATAGAGACCTTAAAAACGATTAGTGAGGCTTAGCTTGTTCCGGCTTTCTGCGGCTTCACCAGCTGTCCACGTTCCGTCCAGCACCGGCGGGTTCGGCCCATAGATGCGCATGATCAGCGTGTAAGCGCCCGTTGGCGCCGGCAACCAGTTCGCTTCCTTCTCTTTGCCCGGCGAGTTATGCTGAACATAGAGATCGAGCGAGCCATCGGCGCCATACTTCAGATGCTTCGTGCGGTCGCCGATCGAATAACGATCGATTGGATTCGCAACCAGATGGCGCCCGGGAAGGTCATACAGCGTCATCGACCAGAAGAATTTCGCGGGCGGCAGGTCGTTCTTGTCGAAGTGCAGGACATACGGCTGCGTTCCGATGAGCTGCTTGTTGTCCGCATCGACGTGATACCCGACATACACCGCTTCTTCCTTCGTATTGCCGTAGATCCCCATAGCCGCGGCAACGGCGCGCGTGGTGTAGTCGTTCTTCAGGTCGTCGCGCGAACCGAAGAGACCGAATGAGCCCGTTGTGGATTTCTCGGCGGCCGCCAGTGCTTGCTTGCCATCGGCTACGCCGCGCTCCAATGCTTCGCGCGTGGCGGGGTTTATATTGGAGACGTCGAACGGCTTACCCGGCGCAATACCGATCTTCGCGAAACGCTGCATCAGTTCCGTCTCGGATGGATTCGTCGGCTGCGTGAACTGCAACAGGAAATTCAGATAGCCGATAAAGTCGACCGACGTCGCCTTGGTCTCGTCCCATTTTGGAAATGTCACGCTGGCGACTTCAGGCGGCGGCGCCGTGTGTTCGAAACGGGAGAGCGGCGTCAACATGTACTGATCCTGAATACGGACGACATGTCCGACATCCGACGGACCATTCAACGCCGTGCGGCCAAGCGTCACGATAAGATCGGTTTCCGATTTGAAAACCTTGTCGATACCCAGTGGCGTTTGCCCGTTCCAGTTCGGTCCCGCCAACAAATAATGTCCGGCGCCATTGCCTGTGGTGCGTGAGCCTACATAAGCAAAGTTGTAGGTAAAAAGATCGATCCACTGGAATACGTAATAGCGGTCTTCGGGAAGCTTCGGAACGCTCAGCACCCATGGTTCGCGCCGTAAATCGAGCCATGCCCACGAATAGGGCGTGTCATTATTCGGCGTGACAATTTCCTTGTTGTCGGGTCCATACACCTGAGAGTAGTTTCGAAACTTCCCGAATCCGCCGATGTACGCCTTTGAGTTCCTGTCTTGCGTCTGCTGGTAAAGCGTCTTGTAGTTGAACAGCATCGGATATGCGTAAATAAATGCATCTTTCGCAATGGCCTGCGTTTCCTGGGGCGTCACGTTACTCTGTTCCTGTTCAGCTTTTGCACACGAAACTCCGGCGAATCCGAGAACGATCATTAGCATCCCGAAGTTGAATAGCGCTTTTACGTTCATATTCGTACCGTCCGTTATTTGCCGAAGGTCATGTTCAGACCGGCAAAAATGGTGAATTGCGGAATACCTGCGGGGTCCGGGCGGGTGCTGATGGGTACAGTCGCGCGAATCATCTCCGATACGCTGGTCGGGCTATTCGGCCCGACAGGAACGGTCGGACGCAATGAGAAATCGTTTGTGTGAGCGCTCGTCCCAAACACACTGAGCGTGTAGTAATTTTGAAGATTAAATGACGCCGCGAGATTCAGCGGATTATTTCTTTTATTGGCTTCTTCGGCCTCGGTTTGAGCGAGCGGAGCACTAATCCATGCGACGTTAATTGCGCCGACGCAAAATCGCCGGACGTCTCGCCTCGCAGAATTGCTCATGATTTTTCCGAGCTTATAAATCGAAAAGATACAGATTTTCCGTCAGCGTTAATCAAATAACGCTTATAGGGGCGCGCGAGCACAACCCTCCCGATTTGATGTGAAGAGGGATTTATGAGTGTCTATAAATCGATTTTCCGCAAATGGCGGAGGGACGATATGACTCTAAATGGAGCGAGCGAAACCCTGAATGGCCATAGATGAGTCCTCTCAGAGACATAGCCGGCGCACGTGTCCCACGCGAGCCCTTGCCTTATGCCTGCGCGTTGGCAGTGGATTACATTTGTTAAGGATGCTAGCAAACGTTTTAGCGTTTGCCAATATTATTTTGTAACGACACAAAGGGTGAATTCAATCAACAATTCCGTTTCAAAAACGTTAGCAAACATTCATATGTCTTTGCATAAAAGGTGATGCGTTAGGAAACTTTCATCCAAATATCAAGGAAAAAATTTTGCCGACGACCACCCCAAAAGCCGCGAAAACAGATATTGGTGCTAGGAGCAACTTTCATTGAGACCTTAATCCGACGGTTCAGCGAAAGCATTATTTAACTGACTTATGAATTAGCCGCTTTTCCGTGGTTTCAAACGCCCCGACTCTTGTGTAAATCGAAACGACTGCGCTGCACCGTTTCAGCGCGGAGATCCAGAAGCTCCGGTGAACCGGAGATGAAAAACGAGCGGCGACGGACTGCCGTGCATTCCTGATGAAGAGGACGAGTGCACAGATGCTTTCTCAGCCCGAGAACCTACCCAGCGTCGTACGCCGGATGACGGCGGGACAAATGCTGCTCGACGGGGCATCGACGGACGAGGTGGCCGAGCAGCTTCATTTATCCATGGCGACGGTGAGACGCTACAAGGCGCTCATCGACGCAGGCGGCCTCAATGCGCTGCGACAGTTAGGCGTGGGCGGCCGGTCCTCCGTGCTGGACCAGAAAGCGCTTGAATGGATTTCCACGGCGCTGCGCGGATCGGCGAGGGTCCATGGTTTTGACAGCGACGCATGGACCAACGCGCGCCTGCGCTCGCTGATTGAATCGAAGTATGGCGTGCGTTATTCACGCGTCTACATCTGGCAGATAGCGACCAATCTTGGACTTGGGCATTTGCTGTCGAAGTCGCGTCGATGAGTTTTCTGCCGCTGCGACGCCGGATAAAAAGGACTTCGCCAGCCTCACTAACCGCTTGCAATCAGTCACCGCCCGCGAGCATTCATCAACTGCTTTCACACTCAGAAGGAGCCGCACATGACTCGCCACTACGCTTCGCCGGTTTTCAGCACTACCGTTATCAAAGCAGCGATTGTCGTTTCCGTCCTGTTCGCCGCTCCCGCATTCGCGCAGACTGCGGCGTCGAGTGCCGGGCCGGGCGGTGTCGGCGCGGCCGTCATTGCGGAAGTTCAAGCACGCGTCGTGGGAATAGACACTGCGTCGAATAGCATTGCACTGCAAGGGCCGCAGGGGCGAGTCGTGGATGTCGCGGTCAATCCGGAGGTCGGAAACGTCGGCAAGCTGCAGATTGGCGACATCCTGAACATCCAGTATCAAAGCGCATTGCTGGTTCGGGTAACGAAGGTTGCATCGAACGGCATCCGCGAGCGCATCGACGAGACAGCTACGATTCCAGCATCGGGCGGCGCGACGGCAACTGAACGCCGGGTGAAGGTACTGGCGACGATCCAGAAAATCGACATGACACACCGGACCATCACGCTTCGCGGTCCGAATAGAACGGAGACACTTCACGTAGGACCTGACGTTTCGCTCAAGGGACTAAAGGTGGGTGACAGCGTGCAAGCCGAGTTTGTTGAAGCCACCGCCGTACTGGTGACACGCAACGGCGCTCCAATCAAGTAAGTCGTTCGCGTAGCGAGTACCGGCGCCACCCCAGTTTGGGGGTGACTGCCTGGAGCTGACATCAACACCAAGCGGCCAGGGGAAAGGCCATGGCGATTTGCGCGTCACACGGGAGCGTCAGATGGCAACTGAAAACAAGACAGCGTCGCGTGTTGCAGCGGGCAAGGCGTATCGCGAGAAGATGGCCCGCTCCGCTCATGCCAGGATTGGAACGATAGACCGCGACCCCATAGAGCTGCTGGAGCAAAACAACCATGGCCGCGTCAAGCGGCTGATCCCGCTCAGATATGGACGCATGATGGCTGTCGCCATTTTCGTTCTTCAGGGGCAGCGCGATTCTGCAGGCGCATGACCTTGGCAAGATAGCGAACACGGGCTTGGCCATGCCCATTTGCGGCGACGCGCATCTGATGAACTTTGGCGGCTTCGCGACGCCGGAGCGCCAGCTCGTCTTCGACCTCAACGATTTCGATGAAGTCGCGCTCGGCCCGTGGGAATGGGACCTGAAACGACTGACCGCAAGCTTCATGGTCGCCGCGCGCCACATGCGCTTGAGCCGGCTGACCGCCGAGCAACTGGTCGAAACAGTGGTAACGCAGTATCAGACCCGCATGCGCGAGTACGCCCAATTCAGCGCGCTCGAGCTTTGGTATGAACGAATTACATTCGACCGGATGCTCGAGACTGCGGTAACCCTGGAGCGCAGACGCACCTTGCGCAAAGGCATGGAAAAAGCCGCCAGCCGCACACACGAAAGCATGCTTGAGAAGGTCGCGCAATTCGATGGCGAGAAGCTGGCGGCTGCGCGACATGCCGCCCGGCATGTTCCACGTTCACGGCGCCAATACGCTGTTCGACGCGGACGACGACTGGATGAAGCTCGGAAACTGGCAAGCCCTGATCAAAGGGATGTTCCCGCAGTATGTGAAGACGCTCAGCCACGACCGTCGCGAGCTGCTTCGGCATTTCACCGCGCAGGATCTCGCCTTCAAGGTGGTGGGCGTCGGCAGCGTCGGGACACGATGTCTGGTGCTGCTGATGATGGACGAACTGGGAAAACCCATGTTCCTGCAGATCAAGGAGGCGCGGCCGTCGGTCATCGAACAGCACTACGAGGCCGAGCGGCTGGACCCATGCCGGCGAGCGCGTCGTGCGCGGCCAACGCGTCATGCAGGCCGCCAGCGACATCTTCCTCGGCTGGGGCACCGGTCCATCGGGACGGCATTTTTATTTCCGGCAACTGCGGGACATGAAGCTGTCGGCGAACATCGAGCTATTCGATATCGACCTGCTGGAAGGTTATGCCCGGCTGTGCGGCTGGATCCTGGCGCGCGCTCATGCAAAAGCGAGCGGCCGGGCTATCGAAATTAGTGCGTATCTGGGACAGGGCACTCAGTTCGCCGAAGCGCTGGTCGCCTATTCCCGAGATTACGCTGATCAGGTCGAACGCGACTTCGACGTCTTCAGCCAGGCCTGCCGAAGCGGCCGATTGCTTGCTCGTACAGACGAGGACATGGCCGCCGATTTCCAGATTTGATTGCGCTCGACTGGAACAACGATGCCACAGGAATCCCGTTCATATAACCGGCACAATCACGCCGTCTAATACGAAGAAGGGGGAGCGAACGGAGTTGCCGCACGCTCGCCTTTTTCGCTTTCGAAAAGGCTCTCGCAAAGGGCCAGACGCATATGTGCAAGCGAGGCGCCCGCCGAAGCAAATGGCAATTGCTTAGACGGTAAATGGAGCGTAACGCGTTGAAAATCCCGCAAGCGATGGGGCCTTGAGAGGGCGAGATGGAGCTGATCGAAAGTATGCGTGTCTTCGTGCGCGTCGCGGAGCTCAGGAGTTTCCGGCTTGCGGCCCGGGAATTGAACATGAGCAATGCGTCGGCAACTCGATGCGTGGCGAACCTGGAAGCGCGATTGAACACCAGGTTATTGGACCGCTCAACACGCTGCGTGTCGGTGACGGCAGCCGGGCTCAACTACCTCGCAGGCTGCCGCGCCTGGCTCGAAAATCTGGAACAGCTGGAAACCGCCCTCTGTCACGCCGATGCTGAACCGCGCGGCGCATTGCGAATTGCCGCGTCAGGCGCGTTGCCGCTGCCCTTGCTGAGCGCCATCATTCACGGCTTTCGACGTCGATACGTCCAAGTCGACGTGCGGCTGACCCTCTCTGAAGAGAGCGGCGAGTTTCTGAGCGCCAGCCACGACATTGCAATCATCGACCCCACCAATATCGACGATAAAAAATTCACGGTCCACCCAATGTGGAACAGCCCGTTGATTTGCGTGGCTTCGGCGGCATTCCTCGAATTACACGGTACGCCACGAACGCCGGCCGATCTTCTCAAACACGCCTGCATTGCACTGTCCGCCGAGACTGCCTCAACCTGCCCGGTGTTCCTGGACTCGGCCGGACAAACAACGCAGCTGGCGCTCGCGCCCGTCTACACGATCAACAACACGAGCGCCGTGCTGACCGCCGTGCTTGCCGACATGGGATTTGCGATCGTGCAGGCGTGTTGCGTCGCAGAGGAGCTGGAGCGCGGCGCGCTGCGGCGGATATTGGCCGATCACACCATCGGCGAACCCGCTGCCATTGCCGCGGTTGTTTGCCGAAATAATCGTCAGCCGAGCCTCACGATCCGAGCCTTTCTTGCTTACATTGCCAACACGGATCTGGCGCTGCGACCCGCACGCGCAGCTCATGAAGCGACGCGGACTGCCTAGGCGCCGTCGTACTGATACGGGCATGCGTTGCGCATGGGGAATGACGAAATACCAACGTTTAGATCGAGCTTGAACGTACGCATGGATGTCGTCTATTTTTAAAATCTTTGTCCTACACTGAAGGCGTGACTCGATCGCGTTCCGATGCAAAAACGCCGTCCAATTTCGAGCCAGCCTGTTCGGATCAAGATACAAAAACAGTCACGCTGAATGGATCGGCGCGCGCTCCGGCCGTTCTACGCCTGTTTGTCTAAACAGACAAATAATCAGTAGGACTAGCGACAAATCCGGCTATAGAAACGCAGATTATTTCAGAGTAAGCAATGTCAATGGGAGCAGCCCGGCCGAGTTCGTATTGAAACCGTTAAACCAACCTGGATGACACATCATGCGATTACAACAACGTCTTCTCGCTGAGATATTTGGCACATTTTGGCTAGTTATTGGCGGTTGCGGAAGTGCGGTCCTCGCGGCGAAATTTCCGGGAACCGGAATTGGATTTGTGGGGGTCGCGTTGGCATTCGGCTTGACGGTTCTGACAATGGCTTACGCAATCGGCCATATATCGGGATGCCATCTGAATCCTGCGGTGAGCGTGGGCCTTGCAGTTGCTGGCCGGTTTCCTGGCAAGGAACTGGTGCCTTATATTGTCGCGCAGGTTGTTGGCGCGACCCTCGGCGCATTCGTGCTGTATCTGATTGCCTCCGGCGTGCCCGGATTCGATGCAGCCGCCAGTGGCTTCGCGACCAATGGATACGGCGCGCGCTCGCCCGGCGGCTATTCGATGAGAGCCGCCCTGGTCTGCGAAATCGTGATGACGTTTTTCTTCCTGATGGTCATTCTCGGCACGACCGACGGACGCGCCATCTACCGGTTTCGCGCCGCTTGCCATCGGACTTTGCCTGACGCTGATTCACCTGATATCCATTCCGGTGACCAATACCTCGGTCAATCCCGCACGCTCGACCGGACCTGCGCTGTTTGCCGGCGGTGCGGCGCTGGGACAGCTCTGGCTTTTCTGGGTCGCGCCGATTATCGGGGCAGGCATTGCGGGGGTGTTATATCCGCGGCTCTTCCCCGAGAAGGTCACGGCCGTGGCGCCCGGCACCAATGGCTATCGACGCGCCTTGAATGCGGGCCGCGGGCCTGGCCAAGGTCAATGCGGACGCTCACGGCGTCCACAGCGCCTCGTGAAGTCTGCAGCCGCAAAAAACAAATGGCCCGCCGAGGCGGGCCATTCGAGTTCATGCAATCAAGCCGGGCTGTAACGAATTACAGCGGCTGGATGTTCGACGCTTGCAGACCCTTCGGGCCTTGCTTCGCTTCGTAGCTTACTTTCTGATTTTCCTGCAGAGTCTTGAAGCCTTCCGAGCGGATCTCAGAGAAATGCGCAAAGAGGTCGTCACCACCGCCGTCCGGCGTGATGAAGCCAAAACCCTTCGCATCATTAAACCACTTCACAATACCTGTTGCCATTTGCTGATTTTCCTAGAAGAGACGTAATTCCGTTTGGTAGCGCCACCGGCCGTCAATCGGCCAAGCGTTGCTGCCTCCTTTTACCACGCGAAAATGACACTCTGCAATTGGATTCTCCCCGATGTTTCCAAGAAATAGCTCCAAAAAGCCGTCACGCGCGTAGTCCGGAGACGCTTGCCGTCTCATCCGAGCGGACATGCGGATAATAAATAAAACATTTCGTAAGACAAAGAAAAAAGTTAATTTTTTTGCGATCAGTGTGTGCGCCGGGAATCGAACTGGCTGACAAACACTCGGGATGGCGGATTTTTCGGTACCGTTCAAGCAGTGGTTTCCTCACCACGACGATCAGGGCGGCGAACGTCTGTGGGTGAGTGATATATCTCATTTCAGGGCGCTGTTCCGCGAACGCCGGTATCTGCGCCATACCGTGCCGCCGCCTGCGGCTACGCCCATATGCGCCCGCACCACTCCATCCGGTCCCTGCTCGCCCGCTGGTCCGCCCGACCCTCGCTACAGACCACGTTTCGGCGCGTCGCAATCAGGGACGCCGTTGCTTTTCAGCAACGGCGTAATGCCCTGCCCCTCCGCGATGAGATATCGGCACCCCGATTCGTGGTCTGTTTCCATCTGCAGATTGATGTCCTCAGTGGTCTCACGAGTGAATCGCGAATAAGAGCCATGGGCGGCCGACTTTGGTTCAGCGTTCTGCGCATGCGCGCCAGATCCTGCAAACACCGCGAGCACCACAAGTAGCCACTTCATGTTTTTACCTCTTGACGCGTGGGCCACTGAGCATGCGCGTGAATCAGTAATGGCGGACGTCGGTTTTCGGCCCAAGCCTTAAGAATCACGCGCTGTCGGGCGGAAACACGCGCCAGTGTCCGTCGTCGTGTCTGAAGAAAAACAGCGCGTGTTCACCTTGGGGTGACGACGCTTCGACTCTCACGTATCTTCGCCGGCCGCGTTGGGTGCGACTGAACGCCGTTACGCGCACTGGTATGGCCGCGCCCGCTGCAAGCCACTTTTCGACCTGATTGCGCAGGCCCGTGCTATCACCTGTTTTCATTGCGTTCGGCTTTAGTGCCGCCGAGGTACGCAAGCGTCCGCAGTTCGCTCCATCGTCTCGAGCGTGTCATCGCTTTCTCGTTCCGCCCGTTGCTCAGCTAGCGCTTGAGCAGTCATGGCCCTTCGAACGCGGCAGCGGGACCTATGCTGAATCTCTGCCAGTTGACGACGAAGCTGCGCTGCGGTCTTGCGTTTCATGGTCGACCTCCTGCGTCGCACAAAAACCATGAGAAAACGCTTTAACTTTAGGCGCAGAATGACCGTCTGTGGGCATTTTGGCGAAATAGCAACAGGCCAATGTTGATGCTCATTGAGAGAGGAAGGCTGACTACCCGAGGCCCTAATATCCGCGTCGGGAAATCTTACTTGGCCACCTGCTCGCCCAAATAGTTATCGAGGATCGTCAGGACATCCGGCAGGTTCCGCCGTCCCAGGCCGATGCGAAAATGCGCGTTCCCGTGATCGAGCAGGGTGCTGGGAAGCAGAAGCACGCCCGTGCGCTCAAGAACTTCCGAACAGAAACGCTCCGCACCTTCGCGCTTGAGCCGCGGAAATGCAACCGTCCCTGCAGACGGCCTGCACCATTCCAAAATTTCGTGATGGCGCGCAAAGAAGGTGTCCAGCACCGCCAGATTGCTACGAACGATTGCTGTATTCCGTCCGATCAATGCATCGGTATTACGCACCGCGATGGCCGCCAGATATTCACTGGGCGCGCTATTGCTGATGCTCAGATAATCCTTGAACGCACTCATGCCGGCGAGCACATCGCGATCCCTGGTCGCGACCCATCCCACCCGCAAGCCCGCCAAACCATGAGACTTCGATAAAGCACCAAGCGATATCGCCTTCTCGTAGACGTCGCATGCAGCAGGCAGGCGTTGCGCGGGATCGTGCTCGAGCCCCCGATAGACCTCGTCGCTGAATAGCCACAGGCCGCGTTGCCGCGCGAAGTGGACGATCGCATCGAACCGCTCGCGATCAGGAAGATAACCTGTCGGATTGTGCGGAGCACAGATCAACACAGCTTTCGTTTCGGGCCTGACAAGCTTCTCCAGATCATCTGGATCTAAGGCCCAGTTCTCGGATTCGCGAGCCAGCCACGGCGACACCGAAACACCCAGCGCTTGCGCAACGGAATAATGCGATTGATAGCCTGGCATGTGAACAATCATGTGATCGCCGGCCTTCAGCATGGCGTTGACGAACGAGAAGATGGCTTCCTGCGCGCCTGTGTGCACAATCAGATTATCGATACGAATTGACTCGTACAACTTAGCAAGTTCCAATCTAAGCCCGGGTGCGCCGGGATACTCCGTGTAACCCAACCACGTCTGGCCTAGACCCTCCGTTGATCCTGGCTCGAGCGCCAGCAGGTCCGCAATCGACATCGATTCGGGGTCTGAACTGCACATCAAATAGCGGGCGGTAAACTCGTGAGCGGCGAAATAGCGCTCGAGTCGAAATGGGGATGGGTTCATGATTTTTCCGAAAAAAATGGTCGGCTCGGCAGCATGTGACAGCGCACTTAGGCGAGCAATCGACGCCAAAAAAGCACGTCGGCTCCCACTTGGCTTGCTGGACGAGCGCGACCGAGAGGCGTAGTCTGCCGC
The DNA here is from genome assembly GCA_963708695.1 of uncultured beta proteobacterium. Taxonomy (GTDB): domain Bacteria; phylum Pseudomonadota; class Gammaproteobacteria; order Burkholderiales; family Burkholderiaceae; genus Caballeronia. The sequence continues at coordinate 79,520 of CAVPTS010000029.1, forward strand.
TCGTAAGTACATAAAAGAAGCTAACTCTCCTAATGCCAGTTAAATTTTTCTAATGCTAGATTACGCATTGCTCGATGCATTGGGCGCGGTCGTGCGGCATGGTTCGTTCGATCGTGCTGCCCGCGAACTCAACGTGACGCCATCCGCTATTTCGCAGCGCGTCAAGCTTCTGGAAGAACGCGTCGGAAGCGTTTTGGTGAAGCGCGGCCAGCCCTGTATTGCGACGCCTCCGGGCGCCCTGCTTTGCCGGCACATTGAACGCGTCCAGCGGCTTGAGGCTGAACTTGGCGGCCAGATGCCGACGCTGCCCGGCATGCTTGCCGAGGCGTGGCCGACCTTTCGCGTGGCGGTGAACGACGACAGCGTGGGTACGTGGTTCATCGACGCGGTCGCAGGCTTTTGCGTCGAAAGAGAGATGCTGCTCGACCTGGTGATCGATGATCAGGACCACACTGCGCAGCAACTCCGCGACGGCAGCGTGCAAGGCGCTGTCACGACGCAAGCCGAGCCCGTGCAAGGTTGCCGCTCGACCAAGCTCGGCCGGATGCGTTATCTCCCCGTTTGTTCGCAGGCATTCTTCGATCGCTATTTCGCGGCCGGCCTTACGCGCGATGCGTTACGTCATGCACCGCGCGTCGACTTCAACTCTAAAGACCAGATGCAGAAACGCTTCATCCGGCGGATCACGCGAGCGGAACTAGACCCGCCGCGGCATCTGATTCCGCACGTCGCGGGGTTTGTGCGCGGGTGCGCGTCCGGGATGGGTTGGGGCATGTGCCCTGAGCAGATGATCAGGCGATTGCTTGAGACGGGCGAGCTTGTCGAAGTGATGCCGGGGACGCACATGGACGTGGATCTGTATTGGCAAAGCTGGCGGCTGTCCATCGGCTGGCTCGACGATTTCAGGAACATGCTGCAGCAACGTGCGAAGGAATTTCTCGGCTGATTCGTCACCGCTAGTGATTGCTTTGAGAACTTGTCGTGCAAGTGCAGCGTGATTGCGTGCTCGAACTATTCGTAGATTCGAGGGCACTTGGCAACACGACCATTTCTTCGGGTAACTGATCGTCATGTGCCGACGCGCTCGGTCCAATGCGTTGAAGCTCAGTTATTGTCGGCGTCCCTCGCCGCCTTCGCGCCGTCGTTTCTCGGCGAAGTGGTATGCGCCGTCGATGCTGTGCAAGTCTGCAACGCAGCTATCGCCACGCCCGCCAGCGCGAGAGTCTCCTCGCATGCCGCTACGTTGTTGAAGATGCCGCACCCGCCGCCCCGTTTGATTTTCGATACCGATGAGCGCGCCGTGTCGAGTGCCGCCTCCGGCGAACCATTGTCCTTGATGAAAGCAGACATGTTGAAAACGCTGCCTGCTCGCGACTCGACTAGCTGCGGACAAGCTTCAGCAGAATAAGCGTCCGCCGCAAATAAGGTGGCAGACAGGGCCGTGGGCCACAGAAGGCCGTGCGCGATATTGAACAGGATTTTCATTGGCCGCACCTCCGCGAAGGCCTCAAGCTCGACGATTGCGAGGTCATGTCGACAAGCCAACTCGAGCGCGGCCGAAAACCAACGCTCAGACTAATCATCGCCGCGCGGCAGCCGCAGGGCAGCCTGCGTATGTCGCAATCAAACCTCGTTACCGTCAGAACGTAAACTACCTGTTCAATTTGCCGTCAACAAGAAAAGTGCGCTGCGATTGATGTGAAGTTCTACGAAGGACGGATGTGAGAGACACGTTGAGAGCTGCTGATAATTCCGGCAGCGATCTATTCATCGGACTTCACACGTGAATACCGCGCATAGCGAGCCGGTCTCACCGGGTGAACGAACGCGCTCCGCAGGCACGGTCTTTGCGGTAATCGAAGCCGCGTCCGCTTGAAATTTTGGGCCGCATATTCAGCCCGCTACGCGGATTTCACTTAACGGAGAACGCTATGGAACCTGTCTCGCACGGAATCATTTTCTGGCTGATCATCGGCGGAATTGCCGGCGCGCTCGCCGGTAGAATTGTCGATGGCGGCGGATTCGGGATTGTAATTGACATCATCGTCGGGATTGTCGGCGCTTTCATAGGCGGGTGGCTTGGCGGTGCGCTTGGCTTGCATCTGGGCAGTGGCATTATCGGATCGCTGATTACTGCCTTGATCGGCGCGGTGATTTTGCTGGCCATCGTGCGGCTCTTTAGCCGTGGGCGCGCCGGGCCAATCTAACCGCGACCGGAACCAGGACACGCTGCTTTCTGTCCGATAAAAGTCCCGTGCAGGCGCCCTCGCCAGCACGGGATTTTTTTATTGCACCCTTACGCCAGGACTACCCTGGGTCAGACGTGCTCAACGGATTTTTCTGACAATTCAGCGTTTATACGGGTGTCGAATTTAGAGCGATGATTCTAGAATGCGGCTGCTTTTCAGTTTTAATCGTTTACGTGTCGCACTGGCGTAATAGTTCATTGAGACACTCGACGGCATTGTTGAAAACACCTTCGCATAGACGAAGGCGATCATCTGAGAGACGGTATTCATGACAGCATCATCTACGACCTCCCATCGCGGATTTCTCCTGACGGCAAGCTCATGTCCGGCACATAGCGGCCTGCTTGCGGCAGACCTTGTGGTTCAAAAGCCCGGCCATGCGCCGCGCTGCTTTCCCGCACTCGACTACTTCTTCGACCATGAGCAGGCGGTGACCTACGCGACGCGTTGGGGCCGCATCTGGGTAGATACGACAGTCTGAACCCGCGTGCGGCCCAAGCGGGTTATATCCGTCCTATACCCTTTGTAACCAAGCCCTTCGATAACCAAGGGTTGACGTCGCCACGCGCTCGAGCGCTTCGAACAAGCACATTGCCCGCAACCGGTCCTTCGTTGCTTGTGATCCGGGCAGACGCTCCAATGCTAATTGATGATGCCCGGCTTTGCCTTCGGCACGGTCCGCGGGATCCTCGCGCGCCGATGAGAAAAGAGGAGAAGCATGAACGTTTTATTTGTCGACGACCACGAAGCTTGTGCGGACATGCTCGCCGACATTGCAGAAGGGCTTGGACATCGCGCTTGCGTAGCGCATGACGGCATTAGCGCGCTCCAGCGTTGTTCTGAAGAAACCTTCGATCTCATTCTGATGGATATCAGCCTCCCCGATGCGGACGGACGCAATGTGTGCGGCGAACTTCGCAGCAGCGGGCGCGCGCAGAGAACACGCATCGTCGCTCTGACGGGGCATGCGGATTTGAAGGGAAGCACTTGCATGTCGGACTTCGATGGATGCATCGTCAAGCCGATTGCAATGCAAACGCTGGAAGCGCTTCTGACAGCCAACGAGTCATCGCCGGTGTGACCGGCGAGCGCGTATTGTTTAAGCTCGCAAACGCGTTTCGCGAAGGCATCGCTCGCGCTCGAACTAACGCGTCAGAGCGTCTCTGCTTTAACCGCCCGAATAAAGCATAAGCGATGACATCGTGCTTGTTAGCCGGCCAATAATTCGATCGCTCGCAACGGTGCGCGCGGTGATCTATTGATTGTCGGAACGGGGCCGCATCGAAGCCAGCGCCGGACTGTTCGGCGTATTCGATGACGCTCTACCGGCCGAGCCGAGTTTGATCACAGCATTCGACAGCATGACACGCGATTCGACATTCCCCGTATCAAGCGTTTGAACGTGTGCCGCGTTTTGCGCCACGCATGACCAGTCCTTGCCCTCTTCGCACCATCGTGCACGCTGCAAGCTGGCGTCGCGCTCTCGTTCACGCCGATTTAAATCGGCGACTAAGGGACGCGCCTCGGGATTGGTTTGCAGGCTGGCGGGCAGCTTGGCGAGGCGATCGCGTGCATCCGTCAAATCCCCCCTTTTCAGCGCGTAACGCACGCCGGCCACCATTTTCGCCACCCGCGTTGCGTTGACATCCGCGGGCGGGCTGACATCGGCAATTGACGTGTCGACTGCGGCGATTGGCACCGGCGGCGGAGCTGTCACGCGCTTGATGTCCGACTCGGCAGAGGTTTTACCGGGTGCAAGCGCCATAACCGTGCCCGACGCACTCACGTGTTGCGACGCTGAGGCACGCTCGAACTTTCCAGCGGCAATGTAGGCAAATACGGTGACGAACATGCCAATCACGACGATAACCGCTGCCGAGCGCAAACCCGCTCTGCCTTTCCTGCGCGTACTCGACGAGCGGGGCACGACTTCCTCTCGTATGCTCGGGTACGGGCTCGGCACATGCGCCCGACGCAAACGTTGAGGATGAGGTTCGGCCGCGACCTGCAAATTATCTGCACGGTCCGTGTTCCAAGGGGCAGTATGAATTACCGCTCCGCAGCGTGCGCACTCGTCAGCATCGGACGCAACTGTGTTGCCACAACGCCCACAAGTCACGCACTCGACAGATTCAAAGGTTTCAGGATGATTCATATTTACTTCCCGTTCGGTAATGCGAAACGTGTTCCGCTACAAAAAGGGGCCACACGGTAGCTTCTACTGCTAGCGAGCAACGCGAAGCACAGACAGCAATGCCGTCTCCTTCAAGCTACTAATCGACGCTGTTTTTCTCATACGAATACAGCACAGGGTGTCGCGGACAATCGACTTGGTGCAACAAGTAACGAGACTGGGCAGTCCGTTGCGAACCGGGGCTCGATTTCGGTGCGGCACGAGGCAGTGGTAAATACGTGTCCGGCGGCGTTGAGTTATGTATCCGCTGCGCAAAGCAGCGGTACACGCGCCGGCAAGTCCCACCTGGCATGTCATACGAAGGCGCGGAGCTCAAGCTCATGTGCTTCATTCATCGGCGGCGCGCCTCACCGAGCGTGTATATGCTCGCACGTTACGGGCCATTGCTTGTCCCGCAGTGCTAAGTTGCACGCATCGCCCGCGCTCATACGACTTCCAAATGCCGGCCGCGCCCTTCATAGTACACGTCGCGACTCGCTCGCTTCGCGCCCCATATAAACCGGCGCTCGCCGCGCATTGTCCATCGTTCATCTTATTGTTGGCGTTGTATCAAACATGGCACTGCGAACACCCGCACGATGTCGCATAGCGAGAAGCCCTATGATTGCCCAAGATGCTGAAAGTTTGATGACGCGCCGGGCGATTGCAAACAACGTACGGTCGTGAAGCGCTGACCTACGCCACGCCAATTAGCGGTTGGTCACAGCGCTCGCAGGGGAGCGCAGCAACTGCCAATTCAACAGCACAACATCCCTGACCGGCTCGTCGATATCCGCAATGACGTCGCGCATCTCCTCAACGACTTGCATCGAATGAACCGGAGCGTCCCTTAAGACCTCCGTATTTCCGAATGAAAACTGACGCCCATTGACGCCCGTATGAGTGTACGAGACGAAGTAGGCGTAGGTGCTGTCGACCTTTGCGCTCGGCTCCTGCATACCGCCCCGCGTAGTCGGACTTCCGGCGTCGGAAGTGCTCGCTGCCAAGTCGCTCTTGCTCAGTTCCTCGCGAAAAAACCCGGCCAGGCCGAGCTCATCAACCGCCAGTGCATAGCCCGCGTCTTCGTTGGCAACGCACTTCAAAGGGGGCGATTTGGGGAACATCGTTTTCTCGGTAGAAACGAAGAAAGCATCGCTGGCGTTCGCTGCGGGACTGACCTTGAAAAATCCATGGTTTGGGTACACGCCTACCCCGAAGCGAAACGACAAGAGCCGGTTATAGATCGGCCGACGCTTGCTACGAAGCATGCTCAACACAGTCTTTAAATGGGAGTCGGGCTGGTGTTTAAGGACTTTCCAGATTTCTTCAGCCGATGTCGTCAGATAGTCCATATTTTTTAGCACAGTGCTCATGATTTTCGTGTCCTCAGGATGGGATAGTCTGGCTTGGTGCGTATGGGCGTTCGCCGTAGCAAACAGAAATTACCCGCGATGCAAACCAGCGGCGCAGAGCGCGCTCGTTAGCCGTATTGCTTTAAACGTGAGGCTTCGGCGCGTGGACGGGATACGCCGGTCCACGCTGAACTTCCAAGCGATGGGTTGGCGCAAACAATGTCGGCCAGGAGCCACAATTTGCTTGGCGGATGACTATGACTGCTCGGAACTGCTCGTACGCGTTCCCAGCCCACTCCGGGTGCCACCATTGCGATGCTGCTCGCTCTGTGGACGCGGTTTCGTGAAGGACTCACCGCGGTTAGTGTCCACCTGCACAGTTGAGATGGCGTGCTTGTAAATTGCCTGCGTGCCCGCGCTTGAACGAAGCACGACAACGTACCGGTCGAACGCTTCAATCTGTCCGAGAAGGCGAATTCCGTTCACCAGAAAAATGGCGACTTGCGAACCATCGCTTTGTACCAAGGAAAGCATCTCGGTTTGATTTTTCGGGGGGAGTTGACTCATTTGCATCGCGCCCAATGTTCGAGTATCGCCTGGCCACTTGGCACAACCGGGTGGCAAAGCGTTACTGGCCGCGGCGTCGACGAGGCTGTGAATGGTGTGTGGCGAAGGCTCATGCGAACTTTGACGGCACCTACCGGCGCCCAGTATGAACCTTCTTGCCCAGGCTCACAGGGTTAATACCAGTGATGCAACCGTGATGGAGGGGCCGTGGGACATTAGCTAAGTCGCGTCTCGGCTGTTATTTGCATCGTGAATTCGGTAATTGCAACATCAAGTAGTGGGACCTAAGCACGCACACGTCACCGCGAGCGTCCTATAACGCCACCAAACCCGCGCCCTTGATACCCGTACGCGCCGCCGGGTGGCTGAGTACCTCCGTGAGCAAAGGAACCCGTGTTGCCCCCGTACGACTCGTTGTAGCCGTTGAAAGGCGCGCGATAGCCATTGCCCGTTTGCTGATTGGGTTGGCGCTGGTTCGCATCGAGGGCGCCGGCGGGAGGGCAACTGTAATCTTGCGAAGACCCAGAAGCGGGATTACACACGGCGCAAGCCAGGTGAGGCACGCTCACACAGAGCACAAATGCGGCGAGGAATCTAACGGTCGGAACGAGCTTGGGCATGCATCTCCTTTTCCTGAATATCTTCTTTATATGTAAAGGCTTACGCGGACACCTTATTCCCAAAGAGCCGATATGCCAATGCGCTGGGTCCGCGCGGTCGTCAGCCCGGAAGCGCGTGCTCAACCACTAAACTGGAATTAAGGGTCGGCTTCCGCTTGAATTCGCCGATGGCGATGGGGAACCATCGTGGTGGTCTTGTAGACGGGGAGAGCACCGCTATGACGAACCTCATCACGATGCGAGCAATGATTAGTCCTGGAGTGCAACGTGGCACTTCGGAAATTTAGCGAATCGTCGACAGTCGATAAGCAAGGCGAGTGGAATGCGTGCTTAAGACCATAGATTGGAAGCGCGGTGTGGCGCCAACTTCCCTAAGCGCCGCCGGAAGCCTCACCTGTGCCCCCAGTGCCTATCCTGAGCGACTTCAGTACACGCACGCAGCGCCACATAGCTATCCCGGCAAAATATTCAAATACGCCGGCGCGACGTCCTGCAATATCTCGGAGCGCCGTTCTTCATCGGCGTCGAACTCGACAAGCGGACCTTTTGCGCCAGGCCGATAACCGATAACAGTCCCAACGCGCTCTCGGTATCGCTTCGCGGAGTTGCTATCAAGTTGCAGGATTCGTTCGTCGGTTAGCTTTACCCGGGTGCCTATTTTCATTCGGTTCAATCGCCCCTCCATCAATTCATAGCAAATATGACGTTTTCAAGCGGCGGATAGTTCAAACAACTTCGGTTTGTCCTTACGATTAACTGCATGTTACCAATCTCGCAGGACGCTTTCACTTGTGAGCGGACGCCGCACATAGACTCCGGTCACTGAACGGCGTGTGCATTCAAACGTTCTGTTGGAACTACGGCGTGAGCCAATGGATTGCCGTTGAATTGAGCAATCGTGATGATTGGCAGCAAGGAGCGTTTATCGAACGCACAGAATATTCTGATGTTCCGTCAATAGACGGGTTGCATCGTCGTGGCGTGAGTTGCGGGGGATCGTGTCAGGCGCTTACACGGTCACCGCCTCACCAAATTGGAGAGACCAATGCTGCGAATCCGTAGCCTTAGAGTTACCGCGCAATTGGCTAACACAGAGATGTGCGCCGACTACTGCGAGCAAACCGGCCGTCTTCGCATCCTTAGAGACGGCGTTGCACTGCAAGAATGGTTTCCGCCAAATTCGTGGATGGCCATTGCGTCAGTCGCCGGCGCGCGCAATTGGGGAACGCGGCCCGATTCCGATGAGCTTCGAGCGCTGCTGGAGAACCAGATGTCGCTGCTGCATATCGATTAGTTGTCGCCAGCGGCCGATCGTAGAAGCCAGAGCAACGGCAGTGTTTGCCCCAACATCGCCTACGTGGTCAGCTTTGTATAAGCCTCGACTAGAACCAGCAAGGCTTTTCGGCAACTCGCATGTCCACTAAAAAACCTTTTGGGGCCGCGCACACAAACCAATGCGCGTTGCCCCTCAAACATCCAGCCCCCACCCTCACTCCACCGTCACGCTCTTCGCCAGATTCCTGGGCTTATCCACATCCGTCCCTCTCGCACAAGCCGTGTGATAAGCCAGCAACTGCAGCGGCACCGTGTGCAGAATCGGCGATAGCAATCCATAATGCTCAGGCATCCGAATCACGTGAATACCATCCTCACTGACGATCCGCGTATCGGCATCGGCGAAAACATATAGCTCACCGCCGCGCGCCCTCACCTCCTGCATATTCGACTTCAGCTTCTCAAGCAGCATGTCATTAGGCGCCACCGTCACCACGGGCATAGCTTCCGTGACCAATGCCAAAGGCCCGTGCTTCAACTCTCCGGCCGGATACGCTTCAGCATGGATATAAGAGATTTCCTTCAGCTTCAGCGCGCCTTCCAGCGCGATCGGATAATGCAGTCCGCGCCCGAGAAACAGCGCGTTCTCCTTGCGTGAAAACTCTTCCGACCACGCAATGATCTGCGGCTCCAGCGCGAGCACGCTATTCAGTGCCGCCGGCAAATGCCGCAAGTTGCGTCAGGTACGCAGCTTCCTGCTTTTCATTCACATGCCCGCGCAACGCCCCGAGCGTCACCGCCAGCACAAACATCCCGGCCAATTGCGTCGTGAAAGCCTTGGTGGACGCCACGCCAATTTCAGTGCCCGCATGCGTCAGGAACGTGAGCTTCGTCAGCCGGACCATCGCGCTGGAAGCGACGTTGCAAACCGCCAGCGTGTGCTTATGCCCAAGCGCTTGCGCATGCTTCAGCGCAGCCAGCGTATCCGCAGTCTCACCCGACTGCGAAATCACCACCACCAGAGCCTTCGGATTCGGCACCGATTCGCGATACCGGTACTCGCTCGCAATCTCGACCTGCGTAGGAATCTTGGCGACCGATTCAAGCCAGTACTTCGCCGTCATGCCGGCGTAGGAACTCGTGCCGCAGGCAAGAATCAGCACGCTGTCGATATCGGCGAAAGCTTCAGCCGCATCCGCCCCGAATAACTCTGGGGTGAAACGATCGGTTTGGGGGATCGTGTCGGTGATGGCGCGCGGCTGCTCGAAGATTTCCTTCTGCATGAAATGACGATACGGCCCAAGTTCGACCGCGCCGCCGTACGCCGCGACCACACGCACTTCGCGCTCGGCGGGCAAGCCGTCGCGATCGACAATCTTCACGCCGTCCAGCGTGAGTTCGACCACATCGCCTTCATCGAGGAACGCGAAGCGGTCGGTGCTGCCGGCGAGCGCGAGCGCGTCGGAGGCGAGGAAATTCTCGCCGTCGCCCACACCGACCACCAGCGGCGAACCCTGCCGCGCGCCGACCACGGTATGCGGCTGGTCTCTTGTGAATCACGGCGATGGCGTACGCGCCGTGCAGTTGCTTCACGGCGTCGCGCACGGTCTGGAACAAGTCGCCGCGATACATGCTGTGAATCAGATGCGCGATGACTTCGGTATCGGTCTGCGAGACGAACTCGTAGCCCTTCTCGCGCAACATGCTCGCGCAACGTTTCATAGTTCTCGATGATGCCGTTATGCACCAGCGCCAATTCGTTACGCGAAAAGATGGGGTGCGCGTTGTCGGTAACGGGCGCGCCGTGCGTTGCCCAGCGCGTGTGCGAGATGCCCGTCACGCCTTCCAGATGCGTCTCGCGGACCTGATCGGCGAGATCGGCCACGCGGGCGACGCTGCGCGCGCGCCGCGGTTTCGCCGTTGGCGATCACGGCCACGCCGCACGAGTCGTAGCCGCGATATTCGAGCCGCCGCAAACCTTCGACCAGCACCGATACGATGTTACGTTGCGCAACCGCGCCGACAATTCCGCACATGGCTTCGTCCTTTCCAATTATTTTGAAGCGCGCAGCCGCAAGGGCGCGCGCTCAGACACGCGTAACACTGATTATTCAGGCTTTTTTCTTCACCGGACGTGCGTAACCGCTCTTGCTGATCTGCGTTTTCTCATTCAGTACGAGCTGGTTTTCCTCCACAACGTCCTTCCAGACGGTGGTGCCCGCCGCGATCGTCACGCCGCGCGCCACGCGCACCGGCGCAACGAGTTGCGTATCGGAACCGACGAACACGTCGTCCTCGATCACAGTGCGGAATTTGTTCGCGCCGTCGTAATTACAGGTGATCGTGCCCGCGCCGATATTCACGCGCGCGCCAATATCCGAGTCGCCGATATAGCTCAAGTGGTTCGCCTTCGAGCCGCGCCCGAACACCGCGTTCTTCACTTCCACGAAGTTGCCGACATGCGCTTCATCGCCGAGCACAGCGCCCGGGCGCAAGCGCGCATACGGTCCGAGCACGACGTTCGCGCCGGTCGTGCCGCCTTCAATGTGCGTGAACGCATCAATGCGCGTACCCGCGCCAATGTTGGCATCGCGGATCACGCAGTTCGGCCCGACGCTCACGTTATCCGCCAGCGTCACGTGACCTTCGAAGACGCAATTCACGTCGATGGAAACATCGCGTCCGCAGGTCAGCGTGCCGCGCACATCGATGCGCGCGGGGTCCAGCAGCGTCACACCGGCCACCAGCAACGCTTCTGCGACGTTGCCCTGGTGAATCCGCTCGAGTTCGGCGAGTTGCTGCTTGCTGTTCACGCCGAGCGTTTCCCACTCTTCGTCCGGTTGCGCCGTGACGACTTCAATGCCGGCTTCGAGCGCGCATTCGACGACATCGGTGAGATAGAACTCGCCCTGCACGTTGTCGTTTTTCAGCGATGCCAGCCATTCGCCCAGCTGCGCGGTCGGCGTGATGACAATGCCCGTGTTGATCTCGGCGATCTTTTGCTGATCGGCGTTGGCGTCCTTCTGCTCGACAATGCGCTGCACCGCGCCCATGGCATCACGCACGATACGGCCGTAGCCCGTGGGGTCGTCCAGCGTGACGGTCAGGACGCCGTAGCGTTGACCCGCGGTATCGGCGAGTCGTTTGAGCGTGCTGGCGCGCGTGAGCGGGACGTCGCCGTAAAGAATCAGCGTGGGCACCGACGGATCGAGCAGCGGCATTGCCTGCAGCACCGCGTGGCCGGTGCCGAGTTGCTGCTCCTGGACGGCGAACTGGACGTCGGGCGCGCTAACGGCTTTCTGAACCTGCTCGGCGCCATGTCCGATCACAACCACAAGCCGCGTGGGATTTAGCGTGCGCGCGACGTCAAGCACATGGGATAAGAGCGGCCGGCCGGCCAGGGGATGAAGGACTTTCGGCAAGGCGGAACGCATGCGCTTGCCCATGCCTGCCGCCAAAATCACAATGTTCATGGCGTCAGCTTCGTTGAAGTGTTTGGAGCCGCCAATATAGCACGCGCTCGGGGGCGGCCAACCCCGGCGCGCCTTGCTGAGCAACCTTTCGGCGGACTTTTCACTGGCTTTTTCCGCCGTCGTTGCATTGCATGCAAAGCGTGAAAACGCCGTCGACAGCGGCCTTCAGCCTTTAGCCATCGCGATGCAAACCCTCAAATATCGTCGAACTGAACGATCGAAATGGTCTGCGAAGGCGCCTCAGTCGAACACGGATCTTCGTCGAACGCGATATCCCCGGCGGGTCCGCTTCACCGGTCGTCCGCAGCCCTGCGAACGGAAACAGCCCGTGATCCATCAAATGCGACGGCACCACGTTCCCCAGCGCATTGAACATGTTCTCCACGCGGCCCGGAAAACGCTTGTCCCAATCGCGGATCAGCGCCTTCATTTCCGCGCGCTTCAGGTTCGGCTGACTGCCGCACAAATTGCACGGAATGATCGGGAATTCGCGCAACACGGCGAACTTTTCCAGATCCGTTTCCTTCACGTAAGCGAGCGGCCGGATCACGATATTCTTGCCATCGTCGGATTGAAGTTTCGGCGGCATGCCCTTCAGCTTGCCGCCGTAGAACATGTTCAGCAGCAGCGTCTGCAGGATGTCATCGCGATGATGGCCGAGCGCAATTTTCGTCGCGCCGAGTTCACCCGCCACGCGATACAAAATCCCGCGCCGCAGTCGCGAACACAGCGAACACGTGGTCTTGCCCTCGGGCACGAGCCGCTTGACGATGCTGTACGTATCCTGATTCTCGATATGAAACGGGATATCCAGCTTGCTCAAATACTCAGGCAGCACGTGCTCAGGAAACCCCGGCTGTTTCTGATCGAGATTGACAGCCACGATGTCGAAGTTGATCGGCGCGCGCTCGCGCAGCCGCATCAGGAGTTCGAGCATGGCGTATGAGTCCTTGCCGCCGGACAGGCAGACCATGACCTTGTCGCCTTCCTCGATCATGTTGTAATCCGTCACGGCCTCGCCGACCTGACGCGCGAGCCGCTTGAACAACTTGTTGTTGTCGTAGGCTTGCTTTTGTTCGCGGCGCGTCAGCGGCTCGCGCATTGTCGGGGCCGGGACGGATTCCACAACCGGCGCTTCTGCTTCTGTTAGCGAACTCATGCTGACACCTCTTTGATGCGAAAGACTTCGACGCCCACGGCATCGCAATCGGGATAAACGTCCGGCTTTTCCGTGGATACCACGACCGCGCGCACATTGGGATGCTCGAGCAGCGCGGCGGCGACGTCGTCGCAGAGTGTTTCCTGCAAGTGGATATGCCCTTTGCCCACGCGCGTGGCGATGGTCGAGCGCATGAAATCGTAATCAACGACTTCGCGCAGCTTGTCTTCAACGGGCGTCGATAAAGCCAGCGGCACGAACAATTCCACGTTAATGACCACGCGCTGCTCGCCCTGCTTTTCGAAATCGTGCACGCCAATGTTGATGCGCACTTCGTAATTGCGCAGAAAAAGCCGCCGGCAATCGGCGAGCCGGGGATGCGATAGTGCGGCAAGCATGGTCGTGTCCTGGTGATGCAACTTAACTAACTAACGGGGAATTGACGAAGCGCGGCCGCCGGTCAAAAACATGATGTCGCGCGGCGACGGGACGAGATGCTGCCCGCCATCCACCACCAGCGTCGTACCCGTCACGCCCGGCGCGTCCGCCAGATAACAGGCGGCGGCGGCCACATCGTCCACGCGCGAGGCCCGCCCCAAAGGCGTCACGCGATGCGCCACCTCGAACTCGGCAGCGGTCTGGCCAGCGGATTGCAACGTGAGGCCGGGCGCGAGGCCGACCACGCGCAGCTTCGGCGCAAGCGCCTGAGCCAGCGCGACGGTCGCGTTTTCCAGCGCGGCCTTGGTGAGCGTGTAGGACAGGTAATCGGGATTCATGTTGTAAAGCTTCTGGTCGAGCACGTTGATGACGCAGCCACGCAGGGTTTCATCGTCTATAGCGGCATCCGGCGTGGCGTCGTGCAGCGCACGCGCCAGAGCCAGCGGTGCGCCGACGTTGATCGCCATCATCGCCAGCAGCCGTGGATAGCTGAAATCACGCGCGGTGTCTTCGACAAAACTCGACGCGTTGTTCACCACGCAATGCAACCCGCCCAACGCTTCAATACACGCCGGCACCAGCTTCGCCACGTCGTCTTCCACGCCAAGATCCGCATGGAGTGCGACGGCACGGCGTCCGAACGCGCGTATCGACTGGATGGTTTCCTGTGCTTCGTCTTCCGAGCCGCCGAAATGCACGGCGACGTCCCAGCCGCGCGCAGCAAAACCGAGCGCAATGCCGCGGCCGATGCGTTTCGCCGCGCCGGTGACCAGCACCACGCGGGGTTTCGGCACGGAAGAACCGGGGAAAGTGGTCGAAGAAATGCTCATTTACAATGCTGGAATGAATCCAAAAGCTCACGAATCCGACAGTTTACCTGCTCCCGGCCCTGACGCGCTGGCGCAGTCCGAGGCGCTGACCGAACGCATCCGCGCGGAAATCGCCTCGGCGGGCGGCTGGCTGCCCTTTAGCCGGTATATGGAACTCGCGCTTTACGCGCCTGGCCTCGGCTATTACAGCGGCGGCGCGATGAAATTCGGCAAGCGCGGCGACGACGGCAGCGACTTCGTCACCGCGCCGGAAATGTCGCCGTTGTTCGCGGCGACGCTGGCGCGGCCGGTCGCGCAGGCCTTACGCGACAGCGGCACACGGGATTTGATGGAATTCGGCGCGGGCACGGGCAAGCTCGCCGCCGGGCTGCTCAACGCGCTACAGACGCTGGACGTTCCCTTCGATAGCTACGCGATAGTCGATTTATCGGGGGAATTGCGCGAACGCCAGCAAGCGACGATAGAAGCCGAAGCGCCCGAGTTGGCGTCGAAGGTGAAATGGCTTAACGCGTTGCCCGAGAGTTTTGCGGGCGTGGTGATCGGCAACGAAGTGCTCGACGCCATGCCGGTGCGTTTGGTCGCACGCAAGTTGGGCGCGTGGCATGAGCGCGGCGTATCGTGGACGAACAATCGTTTCGCGTTCGACGACAAACCGCTGTTAGCCGCCCTCGATGACCCGCTGCTAGCTGAAATAGATGCCGCCATTGATGAAGTCAACGACGAGCCGTTCATCGAATATTTGAGCGAAACGCATGAAGCGGCGCTGGCGTTCACGCGCACGATTTGCACGATGCTCACGCGCGGCGCGGCGTTTTTTATCGATTACGGTTTTCCAAGGCGCGAGTTCTATCACGCTCAGCGCGCGCTGGGCACGCTGATGTGCCACTACCGGCACAGGGCTCACGGCGATCCGTTTTTGTACCCTGGCCTGCAGGACATCACGGCGCACGTGGAGTTTTCGGGGATTGCGGAAGCGGGTACGGAAGCCGGCGCCGATCTGCTGGGCTTCACGTCGCAAGCGCGTTTTTTGATGAACGCGGGCATCACGGATGCGCTGTCCGATATCGATCCAACCGATGTCCGGCGCTTTCTGCCGGCGGCAAACGCGGTTCAGAAGTTGTTATCGGAGGCGGAAATGGGCGAGTTGTTCAAGGTGATCGCGTTTTCGCGCGGTATTGATGACACGCTCGCCGCGTTCTCGTCCGGCGACCGTTCACACACTTTATGAAATCATGATTCGCTGGGTGCTCACCACGTTTATTGCGTTGTCGATTCTCTCGGCGTGCTTGCCGTGGATGAAAAAACTCGGCATCGGCAAGTTGCCCGGAGATTTCACGCTGCACTTGTTCGGGCGTGAATATCCGTTTCCGTTCATGTCGACAATTCTGCTTTCGCTCGTGCTGTCGCTGATTGCGCGGATGCTTTAAAGCGCCGGTTTCAGAAGCACCGCGTCCACCGCCGCCACGCGCGCTGCGTGAACCGCGTCCTTGATCTTCGCCGGCTCGTTCGCGTATTGCTGCGCGACGGCGCCGGCATCGACTGAACGCGCCGCCACCAGCGCTTCACGCAAACGCTCGGCTTGCGGATACGGTTGCTGGCTCAGACCGAGGCGGCCGCGGGCATCGGAGACACAGGCTTGCAGCGCTTCGGCAAAACGCGCGGGCTTGCGCAACGCGTCGCAGCGCTCGAACAAACGCACCAGCGCCGCCGCCCCAAACTCCATCACACGATGAATATTGCCGTGCTCCCGCGCCACCAGCAGCGCGAGATCGCGGCACTCGTTCGGCACGCGCAAGCGCTCGCACAACGGCTTGAGCAGATCGACGCTGCGCATTTCGTGGCCGATATGGCGCGGCAGGATGTCATCGGGCGTGGTCGCCTTGCCCAGATCGTGCGTCAACGCGGCGAAGCGAACCGGCAACGCGAAGCCGTGAGCCGCCGCGTAATCCAGAACCATCATGACGTGGACGCCGGTATCGACTTCCGGATGATAGTCGGCACGCTGCGGCACGCCCCACAGCGAATCCACCTCCGGCAGAATCCGCACGAGCGCGCCACATTCGCGCAGCACGTCGAACATGCGCGAAGGCTTCTTTTCCATCAAGCCACGCGATACTTCCTGCCACACGCGTTCGGGCACGAGCGCATCGACTTCGCCGTCCGCGACCATGCGCTTCATCAGCGCCAGCGTTTCATCGGCGATAGTGAAGTCCGCGAAACGCGCAGCAAAACGCGCGATCCGCAGAATCCGCACCGGATCTTCGATAAACGCATCGCCCACATGCCGGAACACGCGCGCTTTAAGATCGGCGCGGCCGTTGAACGGATCGATCACAGGACCGGTCATTTCGCCATCGGGGCGCACTTCGCGGGCCATTGCGTTGACAGTCAAATCGCGGCGCGCGAGATCCTCTTCCAGCGTCACATCGGGCGCGTAGAAAAACTGAAAACCGTGATATCCCGCCGATGTCTTCCGCTCAGTCCGTGCAAGCGCATATTCCTCGTGCGTCTGCGGATGCAAAAACACGGGAAAATCCTTGCCGACCGGTTTATAACCTTGCGCCGTCATCTGTTCGGGCGTGGCGCCGACCACGACGTAATCGCGGTCCTGAACCGGCAGGCCAAGCATTTCATCGCGGATCGCGCCGCCCACGGCGTAGATGTTCATCGTTCCTTCCGTGCGCCTTCAATCCATTCGGCCACCGCCGGCAATGCCGTGACGTGCGCGCCATAAGCCAGCGCCGCTTCGCTCAACTTCGGCGCGTACGAATTGAAGCGCATGACGACCGGCGCGAACATGGCATCGGCGATGCCGAATTCCTCGCCGAACAAGAACGGCCCGCCGTGCGCTTTCAGGCACGTGCGCCAGATCAGGTCGATGCGTTTCACGTTCGCCAGCGCGCCCGCAGTCAGTTCACGGCCAAACGCCTGGTGCTGGATGTTCATCGACATCTGTTCGCGAACATCGGCGAAACCCGCGTGCATTTCCGCGCTGATGCTGCGCGCGTGGGCGCGCGCGGACGCGTCGCGCGGCCACATGGCGTGTTGCGGGAACAACTCGGCCAAAGTCTCCATGATCGCCAGCGATTCCCACACGGCGTCGCCGGCATCGGTCACGAGGCACGGCAGTTTCCCCGATGGCGATTGCGTGAGGATATTCGCCGACGAATCCGGCTGTCCGAGGCGAATCATCGTTTCCTCGAAAGGAATGCCGAAGTGCCTGAGTACGAGCCACGGCCGCATGGACCACGACGAATTGTTCTTGTCACCGATAATGAGTTTCATCGCGAATATTCAAGGTTGAAGATGGAATCAGCGCCCGGCGGACGCCCGGAAGGTATTGAAGCGCGAACGCGATGACGCTCCCGTGAGGTACATCGGCGCGATGGCTTCAATGCTCGCCGGTTCAATACCTAGTTCCGGCGACATCGGCCCGCTTGCTATGTTGGGCGTTTTCATGGAATCGAGATTATCGCGCGACATCATCGGCTCGCCGGGAGCCAACTCCAGCGACATCGCCTGAAGGCGGCCGAGGCTGTCAGGCAAGCGGATGATCCGCGCGTTCTTTCCAATTGCCGCGCCGCTGAATTTCACCAGCTCTTCGAGCGTGTAGACCTTCGGACCGGCTAGTTCATACACGCGACCGCTGGCGGCATCGAGATCGAGCACATTGACGAACGCCTTGGCGACATCGCCGACAAAAACCGGCTGGAACTGCGCCTGTGAACACGCGAGCGGAATCACGGGAAAGATCCGTTCGAGAAACGCGAACTGGTTCAGGAAGTTGTCTTCTGGACCGAATACCACCGACGGACGAAAGATGGTGGTCGCCAGATTCGATTCACGCACGGCCTTTTCGCCGTCGCCCTTGGAGCGCAGATACATGCTCGGACCATTCGAGTCCGCGCCGAGCGCGCTCATGTGAATCAGTCGATGCACGCCCTTCGCCTGGCACGCAGCGACGATCTTGCTGGGTAACTCAACATGCGATTTGGCGAATTGCGGGCCGTAAGGCGCACCGCGCACGCCGCGTTTGCCTTGCAGAATGCCGACCAGATTGATCACCGCGTCTGCCTGGGACACGAAGGCGGCGAGCTGGACGGGATCGTAGACATCCGTTTCGAGAACATCCACCGGCAGCAGCGTCAAATGCGCGGCATTCTCACGCCGCCGCGTAGCGATGCGCACGTGTTTGCCAACCTCCACCAGCGCATTCACCAGATGACTGCCGATAAACCCCGAGCCGCCGATCACCGCAATGGTTTGATGTCGCATGTTCGCCTCCATAAGTGACAGTGGCGGCGCGCGAAAGCGTGGAGCGGCCAAGGCCGCGCGTAAAGCTTTCAGCGCGCCGCGCCGACCGGAAAAGCGACACGCGCGGCGGGTCCCGGTGCAGGACGCTTACGGCGCGATATAACCCAGCCGCGCTTTCAGCGATTGCGGCCGGCCTTCGAACAGCGCCGCGTAATACACGGTGTTCGACAGCACGTTCTTGACGTAATCGCGGGTTTCGGTGAACGGGATGGTTTCAGCAAAAATCGCTCCCTCTACCGGTGCGTTGAGCGTGGAGCGCCACTGCGTCGGACGTCCCGGACCCGCGTTGTAACCGGCGGTCGCGAGAACGGCGGAGTCGTCGAACTGGTTATAGACCATGGCCAGATAATTCGTGCCGAGCAGAATGTTCGTATCGATGTCGTTCATCTGTTCACGCGATACCGGACCCATGCCGATCCTCTTCGCCACGAGTTGCGCGGTGCCGGGCATCAGTTGCATCAGCCCGCCCGCGCCCACTTCGGATTTCGCGTTGATGATGAAGCGCGATTCCTGGCGAATCAGCCCGTAGGCCCACTCCACGTCCAGCCCGGTATTCTTCGATTCGCGATCGACCACGTCCTTGTACGGCGACAGATAACGCAGCGAGAAATCGTGCTCGGTTTTGGTTTTATCGGCGGTATTCACTGTACGGTCGAACAATTCGATCCGTCGTGCGTATTGCGCCGCTGCCAGCAATTGCCGGTCGGTCATGTTGCGCAGCGGCCAGTTCCATTCGCGGTTGCCTTCCAGCCGCAGGTTCATGGCGTAGAACTTCTGCGATAACGCAAAGCCCGGCACCGCCTGGGCTTGAGCGATTTCGGCATCGGTGACTGTGGTGCGCGTTGGCACGGTGATCTTCTGCCCAAGTTCTTCCAGCGCGAGTTGGCCGTAGAAGTTGAACTGATCCGCGATGCTCGTGAATTCCTGTGCGGCCGCGGCCGTGTCGCCGGCTTGCTTCAGCGCGCGCGCGTGCCAGTAGACCCATGCGGGCTGACTACGCAGCGTGGGCGGCATTTGTTCCACCGACCAGCGCACCATCGTCCAGTCGCCAGCGAGCAAAGCCATGCGCGTGCGCCATTCGTAAGCGGGGTTCGACAACGGCGCATTCACCGACAGCCGATACCAGTCCACCGCGCCCGGCATACGCTTGAGCGCTGCCTGATAAGCGATCGTGCCCCAGCCCACAGCCCGTTCCGTAGGCGTCAAAGCCGGCGCAACCGAACTGAACGATGCCGCCGCCATGGCGGGGTCGTTGCGCGCCATGCGCGTGATGGCGACCAGTGCCAGTTGATGCGACGCCGTGTCGCGGCCCACGCCCCGCGCGAGATACAGCGGGGGCGTGTTGGCAGCGGTATCGAAGGCGCTTTGATCCGGGCGTTGCTGACTGAGCGCGTCCGCAATCTTGCTGGCGGTGTTCGTGTAGTTCTGCTCGTACGCGAGGCGGATCTGCTGCCAGACGTCGTCCGCGGTGAATTGCTGCGAGGCCGCCAGATTCGTGATCAGGTCGACACAACCATCGCCGTACCATTTTGGATCGACGAGCAGTGCGCGCGCTGCGTCCGCCACGTTTTCTCCCCGCGATGCCCGCGCTTCGAGCGCGTAGCACTTCACTTGCGTGTCGTCGTTCAGCGCGAAGCGCGGGTATTGATCGAGGAAATTGCGCCAGTCGTGACGCGCGCCGAGCACGACCAGATAGTCGTTGCGCATGCGGTCGGCGATTGCCTGGCCGTCGTAGCGCTGCAGGAATGCAAGAACCGGCTCATCCGGCGCGTCGATGCGCGCGTGGCCTTGCGAGTCGAAGAGCTGCGGTTTGATGGTGAAATATTCGACGTAACCCGGCGCCGGATAATTGGGAATTTGCGCGGCTAGTTGCACTGCGCGGCCGGCATCATTTGAGCGCGCGGCTTCGCGCAGCTGAACGAAAGTACGGTCTTCTGGCGAGAGTGAATAATCCGCTGACGGGCGAACCGCAGAAGCCGTACTGCACCCAATCAGCGTGATCGTGGCGAGCGTGGTTGCGACTGCGAGATATACTCGTTTGAGACGTTTTGACATCATATTTTGTGGAGCGCGAAGTGATCCAAAGCATAGCATGCAACCCCCTTCTGGAAAGCAAAAGCGCGCTGCGTGCGAACCTGCTTGCAACCCGCGAAGCACAAGGCGCTCAGGCCGATCAAGAGGCTCGCGGGGAAGCGCTCGCGCGGCGTCTGATGGAGGTGGTGGCGGGCTATCCGGAGGCGGCGTGTATTGGCTTTTATTGGCCGGTTGCCGGAGAGTTCGATGCACGCGATGCACTGACCGTGTGGCTGGCGTTTGGCGCGTCGCGGAGGGCGGCATTGCCGGTGGTGATCGCGCCTAGGGCGCCCTTGGTGTTTCATGCGTGGCAGCCGGGCGCTCCGATGAAGGAGGGGCGGTATGGCATTCCGGTGCCGGAGGAGGAGCGCGTGGTTGTGCCGGATTTGCTGTTGATTCCATGCGTGGGTTTCGATGCCGATCGGTATCGGTTGGGATATGGCGGCGGGTACTACGACCGCACGTTGGCGGATTGGCCGGGGGGCCGGGCACCGACCACGATTGGGGTGGCTTTTGAATCCGCGAAGTGTGATGCGTTACCGCGAGGGGAATTTGATTTGCCGTTGGGCGTGGTTGTGACCGAATCGACAGTTTATTAACGTTCGCACTCGATCGGAGGGGTGGGGTTGATGGGCGGAAGGGGTCTGTGGTCGGGGATGGTGCTGGGTTGCTGCTGCTTACGTTAGCGCGGGTTGTATGTTGGCTATATTTTTTATCGCTATTAGCCACTGTGCGTGGCGGCAGATTATCTGCGTTCGCACTCGGTCGGGGTCTGGTTGCCGGTGATTCTGGGGTCCGTGGTCGGGGTCAATGCTGGGTTGCTGCTGCTTGCGTTAGCGCGGGTTCAATGTTGGCTAAATTTTTTATCACTATTAGCCACTGTCCGTGGCGGGACTTCATTTCTTTGTCCAACGGCGACAAAGAAACGAAGCAAAGAAAACGCCTCTCCACAATCTGTATTAAGTGTCCCCAGCGTGCAGACCACTGCTTTTGGTTCCCGCGTAGCACGGTGCTCGCAAAACCACGGACACTTGAAACCCTCCTTCTCGCGAATCCTTACATCCCCACGCTTCGCCACCAGTGCTCTCGGGCAAGTTCCGACCGCGACTGACATGTACGGCCATACCCTTCAGCGCGGGCGCACCAGATATGGTCAAACGCACCGCGCTACGCGCGAACAACTGCGCCTAGGAGCTGCACGCGAAATCCATGCGGATCGAATAGCTTTGCAGCTCCCCGCAATCCGGGTGAGGCCGTACAAGTTAGTGGGCCATCGAACTTGCCCGAGAGCACTGGTGGCGAAGCGTGGGGATGTAAGGATTCGCGAGAAGGAGGGCTTCAAGTGTCCGTGGTTCTAGCGAGCACCGTGCTACGCGGGAACCAAAAGCAGTGGTCTGCACGCTGGGGACACTTAAAACAGATTGTGGGAAGGCGTTTTCTTTGCTTCGTTTCTTTGTCGCCGTTGGACAAAGAAATGAAGTCCCGCCACGGACAGTGGCTAATAGTGATAAAAAATTTAGCCAACATTGAACCCGAGCTAACGTAAGCAGCAACAACCCTGCACCAACCCCGACCACCACCGGTAGCACGCCTTCCAAAACCCCGACCGAGTGCGAACGCAAATGACCTGCCGCCACGGACAGTGGCTAATAGTGATAAAAAATATAGCCAACATAGAACCCGAGCTAACGTACGCAGCAGCAACCCAGCATCAACCCCGACCACCGATCAGCCCCGCGCCCAAAACCCCGACCAAGTGCGAACGCCCCCCTATAGCGAGGCGGCTGCCCGAGCCGCGGTATCGTAAAGACCTGATGCATTGCGCAGTAATTGCGCCGCCTCCCCGATCTGCTCATTCGTCAGGCCGCTCTCTTTCAACGTGCTGATCAAACAGCTTTCCCGCACCTCCCGATACTTCCCGCACAATTCCCGCCCCGCCGGCGTTGCAGAAAAGAACACCTCTTTCCCAACCTTTTCACTCGCCACATACCCTCGCGCCATCAACTTCTTGAGGGCATAGCTCGCGACGTGCGTGTCCTCTATATTGAGAACAAAGCAGATATCGGCGATCTTTTTCTTGCGATCGCGATGGCTCACGTGATGCAGCAGCGATACTTCCACCGCCGTCATGTCCTTCGCGCCCGCCGCTAACATGCAGCGCACCATCCATCGGTTGAATGCATTGCCGGCCATGATCAAGCCATATTCGAACTCCGACAGCTCAGCGCTGGTTTCAGATACGAGATGCTCTGACGAAACAATCTTGGTCGGATGACGGGGCATGATGTTTATACGGAACAATATGTCGATGAGTGTAGCGTATCGAACGAAATTTGATGCCCAGACACATATTCTTATTGATAAATTGTCGATAAATTATTGACAATGTACATTCCCGAGATCGCGTCGAGACGTGGCGTGTTCGCCTTCGTTTCCACACGGCTCGATTACCGGCAAAGCCCAGCATGACACCACCCAAAATTCATCCACTCGGCGATACCGCGCTCGTCTGCGAAGCGCCGCCCCCGGCCACGCTGGAATGCCAGCGCCGCATGTGGGCGCTCGCGGAAGCGGCGCGGATGTGGCCGCATGTCGTGGAGGTCGTGCCGGGCATGAACAATCTCACGCTGGTCTTCGATCCCCTCCAACTGGAGCAGAACGACCTCGCGGAGCAGTTGAAAAGCGCGTGGGACGAGGCTTCGGAGGCGGATATGGGGACCGCCGAAATCGAGATTCCCGTGCATTACGGCGGCGTCGATGGACCCGATCTGGCAACGCTCGCAAAACACTTGAACCTGAGCATCGACGAACTGGTGAAGCGGCATACGCAGGCCGATTACATTGTGTTCTTTCTAGGCTTTCAGCCCGGATTTGCTTACCTCGGCGGCCTCGATCCGACGCTGCATGCGCCGCGTCATCCCAAGCCGCGAATGGAAGTGCCGGCGGGATCGGTGGGTATCGGCGGCGAGCAGACAGGGATCTATCCGGCTGTGTCGCCGGGTGGCTGGCAGCTGTTGGGACGCACGGATCTCAAGCTCTTCGATCCCGCCCGCAACCCGCCCACACTGATGCAACCCGGCGACCGCGTGCGTTTCACCGCGCTGGAGGTGCTCGCATGATCGATGTGATTCGTGCAGGCGTGCTTTCCTCCGTGCAGGATCTCGGACGCGTGGGATATCGGCACCTTGGCGTCAGTTCGGGCGGCGCGCTGGACGCGTTGTCGCTTGAAATAGGCAACCGGATTGTGGGCAACAAGCCGGATGCGGCGGGTATCGAATTGACGCTCGGGCCAACGACCCTGCGCTTCACGCACGCCACGCGCATTGCGATCACCGGCACGGATTTCGGCGCGACGCTCGACGATAAACCCGTCTATTCCTGGTGGAGCATGCCGGTTCAGGCGGGCCAGGAATTGACGCTGCGCGGCGCCAAGCACGGTATGCGCGGTTACGTGTGCGTGGCGGGCGGTATCGATGTCCTGCCCATGCTGGGTTCCCGCAGCACGGACCTCGGCGCAGGTTTCGGCGGTCTCGGCGGCCGGGCGTTGCGCGACGGTGATCGTCTCGCAACCGGCGTGCCGCAACCGCAGAAGAATGGCGTGTTTTCATCGGCGGGAACGGCTTTTGGCGTCAAAGCGCCCGCGTGGTGCAAGTTCGTGTACGTCGAAGAACCCGTTCGGCGCGGCAAACATACGCCGGGGAATTCATGGTCGCTGCCGGTTCGCGTGCTGCGCGGCCCCGAATACGACACCTTCACGAAGACGGCGCAGCACGATTTCTGGAACGAAGAGTGGACCATCACGCCGAACAGCAACCGCATGGGTTTCCGGCTCGCCGGCACGGTGCTGGAACGCAGCGATAAAGCCGATCTGCTCTCGCACGCCGTCCTGCCCGGCACGATTCAAGTGCCGCCGAACGGTCAGCCGATCGTGCTCATGGGCGACGCCCAGACCACGGGCGGATATCCAAAGATAGGCTCGGTGATCAAGGCGGATCTGTGGAAGCTCGCGCAAGCGCGGCTCAACAGCGGTGTGCGCTTTATCGAAACAACGGTGGAGGTCGCGCGCCACGCGCTGGCCGAAGAGCGCATGTATGTGAAACAGGTCGAATCAGCTATCGCGATGCACGCGGAACGCCTCGGCCGGTAAGCGAAAGGAATAAACATGGAAATCGATCTGAACGCCGATCTCGGCGAAGGGTGTGGGTCCGACGAAGCGTTGCTCGATCTGGTGAGCTCCGCGAACATTGCCTGCGGCTGGCACGCGGGCGGCGCGACAGCCATGCGCGATTGCGTGCGGTGGGCCGTGGCGAAGGGCGTGGCTATCGGCGCGCATCCGAGTTTCAACGATCCCGAAAACTTCGGACGCAAGGAAATGGATATTCCGGCATCGGAGATTTATGCGGGCGTTTTGTATCAGTTGGGCGCGCTGGCGGCCATCGTCAAGGCTGAAGGCGGCCGGCTTTCTCACGTGAAGCCGCACGGGGCGCTGTATAACCAGGCGGCCAGGAATCCGGAAATCGCCGAGGCTATCGTGGCGGCAATTCACGATTTCGATCCTTCGTTGCTCGTGTTCGGTCTGGCGAACAGCAATCTCGTCGATGCCACGCGCAAGGCGGATATGGTCGCTATCGAAGAGGTTTTTGCGGATCGCGGGTATCGGGCGGACGGGTCGCTCGTGCCTCGCAAAGATCCGGGCGCATTGCTCGATGACGAAGACGCTGTGCTGGCACGAACGCTGGCCATGGCGAAGGACCGCCGCGTTCAGGCGGTTAGCGGGGAATGGGTGCCGATCAATGCGCAAACCGTCTGTCTTCACGGCGATGGCGCGCACGCGCTCGCTTTCGCCAAGCGGATTCGCGGCGCGCTCGAGAGGGCGGGAATCGAGGTTCGCGCGGCGCATGCTGTCGAGGCTTGATACACCCGGTTGTAGCTACTTGACGCGAAAGTAGTTCGGGCTTCTGAGCGCACACGTTTCGCTTCGCGCGCTGATCCTGGACAGTTTTTCGCAGTGCGTTGCACCCAATGCCTCGTGTTGTTACGAGGCGTTTTCGTAAGCGGCCGCAGAGCCGTTTTTTTGTCGTACCGATGAAATGGGCCGCTCGAAGCAAGCGCTCCGTTCATCGGCGAAAAAAGTCCCTACCCGGGACGTTACCCGATCACTGGAGATCTTATGGGAACCGCTGTCAACCTATGGCCGCTGATAGGCGTGGCCGTCATCATCGTGGGGTTTATCCTGCGCTTCAATCCCATGGTGATCGTGGCCGCCGCCGCCATCATCACCGGGATTGCAGCGCACTTTCCCGTCGATCGCATTCTTACTGCCATCGGCACCGGGTTTCTCAAAACCCGCAACATCCCGCTGATCATCTTGCTCCCGCTCGCTGTGATCGGCTTGCTGGAACGCCACGGTCTGCGCGAACGCGCGCAAATCTGGATCTCAGGCATCAAGGCCGCGACAGTGGGACGCCTGCTGATCGTGTATCTGCTGATTCGTGAGCTGACAGCGGCAGTCGGCCTGACCGGCCTCGGCGGCCATCCGCAGATGGTGCGCCCGCTCCTCGCGCCCATGGCCGAAGGCGCGGCGCAAACGCGCTTTGGCAAGCTCTCCGATGAAACCCGCTTCAAGCTGCGCGCGTGGTCCGCCGCGACCGACAACGTCGGCCTGTTCTTCGGCGAAGACATATTTGTGGCGTTCGGCGCCATCGTATTGATGACGACTTTCTTGAAGGAAGCGGGGATCGTGGTCGAACCGCTGCACGTTGCCGTGTGGGGCATCCCCACCGCGATCTGCGCATTCCTGATCCATGGCTTCCGTCTCTGGCTGCTCGACCGGCGGCTGAATCGCGAACTCGGCGCACTCACCAAGAACGTTCGCGGAGAAACCGCATGACCCTCACGCTCAACTATCTGTTCTATCTGCTGGGCATTGTGCTGGTGGTTGTCGCCGGCATGATTTACGTCGACAAGAAGCATCCGCGCCGCTTTACCACCGGCACGTTCTGGTTGGTCTATGCGTTGATATTTTTGATCGGCGACTGGCTGCCGGCAAATGTGGTCGGCGTGCTGGTGATTGCCATGGCGTTGATAGCAGGCTTTGGCGGCGTCACGGCAGGCAAGCCGAAAATGCTCTCCGATGAAGCCCGTCGCAACAGCGCGATGCGTCTTGGCAACAAGCTGTTCGTGCCGGCGCTGACGATTCCCGTAGTCACAGTCGTGCTCACGCTCGGCGCAAGTTATCTGGTATTCGGCGGCAAGCAACTGCTCGATCCGAAGAACGTCACGCTGGTGAGCTTTGGCATCGGCTGTGTGGTGGCGCTTGGCGTGGCGTGCGTGATGACGCGCGATACCGTCGGGCAATCGATGAAAGAAACGCGCCGCCTGGTCGATGCGCTTTCGTGGGCCGCCGTGCTTCCGCAAATGCTGGGGATGCTGGGCCTCGTGTTCTCGGACGCGGGCGTGGGCAAAGCGGTCGCGCACGTGACCACGGCCTATGTGAACCTTGATTACCGGCTGGTTGCGGTGGCGGTGTATTGCGTCGGCATGGCGCTCTTCACAATGGTCATGGGCAACGGCTTCGCGGCCTTCCCAGTCATGACGGGCGGCGTGGGCGTGCCGATCCTGGTCGGCGTGTTCCACGGCAATCCCGCCACGATGGTCGCCATCGGCATGTTCTGCGGTTATTGCGGGACGCTCATGACGCCGATGGCCGCGAACTTCAACATGGTGCCGGCGGCATTGCTGGAGTTACCGGATAAAAACGCGGTGATCAAGGTGCAGATACCAACGGCGCTGTCGCTGCTGGTGGTGAATATCTTCTTGTTGAACTGGCTGATGTTTATTTAATTGAGCGAACGTTCGCGGCCTGAAGTCAATTCAGGTCGCGGCGAAAGCCACGGCAACAATGCTGACCCACAGCGCGACGATCCGAAGACGTACCGGACCAAGCCGAAACAGATTGGTCGTTACCAAGTCGATGCAAACCGGCAAGCAAATCGCCAGCAACGGCCACGAGCGCAACACAATGGCCGCAACGGGTAGCGCGAAAGCGAAGACCCCGGCAACACGACGCAACGCGGTATGAAAGCCCGCAATGCGCATCAAGTATGGATAAGCGAGCGAATAGCCCGAGCGCATCAGTCGCTCGACTACAGCCATCGCCGGCGAAACCGCTGCAATGCTCGACACCACTGTGGCCTGCATGAAAAACAGGCCGGCGCTCGCTATCGGAAGGTAGAAAAACACGTCGATCCATGAACCGCCAGCGGCGCTATGGCGTGTCGACGGGCCATCGAATGGTCGAGTCCAGTCGTTGAAATGAAGCAGATACAGCGCCACGGCATAAATGATCCCAGGCGCAAAATAAGCGACGAACGCTTCCGTGGGAGATAACCCAAGCGCGACACACATCACGCACGCCAGCGCGCGCGCGCCGACGAGCACCGCGACCGCCCACTTCCGCGCGCCATATATCACGGGAAAGTGGGCCGGCGTCAACAATGACGGCGCCGCGCCAATGACCCAGGTCCAGGCGATCAATCCATTGGCCGCCGCGAGCGCGACGCCGGCCAACACCAGCAGGCGCGCCACGATCAGCAAACGCGCCTTCATCGCCGAAGCGAAGCCGATCCTGAAAGCAATCGTCGCAAAGGTCGTTCCGAAAAACGCCGAAGCCACTTCCACGAATGCAATATGCGCAAGCGCGCCGCCTGCGGAAAATGCGCCGAACACCGCGAATAACACCTGCGCTGAAAACCAGCTTCCGATCTGAAATACCAGCAAATCGCCATGTGCCCGCCATGCGCTCCGAATACGCTGCGTCACTTCTTTCCACTCACGCGTCGCACAAAATACAGCATGACCGCTGAAATAATCGTGAGCACGGCAATCCGGTCGATCAGATACGTAAAGCTTGTGCGGGGTAGGAAGATGATCTTGCTGACAATATCGAACAACGCGAGCGAAATCAGCGCCGGCATTCGATACAGATTGCGCGCGAACGCCAGCAAGGCGCCAATCACGATCGACCCCGCCAGCAGCGCGCCCATGCCGCCAAGCACCAGCAAATCCGCGACATACACCGATCCCGGACCGGTCAGCGAATAGAACCCGATTCCTTCGAGCGCGGCAAAGGCGCGATCAAGGGTAAGCGGCGCGCCTTCCTGCCCCCAGATGTCGATACGTTCTTCCGCCGACAACAAGCTCGGCGCGAAAGGTCCAACGAGACCGGTCATCAAAAAATTGACGTTGGGAAAGGTCTGCTCGACATCTTCCACCTGCCCGACCAGGTTGACCGGACCGCCTGCTGCAATAAACGTCAGCACGCTTTCCGTGCCATTGCTTCCCACATCATCGCCACGCAAAAGCGGCAACACGAAATAGATGCCGCCCGCGCTTACAAGGATCAAAACGATATGCCGCGCCCGCACGACGATATTTCCGCCAACGAGCAGCGCGAAGAGAAACGGCAGCATCGCCTGACCGAAAAAGAATCGGCCCCAGTGCGTCGAAATCAGCAAGCGCGGGATCAGGACAGCGAGCGTGATCAGCAGGAAACGGCGCGAACGGACTTCTTTTTCATCGATGAATCGCAAGTAGAAAAAGAACAGATACAGATGCGCATAAAGGAAGACCTGGAATACGTAGGGCATGCTGTCGCCCTCTCCGTAATCCACGCCCCAGCGCATGGCAATAAACGCGCCGGCAAGAATGACGCAAACCGGCGTCAGATAAGCAATCAGGTTCGACGACAGCTTGAGTGCGATTGCACCGTCGATCGCGCCCGCACTCGTCGTCTTTCTTCGGGCCATTACAACCGAAGCGATCACGTATGCGGTGATCACCACCACGGCCGATACCGCGAGATGGTAGTAGACGCCATCGTCCTGATAGGTGTTGAAAAAGCTGATACGAATCGCTTCCGGCAGCACCCAGAAGACCACGACGCCGATCAGGAACACCAACAGCGGATCGATGATGCGCGCGCCCCGGATCATTGCGCCGCTGCCTGGACGTTTTTGACACGCACGAGAAAATAGAGGCGCCGGCGCAGATCCGCCGGAATCGAGCGAAACAGGAAATACAGCGCGGTCACGCAGTAGAACTTCGGGCTACGCGCGAAGAGCCCGCGCCGCGCGCCATCCATGCGGAAAGAGAATTCGCGTCGCGCGTATGCCAAGCCGCCACGACGACCATAGAGGGCGTCAGACACGCCGACACGCACCAGTGGAAGCTGGACGCAGCGATAGCGCACGCCGAGCGCGTTCCATCGAAGATGCAATTCGTAGTCTTCAAGCAGCGGGACCGATTCGCTGTAGGCACCGTGTTCGCGAAACACGCTTGCTCGAATGAGCATGCTTGGGTGACAGACCGGGTTGCGCATCTGCAGCAACGCGGCGATATCGGCCGGCGTTTCTGGGCATGTATTGGTCGCGACCACTTGCTGGCTGTCCGTGTTGTAGTCGTGCTGCCACGCCGTCACCACATCGACGTCCGGATGATCGGCGAATACCGCCTGCTGCATGCGCAACCGTTCGGGATACGACAAGTCGTCGGCATCGGCACGCGCGATCAGGCTGCATCGGCAATATTCAATACCGCGATTGAGCGCTGCCGCAAGTCCGCGATTGACGGGCTGTCGAACCACGGTCATGAAGGCGGCGCCCAAGCGAGCGCCAAACGCCGCGGACGCTTCGTTCAATACCGCTTCGATCGCCTCGCCGACCGGTCCGTCCACTACGACGACAAGCTGGTCCGGCAACTCGCTTTGTCCAAGCACGTTGCTCCAGAGTGACTCCTGGAACAAGGCGGGATCGTCTTTCGCGTAGACCGCGATCAAGACTGAAATGGTGTTCACGAGCGTGATACCTCGAGATATTGCCGCGCGATCGATTCGGGCAGGAACGACGCGGCAGGAAGCCGCGCGCTCGGTGCCGCCAGCGCTTGTACAAGCGCGGCGCGACATTCATGGCGTGAAAAATTGGGTGGCAACAGGAACGTGGTCTTGTTGATCTCATCGATCACCACTTCGACAAACCCGCCCGAGCTCGTGGTCACGAGATTGCAACCGGAAACCACAGCCTCAAGCAGCGAAATACCGAATGCTTCGGTATCGCAACCCGAGAAAAATACTTTGGTTTTACCAAGCGTACTGATGACTTCGGATGAGGACATCGACGCGTGAAAATGGACCCGCGGATGGCCGTTGGCAATCCGCTTTAAGGCGGCGCCACATTCGCCGGAACCGATGATCATTGCCTCGAGTGTGCTGTCGGCATCGAGAAGGTCGATCACGGAAGGCAGGAATTCATCCACGCGCTTCACCGGATGAAGCCGCCCGACGTAGGTAATAAACTTGCGCGTATCTTCCCGGGCCGGCTCGGCGGCCCAACACGGAGGCAGCGGGTTATGAATTGCCGCCGAACTCTGGATGTCGAACAACCCGGCGAGATGCCGTTGCACATACGCCGACACCGCCACCAGCCTGGCGTGACGTTGCGCAAGCCGGAAACTGGCGAGAATGGCGAGAAATTTCAGCGTGCCCTGTGCATCGATACGCGGAAATCCGTGCGCGACGCCTATCGCGTTGCGCGCGAACGGGCACAGGAAAATGGCCCATGTGCTGAAGATCTTCAGCACGGCCGGATCGCGAAGATCTTTCCATTTGCGGATCATATCGAGCGGCTTTCCAACGACTTGCGCCTCGATGCCGAGTGCCGCAAATCCCGCCGCCACATTAGTCGCGAACGACTGCAGACCGCCGACTTCGCGACCGCCGCTGAGAATCACGCGGCGCACGACGACGGGCGCGCTCATAACCGTGCTCCGCGCGACGCCGGCGCATCCGCCTTGCGCGCCACCAACCACGCGAGGAACGTCATCGCAATGCCTAACCCGAGACCTGCGCCGAGAAATACAACGCCGCGCGGCCGGGTCTTCTTTTGCGGCACAACGGCGAAATCCACGATCTGCAGCGAACTGCCGTCACGTGCTTCATCAATACGCGCAGCGGCCAGTTGCGACGCCAGTAGTTCGAGCAACGCGCCGTTGTATTTGTAGTCGCGATAAAGCCCCGTGTATTCATCGCCGGCGCCGGTTTTTGCGCCCGCCTGCATGTCCGCCAGCCTGCGTTTAAGCGCGGCCAGTTCGCTCAACGCGGCCAGTGTGGCCGGATTGGCTTCGCCCGCAACCGAACGCAATGCCGCGAGCCTGATGTTCTGCGCCACGATGCTCGCGTTCATCTGCGCGACCATCCCTACAGCCGCGCCGGGTTCGAGCTGCGCCGCCGACGGCGATACACCCGCGCTGCGCAACAGGTGTTCGGCTTTGTCGAGTTGCTCGCGGGTTTCATCGACCTGCTTTTCCAGGAACACGCGACGTTGCCGCGCGTCGGTTACCGCCACACGTCCGAGCAGAGTCGTTAGCGATTCGATATAAAAAGTCGCCATTTGCGCCGCGCGCGCCGGATCGCGGTCGTCCACGCTGACCTCGATCAGATCGCTGCGTGACGACAAATAAATGTTGGTCCGCTGCGCAAGCTTGCGTCGCACGTCTTCCGGCGATGTCGCTGCGTAGACCTTCGGCAGATCGAATCGCGCGGAGGTTGCATCGGCGACTGAACGGCTTTTCAGCATCGCGACATACTGCTCGGCCTGCGTCTTGCCGCCGGCCCCGCCGCTAAGCGAACCCAGCGCATTCAGTTGGCTTGCGAGTCCAGCGGCCGCGTTTCGCGACTGGGCCGGAGGAAAGAAGGATGTTTTCGCGGTGTAGCTGGGCGGCGTCAGGGAAAGCACGATAAACGCCACGATCAGGCACAAGACCGGCAAGACGAGCAGACGCCAGCCACGCGCAAACCACGTGCAGGCACAGATCACGAATGAGGGGAGAAGAAGAGAAGTCATGCTGTCCGCCTCAATTGATCAGGTACTTCAGCGCGGCAGCGCCGAGACCGAATTGATAGAGGATCGTCGTGAGTTCTTTCGCGCCTTGCCACCAGGTGACGCGCTCGAGGTCCTCGGGCACAAAGACCGTGTCGCCGGGCAGCGCGTCAAGACCCGCGATGGAGTTGAACCATCCTTGCTGGTTCGATCGCGTCGTGCCATTCGCGCGCAGCACGAATTCGCCGCTCTTGTACGCAGTGCGCTGTTCGCCACCGGCCAGTCCGACATAGTCGCCAAGCCGCGCATCGACACGATACAAATACGCGCCCTGATTGAACACGCTGCCGTACACGCCGACCGTCGTAGGACGCGACGGAACAACGAGCTGATCGCCGTCTTCCAGGGTCAGCGCGGGCAAGCTGGTATCGGTCGGTTTGGTTTCCAGCACGATGCGCCCGCTGGGGCGCATCTCGCGCATCTTCGCAAGAAAGCGCTGACCCGCCTCGAGTTGCTGTCGTTGATCGGCGGAATTCTCTTTCGCGTTGGCCTGCTGCGCAGCCCGGGCCGTGACCGTGCGGTCGAGGTCCTGCAATGCGCGCTCGTAATTCGCCTGCTGAGTACGCCGAACGGATTCGCGCACGAGTTCGCTGCCATAGATGAACGCATCGGACGTCAATCCGCCCGCTCTTTCGATGAGCTCAGGCAAGGTTTCCGTTCCTGCGACCAGATAGTCGCCGGGTCGTAGCACTTCGCCTTCAATCCTGACGCGACGCATCTGGCGAGCAATCGGAACCAGATAATCCGCCGTGGAGTAAATCCGGTAGATATCGCCGGCGGCCAGCTTCGCGAGACTTTGCTGCTCGAGCGGCGCTTCCATCACGCCCGTGGTCGCGCGCTTGTTCAGCGTCGCGACCGTGATGCGCCCGGCGTCGGCAACGGTATTCAGTCCGCCCGAGAAACGGATCAGATCGCTGACATGTTCGCCCGGCTTCAGTTCGAAGATGCCCGGCGAGTTGACGCTGCCGTATATCGCGGCCTGTTGCCCCAACGGCCCGATATTGACGATGTCGCCAGGACGCAGCGCGACGTCGTTCGATCGGTCGCCGCCCAGCAGCAACTGATAGCCGTCGAAACTGGCGACCAGTTGTCCCGCGCGGCGCAGCTCGATGTTGCGCATGCTGCCGCCGGAATCCGGACCGCCGGCCTCGACCAGCAGATTGAGCAGCGTCGCGAGGCTGTTCACCACGTAAGCGCCGGGACGCACGGCAAAACCAGTCACGTAGACCGTGACGCCGCGCAGATTACCCAGAGATACCGATAGATCGAAATTGGTGTAATACCGGCCGATTTCCGAGCGGAAGCGGCTTGGCAGGTCAGCGTATCGCGCACCGGAGACCGCAACGCGGCCCACGCGTGGAACGTTCACATAACCTTCGCGATCGACGACCAGACGCAGGTCGGAATCCACGCTGCCCCATGTGCGCAGCTGGATTTCATCGCCGACATTGATTGCATAATCAGAAGGCACTGAGTTCACCGATGTTCCGGCCAGGCTCGAACTCGACGCGAAAAAGGTGGAACCGAAGCGTGGCAGCCTCTTTCCCGTTGCTTGTTCCACAAACTTCTCGTATTCGTTGCGATCGGGCACCACGACCTTCGCGTCGAGTGCGCTGCGGTCGGCTTTATCGGGGAAAAGCGCTTGTGGGGCAGGCGCGACCGACGCTGGCGCAGCGGAGCGCGCGTTCAGACTCGGGGTCCAGCTTTCGGCCTGCATGCCGGGCACGGTCGGAAGCGGTGGCATTGCGGCGCTCGAAGCGTGCCACTGCATTTGGGAGAGCGCGTCTCCGGTTTGCGCGCCGGATGCCTGCGACAGCATCACGCCAACGGCGATGAACACAGACTGGGCAATCGGACGCATGTGACGAAGACGCATCACGGGCGGCGTGGAAATGACAGAAGCGGGGCGGAGAGACACGATGGCTTACTCGAATAATGTGGTGAAGCGTCCCGCCGTCGGCGGCGGGTATAGGGCAACAGGTGTGGCTGGCGGGAAGGGAAATCAGTAGGCGCCGTCCCGCTTGAACACCGTGCGCACGGTCATGAAGAGAATGGCGATGTCGTACCAAAGCGACCAGTTGCGCACGTACCAGGCATCCAGATACACGCGCGTCGGATAATCGGTTTCATTGCGGCCGCTGACTTGCCACAGACCCGTCATGCCGGGGCGCGTCATCAGGTAATAAGAGACGTCCTCTGCGTAGCGTTCGAGTTCCGCCTGGACGATCGGCCTGGGTCCGACCAGACTCATGTCGCCGCGGATCACGTTCCAGAGTTGCGGGAGCTCATCGAGGCTGGTACGCCGAAGGAAAGCGCCAATGCGCGTGATACGCGGATCGCTTTTCAGCTTGAAGTCACGCTCCCATTCGCGCCGGGCGTCTGCATCGCGTGCCAGGAGTTCGGCAAGCCGTACGCTGGCATCGGGGACCATCGAGCGGAACTTGTAGCAAAGGAACGGTCGCGCGTGACGGCCGATTCGCGGATGACCATAGATCGCGTCGCCGCCATCCTTTCTCACTTGCCACGCCAGATAAAGCAGAACGGGCGACAGCAAGATCGAAATCGCGATCGCGCCGAAGAGATCCAGGCATCGTTTGAAGAAGCGGATATGCCAGCGATTAAGGTTGTCGCGGAGTTGCAGCAAGAGCAGTTCGTGCGCCTTGACGTACGTGCTGCGGGTGCCATGAAGCGACATGCCCGGAACATTGGCCACCAGCACCACGCTCGCGGACGTCTCGCTGAGCGCGCGCAGCCAGGCGTTGCGCAGATGGGTATCGGCGGTATCGAGAGCGACCATGACAACGGCGCCGTCGAGCGAACGCGCGTCAGCGGGGTGGATCGGCAAGACGGTGGCATCCTGCGGAAGCGTACTTCCGTTTTCAGCGATAAACCCGCGCAGATCGAGACCCATCAACGGCTCGGCTTCAACGGCAATAGTTGCGTCGAGGGCCAGCGTTCCCCCGCCGATCACGTAGAGGTCGCGCTGCCATATCCGCGCCTTCATCAGTGCGAGCTTGCACGCAAGGCGGCCAAGTGGAACGAGGATGGCGGCGCACAGCCACAAGAGCGCAGCCGGCACGACCTCCCGCGTGTGCCCGCGCGCAATCAGCAGGACGAAATGGCAACCACAGCCGAGAACCAGCGCGCCAAACAGCTCGCGTAATTCGCGCAACATGGGGAGGCGGTTTGCGTAATGACGAAGCGCGGAAAGACGCAGAACAACCAGCGACGCCGCGATAAACGCCGCAACGGCCGTGTAGTCGCAGGCCGCATCCAGGCTGAGCCCCGACCAGACCGAGGGTCCGCTGAACGATAGTCCGGCGAAGGTTATCGCCATGATGTCGCATGCCACCAGCGCAAAGCCGCACGCCAGCGCACGGGTTCTGACCTTGCGCGATGCCGCCCGTACGGGCACGTGTTGGGAATTCCACGAGTTCATTGAAGCTCTTCTGTTCCTGATGAATCAGGTAACTGGGTGCACTTGCGCGCAGATTTATTCGGTTAATCGGAGCTGCCGGCCGCGCGAAAAAGACGACCGTAGACAGGCCGATGACTTTCACCATCGCGCTGCGTTTGCTGCATGAAGTGGAGGCGCCTTAACGCGTTGACCCGCGCAAATTTTCCATTCCTAAAATCAGGAATTTCTTTTATCGAATCAAGCGATTGGCAGGAGAATACGAATTCGGACGAGCCCGGGTAATAAGGCAAGTCTTAAAGGTTTTTGATGGTGCGCGGATATATCGCCATCGTTTCGATTTGCGATTCGATCAGCGTTTTAATTGACGGTCGTGTGGGGATTTAATGCGGAAATAAGATCAAATTCGAACGACCGGGATAAAGCGATGCGGATACGGGGTGGGTACCGACGCCTGAGCGGATTCAAGCCGGCTCAACAATAAACCCGCGCCGCCTGAGCAACGCCAGCACGCCCCTATCCCCGCCCAGATGCAACGCGCCGATAGCCACGAACACCGGCTTGTTCGGCGCGGCCAGCGCCACCATCCGCGCCACGAATCGATAATTCCGGTCATAGACCACGCGGTTATCGATTTGCGCCGCCAGCGTCTTCGATCTCGCCAGCTTCTCCGTCTTGGCATCGTCCCAGGCCTTGAGCGCGTCGGCGTCGCCAATGCGCCATAACCGGTGCAACTCCTTCACATCGGCGATATTCTCGGCCGGCGTCTGCACCAGATCCTGCGCCAGCATTTCCCGCTGCTGCGCCTGCGTCAGCCGCGTGAACGCCGATATCTGCTCGCTGAGCGTCTCCAGCCCGACCACTCGCCCGCGCGGGCGCAAATACACGTTCTGCAATTGCGTCTCGGAACCGTACTCGGCCAGAAAACCGGCCTTCAGCGTATCGACGGTTTCAACCAGCATCGACGCGAGCCATGGCCGCGACCGGGAGATATCCTCGAGCATGGTGGGATTGCCGCGCATGCGCATTTCCAGCTTTTTCCACAGCGCATCAGGCAGATATCGCGACAGGCACTGCGACCGGCACGTGCCGAACTTGCTCACCTCCTCCTGCGATACCAGCAAGTCATCGGGAGAAATTTCGAGCGCGAGAATGGGCGATGCATCGAGTGCGCCGAGAATCGGCTTGCGGAACGGCAAAATGGCCGGATAGTCGTCGGCATAACCGACATGCAGCGTGCCAAGCAAATAGATGGTGATCTGGCCTTTGGTGGCCACGTAGAACGGCATATGCGCCGGCTGCGCCCGGACCGGGCCGCTGGCGGTGGTGCCGTCGGTTCGATCCACATCGGGCGGCGTCGGACGCGGCGCCGGCACTTGCAATCCGGGCAACGAACCGGAAGGCGTGGGCGGCGTCGCGGCCCCCGGCGGCGAGCGCGCGCCGGTCACGGCAAAAGCCGCGAGCGGCGCAAAGCAAAAAGCGGCCAGGATGACCGCGACCGCCAAAGAAACACCCGCAGCAAAACGGCGCGCAACCTGCCGCGCCGCCAGCGTTTCACGCATCAATCTCCCCGACTTCCTCGGCGCGGTGACACGAGACGTGCCGCCCATCGACGAAACGCAGCGCCGGTTCTTCCACGCGGCATTTATCGATTGCATACGGACAGCGCTGATGAAATGTGCAACCTGATGGAGGGTTCAGCGGCGACGGCATTTCGCCTTGCAGCCGGATCTTGATGCGCCGGTCTTCCGCGAACAAAGCGGGTGTAGCCGACATCAGCGAACGCGTGTACGGATGACGCGGCCGCGCGTAGATCGTCGCTTTGTCGCCGAGTTCGGCCACACCGCCAAAATACATCACCATGACGTCATCGGCGATATGTTCCACCACCGATAAATTGTGCGAGATGAACACGTAGCTCGTGCCGAACTGCTGCTGCAAATCCATGAACAGATTCAGAATCTGCGCCTGGATAGATACATCAAGCGCGGACACGGGTTCATCGGCAACAAGAATCTGCGGGTCGAGAATCATCGCGCGCGCGATTGCCACACGCTGCCGCTGGCCGCCCGAAAACATGTGCGGATAACGCGCCGCGTGCTCGGGCCGCAAACCGACCGTGCGCATCATGTGCGCGATGCGCTCACTGCGCTCGCTGGCGGAAAGCTTCGTGTTGATCGCGAGCGGTTCGCCCAGCGTCTGCTCAACCGTCTTCCGTGGATTCAGCGATGCAAACGGGTTCTGGAACACCATCTGCACGCGTTGCCGCAAATCGGCCACTTTCGCCCGGTTCGCATTCGCCACGTCCTCGCCATCGATCAGCAAACGCCCGGACGTGGGCGCTTCGATCATCGTCAACTGACGCGCCAGTGTCGATTTCCCGCAGCCGGATTCGCCCACCACGGCAAGCGTCTTGCCGCGTTCGAGCGAAAACGACACGCCGTTCAGCGCCTTGACCGTGCCCTGCGTGAACATGCTGCGCTTGACGCTGTAGTGCCTGGTAAGTTTATCGGCGACCAGAACCGTATCTTTAGTCACGGCCGCAACCGCTTGAGGAACTGCACTCATCGCGCGCCTCCGTGTTCTGCCACGAGATCCATGTTCAGCGGCTTGATGCAGCGTGCGCGCACTGCCGGATCATTCGGGGCAAGTTGAAAAAGCGCCGGCCGCTCTTTGCGGCAATCATCGACGGCGTAGGTGCAGCGAGGCGCGAACAAACATCCGACCGGCCGATCGTCGCGGCCCGGCACCATGCCCGGCAAGGCCGCGAGACGCTCGGCGCCGCGGCTGTGCTCCGGAATCGCGGCGAGCAACGCTTCCGTGTATGGATGATGCGGCTCGCTGAAGATCGTCGGCACATGATTCGTTTCGATAATCTCGCCCGCATACATCACGGCCACGCGCTGCGCGACTTCGGACACGACCGCGAGATCGTGCGAAATCAGCACGAGCGCCATGCCGCGCTCCTTCTGCAGCGTCACCAGCAACTCCATGATCTGCGCCTGGATGGTGACGTCGAGCGCGGTGGTCGGCTCGTCGGCAATCAGCAGCTTCGGATTGCAAGCGACCGCCATCGCGATCATCACGCGCTGGTTCATGCCGCCGGACATCTGGTGCGGGAAGGCATCAATACGACTTTTCGCGTCGGGAATCCCGACTTGATCGAGCAACTCCAGCGCGCGTTGATGCAGCTTCGAGCCTCTCAGTCCTTCGTGAAGTTTGAGGACTTCCTTGATCTGATACCCGACGGTGTAGCTCGGGTTCAGGCTCGACAGCGCGTCCTGGAAGACCATCGCGATGTCCTTGCCGATAATCTTTCTGCGTTGCCGCGCCGACGCCTTGAGCAAGTCGATGCCATTGAACGTGATCTCGTCGGCGGTGACAATGCCGGGCGCGTCGATCAGGCCCATGAGCGCCATCATCGTGACGCTTTTGCCCGAGCCCGATTCGCCGACTACGCCGACCACTTCGCCGGGTTTGACTGAAACATCGATCCGATCAACCGCCGGAAGTCCGTTGAAACTCACGGCGAGATTGCGGATGGTTAGAAGGTCGTTCATATCAGGCCATCCGCTTGAGTTTGGGATCGAGTGCATCGCGCAGCCCGTCGCCGAGCAGGTTGATCACCAGCACCGAAACCAGAATGGAAAGCCCGGGCATGGTCACGATCCACCACGCACTTTCAATGTAATCCCGCGCCGACGCGAGCATCGCGCCCCACTCGGCCGCCGGCGGTTGCACGCCCAAGCCGAGAAAGCCGAGCGCGGCAGCATCCAGAATCGCCGATGAAAACCCGAGCGTCGCCTGCACGATCAACGGTGCGGCGCAGTTCGGCAGCACTTGCGAGAACATGAGCCGCACGGTACCCGCTCCGGCCACCCGCGACGCCGTCACATACTCGCGCTGCAATTCGCCGAGCGCGGCGGCACGCGTCAAACGCACATAACCCGGCAACGCGACAATGGCGATGGCGAGCATGGTGTTCACCAGCCCCGGCCCGATAATCGCGACCACGGCCACCGCCAGCAACAGCGAAGGCAGCGCGAGCAGCACGTCCATGATGCGCATGATCGGCGTATCGAACCATTTCTGGAAAAACGCCGCGATAAGCCCAAGCACGATGCCCGGAATCAGCGCCAGCACGACCGAAACAAAGCCGATCCAGAACGACAGCCGCGCGCCGTACATCAGGCGCGAAAGGATGTCGCGGCCGGCTTCGTCGGTGCCGAGGAGGAAGCGCCAGTTGCCGCCATCGAGCCACGCGGGCGGGATTTTGACGTTATCGCGATATTGCTCGATAGGGCTATGCGGCGCGATCAGCGGCGCGAAGATCGCGATAAACACGAGAATCAGGACGATCGCACCGGCCACGACCGCGCCGCGATTGCGCGAGAAATTCGCCCAGAATTCGCGGCCTGCGATAAACCGGCCGCTGGGGATGGGGGTCAACGCCCCAGGATTGTTTTGGATATCGGCCATTGGCTTACCTCGTATGGCGAATGCGCGGATTCAGCACGCCGTACAACAAGTCGACGACCAGATTCACGAGAATGACGAGTGTCGCAATCATCAAGATCCCACCTTGCACGACGGGATAATCGCGGCGGCTGATGGCGTCGATGAGCCACTTGCCCACGCCCGGCCACGAGAACAACGTCTCGGTGAGCACGGCGCCGGCGAGCAATGTGCCGACCTGCAGGCCGATCACGGTCACCACGGGAATGAGCGCGTTACGCAGCGCATGCACGACCACCACGCGTCCCGGCGCGAGCCCTTTGGCGCGCGCCGTGCGGATGTAATCCTCGCGCAGCACTTCGAGCATGGATGAACGCGTCATGCGCGCGATCACCGCCAGCGGAATGGTGCCCAGCACAATGGTCGGCAGGATCAGGTGACTGACGGCGGACTTGAACGCGCCTTCATCGGTGGAAAAAAGCGCGTCCCACAACATGAATCCCGTTCTATGCGGAATGTCGTATTCCACCGCGATACGGCCCGAAACCGGCGTCCAGCCCAGCTTTGCCGAGAAGAACATGATGAGGATCAAGCCCCACCAGAAGATCGGCATGGAATAACCGGTGAGCGCGGTGCCCATCACGCCGTGATCGACGATCGTGCCGCGCTTCAACGCAGCGGCGACACCCGCGGGCAAACCGATCACCAAAGCGAAAATCATCGCGCAGATGGCCAGTTCCAACGTCGCCGGAAAGCGGCCGAGGAATTCGCCCATGACGCTGGTATTGGTGATGATGGACATGCCAAGATCGCCTTTCAGCGCATGCCCGACATAGTGGAAATACTGAATAGGCAAAGGCAGGTCGAGGCCGAGCCGTTTCATGGCTTCGGCGTGCATTGCCGGGTCCACGCCGCGCTCACCCATCATGACTTCGATAGGATCGCCCGGGATCAAGTGGATTAACGCGAACGCCAGGATCGTGATGCCGATGAACGTCGGGATCACCATGCCTATGCGCCGCAGAACGAATCGGAACATGGTTCGTCTCTTTGGGGAGGGAAAATGCGACCGGCGACGCGGGCTTGTGACCCTTGTCGCCGGACCTTTTCGACTAGTTATATAGTGTTTTAGTGCAACAAGCGTACCGCTGAAAGATTACTGCACGCCGACACCGTCGAAACGCAGGTAGCCCAGCGGCTCGATCTTCATGCCCGTCACCTTCTTGCTGGTCGGCTGATAAACCGTCGAGTGCGCAATCGGCGAGAACGGCAGTTGTTCAGCGAAGAGTTGCTGCGCTTGCGTATAAGCCTGCGTGCGCTGCGCCTGATCGGACGTATTGCGGCCCTTGACGACCAGGTCGTTGAACGGCTTGTAGCACCAGTGCGAGAAGTTGCTGCCGTTGACCGCGTCGCAGCCGAGCAGCGTGCCGAGCCAGTTGTCCGGATCGCCATTGTCGCCTGTCCAGCCAATCAGCATGGCGTCGTGTTCGCCTGCGTGGCCGCGCTTGATGTACTCGCCCCACTCATACGACACAATATTCGCCTTCACGCCGATCTTCGCCCAGTCAGCCTGGATCATCTCGGCCATCAGACGCGCGTTCGGGTTGTACGGACGCTGTACCGGCATGGCCCACAGGTTCATCTCAAAGCCGTTCGGGAAACCAGCCTTTGCGAGCAGCGCCTTGGCTTTCGCGGTGTCGTAGGCCTGGGCCTTCAGGTTCTTGTCGTAGGACCATTGGGTCGGCGGCATGGGGGCGACGGCGGATTGGCCCGCGCCCTGATACACCGATTCGATAATCGCCTTCTTGTTGATCGCCATGTCGAGCGCGTGGCGGACTTCGACGTTATCGATATTCTTCTTCGTCGTGTTGTACGCCACGTAGCCTTCGTTGAAGCCCGGCTGCGACGGCGCATCGATGTTGGCATCCGCCTTCAGCGGCGCGATATCGGCCGGACGCGGATAGCTCATCACCTGGCATTCGTTGCTCTTCAGCTTCTGCACGCGAACCGCAGCGTCCGGCGTGATCGAGAAAATCAGCTTCGAGATCTTGACCGCGCCCGCCTTCCAGTAATCAGGATTGCCGTCGAAGCGGATGGTCGCGTCTTTCGTGTAGCTGCGGAAAATGAACGGGCCCGTGCCGACCGGCTGCTGGTTGATATCGGAAGCCTTGCCTGCTTTCAGCAATTGCTGCGCGTATTCGTCCGACTGGATCGATGCGTATTCCATCGCCATGTTCTGGATAAACGGCGCGTTCACTTCCTTCAGCGTGAACTTGACCGTGTACGGATCGACCGCTTCGACCTTCGTGATCAGCTTGTCGAGACCCATGTCCGTGAAGTACGGGAACGACGCCGGATACGCTTTGCGGAACGGCTGGTTCGGGTCGAGCATGCGGTTGAACGTGAAGAGCACGTCAGTCGCGTTGAAATCGCGCGTGGGCTTGAAGAAGGACGTGGTCTGGAACTTCACGCCGTGGCGCAGGTGGAACGTGTAGGTCAGGCCATCTGCCGATACATCCCACTTTTCCGCCAGGCCCGGTTCTACTTTCGTGCCGCCGCGCTCGAATTCCACGAGGCGGTTGTAAACCGTGAACGTGTTTGCGGTGAAATCGGTGCCCGTCGTGTATTGCGCGGGATCGAAACCGGCCGGACTGCCTTCTGAGCAGTAAACGAGCGTTTTGTTGGGAATAGGTGCAGCATGGGCGACGCTCGCGGTTACGAGCGATGCCGCGATGGCGGCGCTGACGGCCATCGATAGGCGGGCAGCTCGCAACAGGCCAATTTTCTTCATGTTTCCTCCAGGATCTGTGCCGGCTAAAACCAGCGTAGCGCGATATTACTGAGCTTTGCCGGGGGGAACAAGGCGACGAAAATCCCTACGGGAAATCGCTTGTGCGCCTCTGTCCGGCAAGCCAGGGAACGGGGTTGAAAAGCCGTGATTCCGCTTAACCTCTTTGGGTTATCAGGGTTTACTGTCGAGTTGGCGCTTTTCATCGGTTAGCGCTTTGTCGGCAAGCCCGTGCACGGCGGCAAATTCGGGCGTACCGTAGCACGAAATAAACGCAAATCTAAATTAAGGATTTGGGAATATTGCTCGACAAGAACATGGGGCCATCATGTTTCGTTATACCCAATGTTTTAAGGTGATTGAAAATGGGGAGCAAAAGAACAAGGTCCCGGACTTCCAAAGGAAAGCGAAATAAGAGCAATTGCATGCGGCCAATTCCGGCCGCCTTCAAAACACCTTGTTCTTTATGACCTAATCATCCCAAATGAAATGCAATGCGGCGGCAATCGCTTTCAATTCACCACGCGTTATGCCCCAACTTCGGCACACAGAACGCCGGACATAGCCGATGCAATTGCGACTTTTCAGA
The DNA here is from genome assembly GCA_963708695.1 of uncultured beta proteobacterium. Classification (GTDB taxonomy): domain Bacteria; phylum Pseudomonadota; class Gammaproteobacteria; order Burkholderiales; family Burkholderiaceae; genus Caballeronia. The sequence goes on from CAVPTS010000029.1 coordinate 123,223, forward strand.
ATGGGTTATAGCTAGTCGATGTCTACTGGACTCTATAGTCCGCCAGCCAAAGAACCGCGCGACGAACGTCGCGCGGAGATATAAAACAACTTAATTGCCTTTCAACGCCAACCGCTCGCAAATCGTCTTGCTCGCCGCCGCGCCATTCAGCGTATAAAAATGCAGCCCCGGCGCGCCTTCCTTCACCAGCCGATCGCACAAACCCGTCACTACATCCAGCCCGAACGCGCGAATCGCTTCTCTATCGTCACCAAAACTTTCCAGGCGACGCGCAATCCACTTCGGCACTTCCGCGCCGCACATCTCGGAGAAACGCATCAACTGCGAGAAGTTCGTAATGGGCATGATGCCCGGCACGATAGGAACATCGACGCCGAGCTTGCGCGCGTCATCGACGAAACGGAAATAGGCGTCGGCATTGAAGAAATACTGTGTGATCGCCGAATTCGCGCCGGCTTGCACCTTGCGCACGAAGTTATCGAGATCGGCTTTCGGCGAGCGCGCCTGCGGGTGATATTCCGGATAAGCCGCGACTTCAATGTTGAACCAGTCGCCATGCTCAGCCCGAATGAAACCAACGAGTTCCGATGCATATCGCAACTCGCCGACTTCGCCCATGCCCGAAGGCAAATCGCCGCGCAACGCGACAATGTGACGAATTCCGTGCTCGCGATACGTGCCGAGAACGCCTCGCAAACTCTCCTTCGACGACCCGATGCACGACAAATGCGGCGCCGCTTCGAGTCCCTGCTTCATCATCTCGACGACAGTATCGAGCGTGCCTTGCTGCGTGGAACCGCCCGCGCCGAACGTCACGGAGACGAACTTCGGGTTGAGCGTCTTGAGCTGCGCGCCGGTTGCGCGCAATTTCTCGATTCCTTCCGGCGTTTTCGGCGGGAAGAACTCGAATGAGAGTTCGATCGGTTTCATTGGGAGAGTTAAACCCGTGCGCGGAACGTCGCGCTTGTCAGAAGTTGCGTTGACCGAGGATCAGCGCCGACAGAAGCCAGGACACGATGCTGTACAAAATCGAGCCAAAGAACGCCGACCAGAAACCCGATACCTCGAAGCCTTTCAGCAACGAAGCGCACAGCCAGAAACACAGCGCATTCACGACGAGGATGAACAGCCCGAGCGTAAGAATGGTCACCGGCAGCGTGAGCAGCACCAGCAACGGACGCAGGAACGTATTGATCAGCCCGAGCACGATCGCGACGATCAGCGCGGTGCCGAAACTGCGGATGTGGATCGACGGCACGAGGTAAGTGATGATCAACAGCGCGAGCGCGTTGATCAGCCAGGTCAGCAGCACGGACATCGATGATCTCCTGGAACTTGAAAGGGCGCGTGCGCGGGTTTGATCAAACCCGCGCACGCGCTACGGCTAACCCGCGATCAATAACGGTAGTGGTTCGGCTTGAACGGACCCATCTTGTCCACGTTGATGTAGCTGGCCTGATAGTCGGAAAGCACAGTCAGTTCCGCGCCAATGCGCCCCAGATGCAGGCGTGCAACCTTTTCATCGAGGTGCTTCGGCAACACGTAGACCTTGTTTTCGTACTTGTCGCCGTGCACGAACAACTCGATCTGGGCGATCGTCTGGTTGGTGAACGACGCCGACATCACGAACGACGGGTGGCCCGTTGCGCAACCAAGGTTCACCAGGCGGCCTTCGGCGAGCAGGATGATGCGCTTGCCGTCGGGGAAAATGATGTGATCGACTTGCGGCTTGATGTTGTCCCACGTGTACTGGCGCGTGGACGCAACGTCGATTTCCGAGTCGAAGTGACCGATGTTGCAGACAATCGCGTTGTTGCGCATCGCGATCATGTGGTCATGGCCGATCACGTGGAAATTGCCCGTAGCCGTGACGAAAATGTCGGCCTTGTCGGCGGCATATTCCATCGTCACCACGCGATAGCCTTCCATCGCGGCCTGCAATGCGCAGATCGGATCGATTTCCGTGACCCACACCGTTGCGCCCAAACCGCGCAGCGATTGCGCGCAGCCCTTGCCCACATCGCCGTAACCGGCAACGACCGCAATTTTGCCGGCGATCATCACGTCGGTGGCGCGCTTGATGCCGTCCACGAGCGATTCACGGCAGCCGTACAGGTTGTCGAACTTCGACTTCGTGACCGAGTCGTTCACGTTGATGGCCGGGAACGGCAGGCGCCCTTCCTTTTCCATCTGATACAGACGATGCACGCCCGTCGTGGTTTCTTCCGTCACGCCCTGGATGTGCACGAGGCGCTTGGAATACCACGTCGAATCGATGTCGAGGTGAGCGGCGATCGACTTGTACAGTGCGATTTCTTCTTCGTTTTCCGGCTTGGCAATGACCGAGCGGTCCTTTTCAGCCTTCGCGCCGAGGATCAGCAGCAACGTGGCGTCGCCGCCGTCGTCGAGGATCATGTTGGCGAATTCGCCGTTCGGCCATTCGAAGATGCGGTGGGAGAACTCCCAGTATTCGTCGAGCGATTCGCCCTTGAATGCGAAGACCGGTACGCCGGCAGCGGCGATAGCGGCGGCAGCGTGATCCTGCGTCGAGAAGATGTTGCACGACGCCCAGCGCACATCCGCGCCGAGTGCAGTCAGCGTCTCGATCAGCACGCCGGTCTGGATGGTCATGTGCAGCGAACCGGCGACGCGCGCGCCTTTCAGCGGCTGTTGCGTCTTGTATTCCTCGCGCGTTTGCACGAGGCCGGGCATTTCCGTTTCAGCGATGTTCAGTTCCTTGCGGCCCCAGGCAGCAAGTGACATATCGGCGACGACGAAATCTTTGTTCGAGTTGGAATCGAGAACTGCGGCGTTCATCACGCCCTCCTTTCTAAATGGAAATATAGAAATTTGACGTGAGCGCCGTTCGATGCGGTGGTTCAACAAGCGCGTGCTGCGCTGGTCGCTCCGTCCGATTGAATGCTTCGAGCCTGGCGGCATCCATGGTCGGATGCCGTCGCAACGCTCCTCGAAGCGAATCGGAATTGTAGCAAAGGTTTTTCGTTCGCACTTGGGGGTTTTGGGGGTGGGATAGAGAGGGCGCTACCGGGCGGTGGTCGGGGTTGGTGCTGGGTTGCTGCTGCTTACGTTAGCTCAGGTTCAATGTTGGCTAAATTTTTTATCGCTATTAGCCAGGATACTTTCGTTCGCACTCGGGGTTCTTTGGGAGCGGGCTACCGGCGGTGGTCGGGGGTCGATGCCGGGTTGCTGCTGCTTACGTTAGCGCGGGTTTAATGTTGGTTAAATTTTTTATCACTATTAGCCACTGTCCGTGGCGGGACTTCATTTCCATGTCCGTGATACGGGGTCGATGCCGGGTTGCTGCTGCTTACGTTAGCGCGAGTTCAATGTGAGCTAAATTTTTTATCACTATTAGCCACTGTCCGTGGCGGGACTTCATTTCCATGTCCGTGGTACGGGGTCGGTGCCGGGTTGCTGCTGCTTACGTTAGCGCGAGTTCAATGTGAGCTTTATTTTTTATCACTATTAGCCACTGTCCGTGGCGGGACTTCATTTCTTTGTCCAACGGCGACAAAGAAACGAAGCAAAGAAAACGCCTTTCCACAAACTGTATTAAGTGTCCCCAGCGTGCAGACCACTGCTTTTGGTTCCCACGTAGCACGGTGCTCGCAAAACCACGGACACTTGAACCCCTCCTTCTCGCGAATCCCTACATCCCCACGCTTCGCCACCAGTGCTCTCGGGCAAGATCGATGCGGGCACGGACCATTACGGCCTCACGCGCCTCTAGGGGTTGGTGGACTGCGTGATCCGCATGGCCGTTCAACCTAGGGGACGCGTGTAGTGCCTAATACGCTTGGGCACCAGCAGATCATCAAAATATGGAACGCCGCGCGCAAACCGTGAACAACTGCCTTGAAATTACCACGCGCTGGCTAGATTCAGCCAACCTCAAGCAGGGGTGTGGCCGTCCCGGTCTGTGGGCGCACTGAACTTGCCCGAGAGCACTGGTGGCGAAGCGTGGGGATGTAAGGATTCGCGAGAAGGAGGGGTTCAAGTGTCCGTGGTTTTGCGAGCACCGTGCTACGCGGGAACCAAAAGCAGTGGTCTGCACGCTGGGGACACTTAATACAGATTGTGGGGAGGCGTTTTCTTTGCTTCGTTTCTTTGTCGCCGTTGGACAAAGAAATGAAGTGCCGCCACGCACAGTGGCTAATAGTGATAAAAAATATAGCCAACATACAACCCGCGCTAACGTGAGCAGCAGCAACCCGGCGCTGACCCTCGACCGCCGACCATCAGCCCCGCGCCGCAAAACCCCGACCGAGTGCGAACGAAAATACCCTAGCTAATAGCGATAAAAAGCCAACATACAACCCGAGCTAACGTAAGCAGCAGCAACCCAGCACCAACCCACGACCACCGACCATCAGCCCCGCGCCCAAAACCCCGACCGAGTGCGAACGAAAAACTTAGTCCATTCGCCCAGTCCGCGCCATTTCCATCAACCGCGCAACGCGCTCCTCCGTCGCCGGGTGCGTCGAAAACAGCTTGGAGATTCCGCCGCCGGCCAGCGGATTCATGATCATCATCTGCGCAGTGGCAGGATGCTGCTCAGCAGTCGGAAACGGCGTCCCCGCCGCATACGCGTGAATCTTCTCAAGCGCGCTGGCGAGTGCCTGCGGATCGCCGGAAATCTGCGCCCCACCGCGATCAGCTTCAAATTCCCGCGCCCGCGATATCGCCATCTGGATCAACGCGCCGGCTAGCGGCGCCAACATTGCAACCGCAATACTCGCAATGGGATTCGTCCGCCGCCCGTCGGAATCCCGGCCTCCAAAGAACATCGCAAAGTTCGCAAGCGCTGAAATCGCACCGGCCATGGTCGCCGATACCGTCGAAATCAAAATGTCACGATGCTTCACGTGCGCCAGTTCATGCGCCATCACACCGCGCAATTCGCGCTCCGATAACACCCGCAAAATGCCGGTCGTTGCCGCGACCGCCGCATGTTCTGGATTACGGCCGGTTGCGAACGCGTTCGGCGCGTTTTCGTCGATGAGATAAACCTTCGGCATGGGCAACTGCGCGCGCGTGGCCAGTTCGCGAATCATCCGATAAAACTGCGGCGCGCTGGCTTCGTCGACTTCGTGTGCGTTGTACATCTTCAGCACAAGCTTGTCGGAGAACCAGTATGAGAAAAAATTCATTCCGAGGGCGACGAGCAGCGCAAGCATCATCCCCTTGCTGCCACCAATCATTCCGCCGATCACAACAAAAAGGGCCGTGATCGCTGCCATCAGCATCGCCGTTTTGACCCAGTTGAACATGTCTTGAACTCCTCACCCAATATCAATGCGCCCTAAGCGCGAGCGGCCGAAACGGCCTTTTTGCTTGGCCGATCAGTTCGGCCACTTGTTGTAAGCAAAATGTTAGATAAGGGCATCGCGGAATAATTCAATCACCTGTGCGAAGTCGCCAGCTTGATGCCCAATCCGACGAAAGCGCTGCCGACGAACCGGTCCAGCCAAAGCTTCACGTTCGGCTTGCCGGAGAAGCGCTGCGTCACGCTGCCCGCAATCCAGGCGACGATCGTGTTCCAGAACGTGCTGACGAGTACGAAGACAAAACCGAGGGCGAGGAATGCAAGGGTCTTGTGCGCGCTGTCGGCAGCAACGAACTGCGGGATGAACGAGACGAAGAACAGCACCACTTTCGGGTTCAACACGTTGGTGACAAAGCCTTGCGCGAAGAGCTGCTGCAGCGACTTCGGCGCAGCACGAGTGCGCGTTTCTTCGGCTGGCTTTCCGCTGTTTGCAGCGGCGGGTCTGGCGAAAATCAGCCGCACGCCGAGATAAATCAGATAGATCGCACCAGCAAATTTGACGACGGTGAACGCGGTCGCCGACGCCGCCAGCAACGCGGTCAGCCCGAACGCGCAAGCAAGCGTATGCACGACGCACCCCACCGCAATGCCAAGCGCCGACACGACGCCCGCGCCACGCCCCTGCGCAACGCTTCTGCCGACGATGTACGCCGTATCCGGCCCCGGCGTAACGCTCAGCAACATGACAGCGAGGATAAACAGCGTGAAACCGGTGATTCCGAGCATCGCGGGACCTTTGGCGAATTTTGATTTTGATTGGCTTGGGTTGTTGTGTGCGGCGGCAGTTCAGGCGCCTGGAGCGACTTCCCGAAGCTCGAATCGCTGCCCTTTCACAATAGGCGATCCGGCGAGAAATTCGCGCGCCGGCAGGCGTTTACCGCCCGGTTTTTGCAGCTGGGTTAGTCGCAAGCCGCCCTGACCACACGCAATCAAAACGCCCTCCGCGCCGCTCTCTATAACGACACCCGGTTCTGCATCGCTCGGCAGATCAACAGCGTCGGCCGCCCAGATCTTCACGGCAACGCCATCGAGCGTCCCGAAAGCACCGGGAAACGGATCGAAGGCGCGAATCTGGCGCGCCAGCATGCTCGCCGGCCGACGCCAGTCGAGCGCTGCTTCGTGTTTGGCGATCTTCTCCGCGTATGTCGCGCCATCTTGCGGCTGCGGCGTGGCGGGCAAAGCGCCGTCGCGCTCGAGATCGCGCAACGCATCGACGATCAAATCCGCGCCAAGTTGCGCCATCCGGTCGTGCAGCGTGGCCGTGGTGTCGCTTGCGCTGATCGCTATGCGGCCCTCGCGGATCATCGCGCCGGTGTCGAGCCCTGCATCCATTTGCATCAGTGTGATGCCCGTTTCAGCGTCGCCTGCTTCAATCGCGCGATGAATCGGCGCGGCGCCGCGCCAGCGCGGCAACAACGATCCGTGGATATTGATGGCGCCAAGCGGCGGGATGTCGAGCACTTCCTGCGGCAAGATCAGCCCGTATGCCGCGACCACCATGACGTCGTGCGGCGTGGCCAACAGGCGCTCAATGGCCTCGGCAGCCTCTCCAGGATATTTGCCGTTACGCCGTAACGAAGCAGGTTGAGCCACCGGCAAGCCGTGTTCGACGGCAAACCGCTTCACCGGACTCGCGGCCAGCTTCATACCGCGCCCAGCGGGCCGGTCCGGTTGCGTCAGCACGAGGGGCACGTGAAAACCCGCCGCGTGAATGGCGGACAACGCGGCCGCCGCAAATTCAGGCGTTCCCGCAAACACGACACGCAGCGATTGAGTCATCGATTCAGCAACCTGCAAATTCCAGCACAAAACTTCGTGAACGACGCGTTACAGCGCCTTTTCGAGCTTTTTCATCTTGCCGCGAATCCGCGTCTGCTTGAGCGGCGACAAGTATTCGACAAACACGCGCCCCATCAAATGATCCATCTCGTGCTGGATGCAGACAGCGAGCAACTCGTCGCAGTCAACTTCGAACGTTTCGCCCTTTTCGTTCAGCGCCCGCACGCGCACCTTTTCGGGCCGCTCGACAAAGTCGTAAATGCCCGGCACCGACAAGCAGCCTTCCTCGTGATCCTTCTTCTCGTCGCTCGCCCAGATGATCTCGGGATTGATGAACGCCTGAAGCTGGTCGTGCGTCTCCGACGTGTCGATCACGATCACGCGTTCGTGCACGTCGACCTGGGTCGCGGCGAGGCCGACGCCGGGCGCCGCGTACATTGTTTCGCCCATGTCGGCGATGAGTTTGCGGATCCGGTCGTCGACGACTTCTACGGGCTTCGCGACCTTATGCAGCCGCTTGTCCGGGTAAGTGAGTATGTGGAGCAGAGCCATGGTTCAGAGTATCGATGCGCGCCGCAGCGCGCGATAGTCGGCCATTCGGCCAGGTTGTAAAAGAATGCTGGTATCGAGAAGATGATTGGGCTGAAACGCGACGGTTCAACACCGCATCAGCACCGCCTGTTTCGCGGCGACGCCTTGTCCGACCAACCAGAAATGTGACCGTTCGACAACCCTTTCGTATTTCGGAATATGAAAATTTTAACATGACGCCCTTCCTGTTGCCGACGGCCGATGCCACGCCCCGTCTGGGTGTAACCGATTCCCGAGACATTTCAGCATGGCTTCGGCTGGCGAATGCGAGCGGTTTGCCGCCCATTGCATTGCGCGCGTTGCTCGCCGAGTTCGGCGGTCCGCAGGCGGTACTGCACCAATCGTTCGAAGCCTTGGCAGCCATTGCCGGCGAGAAATCCGCGCGTGCCGTGCTCGCGCCGCCGCCGTCCTCGGAACTCGGTTCATTCGATGAATGCCTCGCGCGCACGCTCGAGTGGGCGTCCATGCAGGGCAACACGGTTGTTACGCTCGCCGATTCCGCGTATCCGCCGGCGCTGCTGACCATGCCCGACCCGCCGCCGCTGCTATATGTAAAAGGGCGGCTGGATCTGCTTCAAAACCGGGCGGTCGCAATAGTCGGCAGCCGGAGCGCGACGCCGCAAGGTATCGACGACGCCCGTCGCTTCGCTCACGCGCTTTCCAACGCAGGACTGGCCGTGGTTTCGGGACTTGCGCTCGGTATCGATGGCGCGGCGCATCGGGGTGGGCTGAGCGGTCCCGGTGGCACGATTGCGGTGATCGGGACGGGGGCGGACCTTGTCTATCCGTCGCTCCATCACTCACTCGCACATGAAATCGCGGCGAACGGTGCGATTGTGTCCGAATGGCCGCTCGGCACGCCGCCGCGCCCCGCGAATTTCCCGCAGCGCAACCGGTTGATCGCGGGGCTTGTGGGCGGCGTGCTGATCGTCGAGGCCGCGATGCGCTCCGGCTCGCTGATCACCGCGCGGCTGGCCAACGAAATGGGGCGCGACGTATTCGCGATTCCCGGCTCGATTCACGCGCCGCTGTCGCGCGGGTGTCATCGAATGATCAAGCAGGGGGCGAAACTCGTGGAAACGCCCGAGGACATCCTCGAAGAGTTCGGTTTCGAGGTAATACCTGAGCCAACGAGCGCCGCGCCGCCACGAAAGCGTGAGAAAACGCGTCCGGCAAAAGCGGCCAGCGTGGAGCCGGCAGCAAGCGAATTCGCGCTTGAACTTCAAAGCGCCGCACCCGGAAAACCGGCTAGCGCCTCTTGGGCATCCGCCTCGATAAAACCCGCCAACCCCGAAGCCGAGCGCTTGTTAGACGCACTCGGACACTCGCCCGCGACGCTTGAAATTCTTGCCGAGAGGACTGAAATGGATGGCGCGACGTTACAAGGCCTGTTGCTGCAGCTTGAACTGTCGGGGCGAATTGGCGCGTTGCCGGGTGGGCGTTTTACTCGCCTCGAAAGCTGATTGCCCGACGTCATGCTACATTCGCGACAAAATCAGACTCCTGCCACGCCGCACCAATCACTTACAAAAAGGACTGCAAGAAACCATGCCCGCGCTGAATCTCGACACGGACGCCGATCAGATTGCCGAGCGCCTGGCCAGCGCCAGCACGCTGCTCGTCGCCTGCCTGTGCGCCGAATGGTGCGGGACGTGCCGAGACTATCGCGAAGAGTTTCAACCAGCTCGCCGATGCCCATCCGGACATCTGCTTCGCGTGGATCGACATCGAAAATCAGGCGGATCGCTTCGACGACCTCGATGTGGAAAATTTTCCGACCATCTTGATAGAAGACGCTGGAACCACCCGGTTTTTTGGAACAGTGTTGCCGCAAACGTCCATTGTCGCCAGGATGTTGACGGACTTCAGCGCGTTGCCGGGTGTGGTCGGCGCGCCGAAGATCCGGCCCGCGCTGGCCGCCGTATAGACGGAATCAGAACGGCAGGACCGCACGCTCACGCAACCGTGTTCGTAAGGCTGAAACAGCTTTTACGGTTTCGCCACAAAGCACCCACATTCACCGTTCGGCAGCCCGCGATTCACCAAATGCCAGACCGCGCGCCGCGCGCCATATGCTATAAAGCGGACGTTAACGGGCCCGAACCGCGGTGGCGCAAGCCCCCAAACCCGGCCTCATGCCAGTCCCTAACTAGAATCGAGTCATGTCCAAAGCCCTGATCATTGCTGAAAAGCCTTCTGTCGCGAACGACATCGCGCGCGCTTTGGGCGGCTTCACCAAGCATGACGAATATTACGAAAGCGAAGACTACGTGCTGTCGTCGGCAGTCGGCCACTTGCTCGAAATCGCCGCGCCGGAAGAGTACGAGGTCAAGCGCGGCAAGTGGAGTTTTGCCAATTTGCCCGTGATTCCGCCGCATTTCGACCTGAATCCGATCGCGAAAACCGAATCCCGTCTCAAAGTGCTGACGAAGCTGCTCAAGCGCAAGGACGTCGACCGTCTGATTAACGCCTGCGACGCCGGGCGCGAAGGCGAGCTGATTTTTCGCCTGATCGCGCAGCATGCAAAAGCGAAACAGCCGGTGCAGCGCCTCTGGCTCCAGTCGATGACGGCCGGTTCCATCCGCGACGGGTTCGCGCACCTGCGCAGCGACGCCGACATGCAACCGCTCGCCGATGCCGCCCGTTGCCGCTCGGAAGCCGACTGGCTCGTGGGCATTAACGGCACGCGTGCGATGACCGCCTTCAACAGCAAGGGCGGCGGTTTCTTCCTGACGACTGTTGGCCGCGTTCAGACGCCAACGTTGTCTATCGTCGTGGAACGTGAAGAAAAGATTCGTCGTTTCGTGTCGCGCGATTATTGGGAAGTGCGCGCCGAATTTATCGCGGCGAAGGGCATGTACGAAGGCCGCTGGTTCGACCCGAAATTCAAGAAGGTCGAGGGAGATCCCGAGCAGCGCGATTCGCGCCTCTGGAGCTTGCCGGCGGCCGAAACGATTGTCGCAGCCTGTCGCGGCAAGACCGGAACGGTCACCGAAGAAGCGAAGCCGTCCACGCAAATGTCGCCGCTGCTGTTCGACTTGACGAGCTTGCAGCGCGAGGCGAATGGCCGCTTTGGCTTTTCGGCCAAGAACACGCTCGGCCTGGCTCAGGCGTTGTATGAAAAGCACAAGGTGCTCACGTACCCGCGTACCGACGCCCGCGCGCTGCCCGAGGATTACATCCCGACAGTAAAAGACACGCTCGCGATGCTCAAGGAGAGCAACAACTATCTGCCGCACGCGAAGCAGGTGTTGGACAAGGGTTGGGTAAAGCCGAACAAGCGCATCTTCGATAATTCGAAGATCAGCGATCACTTCGCCATCATCCCGACCCTGCAAGCGCCGAAAGCGTTGTCCGAGCCGGAGCAGAAGCTGTACGACCTGGTCGTGAAGCGCTTCCTCGCGGTGTTCTTCCCGGCTGCCGAATACATGGTCACCACGCGGATCACGGAAGTGGTCGGCCATCATTTCAAGACTGAAGGCAAGGTGCTGGTCGAACCGGGCTGGCTGCAGGTCTACGGCAAGGAAGTGAGCGGCGAAGACGCCAACCTCGTGCAGGTGCAGAAGGACGAGAAAGTCGATGTCGAGAAGGTCGCGGCGCTCGGTCTCGTGACGAAACCGCCAGCGCGCTATAACGAAGCGTCGCTGCTCTCGGCCATGGAAGGCGCGGGCAAGCTCATTGAAGACGAGGAATTGCGCGAGGCGATGGCCGCCAAGGGTCTCGGCACGCCTGCCACGCGTGCGGCGGTTATCGAAGGGCTGCTGGGTGAGAAGTACATGGTGCGCGAAGGCCGCGATCTGATTCCGACGGCGAAGGCGTTCCAGTTGATGACGTTGCTGCGTGGTCTAGGCGTCGAGGAATTGACGGCGCCGGAACTGACCGGCGAGTGGGAGCACAAGCTGTCGCAGATGGAACGCGGCAAGCTACCGCGCGACGAGTTCATGCAGGAAATCGCGCGCATGACGCAGACCATCGTGAAGCGCGCGAAGGAATACGACTCCGACACCATTCCCGGCGATTATTCGACGCTCGAAACGCCGTGTCCGAATTGCGGCAGTCAGGTGAAGGAAAATTATCGGCGCTTCGCTTGTACGAAATGCGAGTTCTCGATTTCGAAGATTCCCGGCGGACGGCAGTTTGAGATTCCTGAAGTCGAGCAGTTGATCAAGGACAAGACCATCGGGCCGCTGTCGGGTTTTCGCAGCAAGATGGGCCGGCCGTTTTCCGCGATCCTGAAGCTTTCCTTCGACGACGAAATCAAGAACTTCAAGCTGGAATTCGATTTCGGCCAGGATTCGGGTGGCGAAGACGGCGAACCGGTGGATTTCTCGGAGCAGACGCCGGTTGGCGCATGTCCGAAGTGTCAGTCGCGCGTGTATGAGCACGGCATGAGTTATGTCTGCGAGAACTCGGTCGCGAATCCGAAAACCTGCGATTTCCGTTCTGGCAAGGTGATTTTGCAGCAGGAAATGTCGCGCGAGCAGATGTCGAAGTTGCTTGAAGAAGGGCGGACGGATTTGCTGACGGGCTTCAAGTCATCGCGCACGGGCCGGAACTTCAAGGCGTTTCTCGTGAAGCAGCCAGACGGCAAGATCGGTTTCGAGTTCGAGAAGAAAGAGCCGAAGCCGGGTGCGAAGACGGCCGTTAAACGCGGTGCAGTGGCAGCAGCGCCCGAGGCGGACGAGGACGGTGACGGCGATGTAGCCGTCGCGGCCAAGAAAACGACCGTGAAAGCCGCAGCGAAGAAGGTGCCAGCGAAGAAGGCGGCGGCTAAAAAAGCGCCGGTTCGGAAAGCAGGTTAGTTCCGTTTAAAACCCGCGCCATAAAAAAGCCCGCGAATGTGTCGCGGGCTTTTTTTCGTGCATCGCGCTCAATCACGCGCGATGGCTGCGGCGGCCATTAGAACGGCGAAGGCATCGCCAACGTCGAGCGCGTCCGCGACTTCACCGGCTTGCCATTGAGCTTGCTGTCTTTATCGGCGGGACGCGGCGGTTCGAATCGTGCGCCGCCTTCTGCCTCCGCGTAAGCCGCGTGAGCCACCAGCGGCTCGGAATCGTCGTCATTGATGGCAGGCGACAAACCCGGCTTGACGAAGCCATCCTTGATCCACTGTTCGCCGAGCTGGTGATTCGGCGTCTGGCTGAAATGCTCCACAAGGTGGTCGATGAAAGTACGCACCTTCGCCGGCAAATGCCGACGGCTCGGGTACGCGACGTTTATCTCGACCTGCGGCAGCCGGTAGTCGCTCAGCAGCCGCACCAGCTTGCCGCGCGTAGTGTCGTTGCCGATCAGATAGCTCGGCAGGATCGCGATACCCATGCCGAGCAGCGCGAACTGACGCAGCATCTCCGTGTTGTTCGCGACGATCACGTTCGTCGGCCGCACGCGAACTTCGCCTGTCGGGCCGGTGAACACGCGCTCATCGCCGAAATATTCCGATGGCAAGCTAAGCGACGGATGTTCTGCCAGATCCTCAGGCCGCACCGGGACGCCATGCTTTTCGAGATACGCCGGCGTGGCGCACACAGTCAGGCAACCGGTCGTGAGGCGCCGCGTGACAATGCTCGCGCTGCGCATCTGGCGCGCGATCACAATGCCCACGTCGAAGCCCTCTTCCACCAGATCGACTTGCCGGTCGACCAGCGTGACGTCGGGCACGACTTTCGGATAGCGTTCCGTGTACGTCTGCAGTACCGGCGCGAGGTTGTGCAGCCCGAACACGACAGGCGCGACAATTCTCAGCGATCCAACCGGCTCATGATTACGCGCGACGACCATTTGCTCGACGTCTTCGAGTTCATCGAGGATCTGCCGGGCGCGCTCCAGGTACACCTGACCCGACTCGGTCAGCGACAGGCTGCGCGTCGTGCGGTTAAGCAAGCGGGTGCCGAGACGTCCTTCCAAGTCAGCGATATGACGCGTCGCCACTGCATTCGAGATGTCCATTGCGCCGGCCGCGCGAGCAAAACTGCCGAGATCCGCCACTCGGACGAATACTTTCATCGATTGCAAATGATCCATGAGACAACTCCTGCTGCTTGACAGCCTCTTTTAAATTCCAGAAGCAATGAGGAATTATCCTAGGACTCGCGATTTCGTGCAGAAGTTGCCAGAAATGTGACTTTTTACGATAAAAGATTTCCGCTTTACCATTCAGTAAGGTGAAAGACGATGCATTGTTGCTAAATTCGGAACGAAATCGCGCACTAAAGTTGTTCGGCTCATTTCTGAAAAGGATGGCTAATTCAATTTTGACGCGGTACAGCGGGAAATACAGAAGGGCCGCTAATGCGGCCCTATTTACATCGATTATGTCGACTTCCGTCACTAATCGCGCATCAACAAAACCTACGCGGCCAGCCGCTTTTCGATGCCGGCTTTGGTGTCTGCAAGTTCAGTCGGCAGTCCCTGAGCGAGTTTGGTGAACAATCCGTCGTGAAGCTGAAGCTCGTCACGCCACGCCGAATCCGTCACGGAGATCACTCGCTCGAACTGTTCACGCGTGAAATCGAGCTTGCCCCAGTCGATGTCTTCATAACGCGGCGAAAGCCCGAACGCGTGTTCCTCGCCCTGCGCGGTGCCTTCTATGCGCCCGATCATCCACGTCAGCACGCGCATGTTGTCGCCGAAACCCGGCCACACAAACTTGCCGTCCTCGCCCTTGCGGAACCAGTTCACGCAGAAGAATTTCGGCAGCTTGGCGCCGAGGCGCTCCAGCCGCTCGCCCACTTTCAGCCAGTGGCCAAAATAGTCGCTCATGTTGTAGCCGCAGAACGGCAGCATCGCAAACGGATCGCGCCTGACCACGCCTTGCTCGCCAGCCGCCGCCGCCGTGGTTTCCGAGCCCATCGTCGCGGCCATGTAGACGCCCTCGTTCCAATTGCGCGCCTCGGTCACGAGCGGCACGGTGTCCGAGCGACGGCCGCCGAAAATGAACGCATCGATAGCCACGCCTGCCGGATTCTCCCAATCGGCATCAATCGACGGACATTGCGCCGCCGGCGCCGTGAAGCGCGCGTTCGGGTGCGCCGCCTTCTTGCCCGATTCGGGCGTCCAGTCGTTGCCTTGCCAGTCGATCAGATGCGCCGGCGGCGTGTCCGTCATGCCTTCCCACCAGACATCGCCGTCGTCGGTCAACGCCACGTTCGTGAAGATCACGTTCTCCTTGAGCGTCGCCATGGCGTTGAAGTTGGTTTTTTCGCTCGTGCCCGGCGCCACGCCGAAGTAGCCCGCTTCCGGGTTGATCGCGTAGAGGCGGCCGTCGCGGCCCGGCTTGATCCAGGCGATGTCGTCGCCGATCGTCGATACCTTCCAGCCCGACATATCCTGCGGCGGGATCAGCATGGCAAAGTTGGTCTTGCCGCACGCCGACGGAAACGCCGCCGCAACGTGATATTTGCGCCCTTCCGGTGAGGTCACGCCGAGAATCAGCATGTGCTCAGCGAGCCAGCCTTCGTCGCGTCCCATCGTCGATGCAATCCGCAGCGCGAAACATTTCTTGCCGAGCAGCGCGTTGCCGCCGTAACCCGAACCGAAGCTCCAGATCTCGCGGCTTT
Source organism: uncultured beta proteobacterium (assembly GCA_963708695.1). Classification (GTDB taxonomy): domain Bacteria; phylum Pseudomonadota; class Gammaproteobacteria; order Burkholderiales; family Burkholderiaceae; genus Caballeronia. The sequence continues at coordinate 138,496 of CAVPTS010000029.1, forward strand.
CCGGAAAATGGACAATGTATTTCGTGTCGTTGCACGGCCACGCCACGTCCTTCTCTCCCGCCAATAAAGGCGCGCCGACCGAATGCACGCACGGCACGAACACGCCATGCGTGCCCAGCACGTCATACACCGCGCTGCCCATGCGCGTCATGATGCGCATATTGGTCACCACGTAAGGGCTGTCGGTCAGTTCCACGCCAATATGCGCAATCGGCGAACCGAGCGGACCCATCGAAAATGGGACGACGAACATCGTGCGGCCGGACATGCAGCCATCGAACAGGCCATCCAGCGTGACACGCATTTCCTTCGGATCGATCCAGTTGTTCGTCGGACCCGCTTCCTCCGGGCGCGCCGAGCAGATGAACGTGCGATCCTCGACCCGCGCCACGTCAGATGGGTCCGAGCAGGCGAGATAGGAATTAGGCCGCTTCGCCGGATTGAGGCGTTTGAGCGTGCCGGCATCGACCATCTGCTGGGACAGACGGTCGTACTCCGCTTCCGAGCCGTCGCACCATTCGATCCGGTCGGGCTTCGTCAGCGCGGCGATCTGCTGCACCCAGTCGATGAGCTTCTGATTTTTCACGTACGCCGGGACATCGTTGTCGGCGTCGGCCATGGTTTGATCTACAACTGCGGGCTGGTTCATCAAGCACACTCCGTTCTTGGAAGAGAAAACGGTTTGCAACCCGCCGGCGCTGCTCGCGAGAGGCGCATTTTGCGTCGCCTGATACCCTGCACGGAGGAACTCACGTAGCAGTCGGCGACACCAAAACAAGGCATGCGTCGGTGGAGTTGGTTAATCTGGTGACGACTGCCGTCTGAATCGCGGCTTGCGTCGGCACGGAACAAACTGTTAAAAAGGGATAGGAATGTCTCCATCGTTGCCGGTTTTCCGGCGCTAGTGACGCGTGAATGGCTAAACTGCTCAATCCGCATTCGATATTCTTTAATCACCCATCCGGCGACCGGTAAATTCGTCGGATTACACCAGCAGCTTAACGCGACGTAAGGCCAGTATTTCGGCGAATTTATACGTAATTACCCGAACTTAGCTCGTCGATTCCTGTCCATCTTCGAATTTCTGCAGCACGTTTGATGCCTATCAAAAGCCAATCCATGCCAATCAAAATTGCCATCCTCGATGACTACCAGGACGCCGTTCGCAAGCTCGATTGCTTCAGTCTGCTCGCAGATCACGAGGTGAAAGTCTTCAATAACACGGTGCGCGGGCTCGGACAGTTGGCTAGCAGACTTTCGGAAGTAGAAGCGCTCGTTTTGATCCGCGAGCGCACCCGGATCAGTTCACAACTGCTCGATAAACTGCCGCGGCTGCGCATGATCAGCCAGACCGGCAAAGTGGGCGGCCACATAGAACTCGACGCTTGTACCGAACGCGGCATTGCCGTGCTGGAAGGCAGCGGTTCACCGATCGCGCCGGCCGAGCTGACGTGGGCGCTGATCATGGCTGCGCAACGCCGGATTCCGCAGTACGTGGCGAATTTGAAGCAGGGCGCGTGGCAGCAATCCGGTCTGAAAACGTCCGCGTTGCCGCCGAATTTCGGCCTTGGCCAAGTGCTGCGTGGCCAGACGCTTGGAATCTGGGGCTACGGAAAAATTGGCCAGCTGCTTGCCGGTTACGGCAAGGCGTTTGGCATGAAAGTGCTGATCTGGGGACGCGAACGATCGCAAACCGCTGCGCGTGCTGACGGCTTCGATATCGCCGAAAGCCGCGAAGCGTTGTTCGAACAAAGCGATGTGCTGTCGCTGCATTTGCGGCTCCACGACGACACGCGCGGCATTGTGACGGCCACTGACCTCATGCGCATGAAGCCGACCGCGCTGTTTGTGAACACCAGCCGCGCCGAGCTGCTTGAGGAAAATGCGCTGCTCAACGCGTTGCATCACAACCGGCCCGGGATGGTTGCCATCGACGTGTTCGAGAGCGAGCCAATCCTGCAGGGTTATAGCCTGCTGCGCATGGAAAACGTGATTTGCACGCCGCACATTGGCTATGTGGAACGAGAAAGCTACGAGCTGTATTTCGCGGCCGCGTTCAAGAACATCCTCGCCTTCGATGCCGGCGACACCTCCAGCGTGGCTAATCCGGAAGCGCTGGTGGGCGGGCGCCGTAGGTAGTCAGAGTGTGGAAATGTCGATGGACGGGTCACATCGGACGGGGAAATTCACCGAGTTTGCGATAAAGCAGAATTTATGCGCTTCTTCGTGCAGACGGTCGGCCAGCTTTACGTCGCCGCCCGCGCCGATTGTCACTTGAGGGCGCAGGAGGACATCGGTGAAACGGCCGCTTCCTTGCGCCGATTCCTCCATCGTGCCAATGGCATCGTCCACGTAACCCGTAACCACGACGCCGTTCACGGCGCAAAGGTGCAGGTACCAGAGCATGTGGCACGACGAAAGCGACGCGACGAACAACTCCTCTGGATTGTGGCGCGTGGCGTCGCCGCGAAACGCCGGATCGCTCGATGCTTCTATCGCCTCCTTGTTCGGTACGCGCACGAGGTGGTCGCGGGAATAGGCGTCATAACGCGAGGTGCCTGAGCCCTGATCGCCGGTCCAGACAACTTGCAGCGTGTATTTATGCCGTTTGGTCATCGTTTCAGGACTCCTGTTCTAGAGATGCGCGGCGGCGCTGAGCACATCGGGTAAGCGCATCAGGAATTGCTCGCCGTCCGTTCGGCCAAGATCGTACGCAGGCCGCATTTGCGACGGGCTCGTGTAATCCCACGCCGAAATTGGCACCTTCCGCGATGGCTGCACATAAACGCGCCGCTGGTCGCGATTCGCTCCGTGCTCCACGACGAACATCTGCGGCCGCGGATACATGCGCGTCACCATCACCAGCACCAGTCCCGGCGATGCATCCAGCGCGCCGACCGGCACATTATCGACCATGCCGCCATCCAGAACTGGCCGGCCGTGTCGACGCAAAACCGGCGTAAACGGCGGCGTACTCGACGATTGCAGGATCAGGTCGGCGAGATCCTCGACGCTCGCGCACTCCTGCGCCTTCACGAATTCCGGATGAAAACCGAGCGCCTGCCCGAGCGTGGGATGCAACTTCTTGCGCACGTACTTCTCGATGTTATAGGCGATCAGCCCCGCCGCCACCGCGCTGCGTGCGCCGAGCCAGCGCGGCAAATGCGATACGCCGATACGAATTTCCGGCGCATTTTGCAGCGATGAAAACGCGGCGCCGTAGATATCGAGTAAGGCCTGCCGGTAGATCCGATAGTGCGGAAACACCGATTCGCCACGCAGCAAATTGCCCCAGTACGCGTTCTTCGAGTTGTCGCGCAGCACGTGCGCGTAGTAGTCCATCACCCATTCGGAGCGGTTCGTGTACAGCATGCAGGCGGTGGCGGCGCCGGCCGAGATGCTGGTGATCACGCGCGGGCGCAGTTTGAGTTCCGGCTTGACGACGTCCCAGAAACCGGCTTGCCACCAGCAGCGGTTGCCGCCGCCGGCGAATACGACTTGATCGAACATGTTGTGATTTAGGCGAGGAGCATGACGGTGGTAGTGGCGTGCGCGGCGAGTGCGCCGGTTTCATCGATGAGTTCGATTTCGCCGAAGATCAGGTTGCGCCCGCGACGCAGAATGGTGGCGGTGACGAGGACATCGCCGGCTTTCACGGGGCGTAGGAAACTGGTGGTGAGGGAGACGGTGGTCATCGGCTGGAAACCGCCGAGCGCGTGCGAAATGGCGACGATCATGGCGGTATCGGCGGCGGCCATGAAAACCTGGCCGCAGATCACGCCGCCCGCGTGGCGAAGCTTGTCGGCGTGAGGCAGGCGCAGGGTGGCACTGGTGTCCGTGGTGCTTTCGGGCGCTAGCGCGAGGTCGCGGATCCACGGTGCGAAGGTGGTGTCGAGCAAAGCGCGAATGGCGGATGGGTCCATGGGGTTTTTGAGTTTTCGATGATCTGCGCACGGCCGGCCGCCGTGCGTGCGTCATGATAACGGCTCGGGAGTTTGCCCCAAGAGGCGCTTTTTGGGCTCGTCGATGAGCGGCTGCGCTATATCCGGTGCAGCTTCCATGCGTCATCGAGACGGTATTTTTGGGTTTTCCATTGCCGACGGTTGCACTATCGGCGAAAACGTCGCTATAATTCGGATTCAGTTTTTCGGGGCGTTAGCTCAGCTGGTAGAGCAGCGGACTCT
>CAVPTS010000030.1:0-30458 GCA_963708695.1 uncultured beta proteobacterium
TGGTTTCGTTCGTACTTCTTGAAAATTTTTGTTTGGTCAGGTTATTTTTGGGGCAGGGTTTGGGGTCGGTGGTCGGGTTACCAGGTTCTTGCGTTAGCGGTCGGGGTCAATGCCGGGTTGCTGCTTTCAGTGTTAGTGGTCTGCTTAGGTTAGCTGATTTCTTTATCACTATTAGCCACTGCGCGTGGCGGCGCGTCATTTCTTTGTCCAAAGCGACAAAGAAACGAAGCAAAGAAAACGCTTTCAACCGCTCTACCCTAAGTGTCCACAGCGTGCAGTTTCCATTCATAGGTGCCCCAAAAGCACGGTGCTCGCCAGAGCCACGGATGTGTGAACCCCTCCTTCTCCGAACACGGATACCCACACGCTTCGCCACCAGTGACTGAACCTGCCCAAGGAACACCCCGCGCTATCCGCGTAGAACCACCCTCCGAATTTGTACGCATCCCGAACCACGTCGCCAACCCACCAAGAAATGAGGCCGCAAAATGCGTAAGCCGTAACCCATGAAAATAATCGTGCATGCCACACAGTCAACCACGAAAAATGAAGCGCTAAATATGCTTTCCGCCGTGTTGCTCGCGAAGATTGCCGCGCAAAACACTCGGGTCAGACCAGGCAAATAACCCACCAAAAACAAGCTGCAACAGCCGACTAACCCGCCTCAAAACGAAGCCGCAAGCGAAGCCGAAAAAACGCATTAGGCCGTGCGGGTTCCTGGCAATAGTGCTTGCCCGAGAGCGTACGGGGCGAAGCGTGTTACGTGTCAGGATTCGCGAGAAGGAGGGGTTCACACATCCTCCGCTCTGGCGAGCACCGTGCTTTTGGGGCACCCATGAATGGGAACTGCACGCTGTGGACACTTAGGGTAGAGCGGTTGAAAGCGTTTTCTTTGCTTCGTTTCTTTGTCGCTTTGGACAAAGAAATGACGCGCCGCCACGCGCAGTGGCTAATAGTGATAAAGAAAACAGCTAACGTAAAGCAGACCACTAACGACCTGGAAAGCAGCAACCCGGCATTGACCCCGACCGCCGCCCCAGAACCAAACTCCGGGCATTGCCCCCGACCGCTAACCCCAGCCCCCCCTACCCTCCGCCCTCCCAAACCGCCCAATCGAAAACGCCTCAATCGGCGTCCCCGATCTCCCCTTCTACAATTAGATCGGAAAGCACCTCCCCAACCCCCGGCGCAAGCAAAAACCCACCGCCCGAAAATCCAAACGCATGCAGCAGTCGCGGCGTGGTCCGGCTAAACCCAATCACCGGATTATCATCAGGCGTACTGCCTTCCACCCCGGTCCAGGTCCGCAACAACAACGCATCTTTCAACGCCGGCAAAAGCGCACACGCCGCCCGCATCACCGTCCGCGTAGTCTCCGTGAGCGGCTGCGCATACTCACCATCGCCCAACCCACGACCACCACCAATCACCACATTGCCGCGCGACACCTGACGCGCATAAATGCCGCCGCCATACACCCCAAGATTGTGATCGATGAAATAGCGGCAGCGGCTCAGTCACCCACATGTTCGGATAGATCGGCTCCATCGGAATGGTCTCGCCAAAGTACCCGGCCACCGTGTTGCCCCACGCGCCCGCCGCATTGACCAGCCAGTCGCTCTGAACCTCGATCGCCGCGCCCGAGTCATGCCGCGCCTCAACAACAAACCGATCCCCCGCCCGCGCGATGTTCGTCACCGCAGTCTGCTCACGGACATCAGCACCGGCTGCACGCGCCGCACGCGCAAACGCAGGCGACACCACGCGCGGATTCGCATGACCATCACCCGGACACAACGAGCCACCCACCGCAGCCGCCCCAAGCCACGGGTAACGACGCCTGAACGTAGGTCCGCTCATCAACTGCAAATCAAGGCCGAACGGGTTGGCAAGCTGCGCGTACGCTTCGAGCGCCGCAAGATCGGCTTCACTGCGAGCGAGCCGCAAATGCCCCGAAACAACGAACTCTCCATCCGTGCCCACGAGTTCCGGCAACCGGTCCCAGATCGCTCGTGCACGCACCGCCAGCGGTAATTGTTCGGCCGGCCGCCCCTGCCGGCGCACGCCGCCGTAGTTCACGCCGCTCGCCTGCGCGCCGCAATATCGGCGCTCGAAAAGCCCAACCTTAAGCCCGCGCTTTGCAAGCATCAAGGCCGTCGATGACCCCACCAACCCGCCGCCCACCACCAGCACGTCAAACCGCAAAGTTTCAGTCATCGCGCGCGTGCTCCGGGATGGCGGCGAGATGATCCGCTTGCGGACGCTTCGTCCATCATCGCTATCGATAAAGGCACAGGTTTGATCGGCGCCTGTCCGCGCAAACGTCCGACCTCCGCGATCGGTTTGCCCGTCTCCGCGCTCAGCAATTCCGCCGCCGCCGCGCCGCACATGCGCCCCTGGCAACGACCCATGCCCACGCGCGTAAGCGCCTTCAGCCGGTTGATCTCGCTCGCTTCGCCAGCACGGATGCAGCGGCGCAGCGTGCCGGCATCGATCTCCTCGCAACGGCACACGGTCATGTCGTCCGGCCAGTGCGACGCGCAATCGGCGGGCGGCGCAAACGCCTGCTCCAGCCCAATACGAAACTCGGCGATGTTCGCCAGTTGCCGGTCGAGCTTCGCATGCCTGAGCCTGAACGTCAGCGTTCCCAGCCCGATGCCCGAGGTCTTCCAGCATCGCCAGCGCCGCGCGACGGCCGGCCAGTTCCGCAGCATCCGCACCGGCGATACCCGCGCCATCGCCGGCAAGATAAACGCCCGGCACCGAACTGCGGCCGGCCGAATCGCGCTCCGGCAACCACGCGCGATTGAGCGCATCGAAACGGAAACGGCAACCTGCCAGGTCCGCAAGCTGCGTTTCGGAACGCAGGCCATAACCAAACCCAACCGCATCGCAGGGAATGGTCAGCTCTTGCTCGCCATCGCCGATCGCGATAGGTCATGGCCTGCACGGCTTTATCGCCCGTCGGCGCGCACGAGCGTCACGCCACGTTCGATACGAACCCCATGCGCCGCCAGCCAGCCGACGTAATACAGACCCTTCGCAAAGGTGGACGGCTGCCGCAACAAACGCGGCGTCGCGGCGAACTGGCGCGAGAACGGATTGGTATCGAGCACCGCCTCCACCTGCGCGCCCGCCTTCGCGTATTGATACGCCACGAGGTAAAGCAACGGCCCGGTTCCCGCGAACACCACGCGGCGTCCAATCGCGCAGCCCTGCGATTTCAGCGCAATCTGCGCCGCGCCGAGCGTGTAGACGCCCGGCAGCGTCCAGCCCGGAAACGGCAGCACGCGGTCGGTCGCGCCGGTCGCGATCAGCAAGTGCGAATAAGGCACCGTGCGCTGGCGTCCGGCATGCAAGCGTATCGAGCTGCGCCGCGCCGCATCCCCACACCAGCGTGTCGGGCCGATAGTCGAGCTTCGAAAGCAACCCGGCCATGGTCGAATGCACCGCGTCGGCCTTGCCCGCTTCCATGCCATACAGCGTGCGTTTGCTGCGGGCAAAACCCGCATCCGCCGGCGGCTGCCGATAGATCTGGCCACCCGCACGCGGCGCTTCATCGATCACGACCGGCACAATGCCCGCCGCCACCAGCGTCTCGGCCGCGCGCACGCCGGCCGGTCCTGCGCCGACAATGACGACCCGATGCATGCTGTTTTTATCGATCGTCGTACTCACGTTCCGGTCGCTCCCGCAGGCCGGGTCAGCACACGCATGCCTTCCTTGACGAAGGTCGAGCACGCCCTGATCCGTCGTGCCCTCTTCCAGTTGCACCCAGCAGTCCTGGCACGCGCCCATCAGGCAGAATCCCGCACGCGGTTCGCCGCTGAACTCGGTGTCGCGCACCCGTCGTGTGTGCAGCAGGATGGCGCTCAGCACCGTATCGCCGGTCATGGCCGTGATCGCTACACCGTCCAGCGTCAGCGTCACCTGCTTGCGATGCGCTTCCGCAAGACGCACGAATTGCGGCGCGGCATCGGCTGCGGTATGCGGCTGGCCGGCGGATGTTGCGCTGGGAAGATTCGTCATTGCATAGATAAAAGTCGTAGGCAGCTCGAGCGATCGATCAATGCGTACCGATCAGGATCCGGTTCAGTCCATACACGCGGTCGAGCACGATCATCGCGCCGGCCGTAATGAAGATCACGAGCGCGGAGACGGAGGCCATCATCGGGTCGATCGATTCCGTCGCGTACATGTACATGCGCACCGGCAACGTGATGGTCTGCGGCGAGGTGACGAAGATCGACATGGTCAGTTCATCGAAGCTGTTGATGAACGCAAGCAGCCAGCCGCCCGTGATGCCGGGCAGGATCATCGGCAGCGTGATGCGGCGAAACGACGTCCATCGGTCCGCGCCCAAGCGACTGCGCCGCATGCTCGATGCTGCGATCCATGCCGCTCACCGAGGCCAGCACCAGCCGCATCACGAACGGCGTGATGATGATCATGTGCGCCGCGACGAGCCACGTGAACGAGCCGGTCGCGCCGATCATCGCGAAGAAACGCAGGAACGCAATGCCGAGCACGAGGCTTGGAATCACCAGCGGCGAGAGGAACAGGCCATTGAGGAATTCGCGCCCCGGAAAACGTTCACGGCCGATAGCAAGCGCCGCCGGCAACGCCAGCGCGAGCGACAGCGTAGCCGACGCAAACGCCAGCTTGATGCTGTTGAAAAACGCCGAGATGAAATCCGGGTAGTCGAGAATCGCGCGGAACCAGCGCAACGAAAAGCCGTGCGTGGGCAGCGTCAGCGTCTGGTCCGGCGTGAACGCGACCAGCACGATGATCACGAGCGGCGCCAGCACGAACAGGATCACGAGCGTGTGGAAACTCAGGGCAACGAGGCCGTTCTTTCGCATGGCAGCGGTCTCCTTGCCTTAACCGAGGCTTCTGGAGTAACGACGCTCCAGAACCCGGTAATACGTGATCATGATCACGAGGTTCGCGATCAGCAACAGGATCGCGATGGTCGCGCCGAGCGGCCAGTTGAGCGAGCCGAGGAATTCATCGTAGACAGCGGTGGCCGCTACTTTCAGGCGACGGCCGCCGAGCAGGCCGGGAATCGCAAACGCGCTCGCCGACAAGCCGAACACCATCAGGCTGCCCGACAGAATGCCCGGCGCGATCTGCGGCAACACGATGCGCCGCAACGTGGTCGCCGGCGACGCCATCAGCGAGAGCGCCGCGTTTTCGACTTGCGGATCGAGCTTCTGCAGCGAGGTCCAGACGGGGATCACCATGAACGGCAGCATCACGTGCACGAGCGCAATCACGATCGCGAAGGTCGTGTACTCCAGCTTGTACGGACCCATGCCGAACAGGCCGAAGAACTGGTTCACGATACCGCCCGTGTTGAGCAACATGCTCCAGCCGAACGCGCGCACCACGACTGACACCAGCAACGGCGCAAGGATCACGAGCAGGAACATCGAGCGCCACGGATCGCGCATGCGGTACAGCACGTACGCTTCGGGCGCACCGATCGCCACGCACAGCAAGGTCGTCAGGATCGCGATGCCGAAGGTCCGCGCAAAGATGGTCTGGTAGTAGCTGTCCGTCAGCACTTCAACATAGTTGCCGAACTGGAACGCGGCGATCGGACCGCTAGCCGGATCGAAGCGATAGAACGTCAGCACAACGGTCATCGCGAGCGGCGTCAGCACGAGGACCGCGAACAGGATGAACGCAGGCAAGCTCATCAGCCAGGGCGGCACGAATGCGTGCCACGGCGCGCGGTCTTTCTTCAGCGCGCCGCTATTTTCGGAACCCGTCGAGTCGATGCGTACTAGCCATGGCTCGCTTCCTGAAGCACGCGCACGGCGTCGCGATGCCAGTCGATGCCAACCATCGCGCCTTCGGCCACCGGCTCCGTGCCTTCGTTCTGGCTGCAAACCAGCACTTCGCCAATGGCGGTATCGACGCGATACAGCCATTGGCTGCCCAGGAAAAAGCGGCTCGTGACAGTCGCCGACAAGCGCCCCGTTCCCACCGCGCACAAGTGCAGTTTTTCCGGACGAATGCATAACGTCACCGTATCGCCTTCGCGCCACACCGTGCCTGCTTCAATGCACGCAATGCCGGTCAGTTCATGCCCGAGATCCACATGCACTTCGTTGTGACGCGCCTCGGTCACCTTGCCCGCCAGCATGTTCGCCTTGCCGATGAACTGCGACACAAAGCGATTCTCCGGCCGCTCATACGCGCGATACGGCGAGTCAACCTGCGTCACGCGCCCTGCTTCCATCACGACCACGCGGTCGCTGATGGACAGCGCCTCCGACTGATCGTGCGTGACCATGACCGTGGTCGTGCCGACCTTGCGCTGAATCCCGCGCAACTCGAACTGCATCTCTTCGCGCAGCTTGGCGTCGAGGTTGGACATGGGTTCGTCGAGCAGCAGCACCGGCGGCTTGATCACCAGCGCACGCGCAATCGCCACCCGTTGCCGCTGACCACCCGAGAGTTCACGCGGATACCGCGCCGCCAGCGCATCGAGCCGCACGAGCGCCAGCGTCTCGCGAATCCGCTCCGCGCATTCGGCCTTGCCGATACTGCGCATTTCGAGCCCGAAGCCCACGTTCTGCGCGACCGTCATATGCGGAAACAGCGCGTAGCTCTGGAACACCACGCCCAGGCCGCGCTTGTTCGGCCGGACGTGCGTGATGTCCTTGCCGTCGAGCGAAATCCGCCCGCGCGTGACATCGATAAAACCAGCGATCATTTGCAGCGTCGTGGTCTTGCCGCAGCCCGAAGGCCCCAGCAGGGAAACGAATTCGCCTTTTTCAACCGAGAGGCTCACGTCGCTCACGGCGTGCAGGTCGCCGTAGGCTTTTGTCAGTTTGTCCAGCACGAGAAACGACACGGTGGCCTCCAGGGTCTAGCGAAAAACAGTTGAACGGACGCAGGGTATTTACGCAAAAGCAACGCAAAAACAGCACGTAGACAGGCGGAACGCGCTTCTTATGCGAAGCGCGTCATAGGACAAGATGCGAGACAGATTCGAGCGCAGCAACCGGGGATGACCGCGGAGGCCTGACGTCCCCTTAAGCGCGCCGCGGTTCGCGTGCGCCCAAGCGGATGAAAGGAGTTGGCGTCGGGGTGGGACGCCAGGTTTATGTCTCGTTTTGATTCTTGTTTTAACGCTGCAGCAAATTCAGATCAAACGTCGAACTTCACGCCTTGCGCAAGCGGCAATTCACGGCTGTAGTTGATCGTGTTGGTCGCGCGGCGCATATAACCCTTCCACGCATCGGAACCCGATTCGCGGCCGCCGCCGGTTTCTTTTTCACCGCCGAACGCGCCGCCAATTTCAGCGCCGCTCGTGCCAATGTTCACGTTCACAATGCCGCAATCGCTGCCCGCCGCCGACATGAACTGCTCGGCTTCGCGAATGTCGTTCGTGAAGATCGCCGACGACAAACCCTGCGGCACGCCGTTTTGCAGTTGCAACGCTTCAGCGAAGTCGTCGTAGGTCATCACGTAGAGGATCGGCGCGAAGGTCTCGCGTTCGACCACGGCCGTTTGTGCAGGCATGCGAACGAATGCCGGACGCACGTAGTAAGCATCGGCGTGGCCGCCTACATCCACGCGCTCGCCGCCCTTCACATTGCCGCCTTGCTCGCGGGCATCGCCTAATGCCTTCTGCATGCCGTCGAACGCAGCACGGTCGATCAGCGGACCGACAAGCGTATCCGACTCGAGCGGGCTGCCCACTTTCACCGATCCAAACGCTTTTTCCAGACGCGGCAGCAATTGGTCGACCACGCTGGTATGCACGATCAGGCGACGCAACGTCGTGCAACGCTGTCCCGCCGTGCCGACTGCCGAGAAGGTCACGCCGCGCACGACCAGATCGAGGTCAGCGCTGGGCGCGACGATCATTGCATTGTTGCCGCCCAGTTCGAGGATGCTGCGACCCAGCCGCTTCGCCAGCACTTGCGCCACTTCAATCCCCATGCGCACGCTGCCGGTCGCGCTGACCAGCGGCACCTTCGGCGACTCGGTCAGCACCTGGCCGACATCGCGTGCGCCGAGCAGCAACTGGCTCAGGCCTTCAGGCGCGACGCCCGGATGGGTCTTATCGAATTCACGCAAAGCCTTTTCGAACAGCGCGTGACAGGCGATAGCCGTCAACGGCGTTTTTTCCGATGGCTTCCAGACCACCGCGTCACCGCAGACCAGCGCCAGCGCCGTATTCCACGACCACACCGCGACCGGGAAGTTGAACGCAGAGATCACGCCGACCACGCCCAGCGGATGCCACGTTTCCATCATCCGGTGACCCGGACGCTCGGAGGCGATCGTCAGGCCGTAGAGCTGGCGCGACAGGCCGACGGCGAAATCGCAGATGTCGATCATTTCCTGCACTTCGCCCAGGCCTTCGGACGTGACCTTGCCGGCTTCCAGCGTGACGAGGCTGCCGAGCGCGGCTTTGTGTTCGCGCAGCACATTACCGAAAACGCGCACCAGTTCGCCGCGTTGCGGCGCGGGCACGGTGCGCCATTTGAGGAAAGCGGCGTGAGCAGCGTCGATCTTGCGAGCGGCATCGGCGGGGGTATCTACGGCCAGTCCGGCCAGCGTCGCACCGTCGAGCGGCGAACGCGCCGTCAGGGCATCGCCCTTCCATTTGCCGAGGTCTACACCGAGTGCGCCAAGAATATCGTTCAGTTTCATCACTTCCTCTCTATGTCGGGTGGCTGCCGGGCACTGCGGCGCGGCCCGAGGGCCACGGTCCGTCAGCACCGCTCTGGAACCCGCTCCGACGAGTCAAAACATGCATTCGTCGGAGCAGAGTTTCAGGGCTTAAAAAAACCGCTGCAATTGATTAATCGGCACGACTTGGTGCGTTGGAGGAACCAACTGCACCCAGTCAAGCGTCCATCTGCGTTCAGGTTATGCGATTAGAACGCGTTTCACCGGATCTGGCGAGCCTGACGTGCGGGTTGCTCGTGATCACACCCGCGTCTACCGGCTCGCCAGCGCGAGCTTGAGCCGCCGCACGCCTTCGAACACTTCGGCCTCGCCCGGCGCGGCGGCGAACGAAAGCCGCATGCTCGATTCGTCCGGGTCGCGCGCGTAAAACGCCGGTCCGGGAACATAGATCACGTTCTGCTCGATCGCGCGCTTGAGCAAATCGGCGGAATGACGGCCGCCCTTCAATCGCGCCCAGACGAACATGCCGCCTTCGGGCATCACGTACTCGATCTCATCGGGAACGAACTGGCGCAGTGCGCTGCACAACGCCTCGCAACGCTTGCGATAAGCCAGCGCAATGGTCTGCACATGATCAGCCAAGCGCCCGCGCTCCAGATAATGACGCGCCGTTTCCTGCGCGAGCGGCGAGGTGCAGAGATCGCTCGTCTGTTTTGCAACGAGCATGCGGCGCGTGATGGCAGGCGGCGCAATCGACCAGCCGATGCGCAAGCCCGGCGCCACGATCTTCGAGAGGCTGCCGAAATACACGACCCAGTCGCTCGCGCCCGGGATGGCATCGGCGAGTGCGGTGATGGGTTTTACCGGCTCACCCGAGAAGCGCAGCTCGCCATAAGGGTCGTCTTCGACCAGCACGAAACGGAACCGCATCGCGAGCCGCGCAAGCGCTTCGCGACGCGCCGCCGGCAAGGTCGCGCCGGTCGGGTTCGCGAAGGTCGGCACCGTGTAGAGCAGCTTCGGCCGCGTGGCCGGATCAAGCGCTTCGAGCTGGACGGTGAGCGCATCCACGTCGATACCTTGCGCGTCCGTGCGCACCGGGATCAGACGTGCGCCCGCGAGCCGCAGCGCCTGGATCGCGGCCGGATAAGCCGGCTCTTCGATCAGCACCGCGTCGCCCGGCGCGACCAGGATCTTGATCAGCAGGTCGAGACCTTGCTGCGAGCCCGTGGTCACGATCACGTCGTCCACATCGCGCGTCACGCCGCGATCGCTCATCAAACGCAGGATCGCGCGGCGCAGAGCGGGCGAGCCCGCCGTGTCGCCGTATTGCAGGCACGCAATCGGATCGGAGGAGTAGGCGTCCTCCATTGCCTGGCCGATACCCGCCCGGTCGAAGAGATCCTTCGACGGATAGCCGCCCGCGAACGAAATCATCCCGGGCCGGCCGAGGTACTTGAAAAGCTCGCGGATCGCCGAGCCTTGCGGCGCCTTGAACGGACCCGTGAAGTCGTACAGGTCGGCGGAGTCGGCGGCGCGAATTCACGCGGCCGCCGTCATCTTGAAGATGCCCGTGGCATTGCCGGCATCGAAACCGAGATCGAGCTTGGCTCGGCCGGTGGCCTCGTCCATGACCGTATCGCGGCTGATGAATTCGTAGAAGGAACCCGGCACGTCGCGTTCGATCCGCGCACCGTCCGCGCCAATGAACACCCGGCGCACGGGGTCCGCCCGAAACGCCGTCTGGCGCACCCGGCCCGACTTCGAAATTTCGACGCTGTCCTTGATCGGACGGCCGAGCGCGCGCTGGGCATCGGCGACGGCGAAGACATCGTCCACACGGTCCGTCGCATGATTGAACGCGTTGCCTTCGGTCGCGATCCACGCCATTTCCGCCGACTCGGCGCGCAGCGTTTCATAGTCCGCGAGACGCGGCACCGGGTGCTGGCGCTCGAAACAGCGCACGAGCACGGGCAGCAGGTCGAGGGCAATCGCCAGCGGCAGCGAATGGTCGCGCTCCAGCTCGGCCAGCGACGCAACCGCTTGCGGCGTCAGCGGATCTACGCTTTCGCCGATCACGTTCGTCACGGCTTGCTGGAATTCGGCGCTGAAACGCTCGGGATGCAGTTCGCTCACGAAATACTGGGCGATTTCATCGGGGGCATCGACGTGCATGTACGAGCGCCCCGTCATCTTGATGCGATCGAGCGGGTACGTGCCGTTCAGCACAAAACCCAGCGGCTTCAGAGAATGCGTGTGAACGCGGCTTCGCCCGGCGGCAACGCGCCGGATTCGGCCCAACGCACGGTGCGCAGCGCGCCGTGGTCGAACTGAACGCGGGTTTGCGATGTGCTGGAGGTCGTCGGTATAAGCGCGGCCCGTTGGCACGCGCTCGAGCAGGTCGGCGAACAGCGCCATGTTCATCGCCTGCGCGAGTTCGGCACGGTGTGACGGTGCCCGGCGTGGCATCGGCGAGCACGGAGGGCAAGTTCATCAATCGCACTAACCCGGTGACATCGGATTCCGGAATGGCAACAGCAAGCAATGCGGCGAGATTCGAGTTCATTTATCCAGTTCCGGCTGATCAAGCGATGGCGCGAGCCCAGGGCCCGGATCGACACCCGGTACGGCGATTCAATGGAAGCCGATTCTGGAGGGCGGCAAAAAGCCGCGCAATTGATATAAACTCATCACTTCATTCGCAAATTGCACCAAGTCGATTCAATCGCGTCTATACGCGACTCGCAAACGGTACCGGTAAAACATGAGAAAAGGTATTCCCAATCTGGTCGCCTTGCAGATCTTCGAGGCCGCCGCACGGCACGAGAGCTTCACCCGCGCGGCCAATGAGCTCTCGCTTACGCAAAGCGCGGTATGCCGTCAGGTTGCGGGACTGGAAAGCCGGCTGGGCGTCGCTTTGTTCCTGCGCATCAAGAAGCGCATTGTGCTGACCACGCATGGCCGTCATTACGCGGCGCTCGTGCGCAAGAATCTCGACCGGATCGAGCGCGATACGCTCGAATTGATGGCGCAACGCGGCGTGGGGCGGATTCTGGAGATAGCGGTCGTTCCTACGCTGGCGAGTCAGTGGCTGATCCCGCGCCTGCCGCAATTTCGCGCGCTGCGGCCGGATATCACGGTGAATCTCTCCATCCGCACCGAGCCTTTCCTGTTCAGCGATTCGCCCTTCGACGCCGCGCTGTATTTCGGCGATTCGGTATGGCCCGGCACGCAAGGGAAGCTGCTGTTCCGCGAGGGCAAGGTCGTGCCGGTGTGCAGCCCTTCCCTGCTCGCCGGAAGTGCGCCCGGTTCGTCGATTTCGCTCGAGCAACTTGCTGATTTGCCGCTGCTGCATTTATCGACACGGCCCGACGCCTGGCGCACCTGGTTTCGCCTGAACGGGCTTGAGCACGATGTGCGGGCGGTACGCGGCGCGCGCTATGAATTGTTCACGATGCTCACCAGCGCGGCTCAGGCGGGCCTGGGCGTCGCGCTGCTGCCGGAGATCTTGCTCGCGGACGAATTGTCGTCCGGCCGGCTGGTCGTGCCGCTGAATAAGCCGATGTCCGGCACGTCCGGCTATTACCTCGTCGCCCCCGATGAAATTGCCCACGACGAACCGTTCGTCGCGCTCTCGGACTGGTTGAGCTCGATCGTGCCGCAAGGCGCAAGCGGAGGCGTAGGTCAAAGGCGGCGGCGGATTCAATGACAAATCACCCGCCTTCACGAAATCGATAAAAGCGCGCAACGGCGCGGGCAAGTGCCGACGCCCCGGATAGTAGAGAAACGGCCCCGAAAAGCGCGGCCACCACGGCTCCAGGATCGGCTCCAGCGCGCCGCTATCCAGATACGGGCGCAGCATGCCCTCGAACAGGTGAATCACGCCCACGCCTGCCACGGCCGTACTGATTGCAAGGTCCATTGCCGCGCCGGGCCTGACCAGAAGCGGTCCCGCAGGATCCAGCCGCACCACTTCCCCGTCCCGCTCGAAATCCCACGTAGGCTTCGCGCCGCCGGCAAACTGGCCGCGCAGGCACGCATGCGAAAGCAGCTCGCGCGGATGCTCGGGCCTGCCGTGCGTATCGAGATATTCCGGCGCCGCAGCCGTCGCGAAACGCTGCACGCGTGGCCCGATCGGAATGGCGATCATGTCCTGCTCAAGCCGCTCGTCATAACGAATGCCCGCGTCGCAGCCGATCGACAGCACATCGACGAAACCATCCTCGACCACGACTTCCACGCGGATGTCCGGATAAGCCTTCAGGAACGACGCGATGACGGTTGGCAACACGATCCGCGCGGCGCTCGACGGCACGTTGAGTTTGAGCGTGCCGCTTGGCTTGTCCCTGAAGCCGTTCAGGACGTCCAGCGACGCTTCCATCTCGCTGAACAACGGCGCCAGCTTTTCGATAAGACGCAGCCCCGGTTCGGTCGGGGCCACGCTGCGCGTGGTCCGGTTGAGCAAGCGCAGGCCGAGTTTCGCCTCAAGGCGGCGCACGGCGATGCTCAGGCTGGAGGCGGAGACGCCGCTGATCCGCGCCGCATCGCGAAAACCGCCGGCGCGAGCGACCGAAACGAACGCGGCAAGATCATTCAATTCCATGGTCACTGTTCACATTTTTAAACAACCCGTGCAATTTAGACCGGATTATCTAACAGCGCAATCGCCTCCATACTGGCGTTCATCATTCATCAAGGAGAGCGTCATGTCGAATTTCACCCCTGTCAGCACCTTTGAACTCGCCGGTCGCCCGGTGCATCGCATGGGCTACGGCGCCATGCAACTGGCCGGCCCCGGCGTATTCGGGCCGCCGAAGGATCGTGACGCGGCCATCGCCGTGCTGCGCGAAGCGGTGGCGTCGGGCGTCAATCACATCGATACCAGCGATTTCTACGGGCCGCACATCACCAACCAGATCATTCGCGAAGCGCTTCACCCGTACCCGGATGATCTGGTGATCGTCACCAAGCTTGGCGCCGTGCGCGGCGAAGACGGTGCGTGGCTACCGGCGATCGAGCCGGAAGACCTCAGGCGCGGCGTCCACGACAACCTGCGCAATCTCGGCCTGGATGCGCTCGACGTGGTCAACATGCGCATCATGGGCGAACATCCATTCGCCCGGCGGAAGGATCGATCGAAAAGCAGGTCACAGCGCTCGCCGAACTCCAGCGCGAGGGTCTTGTGCGCCATATCGGCCTGAGCAACGTGACCGCGGCCCAGATCGCCGAGGCGCAGGGCATTGCGGAGATTGTCTGCGTTCAGAACCACTACAACCTGGTCCATCGGGAAGACGACGCGCTGATCGACGAACTGGCGAGCCAGGGCATTGCGTACGTGCCGTTCTTCCCGCTTGGCGGGTTCACGCCGATTCAATCGTCCGTGCTGTCCACGGTCGCGCAAACGATCGGCGCGACACCGATGCAGGTGGCGCTCGCCTGGCTCCTGCATCGCGCGCCCAACATTCTGCTGATTCCGGGCACGTCGTCGCTCGGGCATCTGCGGGAAAACATGCAGGCGGCGCAGTTGAGGTTATCGGACGCGGTGCTCGCTGAACTGGACGCGATCGGGCCGGCCAACGCCGAACACTGAACGCGTGAAACGCTAAGTCTGGCGGATGCGGCTGACCTGAGCGAAGCTCAACGCGATTGCGCCTCTTGATGGGGTCCCGCTGCGCTCCGCAAACGCGCTAACACGTGGCGGCATTGAACGGACGAGCGGCCCGTTGGTGGCTACCGTATTGCCCCCCGCACTTTTGATGTAAAATACTGTACATCCATACAGCTATTTTGATCATGTCCGTTCCTGATGGAAATATCGGCACATCCGGTTCCTCGCGCGTCAATCGCGTTGAGCCGCTTGCGTGCTGGAGCGCAGCGGTGACAGCCACGCGGCACATCGCGCATCTGGACATGGACGCTTTTTATGCGTCCGTTGAACTGCTGCGTTATCCCGGAACTGCGCGGCCAGCCGGTCGTGATCGGCGGCGGCAGGAACGCCACGCCCGAAACACTGCCCGACGGCACCCGCCGCTTCAAGCGGCTGCGCGATTACGCGGGCCGCGGCGTTGTCACCACCTCGACCTACGAAGCGCGCGCGTTCGGCGTGTTTTCCGCCATGGGCATGATGAAAGCCGCGCAACTCGCGCCGGACGCCATCCTGCTGCCCACCGACTTCGATTCATACCGGCACTACTCGCGCCTCTTCAAGGAGGCAGTGGCCACGTTCACCACGCAGATCGAGAACCGCGGTATCGATGAAATCTACATCGACCTGACGGACCTGCCGGGCGACCCTGCCGAGACCGCCGCACGCATCAAGCAGGCCGTGCGCGACGCGACCGCCCTGTCGTGTTCGATCAGCGTCGCGCCGAACAAGCTGCTGGCGAAGATCGGCTCGGAACTGGATAAACCCGACGGCCTGACCATCCTCACCCCCGCCGACATCCCGTTGCGAATCTGGCCGCTGCCCGGTGCGCAAGGTGAACGGCATCGGGCCGAAGGCGAATGAAAAACTGGCGGCTATCGGCATCGAAACCGTCGGTGATCTGGCGCGCGCGGACCCCGAGATCCTGCAGGCCCGCTTTGGCCGGACTTACTCGGCATGGCTCCTGGAAGTGGCGCAAGGGTTCGACGAACGGCCCGTTGTGGTCAGCTCCGAGCCGAAGTCGATGAGCCGCGAAACCACCTTCGAGCGCGACCTGCATGCACGCCACGATCGCGCGGAGCTCTCGGCGGCGTTTACCGACCTCTGTACGCGCGTGGCCGACGACCTGCGGCGCAAGGGGTACGAGGGTCGCACGGTCGGCATCAAGCTGCGCTACAACGACTTCAGCACGGTCACGCGTGACCTGACGGTCCCGTTTCCAACGGCCGATGGCAACGGAGATCCGCCGCGCCGCAACCGAGTGCCTGAAGCGCGTGCCGCTGGACCGGCGACTGCGTTTGCTCGGGGTACGCGTGACGGCGTTGCTGCCGGCGGGATCGTATGTCGCCGAGCCGCAATCGGTTCAGGGTGAATTGCCGTTCGCGGCGCGATTACGATTAGCCAGGAAAGGAATCGTCGTGTTTCAAAACGATCTGTTCGATGCCGTGCCGCTCGACCTTGTGGAAGACACCGAAAGCGGGATTCGCTACCTGCCCGACGTGATCCCGCAAGCCACTGCGCACGCGTGGTTTGAGCAGACGCTGGCCAACGTGACGTGGGGCAATCAGCGCCGGATGATGTACGAACGCGAGGTCGATGTCCCGCGCCTGATGGCGCATTTCTCGCTGGACGCAGCGGATTTGCCGGAGCCTCTGATGGAGGCAGCCGTACAAGTGCGCGCGATTGCCGGCGCGCAGTTCAACAGCGTCGGCTTGAATCTGTATCGCGATGGCAACGACAGCGTCGCGCCCCATAACGACAAGACGCAAGGGTTAGTGCAGAAAGCGCCCATAGCAATCCTTTCGCTGGGCGCGACCCGTCGCATGACAATCCGCGCGAAGTCGGGCAAGGGCCGCACGCTCAATGTGGATCTGCACGCGGGCAGCGTGCTCGTGATGAGCTACGCATCGCAATTCACGCACAATCACGGCATACCGAAGATGAGCGGCGTTGACGGGCCGCGCATCAGCCTTGCATTTCGATGCTTTGATGCTTCAACGCTTAAGCCAGCGCTAGGAACTCAGCAGCATTCCTTGTTTCAACCTCGAATGGGATGCGCTGAAGGCTGTTCTGATCGGTTCATTGATGGCCGTCGTCGTGTTTGCGGCGCGAACCATCCCTGAGGCATGAAACGCCTGAGACACTTGATTCGTGCCGTGGTATTTTTGTTTGTCCGCGCCGGCAACCGGCAGCGCTGAACTTCGGCACTCAGGCGATTCGTATGAACATCCGGGCCCGATATTTATCCGCGATCTGCATCAACGTGCTCTTCCCGTGGCTCGCCTATCACCTTGCGTATCCGCAGTGGGGCCACCTCGGCGCACTGGCCGCTTCCACGCTGCCGCTGATTGCGTGGATGACGTGGGACCTTTTACGCTTTAGTCACTTCGATGCGCTAAGCGCGATCGTACTGGTCGGCACGTTGTTCTCGCTGGCGGTTTCATGCTTTATCGACAACCCCCATACGCGGCTTTTCGAAGAGCCCGTCATCTCGGGTTTGATCGGCATTGCGTTTTTGATCTCACTCGCGTTTCCAAGGCCGATCGTGTTTTATCTCGGGCGGTCGACCGTCGCCCGCGAGCAGGACGGAGGAACGGCTCAGTTCGAGCAATGGTGGCGCGACAATCCCGACCTCGTAGCGGGCATTCGAAAGATGACGCTTGTATGGGGAGTGGGTCTGACGGCCGAGAATGCCGTGCGGCTGCTGCTTGAATATCGAATGGGAAGATGCAGCGTGGATTGCCGGCGTTTCTACTATTCTGCGATACGCGACATATGGCGTGATTGATGCTATGGACCTTCCTCGAGAGAAGGCGCATCAAGCGAATGAGTCCGTCGGCATTACCCGCGAAGTGAGCACTGAGCGAAGTGAGCGTGATGCAGCGGTTGCAAAGCGGCGATCAGGCGTTCGACGTGCCTGACGAATTGAATCGCGAACCTGTCGCAGCAGGGAGGCGCTGACATTCACCGCCTCCCTGTGACCGCTGGCTAGAACAAGCCGCTGGTTAAAACGCTTCCCAATCAGCAGCGCCGGCCAATGCAACGGGCTTCGACTTCTCTTTGATCAGCGCCGGTGTCTTGAGCCGCTGCCGCGGCCGCAACGGTTCGACTCCGAACTCACAGCAATCGCGCGTTTCTTCGGTACCGCCAACGCACGATGCGGCACGCCACGCGCCGGCTTTCGCGCCGAGCGCCGTCTTGCTGACTTCCAGGCCGCCGTCGTTCAACTGGAACACCGACACCGCCGCCTTCAACGCGCCCGCCTGATCCTCCAGCGATTGCGCCGCGGCCGCGGCTTCTTCCACCAGCGCCGCATTTTGCTGGGTCACTTCATCCATTTGCGTGACCGCGCGCGCCACTTGTTCAATGCCGCTGCTCTGCTCTTCGGACGCCGCCGCGATCTCGCCCATGATGTCCGTCACACGCTGCACCGCGCCGATGATTTCCGACATCGTGCGGCCCGCATCGCCCACCAGCGTCGTGCCTGTCTGCACGCGCGAGACCGACGTGTTGATCAGTTCCTTGATCTCCTTCGCTGCCGCCGACGAGCGTTGCGCGAGACTGCGGACTTCTGCCGCCACGACCGCGAAACCTCGTCCTTGCTCGCCGGCACGCGCCGCTTCCACCGCTGCGTTCAGCGCGAGGATGTTGGTCTGGAACGCGATGCCTTCGATGATCGTGATGATGTCGGCGATCTTCGTCGAACTCTGGTTGATGTCGCCCATGGTGGTGACCACTTGCGAAACCACCGTGCTGCCCTTGTTCGCAATGTCCGACGCATTGGCGGCCAACGAGCTCGCCTGACGCGCGTTTTCGGCGTTCTGCTTCACGGTGCCGGTCAACTCGTCCATGCTCGATGCCGTTTCCTGCAGCGCCGACGCCTGCTCTTCCGTACGCGAAGACAAATCGATATTGCCCGCCGCAATCTGCTTGGTCGCCGATGCAATGGACTCACTGCCCGAGCGCACCGTGCGTACCGTGCTGACGAGGCTGGCCTGCATCTTCGCGAGACCCGACAGCAGTTGTCCCATCTCGTCGCGCGAGGTGACAATCAGCTCGCGGCGCAGATCGCCGGCGGCAATGGCATCGAATTGCGCAAGCGCTTCGTCGAGCGGACGCCCGATCGAACGGCGCAGCGACAGCCACGAGAACATGGCCGCCGCGAGGCCGACCAGAATGGAAGCGATGCTGACAAGACGGAAGTCGCCGAATGATTCCTGCGAGTTGTCGTAGTCGCTCTTGGCGGAGTCGAATTGGTACTTGCGAAGCGCTTCGCCAAACGCGGCCAACTGGTTGAACGCAACCTGCATGGCTTCTGCGGAAGCGACAATCTTGTCTGCATCGTTCGCCCTGATATTGGCGTAACCGTCGTCCATCAGCTTCTGGAGTTCAAGGCGCTTGGCTTCGAAGTCCTCGGCCAGTTTGCGTTCGCCCTGGCCCCTGGGGCAGCGCGGCGTAGGTCGCCCATTCCTTGTCGGCACGCGTGCGCATCAAGGCCCCGCGTCCAATGGCGGTTTCCGCGCCGGGCTTGCCAACCAGCAAGGCCGCACGATCGAAGCTGAGCCGCTCACGGGCAGTAAACATTTCCGCGTTGCCGGCCGCGACAGCGCTAGGCATCTGGTTCATGAAGAGGCCGCGAGTCGTGTCGTTACCGCGGCTCATTCCCCACAGCCCCAGTCCGCCGATCACGATCAGCAACAGACCCAGAAGCGCCATGGCAATGCCCAGGCGGCCTTTAATCGTCGAAAACATGTCGTCTCACTTTTGATATCTCACATCGATATCCAAGCGGTGGCGCGCGTCGATGCCGGCGAACGCAACCGAGGCCGACCGCATCCATCCGGCCCATACCCTTTAACGGCAAACACCGGCGTCACTTGAGCGATTGCTTGACATCGCGTTAGTATAACTTACATTTCAATAATTATTGAAATGTAAAACCGTTTGTTGTACGCTTTGGCGCATGAACTCAAATACCGTAGTTCGCGCGCTGGGCGCGCTCGCGCACGAGTCGCGGCTGGCCATTTTCCGGGCGCTGGTCGTGGCGGGTCCCGAAGGTCTCGCGGCCGGCGACATTGCTCAGCAACTCGGCGTCTCGCCATCGGGTCTTTCGTTTCATCTGAAAGACCTTTCACACGCCGGGCTGGTCAATGCGCGTCAGGACGGCCGCTTCATCTTCTACTCAGCGAACTTCGACGCCATGAGCGGACTCATTGGCTTCCTCACCGAAAATTGCTGCGAAGGCGGCACGTGTTCGGTGAGAGATGCCGTCGAAACGCTCCCGCTGAACAGCGTCGATAAAGCAGCAAGCCCCTCTTTAACGATTCATGGAGACTCATGTGCATGACCATCACGATTTACCATAACCCCGCTTGCGGCACGTCGCGCAATACCCTGGCGCTGATCCGCAATGCGGGCGTTGAACCGGAAGTGATCGAGTACCTCAAGACGCCGCCCAGTCGCGACACGCTATCCAAAATGATCAAGGATGCGGGGCTGAGCGTCCGGCAAGCGATCAGGGAGAAAGAGAAACTGTTCGCGGAACTCGGTCTCGCCGATGCAGCGCTGACGGACGAACAGTTGCTCGACGCCATGCTGGCGCACCCTGTTCTCATCAATCGCCCGTTCGTGGTGACGCCCGCAGGCACGCGTTTATGCAGGCCGTCCGAACTGCTTCTGGAGATACTGCCCGAGGCGCAGAAAGGACCGTTCAGCAAGGAAGACGGTGAGGTTGTGATCGATGCCAAAGGTAAGCAGGTTCGCTAATGTCATCAGGAATGCCTAATATCAGCCACGCGCATGTCGACATTCCGAGTATCGACAAGCTGGCGCCTAAATCTGTTGCAACCCATCCGCCGCGGATTCTGCTGCTGTATGGCTCGCTTCGCCCCACTTCATACAGCCGCCTCCTGACCCTGGAGGCCGAACGCATCCTCAATCATTTTGGCGCCGAGACAAAAGTCTTCGACCCGCACGGCTTGCCGATCACCGACAGCGTTCCAGCGGATCATCCGAAAGTAGCGGAGCTACGCGCGTTATCCGCGTGGTCGGAAGGACAAGTCTGGTGCAGCCCGGAACGGCATGGAACGCTCACCTCGGTATTCAAGAACCAGATCGACTGGATTCCGCTTGAAATCGGCGCTGTGCGGCCCACGCAAGGCCGCACGCTCGCGGTCATGCAGGTCAGCGGCGGATCGCAGTCGTTCAATGCGGTGAACGCGTTGCGTGTCCTCGGCCGATGGATGCGAATGGTGACCATCCCGAACCAGTCATCTGTCGCCATGGCATACAAGGAGTTCGATGCCGACGGCCGCATGAAACCGTCCGCCTATTACGACCGCGTGGTGGACGTCATGGAGGAGCTGGTCAAGTTCACGCTGCTCGTGCGCGATCGTTCGTCCTACCTGACTGATCGGTATAGCGAGCGCAAGCAAGCGTCGCCGGTCGTGGCTACTCGCTCGCAAACGCCGCGATGACTCATGAAACCGCTGCCCCGGATGATGACGACGTGGAGTAAAGCCGCAATAGCAGTGTCGTAAGCCTTGACTTCATTCCTCTCCAAGCGGATATTTTCGATGCTGACGGATTGCTCGTACGAGCACGAGCATTGGGTTAGCGGTCAGAAGCCGCCCATGACAACCGATGGAGACAAGAATGAACAACACACTCGCCCGACGCTCTGCGTGCGGCCTCGTTACGGCAGCCATCCTGAGCTTCACCGCGAGCGCGGCGCATGCAGCGGCCGACTCAGTCAAGCTCGGCTTCATTACAGATCTTTCAGGGCTCTACTCCGACTCCGACGGTCAGGGAGGTCTCGAAGCCATCCGCATGGCGATCGACGACTTCGGCGGCAAGGTGAACGGCAAGCCCATCGAACTGCTTTATGGCGATCACCAGAACAAGGCGGACATTGCGGCGTCGAAGGCGCGCGAGTGGATCGACCGCGACGGCGTCAACGGGATCATCGGCGGCACGAATTCGGCGACCGCGCTCGCGACCAACCAGATTGCCGCTGAAAAGAAGATTCCGTACATCAACGTGGGCGCGGGTGTTGATGCACTGACCAACGAGCAATGCACGCCCTACACGGTCCATTACGCCTACGATACCGTCGCGCTCGCCAACGGCACCGGCCAGGCCGTGACGAAGCAAGGCGGCAAGACCTGGTACTTCCTCACCGCCGACTATGCGTTCGGCAAGGCGCTGGAAAAGAACACGTCGGAGGTCGTGAAGGCGAATGGCGGCCAGGTGCTCGGCGCGGTGCGGCATCCGTTATCGGCATCGGATTTCTCGTCGTTCCTGTTGCAGGCGCAAGCGTCGAAAGCACAGGTCCTGGGCCTTGCAAACGCGGGCGGCGACACCATCAACTCGATCAAGGCCGCAAAGGAATTCGGCCTGACCAAGTCGATGAAGATCGCCGCCTTGCTGATCTTTCTCACCGACATCCACAGCCTCGGGCTTGAGACTGCCCAAGGTCTTCTCGCCACCGATAGCTGGTACTGGAACAAGGATGCCGAGACCCGCAAATGGGCGCAGCGCTACTTCGCCAAGATGAAGAAGATGCCGACCAGCTTGCAGGCCGCGGACTATTCGGCCGCGACCACTTACCTGAAGGCGGTGCAGGCGGCGGGGTCAACCGACAGCACGAAGGTGATGGAGCAACTGCACAAGATGAAGATCGACGACATGTACGCCAAGGGTTATATCCGGCCCGACGGCACCATGATTCACGACATGTACCTGATGCAGGTGAAGAAACCCTCGGAGTCGAAGGAGCCGTGGGATTTCTACACGATCACCGCGACCATACCCGGCGAGCAGGCATTCGGGTCCAAGGCCATATCGCGTTGCGCGTTGTGGAAGTAAAGAGCAGTTCGGCAAACGATGAAGGAACGCCGGCGCATGACGTGACAGTCATGCGCCGGATGGTGGATCAGGACCGGTAGTCGGGAAGGTCGTCGGCTATCAGACGCAGCGCCGCTTGCCATGCCAGTTCGATGATCGCGTCCGCATCTTCCGAGTCGAACTGCCGCGCGGTGAGTTCGCGGACATGACGCCGGCGGTATCCGCAGTTGCACGCCTCCGGCCAGCGCCTGCACCTGCGCCTGGCAAGCGCGCTCGAGAAAGTAGATCTCGTGAAACGCGTGCGCAGCGGTCGCGCCGCCGGCGAGCAGGCCGTGGTTGCGCAGGATCATCGCCTTGTGCGGGCCGAGATCGGCAACGAGGCGCTCGCGTTCGCCCAGGTCAAGCGCAATGCCTTCATAGTCGTGATAACCCAGCTTGCCGTAGAACTTCAGCGCATGCTGGCTGATAGGCAAAAGCCCTTGCTCTTGCGCCGACACGGCGGTCCCCGCCGCCGTATGCGTATGCACGACGAACGCGAGGTCCTCGCGCGCCATGTGAACCGCCGAGTGGATCGTAAAACCCGCCTCATTGACAATAAAGAGCTCGGGCGTATCGCGTGCACGCTCGTCGATCACCTTGCCCTCGTAGTCGATCTTCACAAGGTCCGACGCGCGCATTTCGTGGAACAGCACGCCGTATCGGTTGATCAGGAACGCTGGTTTCGAGCCGGGCAAACGCGCGGTAATGTGCGTGTCGATCATGTCCGTCATGCGGAAATGCGCCATCAGCCGATACAACGCCGCCAGATCCTCGCGAACCTTTTGTTCGGCCGCCAAAATGGGCGTAGTAGTCGTTTCCATGATCTGCTCTTTCCTCCTGATGACTCGGCTTAGCTGAACGAAGCGCAGCTTGACGACGCTTAACAACGCCTTAGCGACGCTTCACGCCCGGCAGCACGCACAGCATTTCATAAAGCAGGTTCGCTCCCAGCAGCGACGTATTCCCGCTCGTATCGTAAGGCGGCGACACTTCGACCAGATCGCATCCGATCAGGTCCAGCCCATGACAACCACGGATGATCTCCATGCCTTGAATCGTCGTCAGCCCGCCAATCTCGGGCGTGCCCGTACCCGGCGCCCACGCTGGATCGATACCATCGATGTCAAAGCTCAGGTACACCGGACCGCCCGCCACCTTGGCGCGGACTTCAGCCATCAGCGGGCTCGAGCGACTTGTGCCAGCACTCTTCCGCCTGCACCACGCGAAAGCCTTGCCGGCGGCTCCAGTTGAAGTCATCGGCGGTATAACCCTGCGCGCGCAATCCGATTTGCACCACGCGCTCGCAATCGAGCAGGCCCTCCTCCACCGCGCGCCGGAAGGTCGTGCCGTGGGCGATCTTCTCGCCGAACATGTGGTCGTTGACATCGGCGTGAGCATCGACATGGACGAGGCCGATCTTGCCATGCTTGCGATGCAACGCGCGCAGGATCGGCAGCGTAATGGTATGATCGCCGCCGAGCGTCAGCGGCACCACGTCTTGCTCGACAATGCGGTCATACGACTCTTCGATGATCCGCACCGCGTCCAGCAGATTGAAGGTATTGATGGCTACGTCGCCAATATCGGCCACCGAAAGCGAGTCGAACGGAGCGGCGCCGGTCGCCATGTTGTAAGGCCGGATCAGGACGGACTCGGCGCGAATCCCGCGCGGGCCGAATCGGGTGCCGGCGCGCAACGACGCGCCAATGTCCAGCGGCACGCCAATAAACGCAGCGTCCAGGCCAGCAGCCGAGGCGAGATGCGGCAAGCGCATCATGGTGGCAATGCCGCCAAAGCGCGGCATTTCATTACCGCCGAGCGGTTGGTGAAAGATCTTTTCCATGGCACGTCCTCGCATTCATTCGTCGAACTGTCTGGATTGAATTCTGGCGCTGCACCGGCGCACCGACAAAGTGCTGGTGCGAAATATTTAGTTCAGTTATTTCTAAAGTATCGGCACGTCCGGCCCGAGGGCATTGCTTGGCCGCCCTTTCACCGGGCAGTTCGCTTGCCGGCATTTACCGTATTCGATGGAGTTTGATGTGGCCACTGTTTTGCCTGAAGCACGCCTGCTGCGCATTTTTACCTGCGTGATCCGACACCAGGGTTTTGCCGCGGCGCAGCAGGAACTCAACCTGTCCACGTCGGCCATCAGCACCTACATGAGCCAGCTGGAGTCGCTGGTGGGCGTGGTGTTGTGTCATCGCGGGCGCGGCGGTTTTAGTCTGACGCCAAAAGGCGAGGAGTTCCATCAGGAAGCGTTGCGGCTGCTTGGCGAGGTTGAGGGTTTCGAGCGTTACGCCGCCGGGCTGCGCGGAGAATTGCGCGGCAGTATCAAGCTTGGCGTGCTGGATTCCACGGTCAGCGATAAAGCGTTGCCGCTCTCCGAGATCATTGGTGCATTTACGCGCGACGCATCCGGCGCTGCATGTGCATCTGCATGTGCAAAGCCCTTACGAATTGCAGCTTAGCGTGCTGGGAAACCGGCTTGATCTGGCGATCGGCGCGTTTCAGTTGCGCATGAACGGGCTGATCTATCATTCGCTTTATCGCGAGCAGCACTGGCTGTATTGCAGCGACAGCCATCCGCTTTTCAATGAGCGTCAAATCCCGCAGGAAACGATCAGCCAGCAGCGGATGGTCGGGCGCGCCTACTGGAGTCAGACGGAGCTGGCGCGGCATGGATTCAAGCGTAGCGAAGCGACGGTGGACAGTATGGAAGGGCAATTGATCCTGATCTTGTCCGGCGCGTTTATTGGCTTCCTGCCGGAGCATTACGCGCAGGCCTGGGTCGACAAGGGCCGGTTGCGTGCTCTCGCACCGGCAGCGTTCGGCTATCAGGCGCCGTTTGCAGTTGATCGTCAGGCGGGGGCGTTCGAAGGAACCTTTGATTCAGAAATTCCGCGATACGTTGAAGGAGCATCTCGGGCGCTGAGGGCAGGGAGGAGGAATCCGATCCGTCTCGCCGAAACATTCTCTGGTGCTTGGCTCCGATGAATCCAGCCCCGACCTGCCCGAAGATTTCCTCATACGATTGTGTGCTGCCGAACATCGCAGCGGCGCCTGCAACCGGCACCATGCGCCGTATCTGTCCCTGCTCTGCCCATCGTTTGACTTCCGACTTCTTGTTAGACCGGCCGCACCAGCTTGCGGGGCAACGGTGGACAGCCACGTTTATTTACTCAGAGACATTATGAGCCAGGCAGATTGTCAGTTTGAGATCGTGAGCGATGAAGAGGGTTTTCGGGCTTTACAGCACGAATGGGACGATCTCTGGTCGAGCGCGCACGGTCAGTATGGCCAGTCGTTCAGCGTGTGCTGGCTGGCCTGGCAACATGTCGCCAAGCCGCGCGGCAGACGCCTCTGCTGCATCGTGCATCGCGAGAACGGCCAACTTGTCATGGTCTGGCCGCTCGTGACGTATCGGCGGCTCCTGTGGACTTATCTCTGCCCCTTGAGCCCTGAAGCCGGCGATTACACAAGAGTGCTCGTCGCCGATAGCCCCGCCGCCCCGGCTCTGATCGCGGGCGCGTGGCAGACGGCGCTGAAGCGTTGCGGTGCCGATTTCATCAAGCTGCCGTACGTAGATGAAGGCTCCGAACTGCATGCGGTCGCCTCGCGCGAACGCCATGTAATGATCGCTGCGCGCACCGTCGCCGCGTTTGCGAAGCTCCGTGACGAGACCGAATGGGACACGTTTTGCAAGACGCTGGGCACGATGAGCGGGAAAAAACCGGGTGCGCTTGAACGCCGCTTGTCGAAGGAAGGTCAGCTTGAAGTGCGCCTGACAGAGCCCGGCAACGTCAGCGAGAACACGGCGCTAGTCGAGTGGATTCTGGCGCGCAAACGCGCGTGGGGCGATCGGGTCGGTAAAAGAGGCGAGTGGCTCGACTCGTCGCACTACCGGGACTTTCTCGTCAACCTCCTCTGCCCGGCGAACGGACGCGCCATGGCCCGTCTGTTCGTGGTCACCCTGGATGGCGAGCCGGTCGCGGCCACGGTGGTGGGTGTGGGCACGACTTGCGTCGATGGCCTGATTGCCAGTTTCGACGCCCGGTTTGCCAGGTTCGGTCCCGGTTCAATCGTTGTTGAACATGTCATCAAATGGGCATTCGATCAACGCCTGAATGTAGATTTCGGCGTGGGTGCCGAACGCTTCAAAGCCTATTGGAGCCGCAACAATATTACCGGGGCGTGGAGCGCGCAGATTGCCAATTCGCGCTGGGGCGTGCTTGCTTTTCGCAGCAAAAAAACCGTGCGGGCGGTTGCCCGGCGGGTGGCTCGATTAAGCGGATTGTTAGCGGGACAAAGGCGTGCCGTCTCGACGTTCGCTGCCAACGATCCCAGCGGTAAGCACTCACTCGATCTCCCGATGAATCCATCCTGACGAGTTCGGTCATTGAAGCGAACTTCATGCATGCATCGGCGCTGCAAATGCACGATGTCAAAAAATAAGGGAATAATTTGCCGCGATGGTTCGTTTAACTCATGAGTGCCGGTACATCGCGCTGGCGGTTGCTGCGCGCTCGTCCAAAATTCATGGGGAAACAAATGAACTTCAAACGCATTGCATCGACGTTGCTGGCTGTCCTGACCGTCTCGCTCGCAGTCTCCCTTGCCGGATGCCAAACCGATGGCCCAGCCTCAGGGTCGAGCTCGGGCGGAAGCTCCAGCAGCGGCGGGTATTGAGCTCGCCCGAGCTCACCCGGCTCACGTGTTGAAACCGAATGAAAGCATCGCGTCGATGAGCGTGTTCCGGATGCCGGGACCGTGAGGGGTCCGCCGCGTCCCCCCGGGGATGCCGAGAGTCTGATTTCCAGCAGGCGCTCGCAGCATTCAGGGCGATCGCGGGCCAGAACGCCGTTCTCGTCGGGAGACGGTGCGGCGAAGCCATATCTGGATCCGTTCGCGCCCGGCGACGCACAGCGCTTACGAAGCGTCGGCCATTGTGCTGGTGTCGGATGTCGAGCAGCTTCGCGCCGTGCTCGGCGTGGCGAACCGGTATGGCGTACCGTTGTGGAGCGTATCGACCGGACGCAACTTCGCTTACGGCGGCGCAGCGCCGCGACTTAAAGGCTGCGTCGTGCTGGACTTGCAGCACATGAACCGCATCATCGAGATCAATGAGACGCTCGGTTATGCGCTGGTCGAACCGGGTGTCAGCTACTACGATCTTTATCAGGCACTTCAAGCGCGAGGCATCAGCTTGTGGCTCGATCCACCGGCCGCCGGCTGGGGCAGCGTGGTCGGCAATACACTGGAGCGCGGCTTCGGCACGACCCCATACGGGGATCACGCGGCCATGCAGTGCGGAATGGAAGTGATGCTGGCGAACGGCGAGATCGTACGCACCGGCATGGGCGCAATGAACGGCAATCAGGACTGGCAGGTATTCAAGGCGGGTTTCGGTCCTTCCTACGACGCCATGTTCATGCAGTCGAATTTTGGCATTGTCACCAAGCTCGGCATCTGGTTGATGCCGAAGCCCGAAGGCTACATGCTGTGCAGTTACAAGTTCCGGCACGACGCCGATCTTGAGAGCATTGTCGAGACGCTGCGTCCCTTGAAACTCGATGACACAATACAAAGCAACGCCATCATCGAAAGCGCGGTGCGGTGGGCTGCCGGCGTGTCGACGCGCAAGCAATGGTATGACGGCCCGGGCGCAATGCCCGATGCGGCGATAGAGACCATGGCGCGCAAGCTCGGCATAGGCCGCTGGAATCTTCGCTTCTGCCTGTATGGTCCCGAAGCGCTGGTGAAGGCGCGTCGCGATGTGATACACCAGCGCTTCTCATCCATCGCCGAACGCCGAGTTGATCGAGTCACCCTATACGCTTGCCAACGTTGAACCCAAAGGCGGCGGCGATCGCAGCCAGGTCGGCATTCCCAATCTCGACGCATTCAACCTGCTGAACTGGCGCGGCGGCTCGGGCGCGCATGTCGATTTCTCGCCCGTCTGTGCGCCGCTTGGCCGCGATGCGGTCCAGCAATATCGAATGATCAGGGACCGGGCAGCGCACTATGGCTTCGATTACTACGGCGGTTTTACAGCCGGCCCGCGCAGCATGCATCACATCTTTGCGGCAATCTTCAATCGTGACGATCCGGCGCAGGCGCGCAATGCGGGTGAACTGCTCAAGACATTGATCAACGACTTCGGCGCGGCGGGTTATGGTCAATACAGAACCCACCTCGCCTTCATGGATCTCGCTGCATCCCAGTATGATTTCAACAATCATGCATTGATGCGCATGAGCGAGAGCATCAAGGAAGCGCTCGATCCGAACGGCATTTTGTCGCCGGGAAAACAAGGTATCTGGCCCAGGAAGATCAAGGAGCGCGACTGATGAAAACCGGCCGGCGTGAATTCATCGGGGCGGCGTCGCTGGTGGCGGCATGCGGGGGAATGTCGTGGCCTGCGCGGGCAATGCGTCGATCGACGACCCTATACAACGAGTACGACGAGCACGACAGCGAGTAGCACGGTGGCGACTCGCTCATCATCGTCTTCGATGAACGCGTGGCCGACAGCCGCGCTTTTGCTTTCAGATCGCGCACGAGGGGCGCACGCATTGTGCCGCTGGGAAACGACATTGGCATGCTGTGGTTTCAACATCTGATGCCTCTGGCCAGTTCGCCTGGCAACACCATTGCGGGACTGACAAGGCACGCGGACGCATTCTCTGTTGACCCGCTTCGCACAAGGCACCGGCTTGCGGATTACGCAGCACACGGCCGAGGCGCATGCGGGTCCCGACACGCTCGTTATGTGGCAACTGGATGCTAGCCGCGATTGGACCTGATCCTGACCGCTGCCACGGCATGTTCCTGCCGTTTCCCGGCCGGTTAGCGCGAAAACCGGGGACCCATTCGGCACGACCGCTCAATCGGTAAGAAAGAGCGTGTGAGCGAACGTAAGGCACATAAGAACGTAACGTTGATCGTTGCGTTGACCGCCGAATACGCACCCCGTTGCTGCGACCAAGCCCCATCTACGGTGCCGTTTTATGTGCGCGAACGCACCCCGTTCAGGCAGCATGCTTATGGTTGTGATGTAGCGCACACATCAGAAGGTTTTCTCGTTGGTCCCCGCATTCGTCGCCGATACACTTTGGCTAAATCGTAAATCCGGGGAAGTCGATGCAACCCATGACGGGCTTCATGCTTTACGGCGTCTGCGCAGCAGTAGTCGCCGCGATTGCAGGCAAGAGAGGTCTGAGCTGGAGCGCGTATCTGCTCGTGATGCTGCCCTTGGGGCCGGCGATCGCGATCATCGTGCCGCTCTTCACGCAGGGCTCGGCCAACAGCCTGATGACAACAGCACTCGTTTTTTGCGTGCCGCTCGCCGCGCTGCTGATGGCGCTGTTCAGCAAGGGACCAGCGACGCTGACATCAGGCACCGAATCACGCGAACAGAAAGGCGCTTAGCACGGCCGGCGCGCCGCATCCAGAACAACACACATCCCAGCGGCCGCGACGCTATGCGATCTTGCGCGCTCATGGCGCCGGATCTCATCTATCTCATCAGATCAAATGGCATGCGCCAATAAAAATAACAGCGCCTGTCATTCAATGACCGGCGCCGCTGCTCAACCACCCACTCGAGGCTCGCTCAGGCCGCCACCGGCTCTTCCTCCACTACACGTACCGTCAACGGCTCGGGGGGCGTTCCGTATGCGTAATCGAGCGTCATGCGCATATAGTCGTAGCTCTTGCGAATGGCAGCGCGAATCTTGTTGACCGTCTCCACCGGCGGATTGGTACCCAGCAACGTGGCCACGATATCCAACGCCATCCACGGGTGCTCGTCATCGTAATGGGCGTGCACCTTGAGCCAGCGCATCGCGGACTTGCGAATGGGTTCAGGAAAGGTCAGCGCGTACGTTTCTTCAGAACAGACAAAACACGAGAAGTCACCCGTTGCACCTTCCACTGCGTAGTTCGTTGCCGCCACCGCTACCGCCAGCTCGTCGGTGAGGCTGACATGCCCGCACCAGTGCGCGAGCGCATGCATCTCACTGGGCACTTCTTGCGACAGCAGGTCATCAAGCTCAAGGCCGCTCGCCCCTGCCCATTGCAGCCAGTGCTTGGCATGCATGTTCTCAACCCGGATGTTCTGGATGAGGTAGGACCGTGCCATCCCTTCGCCATGCGAATGGCCGAACCGTGCTTTCATCAGGTTCGACGCCATGAACTGCGGAAACTGCTCGATAACCGGGAAGAAACCAATCAGAAAACGATGCGTGCTTTCGATGTCGAGCCAGGACAAATGTGA
>CAVPTS010000031.1:0-111859 GCA_963708695.1 uncultured beta proteobacterium
TTTAGGTAGTGCCTCGTGTATCACCTTCGGGGGTAGAGCACTGTCATGGTTGTGGGGTCCATTGCGGATTACTACGCCATAGCAAACTCCGAATACCGAAGAGTGCAATCACGGGAGACAGACATCGGGTGCTAACGTCCGGTGTCAAGAGGGAAACAACCCAGACCGCCAGCTAAGGTCCCCAAATATTGCTAAGTGGGAAACGAAGTGGGAAGGCTAAAACAGTCAGGAAGTTGGCTTAGAAGCAGCCATCTTTTAAAGAAAGCGTAATAGCTCACTGATCGAGTCGTCCTGCGCGGAAGATGTAACGGGGCTAAGCAATATACCGAAGCTGCGGATGCGGGATTTATCCCGCATGGTAGGAGAGCGTTCCGTAAGCCTGTGAAGGTGCATTGAAAAGTGTGCTGGAGGTATCGGAAGTGCGAATGCTGACATGAGTAGCGATAAAGGGGGTGAAAAGCCCCCTCGCCGTAAGCCCAAGGTTTCCTACGCAACGTTCATCGGCGTAGGGTGAGTCGGCCCCTAAGGCGAGGCAGAAATGCGTAGCTGATGGGAAGCAGGTTAATATTCCTGCACCATTGTTAAATGCGATGGGGGGACGGATCGCGGAAGGTTGTCCGGGTGTTGGAAGTCCCGGTCCTTGCATTGGAGAAGGCGCTTAGGCAAATCCGGGCGCGCAATTCAAGGGTGCGAGGCCATTCACTTCGGTGAAGAAGCAATCGGAAGTGGTTCCAAGAAAAGCCTCTAAGCTTCAGTTTAACAAGACCGTACCGCAAACCGACACAGGTGGGCGAGATGAGTATTCTAAGGCGCTTGAGAGAACTCGGGAGAAGGAACTCGGCAAATTGGTACCGTAACTTCGGGATAAGGTACGCCCCTGTAGCTTGATGCGCCTGCGCGCAAAGGGTGAAGGGGTTGCAATAAACTGGTGGCTGCGACTGTTTAATAAAAACACAGCACTCTGCAAACACGAAAGTGGACGTATAGGGTGTGACGCCTGCCCGGTGCCGGAAGATTAAATGATGGGGTGCAAGCTCTTGATTGAAGTCCCGGTAAACGGCGGCCGTAACTATAACGGTCCTAAGGTAGCGAAATTCCTTGTCGGGTAAGTTCCGACCTGCACGAATGGCGTAACGATGGCCACACTGTCTCCTCCCGAGACTCAGCGAAGTTGAAGTGTTTGTGATGATGCAATCTCCCCGCGGCTAGACGGAAAGACCCCATGAACCTTTACTGTAGCTTTGCATTGGACTTTGAACCGATCTGTGTAGGATAGGTGGGAGGCTATGAAACCGGAACGCTAGTTTCGGTGGAGCCGTCCTTGAAATACCACCCTGGTTTGTTTGAGGTTCTAACCTTGGCCCGTGATCCGGGTCGGGGACAGTGCATGGTAGGCAGTTTGACTGGGGCGGTCTCCTCCCAAAGTGTAACGGAGGAGTACGAAGGTACGCTAGGTACGGTCGGAAATCGTGCTGATAGTGCAATGGCATAAGCGTGCTTAACTGCGAGACCGACAAGTCGAGCAGGTGCGAAAGCAGGTCATAGTGATCCGGTGGTTCTGTATGGAAGGGCCATCGCTCAACGGATAAAAGGTACTCTGGGGATAACAGGCTGATACCGCCCAAGAGTTCATATCGACGGCGGTGTTTGGCACCTCGATGTCGGCTCATCTCATCCTGGGGCTGTAGCCGGTCCCAAGGGTATGGCTGTTCGCCATTTAAAGAGGTACGTGAGCTGGGTTTAAAACGTCGTGAGACAGTTTGGTCCCTATCTGCCGTGGGCGTTGGATATTTGAAGGGGGCTGCTCCTAGTACGAGAGGACCGGAGTGGACGAACCTCTGGTGTACCGGTTGTCACGCCAGTGGCATCGCCGGGTAGCTATGTTCGGAAGAGATAACCGCTGAAAGCATCTAAGCGGGAAACTCGCCTTGAGATGAGATATCCCTGGAGCTTCGAGCTCCTTGAAGGGTCGTTCTAGACCAGGACGTTGATAGGTCAGGTGTGGAAGTGCAGTAATGCATTAAGCTAACTGATACTAATTGCCCGTAAGGCTTGATCCTATAACCAGTGTGTTTCGACCAGAGTTGGCGCTTTAGCGCCTTATTCTGGTCCGATCCCCGAGGGGGATACGTGTGAACCCCAGCCGGGGGTAGCAGGACAGCAGGTTGAGATCAGTGTTGTGCCAACAAACACAACCCAAGCAACACCAGTAACAACGAGGCGCTCTACCCAGAGTGAACTCGACTACTTCTTCCCCAGATTGGTTGTGATGGGCTTAACCTCACCACAACACCCCCTTATGCCTGATGACCATAGCGAGTTGGTACCACCCCTTCCCATCCCGAACAGGACCGTGAAACGACTCCACGCCAATGATAGTGCGGATACCCGTGTGAAAGTAGGTAATCGTCAGGCTCCTCATTTGCTGCTCGCGTGCTGAGCAGCTCGCAAAAACCCCACCCCACAAGGTGGGGTTTTTGCGTTTCGGAACGCTGAATCTGAAACTCAAAATGCACCGCGCGTCGTGTCGAAAAGCGGCATCCGGGTCGTGCCGGCCAAGCATGTGCGATAGGTCACCATCGCTGCTACATTGCTGCTAAATGAGTTAGCAAACGCCCCGCATCGGTCTTCTAGCCGGATCACCAACACCTCGATATCACTTACAGCCGAAGACTTGTTGGATAAGGCCAGCTCTGAAGCACGACGCGGATCGCGGTGTCGAACGGCGTTCGTCGCCCAACCTTCAACGCTTCGAGGGCGTCAGATGCGAGATGGCAATTCTGTGGTCGAGGCGTGGCATCGACTGGTGTCCGTTGCGCGGTAGTTTTGGCGTCGATTTTCAACACGCGCGCAATGCATCGAGCGATGTCAAATTTTGTCATCGGCTCATCGCCGGACCAGTGCATCAAGCCATTGGCCGGCTCGCCGGTTTCGCAGCGTCTCAGCAACTGCCGGATCACGACCGCCACATCAGGCGTAAACGTCGGATAACGCGTAGCCCAGGCGTCCATCACTGCGGGTGGACCGCCGCGCGCGGATTCCACAATGGCCGGCGCCAAGCTCGTTACTGCCGATTCGCTCCAGTCGATTACTGGCCCGTACAGCAGCGGCAAGCGGAGAACACACGACTGGGCACCTGACCTCAGTAACGCGCGCTCTCCGTCAAGTTTGCTACGGCCGTAAGCATTAAGCGGATTTGGGGCATCGTCTGGTTGATACGGTGGGCGCGTGCCGTCGAAGACATAATCGGTTGAAATGGACAGCACCCACGCACCGATCTGCTGCGCGGCGCTGGCAACAAACCGCAACGCGTCAACGTTCAAGGCGCGTGCAAGCGCTGGGTTGTTTTCGCAAATGTCCGGTCGCCGCTCTGCCGCAGTCACAACGATTGCGTCAGGTACCTGCTCCGCAATGAAACGGCGGACGGCGTTTTCCTCTCGAATATCGAGAGTGACGGTATTCGCGTCGCCATGACGAAACGCCGTTCGAACTACCTGCCATTGCGTGGTCTCGGCAAGTTCACTGGCAACCGCGCGCCCGAGCAACCCGGACGCGCCAATCAACGCAACCTTGAATTTCCTCGTACCGCCAGTCATGCGGTCGCGGCGGAGACGACCGTGTAACCCGCTTCATCGATAGCTTCCTTGAGTGCATCGATTGTCTGGGTCGATGTCACGACAACGCGGCCATGTTCCAGATCCACTTGCACCTTCGCGGTGGTATCGATTTCATGGATCGAGCGTGTCACGGCGGCGACGCAATGCTGGCAACTCATACCTTCCACTTGAAATTCGGTCACGTCGATTTCCTTTGATTCAGTTCGTAAGAGCGGATCATCCTATACCTTCCTATCGTTGGAAGGGGTAGAGTCGAGGACAAAATTTGGAGATCTGCGATGAACATCGGCGAAGCGGCACGCGCTTCCGGCGTGACAGCGAAAATGATTCGGTATTACGAAAGCGTCGGGCTATTGCCACCGGTGGACCGGACGACGTCGGGGTATCGTGTGTACGGAACGCACGAAGTTCATGCGCTGCGGTTTGTCCGGCAGGCACGCGGCTGGGCTTTCTCGTCGACGACATTCGCAAACTTCTGGCGTTGTGGCAGGACCGGCAACGCGCCAGCGCCGAGGTCAAAGCGATCGCGCTCGAACATGTTGCGGAGCTGGACCGGCGGATCGCTGAACTCACAGAAATGCGCGACACGTTCGCCCATCTCGCGGTTAATTGCCATGGCGATGGACGGCCGGATTGCCCGATATTGGAGAGACTGGCAGAGTGACCGCTATTGGTGCGTCAGACATCGTCTTCCAAAGAATTATTTGCACCATAATTGGTGCAATTGTCGAAGGTTTGGAGATGAAGATTCGGATAAAAGCAGAGGAATCAACCACTTGCTCGACCACGGTGCATGCACCATTCCAAAAAAGAATGCACACAATGCAGGCATTTCACTAACACCGTGCAGCGAGGTTCGTCTATAATCCGGGTTAACCCTTTCGAGGGATATC
The DNA here is from genome assembly GCA_963708695.1 of uncultured beta proteobacterium. Classification (GTDB taxonomy): domain Bacteria; phylum Pseudomonadota; class Gammaproteobacteria; order Burkholderiales; family Burkholderiaceae; genus Caballeronia. Next base: position 4,511 of record CAVPTS010000031.1, read on the forward strand.
CCTGACCCGAACCGCCGGGGATTCATTTGAAATCCTTGGAGAAAAAATCATGTTTGCATTCTTGCTCGAAAAAGTCAGCATCTGGTTTGAAACCGCCGAACGTAATCGTCGCGAAGAATATCTGGCGCAATCGTCGGATATCGTCCAACTCGAAAAGCGTATCCGCTCGTTGGAAACCGAAGGCTACTCGCTGTAATTTCAGCCGAAAGCACCCGGTTGAAAGATTGAACAAGCCCCGCATGCGGGGCTTTGTCGTTTTTGGGCGACGCTCGCTAATCGAGGATGCGACGGTTAGTTTTTCTGTGGATGCGCCGCCATGCCACTGCTTCATGAACGCAATTTCCTTGTCCTGCGAAGCGATGATCTCCTTGGCCAACGCCCGCAACTTCGCGTCCTTGCCGTACTTCAGTTCAACTTTTGCCATCGCGACCGCGCCCTCGATGGTGCGGGATCATGTGCGCGACAAAATCCTGATCGGCGTCGCCGGTGTATTCGAATTCCGGACATGCCGGACATCATCGAATGATCGGCTGCCTGGAATTCCTTCGTCGATGCAGAATCGCCCTGGTTGCCGTTTGCGGCTGACATATCCATGCCGGCCATCGATGCTGAGGATGCCGGCGTCTGTGCAAACGCCGCGGGCATCGAGACAACGATTGAGACTGCAAACGCGGCTGCGCCAGCGAGGAAGGTTTTCGGGAACGTCATCGAATCTCCTTAAATGTCGACTTTCGGGAGAGCTAGCCTAAAGCTTGCCATCGCGGTAAGGTAAAGCGCTTTCATATGATATGAAATGAGATCGGATTGAGATGCGTGTCGGCGACCAGTCATTCGACAAGGAGGGCGCTATGAGTCCAGAACATCGACGTATCAAATGTGCGGCGATCGCGGCTTTATGCGCTGGTTTCCGGGTTGATGACGTGGAGCGCGTTCGCGCAGGCGGGTGGTCGGCCGCTCATCCTGGACACGCAAACCGGGATTCACAGCGGCGCAGGCGGGACCGTGCTGCAGACGGGCCGTTGAAGGTCGGGCATGGTGCCCGGCACGTCCGATGGCCACGCTGCCCGAATTGCCGCAGCAAGATCAGCAGACGATTGAGGTTTCGCCTTATATCGAACTGCAGTCTGGCGGGCGCAATGGTGGGGGACAGGTTTATGGTTCGTCGGCGAGATCGACGCATGGACCATCGATGCCCGGTTATCAGCATCGGCCACGTTCGACGCCGCCACATTCAGGCTCGTACGATCTGCCGGCTGGTGCTCAACCTCAAATCCCAACAACGGCCCGCGCCGCTGGCAGCGCCGCATTCGCCTATTGCTGCAGCCCGATAATCCCGCCGATACCCGTACCCAACACTCCACCAAACCCATTGCCACCAGGCCGACCGCGTCATCGCATCCGTCCGGCCCGCACAGCGCTACTGGCACTGTCACGACGTCGCTTGAATAATAGGCGCAGACGTTTTCAGTCGCCTCGATGTTCGAGCTTGAACGATGCCTTGCTGTCCTGGCCGAGTGCATCGACGAGATAGGGCAGCGTCTCTTTCAATTCAGCCGCTAGCGTGTAGGGCGGATTCACAATAAACATGCCGCTCCCGAATAGCCCAAAGCCATCGACCGGTGGTTTGCTCACGGTCAATGAAGCATGCAGCCAGTTCTTGGGCTGTACGCGCTTCAATTGATCGGCGAAACGCTGCGACTCCAGCCGCGTCACCTGCGGATACCAGATCGCGTACGTGCCGGTCGCGAAAGCGCTTCAGGCTTTCCTCGAGGCAGTTCAGCGTGCGCGCGTAGTCGCGCTTGTCTTCGTACGACGGGTCGATCAGTACCAGCGCCCGGCGCGGCGGTGGCGGCAGCAGCTTGATGATGCCGTCGAAGCCATCGCCTTCGAAGAGCACCGCGCGCCGGCCGGCATCGCGGAAATTGTGGCGCAACACGTCGATTTCAGTGGAATGCAGCTCGAACAAGCGCATCCGGTCCTGCTCGCGCATCGACCGCCATGCGAGATAGGGCGAGCCGGGATAGAACTGCAGCGTGCCGTCCGCGTTGAGCGCTTTTACTTCTTTGACGTAGTCCTTGAGCAAACCCGGCAAGTCGCGCTTGCCCCAAATCTTGGCAATGCCCGTTTCGAACTCGCCGGTCTTGGTCGCGTATCCGTCAGCCAGCGAATACACGCCGGCGCCCGCGTGCGTGTCGATATACCAGAACGCCTTGTCCTTCTGGGCAAGGTGGTGCAGCAACTGCACGACGACCGCGTGTTTCAGCACGTCTGCGTGATTGCCTGCATGAAAGGCGTGTCGATAACTGAGCATGGCAAATGAGTGAGCGGGGCGAGAATGAGCGCGGCCTGAGCCAGACGGACGGAGGTGCCTACGCGCCGAGCTGCCTGATTACACAACACGGCGCACGCGGCGGGGACGTTATTGTATCCGACGACCCCGCCCGCCTCACGCGAACGCGTCCCCGACGATTTCCTCGATGCGCTCCTTGATCTCCGGCGTGATCTTCTGCACGACGTCGATGGCTTTCATGTTCTCGTGAATCTGCTCGACTCGCGATGCGCCCGTAATCACGGTGCTCACATGCGGATTGAGCAAAATCCAGGCGAGTGAGAGCTGTGCAAGCGAGCAGCCGAGCTCGTCGGACACCTCGGCGAGCCGCCCGACAATGTTATTTGCGCCCTTGTCCGTCAGCTTCTTCGATAACCACTCGTAACCTTGAAGCTGCGCGCGGCTATCGGCCGGAACGCCATTGCGATACTTGCCGGTCAGCAGGCCCGAGGCGAGCGGGCTCCACGTCGTCAGACCCAGTCCGATGTCTTCATAGAGCCGCTTATATTCGTTCTCGACCCGCTTGCGATGCAGCAGGTTGTACTCCGGCTGCTCCATCACGGGTTTGTGCAGATGATGCCGCTCGGCAATGTCATAGGCTGCGCGAATCTCGTCGGCGCTCCATTCAGATGTGCCCCAATACAACGCCTTGCCGCGCGCGATGATGTCGCTCATTGCCCATACGGTTTCCTCGATCGGCGTATGCGGATCGGGCCGATGGCAAAACACGAGATCGACGTAATCGAGTTGCAGGCGCGCAAGCGATCCGTCGATGGCGTTATGCAGGTACTTGCGATTGAGCGTCTGCTGCTGATTCGCGCCTTCGTTGATCCCGAAGAAAAATTTTGTCGACACGACGTAACTCACGCGCGGCCAGGCGAGTTCTTTCAACGCCCGGCCCATGATTTCTTCGGACGCGCCTTTGGAGTAGACCTCTGCGTTATCGAAGAAATTCACGCCGTGATCGCGGGCTGCGGCGAGCGATTCGCGCGCCGCGCGGTGATCGACCTGCGTGCCGTAAGTCACCCACGAGCCGATCGACAATTCGCTGACCTGCAGGCCGGAACGTCCAAGTCGACGATAGTTCATATGCGGTATCTCCAGTTTCAGGTTTTTAATGGCACAGAGCTTAATCCGTTTTCGGAATTCGCGCGGTGACACACCGGATGCCTGCGCTCTGCGCTCATCCCACGCCTGAGCACACGATAAACCGGCCAAGCGGCGTCGAATAGCTGGCCGAACGGCCTATGACATTTATCGAGGTTGATCGGCGCGGCATTGCGTGGTCTTATTGTCCGAGTTCTGAAACCGGGAGGCGTCGCATGACATCACTGAATACGAGTTTGGCGGGCAAGGTGGCGGTAGTCACGGGGGCAGCTAGCGGGATCGGCAAGCAAATCGCGTTGACGCTGGCCGAGGCGGGCGCGGCTGTTGCCATAGCCGATCTGAATCAGGGAGCCGCGGACGCAGTGGCCGAACAGATCACGGCTCAAGGCGGTCGAGCGCTGGGTATCGTGATGGACGTCACCGACGAACAGGCTGTGAACACGGGTATCGATCGGGTGGCCGCGGAATTCGGCTCGGTTGATATCCTGGTGTCGAATGCAGGCGTTCAGATCGTTAATCCGATAGAAAACTACGCGTATTCTGACTGGAAGAAGATGCAGGCCATTCACGTCGATGGCGCGTTCCTGGCCACGAAAGCGTCGCTCAAGCATATGTACAAGGACGATCGCGGCGGCGTTGTGATCTATATGGGATCAGTGCATTCACACGAAGCGTCGGCGCTCAAGTCCGCGTATGTCACTGCCAAGCATGCGTTGCTCGGGTTGGCCCGCGTGCTGGCGAAAGAGGGCGCGAAACATCGTGTGCGCTCGCATGTGGTGTGTCCCGGCTTTGTGCGCACGCCGCTCGTGGACAAGCAGATTCCCGAGCAGGCGAAGGAGCTCGGCATCAGCGAAGAGGATGTAGTCAAGCGCGTGATGCTGGGCGGCACCGTCGACGGCGTCTTTACGACGGTAGAAGACGTGGCGCAAACGGTTCTGTTCCTGGCGGCGTTTCCTACTGCGGCGCTGACGGGTCAATCGGTTGTGGTGAGCCACGGCTGGTTCATGCAGTAGGGCTCAAAAAGGAGTATCGATGGCAGAACGAACGAACAGCGTGGGCGCGCGCACGGGAACAAAACGGACAAAGGCGTCGAAAGAACCTCGCAAGATAACCTCTCTCGACATGGCCGAACCACCCGAAGTTTCGGCCGGCCCCGACGCGGCGGCAAAGGGGATCAAGCTGCCGCCCTACGAAACCATCGCATTGATGCTGCAAGGCGGTGGTGCGCTTGGCGCGTATCAGGCGGGCGTTTACCAGGGGCTCAATGAGGCCGGCATCCACCCGAACTGGATCGCGGGGATTTCCATTGGCGCGCTGAACACGGCGATCATCGCGGGGAATGCGCCCGAGCAGCGGGTGCCGCGCTTGCTCGAATTCTGGGAAACCATTTGTCAGCCTGCGTTCATGCCGCCGTTGCCGGCCTTCATCGAACACGCGTTCTTCAATTCCACCGACGAAATTCGCAAGGCTTTCACCGCGATGCAGGCTGCAAGTGCGCTAGTAGAAGGACAGAAGGGGTTCTTCATACCGCGATTCCCACCGCCGTCGCCGCTGGCTGCCGGCGATCCATCGACCGCCAGTTACTACGACACTTGTCCACTCAAGGCAACGCTCGAGCAGCTCTGCGATTTCGACCGGATCAATTCGCGCGAGACGCGGGTTTCAGTAGGAGCGGTGAACGTCGCAACGGGCAACTTCGCGTACTTCGACAACACGCACATCAAGCTGCGCGCGGAGCATTTCATGGCGTCGGGGGCGTTGCCGCCGGGCTTTGCGGCGGTTGAAATCGATGGCGAATATTATTGGGATGGCGGCCTGATGTCGAATACGCCGCTGTACGAAATTGCGCAAGCCACGCCGCGTCGCGACACGCTCGCATTCCAGGTCGACTTGTGGAGCGCACGCGGGCCGGTGCCTGACAGCATTGTCGATGTGATGGGGCGCGTGAAGGACGTTCAGTATTCCAGCCGGACGCGGCTCGTCACCGACACCATGCAGCGTTCACAGCGCTTTCGGAACGTCTTGAGGGAAGTGTTGGAGAAAGTGCCGCTCGATATTCGCAACAGCGACCCGTGGTGCAAGGCGGCCGCAGACCTTGCGTGCTCGAAACGTTACAACGTGATTCACCTCATCTACCGGCACAAGGAGTACGAGGGGCACTACAAGGATTTTCAGTTCGGCTTGTCGACAATGCGCGAGCACTGGGAAAGCGGCTTGTCGGATATCCGCGGCACGCTCAATCATCGCGATTGGCTGGAGATGCCGAGGAACGATTCCGGCTTTATCACCCACGACATCCATCGCGACGGGAGTTAGCGGCCGACCCGGCGTCTGCACGAAATTCGTAAACGAAAAAAAACGGCGCTCACGCGGAGCGCCGTTCTGGAAACAAGAAAACAAACTTACTTGAGCACGGTCGCGATGGCGCTCGCTACAACTTCGAGGTTGCGCGTATTCAGTGCGGCGACGCAGATTCGGCCCGTGCCGACAGCGTAAATTCCGAACTCTTCGCGCAGGCGGTCGACCTGCGGTGAAGTCAGGCCGGAATACGAGAACATGCCGCGTTGATTGTTCACGAAGCTGAAGTCGCGGTCCACGCCCGCTGCCTTGATTTGCTCGACCAGGCCATTGCGCATTGCGCGAATCCGATCGCGCATTTCGCCGAGTTCCTGTTCCCACGTCGCGCGCAGTTCAGGCGAAGCGAGCACTGCGGCGACCACCGAACCGCCGTGCGTCGGCGGGTTCGAGTAGTTCGTCCGGATCACGCGCTTAAGTTGAGACAACACGCGTGCAGCTTCTTCCTTGGCGCTCGTGATGATCGAAAGGGCGCCCACGCGTTCGCCGTACAGCGAGAACGACTTGGAGAACGACGACGACACAAACACGTTGATATCGGTCTTGGCGAAAAGGCGTACGGCAGCGGCATCGGCTTCAATGTTTTCGCCGAAACCTTGATAAGCGATGTCGAGGAAGGGCACCAGCGATCGCGCCTTGACCGTTTCCACGACTTGCTGCCACTGCGCGGGGGTCAGGTCGACGCCGGTCGGGTTGTGACAGCACGCGTGCAATACGACAACCGTTCCTGCCGGATAGCTGTTGAACGCTTCCAACATGTCGTCGAACTTCACACCGTGCGTGCCCGCGTCGTAGTACGGATAGTTCACCACTTCAAAACCGGCGTATTCGAACAACGCGCGGTGGTTTTCCCAGCTCGGGTCGCTGATCGCGACTATGCCGGTGGGGTTCAGTCGCTTCAGGAAATCGGCGCCGAGCTTGAGCGCACCCGTTCCGCCGAGCGCCTGCGCCGTGATCACGCGACCGTCGGCGATCAGCTGTGAATCGTTGCCGAGCAGCAGCTTTTGCACAGCGGCGTCGTAGGCGGCAATGCCTTCTATGGGCAGATAACCACGCGGCGCGGCGAGTTCTACGCGGGCTTTTTCAGCCTCGCGAACTGCGCGCAGAAGCGGGATCTTGCCTTCTTCGTTGAAGTACACGCCCACGCCGAGATTGACTTTGGTGGTGCGCGGATCGGCGTTGAAGGCTTCGTTCAGGCCCAGAATCGGGTCACGGGGGGCAAGCTCGACGGCTGAGAAAAGAGACATGATTTATCGGCGGTAGTGGAAAGGCGTGCACGGGCGTTCGGAATGGGGCTCGAAATGCAAAGCCAGCGGCGAAACACGCTGTGAGGAGCCAACAAGACCCCGTCCCATCGATGAAAACCCCAGATCGGCATTGTAACGAATTGAGCGCTGCTTTTCGGCCCCGCGAAACCGAAGAAACGTATCGATTCGCTATTTTTTTCGGCCATTTTCGAGATTTTTGACGGGGAGCGGGCAGCGCCAGGCACGCAGCATAGAATCATCTCAGCCAAGCTTTCGCCCGCCAAAACAATCACTTGCGATTTGGCTTCAGCGCCCCATCTTGAAAATATTGGGCATCATGCGAAAGCCTGGCGCTAACCACCTGAAACTCAGCCTGAAATCCGTTCAATAAACCCCGATCAGCCGTCAAACCCGCTCCAGCGCGAACCGCTAGAATAGACGTTTGCTCTCGGCCAAGGCACCTTTCCCTCATGTCCGATACCCCGCTAATCGAAGCATCTGAAGTGCTCGACGAATCGAAATTCGTCACTTTCGAAGGTTCGCCATTCCAGCTTTACCAACCGTATCCGCCCGCGGGCGACCAGCCGACGGCAATCCAGACGCTCGTGGAAGGCATCGAGGACGGTCTCTCGTTCCAGACGCTCCTTGGCGTGACGGGTTCCGGCAAGACGTTCACCATGGCGAACGTGATTGCACGCATGGGCCGTCCGGCTATTGTGTTCGCGCCGAATAAGACGCTCGCCGCGCAGTTGTACGCGGAGTTTCGCGAGTTTTTCCCGCGTAATGCAGTCGAATATTTTGTTTCTTATTACGATTATTACCAGCCGGAAGCCTACGTTCCGCAACGCGATTTGTTTATCGAGAAGGATTCATCGATTAACGAGCATATCGAGCAAATGCGGCTTTCGGCGACGAAAAGTCTGCTGGAGCGGCGGGATGTTGTGATCGTGGCGACGGTATCGGCTATTTACGGTATTGGAAACCCGTCGGAATATCACAAGATGATTCTGACGCTGCGTACCGGCGACAAAATGGGCCAGCGCGACATCATCGCGCGCCTGATTGCGATGCAGTACAACCGCAACGAAGCCGATTTTTCGCGCGGATCGTTCCGCGTTCGCGGCGACACCATCGATATTTTTCCGGCCGAGCACGCCGAAATGGCCGTGCGCGTGGAGCTTTTCGATGACGAAATCGAGACGATGCAGCTCTTCGATCCGCTCACCGGCCGCGTACGCAACAAGATTCCGCGTTTTACCGTGTACCCGTCGTCCCACTATGTGACGCCGCGGGACACCGTGATGCGCGCTATCGAGACAATCAAGCTGGAATTGCGCGAACGGCTCGAGTTCTTCCACAAGGACGGCAAGCTGGTCGAGGCGCAGCGGCTGGAACAGCGCACGCGTTTCGATCTGGAAATGCTGCAGGAACTGGGCTTTTGCAAAGGCATCGAGAACTATTCGCGGCACTTTTCCGGGGCGGCGCCGGGCGAACCGCCGCCCACGCTCGTCGACTATTTGCCGCCGGACGCGCTGATGCTGCTCGACGAGTCGCATGTACTGATCGGCCAGCTGAACGGCATGTACAACGGCGACCGGGCGCGCAAGGAGAATCTCGTCGATTACGGTTTCCGGATGCCGTCGGCGCTCGACAACCGGCCGCTCAAGTTCAACGAATTCGAACGCAAGATGCGCCAGGCGATCTTCGTATCGGCCACGCCCGCCGATTACGAAAACCGCACGGCGGGGCAGGTTGCCGAACAACTCGTGCGGCCGACAGGTCTGGTCGATCCCGACATCGAAGTGCGCCCGGCGCGCTTGCAAGTGGACGATGTGCTCGGCGAGATCAACGCACGCGTGAAGGTGCATGAACGCGTGCTGGTCACGGTGCTGACCAAGCGCATGGCCGAACAACTGACCGAATTCCTGGCAGATCACGGCGTGAAGGTGCGTTATCTGCATAGCGATATCGATACGGTCGAGCGGGTGGAAATCATCCGCGATCTGCGCCTCGGTGCGTTCGACGTGCTGGTCGGGATCAACCTGCTGCGAGAAGGGCTGGACATTCCGGAAGTGTCGCTGGTCGCCATCCTCGACGCCGATAAGGAAGGTTTCCTGCGTGCCGAACGCTCGCTGATCCAGACCATCGGCCGGGCCGCGCGGAACGTGAACGGCAAGGCGATTCTCTACGGCGACAAAGTCACAGATTCAATGAAGCGCGCGATTGGCGAGACCGAGCGGCGCCGCACGAAGCAGATTGCGCACAACCTCGCGATGGGTATCACGCCGCGCGGCGTCACCAAGCGGATCAAGGACATCATCGACGGCGTATATAACGTCGACGACGCCCGCGCCGAGCTGAAGGAAGCGCAGACGCGTGCCAAGTTCGAAGATATGTCGGAAAAGCAGATATCGAAGGAAATCAAGCGGCTGGAAAAGCAGATGATGGATCACGCGAAAAATCTCGAGTTCGAGAAGGCCGCGCAAACCCGCGACCAACTGTCGCTGTTGCGTCAGCGCGTGTTCGGCGCGAACGTGGGCGATCATCTCTGACCTGCTGGTGTTGCAACGCGTGACCCGACGGCGGCCTACCCAGGTCCGCCGTTTTTTTTAATGAAAAAGGCGACCAACTTTGACAATCGCCTTCAACGCCCCAAAACCCAACCGCCACAAGGCCTGTTCACTTTCATCGAATTGTTGCTCCCACCGATCAGTGCTAAACTCCAAAATTATTGAGAATCGTTCGTATTAAGGTTCTGCATTGCATTCTCAATGGAATTCTTTCGCCGCCGAGGCAACAAAGCAAAGCAAAGCCGTCGGCGGACTGACTGGGTCGGATCGGACGTGCTCTCGCGCGAGCGTCTCCATCGGCCGATAACAACAAGGAGTGACGGATGAAGGTTTCAACTTTGGTACGCGGCTCGGTGGCCGCAGTCGCGCTTGCGGCAATGGCGTCGGCATCGGCTGCCGAATATCCGATCGGCAAGCAGCACATCGAGGCGGGAATGGAAGTTGGCGCGGTGTATCTGCAGCCGATCACCATGGAACCGGAAGGCATGATGCGCAAGGCCTCGGATTCGGACGTGCACCTCGAAGCCGATATCCATGCGGTGAAAAACAATCCGAACGGCTTCGCGGAAGGCGACTGGATGCCGTATCTGCAAGTCACGTATGAGTTGACCAAAGTCGGCACGACACAAACGATCAAGGGCGACATGATGGGCATGGTCGCAAACGACGGCCCGCATTACGGCGACAACGTGAAGCTCTTTGGCCCGGGCAAATACCACCTCAAACTCCACATCGCCCCGCCGATGCAAACCGGCCATATGGCATTCGGCCGTCATGTCGACAAGGAAACCGGCGTGGGTGCGTGGTTCAAGCCGTACACGATCGAATATGACTTCCCGTTTGCCGGTATCGGCAAGAAGGGCGGTTACTAAGCGTTCGATTCAGGTAGCTGGCGTGACGTGAAAAACGCCATGCCGGCCGCCGCAGCCAGGAAGATGCATGAAACGTAAATTTGAACGTAAATACAGGTTGGTGGCCGCCTCGCTGGCGATAGCGGCCGGATGGTTTCCCAGTGCCGCAGCGGCGCACGCTGCGGATTTGCCGACCTTCAAGCTGGAAATGAACGACGGCAAGCTGAATCCCACGCGTATCGAAGTGCCGGCGGGACAGCGCATCAAGATCGAAGTGCACAACATCGGCAAGGGTGCGGCGGAGTTCGAAAGCATCCAGTTGCGCAAGGAAAAAGTGCTGGCGCCGGGTGCTGATTCTTTCGTCGTGATCGCACCGCTGGACAAGGGTGAGTACAAGTTCTTCGACGACTTTCATCAGTCGGCGCAAGGCGTCATCGTCGCGAAGTAAGTCGATGCAGGGAGAGATGTGATGGGTCAGGTTCTTTTCATCGTGTGGCGGGAGAGTGTCGAGGCGCTGTTGGTCGTCGGCATCCTGTACGCATGGCTGAAAAATGGCGATGCCGATGCGCGTCGCGGCATTCCGTATTTGTGGGCTGGCGTGACAGCCGGCCTGCTGGCGGCCGTGGCGCTGGGCGCGGCGCTGGTCGGCTTCACGGAAGAATTGTCCGGCGATGCGCAGGATTATTTCCAGACCGGCATGGTCCTGGTGGCTTGCGTATTGATCGTGCAGATGGTGCTGTGGATGAAGCACCACGGGCGCTCGCTGAAACGCGACATGGAAGCGTCGCTGCAAAAGAGCAAGCAGGCCGCGAACTGGTGGGGCGTGACGCTGCTGGTCGCGCTCGCGATCGCGCGTGAAGGCAGCGAGACGGTGATCTTTCTGTACGGTCTCGGCTTCGGCCAGTCGGGTCACGTCGATCCGATGCAGTATCTGGCGGTGGTGATCGGCCTCGCGCTTGCGTTCCTGACGTTTTATCTCCTGCAACTCGGCGGCAAGATATTCTCGTGGCGGCTCTTTTTCCGCGTGACGGAAATCATGCTGCTGTTTCTGGCGGCCGGTTTGTTCGAAACGGGCGTCGATAAACTCATCGACAAGGAAGTGCTTCCCGTCGTCATGAATCAGGTGTGGAACACGTCCTGGCTTCTCGACGATTCCAGCACGTTCGGCTCGCTGGTGGCCACGCTCACGGGTTATCGGGCGCATCCGGCCGGCATGAACCTGATCGCTTACGCAGTGTATTGGGCCGTGGTCTTCCTGCTGCTGCGCCGCTCGAAGAACCAGATTGCGCAAAAAACGGCGAGACGCGCAGCATGAGCGACGTCATGAATCGGCCCAGCCGGCTGCAACAGGCCGGGCAATGGATGCAGCAACACGGCAGTGTGATCCGCGGGATTCAGTGGGTCGTGGTCGCCGTGTATGCATTCCTGATTCTGGTTCCCGCCGTCTTGCCGCTGCCCGACGACACGGCGCATCTCTGGAACAACCTGACGCTCGCCGCGCAGTTCGTGTTCTGGGGCATCTGGTGGCCGTTCGTTTTGCTTTCCATGGTGATGCTTGGCCGTGTATGGTGCGGCGTGTTGTGTCCCGAAGGCGCGCTGACCGAATTCGCAAGCAAGTTCGGCCGGGGCTGGGCGATTCCGCGCTGGTTGCGCTGGGGCGGCTGGCCGTTCGTCGCGTTTGGGATTACGACCATCTATGGCCAGATGGTCAGCGTTTATCAATACCCGAAAGCCGTGCTGCTCGTGCTGGGCGGCTCGACCGTCGGCGCGATGATCGTCGGCGTGTTGTATGGGCGTGAGAAGCGCGTCTGGTGCAAGTATCTGTGCCCGGTGAACGGGGTGTTCTCTTTGCTGGCGCGGCTTGCGCCGTTTCACTACAAGGTCAACGAGGACGCGTGGCGCCGCTCGTACAAAGAGGGCGAGCATGGGCATCGCGTGATTCCGGTGAACTGCGCGCCGCTCGTGCCGTTGCGCGCCATGAAAGGCGCGTCGGATTGCCATATGTGCGGGCGTTGCAGCGGGCATCGGGACGCTGTTTCGCTTACGTGGCGCTCGCCTTCGGCGGAAGTCGTGCAACTCGGCGATAAACAAGCAAATCCGTGGGACACCGCGCTCATTCTGTACGGCTTGCTCGGCATCGCGATTGGCGCGTTTCACTGGACCGTGAGCACGTGGTTCGTCGATCTGAAGCAGATCTTCGCGGCCTGGCTGATCGACCACAATATTCTCTGGCCGCTCGATACCAACGCGCCGTGGTTCCTGTTCACGCATTATCCCGAGCAAAACGATGTCTTCTCGTGGCTCGATGGCGGCATGGTGATTGGCTACATCATCGTGACGGGGCTGGTGTATGGCACCGTGCTTCTGGGTTTGCTGGCGGCCGGCACGCGCATGCTGGGGCGCTTCAGTTTCACGCGCTTGCATCATCTGACGCAGGCGCTGATTCCCGTGGCGGGCTGCGGCGTGTTTCTGGGGTTATCGGCGACTACGGTTTCGCTGCTGCGTGCCGAACACTTGCCGCTCTGGTGGGTGACGGATCTGCGCCTGGGTTTGCTGGCGTATCGCCAATCTCTGGAGCGCGTGGCTCGCATGGCGCGTGATCGGCCGGTACGCGTTGGGTCGCGTGGTGTCGCGCGGCGCTCGCAATGCTGTGGTTCATCGCAGCGCTCGCGGTTGTCGATAGCGCCTGGTATCTGATGTTCTGGGGCTTTTCGCGCTAACGTTTCGGGTATCGTATCGAGCTGATCGATTGACGCAACTTAGCAACGACGCAACGACAACCCCAATAGGTGCCCCAATGAGAACAAAACCCGCATTGACCGATGAAGACGTGAAGATCATCGCCGCCGCCGCCGAGGCGCATGCGCTGGCGAATAAATGGAACGTGACGATTGCCGTTGTCGATGAGGGCGGGCATTTGCTTCATCTGCACCGGCTGGATGGCGCAGGGGCGAGCACGGCCGAGATGGCGACGGGCAAGGCGCGCACGGCTGCAATCGGCCGGCGCGAAACGAAGGTGTATGAAGACATGATCAAGCAAGGCCGCGTGGCTTTCCTGAGCGCGCCCATGACCGCGATGCTCGAAGGCGGCGTGCCGATCGTGGTGGGGACGGATATCGTCGGCGCGGTGGGCGTGTCGGGCGTGAAATCCGATCAGGATGCGGCAGTAGCCAAGGCGGGTATCGCGGCGCTGGGGATCGAAAGCGTCTGATCTGTCCGGCCACGCAACGCAATAAAAAAAGCACGTTCTCGCGAGAAAACGTGCTTTTTGCATATCAACGGCGTTCGATAAATCCGCCCACGATGGGAACCAAAAAAAAAGCGGCTTCGCTGGCTATCGACGGCTGGCTGGTGTTTGCACGAAGGGGTCTAAATTCTCGCGTGCAAGCCGTCGTTGCTGGCTAGTGCCAAACACCTCTCGAAGAGGTGGTCCCCACAATACCCGGTACTGAAATTCTGTCGCAATGCCTGCTACTTGGTGAGAATCAGCTTGCCCAGACGCGTCTCGCGCAACTGATACGTTTCACCGTTATGCATGATGCTGATGTGGCTATGACCTTGCAGCAGCGTGTCGCTCTGCAGCGCTCGCTCACCGCTCTCCGTGGACACATTCGCTATCGATTTCGCACGCGCCGTGGTCACGGCCGCCGTGCGTGGCCGCGTAATGCTCGCTGCAGCGGAGCGCTCAACCGGGCGGCGCAGCCGAAGCGTGTTGGGGCGCGAGAGGTCGGTCATGGCGAAGAGTCCGTTCGTTGAGTCGATGGAGTAATCTTAATGATAACCATTCTTATTTACAAGAACGAAGTTTTCATCGATTACACGTTTCGATAGTCAATGACTGTCCATCGAAACCATCGAAACGTGCCTCAGCGCTCAATGCAGCGGACCTTCGAGCTTGCCGCCGTGCGCGAACTGCCGAATCAGCCTGACCGTATCGATATCCGCTTCCCGATACGCCGACTTCACGATTTCCTGCGTCTGCAGCGCGTCGGGGCTGGCGTTGGGGTCATCGGCGACGGGCAGGGTGGTCGCGTAGGTGAAGCGCAGGAATAGCTGCAAGCTCGTCCGGCTGCTCGATCGACATGGTCAGCGAGCCGCCAACGTGTTCGGCGGTCGGCAGGATGTCGTAGCGCACGCTGGTCTCGGGAATCAGCGTCACGCGGTCGCGCACACGGGCCTGGCCGTAATGCAGTTCGCGTTCGAGCACATCGCCTTGGCGCGACAGGATCGCGCAGCGATCCAGCCCGATCACGAACAGTTGCGGCTGTTCTGCGCGCAGCACGAGCCCTTGCCAGACCTGCTCGCGGGTCATGGATTCCACGAACGGATTCAGCGGGTCGTTGATCTGGATGAGGTGTTCGAAATTCAAGACGACGGTTTCCTTCGGTTATTCAATTGACGCTTCGATGGCGGGAATCACGCGGCCGCAAGGCCTGAGCGGATCTCGATCGAGCCGGTGAGGATCTTGTGCACGGGGCACGCGTTGGCGATTTGCAAAAGCCGTTCGCGCTGGGTGTTGTCGAGTTCGCCGGTCAAGAGGATCTGGCGATCGATTACCGTGCCTTCGGGCGTGGTGTCCAGCGTGAGCGTCACGTGCACCGCTTCGAGCGGCCAGCCCTTGTGCTTCGCGTACATCTTCAGCGTGACCGATGTGCATGCGCCCAGGCTCGACAGCAGCAGACTGTGCGGAGTCGGGCCGGTATCGGCGCCGCCGAGCGTTGACGGTTCATCGGCGATCCATTTGTGCTGGCCGTCGCTCAGGACAACCTGAAAATCCGTCGCGCCGATACTGGCGCTGATTGGCGGCGTCGAAAACTTTTCGGACATGCAGTACTCCACGGTTGGCAAATGGCAGGCGTTGTCAGCAAACGCAGACGACAAACGGCGCAGCACGAACGACTATTGTGACGCAAATAGTGTCATTCGTGCCGCGCCGGTGAAACAAGCACGTACTAACCGCTTCGTAGCGGCGAGTGGCCTCAGTGGTTGATCGCGCCCATCCGCCCCGCCTGATAATCGACCACAGCCTGGCGAATCTCGTCTTCCGTGTTCATCACAAACGGACCGTATCGGACCACGGGTTCCTTCAACGGCACGCCGCCGATCAGCAGCAGTTCCAGCGGCTCATCGCCGGCGGCGAGCGTGACGGTGTCGCCATCGTCTGCGAACACGATCATCTGCTGCGCGCGCACCGGCTGCTTTGCCGCGCCATACAAGCCTTCGCCCGACAACGCGTAACCGAACACGCGAAAGTCGCGTCGGCACCGGATGCACGATCGATGCGCCCGGTTGCAGCGAAAAGTGCTGATAAAGAATCGGCGTACGTGTTTCGATAGCCGCCTTCACGCCCAGCGCGTCACCCGCGATCACCTTCACGCGTATGCGGCCGTCCTCGCTAGTGCCAACCGGAATGCTGCTCCGACGGAATCTCCTGATAATGCGGCGCGATCATCTTGTCGCGTTTGGGCAGGTTCACCCAGAGCTGCAAGCCGTGCACGCGGCCGCCGGTGCGCGTGAATTCGGGATCCGGCATCTCGCTGTGGACGACGCCGGCGCCGGCGGTCATCCATTGCACATCGCCTTGGCGCAGCGTGCCGGAATGGCCTGCGGAATCCTTGTGGCCGAACTGGCCTTCGAGCACGTAGGTCACGGTTTCGAAACCCGCGATGCGGATGATCCGGCGCACCTTTCGCCTCGCCGGGCGCGTAATCGACGGGTCCCATTTCATCAAGCAGCAGGAACGGGTCGAAGTCCATCAACATCCGCGTGGGGAACGGGCGATGCACGACAAAACCGCCGCCCTCCACCGTGCGAAGCGCGGGAATAGTGCGTTCGATACTGCGTGTGGTGTCCATTTTGTCCTCGCGTGGGGCCGTCGTGGCCGATGCAACAAGTAGGGCGCTAGTGGGGCATTAGCGCTAAATTTAAAACATAGCGCTATTATATGGACCGGATTTTGGGGAAAAAGCCGTCCCTTCGCAATGGATTGTCCCACCTGTGGAACAACCCGAAACCTGAACAAAGCCGACGCATGAAACCTGACTCGCACGACCTCAATGACCTGATGTATTTCTCGTACGTCGTCGAGCATGGGGGCTTCTCGGCGGCGGAACGCGTGCTCGGCATCTCGAAGTCTCGGTTGTCGCGGCGCGTGTCCGAACTCGAAACGTCGCTCGGCGTTCGTTTGATGCAGCGTTCCACGCGCAAACTTGCGCTGACGGAGGCCGGCCAGCTTTTCTACCGGCATTGCCAGGCGATGCTCGCCGAAGCGCAAGCCGCTGTCGATATTGTCCATAGCCTGCGGGATTCGCCGCGTGGAAGCGTTCGCGTGAGCGTGCCGGTGACGATCGCGCAGACGTTTTTGTCGGCGGTAATGCCGGATTTTCTGCATCGATACCCCGAGGTTCGCGTCGTGTTGAGCGTGACGAACCGCGTGATCGATTTGTTCGAGGACGCCGTCGACGTCGCGTTGCGCGTGCGCTCCGAACCGCCTGTCAATTCGACGCTCGTCGCGCGGCCGCTGTGGCGCACTGAACAGATGCTGGTGGCAGCACCCTCGCTGCTCAATCCCAATGCGCCGCCGCTCACGCCGTCGCAACTGGCGCAATTCGATACCATCGATGTCCCCTCCAGTGACGGTCGCCACGTTTTCCGCCTGATTGCGCCCGACGGCACGCGTCACGAATTCGAGCATGAACCACGCCTTGTGACGGCAGACCTCGGGATGATCCGCGATGCGGTGTTGCGGGGAGTGGGTATCGCGGCGTTGCCGGAAATGATGTATGGCGCCGCGCTGCGCACCGGCCAGTTGTCGCCGGTGATGCCTGGCTGGACTTTCCCGACGGCGCAGCTCTATGCCGTGTTCCTATCGCGGCAGGGCATGGTGCCCGCCATTCGTGCGTTCGTGGATTTTCTCGTGGAGTCGATCAACGACAGTAATCGCTTCCCGGGAGAATGTCCTCTCCCTGCAGAGGCCACTGGCGAAACAGTGTGACTAATCTTGCTGCGCGCAAAAGTTTCTGACATTGAAGCGGCCACTTGCGATGGAGAGATTCAATCGGTGCGCGCTTGTACGCAATGGACCCCGGCGCTATATTGAAATCTCTTCGCTAAGGAGCTGCTTATGCGAAAACTCACGGCCACTTTTATAGTAGGCCTGATAGGGCTAATAGCGCTGTCCGTGTCGAGCACGGCTGTCGCATGTGGCGATGCCCAGGGGTCGGGATACTCGACGCCGAAGTAATCGCTAGCCCGAATGTGCCGGCGCGCACACAAAAAAAGGCCTTCATCACCGCGATGAAGGCCTTTTACTTTGTGGCTTGCGCGTCAGTTACGCATTAGTTGTGCAATGCGAGCCGCACATCTTGTTCGACGAGCAATTCCATGTGCGAACTCGAGTGTTCGTACACGGCGTAGCTTGCCCCTTTAATCTGCTCAGTGCTTTTTTGTTCCCACTGCCCGTCCGCAATGCCGGCGACGTGCGCATTGGAGAGTTCGACCAAGTCTCCCAGCTTGCCCTTGATCATCATCTGCTGCTTGCCGTCCGCCAGGAACAGATCGGGCTCGGCGAGATTCAGCACATCGATCAGGGACAGTTTCAAAGCGTTTTGATGCCCCCCGAGATCGATAATTGAAACCCCGGACAGTTTCGCCGCCGCTGTTTTTCCGGTCAGCGAGGTGAGATCCAGTGTCTGATGTTCGCCGGTCAGGAGCACGGTATCGATCTTGTCTGCGCCACCCTGAATTGAGCTGCCGGTTACCGCGAAAAAGACGGCTGGGTCCTTGTCAAACGCGAACAAATGATCGGTCGTAACTGATGCCGGCGTTGAGTGATATTGCTCTGGCTGATTAGAGTCGGCGCCGCCTTGCTGCGTGTCACCGGTCTTTGGTTCCGTGGCGGCATCCGGGACAAGCATCCGCGTCTTCCCGCCAATAACCGGCTTCGAAACGGCCATATCAGCAATAGATTCGTTCACGCCCGCGCCTTGGGCTGAAAGCTCATCCGCAGTCAAGGATGTCTCGGTGACCGTGTTGGCGAGGCCGCCACGAGCGATCGTGAAGCTCCAAAGAATGGAACGCTCACTAACTTCGCCGAAAGCATTCGACTGCGTTGCATATAAAGCATGCTCACCTGGCGGAAGTCCCAAGACCCTGACATACCAATAGCCCCCTCCAGCAACACTTGAGCCGACAGGTCGCATACCGTCGTAGATCGTTATCAGGCTGCCGTTTTCAGCCCTACCCGAGAGGCTGAAATTTACCCAAGGCGTGACGCTGTCTATTAAAACGTCGCCCTGATAGTATTTCGGAATATCATCGATAGCAAGGATTCGGTCGAATGTTGGCGCAGGGGTGCCGCTGGTGATGCCGATTTCGAAGGAAATTGACGCTTCTTGTATCGTGCCTTTTGCCAATGCTGATTTTGCAATCAATTCGCGTGTGCCATCGGGAAGCGGCGTGGCTGGCGTGATCGACCAGTGGCGCGTGCTGTCCACTGTGGTACTCCCTAGAAGTGTCTGGAAGTCCCATAGCGTGACCACGTCGCCAACGGTTCCCGTGCCGCTGACTGTCGGCCGATGATCGTCGGTCGTGGTGTCATAGCCGACCGGTCCCGGGTGCTTGCCCTCGTTGGCGTGTACATTAAGAATGACCGGCCTGGACGAACCTGTCGTATCTATGTTCACAAAGTAGTGTGCGGATCGCGGGCTTGTTACGCCCGCCGCGTTCGTCAGGAATGCGGTCAAGTCGTGTTCGCCATCGTTAAATACTGATGGCCTGAAACGCCAATAGCCAAACCTGTTACTGACCGTGGTGCCCAGAAGGGTGTCGCCGTCGAATATGGAAATGACGACGTCGGCTTCGCTGCGCCCCTTCAAGCGAACATTGGAACCCGCAAATGTGCCTCCAGACTCGATATGAAGTGTGAAATTTGCATCATCTCCGGTGTCGCAAGTTGCGTTGAAAATGACCGGCGCGCTGATGCCGGGATAGGCTACGGTAAACGCGAAGTCAACTGAATGCGGGCTGGACGTCCCGTCAGCAAGTTGCTGGGTCGCCGTTACGTTATGCAGGCCATTGCTCCAGCCCTTTGAAAAGAACGACCAATTGCCATTGGCACCGGCCACAGCCGAACCGATCCATTCCCCACCGTCAAACAGTTGCACGACTGAGCGCGGATCAGCTCGTCCTTCAATCTGAAGATCCGGGAACCCGGCCACGCCGCCTGCCGAAACAAGACCGGCGTTAACGTGGTTGACATCGTATATGCCGATTAGGGAGATTGTTGGCGCAGTTGACGTCGGGTCGATGATCGTAAAGCCGATGCTATCCAGGTGAGGGCCGATCGTCCCCACTGCGTTTTGCTGCGCTACGCTGAAATCATGATGACCGGCGGCGACGTCCTGGATCCGGAAGACCCAGGAACCGGACGCGGACGCCTTCACGGAAGCGAATGGCGTGGTGCCGTCGAAGAGAATCACGGTCGCGCCTGGTGTCGAAGTTCCGCTCACCCAAAAGCGGGTGAAGGGAATAACCGAGTCAGGGATGAGAGCCCCTTGTCCGATCGAGTCGTCGCCAAATTGAGTGATGAGATCAATTCGCAACGCGTCGGGCACGGTGCTGTCAATACTGAAAACGATTTGAGCGGAGGTCGTGCTAGCGCTGCCGATGCGATTGATCTCCACCACATGCAGGTTATGCGTGCCATCTGCCAGGGGCGCCTGAGGGATAAGCAACCAGTTGCCGTCCGCACCGACGCGCGCAGATCCGATCTCCGTGTGGCCGTCATAAAGCGTGACTATGCCGCCTGGGCTCCCTGTTCCGCTCAAGTGCGGTTGTGTATCAGCCGTTGCGTCACCGGGCGCAATCGCGTGATCGCTGTGGTCCATTAGCGCATTCAGTGTTAGTAGCGGCGGCGTTACGGTGTCGATGAAAAACGCGACGTGCGGTGACGGCTCGCTGGTGCTGCTTGCATCGGTTTGCGTCACGTAGATGTTGTGCTTGCCGTCGGCCAACGGCTGCGCGGGCTGAACGCGCCATGTGCCATCATTGCCGACCGTCGCGGAGCCGATGAGCGACCCGTCCTCGTACAGATTCACCACGCTGCCGATCTTGCCCGTGCCGCTCAACACCGGTTGCTTGTTGTCGGTCGTGCCGTTTGCTGGGATGACCGCGTCCAGTCCGCCAAAATTGTCGATGAGACCGGTGATCGACGGCGGCAATATGGGCGTTGATGCAGCGGGAGAAAGCGTGATGGAAAACAGATCGGACGCCACGCCGTAGTGACCGTCACCATCAGTGCCGATTACGGTGAACTGATGTTTTCCGGCTTTCAAGTCGGTGTCCGGCGTAAAGGACCAACGACCGTCAGCATTGGAAACAGCGGTTCCAAGATACCGCGCACCGTCGTACACAACGATCGTAATTCCAGCGTCCGATGTGCCGGTCAGTTCGGGCCTTTTGTTGTCGATGATCGCGCCGCCGTTCGCAGAATCGATCGTTTTAATTGCCGCCTTCGATGGAGCGTTGGTCTGGAGTGCCACAGGTAACCTCTGATTTGAACTTGAAACTTGAATAGCGGATTAGCCGGGACGTCTCGAACCGCAATTTCTTCTCCGTGAACCGCGTGGCGTCGAATGCCGAGAACGCCTGGGCTTGCGAGCCGCGATTCTTTCAAACTAGAAGTTCTGGTGATAGCGGACATTTCCGAAAAGGCAGCAGACGAGCGTCAGCCACCGACGGCGCGTGTCTTTGCGCTCAGGGCTTCGTGCCTTGTCAATACGACATCACAAGGTTAAAAGCGGTCCTCGACTCGATCGATAAAAAGCAAAAAGACCGCCTCGCGCGATGCGAAAACGGTCTCTTGAGAAAGCTCGAATGTGATGCTGCGATTGGTTCTTTAACGCTGGTGAAATCTCATACGCTAGTGTTAATGAAGCGGTGCTTGCGGGCCCGCTCGGGCCCGTTGCCCTATTTGCTTGCGCCCGCCTTAGGCTCGGTGACAAAGCCGATCTTCGATAACCCCCCGCCTTGCGCAGCCGACATTACATCGGCAACACGCTCGTAGGGCACCTTGCGATCCGCGCGCAAACGCAATTCCGGCTGCGGCGTCTGGCTCGCGGCGTCGGTGATGCGCGCTTGCAGGGCGGTCTCGTCGACCTTTTGGTCGTTCCAGAGCACCGTGCCGTCCGCCTCGACGGCAACGTCCACGTGCGCCGGCTTGGTGTCTTGCGGCTGGCTGCTCGCCTTGGGCAAATCGATTTTCACCGCGTGATTGATCGCGGGAATGGTGACGAGAAAGATGATCAGCAGAACCAGCATGACGTCGACGAGCGGCGTCATGTTGATTTCGCTCATCATGCCGTCGTCCTCGTCGCTGGAGAAAGGGCTCATGGCCATGTCGACTTCCCCTTAATTTACGTGCGACGCAGGCTGCTTGGACCCGCCGGCAGCCGATCCCGCAACTGCGCCCACGATGTTTTGCGTAGCGAGACGCAGGCCGTCGCCGCGTTTGCTTGATGCCAGCTTGGTGCCCGTCACGAAGAACGCGTGCAGGCCGTGTGCGAAGCGGTTCAGCTTGGTGACGATAGCTTTGTTCCAGCGTGTCAGCGCGTTGTACCCGAGCACGGCGGGAATCGCGACGAACAGGCCGAAGGCCGTCATGATGAGCGATTCGCCAACCGGTCCCGCGACTTGATCGATGGAAGTCTGGCCCGTCGCGCCGATGGTCAGCAGCGCGTGATAAATCCCCCAGACCGTACCGAACAAGCCGACGAACGGCGCGGTACTGCCAATCGATGCAAGCACGGCGAGTCCCGCCTGCATGCGGCCGACGCCTTCATCCATGGTGTCTTTCAGGCAGCGCGTGATCCAGTCCGACACATCCATGCGGTCGTGCAGATGCGGCTGAGTCTGATGATGGTGATCGGCGGCGTCCTGGCCGGAGAGGGCCAGCGCGAGGAACGGGTTGTCCTGCGCGCTCGTGGACAGGTTGTTGAGCTTATTGATGCCATCGGCGAAATCGTCTGAATGCCAGAAAGCCTGTTCCGCGTTTTTCGTGAGGCGCTTGAGGCGCACTATATTGAGACCCTTCACCACGATTACTGTCCACGACAGCACCGACATGATCGCCAGCGCGAGCGCGATGCCCCGCGTGACGAAATCCCCTTGTGCCCAGACGTGCGCCAAGCCGTAGTTTTGCATTGCAGTTCCTGTAGATATCTAGAAATTAGGTCGAGTCATTGAGCGATTTTTTGCGTTCGCCAGACGGGCTTCGACTGTCGCGCTAGTCGTTCAGCCCGAATACGAACGGCTGGGAATAGGCGGCGCGAATTGCCTCGCCATTTTCCTTGTAGGGCTTGCATGCGCTCGAGCGCATGGCGTCGACTGCGGCGTCATCCAGCCGCGACGAACCGCTGCTCTTCTTCAGTTCGATGTTCTCGATCTTCCCCGTCAGCCCGACGACGAACTTCACCACCGCCGTGCCTGTTTCCCCGCGACGCCGCGACAGCGCCGGATAGTCCGGCGTCGCAATGTTGCATTCGAGATGGGCAACGTCCTTCGGTGCGTTGAGCGCCATCGTCGGACGGCCGATAGCCGGTGCAGCCGGCGCCGGCGTGGCGGCAGCGGGCGGCGTCGGTGCAGCAGGAGCGGGCTCGGGCGCGGCAGCCGCAACGGGCGAGGGCGCGGTGGTTTCCGGCAACGGAGTCGGCGCGGCTTTCACGCGCGGCTGAACCACGGGCTTTGGTTTTGGCGTCGGCTTCGGTGGAACCGGTTTCGGCGGCGGGGGCACGGGCGTCGACTGAATGGCTGCGGGCGCCGCAACGGGTTCCGGCGGCGCGGCGCTGATCAGCTGGGCGGTAATCGTCTTCGATTCGATCGGGCGCGGCGGCGGCTCTTGACGCATCGTGAGCACGATGGCGAGCAGCGCCACGTGGATTGCCACCACAGCGATGCTTGCGGCAACCACGCGCGGATTGATGCCCGATGGCCCGGTAGAACGTAACGAGTGAGCGCCAAGCGCCGCGGCAGAACCGCCAGGCGACATAGAAGGAGACGGCATATCAGCGTGGTTGTACGGCGGCGAACCCGTACGAACAGCAAAAGCCCATGCAGCATGTAAGTCTGGAGGACTTCATTTTCGGAAGATGAGCAGAGAAATAAATAGCGTGGCCACAAAACCGATCAGCAATTCCATCATTCCCTCCTTGTACGGGGGTTGGCGGGCTGGCTTGATGTGACCTGGCTTGCGAGCGGAAAACGGGAGGACTTCGGTAATGCGCATGACACACCATGAACCGGTCTTTACCCGATCCATCGTGATAACTGATCTTGAAAACTACGGCATTGAAAGCAGTTGCCGGTCTGGCAGAAACACGCTCAGGCGGCCTTGCGCTCGTAGAACGTGAGCGGCACAGCTTGTTGCTGATCGCCGTGATTGCCGCAATGCGACGCGCAACCGCTCTGCAACATCACGTCGCGCACGGTTTCCTCGCACTTGCCGCAACACGTGGCGACACCCAGTTCGAATTGCAGTTCATCAAAGGTAGAGGCGCCATCGGCAATCGAGGCGCGAATCTTTCTGTCCGACACTGACTTGCATACACAGACGATCATGGTCAACCGCGATAGCTAACGTTAATGCGAATTATTATCATTCCTTATGTGGAGGTTGGCAATAGGGGTGGCCGGTTTTTTTCTGCGTCCGGCGAATGATAATAAGGGACGGGGTGGGGAGGGTTGTCGCAGAAGGCGGGCGGCCACGTGCCGAAACCTGAGACCGTGTGCTCAAGAGGGTTTTTCGACACGATATAACGCGTTTTGGTGACCCGAAGACGTGTCAGGCCGGATCGGATTCCAGTGCTAGCGTACGCCGCGACGGAATAACGACGTGTTCGACCTCGACATCCAAACCGAGCAGCGATGCCGCGAGTTGCCGCTGCGCCTTGCCCTCGTTGGTGGAGCAGAAGCGCGGCAATTCAACCGCCTGAGCCGGCGATGCACGCATTCCATGCAGATCCAGTTGCCGTTCGAGTTGCCGCGCAATAGCGACACTTGTATCGATCAGCGCAAGCCGGTCGCCGGCGATGGAACGGATGGCTTTATCGAGGAAAGGGTAGTGCGTGCAGCCGAGCACGAGCGTGTCGGCGTTGGCGTCGAGCATCGGTTGGATATAGCTTCTCAACAACGCGATGATCTCAGGCGAGTCTGTGTCGCAGCGTTCTACGGCTTGAACAAGCCCGTGTCCGGGTTGCAGGATGAAGCGGCAATCATGCGCGTAACGCTCGGCCAGTGCCTGAAAGCGTGCGCTGCGCAGCGTGACGGCAGTCGCCAGCACGCCGGCCACGCGCGTTTGCGACAACAGCGCCGCCGGCTTGATGCCCGGTTCCACTCCAATCATGGGGATCGGCAAGCGCTCGCGGGCTTGAGCGATGGACTGCGCGGTTGCCGTATTACACGCCACCACGAGCGCCTTCGCGCCCTGCGAGACAAGCCATTCGCCAATAGCGAGCGTCCGGTCGGCGATAAAGTCGTCATCCCGATCGCCGTACGGCGCGTAGAGCGAATCGGCGACGTAGATCAGCCGTTCATCCGGTAACGCCGCGCGAACGGCGCGCAACACGGACAAACCGCCAAGACCCGAATCGAAAATGCCGACGGGCGCGTTTGCGCCAGACGAATTCACGCCGGGCGAGGTCACGCCGAGCGAATTCACGCCGAGCGAATCCACGCCGAGCGAATCCACGCCGGGCGAATCCACGCCGGGCGCTTGCGAAGAAGAGCGAAGTGCGTCGAAGGGCATGCGGGCGCTGGCTTATTCGTTTTCGCCCATCATGGTTTGCTGGTAGTTCTGGATGCCGACCTTGGCGACCAGATCGATCTGGGTTTCCAGCCAGTCGATATGCTCTTCCGTGTCGTCCAGAATCTTCAGAAAAATCTCGCGCGAGATGAAATCACGAACCGATTCGCAATAAGCGATGGCTTCCTTGCACGTGCTCTGCGAAATCTGCTCGAGCTTCAAGTCGCACTGCAGGATTTCAAGCGTCTCTTCGCCGATCATCAGCTTGTGCAGATCCTGCAGGTTCGGCAGGCCGTCGAGCATGAAGATGCGCTGGATGAGCCAGTCGGCGTGCTTCATCTCGCCGATAGACTCGTCGTACTCGTTCTTGCCGAGCTTTTCCAGGCCCCAATGCTTGTACATGCGCGCGTGCAGGAAGTACTGGTTGATGGCCGTCAGTTCGTTCTTCAGCTGCTGGTTGAGGTATTCGAGAGCTTTTACATCGCCTTGCATGTTAGTTCCTTATGTTGGCGTTTCAGCTTTTTAAACATAACCGCTCAAGTTTAAAAAGCCAAGGTGAAGAATTGCATTTTTCCCGCAATTCCAAAGAGATTCTCACGTTTGCGAGAAACGAAATGAGAATGAAAATGGTTTGCTGCGGGCCGCCCGAAAATGCGCAAGCCGGGCGCATGGCCCGGCTCGCTACAGCTTTTCTGGTGCTGATTCGTCAGGTGATAGTTTAAACCGTCGCGACCGGAATCTTGCCGATCTTCGCCTGCCATTCCTTCGGTCCGGTCTGATGCACAGAGGTCCCGGTCGAATCGACGGCAACCGTCACCGGCATGTCCTGCACATCGAATTCGTAGATGGCTTCCATGCCGAGGTCTTCGAACGCGACCACTTTCGCGCCGCGAATGGCCTTCGAGACGAGGTACGCCGCGCCGCCTACCGCCATCATGTACGCGGCCTTGTGCTTCTTGATGGCTTCGATGGCGCTCGGGCCGCGCTCGGCCTTGCCGATCATCGAGATCAAGCCGGTCTGCGACAGCATCATGTCCGTGAACTTGTCCATGCGCGTGGCGGTGGTGGGACCCGCCGGGCCGACCACTTCCTCGCGAACAGGATCGACTGGTCCGACGTAATAGATCACGCGATTCGTGAAATCGACGGGCAGTTTCTCGCCTTTCGCGAGCATATCGGCGATACGCTTGTGCGCGGCATCGCGTCCCGTCAGCATCTTGCCCGACAGCAGCAACGTCTGGCCCGGCGTCCATGCGGCGACCTGCTCCTTCGTCAGCGTGTTCAAGTCGACGCGCTGGCTCGTCTCTGTGTTTGCGACCCATTCGACCTTCGGCCAGGCGTCGAGCGACGGGACATCAAGCTTTGCGACGCCCGAGCCATCGAGCGTGAAATGCGCGTGGCGCGTGGCGGCGCAGTTCGGAATGATCGCGATAGGTTTCGATGCCGCGTGCGTGGGCGCGGCCATGATCTTGACGTCGAGCACGGTGGCGAGGCCGCCGAGGCCCTGCGCGCCGATGCCGAGCGCGTTCACCTTCTCGTGCAGTTCCACGCGCAATTCTTCGATCCAGTCCTGCGGGCCGCGGGCGATGACGTCCTGGATATCGATGGCGTCCATCAGCGATTCCTTCGCCATGACCATCGCTTTTTCCGCCGTCCCGCCAATGCCGATTCCCAGCATGCCGGGCGGGCACCAGCCGGCGCCCATCGTCGGGACGGTTTTCAGCACCCAGTCGACGATGGAATCCGACGGGTTCAACATCGCGAACTTCGTCTTGTTCTCGGAACCGCCGCCTTTGGCCGCGATCTGGACGTCGACTTTGTCGCCGGGGACGATCTCGTAGTGGATCACGGCCGGCGTGTTGTCCTTCGTATTCTTGCGTGCGCCTTCGGGCGGACTCACGATCGATGCACGCAGCACGTTGTCCGGGTTCAGATAACCGCGGCGCACGCCTTCGTTGATCATGTCGGTGACGCCCATGGTCGCACCGTCCCACCGTACATCCATGCCCACTTTCACGAACACCGTGACGATGCCCGTGTCCTGGCAGATCGGCCGATGGCCTTCCGCGCACATGCGGCTGTTCGTCAGGATCTGCGCGATGGCGTCCTTCGCGGCCGGGCTCTCTTCGAGTTCGTACGCGCGGCCGAGCGCCGTGATGTAGTCGAGCGGATGGTAATAGCTGATGTGCTGCAGCGAATCCGCAATGCTCTGAATCAGGTCTTCCTGCTTGATGATAGTCATGGCTTGAATGTGGGGGACGGGACTTTTATCGGGACTTTATGGGTGTTTTCAGCGGCGTTTTTAACAGCGCCGGGTGCTCATTCGAGCGCCTTCGCCGGCGTTGCGGGTACTTCGTGAAAATGTTCCGGATGCGTATGCGTGGTCAGGCGGTCGACCCACGCCATGATCAGCGCCGATGCAAGGAACGCCACGTGAATAATGACCTGCCACATGACCGCATGTGCCGAGTACTGGTCCGGGTTGATGAAGGTTTTCAGCAGATGGATGGACGAAATGCTGATGAGCGCCATTGAGAGCTTGACCTTCAGCACGCCGGCATTCACGTGATCGAGCCATTCCGGCTGGTCGGGATGGCCTTCCACGCCAAGCCGCGAGACGAAGGTTTCGTAGCCGCCCACAATCACCATGATCAGCAGGTTCGAGATCATCACTACATCGATCAGGCCGAGCACGACCAGCATGATGTTGGTTTCATCGAGCGTCGTCATGTGGGTAACAAGGTGCCAGACCTCCTTCAGAAACAGGAAGACGTAGACGCCTTGCGCCACGATCAGGCCCAGATACAGCGGCACCTGAAGCCAGCGGCTCATGAAAATGACGGCGGGGAGCGGCTTCATTGGACGGCGCGGGGGTCGGGTGCCGGGGATGTTCGAGGTTGCGGACATGAGCGGTGCCGGGTCGTGGAAGTCGGTTGGATCGGGTAAAAGCGGCAGGAAAAGTGCGCAAACGCAGGGTTTTGCACGGAATTTCGAGAAAGCGTGCCATTGTAGCGCGATGGGGCCGCCCGTTAGCGGGTCAACTGCGGGTCAACCCTTAGGTGCAGAACCTGATCAGGACATCATCGGCGGCGCGGTTTTCGTTTTCAGGCTCGCGAGCACGATACCGGCGACCACGCACGCCAGCGCGATCCCATGCGCGATGGTCGGACGCTCACCCAGGAAAACGATGCCGTAGAGGGCTGCCGCGATCGGCAGCAGTCCGGAAAACACGCCGGCGAGACTGCCATCCACGTGACGGATGCCTTTCATCCAGAGCCAGAACGAGAAGATGCTTGCCGACAGACCGTACCAGAGCACGAGGCTCCAGATGCTTAAAGAGACGCTGCTGTAATTGAAGCTGACGAGCGCGGAAAACCCCAGCGGCAGCATCAGCAGGAAGCCGAAGAAATGCGTGTAGGCGCAGATATCGATGGCGGGAAGTGTCTGCGTGAGGCGTCGCGACAGGATCACGTAGAACGATTCGCAGCACACCGCGCCGAGCACCATCAGGTTGCCGAGCAACGAGCTGTCCGAATGTGCGCCGGCCGCTCCCTGCGCAACGTTGATCACGACCACGCCGACGATGGCAAGCGCAATGGAAATTACCGCACGTCCGTTCGGGCGCTCCTTCAGGAACAGCCACGAGAACAATGCGACGACCGCGGGAATCGTGCTGGTGATGACCCCGGCCGCGACCGCGCTCGTGCGCTGCACGCCGTTGAGCATGAGCAGCGTGAACATGAACGTGCCGAAGAACGCTTGCAGGAACAGGTTGACCCATTCGCCGCGCTGGACCTGCCGCATCTTCGACGGACGGAGCAGCGGCCAGAGTACCGCCATCGCAATCAAGAAGCGCAGCAGCGCGAACAGCGAGACGGGAATGAACGCGACAATCGACTTGCCGACGCCGACATTGCTGCCAACCAGCAGCATGGCCGCGATAAGGTAGAGCGCGTAACGATTCAAGCTGGAATCCGGACGACGAGTTCAGTTAACATGGCGTGGTGAACCATGAGCAGCGGGTCATTGTATTGGCTCGCTGGAAGGGCCGCATTGTAAAAGCGCCGGCGCCTACGTGTATACCCCGTGAGCATTGCCGGGGTTGCGTAAGTAGCGGGTAAGGCACGCGGCTTATCTTCGCCATATAGCGACTGGCGCGCATGCTGCGCCGCACTGAACAGGTAACGCACACAGGCAGGAGACACGGCATGACGCGCGCACCGCGTTATGTCGCCCACGCCTGATAAGACATGGCGGCATCGGAGTAACGCTCCGGCGCCGCGGTTTCTCAGATTCACCATCAACGAAGGGGTTGTCGATGTCTGCGATTGAATCCGTACTCCAGGAACGCCGTCTTTTCCCACCTTCGGCCCAGTCATCTGCTGGCGCCGCGATCTCCGGCATGGACGCATACAAGGCTTTGACGCCGAAGCCGAACGCGATTACGAAGGCTTCTGGGCGCGGCTCGCGCGCGAAACGCTTAGCTGGCACAAGCCCTTCACAAAGGTCCTCGACGAATCGAATGCGCCGTTCTACAAGTGGTTCGAGGACGGCGAAATCAACGCGTCGTATAACTGCCTCGACCGACACGTCGAAGCGGGCAACGGCGAGAAGAAAGCGATCATCTTCGAAGCCGACGACGGCACCGTCACCAACGTCACGTATCAGGACTTGCTGCAGCGTGTGTGCCGCTTCGCCAACGCGCTGAAAAAGCGCGGCGTGAAGAAGGGCGACCGCGTGGTGATCTACATGCCGATGTCGATGGAAGGCATCGTCGCCATGCAGGCCTGCGCGCGTATCGGCGCGACGCATTCGGTGGTGTTCGGCGGCTTCTCATCGAAGTCGCTGAACGAACGGCTCGTGGACGTGGGCGCGGTCGCGCTCGTCACCTCCGACGAACAGATGCGCGGCGGCAAGGCGCTGCCGCTGAAGAGCATCGCCGACGAAGCCATTGCCGCCGGCGGCTGCGAAGCGGTCAAGAGCGTGATCGTGTACCGGCGCACGGGCGGCAAGATCGCATGGCACGAAGGCCGCGATCTGTGGATGCACGAACTCGTCGAGCACGAATCCGATCAGTGCGAGCCGGAATGGGTCAGCGCCGAGCATCCGCTGTTCATCTTGTACACGTCCGGTTCGACGGGCAAGCCGAAGGGCGTGCAGCACAGCACCGGCGGTTATCTTGCTGTGGGCCGCGCAGACCATGAAGTGGACCTTCGACGCGAAGCCTGACGATGTGTTCTGGTGTACCGCCGACATCGGCTGGATCACGGGGCATAGCTACATCGCGTATGGTCCGACTGCGATCGGCGCGACCCAGGTCGTGTTCGAAGGCGTGCCGACGTATCCGAACGCCGGGCCGCTTCTGGGACATGATCGCGAAGCACAAGGTCACGCTGTTCTACACCGCGCCGACCGCGATCCGCTCGCTCATCAAGATGGCCGAAGCCGATGTCAAAGTGCATCCGAAGAGCTTCGATCTCTCGACGCTGCGCATACTCGGCACGGTCGGCGAACCGATCAATCCGGAAGCGTGGATGTGGTATTACGAGAACGTCGGCGGCGGCCGTTGTCCTATCGCCGATACCTGGTGGCAGACCGAAACCGGCGGCCACATGATCACGCCGCTGCCGGGCGCGACGCCGCTGGTGCCGGGTTCCTGCACGCTGCCGCTGCCGGGCATCATGGCCGCGGTCGTCGATGAAACCGGTCAGGACGTGCCGAACGGGCAGGGCGGGATTCTGGTCATCAAGCGGCCGTGGCCTTCGGCACTGCGCACCGTGTGGGGCGATCCCGAGCGCTTCAAGAAGAGCTACTTCCCCGAAGAACTCGGCGGCACGCTGTATCTTGCCGGCGATGGCGCCGTGCGCGACAAGGAGACGGGTTACTTCACGATCATGGGCCGTATCGACGACGTGCTTAACGTCTCCGGTCACCGGCTCGGGACGATGGAGATCGAGTCGGCGCTGGTGTCGAATCCTATCGTGGCGGAAGCGGCCGTGGTAGGGCGTCCCGACGATACGACCGGCGAAGCGGTGTGTGCGTTTGTCGTGCTCAAGCGCTCGCGTCCCGAAGGCGAGGAAGCGAAGAAGATCGCCAACGAACTGCGTGCGTGGGTGGGCAAGGAGATCGGGCCGATCGCGAAACCAAAGGACATCCGTTTCGGCGAAAACCTCCCGAAGACCCGCTCGGGCAAGATCATGCGGCGTTTGCTGCGCTCGCTGGCGAAGGGCGAGGAGATTACGCAAGACGTGTCCACGCTCGAGAATCCGGCGATCCTGGATCAGCTCGGCGAAGCGTATTGAATTTGCTTTAGTATTATTTGGAATTGAATCTTCGGCATTGATTTTTCGGTATTGAAATGCACTTGAACGAACGGCTCCCTTTTCAGGGAGCCGTTTTTGTATCGCGAGTTGGCACGAGGCGATGTCGATCCCGATTGCCGCGTCCGACCGCATTTGGTAGATAAGCACATGTCTTCAGTTCCAACGCCAGCGAACCCTCCCGAACCGCCGCCCGTCACGGCGGAGATGGCGCGTGCGCATCGGTTGTACTGGCGCACGAATCTTGTGCTGATATCAGTGTTGATGCTGATCGGGTTTGTGGTGTCGTTCGGCATTCCGCTCATGGCGACGCATCTCGCTCATATTCGTTTCGCAGGCTTCCCGCTGCCGTTCTACTTCGGCGCACAGGGCGCGATCCTGGTGTATGTGGCGTTGATCGTTGTGTATATCGTGCTGATGCAATTCGCCGATGCCCGCCTGCAGCGCACGCTTGCGACTCAACAGCGACCTGATAGCCGATGAAGCTTACCCATCGCCTGGTCCGCGCCTATGCGCTTTATACGCTCGGTTTCCTCCTCTTCATCTACGTGATGGCGCGTATCGAGCGCGTGAGCGGGCCGGGCATGTGGATCGGCTACGTGTTCCTGTTCGTGCCGATAGCCGTGTATGCCGTGATCGGCTTGTTGTCGCGGACCTCTGATCTGGTCGAGTATTACGTCGCCGGGCGGCGCGTGCCGTCGGCTTTCAATGGCATGGCGACCGCGGCGGACTGGTTATCGGCGGCGTCGTTTATCGGGCTGGCCGGGTCCATCTATGCAACCGGTTACGACGGCCTCGCCTACATGATGGGCTGGACCGGCGGCTACTGCCTCGTTGCATTTCTGCTTGCGCCGTATGTTCGCAAGCTTGCTCGATACACGATCCCCGACTTCCTCGGCACGCGCTTTTCGAGCAACCTCGTGCGCGGCATCGCGGCGTTCGCGGCCATCCTGTGCTCGTTCGTTTATCTCGTGGCGCAGATCCAGGGCATCGGGTTGATTGCGTCGCGGTTTATCGGCATCGACTTCGCCATCGGGATCTTTTGCGGGCTCGCCGGCATTCTCGTGTGCTCGTTTCTTGGCGGCATGCGTGCGGTTACGTGGACGCAGGTCGCGCAGTACATCATCTTGATCAGCGCCATGCTGATTCCCGTCTCGATGATCGCGCATCGCGAAGGGCTCGGCTGGTTGCCGCAGCTTTCGTACGGGCACTTGCTGGAGCGGGTGGAAGTGCTCGAGCGCGAGGTCGAGCGCTCGCCCGAAGAAGCGAAAGTGCGCGACGATTACCGGCGGCAAGCGCAGCAGATTCAGGCGCAGATCGATGAGCTGCCGGCGTCGTTTCGTGCCGAGCAGGCGCGGCTGGTTGGGGAGATCGCGGAGCTGCGCCGGCATAACGGGCCGTTGCGGGACATTAGCCAGCGCGAGAGCGAACTGGCGTCGTTCCCGAAAGACCCGGCCGAGGCGAATATCCGCTGGACCAATGCCCGCGATGCAATGCTCGAACGCGCCGCGCCGCCGGTGCCGATGGCCCAGGCGTTTCCCCCTTCCTCCAATGAAAACGCGCAGTTGCATCGGCGGAATTTTTTGTCGTTGCTGCTGTGTTTGTCGCTGGGGACGGCGAGCTTGCCGCATATTTTGACGCGCTATAACACGACGACATCGGTGGCGTCCGCGCGGCGGTCGGTCGGTTGGACGCTGTTTTTTGTCGCGCTGTTTTACGTGAGCGTGCCGGTGCTCGCGGTGTTGATCAAGTACGAGATGCTGACGGGTATCGTCGGACACAAGTTCGCCGATCTGCCGTCGTGGGTCATGCAGTGGCGCAAGGTTGAGCCGTACCTGATTCGTATCGGCGATGTGAATGGTGATGGGATTGTGCGCTGGTCCGGTATTCAGATGCAGCCGGACATGGTGGTGCTCGCCGCGCCGGAAATTGCGGGGCTGCCGTATGTGATGTCGGGGCTGATTGCGGCGGGGGCGTTGGCGGCGGCGCTGTCCACTGCCGATGGTTTGCTGCTGACGATTGCGAATGCGCTCTCGCACGATGTCTATTACTGCATGGTCGATAAGACCGCGAGTAGTCAGCGGCGGGTGACGATATCGAAGATATTGTTGCTGGGGGTTGCGCTGTTTGCTTCGTATGTGGCTTCGCTCAATACGGGGAATATTTTGTTTCTAGTGGGCGCGGCGTTTTCATTGGCGGCTTCAAGTTTGTTTCCGGTGTTGGTGCTGGGGGTGTTCTGGAAGCGGACAACGAAGCTCGGGGCTGTCGCGGGGATGCTGGCGGGGTTGAGCGTGTGCGTCTATTACATCGTGTCGACGTACCCGTATTTCACGCAGATGACGGGGTTCTCGGGCGGGAGATGGTTCGGAATCGAATCGATTAGTTCGGGCGTGTTTGGAGTGCCGGCGGGGTTTTTGGTGGCCGTGGCGGTGAGTTTGTTCGATCGGAAACCGGATGGGTATACGCGTGCGTTGGTGGATTACATTCGGCATCCGTGAGGGGGGAGGGTTTCTCGAATTTGGCTGGGGCGCAAAACAAAAACCCGCGTCGGCGCAAGGCTCGATGCGGGTTTTGGGTTCTACTCAACAATGTGAAACGTATTCTGGCGGAGAGACGGGGATTCGAACCCCGGTTAGGTTTGACCCTAAACACGCTTTCCAGGCGTGCGACTTAAACCGCTCATCCATCTCTCCAGCAAGTCGCGGATTATAGCAAACTCGCGCGTTCGCGCCAGCCCCCTCGTGGAGAACATGTTACGCGGACCGAAAAATGGCGGCAAGGCGACCAATGACGATGGATTGTTGCGCTTGTCCAATTCATCGCCACCTTTCCCTCACGCCCGCTGCTTAACCTCCAGCCTGAACTTATGCAGCAACGGTTCCGTATACCCGCTAGGTTGCTTCCGCCCTTCGAAAACCAGCGCCTTCGCCGCCTTGAAAGCCGTTGAAGTTTCGAAGTGTCCGGCCATCGGCTGATAAAGCGGGTCGCTTGCGTTCTGCCCATCGACAACCTTCGCCATGCGCTCGAACGTCTCGTCCACCAGCTCCTTCGACACCACGCCATGATGCAGCCAGTTGGCAATATGCTGACTCGATATCCGCAGCGTCGCGCGATCTTCCATCAGGCCGACATCGTGAATATCCGGCACCTTTGAACACCCCACGCCCTGATCGATCCACCGCACCACGTAACCCAGAATCCCCTGCGCGTTGTTCTCGATCTCCTGACGAATTTGCTCATCAGACCACTGCGCCTTTTCCACGACAGGAATAGTCAGCAGTCCATCAAGCAGTTCATCGCGCGCACTGGCGTAACTGGTCTTCTCCAACTCCTGCTGCACGGCTTGCACATCCACCTGATGGTAATGCAGCGCATGCAGAGTCGCGGCGGTCGGCGAGGGCACCCACGCCGTATTAGCCCCGGCCTTCGGATGCCCGATCTTCTGCTCGAGCATTGCGTGCATGAGATCAGGCATCGCCCACATGCCCTTACCGATCTGCGCTCGCCCGCGCAACCCCGAACTCAACCCCGCCAGCACGTTATTGCGCTCATAAGCCGTGATCCACGCCGACGATTTCATATCGCCCTTGCGCATCATCGGACCGGCTTCCATCGCGCTGTGCATTTCGTCGCCGGTGCGGTCGAGGAAGCCCGTGTTGATGAACGCCACCCGCGCCGATGCCGCTTCAATGCACGCCTGAAGGTTGACGCTCGTGCGACGTTCCTCGTCCATGATGCCCATCTTGATGGTGTGACGCGGCAGGCCGAGCAGGTCTTCCACGCGTGTGAACAGCTCATCGGAGAAAGCAACTTCCGCCGGGCCGTGCATCTTCGGCTTTACGATGTAAATCGATCCCGTGCGCGAATTGAGCTTGTTTTGCAAGTCGTGCATGGCGCCGAGCGATGTCATCACGGCGTCGAGAATGCCTTCAGGAATCTCATGCCCATCGCGATCGACGACAGCCGGATTCGTCATCAGATGCCCGACGTTGCGGATGAACAGCAGCGAGCGGCCATGCAGCTTCACGGTCGAGCCATCGGGCGCGGTGTATTCGCGGTCGGCGTTCAGGCGGCGCGTGAAGGTCTTGCCATTCTTGGTGACGTTCTCCGCCAGATCGCCTTTCATCAGGCCGGTCCAGTTGCGGTAGAGCTGGACCTTGTCGGCGGCATCGACGGCGGCAACAGAATCCTCGCAATCGATAATCGTCGATACAGCCGCTTCCATCAGCACGTCCTTCACATGCGCTGCATCGGTCTTGCCGATGGAGTCAGTCGCGTCGATCTGGATCTCGAAGTGCAGGCCGTGATGCTTGAGCAGAACCGCCGAAGGCGAGCCGGCGTCGCCCTGGAAACCGATGAACTGATCAGGCGATTTCAACGCCGATGACCCGTTTTTCAGCGTCACGACAAGCTTGCCGCCTTCCACCCGATACGCGGTCGCATCGACGTGAGAACCGTTGGCGAGCGGCGCGGCTTCATCGAGAAATGCGCGAGCGCGAGCGATCACGCGCGCTCCGCGAACCGGGTTGAACTTCGCGGTGCGTTCGGCGCCGTCGGTGTCGGGGATTGCGTCGGTACCGTAGAG
This sequence comes from uncultured beta proteobacterium, assembly GCA_963708695.1. Classification (GTDB taxonomy): domain Bacteria; phylum Pseudomonadota; class Gammaproteobacteria; order Burkholderiales; family Burkholderiaceae; genus Caballeronia. The sequence goes on from CAVPTS010000031.1 coordinate 40,672, forward strand.
CGCGTCATACAAGCTGCCCCAGCGCGCGTTCGCCGCGTTGAGCGCATAACGCTGATTCGACAGCGGCACGACCAATTGCGGGCCGGCTTGCTGAGCGATTTCCGTATCGACGTTCTGGGTGGTCGCTTTTACGGCCCCGCTCGCCGGCACGATATAACCGATGCTTTCCAGAAACGCGCGATACGCCTTCAAGTCGCGCACCGGCCCCGGATTCGTCCGATGCCACTGATCCAGCTCCGTTTGCAGACGGTCACGTTCTGCGAGCAGCGCACGGTTCTTCGGAGCGAGGTCGTGGACGAGGGCGTCGAAGCCTTGCCAGAATGCTGCACTCTCGATGCCGATGCCCGAGAGCGCTTCTTCATCGACGTACTGGCTCAGTTCGGCTGCAACCTGCAATCCGTTTCGCTTGATCATTTGACTCATGGCTCACTCCAACTTTGTTTGTATACGTTGCTGTTCGGCATTGCAGTTGTCATGTTAACGCAGAGCAGGCATGGAGCAAGGTGTGGGCGTCGGGGAATCAGCACGTTCAGCCCGGTAATAATTCCACGATGGCACCTGGCTGAAGGCTAAATGAAAACCTTCCCGTGCCATGCATTTGCGATCCGGTTCGAGATTTTCGATCCGCCAAAAATGCGCTGCATTAAAGCGACCGTCGGGCGCGGAGCTCGCTACCCCAAGGCCAGGGTGGCGCCACCGCTTGCCGGCGTGAAAAGACAAGTGTGTCCGGAGTGTCTATATTTGTCGTCCTGTACGCCGAAACAGTCCAACGAATTAATCCGGCGAGACGTCACCGACCTCGCTCTTTCACAAGGATAACCATGAACGCCATGTCCGCTTTTCCCATTACTGAAAAATGGCCCGCGCAGCATCCGGAGCGGATTCAGCTGTATTCGCTCCCGACGCCAAACGGCGTCAAGGTGTCGATCATGCTGGAGGAGACCGGGCTGCCGTACGAGCCGCATCTGGTCAGCTTCGAAACCAATGACCAGATGTCGCCGGCGTTTTTATCGCTGAATCCGAACAACAAGATTCCCGCGATCCTCGATCCAAATGGCCCCGACGGCAAGCCGCTGCCGTTGTTCGAGTCCGGCGCGATCCTGATCTATCTCGCCGATAAAACCGGCCAGTTCATCCCGAAGGACATCGCGGGCCGCTACGAAACAATCCAGTGGGTCATGTTCCAGATGGGCGGTATTGGTCCGATGTTTGGACAAGTCGGCTTTTTCCATAAGTTTGCCGGCAAGGAATTCGAAGACAAACGCCCGCGCGACCGTTACGTTGCCGAGGCGAAACGTCTGCTCGGCGTGGTCGAGCAGCGGCTGGCGAACCGCAAGTGGATCATGGGCGACGAATACACCATCGCCGACATCGCGAGTTTTCCGTGGATCCGCAATTTGGTCGGATTCTATGAGGCCGCCGATCTGGTGGGATTCGACAACTTTCCGAACGTGAAGCGTGCGCTCGAAACGTTTCTCGCACGGCCGGCGGTGGCGAAGGGGCTGAATATTCCGCCGCGCGGTTGAAGAGCCTGAAAGGGGCCGCCCGGGTTGCGTCGCGAGGCCGAATCAACTTCCCCGCGCCGCCTCCGGTATCACCAGGCGTACTTGGCGCCTATGCGCAAGATGTACTCGTGATAGCTTTGCGCGCCCCACGCGCCGCTGATGGTGCTCCAGGCGGTCCATTGCTTGCCGAAATTGCCGTTGACCCCCAGCTTCATTTCATAGCGATTGTCGGGATACAGTCCGCCCACGGGCAACTCATTGAATGAAACGGTGCTGCTGGTGTTGGTATGCCACCAATTGGCCGTCACGTAGAACTGTGCTTTCCTGCCGGCGCTGAACTGCAGGTTGCGTTGCAGGCGTAACCCCAGGCGCGTGACGACGCCGGTGGAATCGGCGCCATTCACATTCGTGCCGTTGGGCTCGGTGAGCGAATCTTCCCGATACTTGACATAGATAAGCTGCGCCTGCGGCATGACCACCCAGTCGCTGACCAGCGGGACGGCGTAACCCAGCTCGCCGGAGACCGCCCAGCCATGCGCGTCGTACTTGACCGTGGGCAACTCGTCGCCCTCGACGTTGTTGTTGAACCAGCCGTATTGCATCCAGGTATCGGCGTACGCGCCCAGCCGGGTCGCATTGCTTTGATACCAAGTGCCGTAGGCACCGACGCTGTAGCCTTCCACGTTACCTTTCGCGCGTGCGGAGTTGCCGGCGGCATCGGCGTTGCTTCTCGCGGTCATGTAGGTGGCCATCAGTCCGAGATGCAGCAAGTCGAGCTGGTTGATCAGATTCATTTGCGCCGCTTCCACGCCCCCTTGCATGAGGTACGAATCGGTGTCCACGCTGAAGACGCCGTCATGACTTTTGCTGCCTTCGGTGCGGCCCTGGACTCTCAACCAGACATCGCCGGGCAAGGTCGACAGGCTGTTTGCGTTTGGGTTCGCGCTGGGTGAGCCATTGCCGCCGCGGTCATCGAGGCTCTGAACGAACATCTGGCCAGCGACGCGCTGATTAGCAAGGTAAGCCGCGACTTCCGGCCGATAAAGCGGCGAAGGCGGGGTGGGCGGTGTCGGCGGTGTCGGCGGGGCGGGTGGATCCGGCGGGGTAGGGGGATCCGGTGGAACGGGCGGATCCGGCGGCGTCGGCGGCTCGGGCGGGACCGGATCGCGTTCGGAGCGCAGATACCAGTTGCCATCGGCGCTTTGCTTGCCGCCCTGCAGTAACTGATATTCATACGCCCCGGCGACCGCGCGCCCAAGCAGCTTGAACGCGCCCGCCGCCGAGCGGGTGGCATCTTGAACCTGCACTACTTCGATGCCGTCGCCGGTGGTCACCGAACCCGCCCCGCCGATGTTGGTAATGGCGAGTTGCGTGGCGCCTTTGGCGCCCAGGACCGTACTGCCGGCCACGAGCACATCGGAATTCGATGCCGCGCCGCCCTCGTTTAGCACGGTGTCGATGAGAACCCTGCCGCCGTTGGACGTGTACTGGCCGCCGGAGACGATCATGCGGTCACCGGTGAGGTGGTTTGACATGCTGATCGTGCCGCGGTTGTCGAGGTTGCCGAGGATGGTGAAGCTCGCGTCGGGGCCATTGGCCAAGGCGGGCAGCGCATTGCCCACACCGATCAGGCCTTCATTGATTACCGATCCGGTGACCGTGCCGTAGCCGCCGAGTGCGCCCGCGGAGCCGACGGTGACCGTGCCGCCGCCGCTCAGCGCAGCTGCGGGATGCGCGCCGTCGCCGACAATCAGTGTGCCGGCAGTGACCGTGGTCGCGCCGCTGTAAGGCTGAGTGCCGTTGAAGATCAGCTCGCCGGTGCCGGCCTGCGTGACGGATCCGGTGCCGCTGATCACACCGTCAACCTGCAAGGTGTCGGTGCGGTTGAACGCCAGTGCGCCGTTGTTGGTGACGTTACCGGCAATGCTGCCGCTGGTGCCGTCATTGCCAATCTGCAAGGTGCCCGCAGCAATGGTGGTGCCGCCGCTGTAGGTGTTGTTACCCGTGAGGATCGTGTTGCCGCTGCCCGCTTGCATGACCGAACCAGTGCCGCTGATGACGCCATCGAATTGCACGCGGTCGGCGCGGTTGAAAGCCAATGCGCCATTGTCGGCGACGTTGCCCGCAATGCCGCCCGTGATGCCGCCGTTACCAACTTGCAGGGTGCCCGCGGCGATGGTTGTCCCGCCGCTGTAGGTGTTATTGCCAGTGAAGACTGTCGTGCCAGTGCCGGCTTGCGTAACCGAACCAATACCGCTGATCGTGCCGGGGTAGATACTCATGATGTTGCGCTCAAAGACCACAGCGCCGCTATTCAAGATGCTGCCCGCATAGCTGCCGGCCGTGCCGCCGTCCCCGATCTGCAGGGTGCCGGCGGCAACCTGCATGGCGCCGGTGTAGGTGTTATTGCCGGTGAGCAGCAGGGTGCCGCCATTGTTGGTCAGCGTACCGCTTGCACCGCTGATCGCGCCGCTGAAGGCGCCGCCGTTGCTGATGACGAGGTTACCGCCCCTGAGATCAAGCGCACCGCCGCCGCCGAGCGCACCGATGGCCTGAGTCTTGTCGTTGATGGCCACGATTGCGCCCGCAGCTATGTCCAGCAACGCGGTGTTGCCCAATGCGTTGTCGCGGCCGATTACGATTGCGCCGCCGGTGACCGCGGTGGTGCCGGTGAAGGTGTTGCTGCCGGTGAGGATCAGTGAACCCGGACCTGCCTGGGTAAGCCCGCCTGCGCCGCTGACGACATCCGCATACGTTAAATCGTCAGACCGATTGAAACGCACCTGACCGCTGCCGTCGGTAACGATGTTGCCGCTCACGCTGCCGGTGGTACCGCCGCCACCAATTTGCAGCGTGCCTCCGTTGGACACGCTGGAACCGGCGCCGGCGCCGCCGTTCGTGACCCGGCCAGTCACGATCAGTGTGCCGTTTTGTACGTTGAGCGCGGAGGCGCTGGCGGCGGATGTGGCAACATTTCCACTCAGGGTCCAGGTCCCGGTGTCGAGGGCGGAGAGGGTGGAGAAGCCGCTGAAGGTGTTGTTCGCGCTGCCAGTGCCGTTCAACGCCAGGGTGTTGTTAGTGCCGGTGCTGGTGACCGCGCCGTTGAGCACGCTGCCGGTTTGCAGGATTAACCGGTTGTTGCTCGAGGCGATGCTGACCGCCGTGCCGCTGGTGCCGGTAATGGTGCCGGCGTTTATCAGCGTCACATTGCCGGTGCCTTGCAAGATCACGCCTGCGGGTACGCCGGAGATGGTGCCGGTGTTTGTGACTGTACCGGTACTCGTACCGCGCAGGAACAGACCGAATGATGCGGCGCTCGTAATCGACCCCGCGTTGTTGATGGTGATTGGTCCATTGTCGACCAGAATCCCGGGCCCTCCGGTACTACTGATCGTACCGGTAGCGGACTGCGTGATTGAAGTATTAGATTGCGATCTGATCCCACCCGAGCTGCCGCTGATCGCGCCATCATTCACCAGCGAAAGCCCGTCCGCCAAGACCCCGGCGCCTCCCGCAGCACTAATCTTGCCGCCAAGATGATTGGCGACGGTACCGCCGTTTTGCAGGTAGATTGCGCCCGAACTCGTCGAGATAATGCTGCCGAAGTTGTCCAGCTTACTTGCGCCGACCGAGACAGACGAGTATGAGACTGCAGGATTCGGTCCTTGATTTCCAGTAATCGAGCCGCTGTTAGTCAGCTGCCAGTTCTTCGAGTTGTCCCCGTAGATACACCAATCCGGGGAAGTGATGGTGGTCGTGGCCGGCGCAACAAAGACTGCTGTATTGGGATCCAGATACTGCAAGTAAACTGTACTGTTCGAACTGGTGATCGTAGTCGCGTAGGTTCGTTCAAACGACGTAATGCCGATAAAAAATGGAGCTCCGATAAGTAACGCTTTGATTGCTGCGCTGATTAAAGGATATCGCAACTTGAAGATTGTTACTCTTTTTTGAAAACCGGCTCTGTACATGCTGACTATCCTTCCGAGGGGTTTGGCTTGCATCGATCGGTCGAATTTTTTATTTAAAACCGTGCGACGCTCGGAGAGTATCCAGTAAGTAGAGATATTTATCTACATTCGGTAAAAGGTCGATCTACGTCGGATTCCAGTTTGTTGATATATCCGTGAGATTAAAAGATTTATTGAAATATTGGGTGCCGAAAATTCGTGGACGCAATTCACAAATTTACCGCGTCGGAAGCAGGTTGTATTTATAGGGTATCTCGATAGATTAAGCGACGTTGTAGCCGCGAATCGGGTTGAAAATAAGTATTGACCTGCAGCAGCCTTGCTGGGCGGGCTCGTAACCAGACACCACGCTAGCAAGTCTGCTTGACCCGCTATGAAAACATCAAAACCATCCATCCCAAAATAATCAGCCAAAACAGAATAATTCCAGAAATAATAAACCCCTTGACGCATTTCCCCTTGGCCTCAACAATCGCTTCACGGCCTCGGCTAAATCCCGCTTGATCATTTAAGCACTCGCAGGCGTTAATCATGACTGAAACCGAAACGTCCCTTCGAAAAACGGAGGAGCTTCGCAGCTTCCTCTTTCTTACCATCGTCATGGTCCCGGTTTTAACCGTCATGTTCGTTGCGGGATTTGGTTTCAGCGTGTGGTTCTATCAAATGTTGATCGGTGGACCGCCTCACTGACTTATTCGGAATTAATTCGGTTCACGTAATCAATAGCGACAGGAGTCGGCTTATGTCTGCGCGCCTGAAAAATGCAATCATTGAAATGGTTTCAATTCCAGAGTCGCATATCGCGGGAATCGTCGTGCATGCGAATCAATCGAATATTGAAAATATCAGGCAAGCGATTTCATTGCTGCCGGGGTCTGAGGTTCACGCGGTCAGCCCCGAAGGGAAAATGGTCGTGACGCTGGAAGCCAGCCGTTCCGCCGAAATAGCCGATCAAATCAACGCTATTCACGCGCTTCCAGGCGTTTATTCGGCGTCGCTGGTTTATCAGCATCACGAGGATATTCACGCGCTGGACCAGGAGATTCGCGATGAGCCTGACGCGTCGAAGCTTTATTAAGCAGACGGCGGCGGCCACCGCTGCGTCGGCGGCCGGCGTCGCCTTGCCCGTCCTGGCCGTAGGCGCGAACAAGGCCATCATTGCGATGGCAGAAGCCGACGTCACCTGGTCGAAAGCGCCATGCCGCTTTTGCGGCACGGGATGCGGCGTGACGGTTGGCGTGAAAGCGGGGAAGGTCGTCGCGACGCAAGGAGATCCGCTAGCCGAAGTGAATCGCGGCCTGAACTGTGTAAAGGGTTATTTCCTTTCGAAGATCATGTACGGCGAGGACCGCCTGACCACGCCGCTCTTGCGCATGAAGGACGGCAAGTACGCGAAGGACGGCGAGTTCGCGCCGGTCTCGTGGGACCAGGCGTTCAGCACGATGGCCGAGCAATTCAAGCGCGTCCTGAAAGAAAAAGGACCGACGGCGGTCGGCATGTTCGGCTCGGGCCAGTGGACGGTGTTCGAGGGTTACGCGGCCGTGAAGCTCATGAAGGCCGGGTTTCGCACCAACAATCTGGATCCGAACGCGCGGCATTGCATGGCGTCGGCGGTGACGGGGTTCATGCGCACCTTCGGCATGGACGAGCCGATGGGTTGCTACGACGACATCGAACAAGCAGACGCGTTCGTGCTCTGGGGATCGAACATGTCGGAGATGCATCCGATCCTCTGGACACGCGTGACCGACCGTAAGCTGAGCGTCCCGAAGACGAAGGTCGCGGTGCTGTCCACGTTCGAGCATCGCAGCTTCGATCTCGCGGATTATCGGGTGATCTTTACGCCGCAATCCGACCTCGCGATCCTGAATTACATCGCGAATGTGATCATCAAGACGAATCGCGTGAACAAGGATTTTGTCTCGAAGCACGTGACGTTCAAAGAAGGCAACGCGGATATTGGTTACGGCCTGCGTCCTGAACATCCGCTGCAGAAAGCCGCGAAGAATGCGGGCGATCCGAATGGCTCGAAACCGATCGACTTCGATACGTTCGCGCGCTTCGTCTCGAAGTACGACGCGGATTATGTGACGAAGCTTTCGGGGGTATCGAAGGTGAAGCTCGATCAGCTCGCCGAGCTTTACGCCGATCCGAACATCAAGGTGATGTCGTTCTGGACCATGGGTTTCAATCAGCACACGCGCGGCACGTGGGCGAACAACATGATCTACAACATTCACCTGCTGACCGGCAAGATCGCGACGCCCGGCAATAGTCCGTTCTCGCTGACGGGCCAGCCATCGGCGTGCGGAACGGCGCGCGAGGTGGGGACGTTCTCGCATCGGCTGCCGGCGGACATGGTGGTGACGAACCCCGAACATCGGGCGCACGCCGAGCAGATCTGGAAGCTACCTGCGGGAACGATTCCGCCCAAGCCCGGCTATCACGCGGTGCAACAGAACCGCATGCTGAAGGACGGCAAGCTGAACGCGTACTGGGTCATGTGCAACAACAACGTCCAGGCAGGCGCAAACCTGAATGAAGAGACGCTGCCGGGATATCGGAACCCGGAAAACTTCATCGTGGTGTCGGATGTTTATCCGACCGCAACCGCCGTCGCCGCCGATCTGATCCTGCCCGCGGCCATGTGGGTGGAGAAGGAGGGCGCGTACGGCAACGCGGAGCGCCGCACGCAATTCTGGCATCAGCTGGTGGAAGCGCCCAACGGCGCGCGTTCCGACTTGTGGCAACTGGTGGAGTTCTCGAAGCACTTCAAGGTCGAGGAAGTCTGGCCGGCAGAGTTGATCGCGCAGAAGCCTGAGCTGAAGGGCAAGACGCTATATGACGTGCTCTATCGGAACGGGCAGGTCGACAAATTCCCGCTGAAGGAAACTAGCCCGCTCTATAAAAACGATGAAGCGAAGGCGTTCGGTTTTTATCTGCAGAAGGGTCTCTTCGAGGAGTACGCCACCTTCGGCCGGGGTCATGGCCACGATCTCGCACCCTTCGATGCGTATCACGAAGCGCGCGGGATGCGCTGGCCGGTGGTCAACGGCAAGGAAACGCGCTGGCGCTACAAGGAAGGATCGGATCCCTATGTAAAAGCCGGTACGGGGTATCAGTTCTATGGCAACAAGGACGGCCGCGCGGTCATCTACGCGCTGCCCTACGAGCCGCCGCCCGAAGCGCCGGACAAGGAGTTTCCGTTCTGGCTTGCAACCGGACGTGTGCTTGAACACTGGCATTCGGGATCGATGACGCGGCGCGTGCCCGAGCTTTACCGCGCGTTTCCGAACGCCGTGTGTTTCATGCATCCGGACGACGCCAAAGCGCTCGGCCTGCGGCGCGGCGTGGAAGTAAAGGTGATGTCGCGGCGGGGATTTATCCGCACGCGCATTGAAACGCGCGGCCGCGACAAGCCTCCGCGCGGTCTCGTGTTCGTCCCGTGGTTCGACGCGAGCCAGTTGATCAACAAGGTGACGCTCGACGCCACCGATCCGATCTCGCTTCAGACCGATTACAAGAAGTGCGCCGTCAAGATAGTCAAAGTCTGAGTCGTCAAAGTCTGAGGAGGCGGCCATGCGAGCCTGGACCGTGTTGATTGCAGCAAGTCTTTTTGCATTTTCCCAGGCGGGGCTGACGCAGCCGGTGATCCCCGCCGAACCGTTTCACGACGCCATGCGCGGCACAACGCCACTCGATGAAGAGGCGAAACCGCCGTTGATTGCTCCCATCGAAAATAAGGATGTCATCCGTGGCCGCGCCTATGCACAGCAGCCGCCGACGATCCCGCACAAGATCGACGGCTATCAACTCGACAAGGACGCCAACCGCTGCCTTGCGTGCCATGCGCGGAGCCGCGCGGCGGACAGCGGCGCGGTGCCCATCGGTGTCTCGCACTACCTCACGCGAGACAACGTCACGCTCGGAAGCCTCTCGCCACGGCGCTATTTCTGCACGCAGTGTCATGTCCCGCAAGCCGATACGAAGCCGCTCGTCGGCAACACGTTCACGGATGTGGAGGACGTACGGGTTGCGCCCGGGCCGCACGGACCGCACGCGGCTGGCAAGAACTAGGAGCGTGCGATGTTCGGCCTGATAAAGCGTTATTGGCAAACGATCAACCGCCCCAGCACGTACTACAGCCTCGGCTTCCTGACGTTTGGCGGGTTCATCGCGGGCGTGGTGTTCTGGGGTGCATTCAACACGGCGCTCGAGGTGACGAGCACCGAGGCGTTCTGCACGAGTTGCCATGAAATGCACGACAACACGTTCGCCGAACTGAAAAGCACGATCCACTACAGCAACCGTAGCGGCGTGCGCGCCATTTGTTCGGACTGCCACGTGCCGCACAACTGGACGGACAAGATCGCGAGAAAGATGCAGGCATCGAAGGAAGTGTGGGCGAAGGTGTTCGGCACGGTCGACACGCGCGAGAAATTCCAGGAGAAGCGGCTCGAACTGGCGGAACACGAATGGCGCCGCCTGAAGGCCAATAACTCGCTGGAATGCCGCAACTGCCATTCGTTTGAATCGATGGACTTCACGCGCCAGAGCCCACGGGCGCAGAACGCGCACCAGCGCTTTCTTGGTACGGGCGAGAAGACTTGTATCGATTGTCACAAGGGCATTGCGCATGAACTACCGAACATGACGCAGGCGATGAGAGATCAACAGTTGCGCGAAACGCGTCCAAAGTGAGGGCAATATAGATGAACCCAGATCTGTTTATTCACTCGGAGTCTGTTCCGGCACGGCCCGCCGATGCGCTGTTATCGGTCGACAAACTCGGCTTCGACCGCGCGGGAGAGAGGCTTTTCAGCAACGTGGGTTTCGATGTCGATGCCGGCCAGGTGCTGCAGATTCACGGCCCGAACGGCAGCGGCAAGACCACGCTCTTGCGCGTGCTTGCGGGTCTTCTGCAGCCGAGCGCGGGCACGGTGCGCTGGCGCGGCAAGGACGCGCATGCGCACCCGGAAGCCTGGCGGCAATCGCTGGCTTATCTCGGGCATCTCAACGGCATCAGCGACGAGCTCACCGCCGCCGAGAACCTGAGCTTCAGCGCCGTGCTGGGCGAGGTGTCGGAAGAGCCGGTGGAAGCGCAGGAAGCGGCGCTCAAGAGCGTCGGGCTTGACCGGTACAGGCACGCGATCGTGCGCGGGTTATCGGCGGGACAAAAGCGCCGGCTTGCCATCTCGCGGCTGTTGCTGGAGCACAAGCCGCTGTGGCTGCTCGACGAACCCGCCGCCGCACTCGACGAAGAATCGTCCGGCGTGCTGGAGCATTGCATCGCGGGACATCTGGAGCGGGGTGGCATCGTGTTGATGACGACGCATAAGCTCATCAACACCGCGCCATCGGCCACGCGCAATCTCTACTTCGAACCGAGCGGCCGATGCTCCGACTGACGGCGCGTATCGTGCAGCGCGAACTGGCGCTGACCTGGCGGCGCCGTACGGCCGCGCTCGGCTGCCTGCTTTTTTTTGTGATCGCGGCGAGCCTGTTTCCGCTGGCGGTCGGCGCGGACGCGGCGTTGTTGCGGACCATCGCGCCTGGCGTGTTGTGGGTGTGTGCGCTGTTCGCCGCGATGCTTTCGCTCGGGCGTTTGTTCGGCCCCGATTTCGCCGATGGCGCCCTCGACCAGATGTTGCTCTCGTCACGTTCGATGCTGACCATGGTCATGGCGAAGATCGGCGCGCACTGGCTCACGAGCGGCTTCGCGCTCGTGCTGCTGGCGCCGGTTCTGGCCTTGCAGTATGGCCTTCCATTCGATGCCGTCTGCCGCCTCACCGCCGCGCTGTTGCTCGGCACGCCGGTGCTGAGCCTGATCGGTGCAGTAGGCGCCGCGCTGACGCTCGGCGTGCGGGGCGGAGGCATGCTGCTCGCGGTGCTGGTGCTGCCGATGGAAACGCCGGTGCTGATCTTCGGGGCGAACGCAGCCGATGCGTCGCGCACCGATGCCTGGTCTGCAGCCAATTTTTCCCTGCTCGGCGCGGGCTTGCTCGCAGCCCTCGCGCTGTGCCCGGTCGCGACCGTCGCGGCGTTACGTATCTCCGCCGAATGAAAGGTGCGTCGATCATGAATCTCCCCAGTTTCACTATCGGGCGCACCGGCTGGTTGCGGTATGCATCGCCGAGGCCGTTTTATCGGCTCGCTGGAAAGATGATTCCCGGCTTTGCTATCGCGGCGCTGCTGCTGGTGATGCCGGGCATCCAGATTGCCTTGTTCGTCGCGCCCACGGATGCCGTGCAGGGCGACGTCTACCGCATCATGTTCGTGCACGTGCCGGCGGCGTGGATGTCCATGCTGCTCTACGTCGTGATGGCCGCTTACGCCGCGCTCGGCCTCGTGCTCAACACGCACCTTTCCGCGATGATGGCCCGCGCCATTGCCCCGACCGGCGCGCTCTTCACACTGCTTGCGCTCATCACCGGCTCGCTGTGGGGCCGGCCGACATGGGGCGCGTGGTGGGTCTGGGACGCCCGGCTCACCTCCGAGCTGATCCTGCTGTTTTTGTATCTGGGCTTCATGTCGCTGCACGGTGCTATCGACGATATCCGCCGTGCCGATCGCGCCTGCGCCGTGCTCGCGCTGGCCGGCGTGGTCAACGTGCCCGTCATCTATTTTTCGGTGCAGTGGTGGTACACGCTGCATCAGGGCGCATCGCTTTCGTTCGGCAGCGGCGTATCGATGGATAGCGCGATGCTGGCCGGCATCGTGGTCATGACGCTGTCGTTCTGGTGCTACGCGATTGCCATGGCGCTCGTGCGGGTGCGGCGGATTATCGATGAACGGGACGCCTGACTACTCTATGACCATCATGAACAGCTTGCTGAACACCAACGGGGATCTCTGGTACCTCTGGGTGGCGTTCGATGTCACGTTTCTCGTGCTTGCCATCGAAATAGCCATTACGGTTGGCGAGGGAAGAAAGCACCGGCGGCGCGAACGCATTGTCCAGCCGCGCACGCGCAACAGCACGCTGACGGAGAGACCGTGAAAGGGCGCACGCGTCGCGCGTGCGGCGTCGCCGCCGGGCTTGTGGCGCTCGGCGGCGCGGCGGCGCTTGTACTGAACGCGTTCAATTCGAACGTGATGTTCTTCGTCACGCCGACGCAACTTGTGTCCGGCGGCATCAAACATTCAGCGCGCTTACGCGTAGGCGGTCTGGTGGAACGCGGTTCAGTCGAGCGCGATGCCAGCGGCCTGATCGTGCGCTTCATGATCACCGATACGGCGCGCGAGATTCCCGTGCTGTATCGCGGCGTGTTGCCGGATCTGTTTCGCGAAGGCAAAGGCGTGGTGGCGCAAGGACGGTTGTTGCCGGACGGCGTTTTTCTGGCCGATCAAGTACTGGCAAAACACGACGAAAACTACATGCCGCCCGACGCCGCCGAGGCCATCAAACGCGCTCGGTCGACGCTGCGGGTATCGGATAAATCACGCGATGTGAGAGGAGCGATCCGATGATTCCTGAACTCGGACAGTTCGCGCTGATTGTCGCGTTGCTGCTCGCCGTCACGAACGGCGTGCTGCCGCTGATTGGCGCGGCGCGCGGGATCTCCGGCTGGACACGCAGCGCGTGGCCGCTTGCGCGAGCCCAATGCGGGTTCGTCACGATGGCGTTCGGCTGCCTCGCGGCATCGTTTATAGGCGATGACTTTTCGGTGGCTTACGTCGCGTCGAATTCCAATTCGATGCTGCCGCTCGTGTACCGCTTCGCCGCCGTGTGGGGCGGCCACGAAGGTTCGCTGTTGCTCTGGACCTTGCTGCTGACGTGGTGGATGGCGGCGGTATCCGTATTCAGCAAGCAGCTTCCCCGGCCGATGGTCGCGCGCGTGCTCGGCGTGATGAGCTGGATCAATGTGGGCTTCCTGCTGTTCATGCTCTGGACCTCGAATCCGTTCATACGTCTTTTGCCGCCCGCGATGGACGGCCGCGATCTCAACCCGCTGTTGCAAGACCCGGGCATGGTCTCGCATCCGCCGATTTTGTACATGGGTTACGTCGGCTTTGCGGTGGCGTTTTCGTTTGCTGTGTCGGCGTTGTTATCGGGTGAACTCGATGCCGCCTGGGCGCGCTGGTCGCGCCCGTGGACCACCGCCGCGTGGGCCTTCCTCACACTGGGCATTATGCTTGGCAGCGGCTGGGCGTACTACGAACTCGGTTGGGGCGGCTGGTGGTTCTGGGACCCCGTGGAGAATGCGTCGTTCATGCCGTGGCTCGTCGGCACGGCGTTGATGCACTCGCTCGCCGTCACCGACAAACGCGGCAGTTTTCGCGCGTGGACCGTGCTGCTTGCCATCTGCGCGTTCTCGCTGAGCTTGCTCGGGACGTTCCTCGTGCGCTCGGGCGTCATTACATCGGTGCACGCGTTTGCCACCGATCCCACGCGCGGCATCTTCATCCTCGTGTTTTTATGTGTAGTGACCGGCGGCGCGTTGGTGCTGTTCGCGTGGCGCGCGCCGAAGATCGGCTTGGGGCCGGGCTTTGCGGTGGTATCGCGCGAGGCGTTGCTGTTATCGAATAACGTATTGCTGATGGTCGCAGCCGCTTCGGTGCTGCTCGGCACGTTGTATCCGCTTTTTCTCGATGTGCTCGGGATCGGGAAAATTTCCGTGGGCGCGCCGTATTTCGATGCGGTGTTCGTACCGCTGATGACGCCGGCGATTTTCCTGATGGGCATCGGCCCGATCGCGCGATGGAAGTCCGCGCGCTTGCCTGACATTGCCATACGCTTGTGCTGGGCGGCGTTGGTCAGCGTGGCATCGGCGGTGGCGTTGCCGTGGCTCGCAGGCGAGTGGAAGCCGCTGGTCGCGTTGGGCATGCTGCTGGCCGTTTGGTGCGCGACGACCGTGCTCGTTGCGCTGGCGGGGCGTATCGCGGATCAGCGCGAGCCTTTCTTGCTGCGCTTCTTTCATGTGCCGCGCGGCTTTTACGGCATGCTGGCCGCGCACTTTGGCATCGGGATTTTCATCGCGGGCGTGACGCTCGTCAAAGGCTATGAAACAGCCGGCGATGGACGGCTGGACATCGGACAGTCGATCAGTGCAGGCGGCTACAGCTTTCGCTTCGATGGCACCACGCCGGCCGATGGCCCGAACTATCGCGCGTTGCGGGCGAAGGTGGTCGTGAGCCGCGAAGGGCGCGTAGTCGCGGTGATGCATCCGGAGAAACGCTTCTTTCCCGTACAAAAAACCACGATGACCGAAGCCGCCGTCGATCGCGGCGTGTTCCGCGATCTCTACGTCGCGCTCGGCGATGCCGCCGATAACAGCGCCACCGCGTGGACCGTGCGCGTGCAGATCAAACCGTTCGTGGACTGGATCTGGGCGGGGTGTTTGATGATGGCGTTCGGCGGCGTTCTGGCGGCGAGCGACCGGCGTTACCGGTTGTCGGTGCGTGCGCGGCGCGCCGCATCATTGGCCGGGCACAGCAGCGTTCAGACTCAAGCCGCCATTGGGGCAGTGCATGCCAAGGAGACGCGCCCGTGAAACGCTTTCTGCTTCCACTGATCCTGTTCGCGGGCTTGAGCGTGGTGCTGGCGGCGTCGTTGTCGAACGATCCCCGGCGCCTGCCATCGGCGTTAATCGGCAAGCCCGCTCCCGCATTCGATCTGCCGCGTCTCGATGCCACCGGCCGGCATCTGTCGCCCGATGCGCTGCGCGGCCAGGTCTGGGTGATGAACGTGTGGGCGTCGTGGTGCGAGTCATGCCGCGATGAACACGCGTTGCTCGTCGCGCTCGCAAGCAAGAACATCGCGCCTATTTACGGGCTCAACTATAAGGACGAACCCGACGCGGCGCTTCAATGGCTGAAGCTTGCCGGCAATCCCTATATTGCGTCGATGGTGGATCGTTCGGGGCAGACGGGTATCGATTATGGCGTGTACGGTGTACCGGAAACGTTTGTGATCGACCGGCGCGGCGTGATCCGCTTCAAACGTTCAGGACCGCTGACGCAAGCCGCGCTCGATACGCAAATCCTGCCGCTCGTACGCAGGCTTCAGGGCGAGGACGATGATGAATAGAGTCGTAGCGTGGTGCTGCGTCGTGATGGCGGGTTGCCTGGTCGCGGTCAATGCCGGCGCCAACCCCGAATCG
The DNA here is from genome assembly GCA_963708695.1 of uncultured beta proteobacterium. Taxonomy (GTDB): domain Bacteria; phylum Pseudomonadota; class Gammaproteobacteria; order Burkholderiales; family Burkholderiaceae; genus Caballeronia. The sequence continues at coordinate 56,251 of CAVPTS010000031.1, forward strand.
AGCGCACGCATTCATCGGCTGGAAGCGAGCTTTCGGTGTCTTGTGTGCCAGAACGAAACCATCGCGGATTCGACGGCCGATCTCGCCGCCGATCTCCGCGCGAAGATTCACGAGCAAGTCGGGCAGGGCGCAACCGATGACCAGATCCGCGACTACATGGTGATGCGCTACGGCGATTTCGTGCTCTACGATCCGCCGTTCAAAACGCTGACGTGGGCGCTCTGGCTCGGGCCGTTCGCGCTGCTGGCGATCGCTTTCGCGGTGCTTGTGCGCATCGTGGCGCAGCGCCGGAAAATGACGCTGCCGCTGCTCAGCGAGCTTGAACGCCAGCGCGCCAGACGTTTGCTGGGCGGCGGCCCATGATCACCTTCTGGATCATCGCTGCAGCCATGCTGATCGCGGCCATCTTGTGCGCGGTCGTGCCGTTGATGCAGCGGGAATATGCCGCCGATACGCCGGATGCCCGCACACTGATCGTCTCGATGTATCAGCGGGAAATGGCCGATGCCGATAGCGAGCGGCTTAACGGCGGGTTATCGGAGGATCAGCATGCGGCGTTGCGCAGCGATATCGAACAGCGCGTACTCGCCGATACCGTTCCCACGCATTCGTCCACCGGTGCGTCGGCGCCGAATACCGCAACGCGCGCCGCGACCAGTGCGGTGCTGATTGCGCTATTTCCTGCCATCGCGTGCGTGTTGTATCTGAAGCTCGGCGAACCGGCCGCGCTCAAGCTGGACGACTCGCTGGGCGGCGTGCACGACATGACGTCGGCGTCGGTGGAGCTGATGGTATCGCGGCTCGCGTTTCGCCTGAGGGACCACGCCCCCGATCCACGCGATGCCACCGATTGGGCCACGTTGGCGCGTTCCTACGCGGTGCTTGCTCGGCCCACGGACGCCGCCGCGGCCTATTCGAGAGCGGCGACGCTCGATCCGCGCGACGCGCAGTTACGTGCCGATTTCGCCGATACCCTCGCGAGTGCGAACGATGGCCGTCTCGATGGTCGCGCGTCGGAGGAAATCGCGGCGGCGCTCGCCATCGATTCAGCGAATCCGAAAGCGCTGGCGCTGGCGGCATCGGCAGCGTTCGAGGCGAGGGAGTTTGCCCGGGCGATCGGTTATTGGCGCCGGTTGAACGCGACACTTGAAGCTGATTCGCCCATCGCGGTTCAGGCGCGCAAGAATATCGATGAAGCGGTTGCGTTGAGCGCGATCACCGTGACCATCCAACTCGCCGACGGCGCGCACGCCGCGTCGGACGCTACGGTGATCGTGACTGCACATGCCAAGGACGCGGTGAATACCGTGCTCGCTGAGCGCCGGTTATCGGCGAGCGAGCTTCCTGCCACCATCGTTCTCGACGACTCGTCTGCAACCAATCCCGCCGATACGTTGTCGGCGTATCCGCAAGCGAGCGTGGAAGCGCAAGGCGACCTGACCGGACGCACCGATGTAAGCGGGTCTGAGAATCGCCGCGCCAGTCTGGTGATTGCGGCGCCATTGCGATAGGCGTGTCTAAAAAATTGTTAAGCTCGGGGTTCGATCACTTTTGTCCCCGACATGTTCGAGTTCGAAGAACTACTTCTGATTGCCTACAAAAGAGAGCGCACGATGAGCCGGCGGTTGTCGAGGCTCACGTCGCTTTCAGCGCACGCGGCGCTGACGCAGATCCTGGAAAAGTCTGCCGGCACGCAGTCGCTTGCCGAACTTGTAGAAGCGAGGCACCGGGAAAGGGCCGTAGCGCAACAGGCGCAGAAACAGCGCGAACAAGAACGCGCAGCCGCGCGCGCCGCAAAAATCCCGATGCCCGCCGCACGCGATGCGCTCGCCTGGCATGCCTGGTTCGATGGTTCGGCGCATCCGAATCCGGGCAAGATCGGCATTGGGGGCGTGCTGGAAAGCCCGGATGGCGACATCGTGAAAATCAGCGCGGTGGCTGGTCATGGCGATAGTTGCAAGGCCGAATATCTTGCGTTGATTGCGGTGCTTGAGGCCGCGTTATCGCGAAGCCCGGCACCGGCAAGACTAGTGATTCACGGCGACAGCCAGGTTGTCATTGAAGACGTGCTGCTCGATGCAACCCGCAGCGCGCCCGCGCTTAGTTCTTATGCGACGCAGGCGCGCCACCTGATCGCCCAACTCTCCGATGTCCGCCTCCAGTGGATTCCGCGCGCCCGCAACGCGGCAGCGGATGCGCTTTCGCAGCACGCGATTCGCGGCGGTGCGGATGTGAACGCTCAGGCCAGTTCGCGCACGTCTATGACAGGCGAGTCGCCGAACGTGTCGCTTAGCGCGTAGTCGAGCACTTTTCGGGCGGCGTCGGCGGGTGTGGAAAGTTGTCCGCTGCGTTTGAGTTCATCGAATTTCTCGCGCAAGGGGAAGTCTTCCAGATCCGTCGCACGAATCTCGGCTTGCATGCCGGTATCCACGACGCCCGGCGCCACGCTGCACACTCGCAACGCGCGGTTGTCATCGAGCGCGACGGCGCGTGCGTGGTGATCGAGCGCCGCCTTCGTTGCGCAATAGATGCTCCATCCGGCGTACGCATTGCGTGCCGCGCCGCTTGAAATATGCACGATGCGACGCTCGGACGCGTTTGTGCTTGCCGCAGCCACTGCGGCCGACAACATCAGCGGCGCCGCGACGTTCAGGCTTACCGCGCGGGCGATCTCGACCACGTTTTGCCCTTCGATTCCGCCAACCGGCTGCACCGTGCCGGCGTTGTTGATGAGCAGGACGGTATGAGCGCCATCGATAAAACGCTTTAACGCATCGGTTTGAAGCCATGCGGCTAGGGCTTCGGGATCGGCGAGGTTCAGTTCGACTTGCTGCAGTAGATTTGAAGGGGGTGCGGCGGTGAGTGTGCGGGAGAGACCGAGGACTTCGATGCCGCGGGCCAACATGTCATTGGCTAAGGCCGCGCCTAGGCCGCGGGTATGGCCGGTGAGTATCGCTTTGGTGTTGTGCATGTTCGGGGTAGTTTTGCTCGCGCCGGTGGACGGGATTTGGGGTTTGCGCTCGGGGGCGGGGTTGGGCTGGGTTGGTGCTGCCTACGGTAGCGCGGGTTGTATGTTAGCTCTATTTTTTATCACTATTAGTCAGGGTGTTTTCGTTCGCACTCGGGTGGGGTTTTGGGCGCGGGGCTGATCGTTAGCGGTCGGGGTCAGTGCTGGGTTGCTGCTGCGTACGTTAGTTCGGGTTCAATGTTGGCAATATTTTGCGTTCGCACTCGGTCGGGGTTTTGGGCGCGGGAATGGTGCAGTAGTCGGGGTCAATGCTGGGTTGCTGCTGCTTACGTTAGCGCGGGTTGTATGTTGGCAGTATTTTTTATCACTATTAGCCACTGTCCGTGGCGGGACTTCATTTCTTTGTCCAACGGCTGTATAGACCGGGGACATAGCTGACAGGTGTGCGGGGACATGGTTGACACTTCCGGGCAATTTAACTGCCTTGACTCAACCATGCCGTGGAACCCGCGAGACACCATGAAACTACGCCACGAGTTCGTCGAACTTGCGTCACATCAGAGCGTGCCATTTACCGAGTTATGTTGCCGTTTCGGCATTAGCCGACAGACTGGATACAAGTGGCTGAAACGGTTTAAAGAAGGGGGCATTGCGGGTCTGGCTGATCATTCGCGCCGACCGTTGAGCCATCCCTCAATTACCGCGCCCACCCTTGAGCAGCATGTGCTCGGGGTGCGGGCACAGAACCCCGCCTGGGGCGGGCGCAAGATCAGTCGATACCTGCGCGATCAAGCCCTGACACCCCAGGCGCCGGCCCCCAGTACGATTACCTCGATCCTGCATCGCCATGACAGAATCACCCCACAGGCATCGGCCAATGCCACCGCTTGGCGGCGCTTTGAGCGCGAACAACCCAACGAACTGTGGCAGATGGACTTCAAAGGCCACTTTGCGACTGTGGGCGAAGGCCGTTGCCATCCGCTAACCGTTCTTGACGACCACTCGCGCTTTAACGTGGTTCTGCAAGCTTGCGCGTTCGAGGATACGGCCACCGTACAAAAGCACCTGCAGCGGGCCTTTAGCACCTACGGACTGCCGCGTCAGATCAACACCGACAACGGCGCGCCGTGGGGCGCCTCCAAGCAACTCGGACAATTGACGGAACTGGCCATCTGGCTCATTCGCCTGGGCATTCGGGTGAGCCATAGCCGTCCCTATCATCCGCAGACCAACGGCAAGGATGAGCGGTTTCATCGCTCACTAAAGGCCGAGGTGCTCGCCGGAAAGACCTTCACGACACATCGTGAAGCGCAGAGCGAATTTGAGCGCTGGCGCGATCTTTACAACAACTACCGCCCGCACGAAGGCATCGCGATGAGCACGCCGATCAAGCGCTATCGACCGAGCGAACGCGCCTTCCCGGACACGCTGCCCGCCCCCGTATATGGCCCCGATGACCAGGTCGTGCGAGTCGGGTGGCACGGCAGATTTACCTTTCGCGGCTACCCGCTCAAGGTCTCGCGCTCATTGGAGTTAATGGATCTTGCCGCACGCCCGAATGCCGAAAAAGACGGCCTGTATGATTTCTATTTTTATCAACATCGCGTCATGGAGCTTGACCTGAACCAGCCCGTTATTCCATTATGAAAGTGTCAGCTATGTCCCCGCACATGTGTCAACCATGTCCCCGGTCCAAACACAACGGCGACAAAGAAACGAAGCAAAGAAAACGCCTTCCCACAATCTGTATTAAGTGTCCCCAGCGTGCAGACCACTGCTTTTGGTTCCCGCGTAGCACGGTGCTCGTAAAACCACGGACACTTGAAACCCTCCTTCTCGCGAATCCTGACATCCCCACGCTTCGCCACCAGTGCTCTCGGGCAAGATCGGTTCGCCCAGGCGCGCGCCAGGACCAACGCGGACCTCACGCGTATGGACAGGTCAGTAGAGTGCGACCCGCGTGGCCATTTCGGTTGGGAGCGCGCATCCCGCAATCGGCTTCGGCATCAGCACACCAGAACAGTCAGCGGAACGCCCTGCGCTATGCGGAATCAATCGCGACTGAGATGACTACCCACGGAAACATCAGTCACCCTCGAAACAAGGGTAAGGCCGTAGAAGTTCGTGGGTCCACCGAACTTGCCCGAGAGCACTGGTGGCGAAGCGTGGGGATGTAGGGATTCGCGAGAAGGAGGGTTTCAAGTGTTCTTGGTTCTAGCGAGCACCGTGCTACGCGGGAACCAAAAGCAGTGGCCTGCACGCTGGGGACACTTAAAGCAGATTGTGGAAAGGCGTTTTCTTTGCTTCGTTTCTTTGTCGCCGAAGGACCAAGAAATGAAGTCCCGCCACGGACAGTGGCTAATAGTGATAAAAAATTTAGCCAACATTAAACCCGAGCTAACGTAAGCAGCAGCAACCCAGACCTGAGCCAGTCCCTCGGACATAGAAATGAAGTCCCGCCACGCACAGTGGCTAATAGTGATAAAAAATACTGCCAACATTCAACCCGAGCTAACGTGAGCAGCAGCAACCCGGCATCGACCCTGACCACTGCACCAGCTCCGCGCCCAAAGCCCCGCCCGAGTGCGAACGAAAATAACCTGGCTAATAGTGATAAAAAATACAGCCAATATTGAGCCCGCGCTAACGTACGCAGCAGCAACCCGGCACCGACCCCAACCCCCCCGACCCCAGAACCCCGACCAACCCCGCCCCCACAGCCCCGCGCCCCTCCGTCCATCACCGTCTCAAAAAGCTGAACACTGTATGTTCAAGGCCTGGCAATACATAACCCCAAAGGCCTGTGATAATCGCGGCTCGCCAAGCATCGGACTCCTGCATTAATGAATTAACCGCAATGGCCATGCGCCATCGCATATAGAACGCCGGCGTTCCTGAGCCAACGCAACACCGCAGCACCGCCAAACCCTATCGAGATTCACCATGACACCCCACTCGTCCGGCGCGTCTCAAACGCGCTCCTTCACGACTGTTTTCCTGATCGAGATGTGGGAACGTTTCGGCTACTACGGCATGGCCGCGTTGCTCGTGCTCTTCATGATCGACAAAATCGGCTTCGCCGATTCCCACGCCAACCTCACCTGGGGCGCCTTCACCGCGCTGGTCTTCTCCGCGCCGGCAATAGGCGGCTGGATCGGCGACAAGGTGCTCGGCGCGCGCCGCACAATGATCTTCGGCGCGTGCGTATTGGCATCGGGTTATCTGATGCTCGCCATCCCGTTCGATTCGCTCGGCTACCTATACGCGGCGCTCGGCGTAATCGTGGTCGGCAACGGCCTCTTCAAAGCGAACGCGGCAAATCTCGTGCGGCGCATCTACGAAGGCGACGATGCACGCCTCGACAGCGCATTCACCATCTACTACATGTCGGTCAATATCGGCTCAACCATTTCGATGCTCGCAACCCCATGGATCAAGGATCACTGGGGCTGGCACGCGGCGTTCGCGGTGTGCTTCGCCGGCATGGTGCTCGGCTTGCTCAACTTCACGCTGATGCGCCGCGCGCTGAGCAACATCGGGTCCGCTCCCGACGACGAGCCCATGCAGTGGCGCCTCTTCGCCGCAGTCGCGGCGGGCGGTGTGGCGTTGGGCGTGGCGACGGTGTTCGTGCTGCAAAACGAACACGTCGCCGCGATCTGCGTGTATGCAGCGGGCATCGCGGTTCTCGTGATTTTCGGCTGGATGCTGATGAAGTGCGACCGAAGCGAGCGTGCCGGATTGCTCGCAGCCTTGATCCTGACGCTGCAGGTGATCTTGTTCTTCATTTTCTATCAGCAGATGTCGACGTCGCTCACCTTGTTCGCGTTGCGCAACGTGGACCCGTCGTTCACGCTCTTCAACGTAACGCTGTTCTCATGGAGCGCTGCGCAGTTCCAGGCGCTCAATCCGCTCTGGATCATGCTGCTGAGTCCGTTCCTCGCAATCGCCTATACGCGGCTTGCAGAAAGCGGCCACGATATTCCCATCGCCGCGAAATATGCGCTCGGTTTCATGGTGGTTGCACTGGGCTTCTTCGTGTTCGCGTTCAGCGGCCGGTATGCCGTCGATGGTCGCGTGTCGTCGTGGTTCATGGTCAGCGGCTACGGCTTGTATTCGCTTGGCGAATTGCTCGTGTCCGGACTCGGCCTCGCAATGATCGCGCACTACGTGCCCGCGCGCATGAGCGGTTTCATGATGGGCGCGTATTACGTCGCGACCGGTGTGTCGCAGTATCTCGGCAGCGTGGTGGCGAACTTCGCGCGCATGCCGTCGAACGATCTCGGGCCGCTGCAATCGCTGCCGCTTTATACGAAGCTCTTTTTCGCGTTGGGTTGGGTCGCGGCGGGCGGAGCGGCTGTCGCCGTGATTTTGCTGCCGTTGTTGAATCGCTTGTCGCGGGAGCATCGGCGCTGCGTGGATGCGACGCGCCGTGGCGCCGATCCGTTTGCGCCCGAGAAGCCGCGAGCGTTGCGATAAATTCGATCCGCTCGCATTCAGTTGCAATATTCTTCGATAGGGTTTGACCTGACACCCCCTTGCCGCTATAATCTTTTTCGCGGGGTGGAGCAGTCTGGCAGCTCGTCGGGCTCATAACCCGAAGGTCGTAGGTTCAAATCCTACCCCCGCAACCAAAGTTTCAACGCATAAAGCCCGGTCAATCCGGGCTTTATGCGTTTACGGTCGGGTGAGGGTCGGGCATTGATTGTACGTGCACCGGTTTCCTGATTCTGCCCGTCTTGGACGATGGTGGATTTATCACTGGATGAATCGCCAAGCGTTCGCAAAAGACAGCGGGCAAACGAGCGCTCTGTGTATCAACCCATAACCTCATGCGTGTTCTTCAATTCCCCACCGGTTTCAAGGCTCAAGGCTCAAGCGCAAAAAGCCTGCACGATTATTATCGTGCAGGCTTTCGAATTCTGGATATGCGCGCGGGCAGTTAGCGAGTGGAAGGCGTAGCGATTGGAAAGCGCAGCAAGTGCAAATCGGGTTACTGATCAGCGAGCGATTGACGCATCAAAGGCGCATCGGCGATTCAATCAAGCACCCAAGTCGTCATGATTGCTTTAGCGAATGCTTATTCAAAACAAAACAGCCCAAAACAACCGACGCTGCAACCACCTTCGCTTTGGCCAGGCCGGGCACGATGCCTCCGGCAAATCCAACCCCAAGTACTACCAAGTCCCGACTAATCAGCGCTTCGATCGACTTTAATCGACTCGCAAGCCGCCGGTCGGGCGTGCAACCACTTCAATACATTTTCTTCGGCAATTGTGCGCGGCGGATCTGCTTGCGCAGGCGAGCGACTGCAGCAGCTTTCTTGCGCTTGCGCTCGGTGGTCGGCTTTTCATAAGCCATACGCGACTTCAGTTCCTGAATCAGGCCGGTACGTTCGACGGTGCGACGAAAACGGCGCATGGCGACGTCGAAAGGCTCGTTCTCTTTCAACAATACTTTAGTCATTGAGATCTCAGTTAGTCTGGCCCTGCCAGAAAATTAAGCGAAACGCAATTGTACACTTTTTGAGACCCCGATTGCAGGCCGCTGAACAATGGGACGCGCATCGACGCTCGGGAATGTCATCGTATGTCTTTGATAAAAGACAACAATCCCGGATTACCCGGGTACTGAACACAGTCCCTGGCCGCCGATTAAAAGCCGCGGCCGCGATTGGGTTTTGTATCGGCGGGATTGGGAATTTCAAGAAAATCCGCTTGTTCAACGATCAGATTCGATGCCGGCATCGCCACGCACGGCAGGATCCAGCCATCGGCTTTTTCTTCGGCTGTCAGACCCGGCCATTCGATCCGGTAGCGCACCGCGCCGTCTTCCAGGCGGCACAGACACGCGCGGCAAGTGCCGTTACGGCACGAACTTGGCAGGCGCAGGCCGCCAAGCGCGGCGGCTTCGAGGATGCGTCGTTTCGCTCGTCGACGGGAAGCTTCGCCCCGAGGGCCGGAGCGTGATGGTGAATGTGAGTGGGACCGTCGCGCTCATCTTGTTCAGGGTGCTTTCGTAATGGCCGCGCGGCCGTGCGTCAGGTCGCGGATAGCGTCGGCGGCTTCGTCGCGGACAGCGAGCGGCATCTGGATCGACAGGCGCACGGTCATGCCGTAGCCGGGGTCGTCGAGCGCATGGCCTTCTTGTTCGACCCAGCGCCGCACACGCGCTTCATCGGCGTAATCCACTTCCACTTGCAGCAGTCCGAGCGCCACGCGTTCAATGCGCTCGGCCAGTTGCATCGCAGTCGCGATGGCGTCGGTGTAAGCGCGCACCAGGCCGCCCGCGCCGAGCTTGATGCCGCCGTAGTAGCGCACGACGGCGGCCAGCACGCCGTCCACTTCGTGATGGCGCAGGACTTCGAGGATCGGGCGGCCGGCGGTGCCGGAAGGCTCGCCATCGTCGGACATGCCGGATTCCCCGCCCGCCAGCAGCGCCCAGCAAACGTGCGTCGCGCCGGGGTGTTGGGCCCGCAGCGCGTCGAGTTCGAGCATGGCGGCGGCGCGGTCGGCGACCGGGATCGCCAGCGCGATAAAGCGGCTCTTGCGGATATCGATTTCGGCACTGACGCCGGCGGCGAGGGTGTAAGTGGGCAACTAAAGCTCTGGCTGGAAAGGGAAAGGCGAAGCACTCGATGTCATGGAGCGATGCTACGGCGAAAGGGCAGTGCTGCCGGGTGCAGTTCGGCAGTGTTGGAGCGCGGCGTCATCGTGCAGATTCGCTTGCATCTCAGCCATGCCGCTAGCGCTGTGGAAGCATTGCCTTGTCCTCGCCGAGCGGCCGCTGCATAAGCACGGTATCGACCCATTGGCCATGCTTGTATCCCACCTTCTGCAACACGCCGACGCGCTCGAACCCGAGCCGCGCATGCAGCGCAATCGATCCGGCGTTGCCGCTGTTGCCGATCACCGCCACGAGTTGCCGCCACGGCCCGGCGTCGCAGCGCTCTATCAGCGCGGTCAGCAGCGCGAGGCCCAGGCCGCGCCCCTCGAAACCATCGGCGATATAAACCGAATCCTCGATCGTGTGCCGATACGCAGATCTCGGCCGATACGCCGTCGCGTATGCATAGCCGACCACCATCCCGTCAGCTTCGGCCACGAGATAAGGCAGGCCGCCGGCGGTGATCGATGCGTGCCGGGCGCGCATCTCGTCCACGCCGGGCGGCGTTTCCTCGAAAGTGGCAAGCGCATGCAGCACGTAATGGGCATAGATGCGGGTGATTGTGTCGAAATCGGCAGCGTTCGCGTCGCGGATCGTGACGGCTCTTGCTTCGTTCGGTGTCATCGAGTGCCTCCTTGGTGTAAGCGTGTCGGGTCCACGTATCGGTAACGGGAACAGTCGCGGGAGGCTCGATTTTCTCACGACTCACGGACTGATCCGCCATTTGCCAGACGCTTGAACACACGCGTTGGAAAAGTGTCGGGCAGGCGTGCGCCAGCCCACCAATGGAGGCATTTCATCGATGGCGAAGCATTGAAGCGAGGCGTGCGCCGCCGCTAAACTGGGCCGTTTGCCGGATTGGCGCGAAGGGAGCGGCGCACGCGACAGACGGGCGCAAGTGCGAGGAAACGCTGCCAGTCGCAAAACCGCGCAAACCGCGCGCTTCACGCTGAAGACAGCGAAGGCTTAGAAGCGGCGTCGGCGGCGGCATCGAGATCATCGGGCAGCGCGCCTTCGGCGCAAAGGGCGGTGCGATATGAAAAGCGCACGATGAACACATTCAAACTATTTGGAGGCACCGCGTTCCTGTCCGGCATTGTGCTGATTACGGCATTCCTTCCGGGCGCGTTGTGCATCTTGCTCCCATCCGCTGCAACCGGCGGAGACGTCTCGCAAGCCCAGGGCGTTCGCGACGCGCCCGAGGTCCGTGTGCGTCGCGCCGGTTTCCTCTCAGCCGATCCTTCCCAACTGCTCGCTCAACTAAGCACACTTCATATCGCGATGACGGCCATGCCCGAACACCACCCGCCTTACCCTTCATCGAAAGCGTCGAATCCGTCGAATTTATCGATCAGCGAAAGCATGCGCATGCGCCCATGGACCTGGCTGCTAGCTGGTCTCGCGGGCGGCTTGGCCGTCTCCGCGTGGCTCGGCCTACTCATGGTGCGCCGCCTGTCGCCGCTCGGTCAGTTGAGCGATGCCGTGCGCCGGCATCAGTTCATCGTCGCGTATCAGCCCATAGTCGATCTCACCACACGGCGTTGCATCGGCGCCGAAGCGCTTGTGCGCTGGAAGCATCAGAACCGGATAGTGCGCCCCGATCACTTCATCCCGCTCGCGGAACATCGCGGCCTGATCCAGGCCATCACGGACCAGGTCTTCGACACCGTCTTGTTCGAGCTCGGTGAGTTTTTGCAGCGGTATCGCGAGCTTTATGTGTCGATCAACCTGAGCGCGCCGGATCTCGTCACGCGGCGTTTCCTGGACCGGCTGACGCCCGCGCTGGCCGAGGCGGGAATCGCGCCGCAGCAAATCCGGATCGAGGCGACCGAGCGCTGTTTTCTCGATGCCGTCGCTGCCAAGGAAGTGATTCAGGCGTTTCGCGATGCCGGGCATCCGGTGTATATCGACGACTTCGGGACGGGGTATTCCAGCCTGTCGCATCTGCAGAATTTCCAGGTGGACGCGTTGAAGATCGACAAGTCTTTCGTCGATACCGTCGGTCAGGACGCAGCGTCGAGCAGCGTGGCGTCGCATATCGTGGACATGGCGCAGACGCTGGGCGTGCAGGTGATTGCGGAGGGGATCGAGCGCGAGGAACAGGCGTGTTACCTGAGTGCGCGCGGCGCGCAATTCGGGCAGGGCTGGCTCTTCTCCGAGCCGCTGACGGCGCCGGATTTTGTTCGCTATGTGGGGCGCGGACTGGTGACGGTGTAGGCTTGGGTCATTGGCCACTTTGGCTTACACCACCGTTTTCACTTCGGGGCAATGAACCATGACTACCAGATTGACCGACCAGATCGCCACCACCTTTCTCAAAGACGTGCGCCATCCGCTGCTGGCGCTGCATCGAAGCATTCTTGACGAACTGCGCACGCGGCACGAAGCGGAATTCGGCGCGGTATCGCCGGGTGAGTTCCTGCAGATCGTTATCAATGGCAGCGCATACAAGTGGCTTGGCCCGCTCTCGACGCTGATCGCAGCCCTAGATGACGTGCTCGACGACACCGATGCCACGCCCGAAGCTCGCATCGACATGGCGCAGACCGTCACGTCGATGTTCGGCGCGAAGGAGCGCAACCCCGCGTTCGACGCCCAATACTTGCCGATGTTACAAACCAGCCCTCATATTGCGATAGCGAATGGCCAGGTCGCGCAGCAAGTTCGGGCCGTCGCGCCGACGCCTGCCGAAAAGACTGACGATTGAAGTTGCCGCTAAGCATCAGGCAAGCAGAAGGGCGTTTGTCCCTATGCGTGCTCGTCGGCCGGTTTCGGTAGAATCCGCAGCCATGATTGACCTAGGGCTGGATTTTCAGACTCGTCAGACCCACTCTCCCGGGAGAAAGCGTTGGACTCATCCGCACAAACTGCTGCAACGGCTGCTGCGCAAAACGCCGCGATCAAACTCGTCGCCCGAGACATCCACAAGCGTTTCGGCGATAACGAAGTGTTAAAGGGCGTCTCGCTTTCGGCCAACGCCGGCGATGTGATCAGCATTATCGGATCGAGCGGTTCGGGCAAAAGTACCTTTCTGCGCTGCATCAACTTCCTTGAGCGGCCGAATGCGGGCGAGATCATCGTCGATGGCGAGCCGGTGCGCACGAAAGCCGACCGTATGGGCAATCTCGAGGTTGCGGACCATAAGCAGTTGCAGCGTGTGCGCACGAAGCTTTCGATGGTGTTCCAGCATTTCAACTTGTGGGCGCACATGACGTCGATTGAAAATGTCATGGAAGCGCCGATGCACGTGCTGGGGTTATCGAAGAAGGAGGCGAGCGAACGGGCGCGCGAGTGTCTGGAGAAGGTCGGGCTTGCGCCGAAGGTGGAGAAGCAGTATCCATCGCATTTGTCGGGCGGCCAGCAGCAGCGGGTCGCTATTGCGCGCGCGCTTGCCATGCATCCTGATGTGATGCTGTTTGACGAGCCTACGTCGGCGCTTGATCCTGAGTTGGTGGGTGAAGTGCTGAAAGTGATGCAGAAGCTTGCAGAGGAAGGCCGGACGATGATCGTCGTGACGCATGAGATGGGGTTTGCGCGCAATGTGTCGAATCATGTGATGTTTTTGCATCAGGGACGCACGGAGGAGGAGGGCGCGCCAGGGGAGGTGCTTAGCAAGCCAAATAGCGAACGATTGCGGCAGTTTCTGTCAGGAAGTCTGAAATGACTCCCGATGCCGTTCGTCGGAGGGGAGGGTGTTTGCCGGGCGGTGGTGGTCGGGGGTCGGTGCCGGGTTGTTGCTGCGTACGTTAGTTCGGGTTTAATGTTGGCAGTATTTTTTATCACTATTAGCCAGGTTATTTTCTTTCGCACGCGGGTTTTTTGGGGAGCGCTGCCGGCGGCGGTCGGGAGTCAGTGCCGGGTTGCTGCTGCTTACGTTAGCGCGGGTTGTATGTGAGCTAAATTTTTTATCACTATTAGCCACTGTCCGTGGCGGGACTTCATTTCTTTGTCCAACGGCGACAAAGAAACGAAGCAAAGAAAACGCCTCCCCACAATCTGTATTAAGTGTCCCCAGCGTGCAGACCACTGCTTTTGGTTCCCGCGTAGCACGGTGCTCGCTAGAGCGACGCTGCGTTGAAACCCTCCTTCTCGCGAATTCCTACATCCCCACGCTTCGCCACCAGTGCTCTCGGGCAAGAACAACGGCCCATGGGCCTACGGTCAGCCGCTTCGGTACCAGTACCAAAAACAGTGGCACACCCGGCGCGACGCGCAACAACGGCGCCCGAAATCTGGGGCTGAAATCACTGCGCACGGAATAGCCCTCCCGGTAACCGGAGCACCGGTAAGGCCGTACCAGGTTATTGACTTGCAAGCCAGCCGCTTCGGCACTGGTGATCAGAAAATGGTGGGGCATCCCGCGCTGCGCGTAGACCGCGCCTGAAATTTGTACCTGAAATTACTGTGCACCAAATAGCTTTGCAGCCAACCGCGAACATGGGTGAGGTCGTCTAATCTTCTGCGCGCATCGATCTTGCCCGAGAGCACTGGTGGCGAAGCGTGGGGATGTAGGGATTCGCGAGAAGGAGGGGTTCAAGTGCCCGTGGTTTTGCGAGCACCGTGCTACGCGGGAACCAAAAGCAGTGGTCTGCACGCTGCGGACACTTAAAACAGATTGTGGAGAGGCGTTTTCTTTGCTTCGTTTCTTTGTCGCCGTTGGACAAAGAAATGAAGTCCCGCCACGGACAGTGGCTAATAGTGATAAAAAATACTGCCAACATTAAACCCGAGCTAACGTACGCAGCAGCATCCCGGCACTGACTCCCGACCGCCGCCGGCAGCGCTCCCCAAAAAACCCTCGTGCGAACGAAAATGCCCTGGCTAATAGTGATAAAAAAATCAGATCACATATAACCCGCGCTAACGTAAGCAGCAACAACCCAGCACTGACTCCCGACCGCCGCCGGCAGCGCGCCCCCAAAAAAACCCGGGTGCGAACGCAAATAACCTGCCGCCACGCAAGTGGCGAAAGTGCTAAAAAATACCGAAACATAAACCGCGCGCCGCCCCAGACCAGCACCACCCCAGGCCCCAGCCCCGTCCCCCCCCGTGCGAACAAACCCATTTCCCCCATAAACCTTGTCGCGTTCCAGCAAGACACAACCGTCGCCCCGGGCTACGATCCCCTCACGATGCGCAAGCCGAATACCCAAGCAAAGGAGTGGTTCATGACCGATTTCAACGTGACGCGCAGTACCTTCGACGAAGTGATGGTGCCTCTGTTCTCGCCGGCGAATTTCGTGCCGGATCGCGGAATCGGTTCCCGCATATGGGACACGGCCGGCCGCGACTATATCGATTTCGCAGGCGGTATCGCGGTAACGGCGCTCGGTCATGCGCATCCCGAACTGCTAAAAGTCCTCCACGACCAAGGCCAGAAACTCTGGCACATCGGCAACGGCTACACCAACGAACCAGTGCTGCGCCTGGCGAAACGCCTCACCAGCCTGACCTTCGCCGACCGCGCGTTCTTCGCGAACTCAGGCGCGGAAGCGAACGAAGCCGCACTGAAACTCGCCCGCCGTTACGCCATCGACAATACCGGTCCGCAGAAAGTCGAAATCATCTCGTTCACGCAGTCTTTCCACGGCCGAACCTTGTTTACGGTAAGCGTGGGCGGCCAGCCAAAATACGCCGAAGGCTTCGGCCCGGTGCCGCAAGGCATCACGCATCTCCCCTATAACGACCTCGCAGCCGCACGCGCCGCAATCGGCCCGCAAACCTGCGCGGTGATCGTGGAGCCGGTGCAAGGCGAAGGCGGCGTGCTGCCCGCCGATCCGGCGTTCCTTCAAGGGCTGCGCGATGCATGCGACCAGCACGGCGCACTGCTGATTTTTGACGAGGTACAAACGGGCGTGGGCCGCACCGGCTCGTTCTACGCCTACATGGGCTACGGCGTGACGCCGGACATCCTCACGACCGCGAAGGCGCTCGGCAACGGCTTCCCGATCGGCGCCATGCTGACCACGGACAAGATCGCCGCGCATTTCAAGGTCGGCGTGCACGGCACGACGTACGGCGGCAATCCGCTCGGCGCGGCTATCGCGGATAAGGTGGTCGAGCTGATCAGCAATCCGGCCGTGCTCGAAGGCGTGCAGGAACGCAGCGCGGCCATCAAGGCGCATCTGAAGCGTATCGACGAGCGTTTCTCGGTGTTCAAGGAAATCCGCGGCAAGGGGCTATTGATCGGTGCCGAACTCACCGATGCCTACAAAGACCGCGCGAAGGACGTGCTCAACGCCGCCGCGAAGCACGGCGTGATCATGCTGATCGCTGGGCCGAACGTGCTGCGTTTTGCGCCGTCACTGATCATGCCGATGGCCGATCTCGATGAAGGTTTCGCCCGCATCGAAAAAGCTATCGCCGACGTGGCGCTTTGAACGCGCGGACTTCGGCCTCTTCTCTAAACCAACGGAATCGCCGATGCTAATCGTCCGCCCCGCAAGACTCGCCGATCTCGACGCGCTCGAACGGATGGCGCGCGCCGCACATCCGGTGCTGCATTCGCTGCCGCGCGACCGCGGCGTGCTGGAAACGCGCGTCGCGCTCTCCGAAGATTCGTTTCGCGCGGAAGTCGAATTTCCGGGCGAGGAGTTTTATCTGTTCGTGCTCGAAGAGACGGCGACGGGCGCGTTGCTCGGCACGTCGAGCATCGTGGCATCGGCGGGATATTCGGAACCGTTCTACGCGTTCCGAAACGACGCGCTGATCCACGCCTCGCGCGAACTGAAGGTGAACCGCAAGATCCACGCGCTCACCATGTCGCATGAACTCACTGGCAAGAGCCGGCTGACGGGCTTTTACATCGACCCGGCGGTGCGCGAAGCCACGCACGATGCCGCCGCGCACTTGCTGTCGCGGGCCCGCATGATGTACGTGGCCGCGAACCGCAAGCGTTTCTCCGACGACGTCTTCTCGCTGATGCTAGGCGTGACCGATGCAGCGGGCGTATCGCCGTTCTGGGAAGCGGTCGGCCGGAAATTTTTCGGGCGCGATTTCGAACAGGTCGAGCTGGAATCGGGTGGCCGCAGCCGCACGTTTATCGCGGAAGTGATGCCGAGTTATCCGCTCTACGTGCCGCTCTTGCCACCGGAAGCGCAGCGTGTGCTGGGCGAGCCCGACGATGGCGCGTTGCTCGCGTATGACATTCATCTGGAAGAAGGTTTCGAGCCGGATCGTTTCGTCGATATCTTCGACGCCGGCCCGGTTCTGACCGTCGCCGTGGAGCGCAGCGCGTCGGTGCTGGCGAACGAGGTTCGCGCGGTGCGGGTCGCGCAGGATGACGCGGCTGTTTCCGGCGCGCCCTATATTGTTGCCGCGGGCGGCGCGCACGCGTTTCGTTGCGCTTTGGCAAACCTGCCGTCTGCGCGGGCAAGCGGTGCGCCGCTGTCGTCGGAACTGCGTGAGGCTTTGAGCGTGAAAGATTCCGATTCGGTGCGCTGCGTGCCGCTTCATCAAGCTTCGGGAGAATTGCAATGATTGTTGTCCGCTGCGTGCAGCCTGGAGATGTCGACGCGCTGGTGGCGCTCGCGCACGAAACCGGACCGGGACTTACCACGTTCAAGCCGGATCGCGATGCGCTGACCGCTCGCGTGGAGCGCGCACGACGCACGCTCGCCAATGAAGCTCAGCCCTTCGAAGCGGGTTATCTGTTCGCGATGGAAAACACCGCCACGGGAGATATCGCGGGCGTATGCGGTATCGAAACGGAAGTCGGGCTGGAGCAGCCGTTTTATAACTATCGTGTGTCCACGGTCGTGCATGCCAGCCGCGATCTTGGCGTGTGGACCAAGATGTCGCTGCTCAACATCTCGCACGATTTGACCGGTTACGCCGAAGTCTGCTCGCTGTTCCTGAGCCCGCGATATCGCACGGCGGGTGTCGGCGGTTTGCTGTCGCGCTCGCGTTTCATGTTTATCGCACAATTCCGGGAACGTTTTCCCGAGCGTTTATGCGCTGAATTGCGCGGCCATTTCGATGAAAACGGCGCGTCGCCTTTCTGGCAAGCGGTCGGCTCGCATTTCTACCAGATCGATTTCAACGCCGCCGATTATCTAAGCTCGCACGGCAAGAAATCGTTTCTCGCCGAGCTGATGCCGCGATATCCGGTCTATCTGGCGATGCTTCCCGAAGACGCGCAAGCCGCGGTCGGGTTGACGCATCGCGACACCATGCCGGCCCGCAAGATGCTCGAAACGGAAGGGCTGCGCTACGAAAATCACGTCGATATCTTCGATGCCGGTCCGGTCCTCGAATGTCACGTAGCGGATTTGCGCACAGTGCGTGAAAGCGTGCTGGTGACGGTGCGCATCGGCGAGCGCCGGGAGAACGGCGAGGCGCGCAGCCTGGTATCGAATACGTCGCTCGACGACTTCCGCTGCGGCGCGACATTCGGCATTCCGCGAAGACGGCACGTTCCTGTTGACGGAAGAAGAAGCCCAGGCGCTGCGCGTAAATGCAGGCGATACGGTGCGTGTATTGGCACCGCAGCCGCGCCCGAAGAATGCAAGTTAAGGATAAAGACATGACGAAGATTTCGACGCAGTTGTTTATCGATGGCGCGTGGAGCGAGGGCAACGGCGCGCGGTTTGCATCGCGTAATCCGGGCAATGGCGAAGTGGTTTGGGAAGGCTCAAGCGCGGCGGCGCAGGACGTCGACCGTGCCGTGCTTTCCGCGCGACGCGCGTTCGCTTCGTGGTCTGCCTTGGCGCTGGACGAACGCATCGCGATCGCGCGGCGTTTCGCGGCGCTGCTGACCGAGAACAAGGAAGCGCTGGCGCATGCCATCGGCCGGGAAACCGGCAAGCCGTTGTGGGAAGCACGCACGGAAGTCGCGACGATGGCCGCCAAAGTCGATATCTCCGTCAAGTCGTATAACGAGCGCACCGGCGAAAAGCGTCAGGAAATGGCCGATGGCATCGCGGTATTGCGGCATCGTCCGCACGGCGTCGTGGCTGTGTTCGGACCGTACAATTTTCCGGGCCATTTGCCGAACGGGCATATCGTGCCGGCGTTGATCGCGGGCAATACGGTTGTGTTCAAACCATCGGAGTTCGCGCCGGGCGTTGCCGCGCTTACCGTGGATCTTTGGACGCAAGCTGGCTTGCCCGCAGGCGTGCTGAACCTCGTGCAAGGCGAAAAGGACACGGGCATTGCGCTCGCGAATCATCGGCAGATCGACGGCTTGTTTTTCACCGGCAGTTCGGATACCGGCACGTTGTTGCATCGGCAATTCGGCGGCCGTCCGGAGATCGTGCTGGCGCTGGAAATGGGCGGCAACAATCCGCTGGTCGTGGCCGAAGTGGCGGATATCGACGCCGCCGTGCATCACACGATCCAGTCGGCGTATTCTGTCGGCGGGGCAGCGCTGCACGTGCGCGCGCCGTCTGTTCGTGCCGGACAACGCGTTCGGCGAGCGCTTTGTCGCAGCGCTTGCTCGACGTGACATCGAAGATCCAGACCGGCGCCTTCGATGCCGACCCGCAGCCGTTCATGGGCGCGGTGATCTCGGCGCGCGCGGCGGCGAAGCTCGTGCAGGCGCAGGCGCAGTTGATCGAAGCGGGCGCGCAAGCCCTTGCTCGAAATGACGCAGCACGATCGGCCGCAGCTCGGCTTTGTCACGCCGGCGACTCATCGACGTGACGAACGCGCGCAATGTGCCCGACGAAGAGCACTTCGGTCCGATGCTGCAACTCACGCGCTACGCCACCTTCGATCAAGCGATCGAGCGCGCCAACGACACCGCATTCGGTTTATCCGCCGGCCTGTTAGCCGACGACGAAGCCGCGTGGACGCATTTCCAGCGCACCATCCGCGCGGGCATCGTGAACTGGAACCGGCCGACCAACGGCGCGTCGTCCGCGGCGCCGTTCGGTGGTATCGGCCGCTCGGGCAACCAGCGCCCGAGCGCGTTCTACGCAGCGGATTACTGCTCGTATCCCGATGGCGTCCGTCGAAAGCACGCAGTTGCAAATGCCCGCGAGCGTTTCGCCCGGCCTTCAGTTCTAAGGATCGACGATGCAAGCATTCGAAGCGAACTTCGACGGGCTGGTCGGCCCGACGCACAACTACGCGGGGCTGTCGTTCGGCAATGTCGCGTCGCGCAACAACGAGAAATCGGCGGCCAATCCGAAGGCCGCTGCGAAGCAGGGCTTGCGCAAGATGAAGCAGCTTGGCCGACCTCGGCTTTCATCAGGGCGTGTTGCCGCCGCTGGAACGGCCGTCGATGCAAGTCTGTTGCGCGACCTCGGTTTCACCGGCGACGACGCCGACGGTGATCGAACGCGCCGCGCGCGAAGCGCCCGAGTTGCTGGCCGCCGCGAGTTCCGCTTCGGCAATGTGGACCGCGAACGCCGCGACGGTGAGCCCATCGGCGGATACGCGACGACGGCCGCGTGCATTTCACGCCGGCCAATCTCAGCACGAAGCTGCATCGCGCGATCGAGCATGAAGAAACGCGCCGTTCGCTCTCGCGCGATTTTCACCGATGAGACGCGCTTCAAGATTCATCACGCGCTGCCGGGCACGCCCGCGTTCGGCGACGAAGGCGCGGCGAATCACACGCGGTTTTGCAACGAGTACGGCGAGAAGGGCGTCGAGTTTTTCGTGTACGGACGCAGCGAATATCGGTCAGGGCACGACTGAGCCGAAGCGCTTTCCCGCACGCCAGACGCTCGAAGCAAGCCGTGCGGTCGCGCGTCTTCACGGTCTCTCCGACGACGCCACCGTGTTCGCGCAACAGCTTCCCGATGTGATCGATGCCGGCGTGTTCCATAACGACGTGATCGCGGTCGGCAACCGCAACACGCTGTTCTGCCATCAACGCGCGTTCCTCGATCAGGCGAGCGTGTACGACGCAGCTGCGCGCGAAGCTCGGCGCACATGGCGGCGCGTTCAACGCGATCGAAGTGCCGGAAGACGAAGTCGAGCGTGGCCGATGCGGTGTCGTCGTATCTGTTCAACAGCCAGTTGCTGACGCGTCCCGACGGCCGGCAGGTGCTGGTCGTGCCGCAGGAATGCCGCGAAAACGCGCGCGTGGCGAAGTACCTCGATTCGTTGACGGCGACGTCCGACGTCCGATCGACGACGTGCTCGTCTTCGATCTGCGCGAAAGCATGAAGAACGGCGGCGGCCCGGCGTGCTTGCGTCTGCGCGTGGTGCTGAACGATGCGGAGCGCGCCGCGGTGAACCCGGGCGTGTGGATGAACGACACGTTGTTCGCGCAACTCGATGCGTGGATCGACACGCATTATCGCGACCGTATTGCGCCGGCCGATCTCGCCGACCTGAAACTGCTCGATGAATCGCGCGCCGCGCTCGACGCACTGACGCGGCATTCTCAAACTGGGTGCGATCTATGACTTCCAGCGCTGAGCCGATCATGTTCGCGAACTTTCTCGACTTCGTCGCTCGACGGGAAAAAGCCTGCGCTGACGCAAGGCGCATTGCCGAGCGGCGTGAAGTGGAGCTGGCTTGGCGATGGCATCGTGCGCTTCGAACCACGAAGGCGAGGCGCTGCACAGCGTGGTGGCATCGGCGGGAATTCATGGCGATGAAACCGCGCCGATCGAAATTCTGTCGACGCTCGTGCGGATATCGCAAGCGGCAAGGCGGTGTTGAAGAGCCGCTTGCTGGTGATCTTTGGCAACATCGACGCGATGCGTGCGTCCTGCCGTTATCGCGACGACGATCTCAACCGCCTGTTCAACGGCCGCTATCTCGAGCTGGCGGCGAGTCACGAATCGCCGCGCGCGGCGGAACTGGAGAACGTGACGCGCGCGTTCTTCGCGGAGGCCGACCGACCCACGCGAAGTGGCACATCGACATGCACACGGCCATCCGCCCGTCCGTGTTCGAGCAGTTTGCGTTGCTGCCGTACACCGGCGAGCCGTTGTCGCGCGCGATGTTCGACTGGCTGCAGGACGCGGGTTTGTCGGCGGTACTGCTGCATCAAGAGAAGTCGAACACGTTCACGCATTTCACGGCGGAGCAATCGGGCGCGCTGGCGTGCACGCTGGAACTTGGCAAGGTGCGTCCGTTCGGGCACAACGATCTGACGCGTTTCGCGGCTTCGGACGCAGCGTTGCGGCGGCTGATCGCGGGGCTTGCGCCGATCAGCGCCGTCCAGCGATGCGTTGAAGGTATTCACCGTAGTCGGTCAAATCGACAAGCAGAGCGAGCAGTTCGAGCTGCACGTAGCCGGCGATGTCGCGAATTTCACGCCGTTCGCACGCGGCACGGTGCTCGCCGAGGATGGCGATTACGCTATGAAGTGCTGCGCGACGAGGAGCGCATCGTGTTTCCGAACCCGACGGTGAAGCCGGGATTGCGGGCGGGCTTGATGGTTATCGATACGACTCAGCGAAACGTTCGAATCGCTATAAGGTGCACGGCTTGCCGGAGGCGTCGACGACCACGGTACACGTCGTTCCCGCAGCCAGCACGAGCTCTGCCGGCACCTCATCGATATGAATGCGCACCGGCACGCGCTGCGCGAGCCGCACCCAGTTGAACGTGGGGTTCACATCGGCGAGCAGTTCGCGGCTTTGCGGATTGTCGCGGTCATAGATGCCGCGCGAAATACTCTGCACGTGGCCCTTCAACACGCCGCCGCTCATCAGCCGCATCTCGGCCTTATCGCCAATACGCACACGCGGCAGCTTCGTTTCCTCGAAATATCCATAGACCCAGAACGAATGACTATCGACGATAGCGAGCTTCGCTGCGCCGGTCGTCGCGTAGTCGCCGCGATGCACGTTCAGGTTCGTCACGTAGCCGTCCACCGGCGCAAACACCTTCGTGCGCGCGAGATTGAGCTCGGCGGCGTCGAGCGCTGCCTGCGCCTGCTGCAAGTTCGCGGCGGCGCCGGATGCGGCCTGGCTCGCGTTATCGCGTGATTCCTTCGACACCACTTCGTTGTCCAGATCCGCCCGGCGCGCGGCGTCGTCGCGGCGCATGCGTAAATCCGCGTGGCGCGCGGCGACCGTGGCCTGCGCCTGTTCGACGGCGATCTTGTAATGCGACGGATCGATTTCCATCAGCAGGTCGCCCTTGTGGACGAACTGGTTATCGGCGACCGGCATGGTCACGACCGCGCCGGAGACATCGGGCGCGACGTTGATCACGTCGGCGCGCACGCGGCCGTCGCGGGTCCACGGCTGGTCCATGTAATGCACCCACAGCACGCGCCCGATCAAGATGGCCGCGCAGAAAATGAGCGCGGTCATGAAGATGCCGAAAATTTTCCTGATGATCATGATGCGGTTTTAGTCCTTCAATAAATTCAGCGGTGGTTCATCTGTGCGATTAGCGATACACCGCGAGCCCGAGCAGCCCGCAGGTGCACACGAGCAGGCACGCGCGAAACAGCGACGGATGCCACACCACGCGATACAAGCCCGTGAGCGCAAGCAGCCGATCGACAAACCAGGTCAGCAAGCCGCCCGCGATAAACAGCAGCAGGATGGTCGGTACGTAGGCATCGAGAATTGCGATATCACGCGGCATGGGGCGCTCCTTCGGGCGAGAGTTCGCGCTGGCTGAGATGGCCCAGCGGCGATTGCGGATCGAGCAATGCCGTACGAATGAAATGCAGATGACTCGACATGCGTTGCAGCCGATGGCGTTCCTCGCGCGGCTCGTGCACGGTATCGAGCAGCGCGCGCAGATCGTCGATGGCCAGCGCGGTCGCCGACAACGCGGCATCGAAGCGCTGCGAGGGTGGGGTGATCGAAGAGGCGCGCTACCTGATGCAGCGCCTGCGCGATCGACGCCGTCGGCCCAGTGCCGGCGTCCGAACGGTTCAACTCGGTACGCAGATCAATCACCGCGTGGCCCACTTCAAGCACCGCGAACAACCAGCGCAATGCGTCGCGCTGCAGATCTTCGCGGCCTGCCGCGAGCGCGTCGATCTGCGAAAGCAGATCGCGCGCACCGCTTTCAAAGCGCATCGCGAGCCGTGTCAGGCTGCCCTTGCTCGCCGTCACCACTTGCCGCCGCAATTCGCGCAACAGCAGACGGCGCAGCCACGGCGCGTCGGTGGGCAGCAGCACGGCAAATGCCATCGAACAGACGAGCATGGAAACGACCAGCGCGATGGCGTCGTTGATGAAGCCGGACGGATCGTACTGAATGACGTTGTCGGGGCCGGCGAGAAAGCAGAAGAAGATGCAATAAGCCGACGCCAATAGCCCATCATGCCGGGCCGCGTGACTGATGAAGACGCCGAGCATCAGGAACGGCAGGAGCGCGGCCGACAGCAACAAGAAACCATCGATGTGCGGATACAGCGCAAACACCACGATCATGCCGGCGACGGTCGCGAGCGCCGTGCCTGCCGGCCATCTGGAAGGCCATTTGCGTGGGCCGCGGCGACGACGAGGCCAGCGCAATCACCGCTCGCCGCGTCGAGCACGGCCGTGCCGCCGCTCGGCCACGCCGACATGATCCAGAAGCCGCTCAGGACCAGGATCACGACGAACGCCCGCAGTCCGGACACGCCCGCCGCGAGCAGGCTGGTCTTCGGCACATAACGCGTGATGCGGTGCTCGCGCTCATGCGAGGGCACAGCGAGCGACGCGTAGGTCAGCGTGTAGGCATGCAGGTCATCGACGAAGCGATACAGCAGTTCGCCGCGGTATCGAATTCGAGCAGGTCGGTGGCCGGAT
This sequence comes from uncultured beta proteobacterium, assembly GCA_963708695.1. Lineage (GTDB taxonomy): Bacteria > Pseudomonadota > Gammaproteobacteria > Burkholderiales > Burkholderiaceae > Caballeronia. The sequence goes on from CAVPTS010000031.1 coordinate 80,548, forward strand.
CGAGCGCCACGGCGCGTTTCCCGGATACGCTTGGGCAGCGCAGCTTTGAATGTGTCGAGTTGCGCGCGGCGTGGGCGGCATCGGCGGCTTTCTCGACCGGCGCGCCTGCTGCGCTCAGCAACGGCGCGACTTCGCGGAAATAGGGTTCCAGAGCGTCGACGGTTGGGTTCATCGCTTCGCGCCGTTGACCCGCAGCCGGTTCATCAACTGATGCAGCGCGTGAAAGCGTGTCGATGCGCTCATGAATTCGCCATTCAGCCGCGCGACCCGGCCGCTGCGCATGCGCGTGTCGGGATCTTCGAACACGGCCACGCTGCGCGCCGCTTCGAGCCCGACAATATCCGCGACGAACGCCGCGTTGATGCGCTCGATTTGCGAGCGTTCGATATTCCCGCCCAGCGCCTTCGACACGTAATCCACAAACGCGGTGAAGCGCCGCCGCACGGTCTCCCGGACTTGTTCGCCGGCGTGCCGCGGAAACACAAGCGCGCTCACCGCGCCCGAACACAGGATGCCGAGCGACACTTCGGCTACCCGCGTCATCGCTGTCAGAAACGCGGCGTCCGCATGCTGCGCGGCGGGCATGCCAATGAGCGCCGCCGTATAGCCCGACAGGACGAAACCGTACGATCGGAAATTACGGTTACGCGCCGCGCCCGCCGTGCAGATGCCGACCCAGAGCGCCGTCGCCGAAAGGAACAGGACGGGTTGCTGCGAAAACAGGCTGATGAGCGACGAGCATCACCACGAGGCCGACGAGCGTCCCGCAAAACCGGTAGAAGCTTTTCGCCAGCACCATGCCGCTTTGCGGCTGCATCACGACGAACACGGTCGTCATCGCGGTGCGCGGTTGCGGCAGATCGAGCCGCATCGCAATCCACAGCGTCAAGAGCGCCGCGAGCACGGCCTTGAAGATGAACAGCCACGAGAGCCCGTCGGTGCGCGCCCAGTCGGCGAGTAACGATTCGGGACGGTTCAGCGTGGAGGAGGGCGTCGACATGCTCAATCGCTCCGCTCTGGCGCGTTTCCTTGCGGTCGGCGAGCGGCCCGATGTGCTTCGCGGGGTGCATCGAAGAATCGGTGGGGCTGTCGCTGGAACTGTCGATTCCGCCACCCAGCGCCGCCGAGAACGTCGCATAAACCGCAAGCCGTTCAGCGCGCACGCGCGCGTCGCCGTCCTGGGCGCGCAGCAATTGGGTCTGCGCGACGAGCACGTTCAGGTAGTCGGTCAGACCGCGCTGATACCCCTCGTCAGCCAGCCGATAACTCTTCTGCGCCGCCGCGACCGATCGGCCTGAAGCGTCGAGTTGCCGATCGAGCGACTGGAGCCGCACGACCTGATCGGCGACATCGTGCAAAGCGGCAACGAGCGTCGACGTTGTAGTGATCGACGGCCTGATCGTATTGCGCCGATGCCGCCCCGAGTTCCGAGCGCAGCCGGCCGCCTTCGAAAATCGGCAGCGTCACGGCCGGGCCCGCATTCCAGCCGGTGCCGTTGCGGGTGAGAAACGTGAGCAGCGCGCCGCCGGCGGACATTTGCGTGAGCGACGCCATCAGATTGACATTCGGATAGAACTGCGCCTTCGCGGCATCGATACCGCGCGCCTGCGCCGCGACCGTCCAGCGAGCAGCGACGACGTCCGGCCGGCGCCCGATCAGTTCGGCCGGCAACGCGGACGGCAAGCCGAGCGGCGTGGCCAGCGACAACACGGGACGCGTGATGGAATCGCCCGCACCGGGCCCTGCGCCGGCGAGCGCCGCAAGCTGGTTGCGGGACAGCGCGATGGCTTCGTTATAGGTTTCCAGCTGACGCTCGTAGTCCGGCAGCGATGCTTCCGCCTGGGCCACTTCGAGCTGCGTGCCAATGCCGCCCTGCAGCCGCCGACGTGCGCGCGCCGCGATTTTCTGCTGCTGTTCGAGCGTCGACTGGGCGATGTCGCGCAACGCGAATCCCTGCGATAACCCGATATACGCGCGCACCACGTTCGCTTCGAGTTCGAGCTGCGCAGCGCGGGCATCGGCGGCGCGAGAGTGGGTCGCGTCGAGCGCACGGTCAGTCGTGCTGCGGTCGCGACCCCAGAGGTCGAGGTTGTACGACAGTTGCAGCGAAGCCGTGTTGTTCCAGGTGGTGTCGTTGTTGTATGGACCCGGCCCGTAATAGCCGTTTTCCGGCCAGCGTTGACGGTTGATCGCCAAGCGATCCATCGACTTGAGGCGCGAGCGCTGCTGCCGCGACGCCCGCCAGCGAGCGCGCCTCGCGCACTCGTGCCGCTGCCAATGCAAGCGTTGGATTGCCCGCCTGCGCCCGCGCGATCCACGCATCGAGTTGTGGATCGTTGTAAGAGCGCCACCATGCCGACGAGGGCCAGCCCGCATCGGCATTAGCTTCGCGCAAGGTCGACGCCGGCATCGAGCGATGACGGGTCTTTCAAGGCATCTTCAGGACCGATGTTTTTAGTGCTCGCGCAGCCCGCTATTGTTAAAATAAATGTAAGAACCATCGGTAGGATGGCTGTTCGGAACGACCGGTCTAGCAAAATTATTTCTCAAATTGGATCTGAGACCTGGACCTGAATTATATTTTTGCCCCGATTGGCGAGTAACCGGCAAAAATGCAAAGCATTCTTACCCGTTACGATGTAATCATCATTGTCCGACGCGTAACAATTGGCGCAAAAATTGCCGCAACGATTGGCGCAACAAACTGAAAGAGAATCAGGACTCATGGATACCCTTCAAAACATGCGGGTGTTTTCTCGGGTCGTTGAAGCCGGCAGCTTTACCGCTGCGGCTCACCATCTGAATACGACGACGGCCTATGCGTCGCGCGCCGTCTCAGACCTCGAAACGCATTTACAAACCCGTTTGCTTAACCGGACCACGCGCCGGATTGCGCTGACCGAGGCGGGCGAGCGCTATTTGCAGCGCTGCGAGCAGATTCTCGCGTATGTGGATCAGGCGGAAGCTGAAGCCGGCGATGCCCACGCGAAGCCCTCGGGCAAGCTCAAGATGCACGCCTGGACGGGCATCGGCCAGCATTACATCGTGCCGATGATTTCGCGCTATCAGAAGCTGCATCCGTCGGTGCAGATCGAGCTGACGCTGGCGTCGCGCGTGCCGGATCTGCTGGACGAAGGTTTCGACGTCTCGATCGTGCTCGGGACCGAGCTGCCCGATTCGGGTCTGGTCTCGCAGCGCCTCGGCAGTGTTTTCACGATTGCGTGCGCGTCGCCGGCGTATATCGAGGAGCACGGCGCGCCGCGCGTTCTGTCGGATCTGTCCCAGCACACGTGCCTGCAACTCGTCACGCCTGCGTTTCCGCCGAACAAATGGACCTTCGATGGCCCGGATGGCCAGGAAACCTTCAATCTCGGATCGACGCCATTTACGGTAAATGTGGCCGAAGCCATGGCGGTTGCGATCAGCGCAGGAATGGGTGTTGGCGTGTTGTCTACTTCTTCCGCGTTGCCTGCATTGCGTGCGGGAACGCTGGTGCGCGTTTTGCCGGAATACACCATGGAGTTGTTCACCGTGTTCGCGCTGTACCCGTCGCGCCAGTACCTGGACGCGAAAATTCGCACATGGGTGGAGTTTTTGCGCAGTGAGTTGCCTGGCGCACTCGAAACCGATGAAAAATCACTGCAGGAATTTGTGGTGCCGTAGACTTATGAGCAGGAGAATAGGAATAGGCTAATTGCGGTATCCTCTGGGATATTGCCGCGATGCAACACTTGCTTACGTCTATTTCGACCGCATCTTGTTAACTTGCAGGTTGAGTTTCAGTTTTATCGACTCACTTTTTACCGATTTCGACTAGTCCGAGGAAGGTTATGAATACGCCGCTGATGTTCGCCATCTACGCATTGCTGGCATTGATCGCCGTGCCCGCTACCCGTGAACTCCTGCGCACGGCCCGCGAGAACGCAAAGCGTGCGCGCTTGATCCCGATTCGCATCGACGAACGCAAGAACCGTCAATCACGGGATCGTTGAGGAATTAAGGCCGACTTGTCGGTCTTTTTTACGTCTGGCGACGTGCGAGGTTTTGGTGCCCGCACGCGCTGGCGTTCAAATTACAGCTCCCTGAAAGCGGGGCGGCCTACGCCTTTGGCCGTGCGCGAATTCAGCTGGGCGTGCTTCAGCAGGGTCGATCTAACGATCTTTATGACCCTGAGCGGACGGTTTCAATAGCCGCTGCTGCTCAAATCTCAACCACTTTGTCCCATTTAAACGACGGATTTTCGGGCGCTCCCGTGCGCCGGTCCCGATAACCGCGCGGATTGCAGACAACGCGTGTCCCCTGTGCGACGTAATCGAACTCCGTATGTGTGTGGCCATGAATCCACAACGCGACAGGTGCACGCACCAGCTTCGGCAAGTCACTCACAAATCCCGCCGATACCCGATCCGTCGCGAATTTCTCCGCCAGGCTTTGTCTCAACGGCGCGTGATGCGTGACGACAATCGTCTTGCCGTCGAAGGGTTTCGCAAGCTCACTTTCAAGCCATGACCGCGCCTGCTCGTGCAGCGCCATCGAATCGCCCGGCGTGAACGAACGCGGTTCGTCTTCCGGCTCGGGCCACGCAACCTGGATCACACCACGGTAATCGAGCATCACGCGTTCCGCCGCTTCGGCAGACGTGCGCAACGCCTCGTCGCTCGCACCGTATAGCGCGAAATCCGTCCACAGGGTCGTGCCCAACACGCGCCATTTGCCATATCGGTCGATGAGCGCTGCGTTGTTCAGGAAATGCACATTGTCGAGACTGCGCGCGGCGTCCTGCATCGCGCTTTCGAGCGCACCGAATTCCCCGTCGTAATACTCGTGATTGCCCGGCACATAAACCACAGGCACCTGCGAGCCGAAATTCTCCGCCGCCCAGCGCAAGCCTTCTGCGTGATTGTGGATATCGCCGGCGAGCACGACGAGATCACACTCGGCGTAGGGAATGGCGAGCGGTTCATCGTGCTCAAGATGCAGGTCCGACAGAACTCGAATCTTCACGGCGCTTATCTCCTCAATACGCTTACGATGCGCGAAACGCGCGCACGTCCGGCACAACCTTGCCGGGGTTCATCAGGTTTTCGGGATCGAGCGCTGTCTTGAGCACTCGCATCAGCCGCACTTCCACCGGGGATTTATAGTGCATTGCCTCGGCCACCTTCAATTGCCCCAGCCCATGCTCCGCGCTGATGCTGCCGCCATGCGCGTGCACGCGCTCGTAGACGAGCGCATTAACCCTGGCCTGATTTTCAGCCAGGAAATGTTTCGGATCGACGCCTTCCGGCGCCTGCACGTTGTAGTGCAGATTGCCGTCGCCGAGATGGCCGAACGTCACCATGCGCGCACCCGGCACGGCATGGGCGATAAGCGCATCGGTTTCCTCGATGAAATGCCCGATGCGTGAAATCGGCACCGAAATGTCATGCTTGATATTGAGCCCTTCTTCGGCCTGCGCAAGCGGAATATGCTCGCGCAAATCCCAGAACGCTCGCGATTGGGACAAACTCTGCGCGACGACGGCATCGTTCACCCACCCTTGCTCCATTGCAAGTTCCATCAGTCCCTCGAACAACGCGCGACCATGCTCCTCGCTTTCGTTATCCGATAATTCGAGCAACACGGTCTGGCCGTGTTTTTTATCGAAGGGATAACGCATCTGCGGGAAATGCGTGTTCACGAGATGGAGCGAAAAATCCGACATCAGCTCGAAGCCGGTTAGCAAAGGCCCGGCATGGCGCTGCGCGGCGGCAAGAAAATCGAGCGCAACATGCGGCGAAGCGAGTGCAGCGAGCGCCGTCACGCGCGCGACCGGCGCGGGGTGCAGTTTCATCACGGCCGCGGTGATGATGCCAAGCGACCCTTCCGCGCCAATATACAAATCGCGCAGATCGTAGCCGGTGTTGTCCTTGCGCAGCGCGCGCAAACCGTTCCAGATCTCACCTTGCGGCGTCACCACTTCCAGCCCGAGACATAACTCGCGGGTGTTGCCATAACGCAGCACGGCGGTGCCGCCTGCGTTCGTCGAGAGATTGCCGCCGATCGTGCAACTGCCTTCAGCCGCGAGACTGAGCGGGAAGAGGCGCTGTTCCTGTGCGGCGCGGGCCTGGATATCGGCGAGAATCACGCCGGCTTCCACCGTGATTGTGTTGTTGATCGGATCGATGTCGCGAATGCGGTTCATCCTGCGCAAGCTGATGACGACCTGCGTACCGCTGGCGTCCGGAGTCGCGCCGCCGGCATGACCCGTATTGCCGCCTTGCGGCACGATGGGGACACGATGCTCGCGTGCGAGCTGCACAAGCCTTGCGACCTCTTCGGTGTTGCCGGGCAGCAGCACGGCGCATGTTTCACCGCGATAGCGCTTGCGCCAGTCGGTGAGAAACGGCGCGGTGTCGTGTGCATGGGTCAGCACGTGGGCGGCGCCGATTGCTTCGATACAGGCTTCTACAAAGTAATGTGAACGGTCAGATGCAGTCATGAAACTCGATGGCAGTAGCGTGGACAACGGGGAAGACAAGTATTGCGCAAGCGCGAGCCGGGCGAACCCTGGCCGGATGGCATAGGTCTCGGTCGCGTGGACGATTCCATGCTACAAACGATTGCCGTCGGATGTGGGTGGCGTTGCCGCTCTTGCTCGATCACGCTTCGCTGCGCGGGCCGCGCGCTTAAACGGGGCAACGAAACCAAGCGCACAGACGAAGAACACCAGGGCGAGCAACGCTTCGAGCCAGCCGAGCCGCGCCGACAATCCGCCGTCCGTCATACCGCGCACAATGCCTTCGGCAAGATAGAGCAAGACGAGCATCGACGCCCATTGCAGGGTGTAGAGGTTGCGCCGGAACGTGCCACGAAGGGCGAACAGCAGCGGGAGCGCTTTTAGCGCGAGCGCGGAGCCGCCCGGACGCAATGGTGCGAGCCAGAGCTCCCAAGCGAGCGACAACGCGATCAGCGCAATCAGGCTGAAGAGTGCGCCGCGTGCGAAGCCGGCGTTGGCAGGTGGGGTGGTCATCGAGCGGTCATCGAGCGGTCATCGCGCGCCGCGCTCAAGCGTCAGCGCCGTGCGGGCAAGGCGAGCGCCGAGCGCAACGGCTAGTGCTTTTTCATCGGAGGAGATACCGCTGTCCGCGGTCTCGGCACGCGCGAAATGGGAAGCGCCATAAGGCGTGCCGCCGGTCTGCGTGGTGGTCAGCTTCGGCTCGGTGTACGGAATGCCGACTATCAGCATGCCGTGGTGAAGCAAGGGCAGCATCATTGAAAGCAGGGTGGTTTCCTGGCCGCCGTGAATGCTGCCGGTGGAGGTAAAGACGCTGGCCGGCTTGCCCGCGAGGGCGCCGGAAAGCCACTGAGGCGAGGTGCCGTCGAGGAAATATTTCAGCGGCGCCGCCATGTTTCCGAATCGCGTAGGCGAACCGAGCGCAAGCCCGGCGCATTCTTCGAGATCGCGAACTTCGGCATAGGGTGGGCCGTCGGCGGGAATGTCCGGCTGCGTTGCTTCGCAGACGGTCGAGACTGGCGGCACGGTGCGCACGCGCGCTTGCATGCCGGGCACGCTGTCGACACCTTGCGCGATCGCCTGGGCGAGCTCGCGGGTGGCGCCGTTGCGGCTGTAATAGAGCACGAGAATGTCGTTCATGGGCCTTTTCGGTGAACGGGTATTATAAGGATCGGGTGCGCGAGTGTGGCGTGGCGTGCTTTTGCACGCTATTCAAGCCGAATCGCGAATCTGTTGTAACGATTGAGGAGAGAGATTCTTGTTGAAGTTTCCCATCGATCTCGACACGACGAAGCGGCTCGCCACTTTCGTCGCGCGTCGTACGGGTGAGGACCGCGTGCCGCAAGTGGCCGGCAGCCTGACGTTTACTACCGTGCTGTCGCTCGTGCCGCTCGCGACGGTTGCGTTCGCGCTGTTCACCGCATTTCCGATCTTCGCTTCGTTCCAGATGTCGTTGCAGGATTTTCTTGCCGCGCACCTGATGCCGTCGCAGATCAACAGCCAGATCTTCAAGTACCTGAACCAGTTTGCATCGAAGGCAAAAGGGCTCACTACGGTCGGCATGATCATTTTGTTCGTGACGTCGGTGATGACCATGATGACCGTCGAGTCCGCGTTCAATGTGATCTGGCGTGTGCGTAAATCGCGGCCGCTCGCGCAACGCATCCTGGTGTACTGGGCGATCATCACGCTCGGACCGATCCTGTTCGGCGTGAGCTTGTCGATGTCGTCCTATCTGTTTGCGCAGTCCATTGCATTCGCCGGTTCGCACAATCTCCTGCCGCCCGTGGTCGAGTGGGCGCTGACGAGCGCCACCCTGCCATTCACGGTGGTGGCGTTCGCCATGCTCTACGTGTTCCTGCCGAATTGCAAGGTGGAATGGCGCGACGCAGTGGTCGGCGGACTCGTCGCGGCGATTGCGTTCGAACTCGTGCAAGCGCGGTTTCGGCTATTACGTGCGCCGTATTCCCACTTACACCGCCGTGTACGGCGCGTTCGCGGCGCTGCCGGTGTTCCTGCATATGGGTGTATCTGTGCTGGATGATCACGCTGATCGGCGCGATGGTCACGTCGGCGTTGCCGGCCATCCGGATCGGGCAGTTTCATCGGACGGACTTTCCGGGCAGCGATCTGCTCGACGCGCTCGAACTGCTTGCACGTCTTGCCGAGGCGCGCGACGCCGGCATGCCGGGTTATACGGGGTTGGAACTCGCGAAGATGCTGCGATGTGACATGGACACCACCATGCGTCTGCTCGCAAGCTCGACGCGCTGGAATGGATTGCGCGGCTGGAAAACCTGCGGGTACCGCGCTATGTGCTGATAGCCAATCCGCAGCAGATCACGGTGGCGAGCCTGTTCGACTTGTTCGTGATCGAGCGTGAAGAGCTGGATTATCAGTTGCGCCTCGATTCATCGCACATCGATCGGGCGGGGCTGATGAACGCGCTGAGCAACGACAAAACTGGACGTGACGCTTGCTACGTTGCTGGCGGCGCGCATTGCTGCCGCGTCAGGAAGGCGCGCGCCAGTTGGCGGCGACGCGGCGTCGATGCCGCAGTCAGACCGCCTAGAAACGACAATCTAAAGCGAAATCCTGCCGATGCAGATGTCCTTGAACATCACCCAGTCGCCCATCAGGCTGTAGAGCGGATGGCGAAACGTGGCGGGGCGGTTTTTCTCGAAGAAGAAATGGCCGACCCAGGCACAGCCATAGCCGCAAATGACAGCGGCCGGAAGCCAGAGCCAGTCGCCGGTGGCAATCGCCATGGCGAGGCAACCGATCACGCCCAGCGAACCGATGAAATGCAGCCGCCGCGAGACCAGATTGCGATGCTCTTCAAGGTAGTACGGATAGAACTCGGCGAAGCTCGCGAAGTGATCCGAATGTGCGGTTTGGGCCATGACAGTCTCCTTGCCGAGCGGTTCCGGCAGCGGCTCGGCAAGATTCATTCTGCGGCGAATAAGACCGCTGTGCAACTGCGATTCCTGCTGATCCCGAAAGATCGGGAGACCCTCCCATTCGGCTGATAGCGCATCCGTGCGAGGGTCGTTAAGCTTGTTTCATGCGCCGACATCTACGCTGGCCGGGTCGCAAAACCGAAGAGCGCGGCGAGGGTGGCATCGGGTTGTTCGCTCATGAGCGCGTGGCCCGCGTCGAGCACGACTGTTTCAACTGAGACGCCCGCTTGCTTCATTGCATCGATGAGCGCACGGCTTGCGCGCGGCGGCGTCATGGCGTCGCGGCTACCGGTCACGACCTGCACCGGACAGCGCAATGCCGCAGCGCGTTCGAGTCCATCTGCATAGGCATTGCAAGCGGTGAAATCGGTGTGGAAGAGATTGGGTTCTCCGAGTACGGCCATGCGTTCCATCAGGCGCTGGTTGGCGCCGTGAAGCCAGAAGCCCGGACTGGGGCTGGACGGTTTCGCGGCAATCGACGAATGCGACCACTGATTCACCATGTCGATGGCGTCGGACTCGCGCTCGCGTGCGGCATCGAGAAGGGCGTCGGACACGGTCATCGGAAAGGCTGTGGCGAGCAATGAGAGCCGCGTGACACGCGATGGATGGCGCGCGGCGGTATCGAGGGCGATCAGCGAGCCCATGCTGTGGCCGATCAGCATCGCTTCGCTAACCTGCGCGGCGTTTAGAAGTGCGATGAGCCAGTCGCCGAGCGCGGCAATGCTTCGCCGCGCCGGGCCCGCGCTGCGGCCGTGACCGGGAAGATCGACTGCCAGCACGCTCAGGCCGTGATGGGCGAAATAACGCGTCTGCAATGCCCAGACGCTGTGATCGTGCTGCGCGCCGTGGACGAAAACAGCCACCGGGCGGCCTGCTTCGAACGCATGGCCGCCGGTGTAAGCGTAGGCGGGAGCGCCGTCGACATCGAGCATCATGCGCGGCTCCCTTCGCTTTTTTGAGCCGCGCCTGGGGATGCTTTCTGCGATGCCTTGAGGCCGCGCTTGAGGTCGTCAATAAGATCGTCGGGATCTTCCAGGCCGATCGACAGCCGGATTCGTCCCGGGGAAATGCCCGCTGCGGCGAGGGCGGCGGCATCCATGCGGAAATGGGTGGTCGAAGCGGGGTGGATGACGAGCGAGCGCGCGTCGCCGACGTTGGCGAGATGCGAGAACAGCGTCAACGCTTCAATGAAGCGCCGCGCCGCCGCCACGTCGCCGCGCAAGTCGAAGCTGAACACAGCGCCTGCACCGCGTGGCAGCAGGCGTTTAGCGAGTGCGTAGTCGCGGTGGCTTTCGAGTTCGGGGTAAGCCACGCCTTCTACGGCGGGATGCGCGAGCAGGAACTCGACCACCTTGCGCGTGTTGGCGACGTGCCGGTCCATACGCAGCGGCAAGGTTTCAATGCCCTGCAAAAGTTGCCACGCAGCCTGCGGATGCAGGCATGCGCCGAAGTCGCGCAAGCCTTCGCGGCGCGCGCGCAGCAGGAACGGCGCGACCGTGCTTTCTTCGGCGAAGACCATGCCGTGAAAGCCGTCGTAGGGCTCGGTGAATTCGGGGAAAAGTGGCGGTGGCAGTGAAGTCGAATGTGCCGCCGTCCACCAGCACGCCGCCGATAGTCGTGCCGTGGCCGCCGAGAAATTTCGTCGCGGAGTGGTAGACGAAGTCGGCGCCATGCTCGAACGGGCGTAGCAAATAAGGCGTGGTGAAGGTCGAATCCACGAGCAGCGGCACGTGATTCGAGTGCGCGATTTCCGCGATCGTCGTCGATGTCGAGCACATCGAGGCCGGGGTTTCCCAGCGTTTCGCCGAACAGCAGGCGCGTGTTCGGCCGAATGGCTGCTCGCCAGGCATCGGGATCGTGCGGAGGCACGAAGGTGGTGTCTATGCCGAAGCGCCGCAGGGTGTAGTGCAGCAGGTTGTGCGAGCCGCCGTATAGCGCACTTGAGGCCACCACGTGCGAGCCCGCGCCCATCAGCGTGGCAATGGCGAGATGCAGCGCGGCTTGGCCGCTCGCCGTGCCGATCGCGCCGACGCCGCCTTCCAGCGCGGCTACGCGTTCCTCGAATACGGCGACGGTCGGATTCGAGATTCGCGAATACACGTGGCCTGAACGCTCCATATTGAAGAGCGATGCAGCGTGATCGGTATCGCGAAAGGAGAATGACGTGGTTTGGTAGATAGGCGTGGCGCGCGCACCGGTTGTGGGGTCGGGCGCGGCGCCCGCGTGCAGCACGAGCGTATCGAAGCGGTTGGCGGGCATCGTGGGCGGGCTACCATGGGAAATAGTCATTTATCGTAACATCGGGTGTGGCCGGACAAACTTGGGGTAGACGCCAGCGTCAACCCAACGCCAACGCAGAGCCCTTGTGCCCGCAACGTCCGGCGCGGGCCAGTTAGGGTTGACCCGGCGCAAACGCCCGTCCAGCGCGCTTGCGCAGACGAAATACGGGCGTCCTGCACGCTTTCTTTTTAACCGTCTTTCCGCTAGGATCGACAGACAGTCAGGCTTTTCGCGAGGAGACAATCATGCGAGTCAGCGACATTTTGAACGTCAAGGGCAACGCGCTCTTCACGGTAACGCCCGATACGCCGCTGCATGAAGCAATCGACACCATGGCGTCGCATGACATTGGTTCACTAGTGGTCATCGAGTACGGTGAGCTCGCCGGCATGCTGACGTTCCGCGAGATTATTCTCACGCTGAGCAAGCACGGCGGCAGCGTCGGCACGTCCACCATCCGCAAGGTCATGGACGACCATCCTCTTACTTGCACGCCGGAAACGGACGTGAACGAGGTGCGCCGGATGATGCTCGAACATCACGTTCGGTATTTGCCGGTCATGGAAAAAGGCGTGCTCATGGGCGTGATCTCTTTCTACGACGTTGCGAAAGCGGTGGTCGAAGAGCAGGGTTTCGAGAACAAAATGCTCAAGGCTTATATCCGCGACTGGCCGGAGCAGCAGGAAGAAGCGCGCTGATTCGGGCGTCGTACGAGTCGTAACCAGCCTGGCAACGCGCAACAAAACGTCACGCAAAAATGCGCGCCCGAGCGGCGCGCATTTTTTTCGGCTTTTCAATCCCAAGCGTCACACTCTCTCAGCCACCAACTCCAATAATCCATGAGCGAATTGCCCGCATCATCCCGCGCGAAAGCGGCTAAGACTCAACACGGCGATGGCCAATTCCGCCTGTTGCGCGAACGCCGTTTTGCGCCATTCTTCTGGACGCAATTTCTCGGCGCGCTCAACGACAACGTCTTCAAGGTCGGTTTCACCTCGCTGGTCACCTTCCAGGCCGCACGCTTTTCGGGCGTCGATCCGAAAACGGCCGCTTTCCTAATCTCAGCCATCTTTATCCTCCCGTTTGTGCTTTTTTCCGCGACATCGGGCCAGATCGCCGATAAATACGACAAGGCCACGCTCACGCGTTTTGTAAAGACCTTCGAAATCGTGGTGATGCTGATCGGCGGCGCAGGGTTCATCTTGCACAGCGCGCCGCTCCTTTACGCCTGCACGTTCCTGATGGGTGTCCATTCCACTATCTTCGGCCCCATCAAATACGCCTATCTGCCCCAGCATCTGCAGCCATCGGAATTGGTTGGCGGGAACGGGCTTGTCGAAATGGGGACGTTCGTGGCAATTCTGATCGGGACGATCGTCGGCGGTGCGACGGCGGGGCTGACCGAGCACGGTGCCATGTTGCTGGCCGCATGTTGTGTGACGGTCGCGTTGATCGGGCGCGCCGTGTCGGGTTTTGTACCGAAAACGGCGGCGCTCGAGCCCGGTTTGAAGATCAACTGGAATCCGTTCACCGAGACATGGCGCAATCTCGCGCTCGCACGCCAGGACCGGACCGTGTTCTTGAGCCTGCTCGGAATCTCATGGTTATGGTTTGTAGGCGCTACGTTTCTCACGTCGTTTTTCAACTTCGCGAAAGACGTGCTGTCGGCGAATCCGGATGTCGTGACCGTGTTGCTCGGCACGTTTTCCATCGGTATCGGGACCGGTTCGCTGCTGTGCGAACGGCTCTCGAAACGCCGGGTCGAGATCGGACTTGTTCCGCTTGGGTCAATCGGCATCAGCGTCTTCGCCATCGATCTGTTTTTCGCCAGCCACGGTATCGTGCCGGCCGGTCATTTGATGGGCGTCGGCGAATTTCTTCACCTCGCCGTGCACTGGCGCATTCTCGCCGACCTGTTCCTGCTCGCGATGTTCGGCGGTTTCTACAGCGTGCCGCTCTACGCGCTGATCCAGGCGCGCAGCCAGCCGACGCATCGCGCGCGCATCATCGCCGCGAACAATATTCTCAACTCGTTTTTCATGATCGTGTCGGCGCTGATGGCCGTGGGACTGACGTCGGCGGGCGTCGGCATTCCGGGACTGTTCCTGACCACGGCTTTGCTCAATATCGTGGTGGCCGTTTATATCTATTCGCTGGTGCCCGAGTTCCTGCTGCGGTTTCTCGCGTGGATTCTCGTGCATACGTTCTACCGGATCCGGCTAGTGAACGCCGAGCGCATTCCCGAGCACGGCGCAGCTGTGCTGGTGTGCAATCACGTGAGTTTCGTCGATGCCATCGTGATCATGTCTGAAAGTCCGCGCCCGATTCGCTTCGTGATGGATCACCGGATCTTCCGTTCGCCGTTTATCGGCTGGCTGTTTCGTCACGTGAAGGCCATTCCGATCGCGCCCGCGCACGAAGACGCGAAGTTGCTGGAAAAGGCCTACGACGCATGCGGCCGTGCGCTCGCTAACGGCGATCTGGTCTGCATCTTCCCTGAAGGCAAGCTCACCCGAACGGGCGATATCAACCCGTTCCGCCATGGCATCAGTGAAATTCTCCGGCGCTATTCCGCTCCGGTCGTGCCGATCGCGCTGCGTGGCCTGTGGGGCAGCGTTTTTTCGCGGCACGAGGACAACCGCTGGCCGCGTCCGATTCAGCGCGGCGTCATGAGCCGGCTGACGCTCGCGGTGGGCGAGCCGATCGATCCCGAGGCCGCCACGCCGGAACACCTGCAGCAGCTCGTCACGACGCTGCGAGGTGCCCGCAAATAGGGCGCTGAGGAAGGCTCGAAGAGCTGTCGACTGGCATAATATCGGCTCTTTCGCTCTTTTCAGGACGACGCTCATGTCCGGCAATACACTCGGCACGCTCTTCACCGTCACGAATTTCGGCGAGTCGCACGGTCCGGCGATCGGCTGCGTGATCGACGGTTGCCCGCCGGGCATGGCGCTATCGGAGGCGGATATCCAGATCGAGCTGGACCGGCGCAAACCGGGCACGTCGCGGCATGTGACGCAGCGTCAGGAAGCCGATCAGGTCGAGATTCTGTCGGGCGTGTTCGAAGGCAAGACAACCGGCACGCCCATCGCCTTGCTGATCCGGAACACGGATCAGCGCAGCAAGGATTACGGCAATATCGCGGAGACGTTTCGTCCCGGGCACGCCGACTATACCTATTGGCAGAAGTACGGCATTCGCGATCATCGCGGTGGCGGCCGTTCGTCGGCGCGGCTGACCGCGCCGACCGTCGCTGCCGGCGCGGTCGCGAAGAAGTGGCTGCGCGAGCGGATGGGTATCGAGACGCGCGGTTTCATGAGTGCGCTCGGCGAGATTCCGATTCCGTTCGTTGCATGGGAACACGTGCGCGAAAACCCGTTCTTCGCGCCGAATGCCGAGATCGTGCCGCGTCTCGAGGACTACATGGACGCGTTGCGCAAGGACGGCGACTCGATCGGCGCGCGTATCGGCGTGATTGCGACGGGCGTGCCGGCCGGGCTCGGCGAGCCGCTTTATGACCGCCTCGACGCCGATATCGCGAAAGCGATGATGGGCATCAACGCGGTGAAAGGCGTGGAAATCGGTGCGGGTTTTGCGAGCGTTGCGCAACGCGGCTCGGTTCATGGCGACGAAATGACGCCTGAAGGGTTCGCGGCGAACAACGCCGGCGGCGTGCTGGGCGGCATTTCGAGCGGGCAGGACATCACCGTGTCGATTGCGATCAAGCCGACATCGAGCATCCGCACGCCGCGTGAATCCATCGACAAAGCGGGTCATTCCGCGACGGTGGAAACCTTCGGGCGCCACGATCCGTGCGTCGGGATTCGCGCAACGCCGATAGCCGAAGCGCTGCTCGCGCTCGTGCTGATCGATCACGCGTTGCGGCACCGCGCGCAGAATGGTGATGTCGTGACGACGACGCCACACATCGCCGCGCATATCGTCAAATAAAAAAGCGCCGGTTCTTCTAACGAAAGAACCGGCGTTTCTTCCTGAAGCATCAAATCCGAACGGACGATTACATGTTCGGATAATTCGGCCCGCCGCCGCCTTCAGGCGGAACCCAGACAATATTTTGCGTCGGGTCCTTGATATCGCATGTCTTGCAGTGCACGCAGTTCTGCGCGTTGATCTGCAGGCGTTCGCTGCCATCGTTGTTCTTCACAAACTCGTACACCTGCGCCGGGCAATAACGGCTTTCCGGGCCTGCGTACGTGCGCAAATTCACATCGACCGGCACCGACGCATCTTTCAGCGTCAAATGTGCCGGCTGGTTTTCCTCGTGATTCGTATTCGATATGAACACAGACGCCAGCCGGTCGAATGTCAGCTTCCCATCCGGTTTCGGATAAACGATCGGCTTGCATTGCGACGCGGGCTTGAGCGTTTCGTTATCGGCGTGTTGATGATGTAGCGTCCACGGCACATTGCCGCCGAGCAGCTTCTGCTCGAGGCCGACCATGAACGTGCCCATGTACAGGCCCTTGCTCATCCACTGCTTGAAATTGCGCGCGCGATAGAGCTCGGTCTTGAGCCACGAGTTATTGAAGGATTCCGGGTAGGCGCTCAATTCATCGGCTTGACGGCCGGCTTGCACCGCGTCGAACGCCGCTTCGGCTGCCATCTTGCCGGACTTGATCGCCGCGTGACTGCCCTTGATCCGCGATGCGTTCAGGAAACCGGCATCGTCGCCGACTAAAGCGCCGCCCGGGAACACGAGCTTGGGCAGCGACATCAGCCCGCCCGCCACGATTGCCCGCGCGCCGTACGACACGCGCTTGCCGCCTTCGAGGAACGTGCGGATCGCCGGATGGGTCTTGTAGCGCTGGAATTCCTCAAACGGCGAGAGGTACGGATTCGAATACCCCAGGCCGACGACAAACCCCACCATCACCTGGTTATCGTCCATGTGATAGAGGAACGAACCGCCGTAGGTATCGTTTTCCAGCGGCCAGCCGGCGGTGTGGATCACGAGACCCGGCTTATGTTTCGACGGATCGATCTGCCACAGTTCCTTGATGCCCAGACCGTGGACCTGGGGATCGGCGTCGCGGGCGAGCTTGAATTTATCGGTGAGCTGACGGCCCAGATTGCCGCGCGCGCCTTCGCAAAAGAGCGTGTATTTCGCGTGCAATTCCATGCCGAGCTGGAAATTACCTGTCGGCTCGCCGTTCTTGCCCACGCCCATGTTGCCCGTCGCCACGCCGCGCACCGCGCCGGTTTCGGTGTAGAGCACTTCGGCTGCGGGAAAACCCGGAAATATCTCGACGCCCAATGCTTCGGCCTGCTGGCCGAGCCAGCGCGTCACGTTAGCGAGGCTGATGACGTAGTTGCCGTGATTCTTGAAGTTGTCGGGAAGCAGCCAGTTCGGCACCTGCTTCGCGCTGTCCTTCGAGAGAAACAGGAAGCGATCCTCGGTGACTTCGACATTGAGCGGCGCGCCTTGCGACTTCCAGTCGGGGAGCAATTCGTTCAGCGCCCGCGGGTCCATGACGGCGCCCGAAAGAATGTGCGCGCCAATCTCCGAGCCTTTCTCCAGCACGCAGACACCCAACTCGACGCCTTTCTCCTGCGCCAGCTGTTTCAGCCGGATGGCCGCCGATAGTCCAGCGGGTCCGCCGCCTACGATCACGACGTCGTACTCCATCGATTCTCGGGGACCGTACTGCTCGATGAGACTCTCCGGGGTCATCCAAGGCTCCTGTCTAACGTTAGAATGCTTTTTTTGGGGATCGAGTATTGTCAGCGAACACCAGGCATGGCGCAACCAACGTTCCGTAGATTAGCACGATCGTATTATTTTGCGATAGCATATCAGCTGTTTTCGTTTCGACGCGGAGTTGAGGCGAGCGGCGGCAAAACGGTTCGATCCCGGGCAACTCAATCGCTTTCAACCAAGGAAAAACAATGGGCCGTTCGATCAACCTGGAAGGCAAATGCGCGCTGGTCACCGGCGCCTCCAGCGGACTCGGCAAGCGCTTTGCACAAGTGCTGGCGCAGGCGGGCGCGCGGGTTGTGCTGGCGAGCCGGCGCACCGAGCGCCTGAAGGAACTGCGTGCCGAGATCGAGGCATCAGGCGGCGCGGCGCACGTGGTTTCTCTCGACGTCACCGATTACCAAAGCATCAAATCCGCCGTCGCCCACGCGGAGACGGAGGCTGGCACCATCGACATTCTCGTGAACAACTCGGGCGTGTCCACGCAGCAAAAGCTCACGGACGTGACGCCGTCGGACTTCGATTTCGTCTTTGACACGAACACCCGCGGTGCGTTTTTCGTCGCCCAGGAAGTGGCCAAGCGGATGATCATGCGCGGCAATGGCACGGCCAAGCCGGGTTATCGGATCATCAACATCGCGTCCATGGCCGGGCTCAAGACGCTGCCGCAAATCGGCATCTATTCCATGAGCAAGGCCGCCGTGGTTCATATGACGAAATCGATGGCGCAGGAATGGGGTCGTCACGGCATCAACGTGAACGCGATTTGTCCGGGTTATATCGATACCGAGCTGAACCATCATCACTGGAAGAGCGAGGCGGGGCAAAAGTTGCTGGCCATGCTGCCGCGGCGCCGCGTGGGCACGCCGGAAGATCTGGATGGGCTGTTGCTGCTGCTGGCCGCCGACGAATCCCAGTTCATCAACGGCTCGGTAATTGCCGCCGACGACGGGTTTGGCCTATGAGCCAGGTTTTTGAGCAAGCACCGGTGAGTGCGTCGGCCGGTTTTCATCGCGTATTCGAGCTCTCCATGCCCTTGCGATGGGGTGACATGGACGCGTTCGGCCACGTCAACAACACGGTCTACTTCCGTTTCATGGAAGAAGTGCGGGTTTCGTGGTTCCGCGAACTGGCCGTTGCTGGCGCGAGTATCGAAGGGCAGGGACCGGTGATCGTGAATGCATCGATGGAATTCCTGAAGCAGCTCCACTATCCCGGCGACGTGATCGGCAGCATGTTCGTGGGCACGCCGGGCCGCAGCAGTTTCGACACGCGCTTCGAGCTCTATCGTGCCGACGATCCGGCCACGCTTTACGCAAAGGGCGCGGCGAAATGCGTGTGGGTCGATTACGCGGCGTCGAAGTCGGTGCCCATTCCCGATCTGCTGCGTCATGCCATCGAAACCGCGGGAACGGGCACCTGACTAGTTGCCCAGCAGCCTTTGCAGCAACTCGGTCGCGTTTCCTGTGTCGTACTTGCGCATCAATTTTGACCGGTAGATGTCCACCGTTCGCGGGCTGATATCCAGCGCCCGGCCGATTTGCTTGCTGGTCTTGCCCGTGACGAGCTGTGCGGCAATTTCGCGTTCGCGCGGCGTCAGTTCAATCGCCACCCGCCGGGTCGCGCTCAGATCTTCGAAAGTCCAGACGCCGGCGGCATGGGGCGAGCTCAGGTCGAGCGAGCGCCCGGTTACGTGGCACCAGAACAATTCTCCGTTCGCGCGCTTCATGATGCGGTCATCGGAGTAATTGCCCTGGACCTGCATCAACGCGGCAATGCGGGCGCCGATCCGTTCAAATTCCACCGGCGACGGGTACAGCACTTCGAACGAGCGGCCGATCAACGCCTCCGGCACGACACCGAAGATTGCGCAGAGCTGCGCGTTGCAGTCCTCGATGATTCGTTCTCGTGACAACACCAGCCCGACTGGCGCAAGATGAAACGCTGTTTGGTAATCCAGTTGAGGCATTTTGGCTCGGACGGCTCGCGTTCTTGATTATTCATGGCCGTGCAATGCGGCAATTACTTATGTATTTTTGCGTATTGTGCCGGATCGACCCGGCGTCGTACTCTTTTGCCATGTCAGAAAGTCATCTCGCGCGATGCAAAGTTGCAGCAGCTGCAGCGTGACGGCTCAAATAAGCGGATTTTTATCCATATAAGGAAGGGACAAAGAGATGAACAAGGTCTATCCCGGCGCGAAAGAGGCGCTCGAAGACATCGTGAAGGACGGTCAGACGTTTGCCGTCGGTGGCTTCGGGTTGTGCGGCATTCCCGAGGCGCTGATCGAAGCATTGCGCGACACCGGCATCCAGGGCATTACCTGCATCAGCAACAACGCGGGTGTCGATGGCTTCGGCCTTGGCGTCTTGCTCGAAACCCGTCAGGTCAAGAAAATGATTTCGTCGTACGTTGGCGAGAACAAGGAATTCGAGCGCCAATACCTGGCCGGCGAACTCGAGCTCGAATTCACGCCGCAAGGCACGCTGGCTGAAAAGCTGCGCGCGGGCGGCTCGGGTATTCCGGCGTTCTTTACGAACACGGGCTACGGCACGGTGATCGCGGACGGCAAGGAAACGCGTCAATTTGGCGACAACCACTACGTGCTCGAACATTCGCTGACGGCGGATGTCGCCCTCGTGAAAGCGTGGAAAGCTGACAAGTCGGGCAATCTGATCTATCGCCGCACAGCCCGCAACTTCAACCCGATGTGCGCAATGGCCGGCAAGATTACCGTGGCCGAAGTCGAGGAAATCGTGGAGGTCGGCGAACTCGATCCAGACGCAATCCACACGCCGGGCATTTTCGTGCAGCGTATCGTGCTGAACGCACATCCGGAAAAACGCATTGAACAACGCGTCGTGCGCGCGAAAGGAGACTGATCATGGCATGGGACCGGAACCAAATGGCCGCGCGCGCGGGCAAGGAATTGCAGGACGGCTTTTACGTGAATCTGGGCATCGGGCTGCCTACGCTGGTGGCGAACTTCGTGCCGGAAGGCATGGAAGTGTGGCTGCAATCGGAGAATGGTTTGCTGGGCATCGGGCCGTCCCCGACGGAAGAAGAAGTCGATGCCGACCTGATCAACGCCGGTAAGCAGACGGTGACTACGCTGCCGGGATCGTCCATTTTTTCGTCGGCTGATTCATTTGCGATGATCCGCGGCGGGCACATCAACCTGGCTATTCTGGGCGCAATGCAGATCAGCAAGACGGGCGATCTCGCCAACTGGATGATCCCCGGCAAGATGATCAAGGGCATGGGCGGCGCGATGGATCTGGTGGCGGGCGTCAAGCGCGTGATCGTGCTGATGGAGCACGTGGCGAAGGGCGACCAGCACAAGATTCTCGAAGCATGCACGTTGCCGCTGACGGGCGTGGGCGTGGTCGACCGGATCATCACGGATCTTGGCGTAATCGATATAACCGATGCCGGCCTGAAACTCATGGAACTGGCGCCGGGCGTCAGCGTGGAAGAGATTCAGCAGAAAACGGGCGCGCCGCTCGATGTGAGCGGGGTTAAGTAAGGTTTTGATCTGGATCGACCGGTTGGCTTTGCCTGGCCGGTCAAAAGAGGCTGTTCCGACGTGAGTTGGAACGGCCTTTTTGTTTGGTTGCTGCCTTTTGCGGGACGCTTCCCATAGGCCGGTCGGCCAACGCTGCCACGTCGCGACGAAGCGGGTTCCACAAAGCGTTTACAATCGATTTCAGTTGATTCTTTCTTATGCAGCCGCGCCAACGCGCCAAGGAAAATCTTATGTCCGCGACTCTCGTCGAAGCTGCACCTTCCTTTGTTCCCACACCGCGCCAACGCCACGTGCAGTGCATCAGCCCGTCCGGGTTGCATCGCATGGCTTATACCGAATGGGGCGATCCCGCGAACCCGCGCGTGCTCGTGTGCGTGCACGGACTGACGCGCTCGGGCCGGGATTTCGACGAAGTGGCCAAGGCGCTCGGCCGGGAGTATCGGGTTGTTTGTCCGGATGTGGCCGGACGAGGCCTGTCCGACTGGCTCGTTGATCCGAAATATTACGGAGTGCCGCAATACGTGTCGGACATGGTTGCGCTGATCGCGCGTCTGAATGTGGAAACGGTGGACTGGTTCGGCACGTCGATGGGCGGGCTGATCGGCCTTGGGCTCGCCGGCTTGCCGAATTCGCCCATTCGGAGAATGCTGCTGAACGACGTGGGACCGCATATTGAACCGGTGGCGGTCGAGCGTATCCGCACTTATCTTGGCAAGGATGAAATGTTCGCCACGCTGCAGGAAGGAATCGACAACGCCGCGCAACTCGCCGCGTCGTTCGGGCCGCTGACGGCAGAGGAATGGCGCGCGATCAACACGCCATTGATGCAGGAACGCGAGGGCCGCTGGGGGTATCGATACGACCCGAAGATCGCGGTTCCCTTCGCGACGGGAGACGCGAACGCGGCGGCGCTCGGCGAGGCGGTCCTCTGGCATTCACTGGCGTCGATCCAGCATCCGGTCCTGGTCGTTCGGGGCGAGTTCTCGGACTTGTTGTCGCGCGAGACGGTCGAGAAAATGGTCGCGAGCGGACAGGCGGTGACGAGCGCGGAGATCCCGGGCGTGGGCCACGCGCCGGCGTTTCTCGCCGCGGATCAGATCGAGATTGCGTACCGGTTCTTCCTCGATTCGGAATCGTCCGAGGCATAATATCGGGCTTCGTGCGGTTCTCTTGCCCACTCATTTTCAGGAACACTCATGGCAGTCATTCGTCACCATGTTGGCGCGCGTCTCTCCGAGATCGCGATCCACAACGGCACCGTTTATCTTGCCGGGCAAATTGCCGAAGATACCGATCAGGACATCACGGGCCAGATGCGCGAAGTGCTCGGTCATGTCGACCGCTTGCTGGCAGAAGCCGGCAGTGCGAAGACCGAACTGCTATCCGTGCAGATCTATCTCTCGGATATGGCCAATTTCGCCGCCATGAACGCGGCTTGGGACATGTGGGTGCCGGAAGGCAATGCGCCGCCGCGCGCCACCGTGGAAGCGAAGCTCGCAAATCCGGCGTGCCTTGTGGAAGTGGTTGCTCGTCGCTGCCGTGCGTGCTTAAGCCCGGACATTTCGAGCATTAATTCGCATGACCGATTCCGCCGTTTCCCCCGCAGTCATTCCCGAGCCGTCCTTCGAGGGCGCGCTCGCGTTCGTGCGCGAGCACGCGGGAGACGTGCGGCTGAGCAACGGGGAATTACTGGCCGATCACGCGGCCGGTACCGCGCGGATCATGCAGACGTTGAACGTCGATCCGGCAGCGGTCGCGGCGGCGGCGCTGTTTGCGCTCACACCGCATCTCGACGACCCCGAGCGCGTGATCGGCGAGCGGTTCGGCACGGAAGTCCAAGGCCTCGTCGCCGATGTCCGCAAGCTGTTGCGCCTCGGTTCGGTCAGCTCGCGCGCCACGCAGGCAAAGTTGCCGGAAACCGGCCGCGACGCGCAGGCCGCGCGTCGCGCGCAGGTGGAAGCGCTGCGCAAGATGTTGCTCGCGTTCGCGCAAGATATTCGCGTGGTGTTGATCCGGCTTGCGTCGCGACTGCAGTCGCTGCGGTATTACGCGGGGAACAAGCTCGACCCGTCGCCGGACGTCCCGCGTGAGACGCTCGAAATCTATGCGCCGCTCGCCAACCGGCTCGGCATCTGGCAACTGAAGTGGGAACTCGAAGATCTCGCATTCCGCTTCGAAGAGCCGCCCACCTACAAGCGCATCGCAAAGTTGCTCGACGAAAAACGCGTCGAGCGTGAAGCGTATGTGACCGAAGCCATTGCGCGCTTGCAGAAAGAACTGGCCACCGCTCACATCCGGGCGGAAGTGAGCGGGCGTCCCAAGCACATCTACAGCATCTGGAAAAAGATGCGCGGCAAGGAACTGGACTTTTCCGAGGTGAACGACGTGCGCGCATTTCGCGTGATCGTCGACGACATCAAGGATTGCTACACCGTGCTGGGTATCGTCCATAACTTGTGGCAGCCGGTGCCAAGGGAATTCGATGACTACATATCGCGGCCGAAGCCAAACGGCTACAGGTCGCTGCACACAGTGGTGGTCGGTGACGACGGCCGTGCGTTCGAGGTCCAGATCCGCACGCAGGAAATGCACGGGTTTGCGGAATACGGCGTAGCCGCTCACTGGCGCTACAAGGAAGCCGGCACGCGTGCGTACGGCGGACAAGTCACCGCCGCCGACAAGTACGACGAAAAGATCGCATGGCTGCGCCAATTGCTCGCATGGAAAGAGGACGTATCCGAGAGCGACCAGCCGGGTGCGCAACCCTGGCAGCACCTGCGCGAAGCGACACTCGACGACGACCACATCTATGTGCTCACGCCGCAGGCGCGCGTGATCGCGATGCCTCAAGGCTCGACGGCGGTCGACTTCGCATACCACCTGCATAGCGAGCTTGGGCACCGTTGCCGGGGCGCGCGCGTCGACGGGGCAATGGTGCCGCTCAACACGCCGTTGCAAAACGGCCAGACGGTCGAGATTGTTGCGGTGAAGGAAGGCGGGCCGTCGCGAGACTGGCTCAATCCGTTGCTCGGCTATCTGCATAGCCCGCGTGCGCGGCAAAAGGTGCGTGCGTGGTTCAACGCGGTGGACTCCGAAGAGAACATCTCGAACGGCCGCGCGCTGGTGGAAAAGACGCTGCAGCGCGAGGGCAAGACCTCCGTCAATCTCGATCAGCTGGCGGCGAAGCTCGGCTTCAAGGCGCCAGAAGATCTGTACGCTGTCGTCGCGAAAGACGAGTTCAGCCTGCGCAACATCGAGCAGGCTCTGCACGACACGCCACCTCCTGAGCCCGAGCCCGAAGCGCCGGCGCAGTTCGAGAAGCGCAGCAGCGGACAGAGCGTCGCGCAGGGGGCATCCACGGGCGTGCTGGTTGTGGGCGTGGACGCGCTGCTCACGCAACTCGCGCGCTGCTGCCGCCCGGCGCCGCCCGACCGGATATCGGGCTTCGTGACGCGCGGCAAGGGCATGTCGATTCATCGCAGCGACTGCGCGACCTTCCAGCGAATGGCGGCTCACTCGCCTGAGCGCGTACTTGAAACCGCCTGGTCCGCCGATGTCATGAACGGGCGAGGATCATCGGTGTATCCCGTCGACCTCGCGGTGGAGTCGAACGACCGGCAAGGTTTGTTGCGCGACATCTCCGAAGTCTTCGCTCGGGAGAAGATAAACGTGACCGGCGTGAAGACCCAGAGCCGGCGCAATGTCGCGTACATGCAATTTACTGTCGAGGTATCGAGCGCCGCGCAGATTCAGCGCGCGTGCTCATTGCTGAGCGAAGTGCAGGGCGTGGTGCGGGCATCGAGGCGGGGCTGAGGAAAAAGTGCCTGCCGGAGTGTGAGCTTGACGTTACCGCTTGTCGCGATCGCATGTCACCACCGCATGTCACCACCGCATGTCACCACCCTAAAGCTTTGAATTTGCAGCGCATTGTGGATGCTTCTTAAACGTATCGACGAATAACTTCATTGTCATCGCATGAAAGTGCTTGCCAGGATTCAAAACGCTCCATATAATTTCGCTTCTTCAGGCTCGTAGCTCAGCTGGTTAGAGCACCACCTTGACATGGTGGGGGTCGTTGGTTCGAGTCCAATCGAGCCTACCAACGAAAGTGAAATTCCGGTTCGCCGGTTTTTCAAAACTGCAGCAAGCGCCTTGGCGCGAAAGGCAAATGAACAAGATGGCACCGCGAACGTTGACCGAAACAGCTTCGGAGCGACGCTAGTCGAGGACCACTTTCGCCTTTGCAGTTTGTAGGAAAGTGAATGCGGCCCCTCGAAAAGTGGGGCCGCATTTTTTTTGCCTTCGCGCGTTCGATTTGGCGATTGCAAGGCATTGTTGAATGAACTTGGACGTCGGCTGCCGACGTCTTGGAGAACGAAATGGTTTCGATACGTTTGGCCGACGGGTCAGTTCGACAATACGACCACCCAGTGACGGTTGCGGAGGTCGCTGCGTCCATTGGCGCCGGTCTCGCGAAGGCGGCTCTCGGCGGCAAGCTCGATGGTGAGCTCGTCGATACGTCCACGCTGATCGACCACGATGCGTCGCTTGCCATCGTCACGGAAAAGGACGTCGAAGGTCTCGACATCATTCGCCACTCCACGGCGCACTTGCTGGCTTACGCGGTCAAGGATCTCTATCCCGAGGCCCAGGTCACCATCGGCCCGGTGATCGAAAACGGCTTCTATTACGACTTCGCGTACAGCCGTCCCTTCACGCCGGAAGATCTCGAGAAGATCGAAAAGCGCATGGGCGAGATCGCGAAGAAGGACGAGCCTGTCTCGCGTCGCGTGGTGACGCGTGGCGAAGCGGTCGACTACTTCAAGAGCATCGGCGAGAAGTACAAGGCGGAGATCATTGAATCGATTCCGTCCACCGACGACATCAAGCTCTATTCGCACGGCGCTTTCACCGATCTCTGCCGCGGCCCGCACGTGCCGTCCACGGGCAAGCTGAAGGTCTTCAAGCTGATGAAGGTCGCGGGCGCATATTGGCGCGGCGACTCGAAGAACGAGCAGTTGCAGCGTATCTACGGTACAGCCTGGACGAAGAAGGAAGACCAGGAAGCGTATCTGCACATGCTTGAAGAGGCCGAGAAGCGCGATCACCGCAAGCTTGCCAAGCAACTCGACCTGTTCCATTTGCAGGAAGAGGCGCCGGGCATGGTGTTCTGGCATCCGAAGGGCTGGGCAATCTGGCAACAGGTCGAGCAATACATCCGTCGCCGGTTGAGCGAAGTCGGCTATCTCGAAATCAAGACGCCAATGATCATGGATCGCTCGCTGTGGGAAGCGTCGGGGCACTGGCAGAATTATCGTGAAAACATGTTCACGACTGAGTCGGAAAAGCGCGACTACGCCATCAAGCCAATGAACTGTCCTGGCCACGTGCAGGTGTTCAATCACGGCTTGCGTTCGTATCGGGACCTGCCGTTGCGTTACGCGGAATTCGGCTCGTGTCACCGGAATGAGGCTTCCGGCGCGCTGCACGGATTGATGCGCGTGCGCGGCTTCGTTCAGGACGACGCGCATATTTTCTGCACGGAAGACCAGTTCATCGAAGAGTCGATTGCGTTCAACACGCTCGCGATGAGCATCTATAAAGATTTCGGTTTCGATCACATCGACATCAAGCTGTCGCTGCGTCCCGACGCCCGTGCCGGCACGGATGAAACCTGGGACCGCTCGGAACAAGGTCTGCGTGACGCGCTGACGGCGTGCGGATTGACGTGGGAAGAATTGCCGGGCGAGGGCGCTTTTTATGGTCCGAAGGTCGAGTACCACATCAAGGATGCGCTCGGCCGGTCCTGGCAATGCGGCACGCTGCAGCTCGACATGGTGCTGCCGGAGCGCCTCGGCGCCGAGTACGTGTCGGAGGACAATAGCCGCAAGCGTCCGGTGATGTTGCACCGTGCAATCGTCGGTTCCATGGAGCGTTTCCTCGGCATCCTGATCGAGCACCATGCTGGTGCGATGCCGTCCTGGCTCGCGCCGGTGCAGGCTGTGGTCTTGAATATCGCTGAAAGTCAGGCTGAATATGCGCTGCAGCTAACCCAATCGTTGCAAAAACAAGGGCTTAGAGTGGAGAGCGATTTGCGCAACGAGAAGATTAGCTATAAAATACGAGAGCACACGCTGCAGAAGGTCCCGTATTTGCTGGTTGTCGGGGACAAAGAGCGTGAGGCACAAACCGTAGCCGTGCGTGCTCGTGGCGGTATCGACGCTGGCGTCATGTCAGCCGATGCATTCCTTGAGCGTCTGCAGCAGGACGTGCAGGCGTACAAGTAAGCCCAAGCGCAGCGCGGCTAGTTTTTTTAGATTTTTAGAGGAAACGTAACATCGCTACTGATAAGTCTGCACATCGCATCAACGGGGAAATCACTGCACCGGAAGTGCGCTTGGTCGGAGTGGACAATGAGCCGCTCGGAATCGTGAAACTCGCCGATGCTTTCCGCATGTCGGAACAGCAAGACGTCGATCTCGTCGAAATCGCGCCACAGGCCGTTCCGCCTGTTTGCCGGTTGATGGATTACGGCAAGTTCAAGTACTCGGAAGCGAAGAAGCAGCACGAGGCCAAGCTCAAGCAGAAGATCGTTCAGGTCAAGGAAGTCAAGTTCCGGCCGGGCACCGACGACGGTGACTACAACGTGAAACTGCGTAACCTCACGCGCTTCCTCGAAGACGGCGACAAGACGAAAATCACGTTGCGTTTCCGTGGCCGCGAAATGGCCCACCAGGAAATCGGCATGCGCGTGCTCGAACGGTTGAAGACCGACCTCGAAGAGCACGGTCAGGTCGAGCAGATGCCGAAAATGGAAGGGCGCCAGATGATCATGGTCATGGCGCCGAAGAAAAAGAAGTAATTGAAGAATCGATCGATGGATCGCGCGGCCTGACATGCTTTCAAAGCCTGCGCGGCATCGTTTGAGCAGGTTTCAGGGCACTGCCGGATAATGGCGGCGCTCATGAAAAAGCGGTGACTGTTAAAGTCTGCCGCTCATAAGTGGCTTGTGGGTTTCAAAGGGCGGGTCAGGATCGAATGGATCGACCGCACACCCATATCCATCAAATAAACTGGAGTAGTTTCATGCCGAAGATGAAGACCAAGAAGAGTGCTGCAAAGCGCTTCGTGGTGCGTCCGGGCGGTACCATCAAGCGTGGTCAAGCCTTCAAGCGTCACATTCTTACCAAGAAGACCACCAAGGTCAAACGCCAATTGCGCGGTTCCACGGCTGTTCATGCATCTGACATGAACTCCGTTCGCGCAATGCTGCCGTTCGCTTAACCCTTAACTGACACTCACAGGAGCGCATTATGCCTAGAGTCAAACGTGGGGTTACCGCACGGGCCCGCCACAAGAAGATTATCAAACTGGCCAAGGGATACCGCGGCCGTCGCAATAACGTCTATCGCATCGCCAAGCAAGCGGTCATGCGCGCCGGGCAATATGCCTATCGCGATCGCCGCAACAAGAAGCGTGTGTTCCGTGCTTTGTGGATCACGCGTATCAACGCGGCGGTGCGTCAGCACGACATGACGTACAGCGTGTTCATCAACGGCCTGAAAAAGGCTTCGATCGAACTCGACCGCAAGGTGCTGGCCGACATGGCTGTGTTCGACAAGGCTGCTTTTGCTGCGATCGTCAAGCAGGTAAAAGCCGCCGTTGCAGCCTGATCGAGCTTAATAGCTAGATTGGTACTGCGTGGTTCGTTGTGGGGCTGTTCGTAACGGACAGCGCTACAACAAAAAACGGGGCTCTTGTCGAGCCCCGTTTTTGTTGGTGAAGCCGGGTTGAATCGCACTGCTGTCAATGCTGCCTGAATGCTGCATAAGTCGCGCATGCATCGGCCCGGAAACGCTCAGAAGAACTTTGACGCTGAAATGATGGGATCAATGGATCTGGACCAGATTGTCGCCGACGCGCGAAATGCCTTCGAACACGCCGCCGACGCGGCCACGCTCGAAAACGAAAAGGCCCGCTTTCTTGGTAAATCCGGGGTGCTCACGGATCTGCTGAAAGGCTTGGGCAAACTCGATCCGGACGCCCGCAAGACTGAGGGCGCGCGCATCAATGCGGTCAAGCAGCAAGTGGAAGTGGCACTGAACGCGCGCCGTCAGGCGCTGGCGGACGTGTTGCTGAATCAGCGGCTTGCATCGGAATCGATCGATGTCACGCTTGCCGGGCCGCGGTCTTGGCGCCGGCAGCCTGCATCCGGTGATGCGCACGTGGGAACGCGTGGAACAGATTTTCAGCACGATCGGTTTCGATGTGGCCGACGGCCCCGAGATCGAAACGGACTGGTACAACTTTACTGCGCTGAACAGCCCGGAAAACCATCCGGCGCGTTCGATGCAGGACACGTTTTATGTCGATGGCAAGGATGCCGATGGCCGGCAGCTGCTGCTGCGTACGCACACGAGCCCGATGCAGGTGCGCTACGCGCGCATGAACAAGCCGCCGATCAAGGTGATCGTGCCGGGCCGGACGTATCGCGTGGATAGCGACGCCACGCATTCGCCAATGTTCAATCAAGTCGAAGGTTTGTGGATCGACGAGAACATCAGCTTTGCCGACCTGAAGGGCGTGTACTCCGACTTCCTGAAGAAATTCTTCGAGCGCGATGACATTCTCGTGCGCTTCCGGCCATCGTATTTTCCGTTCACCGAGCCGTCCGCCGAAATCGACATGATGTTCGAGCATGGCAAGAACGCCGGTAAATGGCTCGAAATCTCGGGGTCGGGGCAAGTGCATCCGAACGTGATCCGCAACATGGGACTCGACCCGGAACGGTATATCGGCTTTGCGTTCGGCAGCGGACTTGAACGCCTGACAATGCTGCGTTATGGCGTGCAGGACTTGCGCCTTTTCTTCGAAAACGATCTGCGTTTCCTTGAGCAATTTGCCTGAGACGCATGTTGCTGCGGGCCGTGGTCCGGACATGGAAACGTAAAAGTCCGGACGCAGACACCGCAACCTCATTTCGAACTAGACACACATGCAATTCCCGGAATCCTGGCTTAGAACTTTCGTCGATCCCAAGCTCTCGACCGATGAACTCTCGCACGCGCTGACCATGGCGGGTCTCGAAGTGGAAGGCCTCGCGCCCGTCGCGCCGCCGACCACGAAGATCGTCGTCGGGCAGGTGCTGGAAGTCGCGAAGCATCCGAATGCCGACAAGCTCAACGTTTGTCAGGTGGACGCCGGCACCGGCGAGACGCTGACCATCGTGTGCGGTGCGCCGAACGTGTCGCCGGGCATCAAGGTGCCGGTCGCGCTGGTCGGCGCCGAATTGCCGCCGGCCGAAGCGGGTGGCGCGCCTTTCGCGATCAAGCTCTCGAAGCTGCGCGGCGTGGAAAGCCAGGGCATGTTGTGCTCGGCACGCGAACTGAAGCTGTCGGAAGATCACAGCGGCTTGATGATCCTGCCCGCCGATACCCCGATTGGCCAGGACATCCGCCAGACGCTCAACCTCGACGACACCGTCTTCGAAATCAAGCTCACGCCGAACAAGGCCGATTGTTTGTCGGTATTCGGCGTCGCGCGGGAAACCGCCGCTATCACGGGCGCGCCGTTGCATGCGCTCGAGATGCCGCCGGTCGCCGTGACGCTCGATGAAATCTTGCCGGTCAAAGTGCTGGCGCCGGATCTGTGCGGACGCTTCTCGGGCCGCGTGATTCGCGGCGTGAACGCGCACGCAAAATCGCCGCAGTGGATGGTCGAGCGCCTCGAACGCTCGGGACAGCGCAGCATTTCCGCGCTCGTCGATATCTCGAATTACGTGATGCTCGAACTCGGCCGCCCGTCGCACGTGTTCGATCTCGACAAGATTCACGGCGGAATCGAAGTGCGCTGGGGCAAGAAGGGCGAGACGCTCAAGCTGTTGAACGGCAACACGGTCGAACTCGATGAAACCGTCGGCGTGATCGCCGATGACCGGCACGTCGAAAGCCTCGCCGGCATCATGGGCGGCGACAGCACGGCCGTCTCGCTCGAGACCACCAACATCTATCTGGAAGCCGCGTTCTGGTGGCCGGACAGCATTCGCGGCCGCGCGCGCAAGTACAATTTTTCGACCGATGCGGCGCATCGCTTCGAGCGCGGCGTCGATTATTCGACGACCGTTGAACATATCGAGCGCATTACTCAACTGATCCTCGATATTTGCGGCGGCAACGCCGGCCCTGTCGACGACCAGACGCTCAACTTGCCGAAGCGCGAGCCGGTGAGCATGCGCGTGTCGCGGGCGAATAGGATTATCGGTGTGAAGATCGGCGCAGAAGAGATCGCGCAGATTTTCACACGGCTCGGCCTTACGTTCACGCGGAGCGATG
>CAVPTS010000032.1:0-44294 GCA_963708695.1 uncultured beta proteobacterium
AGCCAGCATTGAACCCGAACTAACGTACGCAGCAGCAACCCAGCACCGACCCCGACCACCGACCATCAGCCCCGCGCCCAAAACCCTGATCGAGTGCGAACGAAAATACCCTGTCTAATAGTGCTAAAAAATATAGCCAACATAGAACGCGCGCTCGCGTACGCAGCACCAACCCCGCCCAACCCCCGTCCACCCCATCAAGTGCGAACGAAACCAATTCCGCCGCCACCCCGCCTTTTCGGCTAAAATAGACGGGTTTTACACCCCATTCTCAAGGCGTGCTCCGCGTTTGTCAGGGCGCGCCTTTTTCGCTTGATCGGCACTGAATGAATCATATTCGTAACTTCTCGATCATTGCGCACATCGACCACGGCAAGTCGACGCTCGCCGATCGCATCATCCAGTTGTGCGGCGGCTTGTCCGACCGCGAGATGGACGCGCAGGTGCTCGACTCCATGGATCTCGAGCGCGAACGCGGTATCACCATCAAGGCGCAAACCGCGGCGCTGCACTACAAGGCCCGCGACGGTGAGACGTACAACCTGAATCTCATCGATACCCCCGGCCACGTCGACTTCTCATACGAGGTCAGCCGCTCGCTGTCCGCGTGCGAAGGCGCACTGCTCGTGGTCGACGCCAGCCAGGGCGTGGAAGCGCAGACGGTCGCTAATTGCTACATGGCGATCGAACTCGGCGTGGAAGTCGTGCCGGTGCTCAACAAGATCGATTTGCCCGCTGCAGATCCCGAGAACGCGATTTCGGAAATCGAAGACGTGATCGGTATCGACGCAACGGATGCAACGCATTGCAGCGCCAAAACGGGCGTGGGCGTGATCGACGTGCTCGAGGCGCTGATCGCGAAAGTGCCGCCGCCGCAAGGCGATCCGGACGCGCCGCTGCAGGCGCTGATTATCGACTCATGGTTCGATAACTACGTTGGCGTGGTCATGCTCGTGCGCATCAAGAACGGCACCCTGCGCCCGAAAGACAAGATCAAGATGATGGCGTCCGGCGCGGTGTATCCGGTCGAAAGTCTCGGCGTGTTTGCGCCGAAAGCCACGAATCTCGCGTCGCTGTCGGCGGGGCAGGTGGGCTTCATCATCGCGGGCATCAAGGAACTGCAGGCGGCGAAAGTCGGCGATACGGTCACCACCGTCGCGCGTCCGGCCGACGTGCCGCTGCCGGGCTTCAAGGAAGTGAAGCCGCAAGTGTTCGCGGGTTTGTATCCGATCGAAGCAAACCAGTACGACGCGCTGCGTGAATCGCTGGAAAAGCTGAAGCTCAACGACTCGTCGCTTCAGTACGAGCCGGAAGTGTCGCAAGCGCTCGGCTTCGGTTTCCGATGCGGCTTTCTCGGCCTTCTGCACATGGAGATTGTGCAGGAACGGCTTGAGCGCGAGTTCAACATGGACCTGATTACCACGGCGCCAACCGTGGTGTACGAAGTCATAAAGCGTGACGGCGTGCTGATCCAGGTCGAGAACCCGGCCAAGATGCCGGAGCCTTCGTTCATTGAAGAAGTGCGTGAGCCGATCGTGACCGTGAATCTGTATATGCCCCAGGAGTATGTGGGCTCGGTGATCACGCTATGTACGAACAAGCGCGGTTCGCAGATCAATATGCAGTATCACGGCCGTCAGGTTCAGCTCACGTACGAAATCCCCATGGCGGAAATCGTGCTGGATTTCTTCGACCGGTTGAAGTCCACGTCGCGCGGCTATGCATCCATGGACTACGAGTTCAAGGAATATCGCGCGTCGGATGTGGTGAAGGTCGACATGCTGATCAACGGCGACAAGGTCGACGCGTTATCGGTGATCGTGCACCGGTCGCAGAGCCAGCATCGCGGGCGCGAAGTGGCGTCGAAGATGCGCGAACTGATTCCGCGGCAGATGTATGACGTGGCGATCCAGGCGACTATCGGTGCGAACATTATCGCGCGCGAGAACATTAAAGCATTGCGTAAGAACGTTCTGGCAAAGTGCTACGGCGGCGATATCTCGCGAAAGAAAAAGCTTTTGGAAAAACAGAAGGCCGGCAAGAAGCGCATGAAGCAAGTCGGTTCGGTCGAGATTCCGCAAGAAGCTTTCCTCGCGATTCTTCGCGTCGAAGATTAATAAAACTACCGGAAACGATTGATGAATTTTGCGTTGATTCTTTTGGTGCTCGTCATATTGACGGGGATTGCGTGGGTGTTCGACAAATTGATGTTCGAGCCGCAACGGCGGCGCGCAGCGGATGCGGCGGTAGCGGAATTCGACCAGCAGCAAGCGCGCATGGAAGCCCGTTTCGCCGATGAAAACGCGCCGCAGACGCGCGCTCGCCTGCGCGATGAAAAGCTTCGCCAGCCGTGGTATCTGGAGTATTCGGCGAGCTTCTTCCCGGTGATTCTCGTGGTCTTCGTGGTGCGTTCGTTTGTAGTCGAGCCGTTCAAGATTCCATCGGGGTCAATGGTTCCGACTTTGCTGGTGGGCGATTTCATCCTCGTCAACAAATTCGAATACGGTTTGCGCCTGCCAATCAGCAATACGAAACTCACCAGCGGCTCGCCGCTGAAGCGCGGTGACGTGGTGGTGTTCCGCTATCCGAAAGACGAATCCGTGGATTACATCAAGCGCGTCATTGGCCTTCCCGGTGACACCGTCGCGTATCAGGACAAGAAGCTGACCATCAATGGCAAGCCGGTTCCTGAAACGCCATTGCCCGATTTCTTCGACGACGAACGCATCGGTTATGCGAAGCAGTTCGAAGAGGATCTCGATGGCCGCAAGAACGCGATTCTGAATAACGCGCAAGTGCCGCCGTTCGTAATTGGAGCCGACGATTTCCCATACCGCGATAACTGCAACTACAACGCCCAAGGCGTGATTTGCAAAGTGCCGCCGGGAAACTATTTCATGATGGGCGACAATCGCGACAACAGTGCGGACAGCCGCTATTGGGGTTTCGTGCCTGACGCGAATGTGGTTGGCCGCGCGTTTTTTATCTGGATGAACTTCAGCAGTCTGAAGCGCATTGGCGCGTTCCATTGAAGCAAGTCATCGTTCATTAAATCGTTCGACAACTACGCCGCGGGAATCGCGGCGTAGTTGTTAATAGAAGTCGCCGTAGGGAAGTCGCCGCAGCCGCTTAGAAACAACACTAAGAATTACGGCTAACGTACGCTTGTCGCGCTATTTTTCTTTGCGGTTTTCCGTCCTTTCGGCCGGAATCGCCCCTCCCGGCGCCCGCGTTATACTCTGCCCATGCCCTCAACCCCGTTGGAAAGCCGGCTCCAGTACGAATTTCGCAATGCGGAATTGCTGCGCCAGGCGATGACCCACCGCAGTCACAGTGCCACGCACAATGAACGACTCGAATTTCTCGGGGATTCCGTTCTAAATTGCGTGGTGGCTGCACTTTTGTTCCGACGATTCGCAAAACTCGACGAAGGCGATCTTTCTCGTGTCCGCGCCAATCTCGTCAAGCAGCAGTCCCTTTATGAGATTGCGCAGGCGTTGAATGTGTCGGAGGCCCTGCGACTGGGCGAGGGCGAATTGCGCAGCGGCGGCTTCCGGCGCCCGTCCATATTGGCCGACACGCTCGAAGCCATCTTCGGCGCGGTTTTCCTCGACGGTGGTTTCGACGCCGCGCATGACGTCATCAAACGGCTCTACACGCCGATCCTCGATCACATCGATCCACGCACCATCGGTAAAGACGCGAAGACGCTGCTGCAGGAATATCTGCAGGGCCACAAGATCGCGTTGCCGACTTATACGGTCGTGGCCACGCACGGTGCAGCCCACAATCAGCAGTTCGAAGTGGAATGCACGGTGCCTAAGCTCGAGGTGAAGGTGTCAGGCTCCGGCGCCAGCCGGCGTGCCGCAGAGCAGGCCGCGGCGAAGAAGGCGCTCGATGAACTCGCGGCCGCTGCGCCGGCGCTGACGGCGAAGCCGAAGCGCAAAGGATCGCGCGCAGCCAAGCTCGCGGAACAGGAAATCGTGCCGGGTGTGACGGGCGTTCAGACGGCGCTCGATCTGCGCGCACCGGACCGGCGCGAGCGTGCCCGCGCCAGCAGCACCAGCAGCAGCACGCATAACGATCCCGAGCGTCCGGCCACCGCGCCGCTGGCTGTGATTCGCGCGTCGCATGTGGAACCGTCGGCGGGTACGGAGAAGGCCGAACGAAGCACGATTCATCGCGCGGAAAAGGCCGACAAGGCTGTGCCGGAATCGCAGGCGACGCGGGTCGAAGCAGTGGATAACGCTGTGCATAACCCGGTGGAAAAAAGCGTCGCCAAGACCGAGGCTGCGGGTGAGAAGGCCGTCGCAAAACATGCCGACAAGCCGAGCGCCAAGACCGCGGAGCCGCCTGTCGCCCCGGCGCGTCAACGCGACGACGCCACAGCCGCCCAGTCCGTTCCGGTCGCCAAAAGCGACGACAGCAGTGTGGAAAACATCGAGGCGCACGTTGAAGAAAGCGCCCATGAAACCGTCGTACGCGCTGCTGACACGGGCCATTAACACCGGTCACTGACGCGTCGCACGCTTCGATCACAAGCACAATCCCGACGCCACGCGTCCCAATGCATTCGACCTTTCTGTAGCCGCACACATTTATGAACGCTCCCACTCCCCCTGGTTTCCGCTGCGGCATGGTCGCGATCGTCGGTCGGCCGAACGTCGGCAAATCGACCTTGATGAACGCGCTGGTCGGCCAGAAAGTCAGCATCACGTCGCGCAAGGCGCAGACCACGCGTCACCGCATCACCGGCATTCACACGCTGGAAGACGCGCAGTACATTTTCGTCGATACCCCAGGCTTCCAGACCAAGCACAGCGGCGCGTTGAACCGTTCGCTGAATCGCGCGGTGACGTCGACGCTCACGTCCGTCGATGCCATCCTGTTCGTAATCGAAGCGGGTCGTTTTGGTCCCGACGACCAGAAGGTGCTCGACCTGATTCCGAACGACACGCCGTGCCTTTTGATAGCGAACAAGCTGGATCATGTCAGCGACAAAGAGACCTTGTTCCCGTTCATGCAGAAAATGAGCGCGCTGCACGACTTCAAGGAAATCGTGCCGATGACGGCGAAGCATCCCGACGACATCACGCGTCTGATGACCGTCGTGAAGCCGTATTTGCCGGAAGGCACGCCCATTTACGGCGAAGACGATCTCACCGATCGCAGTGAGCGTTTTCTCGCCGCCGAGATCCTGCGCGAAAAAGTGTTTCGCTGGACCGGCGACGAGCTGCCTTACACAAGCACGGTGCTTATCGATAAATGGGAAACCGAAGGCCGCCTGCGCCGCATTTTTGCGACGATCCTGGTCGAGCGCGATACCCACAAGGCGATGATCATTGGCCAGAAGGGTGCGAAGCTCAAGCAGATCAGCACCGAAGCGCGGCTCGACATGGAGAGGCTTTTCGATGGCCCCGTGTACCTCGAAACTTTCATCAAAGTGAAGAGCGGCTGGGCCGATAACGAAGCGGGACTGCGCGCCTATGGGTACGAATGACGCGTGGATGACCCAGTCCTCCGACGCTGAACCCGATCCGCTCGACGGCGAGTCTTTCGCTCCCGAGCAGGAGTCCGCGCCCACGCCGAAAAGGGCGCGGGCGGCGTCTGCGTCCGCAAAATCCGCAGCGCTCAAAGAACCGAAAGAACCGAAAGAACCCAAGGCCCCCAAGCCCCCGCGCGCTGCGCCGCGCTCGGATTTTCGTATCGCCGAGCAGCCGTCGTTCGTGCTGCACAGTTATCCGTATCGCGAGACAAGCCTCGTGCTCGACGTGTTTTCCCGCGATCACGGCCGTGTCGCGCTCGTCGCCAAGGGCGCGAAGCGTCCGCATTCCGCTTTGCGCGGCGTGCTGCAAACTTTCCAGCCGCTCGGGTTATCGTGGACGGGCAAGGGTGAGGTCCGCACGTTGACGCAGGCCGAATGGGTCGGTGGCATGTTGCCGGTTGCCGGCGATGCGCTGCTCTGCGGTTTCTACGTCAACGAATTGCTCGTCAAGTTTTGCGCCCGTGAAGACGCGCATCCCGCGTTGTTCAATCACTATGTATTGACGCTGTCGCGTCTCGCGCACGGTGAACCGGCGCTGCATGCATTGCGTTCCTTCGAGCGCGTGCTATTGCGCGAAACCGGCTACGCGATGGCGTTGAACAAGACCATCACGCGCCAGCCGGTCCTCGCCGATCAAAAATACGTCTTCGATCCCGAACGCGGCGTGCGCGAAGCATCGGATGACGTACCATCGCAATGGCCGGTGATCGCCGGCCAGACGCTGCTGGACATGGAGAAGGACGAATACAGCCGCCCGCAGACGGCCGCGCAGAGCAAGACGCTGATGCGCTTTCTGCTGAACGTGTATCTTGGCGGCACACCGCTCGCCACCCGTCAAATCCTGATCGATCTGCAAAATCTATGAGCTTCTTTCTCTCGTCGCCCGCGAACGTTATTGATCTCGGTGTCAACATCGACCACGTCGCCACGCTGCGCAATGCGCGCGGCACGACATATCCCGACCCGATTCGCGCCGCGCTGCAAGCCGAGGAATCGGGCGCTGACGCCATCACGCTGCATTTGCGGGAAGATCGCCGACATATTGTCGATGCCGACGTCCACGCGCTGCGTCCGCTGCTTAAAACGCGGATGAACCTGGAATGCGCGGTCACGCAGGAAATGCTCGACATTGCGTGTGGCGTTCGTCCGCACGACGTGTGTCTCGTGCCGGAAAAACGTCAGGAATTGACGACAGAAGGCGGCCTCGATGTCGCCGGGCAGTTCCAGGCCGTGAAAGCCGCGTGCGAGCAATTGCGTCAGGCGGGCGCGCGGGTGTCACTGTTCATCGACGCCGATGAAACGCAGATCCGCGCCGCGTTTGAAGCGGGCGCGCCGGTGATCGAACTGCACACGGGTTGTTACGCCGAAGCTCACGACGAGGCCACGCAGCAGAAGGAGTTCGAACGCGTGGCGCGCAGTGTCGATTTCGGCAATTCGCTCGGGCTGAAAGTGAACGCCGGGCACGGCCTGCACTACACCAACGTCCAGCCGATTGCCGCGCTGGAAGGCATCGTGGAATTGAATATCGGCCATGCGATTGTCGCGCACGCGATTTTTGCCGGCTGGGAAAACGCCGTGCGCGAGATGAAAGCCATCATGGTGGCATCGCGCCTGTCCGCCACTGCGTCGCGATAAACAACCGGAGCCAGGCCCCACGATGGCGATCTATGGAATCGGTACGGATCTCGTTCAGGTAAGCCGCGTCGCGGGCGTGATGGAGCGCACGAAAGGGCGCTTCGCCGAAAAAGTTCTCGGCGAGGACGAACTGCGCATCTACCACGCGCGCAAAGCGCGCTCCGAAGTGCGCGGCCTTGCGTTTCTCGCGACGCGTTTCTCCGCGAAAGAAGCGTTTTCCAAGGCGATCGGCCTAGGCATGCATTGGCCGATGACCTGGCGCGCGCTGCAAACGCTCAATGAGCCGAGCGGCAAGCCTAAGATCGTGGCGTCGGGCGAACTCGCCGACTGGCTCGCGGTGCGCGGAATTACCGCCCAAGTCACGATCACCGATGAACGCGATTACGCGGTGTCGTTTGTGATCGCTGAAACAGCAACCAAAACCTCCTGACTTTCTCCTCTCCCGACTTGAACTCACTAAAACGCATTCCCGGGCCCGTCATGCTCGACGTGGCCGGCACGACGCTCTCCGACGCCGATATCCGCCGTATCGACCATCCAATGACCGGCGGCATCATTCTTTTTGCACGGCATTTCCAGGATCGCGCGCAGCTTGTCGCGCTGACTGATGCAATTCGCGCGGTTCGCGATGACATCCTGATTGCCGTCGATCACGAAGGCGGCCGGGTGCAGCGTTTTCGCACCGATGGTTTTACCGTGCTGCCCTCGCCGGGCAAGCTCGGCGCGCTGTGGGACCGCGACGTGCTGCTCGCGACCAAAACCGCGACCGCGTTCGGCTACGTGCTCGCGGCGGAGTTGCGGGCATGCGGTATCGACATGAGTTTCACGCCCGTGCTCGATCTCGACTATGGCCACTCGAAGGTGATTGGAGACCGCGCATTGCACAGCGATCCGCGCGTAGTGACCATGCTCGCCAAGAGCCTGAACCACGGTCTAGCGCTCGCGGGCATGGCGAATTGCGGCAAGCACTTTCCGGGGCACGGGTTTGCATCGGCGGATTCGCATGTTTCCATGCCCGTGGACGACCGTTCGCTCGACGAAATCCTGGCCGCCGATGTGAAGCCATACGACTGGCTCGGGATGTCGCTGGCATCGGTGATTCCGGCGCACGTGATCTATCCGCAAGTCGATGAAAAACCCGCGGGCTTTTCGCGCGTCTGGCTGCAGGATATCTTGCGCGGCAAGCTGGGTTTCAACGGCGCGATCTTCAGCGACGACCTGTCGATGGAAGCCGCGCGTGCCGGCGGAACGCTGACCGAAGCAGCGACGGCCGCGCTCACCGCGGGCTGCGACATGGTGCTGATCTGCAATCAGCCGGACGAGGCTGAAAAGGTCCTCGAACGGCTGACGTTCGTGCAGACGAGGGCATCGCAAACACGCTTGCGGCGGATGCGCCCAAGAGGCCGGGCATGGCGCTGGAGCAAACTGATGGAGCAGGTCGAGTATCAGCAAGCGCTGGCGCTGGTGAAAAGCGCGCTGGGCTAAAGCACAGGCCGTAAAAAAGCCGCTGGTTCGAAAGAACCAGCGGCTTTTTCAAGCACAGTGCAGTCACTCCAGCTTCATGCGCTGGAGCTTGTTGTAAAGCGTCTTGGGGCTGATCCCGAGCAGCGTTGCCGCCCGATGCCGCGTGCCGCCCACCGCTTCCAGCGTCGCGCGAATCAGCATGTCTTCCACATCGGCGAGCGCCGTTCCCACGGTCACCTGTACGCTCGTGCCATTCAGGCCACGTCCACCCGCACCGACGTGTTCATCGGCGCGCAAGGTTTCGATTACATCGCCGGAAGCGTGATACGCCCGCCGCACCCGCTCACGCAGTTCACGCACGTTGCCGGGCCATTCGGCCGCGAGGCATTCGCGAATGAAATCCGGGCTCACGCGTTTAGGCGCACCGCTCGTGATGCCGCTGACGTGATTCTCACGATTTAACTCATAGACGAAATGCTCGGCGAGCAGCGTGATGTCGTCACCGCGGTCACGCAACGACGGCAAGGCTATCGACGATGCGTTCAGCCGCATGTACAGGTCCTCGCGCAGGCTGCCGTCGGCGACGGCGTCTTTCCCCGGCATCCGCGTTGCCGCTATCAGCCGAAAATCCGTCACGATCTTGTTGCTGCCGCCCACGCGCATGAAGGTTTGCGAATCGAGCGCGCGAAGCAGCGCTTCCTGCTGGGGGAGCGGCAACGCATCGATCTGATCGAGAAATAGCGTCCCGCCGCCGGCTTGTTCAAGCAAGCCCGGCTCGCGGTTTTCCGCGCCGGCAAACGCGCCGCGCTCGTGGCCGAACATCAGGCTTTCCATCGAACGATTGCTGGACTCGTTGGCCGCGGCGCAATCGAAGGAGACAAACGGACCTTTGCGGCGCCGGCTCATCTCGTGCAGCGTGCGCGCCGCGACCTTCTTGCCCGTCCCGGTTTCGCCGCAAATCAACACGGCAGCTTCGGTCGGCGCGGTGTGTTCGATCAGATCGTAAATGTGCTGAATCGCGCCGCTGCGGCCGACCATACCGCCGAAATGCCCGAGTTCACGGAGCGTGCTGCGTAACGCGCGCACTTCTTCCGTTAGTTCGTACGGACGCGGAATGCGCGCGAGCAGGCTGCGCAAGCGCGGAATGTTGACCGGCTTGAGCAGGTAATCCCAGATCCCTTGGCGCAAGCCTTCAATAGCGCTCTCCACCGTTGCGTTGCCCGTCATCACAATGACTGGCAGCGCGCCGCCAGGCGGCTGCGCCGGCAGATTGTGCAGCAGGTCGAGACCGCTGCCGTCGGGCAGGTTCAGATCGACCAGCACGACGTCCGGGATGAAGCGCGTCAGGGCGGAGCGCGCCTCGGCGAGCGTGGTCGCGGTATCGACGGTAAAACCGTCGGCCGCAAGGATGGCGGACAAGCCGGAAAGGCTGTTGGGATCGTCTTCGACAATCAAAGCGTGTGGCATGGCGGACACGACGTATTAAATGGGTCTGAAATGCGTTCCGCGTCGCTCGCTCTGTAACGGCGAGACTAGGCGAGGGCCGCTTCGATGCCAGGCGGAGCCGATGCTGGAATATTGGCGCACTGACAGCATGGTGTCAGTGCGACGTTCAAGTCCCAGTCCTCGTTCGACACCGCCGGGTCTTTATCCTGCGCTTCACTGATGTGCTGACTCCGTATCAGCACGGCGCGCGATGGATGAAGCTTCAGCAAATTCAGCAGCTTCACATCTCGCGCGCCATGGTCAACCGGTGCGTTACTGCGGTTTCACATGCAGGTCGTTCTTGACTGTCTGCACGCCCTCCACGCCGCGCGTCACCGATACCGCTTTTTGAATCTGGTCCGGTGAATTCACAAAGCCCGACAACAGCACTTCGCTCCGATACGTCTTGACGCTCACCGACAGCGACTTCAGACCCGGATCTTCCAGTAACGCCGCCTTCACCTTGGTGGTCAGCGCGGTATCGGTGGTGTATTCGCCGGCGGATTCATGCGACGGCGTCGACGAACATCCGGCGGTGATTGCGATTGCGGGAACTGCGCAAGCAACAGCGAGAACGAGACGGGCAAGAGCGATTTTCGTATTTGGCATTTTTTGTCTTTGATTTAGAAAGTCCCGCGCCGTCATGGCGCGGTCATGACTAACCGAGCAGATTTCATGCCATCAACTCCTATTAGACAAATCAGGCATCCAGACGCGAACCTGACGTCGCGCAGCACCTGTCGCTCGTAAATTCGCGATACGAACCGGTAAAGTTTGCCTGAATTGGCAATAATGTTCAGCAAAAAGAAAAGCGCCCCGAAGGGCGCTTTCTTTAAAACTTGAAACTGCGTCGTTGAGCCTAGGTGCAGCTTAAGCGCGGCTGCGGTACTCGTTCGTACGCGTATCGATTTCGATCTTGTCGCCGATGCTGCAGAAAAGCGGCACTTGCAGCTCGAAGCCGGTGGCCAGCTTGGCGGTCTTCAGGACCTTGCCCGACGACGTGTCGCCCTTGACAGCCGGTTCCGTGTAGATGATTTCGCGAACCAGCGAGGTCGGCAGTTCGACGGAAATGGCTTTCTCGTTGTAGAACACCACTTCGCACGGCATACCGTCCGCGAGGTAGTGCAGTGCGTCGCCCATCATGTCGGCTTCGACTTCAAACTGGTTGTAGTCCGCGTCCATGAACACATACATGGGGTCTGCGAAGTACGAGTACGTCACTTCCTTGCGGTCGAGTTGAACGACGTCGAATTTGTCGTCAGCCTTGTACACCGATTCCATGTTGCCGGTGGAAAGCAGGTTACGGAACTTCATCTTCACGACCGCGGAATTGCGGCCGGATTTGTTGTATTCGGCCTTCAGCACGACCATGGCATCGCTGCCGATCATCACGACGTTGCCGACGCGGAGTTCTTGTGCGGTCTTCATATTAAAAAACTGTCCTGTACGAAAAATGTGAGCTTGATCGCTGCAGTATTGGCGGCTGGCTCATGGTATTTGAGTGCATCCGTGGCGTTCCGTCGCTGACGTATTCACCGGCCCACCGAGGCACCGTGTCATCGTGCAACTCGTTCAGAACGGTAGCTGTTCTGAATTGCAAGCCGTGGGATAACCGCTTATTTTAACTGAGTTTTCGCGAATTCCGCCAGATTTCCAGCTAGATCACCAAC
This sequence comes from uncultured beta proteobacterium, assembly GCA_963708695.1. GTDB lineage: Bacteria > Pseudomonadota > Gammaproteobacteria > Burkholderiales > Burkholderiaceae > Caballeronia. Next base: position 11,800 of record CAVPTS010000032.1, read on the forward strand.
GCTCGCCAGTTCCACGGCCCAATCGGCGGCGCGTCGCTCGAACACCGCGCGATGACGCCAGAAATCGGCCCAGTCCGTTGCGCCCGCACCGTTCCAGGCGTGCCAGAAGCGTTCCAGCGATGTCCGCGCGTCGTCCGGCAGGCCGTGCGCGTAGTGCGCGAGCGCGGCATCGAGTTTGGGCAGATGGGCGTCGTCGCCTTGCGGATAGATTTGCCAGACAAAAGGTTTTTGCGCCCATTGCGCCCGCACGAATGAATCTTCGCCGCGTACGAAGTTCACGTCAGCGGCCCAGAGCAGGGAATCGAAGAGCGGCTGTTCCACGAAACCTAACGCGAAAGCTTTCAACGACCCGCTTTCTGCCTTCGATCCCGCCAAAAAGTCCCGCAGGCCGAAAAACCGCGCAATCGCCCCGGAGATACGTCCCTCCGGTACGAGCAGGGCGATGGCCGTGTCCGAGTCGCGCCATTGCTCCAGGAGGGAATCGATGGCGGGATTCTCATACGCGAACATCGAGATCACGGTCGTGCCGGACGGCGGCGCCGCAATGCCCAGACGCGAACGCCACCACGCGTCGCGCCGGAACGCCTCGCGCTCGGCGTCCAGCGCGCGCTCTTTGAGCACGCCGCCGGTGCCCGGTCCCAGGCCGGGAAAGAAAAATGTCTTGTCGAGCGCGTAGCGCGGATGCGGCGACGGCCGCAGATGAAAGTCAGCGACCCAATCCTCCGCGCTCAGATATTCGAGATTCAGCCACACGGATTTGCGTTCGCGGCGCGCCATTGCACTGACGTAAACCGCCGGTAATTCGCACCCGAACGCTTCGATCACCACATCGGCAATCTGCAGCGTGTCACCGGCGTGCGACGGCGCGTGCCAGTGCTCGATCGCGACGCCTTCAGCGCTTTGGCGGGCCAGCGCCGTATCGACGGCGGTGCAGAGCGCATGAAAGGCCTTGAGGTCATCGACGAAAAGGCGCACTTGCCAGCCGTGCTCGGCCACGAGTTGGCGCGCGAGCCGCCAGCAGACGCCGATGTCGCCGAAATTGTCGATGACCGCGCAGAAAATATCGCAGGCGATGTCGCTACGCGGCGCGTCGCGCTTGCTGCTTGCATTGCCGGCGGCAGCCGGCGACTGTTTCGATGAAGACGGCATGGGCACTGAGCGGCAATGAACCGCTAATGAAATGGTGAACAACGGTTTGAACTAAACTGGCGTTTTTCAGGATAACGATTCGCGCGTTGCACGGCATTGGTTCATTGACATACGATGCAGCGCTTGTATGACTGATGAGTCTCCATCCACGATATTCCCGGCGTCTGGAAACTTGATAACAACCTCGCTGAACCGAAGCCGTAGGCTCCCCGCAATCATCCCTGCATGACAGACTCCGACGTTTTCGACCCCAAAAAAAACCTGGCTCAGTTGCCGCACCTGCCAGGCGTGTACCGATACTACGACGAGCACGGCAACGTGTTGTACGTCGGGAAAGCGCGCGACCTGAGAAAGCGAGTATCGAGCTATTTTACGAAGACATTGCTGTCGCCGCGCATCGCGATGATGGTCACGCGCATTCGCAAGATTGAAACGACGGTCACGCGCTCCGAAGCTGAAGCGTTGTTGCTTGAAAACAATCTGATCAAGGCGCTCGCGCCGCGCTACAACATCCTGTTTCGCGACGACAAGTCTTATCCGTACCTCAAGTTGACCGGCCACAAGTTTCCGCGCATGGCGTATTACCGTGGCAGCGTCGACAAGAAAAACCAGTACTTCGGCCCGTTCCCGAGCGCGTGGGCCGTGCGCGAAAGCATTCAAATTTTGCAGCGCGTATTCCAGTTGCGTACCTGCGAAGATTCCGTCTTCACCAATCGCACCCGGCCTTGCCTGCTGCATCAGATCGGACGCTGCACAGGACCGTGCGTCGGCTTGATCGATGAAGAGGATTACGCACGGGATGTCTCGAACGCATCGCGTTTTCTGCTTGGGCGGCAAGGCGAGGTGATGAAGGAACTCGAGCAGAAGATGCACGCGTTCGCCGCCGATCTCAAGTTCGAGCAAGCCGCTGCGGTGCGCAACCAGATGAGTTCGCTGTCCACCGTGCTGCATCAGCAGGCCATAGAAGTAGGCGGTGACAACGACGTCGATATCCTCGCGGTCGTCGCGCTGGGCGGCAAGGTGTGCGTGAATCTGGCGATGGTGCGCGGCGGCCGCCATCTCGGCGATAAAGCCTATTTCCCGACGCACGTGGAAGCCGCGCTCGCGATAGAAGACGCGATGCCCGAAGATCTCGCCGACGATGAAATCGTGGAAGGCGCCGGCAATATTGTGATCGAGCAAGTGGACGCGAGCGCCGATGAAATCGCCGCCGAGTTTGCAATCGCTCCCGGCACGCTTGCCGCGCGCGAGCAGGATTTCGAGGTCCACGCCACGACCGGCGAAATGGAGGCGGAGATCGCCGAAACCGGCGCGGCGCCGCAGGATGACGCGCCGCAATCAAGCGAAGCCGAGCGTCAGGGCGCGCTCGAATCCGAGGTGCTCGAAGCGTTTATCGCGCAGCATTACATTGGTAATCGCGTGCCGCCTGTGCTGGTGGTGAGTCACGCGCCGTCGAACCGCGAGCTTGTGGATCTGCTGATCGAACAGTCGGGGCACAAGGTCACGCTGCTGCGCCAGCCGCAAGGGCAAAAGCGCGCGTGGCTGTCGATGGCCGAATCCAACGCGAAGCTCGCGCTCGCGCGCTTGTTGTCCGAACAGGGTTCGCAACAAGCCCGCACCCGTTCTCTCGCCGATACATTGAGCCTCGAAATGGAAGATCTCGCGCAGTTGCGGATCGAATGTTTCGACATCAGTCACACGATGGGCGAAGCGACGCAGGCATCGTGCGTGGTGTATCACCATCACAAGATGCAGTCGGCCGAATACCGGCGCTACAACATCACCGGCATCACACCCGGCGACGATTACGCCGCGATGCGCCAAGTCCTTACGCGCCGCTACGAGAAGATGCTGGCGCAGGCTGCCGCACGTGCCGCCGATGAACCGGCTGAGCTTGAAAGCGAAGTGCAAACCGAAGTGCAAACCTCCGCCGAGGCTGACGTCGCAGAACCCGTGCCGTCGGGTGGGCGCTTGCCGAATATCGTGTTGATCGACGGCGGCAAAGGGCAGGTCGAGATCGCGCGGCAAGTGTTCGCCGAACTGGGTCTCGACCACGGCATGCTGGTCGGCGTGGCGAAGGGAGAAGGGCGCAAAGTAGGCCTTGAAACCCTTATTTTCGCCGATGCCCGCACGCCGCTCGAACTCGGCAAGGAAAGCGCGGCGCTGATGCTGGTCGCGCAAATCCGCGACGAAGCGCACCGTTTCGCCATCACCGGCATGCGCGCGAAACGAGCGAAGACGCGGCAGACATCGCGGCTGGAGGAGCTCGAAGGGATCGGCGCGAAACGGCGTCAGCGGCTGCTGTCGCGCTTTGGCGGATTGCGCGGCGTGCAGGCGGCGAGCGTGGAAGATCTTGCGAGCGTCGAGGGGATATCGCAGGCGCTGGCCGAGCAGATATACCGGCAGTTGCATTGAGCGCAACGACCGGCCGTCCGGCCCGTCGGCTTGTGACATATAAGTCGACGCGGCACAATGGCACCTCTCTATAAGAGTCACGCCCATGCCGTTTAATTTTCCGATTTTTCTGACGTGGCTGCGAATTGTGCTGATTCCGCTCGTCGTGGGCGTCTTCTATCTGCCGGACGTGATGATGAGCCCGGACCATCGCAACTTGCTTGCAATGGTCATCTTCGTGTTGGCCGCGCTGACTGACTGGTTCGACGGCTATCTCGCGCGCAAGCTCAATCAGACATCGGCATTCGGCGCGTTTCTCGACCCCGTAGCGGACAAGCTCATGGTCACCGCCGCGTTACTCGTGCTTGTGCAACTAATGCGGCTGAATGCGGTGATTGCGCTGGTTATCGTTGGGCGTGAGATCACTATTTCGGCATTGCGGGAATGGATGGCGCAGATCGGGGCATCGAAGAGCGTGGCGGTGAATTCGCTCGGCAAGTTCAAGACCGTGTGCCAGATGGTCGCCATTCCGATGCTGCTTTTCTATGGCCCGTTGAAGATTGCGGGCACGGCGTTCGTTATCGATACCCGCGTCTGGGGGCTCTGGCTGATCTACGTTGCGGCATTCCTCACGGTCTGGTCGATGCTCTATTACATGAAGCTCGCGTGGCCGCAGATTCGTGAACGCGGCGGCATGCTTTGAGTAACGATCGACGTGTAAAGAGATACACGCGGTAAAAAGTGATGGGGCACATACAAAGCTCTTGACACTAAAGTTGGGCTTCTCCATAATCTCGTTTCTGTCGGACGCACGCAAAAAACCGCGGCGTTCTAAGTAGCTAAGACAGGCAGCAAATTGGTACAAAAGCGGTACAAGTAAGTGGCATAAGAAGTCGGCAAGATGCGGGAGTAGCTCAGCTGGTAGAGCGCAACCTTGCCAAGGTTGAGGTCGCGAGTTCGAGCCTCGTCTCCCGCTCCAGAATCAGAAGGTCGTCGGCAATGGTAAGCCGGTGGCTGGCAGCACAGTGCAGGACCATGCGGGAGTAGCTCAGCTGGTAGAGCGCAACCTTGCCAAGGTTGAGGTCGCGAGTTCGAGCCTCGTCTCCCGCTCCAATAAAAAGGGGAAGCCAAGCTTCCCTTTTTGTTTGGTGGCCCGGTTCAATGTACTGCTTGGGTTTGTTTGGCCAGACACGGAATGTTTTATGTAGCACCCGCTTCTGGCGCGATAGCAAAGCGGTTATGCAGCGGCCTGCAAAGCCGTTTAGGCCGGTTCGACTCCGGCTCGCGCCTCCAGGATTTAAAGAAAAAGCCCCGACAAAGTCGGGGCTTTTTCTTTTTGGGCGGCAAATTTATGTTGCAACCGTCATGGTCCAGCCACGCCGTCGACCGTGGACGAAACACGGCTTGAGCGCCAGTCCTATTCTTTTCGTTTGCCGATCCATATGCGTGTTGCGGGCATTGAGCTTGCACCCGGAAAAGGTACGCGCCGTCCCCGTGTTACTTCTTTGGGGAGCCCGGTTTGAGTGAGGAAAATGCCTTTAGAGCGGAGTCGGAGATCTGTTTTTTGCCTCGCTTGAGCACTTCGATTTCGGATTTCCTCAGCAGTACGGAACCCGACAAGGTATTGCGCTTCGTCGGCTGTGAGCGCCCGTGGGGCGATGTTAAAGATTTCGCGGATTTCATTGCCGAACCTCTCTTCCAGTAGGGACACGTTCTTCTGGGATGGGTAAAGCTTACCAGACCGACTCGCATTGACGATCACGACGGCCGCAACCGGGTTGCCACCGCCGCGCCTGATGAAGTCGGCAAGATCGCAAAGCGTTCCACCCAGGGTTGTCACGTCGTCGACGAGCACGTACTCTTTGCCGCGTACAACCCGTCCATGGAACGACGGTCGAAAATTCAATCTTTCCATCGGGTCCGCACCGGTGTGATACACCTTTGAAGTCTGTACGATGTCCTGGTCCAGAGTACCCCCGCCAATCGACAGTAGCGCTGACAGCACTTGCGGTATGGCGTTGTCACCGGATGCTTCTCTCGCGTGGGGCGCGACAAAGACGGCATCCTCAGCAATCAATCCTTGCCTCATCCGTTCCGAGACCCGGTTCAATAGTGGGATGGCCAGGTCGTGAACCAATTCAATCGCGGCGTCCGTCGAGCCCTTCTTGGCTTGCACGTACCTTGAGTGATCCTTCAGTTCCTTGTCACTCCGAAACAGGAAAATCGGTTCGCCTATCAAGGTAGGAAAGCCGAGATCGCGCATGGGCGCAGGACTCGGTGAGATCTTGCCGACGAGTGACGTTCTGGACGGGTGCTCTTGCCTCTCGTCGAGGGCGCTTCCCAATATGCGCTTAACCATCGAACCAGTATATCGCGCTGATTTACACCGCCGTCATGTCAAAATTTGTTGCCCAGCCGGGTTTCCGAGACGCGATATATGCCCAAGTTCCGATTGGTCAATGCCGAGGGTGGACCACGCGAAATTGACAGTCAGCGGACCGAATGCAGAACGAGGTGAATAAGCCATTTGATCAGAAGAGGCCCGTTGCTGTGTTTCTAGAATGCGGCAGAACCTTACTGTTATGCGATGTGTTGTCCTGCGCGGCATAATTGTTGATTTTCGACCTGTTCGGCGCGTGATTTTCGCAAGCGGTACCGCGCATTGAACTTTACTTGATCCCACTCCAATGACTGACCAATCCCCCGAATTCGACTGGCTCTGGAAACCGTTTGACGAACTCAGCGCCCTCGAGGTCTATGCCATGCTCGCCGCGCGCAGTGAAGTGTTCGTGGTCGAGCAGCAGTGCGTGTATGCGGATATCGATGGACTGGACCCCGATGCGTGGCATTTGCTCGTCTATAGCCATTCAGCGAATGCACGCCCCACACTCGCCGGTTACTTGCGAGTCTTGCAGCCGAAGAAAGGTGAAGATGCCGATATCCGCATCGGACGCGTTCTCACGACGCCCGCATTCCGCGGCATCGGACTTGGGCAAGCGATGCTCGAACGCACGCTTGCTCACATCGCCAAGCAATGGCCGCATCAGCCGATACGACTGCATGCTCAAGCGCACTTACAGCGCTTTTACGCGAGCTTCGGCTTCGAGCCTATTTCCGATGTGCATCTGGAAGACAACATCGCGCACATCTGGATGCGCCGCGCTTAGCGCACTGATCACGCGCCACCAACTTCACGAGGACGACGAATCGATCACTCGGCGCACATCGCTCGTGATGGTATCGATGGAATTGCTGTCATTGGCGAGCAGGCGCGCGTGGCCGTGGGCATCGAAGATATACACGGCGGAGCTGTGCGTGACATCGTACGCGCCCGACGGATCGCGTTTTTCCATCTGGTAAGCCACGCGATACCGCTTCGCAATCCCTTCAATCGCCCCATCCGTGCCGGTCAGCCCGACGGCATGTTCCGCATCGAATGCGCGCACGTAGGCGTGCAACGCGGCGGGCGTATCCCGGGCGGGATCGACGGTAATGAACACGATGCGCGTGTTCTCCGCATCGTCTCCGAGTTTCTGCAGAACCTGCACCAGCCGCGCCATGGTTTCCGGACATACGTCAGGACAGTGCGTATAGCCGAAATACACCAGCGTCGTCTGCCCCACGAACGACTTGCCGGTGACGGGTTTGCCGGTATCGTCGGTGAGATTGAAGTCCAGGTCGGGAAGATGGCCGCTGATATCGGTCAGCTTCCAGGGCGTGGTGTCCGGGCGTGAGCAACCAGCAAGCGCGGCGCTAAAAGCCAAAACTGCGAGCAGAGCCAGGAACCCGCCCTTGCGTTGAAACTGAAACCAGGAAGACATTTTGCAACTCGGACGGGGTTGGGATGCATCAGGCCAGCAAATCGAATGAATCGTCACAATATGTTTCATGATGTCATGCGGAAGCCGACTTTATCTCAGAATAGAGGGCTTCGCCGGATGCCGTGGGCGCCGGCACGGAGTCGGGGCGTTATGCCACGTTGCGCCGCGGGACCGTCAGCGAAGGCAGTCAGTCCATCGAAGCGAGGTTGGAAGCTTCAAGACGCACGGCATCGGGCGCGGATTCGTTGTGAAGTCCGCCCGCGCCGCTTTCCCGAACAGGGCGACAATGCGCGGTAACATGCGCACACTTTCCGGTCCTCTTCCGGCTGAAAGGCAGATATCGATGCAAAACCTCCCCGAAACATTCCCGCTCGCCGAGACCGCTTTTTTCTTCGATTTCGACGGCACGCTCGTCGAACTTGCGCCCACGCCGGACGGCGTGGTCGTGCCACCGGTCGTGCCGGCGATCCTCACGGCGCTGCGCCGCGCGACCAACGGCGCGGTGGCGATTGTGTCGGGGCGCGGGATCGACAGCATCGATTCGTTTCTCTTGATGCCCGATTTGCCCGTGGCCGGCTTGCACGGCGCCGAGCGCCGCGATTCGAACGCGGATGTGCAGCGCGTCGGTTTCAACGACGAGCGCCTGCTGCGCATGGAACACGTGCTCGAAGGCGTGATGAAGGCGCATCCCGGCATGCTGCTCGAGATCAAGGGCGCGGCGCTCGCGCTGCATTACCGGAATGCGCCGGAGCGCGGTCCGGCGGCGCGCGAGGCGACTGAAAAACTCGTCGCCCAATACGCCGATGCCTACGTGCTGCAACCCGGCAAGATGGTCTACGAGATCAAGCCGAAGGATGTCGATAAAGGCCGCGCGGTGCGCGCATTCCTCGATGAACCGCCGTTCGCGGGCCGTCGGCCGGTGTTTATCGGCGACGACCTGACGGACGAGAAAGGCTTCGCGGTCGTGAACGAACGCAACGGCGTGTCCATCAAGGTAGGCGCGGGCGACACGCTCGCGCACGCGCGCATCGACTCGGTCGGCGCGCTGTTGCGCTGGTTGCAGGGCGTTGCGGGCATTACAGGGACGCGTTCGTGAGTCGGCTGATTATTGTCTCGAATCGCGTCGCGCCGATTTCCGAAGGCGGCCCGGCGGCGGGCGGCCTGGCGGTCGGTGTCTACGACGCGCTCAAGGAAACCGGCGGCATGTGGTTCGGCTGGAGCGGCGACGTCGTAGCCGAGCCGCCCGATGGCATCACGCTCGAAGAACGCGGCCGCGTGACGTTCGCGACCATCGGCCTCGCGCAACGCGACTACGACCAGTACTACCGCGGCTTTTCGAACGCCACGTTGTGGCCGGCATTCCACTATCGGCCGGATCTGATCCAGTTCGATCGCGATGAATTCGAAGGCTATTGCCGCGTGAATCGATGGCTTGCGAAACAGCTCGCGCCGCTCCTGAAACCCGACGATGTCATCTGGGTTCACGACTATCACCTGATCCCGTTCGCTCAAGCATTGCGCGACGAGGGCGTGACGAACCGCATTGGCTTCTTCCTGCACATTCCGTTTCCGGCGTCGCAGGTTCTGCTGAGCGTGCCGCGTCATCGCATGCTGGTGGAGGCGCTGTGTTCCTACGATCTGCTCGGTTTCCAGACCGCGCCCGATCTGCGCGCGTTTTGCGATTACATCGAGACGGAGGCGAACGGGTCGGTCGTGCGCATCGCCGGTGACCCGAATGCCGTGAGCGCTTTCGGCAAGACGCTGCGGGCGGCGGCTTATCCGATCGGCGTTTATCCCGATGAAATCGCGTCCCTCGCTAAAGATGGCGAAAGCGGGCGCGAAGTGCAAACGGTCAAGACGACGCTGCACGATCGGAAGCTGATCATGAGCGTTGATCGGCTCGACTATTCGAAGGGTCTGGTCGAACGCTTTCGCGCATTTGAAAAGCTGCTGGAACATCAGCCGGCGCAGCGCAACAACGTCTCGTTCATACAGATCGCGCCGCCGACCCGCGCCGATATGGACACGTATCGCGACATCCGGCTGCAGCTCGAAGCGGAATCGGGGCGCATCAACGGGCGTTACGCGGAACTCGACTGGACGCCGATCCGCTATATCCATCGGCAATATGAGCGGCCGGTGCTTGCAGCGCTCTTTCGCGCGTCGCACGTGGGTTTTGTTACGCCCTTGCGCGACGGCATGAATCTGGTCGCGAAGGAATATGTGGCGGCACAGGACCCTGACGATCCCGGCGTGCTGGTGCTGTCGCAATTTGCCGGCGCGGCACAGGAGTTGAATGGGGCGCTGATCGTGAATCCTCTCGATATCGCGGGCATGGCGGACGCGCTGGCGACCGCGCTCGCGATGCCGTTGAAAGAACGCCAGGTCCGGCACGCAGAGATGTTTGCGCAGCTTCGTGAAAACAACGTCTCCGTCTGGCGCGACAACTTCATGCGCGATCTGCAGGCGTAAAAAAGCCGCTTCGGGTTTAACCAGCCCGAAGCGGCTTTTTTTTCAATGTGATGCAATTCCAGAACTAGGTCGACTCCGCCTTCGCGGCAATCTGTTGCGAGGGCATGGTCGCCGGCGGCAACTTGCCGTGCTGCTTGGACAGCAACTCGCGATACAACCCCGGCCGATCGCGCAACTGCTGCGGCGAGCCGTCATCGATCACCTTGCCTGCGCTCATCACGATGATCCGGTCAAAGGCCTGCAGCGTCGACAACCGGTGCGCAATCGCAATCACCGTGCGTCCAACCATCAGCCGGTCGAGCGCCTGCTGAATGGCTTCTTCCGACGAACTATCCAGCGCCGACGTGGCTTCATCGAGCAGCAGAATGGGCGCGTTCTTGAGAATCGCCCGGGCGATGGCAATCCGCTGACGCTGGCCGCCCGACAGCTTCACGCCGCGATCGCCGACGATGGTATCGAATCCTTCAGGCATTGCATCGATAAAGTCCGAACAACGCGCCTCGCGCGCCGCGGCGAGCACTTCCTCGCGGCTTGCATCCGGCCGGCCATACGCAATGTTCTCGTACACGGTCCGATGGAACAGCGAAATATCCTGCGGCACGAGCGCAATCGACATCCGCAGACTGTCTTGCGTGATCAGCGAAATATCCTGGCCATCGACCTTGATCGCGCCGCCTTGCGGTTCGTAAAAGCGTTGCAGCAGCGCGAGCACGGTCGATTTCCCCGCGCCCGACTTGCCGATCAGCCCAACGCGCTGCCCGGGTTCAATGTGCAGGTTGAATTTATCGAGAATCGGCCGGCGGCGCGGATACGCAAACGTCACTTCCTCGAAGTCCACGCGCCCGCCTTGCCGCACGAGCTCGGTCGCATCGGAGCGATCCGGCATGCCGTGCGGCTCCAGCAAGGTCTGCACGGCTTCCGCCAGACGCGCGACGTGCTGCGTCACGTCCACGAGGGCCACGGCCAGGTCACGCGTGCCGTGGAGAATCGTGAAACCCAACGAGCTGACCAGCACGATATCGCCGGAAGTAGCTTGTCCCTTCGACCACAGCCACAACGCCCAGCCGAGCAGGCCGGCAGAAAGAATCGCGGTGACGACCGCGTGGAACAGACGCAATTTTTCGAGGTACAGCAAGCTCTGCTGACGCGCGACCATTTCGGCCTTGACCGTCGAACCGAAGCGCTTTTGCTCGCGAAACGTCATGCCGAATGCACGCACGAGCGCCATGTTGCCGATCACATCGACCAGTTCGCCATCGACGGAAGCCGCCTTCGATGCAAACGTGTGATGTCGCGCCGAGCCGCGCCCGGCGAGCCGGTACAGAATGAGCGCGAGAATGGCGGAGGCGAGCAGCAGGCCGCCGGCCATCAGCGGATTGACCGCCACGATCATCACAATGGCGCCGACCACCGCAATGCACGGCGGCAAGACGTTCCACGCCATGGTGTTCTCGGCGGTGTAGATCGCATTCGATGTCGCCGTGATCCGGCTCGCGAGCATGCCGGGCTGTTTCTCGGAGAAATATGTCGGGGAATGGCCGCTGAGGTACGAGAACAGGTCGCGCCGCAAGTCGCCGGTTACGGTCACGAACGCGTGTGCTCCGACCCAGCCGCCGACCCGCCACAGCATGTTGTCGGCGGCAATCAGGCCGACCAGGATCATGAAGGCCGACCAGAGAGGGCCGGGATGGCCGCGGCCCTGGCCAAGCACGTCGATCAGATGCTTGATCGCGTACTGCGAGGCGAGCGCGCAGCCGACCGCGGCAAGTACGCTCGACAGCACGATGGAGTGAGCGATCGGATGCCGGCGGATGTAACGGAACAGGAACGCAAGCGGGCGATGCGCGTAGCTCGCTAGCTTGGCGTTGTGCGCGTTACGCTGAGAGACGGTGAGTTGGTCCAATTGGTCGTTTTAAGTCGAGTAGAGCGGTTGAGCGCGATGTTTCGCCGTGGCCGCAGCGAGGCGCTTCAGGCAATCGAGGCGAGACGTGCGGCGCCGATTGTTGAATTGTAGCCAGTGTAACGAGCCAAATCGCCTCGCGTAGCGCTTTCCGTGGTGCTAATCCATCAGACTTAGCTGAATTTCAGAAAAAGCGCACCGCCGGCGCACTGCCTCGAACGGGTCGTCAATGCTTGCTTCCGACGTTGGCGGACTTCAATCGGGACTTCCTCGTGAACAGCTGATCCGCTCTGCTGCACGATGAAAGCACATCGCGGTCCCGCTAGGGGTGAAAAGGTGCAGAAGACCTGCGTAGAGCCGGCTGTTCGCTGGCCGCCAAGTTCCGTTCAGTGCTTTTCGCTCTGCAAGCGTCCGCTGCGGCGAGTCAGGCTAGTGTAGAGCAGGCTGGAACAGCCTTGATAAACAAGGGCTTGCAAAGTGTATCGACGATGTAACAAGGTAAATAAGTTGAAATGGACGCTTGGAAATCTTGTAAAAACCGCGATACTTCGTTCGGGTTTGCCCGTAGGTTTTTTTGACAGGTTCTTGTAGGTTCGGTCAACGGCCCCGCAGGTTGTGCGTTTATTGCTGGGTGCGCCGCATTTACGAGATGGAATCGATCTTGCTCTGCCTGATCACGCTCCGAAACCAAGCGCTCGAAGTAAGCAGTGACCTCGCAACACCCCAGCAACACCCAAGCAAACAGCGACGCATCGCGATTTTTCTCGTGCTACTGGCCAATGCGCTGGAGATTCCAGCCGGCGCCGAGCCCGGGTAGGGCGATTCGCTTGATTTAACGACCGATGCCAAGCGCATCAATTTTGCCTGACATTATTAGGAGTTTCCGATATGCGAATCGCTCAAATCGCGCCTCTTCACGAAGCCGTTCCCCCCAAGTTCTACGGCGGCACGGAGCGCGTAGTGTCCTATCTGACCGAAGCGCTGGTTGAGGCCGGTCATGACGTTACGCTGTTCGCAAGCGGCGATTCGCAAACCTCCGCGAAGCTCGAAGCGTTCTGGCCGCAGGCGCTGCGCCTGGACCCGACCATCCGTGACACGATGGCGCCCCACATGCTGCTGCTGGAAGAAGTGCGCCGCCGCGCCGATGAATTCGATGTGCTGCATTTTCACATCGACTATTACCCGTTCTCGCTGTTTTCGCGCCAGCCGGTGCCGTTCCTGACCACGATGCATGGCCGTCTCGACCTGCCGGAACTGCAGCCCATTTTCAGCACGTTCAATGACGCGCCGGTCGTGTCGATCTCCGACAACCAGCGCCAGCCGCTGCCGCAAGCCCATTGGCTCGGCACGGTTTATCACGGCCTGCCGGAAAACCTGCTCACGCCGATCCCGAACGTCGAACCGGGTTATCTCGCGTTCCTCGGCCGCATTTCGCCGGAAAAGCGTGTCGACCGGGCGATCCGCATCGCGGGCGCAGCGGGCATGAAGATCAAGATCGCGGCAAAGATCGACAACGCGGATCGCGCGTATTACGAAGAGCAGATCAAGCCGTTGTTCGCGTTGCCGCATGTGGAATACATCGGTGAAATCAACGAACAGCAAAAAACCGAATTCCTCGGCAACGCCCACGCGCTGCTGTTTCCGATCGACTGGCCGGAGCCGTTTGGTCTGGTGATGATCGAAGCCATGGCGTGCGGTACGCCGGTGATCGCGTTCAATCGCGGCTCGGTGCCGGAAGTGATCGAAAACGGCGTGTCGGGTTTCGTCGTGGAAGATGAGCTGAGCGCAATCGCAGCGGTCAAGCGCCTCGACACGCTGTCGCGCGCCAAAGTGCGTCACGCGTTCGAAACGCGCTTTTCGTCGAAGGTGATGGCAGCGCGTTATGTTCAGACGTACGAAGAACTGCTGCGCTCGAAGCGCCGTACCGTTCTGCGCGAAGTCAACGCGGGCTGATTTATGCGCGCGGTGACGCGCGGGCTCCGGCCTGCGTTGTCGCGCTCAGCACGCTGAAATTAGCAAACAACGCCCCGTGCGCCGTCAGGCGCACGGGGCGTTGTTGTTTTGACACACTGCAAGCCCAAGCTTCACGCATTATCGTTGTGTTGGAAGGGTCAGTTCGATGCCGATTTCGACATTCTCCCTATAATATGCGGGCTTCGCGAAATGCGAGGCGACCCCCAAAACTAGCGTGGAAGCCTCCAGAAAAATCGCATCGCGCGACGGGGAGGCCGGATTCGCGCGAACAAGGAAAGTCGTGAACAGGAGCGAAGTTTTGGCGAGAACGAAGCAGAGTGGCGCAAGCCCGGCACCGGTTGCCGCGACCGCCGGAGCGGGCACTTTGTTCGCGCTGCGGGCGATCGGACTCGTGCTGGGCGCGCGCTGGATGTTCTCGATGTCGCAGATGGGCTATCTCTCTTCAATGCGCGCGATGACTTCATCGCCGTGGGCCTGCGTCAATCTCGTGCTGCTGTTCCTCCTGCTATTTCTTCCCGGCGCGCGCGCCCGCGCCGAACGGCCGCTGCACCCGCTACCGCAATGGCTGCGACAGGCATTGCGGCTGCTCGCGCTGTTGAGTTTCGTGTTCGCGGTGTGGTCGGTAGGGTTCTTCACGTGGACCGCCGGCTGGAAAAGCGCCATGCATGCGCTTGCCGAAACGAACGGCTGGCTGCTCGTCGCGCCAGCGCTCTATGCCGTGGTGCTGTGGATCTGCCGGCCGCGCGCATTGTGGCGCACGAATATCGCGGCGCGGCGGTTTGCTATCGGCCGCTATGCCATTTCCATCGATACGACTACACGCACCGCCGTTGTCTGGGCCGAGAGCCGCAAGCTCGGTCAATACGATGCGCGGGAGTTATCGGTGAAATGGCCTGAGGATGCTGTGGAAGGTGTGGAACGTGCCGTGGTGGTCGCACTCAAGAAGCGCGGTTTCTTCGCCCGCGATGCGCGCGCCAAGATCGAATTACTATGGGATTCGCCGGCGGCCGCCGGACATAATCGCAAGACCGTGTTCCGGGCCGCGCTGGCAAGCGTTGGCGACCGGAAGACGGCGCAGGCGCTCGACGCATCGCTGCGTCAGAGCTGAAGCGCCAGAGGCTTTGTTGCTTACGTGATATTCCAGCCGACAAGGCTGGCGAGTCGTTTGAACTCAAGCTACGCGATCACGTCCGATTGCGGACAACTCAGTTGGTATTGTCGAACTTTCTTTGTACAAAGGAGGACGCATGCTCGCTCGATGGTGTCTCGCAGCCATTCATCTGCTCGCGTTTGGATTTGCGTTTGCATCGGTATTCGGCCGGGCGCGGGCGCTGCGCCAACTTGATCCCGCCAGTTCGCTGAGCGCCAATTCCGCGCGCCTCAAACACGTTTTTCGCACCGACGGCATGTGGGGAATCGCCGCGCTTGTTTTGTTAATAACGGGTGCGATGCGCGCGTTCGGCGGATTTGAAAAAGGCAGCGCTTATTACCTGCACGAACCGCTGTTTCATTTGAAGATATCGGCGTTCATTTTGATCCTGTTGATTGAAATCACCCCGATGATCGCTCTGATCCGATGGCGCAGTGCGTTAGCCCGCGGCGGCGCGATTAACCTGGGAAAAGCGCGTAAATATGCAGCGATGAGCGACGCCGAGGCGGGGTTGATGATCGTGATGGTGATTGCCGCGACGGGAATGGCGCGGGGGATTTGGGCGGGTTAAATCGAGCGTCGTGGCTGAAGTACGCCAAAGAAAAAAGGGCTTAAGCCTTTCAGCATAAGCCCTTGATCCTTTTACAACTAATTCTGGTGGGTGGTACAGGGATTGAACCTGTGACCCCTGCCGTGTGAAGGCAGTGCTCTACCGCTGAGCTAACCACCCGAAGAGCTTTGGATTATGTCAGAGCTTGCCTATTTCGTAAAGCGAATCTTTGAGTGCTTCAATAAATTGATCGCATAAAAATCAAGAAGCAGCCGAAACCTCAGCTACCACCACCGTCTCGATTCTCCAAACGCTTGTTCCCTTGACCGCTTTGTCGAGATCGTCAAGAACGGCAAAATGCGCGCTCAGTTCTTCCGCCGATGCCACCAGCACCGGCAACTGCAGATCATCCAGCGCAATACGCGGCGCATGACCCGCGCCGGCCGTCGGCATGTCGCCGAGCATGTCGATCACCAGGCTCTCCTGGCCGCGCGTCATCGCCAGATAGACTTCTGCGAGCAATTCCGAATCGAGCAGGGCGCCGTGCAACGTCCGATGCGCGTTGCTGATGCCAAACCGGTCGCATAAAGCATCGAGTGAATTACGCTTGCCGGGGAACATCTGCTTCGCTTGTACCAGCGTATCGATCACGCCGCCGCACACTTCCCCCACGCGAGGCATGCCGACCAGACCGAACTCCACGTCCATGAAACCGACGTCGAACGGCGCGTTGTGAATGATCAGCTCCGCGCCCGTCACGAAATCGCGCAACTCGGCGGCGATATCGGCGAACTTGGGTTTGTCACTGAGAAACTCCGTGGTCAAGCCATGCACGGCGAGCGCGCCGGGATCGCTGTCGCGTCCTGGATTCACATAAAAGTGCAGGTTATTGCCGGTAAGCCGTCGATTCACAAGCTCAACGCAGCCAATTTCGATAATGCGGTCGCCCGTGCGGGCGTTGAGGCCGGTTGTTTCGGTATCGAGTACGAGTTGGCGCATAGAAATAAAAAATTAGCCTTCGGCGAGTGAAGTGACGCCGCGATTCGCGAGCGCATCGGCGCGTTCATTTTCCGGATGGCCGGAGTGGCCTTTCACCCAGCGCCATTCGATCTGATGCTGAACGACAAGCGCATCGAGCCGTTTCCAAAGATCCGCGTTCTTGACGGGCGTTCTCGCGGCCGTCATCCAGTTCTTCTTCTTCCAGCCGTGAATCCATTCGCTGATGCCCTTCTGGACATATTGCGAATCGGTATGGATCACCACGCGGCACGGCCGCTTCAGCGCTTCGAGCGCCGAAATCACGCCCATGAGCTCCATACGGTTGTTGGTTGTCGGCGTTTCGCCGCCGAACAACTCCTTTTCCTGATCGCCGAAACGCAGCAGCGCGCCCCAGCCGCCAGGGCCGGGATTGCCTTTGCAGGCGCCGTCGGTATAGATATCGATTACTTTGTCCGTGGTTTCTAAGGTCATCAATGCTCGTTGCGTGTATGCGGCGTGG
Organism: uncultured beta proteobacterium; assembly: GCA_963708695.1. Classification (GTDB taxonomy): domain Bacteria; phylum Pseudomonadota; class Gammaproteobacteria; order Burkholderiales; family Burkholderiaceae; genus Caballeronia. The sequence continues at coordinate 28,708 of CAVPTS010000032.1, forward strand.
CGACCGGGGCTAAGCCCGGCGCGAGGGCGGGTTTTTTCAGCTTGCGCGGCCCGATCAGGCGCATGCCGCGCACGCGCTTAATGGCGGTGATCATGTAGGCCGCGCCGAAGATCGGCCACCAGCGGTCGCCGGCGGCTTCCATGAATTCATAGCGCGCCAGCCATTGTTCGGTGAGAAGAGGCGGACGATAGCAGCCGAAGCGTCCGCGTTCAAGGTCGAATCCGAGCAACTTGATCCAGTCCTTGATCCGCGTGAACGCGATCATTTCGTGTGCGGACGGCACGAACGGCTTGCCGGCGACCTTGCCGAACGATTGCCGGGCGCCCCAGAGGCTCAGCGAATTGAAGCCGAGAATGATCAACTGGCCTTCGGGCATCAGCACGCGCTCGGCTTCTCTCAGCAACCGATGCGGGTCGCTCGTGAACTCCAGCGTATGCGGCATGACCAGCAAGTCGACGCTTTGCGCCTCGAACGGTAGATCCAGCAGATCGCACCACACGGCGCTGCGTCCCTCCGGCGCGTGCAATCCCCGGCTCGCCGACGGCAGCGCCGTCACGCCCGGCCGCGAATCAGATGAAACCGGCGGCGGCAGCGTGAAAGGCGCACTCGCGGCGCTGGCGGTGTCGAGCACCAGCCCGCGATACGGCATGCGATTCTCGCGCAGCGCGTCGAGCCCCGGCAGCCCAAGCTGAAGCGCGTGATAGCCGAAAATATCCGACACCACGCGGTCGAGCTGCGCCTGTTCCCACTCGAGCACATAGCGGCCGGGCGCGGAAACCGTCCAGGCGGGCCAGTCTATAATCGTTCGCTCTGACATGTTCGGGTGGGTCGCCTTATGAAAACGCTTGAGTACGTGCCGGTTCCGGCGTTCGAAGACAACTACATCTGGCTGATATCCGACGGTCAGGATGCCATCGTGGTCGATCCGGGCGACGCCGCGCCCGTCGAAGCCTATCTGACGAAACGCGGTTGGCGGCTGACCGCTATTTTACTCACGCACCACCATCACGACCACGTCGGCGGCGTCGCAAAACTGCTCGTTAGCCAATCGGCCGGGAATTCGGCCCCTGATTCGTCCCCTGATTCAGCGGTCAGGGAAATCCCCGTGATCGGCCCGGCCGGCGAAGCGATCGACCATCTGACACGGCGCGTGAAGCAGGGCGATCACGTCAGTATCGCGAGTCCGGCGCTGGAATGCTCGGTTATCGATGTGCCGGGACATACGGCCGGACACATCGCGTATTTTCAGCCGGGCGATCCGCAAGGCACGCCGCATCTTTTTTGCGGCGACACGCTGTTCGCCAGCGGTTGCGGCCGGCTTTTCGAAGGCACGGCGCAGCAAATGCTGAGTTCGCTCGACGCGCTCGCGGCGCTCCCGGACGCCACGCTGGTTCACTGCGCGCACGAATATACGCTGTCGAATATCCGGTTCGCCCGCGCGGCCGAACCGGGCAACGCGGCGCTGGCCGAATGGCAGAAGGAGGCCGAGCGCCTGCGCGCGCGCAACCAGCCGACCATTCCGACCACGCTCCTGCACGAACGAAAGGCGAACCCGTTTTTGCGCGTCGGCGAAAAAGACGTGCAAGCCACGCTTGCCGCGCAGTTCCAGCGCCCGGTACGCGACCGGCTTGACGCATTCACGCTGATGCGCGGCTGGAAAGACAAATTTCGCTAACCCGGGGAAGGCCTGCGGTTATCTTCATCTGAAACGTTGAAAAGCTTTGCAGGCCCCGGATTTTGCTGAGTTTTTTGCATTTATATTGACGTGTTGAGTGCGCTTACGTACTATCGGGTCCAAATTTCCAAGCACATTTTTTGGAATCCGAGACGTCCATGCGATTGATTTTTAGTGCGCTAGTCGTCCTGACTTTGGCTGCATGTGCCAGCCAGGGACCGACAGCGACCAACTCCCTCTCTTCACTCCCTTCCGCTCAGAAGCAGCAAGCCGTAGCAGACACCATCCGCAAGACTGCCGCCGCCCGCGAAACGATCAACGTGGACAAGACGTCCCTCGATTCGCTTTCCGGACCCGACGGTGACCTGTGGGGCCGTATCCGCCGTGGTTTCCAGATTCCTGACTTGCAAAGCGACCTGGTCGACATGCAGGTGAACTGGTACGCGCAACGCCCGGATTACGTCGAGCGCATGACCGGCCGCTCGCAGAAATACCTGTATCACATCGTCGAGGAACTCGAGCAGCGGCACATGCCGACCGAGCTCGCGTTGCTGCCGTTCATCGAGTCGGCTTATAACCCGCAGGCGTTGTCGGTCGCGAAAGCCGCCGGCATGTGGCAATTCGTGCCGGGCACCGGCCGCGACTACAACCTGAAACAGAACATGTTCCAGGACGAGCGGCGCGATGTGCTGGCGTCGACGAGCGCGGCGCTCGACTATCTTTCGCGTCTGCACGACATGTTCGGCGACTGGCATCTGGCGCTCGCCGCGTACAACTGGGGTGAAGGCAGCGTGCAGCGCGCGATCGCGAAGAACGAGGCGCTGGGTCTGCCGACGGATTATCAAAGCTTGCGCATGCCGAACGAGACGCGTAATTACGTGCCGAAGCTCCAGGCTGTCAAGAACATCGTCGCGAATCCGGCGCAATACGGGCTGACCTTGCCGGACATTCCGAATCACCCGTATTTCGTGACCGTGACCACGTCGCGCGACATCGACGTGACAATGGCCGCGAAGCTCGCGGGCATGACGGTGGAGGAGTTCCGCTCGCTCAATCCGTCGTTTGCGAAGCCGGTGATTCTTGGCGCGACCAATCCGCAGATCCTGCTTCCCTTCGATAACGCCAGCGCCTTCCAGAAAAATCTGAAGTCGTATTCGGGCGCGTTGTCGTCGTGGACCACTTACACCGTGACCGAACGCGCGGCGCCCGCGGCGATCGCGCAGAAGATCGGCGTGGACGCCGAGACCCTGATGTCGGTGAACCGCATTCCGGCCGGCATGAGGCTGAAGGCGGGTTCGACCATCGTCGTGCCGCGCAGCGATGACGACGACGAGGACATCAGCGCCGACGTCGCCGAAAGCGCAATCCTGGCCGTCGAACCGGACGTCCCCGATACCCGCAAGATGCTGATTCGCGTTCGCCGCGCACAATCGATGGCGATGTTCGCTGATCGCTACAATGTGTCGATCGGGCAGGTTAAAAGCTGGAACCGGACGCATCGCGATTCCGTGATGCCGGGTCAGCTGATCGTGCTGCATGTGCCGGTCGGGCGCTCAGTACCGGCGGAGCCTGGTCCGGTGCGCGTGGAAACGGTCGTTGCAACGAGCCGGACGAGAGGTGGCGTGACAAAGATTGGCACGCACGTGCCGGAATCGAAAAGCACAGCAACACGTGGCGGCAAAGCGGGTGCGCCGGTCAAGGTGACGCGAGTCGCCGAAAAAACCAGCGAACCGGCGAAAGCGGTCAAGCCGGCAGTAGTAAAACCGGCAGCGTCGAAAACCACGAAGACCACGAAAGCAACCAGCGCAGCCGATAAAAAGAAGAAATAACCAGCCGCGGGGTCAAGAATCCACGCCGTCACCAAGGTGACGGCGTTTTCATTTGGACGCGCAAGTTAAACTTCTGCTTCATATCAAACAGGACTATTGCGCTGCACATGACGTCCTCCGTTCGCCTTCGCGTGTTTTTCCTGTTCTCCGCCGGGTATTTCGTCTCGTACGTGTTTCGCGGGGTGAATCTCGGCTTCGCGCCGTACATCACGCACGAACTGGGTTTGTCGGGCGCGGATCTCGGCTTGCTGACATCACTGTATTTCCTCGGCTTTGCGGCCGCGCAGATTCCCGTCGGCATCCTGCTCGACCGGTTTGGCCCGCGCCGCGTCACGGCGGGCATGCTGATGTTCGCGGCGCTGGGTATCGGCGTGTTCGGCGCGGCGCACGGCATTGGCGCGATGATGCTGGGGCGCTTGCTGATTGGTGTGGGCGTGTCGGTGTGCATGAGCGCGGCGTTCAAGGCGCTCGCGCAGATCCTGCCGGTGGCGCAGTTGCCGATGGTCAACGGCCTCGTCATGGCGATGGGCGGCCTCGGCGGCGTGGTAGTCGGCTCGCCGCTCGCAATCCTGCTCGGCGTGACCGACTGGCGCAACATCTGTTTCGGCCTCGTTGCGATGACCCTCGCGGTCGCGGCGGCAATCTTTCTCTTCGCGCCGGAGCATCGGGACGGCGGCGTGCCTCACAAAGCGGACATGCTTTCGCAATTCCAGGGCACATGGCGCATTCTGTGCAGCGGGGTGTTCTGGAAGATCGCGTCGTTTTCGGTGGTCACGCAGGGCGTTTTCTACGCCATGCAGTCGCTGTGGATTCGACCTTATCTCCTCGATGTCATGGGCCTGAGCGCCCAATACGCCGCGGCGCTGGTATCGGTGCTCGGCATCGCGATGATGATCGGCTGCGTCGGTTTCGGCGCGGCGGCGCGCAGTCTGCAAAAGCGCGGCATCACGGTCTATGCGTTCTGCGGCTTCGGCATGGCGCTGTTCGTGCTCGTGCAGGTGCTGATGCTCGTGCGGGCCCCGATTTCACCGGCATTGCTGATTGCGTGTTACGGCGTCTTCGGCGGCACGGGCATCCTGAGCTACGCGGTGATGGCCGACTATTTTCCGATGCACATGATCGGCCGCGCGCTCAGCACGCTCACGCTCGTGCTGTTCATCCTGATCTTCGGCTTGCAGGTTGGCATCGGCGCGTTGCTGTCGTGGTGGCCCACGCAAAACGGCCACTATCCCGCCGTGGCGCATCTGAGCGCGTGGGCCGTGCTGATCGCGCTGCAGATAGCAAGCGCCATCTGGTACGTCTTGCCGAGCAGCGCTCTCGAAAAGCGCGGCGGCGTGGCGTCCTGATCGCGCCATGCCCCATGGGGTGAGCCCTACAGCGCTTCGCCTGGAACGGGTCTTGCGTGCGCCGAGTCTCAAATTTGGAGGGAAGGGCTGTTTCGGGCTATAATTCGAAAGTTTGAGCAAATCAACCTACACCCTAGCGCCTACCTCCCACTCACCGTTCATCCGCCGCGCTCTGCCGTACGCGCGCATCCCGCCAAACGCCTGACTCGCGCGTTCCGTTCACGGAGCCACATCGGCGGATACAAGGCGGACGTTGCGCCCCAGGCAATCGAACGCGATCCGGTCTGCGCGCGCCACTAAAAAGGCCGCGCGCGACTCCACGGTCGGATGACAGGTCGGCAAACAGGGTGTTCCCCAAGGAGCCTCCCGTGTTGCCGTCATTCTCTCCCGCAATCCTCGCACTCGCCGACGGCACGGTTTTTCGTGGTCACTCCATCGGCGCGTCCGGTCACACCATCGGCGAAGTGGTGTTCAACACTGCTATCACCGGTTATCAGGAAATCCTGACGGACCCGAGCTACGCCCAGCAAATCGTCACGCTGACGTATCCGCATATCGGCAACGTCGGCGTGAATGCCGAAGATGTCGAATCCACGAAAGTCCATGCCGCCGGCCTGATCATCCGAGATCTGCCGGTGCTCGCCTCGAATTTCCGCTCTGAACAGTCGCTCGCCGATTATCTGAAAGCGGAAAACGTCGTCGCAATCTCCAATATCGATACCCGCAAACTCACGCGAATTCTGCGCGACAAGGGCGCGCAGAACGGCTGCATTCTGGCGGGCGGGGGTCCGACGACGAGGCCAAGGCCCTCGAACTTGCACGCTCGTTCCCGGGTTTATCGGGGATGGATCTCGCCAAGGTCGTGTCGACGAAAGAAAAGTACGAGTGGACCCAGTCCGAATGGCGTCTGGAAAGCGGCTACGGCGAGCAAAAGGCGCCGCAGTATCGCGTGGTCGCGTTCGATTTCGGCGTGAAGTACAACATCCTGCGCATGCTCGCCGAGCGCGGTTGCCACGTCACCGTGCTGCCGGCCGAAGCTACCGCCGCCGACGCCTTCGCGCTGAATCCCGACGGCATCTTCCTCTCGAACGGCCCCGGCGATCCGGAACCGTGCGACTACGCGATCCGCGCGACGCGCGAGTTCATCGCAACGCGGCATTCCTACGTTCGGCATTTGCCTCGGCCACCAGATCATGGGTCTGGCCGTTGGTGCCAAGACCATGAAGATGAAAACGGGCCATCACGGCGCGAATCATCCGGTGAAGGATCTCGAGAACGGCCGCGTGGTGATCACGTCGCAGAACCACGGTTTCGCCGTCGATGCCGCCACGCTGCCCGCCAACGCAAAAGTCACGCACACGTCGCTGTTCGACGGCACGCTGCAAGGCTTCGCGCTCACCGACAAACCCGCGTTCTGCTTCCAGGGTCACCCGGAAGCGTCGCCGGGACCGAACGACATCGCTTACTTGTTCGACCGCTTCGTCGGCCTGATGGAAGGGCAGAAGGAAGCGGCGTAAGAGTCAAGCGTAGAGAAGCGAGTAGAAGCGGCGCCAAAGAAACACAATCATTGAGAGCAGTTATGCCGAAGCGGACAGACATCAAGAGCATCCTCATCATCGGCGCGGGACCGATCATCATCGGTCAGGCGTGCGAGTTCGATTATTCGGGCGCGCAGGCGTGCAAGGCGCTGCGCGAGGAAGGCTACAAGGTCATTCTCGTCAACAGCAATCCCGCGACGATCATGACCGACCCGAACACGGCCGACGTCACGTACATCGAGCCGATTACGTGGGAAGTCGTCGAGCGCATCATCGACAAAGAACGTCCCGACGCCATTCTGCCGACCATGGGCGGACAAACCGCGCTGAATTGCGCGCTGGATTTGTTCCACCACGGCGTGCTGGAGAAGTACAAGGTCGAGTTGATCGGCGCGTCGCCGGAAGCGATCGATAAAGCCGAAGACCGCCAGAAGTTCAAGGAAGCAATGACGAAGATTGGCCTCGGTTCGGCCAAATCGGGCATCGCGCATTCCATGGAAGAAGCGCTTCAGGTGCAGGCGGAGATTGCCGCGCTGACCGGCAGCGGCGGGTATCCCACGGTCATTCGTCCGTCGTTCACGCTGGGCGGATCGGGCGGCGGGATCGCCTACAACAAGGAAGAGTTCGAAGAGATTTGCCGTCGCGGACTGGACTTGTCGCCGACGCGTGAATTGCTGATCGAAGAGTCGTTGCTGGGCTGGAAAGAGTTCGAGATGGAAGTGGTCCGCGATACCAAGGACAACTGCATCATCGTCTGCTCGATCGAAAACCTGGACCCGATGGGCGTGCATACCGGCGATTCCATCACGGTCGCGCCGGCCCAGACGCTCACCGACAAGGAATACCAGATCCTGCGTAACGCATCGCTCGCGGTGCTGCGCGAGATCGGCGTGGACACGGGCGGTTCGAACGTGCAGTTCGCAATCAACCCGAAAGACGGCCGCATGGTCGTGATCGAGATGAATCCGCGTGTGTCGCGCTCGTCGGCGCTGGCGTCGAAGGCAACGGGTTTCCCGATCGCCAAGGTCGCAGCGAAGCTGGCCGTGGGTTACACACTCGACGAGCTTAAGAACGAGATCACCGGTGGTCAGACGCCGGCGTCGTTCGAGCCGACTATCGACTATGTGGTCACGAAGATTCCGCGTTTCGCGTTCGAAAAATTCCGCGAAGCCGATGCGCGCCTGACGACGCAAATGAAGTCGGTCGGCGAAGTGATGGCGATTGGCCGCACGTTCCAGGAATCGTTCCAGAAGGCGTTGCGCGGCCTGGAAGTTGGCGTCGATGGACTCGACGAAAAGACCACGAGCCGCGACGAAGTGATTCGCGAAATCGGCGAGCCGGGTCCGGACCGGATCTGGTTCCTCGGCGACGCGTTCCGCCTCGGCCTCACCGCGGAAGAAATCTTCGAGGAAACGGCCATCGATCCGTGGTTCCTCGCGCAGATCGAGCAGATCATCCTGAAGGAAAAGGCGTTGGGCGGCCGCACGATCGCAAGCCTGACCAAGGACGAAATGCTGTATCTGAAGCAGAGCGGTTTTTCAGATCGTCGCCTCGCCAAGTTGCTCGGCTCGGATCAGACGGCTGTGCGCAAGCATCGTCACGCGTTGAAGGTGCGTCCGGTCTACAAGCGCGTGGACACGTGCGCGGCCGAATTCGCGACGAAAACCGCCTACATGTACTCGACCTACGAGGAAGAGTGCGAAGCGAATCCGACGGACAAGAAGAAGATCATGGTGCTCGGCGGCGGTCCGAACCGGATCGGGCAGGGCATCGAGTTCGACTATTGCTGCGTGCACGCCGCGCTCGCGATGCGCGAAGACGGCTATGAAACCATCATGGTCAACTGCAATCCCGAAACCGTTTCGACCGACTACGACACGTCCGACCGTCTGTACTTCGAATCGCTGACGCTGGAAGACGTGCTGGAAATCGTCGAGCTGGAAAAGCCGGTCGGCGTGATCGTGCAGTACGGCGGCCAAACGCCGTTGAAGCTTGCGCTGGACCTCGAAGCGAACGGCGTGCCGATCATCGGCACGTCGCCGGACATGATCGACGCCGCCGAAGACCGCGAGCGTTTCCAGAAGCTGCTGCAGGACCTGGACCTGCGCCAGCCGCCGAACCGCACCGCACGCGCCGAAGACGAAGCGCTGCGGCTCGCCGAAGAAATCGGTTATCCGCTGGTCGTGCGTCCGTCGTACGTGCTGGGCGGCCGCGCGATGGAAATCGTCCACGAGCCGCGCGACCTCGAGCGCTACATGCGCGAAGCCGTGAAGGTGTCGCACGATTCGCCGGTGCTGCTCGACCGCTTCCTGAACGACGCAATCGAATGCGACGTGGACTGCATTTCGGACGGCGAAGCGGTGTTTATCGGCGGCGTGATGGAGCACATCGAACAGGCGGGCGTGCATTCGGGCGACTCGGCGTGCTCGCTGCCGCCGTATTCGCTGTCGCAGGAAACCATCGACGAACTCAAGCGCCAGACCGGCGCCATGGCGCGCGCGCTGAACGTGATCGGCCTGATGAACGTGCAGTTCGCGATCCAGCAAGTGCCGCAGGAAGATGGTTCGAAGCAGGACGTGATCTACGTGCTGGAAGTGAATCCGCGTGCTTCGCGCACGGTGCCGTACGTGTCGAAGGCGACCGGCCTGCCGCTCGGCGAAGATCGCGGCGCGCGCGATGGTCGGCCAGAAACTCGCCGATCAGGGCATGACGAAGGAAGTCGATTCCGCCGTACTTCAGCGTCAAGGAAGCGGTGTTCCCGTTCGTTAAGTTCCCGGCCGTCGATCCGGTGCTCGGACCTGAAATGCGTTCGACCGGCGAAGTGATGGGCGTGGGCCGAACCTTCGGCGAAGCGCTGTTCAAGTCGCAGCTCGCGGCGGGATCGCGCTTGCCGGAAAGCGGCACGGTGCTGCTGACCGTGATGGACGCCGACAAGCCGAAGGCCGTCGAAGTCGCGACGCATGCTGCACGAACTCGGCTATCCGATCGTCGCGACCAAGGGCACGGCGCCGGCCATCGAAGCCGCCGGCGTGCCGGTGAAGGTGGTCAACAAGGTGAAGGACGGCCGTCCGCACATCGTCGACATGATCAAGAACGGCGAGATTGCGCTGGTCTTCACGACCGTCGACGAAACCCGCGCCGCGATCGCCGATTCGCGCTCGATCCGCATGAGCGCGCAGGCCAACAAGGTCACGTACTACACGACCATGTCCGGGCGCGCGGGCGGCGGTCGAAGGTTTGCGATATTTGAAGGACCTGGAAGTCTATGATTTACAAGGGCTCCATGCTCGCCTAAACTAAGGCTTCTGATTCGGGTCTCAGCAGTATCAGCAGTCTCCAAAACGAAGTCTAAGTATCAAGGGCCGCGGTTAAGCGGCGTCTCCCATTTTTACCGGGAGATGCACTTAACCGCGGTAATTTTTTTACGGCTGCTTTTTTGCGTAATGAGTTGTTTATGAGCACAGTTCCATTGACGAAGCGCGGCGCAGAGATGCTGCGCGATGAATTGCAGCGCCTGAAATCCGTTGAGCGTCCGGCGGTCGTCAATTCGATCGCCGAAGCGCGTGCGCAGGGCGATCTGTCGGAAAACGCCGAATACGACGCGGCGAAGGAAAAGCAGGGCTTTATCGAGGGCCGCATCGCGGAAATCGAGTCGAAGCTGGCCGGCGCGCAGGTGATCGACCCGACCGCAGTGGACGCCGACGGCCGCGTGGTGTTCGGCGCGACCGTCGAGCTGGAAGACCTGGACTCGGGCGACACGGTGAACTACCAGATCGTCGGCGACGACGAAGCGGACATCGACCACGGGCTGGTCTCGATCAGCTCGCCGATCGCGCGCGCGCTGATCGGCAAGTCGGAAGGCGACGTAGCGTCGGTGCAGGCGCCGGGCGGCGCGCGCGAGTACGAAATCATCGCGGTCAAGTACGTCTGATGGCTCATCGATTCTTTCCGGATCAGTCGCCATGACTGCTGGGTCGGCAGCCTGCTGACGATGGGCTATGCCGCCGCGCCCGTGCTGTTCAGCATGCTCGACCGGACGTCGGCCGGATCGGTTGCGGCGCAACTGTTTCGCATCGAAGGCATGCTGGGCGTGGTGTGCGCGCTGTTGCTGCTGGTGATGGCCAATCGCCTGGTTCGTACGGGTGTGGTCGAGTACTAACGCGACTGCGCTGGGTCATTGCCGGCATGCTTTTGTGCGTGCTGATCGGCTATTTTGCGTTGCAGCCGTTCATGAACGCGATGCGCGTGGCCGCGCAGGAAGGCGGGATGGAACTCGCGCAGTCGCCGTATGCCAGCCGTTTTCGGCTTCTGCACGGGGTGTCGAGCGCGTTCTATCTGATGGAGAGCGTGTTGGGGCTAGTGTTGTTCTGGCGCCTGCCGCCGGGGCGGTTCCCCGTGCAAACGACTGTTCCGAAGGGAAAGACAGCCAGCGTCGCGGCACGTCGCGCGCGCGGTTAAAAAAAAGCCGGTGGTGCTCGAGGTTATCGGGCAACACCGGCTTTCCTTATTTCGGGCGAGCCCGAAAGACTTATTTTTAGATTTATTTCGACGATTGATGATGACGTTTGGCGCTAGGCAGACGCTTCTTCGCGCGTTTGACGTTGCCGCCGGCGGTCACGCGTTCGTTACCGCGAACCAGCAGCTTCTGCTTCTTCGGCTTGCGGACTACAGGCGCATCGCGGGTGATCTTGACGACTTTAACCACGCGCGGAGCACGTCCCTTCGACGAAGTTTCAGCAGCGGCTTCGCCAGCGCTCGGCGGTGCAACGCGGTTGGCGCCGCGAACGCCGGCGGCGCGCGAAGGCTTGGCAACCTCATCGCTTTCCGGCCGCCAGACGACCAGCAGCTTGCCAATTTGCTGAATGGGCGCAGCGTTCAGCCGGTCGCAGATCTCCGCGTAAGCTGCGATGCGGGCGTCGCGGTCATCGCCGAAAACGCGGATCTTGATAAGCTGATGCGCCGCGAGGTGAACTTCAATCTCGGTCAGCACGGCCTCGGTCAGCCCTTCGCCGCCAACGAGTACGACGGGCTTGAGCGCGTGAGCCTGGGAGCGCAGGTCGGCGCGTTGGGCGGGAGAAAGTTTAAGAGCTGGCATGAGAAGTAACGGACTCGACTAAAATGAGAGGCGCCGTAGCGTAAAAGCGGCTAAACGGTCGCGATTGCAAAACAAAGACGGGCAGGGCGGACGCCTTGCTCAAGAAAATGACGGACGGCGCGAGGCGGTGCGGCGAGCAAACGGACTTGATTTTAACGAATCTTTAATCGCCGGAGCTCGGGCACCGCGTGTTGCCTGGCAAGCCTCAAGCACGGAATTGGCCTTGAGATGCCCGGCAAGCACAGGGCGCAACAGCGCCGGAATCGGCTAGCCACTTCGGCTGTCCACATCGACGAAGGTTGCCTCATAAATGAGCAGCAACCTAAATTAGACGCGTATTATCCGCTAAAAGTACAGCTTCACGCAGCAAGAGTTCATTCTTAATGGCAAAAAACCGCTTCAATTACTCGTGGCTGCACGACCACATCAACGACCCGTACGTAAAGCTCGCGCAGCGCGAGGGCTATCGGGCGCGTGCGGCATACAAGCTGAAGGAGATCGACGAGCAGGACAAGTTGATCAAGCCGGGCCAGATCATCGTGGATCTGGGCTCCACGCCGGGCAGCTGGAGCCAGTACGCGCGCAACCAGTTGGCAAAAGGGGCCAAGCGGGGTGAAACGCGCGAAGGCGGAATAGATGGCAAGATCATCGCGCTCGACCTGCTGCCAATGGAACCCATAGCCGATGTCACGTTCATCCAGGGCGATTTCCGCGAAGACTCGGTACTGGATCAGTTGAAGGAAATGGTCGGAGATCACCAAGTCGACCTTGTAATCTCCGACATGGCCCCCAACCTCTCAGGAGTGGCGAGTGCGGACGCTGCGCGAATGGAGCATTTATGCGACTTGGCGCTGGAGTTCTCGCAGAATCATCTGAAACCGGATGGTGCCCTGTTAGTCAAATGTTTTCACGGCAGCGGTTATAGTCAAATTGTAAAAAAGTTCAAGGATCAATTCAAAATCGTCGCGCCGCGCAAACCTAAGGCGTCGCGTGATAAATCGTCCGAAACGTTTATTTTGGGCAGGCAACTCAAGCGTCATGATTGAGCGTTGCCGGTGAAAACGCCTCCCGGAAGCAGGTGTTTTGCTGGATGTTTTTACCGGATTTGCCCAAAAATCGGATCCGGAGCGCTATCTTCCTGCAGGTCAAAGGCGTAGCAGGGGTTTGCGGTCTGGATTAGAATGCTTTCGTGGTGCCGCAAGGCGAATTTAGGCGCCCGTCTATGAGTGAAGGAGTGGTGCTTTGAACAACAATATGTTCTCTAAGGCAGCGGTGTGGCTGGTTATCGCACTGGTGCTGTTCACGGTGTTCAAGCAGTTCGACAAGCCCCGCGTCCAGGAAGGTGTTTCGTATTCGCAATTCATGGACGACGCGAAGACCGGTAAGGTCAAGACTGTTACCGTTCAGGGCCGTAATCTCACCGTTACTCCCGCAGACGGTCAGAAATATCAGATCGTGTCGCCCGGCGACATCTGGATGGTCGGCGACTTGATGAAGTACGGCGTTCAGGTCAGCGGCAAGGCCGACGACGAACCGAACGCGCTCGTTTCCGCGCTGTATTACCTCGGGCCGACGATCCTGATCATCGGCTTCTGGTTTTTCATGATGCGGCAGATGCAGGGTGGCGGGAAAGGCGGAGCGTTTTCGTTTGGCAAGTCGCGAGCGCGGCTGATCGACGAAAACAATAACGCGATCAATTTTACCGATGTCGCCGGTTGTGACGAAGCGAAGGAGGAAGTCTCCGAGCTCGTCGACTTCCTGCGCGATCCGCAGAAATTCCAGAAGCTGGGCGGGCGGATTCCGCGCGGCGTCTTGCTGGTCGGGCCTCCGGGTACAGGTAAGACGTTGCTGGCACGCGCTATTGCGGGCGAAGCGAAGGTACCGTTCTTCAGCATCTCGGGCTCGGACTTCGTTGAAATGTTCGTCGGTGTGGGCGCGGCTCGGGTGCGCGACATGTTCGAGCAGGCCAAAAAGCACGCGCCGTGTATCGTGTTTATCGATGAAATCGATGCTGTGGGCCGTCATCGCGGCGCCGGCATGGGTGGCGGTAACGACGAACGCGAACAGACGCTGAATCAGATGCTCGTGGAAATGGACGGCTTCGAGGCGAATTCCGGCGTGATCGTGATTGCCGCGACCAACCGCTCAGATGTGCTGGACAAGGCGCTGCTGCGTCCGGGCCGTTTCGACCGTCAGGTGTACGTTGGCTTGCCGGATATCCGCGGCCGCGAACACATCATGAAGGTTCATCTGCGCAAGGTGCCTATTTCGAACGACGTCGACGCTTCGGTGATCGCGCGTGGTACGCCGGGCTTCTCGGGTGCTGATTTGGCAAACCTGGTGAACGAAGCAGCGCTGTTTGCGGCTCGTCGCGGCAAGCGGATCGTCGAAATGGCGGACTTCGAAGACGCGAAAGACAAGATTTTCATGGGTCCGGAGCGCAAGTCTGCCGTGATGCGTGAAGAAGAGCGTCGGAATACGGCGTATCACGAGTCGGGTCATGCAGTGGTGGCGAAGCTTCTGCCGCACGCTGATCCGGTTCACAAGGTCTCCATCATGCCGCGCGGCTGGGCGTTGGGCATTACGTGGCAGTTGCCTGAGCATGATCGCGTGAACCTGTATCGCGACAAGATGCTCGAGGAAATCGCCATTCTGTTCGGCGGCCGTGCAGCAGAGGAAGTGTTCCTGAACTCCATGTCAACGGGTGCTTCGAACGACTTCGAGCGCGCAACCAAGATGGCGCGTGACATGGTGACGCGTTACGGTATGTCGGATGTGCTCGGCACAATGGTCTATGTAGATACCGAGCAGGACGGCATGTTTGGCAAGATGGCGTCGAAGACGGTATCCGAAGCCACGCAGCAAAAGGTCGACGCTGAAATTCGCCGAATCCTCGACGATCAATATGGCCTCGCCCGCAAGCTGCTGGAAGACAACCGCGACAAGGTCGAAGCCATGACGAAGGCGCTGCTGGAATGGGAAACCATCGACGCGGAACAGATCACCGACATCATGGGCGGTCGTCCGCCGCGGCCGCCGAAGAATCTGCCGCCGCCGTCGGGTGATCCGTCGTCGGGTGGTGGAAATACCGGCGCGGAAGTCAAGCCGGGCAACGCCACGGCTCCTGCTTCAGCCTGACGCGAAACTGAGGCAATTCGGAAAGGGCCGGTGTGTTTTCACACCGGCCCTTTTTGTTTGTGCCGGCGTTTGGCCGGTGCGAGGTTACATGTTGCAATTTGCGCAGCGGCGGCGCCGAAAACCGCTTGGCGCACTTGCAAAAAGAACGTCTAATTGCCCTGCTGCCTATAGGCCCCCGAGCGGGCTTCAAACTTCCAAAATGATATGCAACCTGCCGTCCAGCCGCTCCAATGCGGCCGATTCACCCTGACATTCGAACGCCCGTTGATCATGGGTATCTTGAACGTCACGCCAGATTCTTTTTCCGATGGCGGCCGTTTCGTCGCGCGTGACGCCGCGCTCGCGCAGGCTGCGGAAATGATTCGCGACGGCGCGGACATTATTGATATTGGCGGAGAATCGACGCGCCCAGGCGCACCGCCCGTGCCGCTCGGTGAAGAGCTTGAGCGCGTGATTCCGGTAATCGAAGCATTACGGACAGCGGGCGTGCCGCTTTCCATCGATACCTACAAGCCTGCCGTGATGAGTGCCGCGCTTGCTGCCGGCGCGGACATGGTCAACGACATCTGGGGTTTTCGCCGCGAAGGCGCGCTCGATGCGGTCAAGGACAGCGTGTGCGGCGTCTGGTCATGCACATGCTCGGTGAACCGCAAACTATGCAGCTGCACGAGCCCGCGTATCTTGATGTGGTGGGGCAAGTGCGCGAATTCTTCGAGGAACGCGTACGAACGTTGACTGGCGCCGGATTAGCGGGAGAACGAATCTGCCTGGATCCCGGATTTGGCTTTGGCAAATCCGTGACGGGTCATAATTATGAGTTGCTGTCGCATTTAGCCGACACACGTCCCTCGTACCTGCGCGTGCCTTTGCTGGCTGGCCTATCCCGCAAATCAATGCTCGGTGCGGTGACCGGCCGCACGCTGCCTTCCGATCGAGTGGCGGCGAGCGTGGCGGCGGCAGTTTGCG
>CAVPTS010000033.1:0-55931 GCA_963708695.1 uncultured beta proteobacterium
CAGTGGTCTGCACGCTGGGGACACTTAAAACAGTTTGTGGAAAGGCGTTTTCTTTGCTTCGTTTCTTTGTCGCCGTTGGACAAAGAAATGAAGTGCCGCCACGCACAGTGGCTAATAGTGATAAAAAATTTACCAGGAGAAATGAAGTGCCGCCACGCACAGTGGCTAATAGTGATAAAAAATTTAGCCAACATACAACCCGCGCTAACGTAAGCAGCAGCAACCCAGCACCGACCCCGACCACCGCCGGTAGCCCCCAAACCCCGCCCGAGTGCGAACGAAAATAACCCGCAGCAACAACCCAGCACCGGCCCCGACCACCCTCTAGTGCGAACGAAATCATTTCCGCTTATTATCCCCGCTCGGAGCATCAAACCCCAAAAAACTGCGCCATGCACACCGCTACAGACCAACTAACGCGCACGCCCGGCGCAAGACCCGCGCGCATCGTCCTGGCGACCATCATCGGTAATGCGTTTGTCGCGTATGACTTCACGGTCTATAGCTTCTCGGCCGTAATCATCGGCAAGTTGTTTTTTCCTTCCCACGACCCGCTCTCATCGCTGCTGCTGTCCCTCGCCACCTTCGGCGCAGGCTTCGTCATGCGCCCGCTCGGCGCAATGTTCATTGGACAGATAGCCAACACCCGCGGCCGCAAGGCCGCCATGACATGGTCGCTCGCGCTCATGACGCTCGGCACGTGGCTGATCGCATGCGTGCCGACCGTCGCTTCCATAGGTGGGACCGCGACGGTGCTGATCGTCATCGCGCGGCTGCTGCAGGGGCTCGCCGCGGGGGGCGAGATCGGTCCGGCGTCGGCGGTGTTGATGGAATCGGTACCGCGGAACCGCCGCTGTTATCTGACCAGCTGGCGAGGCGCGAGCCAAGGTGCAGCGGCGTTCGCCGCCGCGCTGGTCGGCGCAACCACGACCGCCCTGCTCTCGCCGGCGGCCATGCACGACTGGGGTTGGCGCATTCCATTCGTGCTGGGCGGTTTCATTGGCCCGGTCGGCTGGTATCTGCGCCGGCGCATGCCGTCCGTTACCATCGAAACACCCGAACGGCCGCGGCTCGCCGGGTTGTTCAAGCGTCGCGCTCGCACGTTGTTTTACGGAACCTTGATGATGGCCGCGCCTTCGGTCGGCATCTACATCACCGTGTTCTATATGCCGAGCTATCTGGTAAGGACACTGCATAGGCCCGCAGCGATCAGCCTGCTCACGGCAAGTCTGTCCGGTCTCGTGATCCTGGTGGTCAACCCGCTGGTGGCCCGCATTGCCGATCGTCAAACCAGCCGCAAGCCGATCCAGTACCTGATGCTCACGACTTGCCTCGCGCTGACTTATCCAGCCTTTCTCGGATTGAGGCAAGGCGTGAGCGACATCGCCGCGCTGCTGATCATCCTCACGTATGTCGCACTTGCGCTCAACAACGCGGGCGCCAGCACCGTCATGATGATGGAGGCGTTTCCCTCGCACCATCGTGCCGCCGCGGTGTCCATTATGTACAGCTTCGGTGTGACCATTTTCGGCGGCTTTTCGCCGCTCATCGTTACATGGCTGATCGCCGCGACCGGCAATCCGATGATGCCCGCGTGGTATCTGATCGCCGCCATTTGCACCACGCTCTTCGCTCTGCGGCGCTTTCCCGCCACCGTGACCGGCTGATCTACCTGCCGCCGCTCGCGTGCGGCGACAGCGTGCCCGGTTTCCCCGCACGCTGAAGTTCGGACGCCCGGGTGCGCGCATCCTGAGGACTCATGTCGTACGCGCGACGAAATGCGCGAGTGAAATCCGATGCGCTTTTAAAGCCCAGCCCGTATGCAATATCGATAACTTGCAGGTGCGGATAGCGGATCAGCTCGCTGGCCGCTTCGCGCAGCCGCCGGTTGCGGATATACGCGCCCAGTCCACCCTCGTGCTCGAACCAGCGGTAGATGGTGGCACGCTTCAGTTCGAGCGCGTCCACCACGCTCGAAGGTGAAAGCTCGGCCCGATGGAGATTCGCTTCTATATAGCGGCGCACCTGGCTCAGGACCGCCACCTGCACGGCGGCACGGGTATCGCCGCTCAGACGGGCCTGTTTGCGAAAGGCCGCGATCAACAGCTGAGCAGCGGCGTCCAGCTCGTTCGCGGCTTGAGCCGCGTTCATTTGCGGTAAATCCCGGCTAAGCGCTTCGGCGTGATCGAAGACAAGCTGGCTCAGCGGCGAACCTTGCTCGACCACGCGTCCGTGGATGGAATCGGCACCTGGAAAAGCGGTATCGACGACCGCTTTCGGCACGAACAACGTCAGCACGTGGCATGCAGGACGTTCGACTCGAAACGGCTGGTCGAGGTCGAAGGCGACCATTCCGCGCGTGGAATTCGCGGCGCTGCGCTTGGTCGGCGTGCCGGTGACGGTGCCGATATCGCCCTGCGCGAAGAGGTGGAAGACGTAATCGCGGCGAACATCGGTGGACACTCTTGCCACCGAGCGCTCGAGCGTCAGCGCGTCCGTGCGTGAATCCGTGAAGACGAAGTCGCGGACCGCGTATCTGTCGATGCGGCCGCTAAAGCCAGTAGCGATCTTTTCCTTCGATGGCGGAACGTCCACGATATGCCCTACCCGGTCGCGCCAGGCCAACATCTGCTCGTTCATTGCCGCGGCGTGCGTGCTGAAGCTGCTGCAGACAATGCCGGGATCCGGACCGTCGTCTGGATGTATGTGCAGGGACATGTGAGTTGCCTGATCGCAATTTGTAAGCCAAATGAACCAGCTTGGGACCGCGCGGCCAATTTAATTTGGGAATTGAGACGTAGGGTAAAGCCGACCTGAAACGTTGCGATATCTTCAGATTAATCAACCACCGCCCATTTTCGCATTTCACGGCAACTCTCGTGTTTACGGCATTGAAAGCGGGATGCGCAGGCTTGCGAGCAAAAATATCACGACGACCCGCTGTCTTTCGCGCCTGACTAAGGCGCTTTCAGGGGCGGTGTTCGAGAAACCGAATGCAGCGACCCTTTGCGGCTATGGCAGCGAAGGCAGACGAGATACTTGTATGAGCACTCAGAAAAAAGCACCTTTGTTCAGGTCGGAGAACTTACTGCCCGCGAGTTTAGCCGATCACCAACTTGACCATCTGGAACGGATGGTCCGTACCGTCGAGCAAAACAACCTGGCCGGACCGGTCCACGGAATGGGCCTTGAATATTGGGAAAACCGGGTCCGGGCGCTGGTGGAAGGAAACAATCTGGTGGCGGTTCAACAGCTTCGGGTGAAACGGCTGCTAAAGGATCTGGAAAGCCGGACGAAATCACGGTCACCGGATAGGGCGGCTGCGCGCTCGGGCGAAACGGGGTTTATTGGTCGGTAGGGATTGGGGGGGTTGGTGCTGCTTAGGCCTTCGCGCAGCATATGTTTTCTGTTTTTTTTGGGCACTATTGCCACTGTGCGTGGCAGATTATTAGCGTTCGCACTCGGTCGGGGTTTTGCGGGGCTGGTGCAGTGGTCAGGGTCGGTGCCGGGTTGCTGCTGCTTACGTTAGCGCAGGTTTAATGTTGGCAATATTTTTTATCACTATTAGCCAGGGGATTTTCGTTCGCACTCGAGCTTGGGGTTTCGGGGGCGTGTTACCGGCGGTGGTCGAGGGTCAGTGCCGAGTTGCTGCTGCTTACGTTAGCGCGAGTTGTATGTGAGCTACATTTTTTATCGTTATTAGCCACTGTGCGTGGCGGCACTTCATTTCTTTGTCCAACGGCGACAAAGAAACGAAGCAAAGAAAACGCCTTCCCACAATCTGTATTAAGTGTCCCCAGCGTGCAGACCACTGCTTTTGGTTCCCGCGTAGCACGGTGCTCGCAAAACCACGGACACTTGAACCCCTCCTTCTCGCGAATCCTTACATCCCCACGCTTCGCCACCAGTGCTCTCGGGCAAGCTCGATGCGCCCACAGACCGGTACGGGCTCACCCCTGTTTGAGGTTGGCTGAAGCTACTCGGTGCGTAGTAATTTCAGGCGCACTTGTTCGCGTCTAGTGCGAGGCGTTCCGCAATTTTTTCGGTGTGCTCGTGCCCAAACATATTGCGCGCTATGCGCGCCCCTAATCTATATTGTCGCGCGCATAACGCAGTCCCCCAAAGACGCGTGAGGCCGTATTGGTCCGCGGACTGTCGTACTTGCCCGAGAGCACTGGTGGCGAAGCGTGGGGATGTCAGGATTCGCGAGAAGGAGGGTTTCAAGTGTTCTTGGTTCTAGCGAGCACCGTTCTACGTGGGAACCAAAAGCAGTGGTCTGCACGCTGGGGACACTTAATACAGATTGTGGAAAGGCGTTTTCTTTGCTTCGTTTCTTTGTCGCCGAAGGACCAAGAAATGAAGTGCCGCCACGCACAGTGGCTAATAGTGATAAAAAATACTGCCAACATAAAACCCGCGCTAACGTGAGCAGCAGCAACCCGGCATCGACCCTGACCACTACACCAACTCCGCGCCCAAAACCCCGCCCGAGTGCGAACGAAAATAACCTGCCTAATAGTGATAAAAAACACAGCCAACGAATAACGCGCGCGGGCGTGAGCAGCAACAACCCGGCACCACCCCCCACAGCGAACGTGCCGACGCCCGCGCCATCACGCTCACCCTGTCACGCGTCACGCGTCAAGTCAATTCCCGATCTTCAACAATTCCACTTCAAACGTCAGCGTGCTGTTCGGGGGAATCGCACCCACGCCGCGATCGCCATATGCCGTCGCCGCCGGGCAAACGAGCTTGGCCTTCTCACCAACTTTCATCTTCTGAAGACCCTGCGTCCAGCACGGAACCACTTGACCCAAGGGGAACGTAGCCGGCGTTCCGCGTTTGTACGAAGAGTCGAATTCAGTGCCGTTTGCAAGTGTGCCGCGGTAGTTGACCGTCACCGTATCCGCCGCAGTGGGCTGTGCTCCGGTCCCTGCCGTAAGGTGTGTCACCGTTACGCCGGAAGGAAGCGTTTCGGTCGCGCCAACGGCTGCATAAGCCGACGAAACGGCAGACGAGGCAATCAAAACCAGAGAAAACAACAGCGATACTTTTTTCATAAACCGTCCAGAGTGTGCAGTGGGTGAAATGGTGTTCTTAAAACGTACAGCGATATCCAAGCCAAGCCAAGCCAAGCCAAGCCAAGCCAAGCCGGACCTTAGCACGGACGAGCATCGGCACGAAAGACCGGCATCAGTGAACAGGAAGTAGCGGCGCGCAAAGCTTAGGAAAGCTGACGTACGAGCGCGTCGCGTCGCCTTCATCCCGCTACGTCGTAACTGCGCCCGGCCGCCGCAGCATTTTATCGACCTCGCCCGCATGCATCTCTTCTACATGAATCATCTGGCGCGCGTATTCCTCCAGCGCGACCGAGCGATCCTGCACTTGCTCCAGCAGCGCTCGATAAAGATCCAGCGCGACCTTCTCGGCGTCCAGCGACTCTCGAAGAATCGAGCTGATATCGAAGATATGGGAATCGAGCAACGGACCTATTTCAAGCGATGGATACGCGCCCAGCGTCGTAATCCATTCGCCCGCCTGCTGTGCATGAAGCAATGATTCGTCGGCCTGCTCTCTCAACCAGGACACGATCGGGATGCGGCCAAATCCAAATACAAGAAATGAATAGTGGGTGTATCGAACCACGCCGGCGAGTTCCGACTCGAGGATCTGGTTGAGCACCTCGACGACCTTTTCCTTATCGATATCCGGCATTTTTCTCTCTCCACGCGCGCTGGTTTCCCTGGGGACGGGCAAGGTCTTCATGGTGCGCCTCAAGCGGCGAGCAGAGCAAGCACGCAACTTTGCGCGCCGCAGCAATCAGCGGAGATCAAGCGGTTCCCATCAGCTCATGGCGGGGAAAACCGTGGATTGGGCCGCGTCACACGGTACGCCGTGGAATCATCGCGCGCAGTTCACGCACGATGCTGCGCCGCAAACCGCGACGATCAATCTCGATAACGCATCGAGTTGGCGCTCTTCGCCACGGTGTCCGTTTGCATCGATTCGGCCGGGGCACAAAACGTGCGCCATCCTCCGTCCGAACAGGGATTTAATACCTATAACGTGACGTCGGAGAGGCCGGCATGAACAGTTTCGATACAACAATCCTGACTTTCCTGACACATGTCGCGACCACCTCGATCCTGTTTAACAACGCAACAAGGTTGATAGCGGGCCTGTACATGTTCAAGGGTTTTGTGCTCGTACCCATTTTGTGGTGCATGTGGTTCCAGCCCGGTCCGCGCAGCGAATGGCGACGAGAAATGGTCATTGCGACCATCGCAAGCGGCCTCCTGGCGCTCGCAATCGGACGCCTTCTCGCCCATTATTTTCCGTTTCGGCTTCGGCCGGTCTATAACCTCCAGTTGCATCTTCAGTTTCCGGAAGCCGGTCAAGAGGGCGAACTCCGTACCTGGAGCTCCTTTCCAAGCGACCACGCAATGCTGTGGATGTCAGTTGCGACGGGCATTTTTCTCGTCTGGCGTCGCGTCGGCTTGTTCGCGCTTTTGTACACCGCCGTCTTCATATGCATGCCGCGCGTTTATCTCGGCTTGCATTATCCGACGGACGTGCTCGCGGGAGCGGCGATCGGGATTGCCATCACCGCTGTCTCGACTCGGGAGTTCGTCAGAAAACGTTTTGCGGCACCCGTCTTGCAGATGATCAACAAATTTCCCGGGCTGGGTTATGCGTTGGCGTTCATCCTCTGTTTCGAACTGGTAACCCAATTCGACGAAATACTATTGCTCATCCGGGCAATTTCGAAAGCGAGAGCGTACCTTTGAAGAAGCGGAAAAATCGATCATCCGGCGTATGAAACCTCGATCCGATGCCCGCCATCAGAACAAGCATTTAATCGATCAGAACGTCTGCCATGCAGCGTCTTTTACCAGCGCAGCCGGATTCCTGACGGCAGTGGCGGACGATGCCGCGGGCGTTCTTTGTATCGCCGGCTGGCGCACGGGTGCAGCATTGGCTGGCGCGAACCCGGATGCTTGTGCAGCGGGATCGGAGGCATCGATCGTGAAAATCGATACCAATTCGCGCAAGGTGTTCGACTGGGCCGCCATGGACTGCGCGGCCGCCGACGCCTCCTCGACAAGCGCCGCGTTTTGCTGCGTCACCTCGTCCATCTGCATGATGGCCTGATTGACCTGTTCGATGCCCGTGTGCTGTTCGCCCGACGCGGCGCTGATCTCGCCCATCCTCATTGCACGCGTTATATCGGTAACTTGCAATTTAAGTCTGCCGCGTTGTTGCGGTGCACGAGTTTTCTTACAGACGACAGGCCTACGCGACGAGAGATCAGTCAAAACGCACGATGCCCGGGAAACGGGCATCGGATAAAAACAGCTTCTTCGTTGCAACCTGCGCAATTCTTCTACACCTCAACGAGCACTTCAAAGCCGCCGTAGATCAGGCGCTTTCCGTCGAAGGGCATCGGGTTCTTGTCTGGCTGCGATCTCGGGTCGGCCATTACTGCTTTCATTCCCTCATCGCGCGTCTGGCGCGACGGCCAGATAATCCATGAGAAAACAACTGTCTCATCATCCTTGCGTTTAACCGCCATCGTGAAAGACGTGAGTGTTCCCTCCGGGACGTCATCGCCCCAGCATTCGACCACTTTCAGCGCGCCGTGCTCCTTGAAAACACCCGCGGCGAGTTCGGCGTGTTTCCTGAACGTTTCACGATTGGCCGTGGGAACAGCTGCGACAAATCCATCGATGTAAGTCATGAACAATCTCCTTGTCCGCTCGGTAAAAGAGGCGCGAAGGGATTCTTCGTGCGCCTTATCCGAACGACGAACGAGACTGCAAGGAATCGACAACGCACGCCTTATATTTTGGAGAGCCTTTGATCCGAGCGTGTCGCGCTTCGTGAAGATCAGGAGGATGCTGGCTTTTGCTGTGCCATACGCTCGCGGAGCTTGATCAGTGCCAGCACGGTATCGATAGTCGGCGTCGCCTCGCCCACGAGCCGGCCCATTTCCTGGACGACGGTGAGCAGCGGGTCGATTTCCATTGGGCGGTTGGCTTCGAGATCCTGCAGCATCGATGTTTTGTGGGGACCGACCGCCCCCGCGCCATCGATACGCTTTTCCACATCGACGCGAAAATGCACGCCGAAGCGCTCGGCGATCGCCTTGGCTTCCAGCATCATGGTCCGCGATACCGCGCGCGTGCCTGGGTCGCTCGTGATGACATCCAGCGTGGCGTGCGTCAGCGCGCTGATCGGATTGAAGCAGAGATTGCCCCACAGCTTGAGCCAGATTTCGTCGCGGATATTGTCGCGGATCGGCGCGTCCAGACCCGCCGCCACCATGATTTCATGCAGCTTCTGGATCCGCTCGGTGCGTTGACCGTCCGGTTCGCCAATCGGGAATTTCTTGCCGTACACGTGACGAATCACGCCCGGCTCGACGATTTCAGCCGCCGGATACACAACGCAACCTATCGCCCGCTCGGGTCCTAGTTGTTTCCATTGTTTGCCGTCGGGATCGATGCTGTGGAGCGTGGTATTGGCGAACTCGCCGCCGTGCTTATAGAAATACCAGTACGGAATTCCGTTGACGGCGGTCACGATAGCCGTTTCGGGGCCAATCAATGGCTGCATCGCGCCGACCACGCCCGGCACGGAATGCGCCTTGAGCGCCACGATGACGTAATCCTGCACGCCCAGTTCACGCGGGTCCGCTGAGCAACGCACTTTGACAACGTGCTCGGCGCCGTCGATTTGCAAGCGCACGCCCTTTGCTTGCATGGCGGCGAGATGCGGGCCGCGCGCCACGAAACTGACATCGGCGCCGGCGAGGGCGAGTTGAGCGCCAAGGTATGCGCCGATTGCGCCGGCGCCATAAACACAGATTTTCATGGGTCACTTCCTGTTTTCAAATAACGAATTCTGGCGGCGTAGGCGGACGGGCGGGTCGCTGGCGCTTGATCGTTTGGTTTTGCTAGACGCTAGGGTATTGCGGATGCAGGTACTGCTTTTTGGGCTGACGCGGTTGCTCGTGGTTAGCACGGTCTGAGGGAGTGACCGCGTTTGTGCCCGATGCCATGATGGCTAGCTTTATGTATTAACGAAAGTGAAAGTTTTTTATGTGTTGGATTAGATATCGGTTATGGATCGTTCGCACTCGGGGTTTTTTTGGCGCGTGCTACCGGGGGTGGTCGGGGTCATTGCCTGGTTGCTGCTGCTTACGTTACCTCGGGTTGTATGTGAGCTATATTTTTTATCGCTATTAGCCAAGTTGTTTCGTTCGCACTCGGGGGCTTGAGGGGCGTGCTTTCGGCGGTGGTCGGTGTTGAATGCCGGGTTGCTGCTGCGTGCGTTAGCGCGAGTTGTATATTGGCTAAATTTTTTATCACTATTAGCCACTGTCCGTGGCGGGACTTCATTTCTTTGTCCAACGGCGACAAAGAAACGAAGCAAAGAAAACGCCTTCCCACAAACTGTATTAAGTGTCCCCAGCGTGCAGACCACTGCTTTTGGTTCCCGCGTAGCACGGTGCTCGCTAGAGCGACGGATGTTTGAAGCCCTCCTTCTCGCGAATACCTACATCCCCACGCTTCGCCACCAGTGCTCTCGGGCTAGATCGACGCGCCCACGGACCGGTTCGGCCTCACCCCTGTTCAAGGTTGCCGAAGCTATTCGGTGCGTAGTAATTTCAGACGCGCTTGTTCGCGCCCGGCGCAAGGCGTTCCGCGACTTTTCTAATGTGTTAGCGCCCAGGCGTATTGCGCGCTAAGCGCGCGATACGCCTAAAGGTCACGCGGATCACGCAGTCCACAAACGCGTAACGATGCACGAGGACGCATTCGTCCCCAGGGCCATCGCTCTTGCCCGAGACCACTGGTGGCGAAGCGTGGGGATGTAGGTATTCGCGAGAAGGAGGGTTTCAAGTGTCCGTCGTTCTAGCGAGCACCGTGCTACGCGGGAACCAAAAGCAATGGTCTGCACGCTGGGGACACTTAATACAGATTGTGGGAAGGCGTTTTCTTTGCTTCGTTTCTTTGTCGCCGTTGGACAAAGAAATGAAGTCCCGCCACGGACAGTGGCTAATAGTGATAAAAAAATTAGCCAACATACAACCCGCGCTAACGAGAGCAGCAACCCAGCATTGACCCTCGACCACCACCGGTAGCACACCCTCCCCAACCCCGAGTGCGAACGCAAAAACCAAGAGTGCGAACGAAAATACCCGCGCTAACGTAAGCAGCACCAACCCAGCACCTACCCCCCGGGCCCCGCGCCCAAAACATTCGACACTCGACCAATCCCCTCAATAAACACCTCGACGGTAGATCCGTCCTTGATCGACCCAATCCCAATCGAAGTACCACAAGCGATCACATCGCCGGGCACGAGCGTCATATCTTGCGAGATCAAGCTCACTTGTTCCGCCGGCGAAAAGATCATGTCCGAGAGCGGATAATTCTGCCGCTCGACGTCATCGAGCCGCGTCACGACGGTGGCACTCCGCCAGTCGAAATCGCGCCGGATCGCCGGCCCGATGCAACTGAAGGTATCGAAGCCCTTCGCGCGGCACCATTGCGCGAAGTTGGGATCTTCGTTCAGCAGTTCGGAAGCGGTCACGTCGTTGATGCACGTGAAGCCGAAGATATGGTCATCGGCTTCTTCAACCGATACATTGCTGCAGCGCTTGCCGATCACAATCGCGAGCTCGCCTTCGTACGCGATCTTGCCGCTATACGCTTTCGGGCGCCGGATGGGTTCGCCATGACCGATCACCGACGTCGGCGGCTTGATCAGGAAGAGCGGATGAGAAGGCGCCGCTTTACCAAGTTTCTCCGACAACGCGCGGAAGTTGTTCCAGAGCGCGACGACCTTGGTCGGCACGCACGGACTGAGCAACGTGACATCGTCAAGACTCAGCTCGTTGCCGTTGGGAATGGCGTCGCCAAACATGTCACCGTCGTACTCGGTGACGCGATGGTTTTCCAGCACGCCAAAACCTGTCTGCCCGTGCGCGCGCCGAAAGCGTATCCACGAT
This sequence comes from uncultured beta proteobacterium, assembly GCA_963708695.1. GTDB lineage: Bacteria > Pseudomonadota > Gammaproteobacteria > Burkholderiales > Burkholderiaceae > Caballeronia. The sequence goes on from CAVPTS010000033.1 coordinate 11,018, forward strand.
TTCATCGAATGTCTCCTGCAAGTTTTATGGGGTGCGCTGACGCAGCCTTCCAAGGCTACGCCGCGACATCTTTTCGTGCATGTCTGAAGCTTATGCGCTCAGATAGCGCCGACGGCTCGCAGATGCGCAATCTGATCCGGCTCGTAACCAAGCTCGGCCATCACCTCGTCGGTGTGTTCGCCAAGCAGCGGCGAGCGCGTGACGTCAGTGGGACTGTCGGACAGCTTGATCGGATTGCCGACCGTCAGATATTTGCCGCGCACGGGGTGATCGACTTCCACAATCGTGCCGGTCGCGCGCAGCGACGGGTCTTCCGCGATTTCCTTCATCGACAGGATCGGGCCGCACGGAATGTCGTACCTGTTGAGGATTTCCATCGCCTGGAACTTGGTCTTGCTCATGGTCCAGCGTTCGATCTCGGCGAAAATTTCTTTCAGGCGCGGCAAGCGCGCGGCGGGCGTGGCGTAGCCGGGATCGGTAGACCATTCCTCCTTGCCGATCAAGTTGCAGATTTTCGTCCATACCGGCGCCTGCGTGATGAAGTAGATGTACGCGTTCGGATCGGTTTCCCAGCCCTTGCACTTAAGGATCCAGCCCGGCTGACCGCCGCCCGACGCGTTGCCGGCGCGCGGCACCGCTTCGCCAAACGAGCCGTTCGGATGTTGCGGATACTCCTTCATCACGCCGGTTCGCTCGAGCCGCTGTTGGTCACGATGTCGCCTACCCCGGCCCGCTCCACCTTGATCACGTCCGCACCAAACCACGCCAGCAGTTGCGTGCAGGTCGGACCGGACTGCACGTGCGTGAAGTCGAGGATCTTCACTCCTTCCAATGCTTTACCCATCTCGCGTCTCCCTGAATTGATCTTGTCTGCCTGGCTCGTGCGGCAGTTTCTCTTGCCGATTTGGCGTTGATGCGTGATACGTCCGCGAGGATTTCGACGGCTTCGACATTCGATCGACTTGTGATCGATCAGGATTGCGATGGATCTGGAAGAGCTTTGATTCCGTGCCCCAGTTCAATACGGCGCCCCTTTGGAGGCGCCGTATCCAGGGGGTCTGAAAGATAGACCCCCGATGCTTCAACGTTGCTGCGCTATCAAACCGCCTTGATTTCGCGCAGGTTGAAGATCTCCTGCTTGCTATAGCCGAGGCTCGCCAGCACTTCTTCCGTGTGTTCGCCCAGCAGCGGCGAAGCGGTGACTTCCGGCTTCATGTCCGAGAACTTGATCGGGCTGCCGACCGTGAGATACGTGCCGCGCACCTTGTGCGGCACTTCGACGATCGTGCCGCTCGCGCGCAGCGACGGATCGTTGGCCAGTTCTTTCATCGTCAGCACCGGCGCGCACGGAATGTCGAACTTGCGCAGGATATCGACGGCTTCGAACTTGGTCTTGTCGGCGAGCCACGTCTTCGATGGTCGCGAAGATGTCGAAGATGTGCGGCTGGCGTGCCTGCGCCGTCTTGTACGCCGGATCGTCGATCCATTCCGGCTTGCCGATGCGCCTTGCAGATCGGCTCCCAGGCATGGCCCTGGATCGTGAAGTAGATGTACGCGTTCGGATCGGTTTCCCAGCCCTTGCACTTGAGCACCCAGCCCGGCTGACCGCCGCCGCCGGCATTGCCGCCGCGCGGCACGACGTCGCTGAATTCGCCGTGCGGATACTGCGGATATTCTTCGAGATAACCCACCCGGTCCAGGCGCTGCTGATCGCGCAGCTTCACGCGGCACAGATTCAGCACGCTGTCCTGCATCGATACCGCGACCTTCTGGCCCTTGCCGGTTTTATCGCGTCCGATCAGCGCCGTCAGAATGCCGATGGCCAGATGCATGCCGGTGTTGCTGTCGCCGAGCGCGGCGGCGCTGATGGTCGGCGGACCGTCCCAGAAGCCGGTGGTCGAGGCCGCGCCGCCCGCGCATTGCGCGACGTTTTCGTAGACCTTCAGGTCGTCGTAATGATGGCCGTCGCTGAAGCCCTTGACCGAGGCCACGATCATCTTCGGGTTCAGTTCGTTCAGTCGCTCCCACGAAAAGCCCATGCGGTCCAGCGCGCCCGGACCGAAATTCTCGACCAGCACGTCGGATTCGCGGATCAGCTTTTCGAGCACTTCCTTGCCTTCCGGCTTCTTCGTGTCGAGCGTCAGCGACTTCTTGTTGCTGTTCAGCATCGTGAAGTACAGCGCGTCGGCGTCGGGAATGTCGCGCAACTGGTTGCGCGTCACGTCGCCCGAACCCGGCCGTTCGACCTTGATCACGTCGGCGCCGAACCAGGCCAGCAACTGCGTGCACGCAGGACCGGCCTGAACGTGCGTGAAGTCGATGATCTTGATGCCTTCGAGAGGTTTGCTCACTTGTCTATCTCCTTGGGCTGCCAGCGTTACTTTTTCATTGCCGCGCTTTGCGGATTCAGGTTGGTCAGTCGGCCGCTTTCGGTGCCGGCGGCTTCATCGATGACGGCGTTGATCGAGCGTCGGCTTGCCCGAGGCGATGGACTTCGAGCAGCGCCTTCGTCAGTTCTTCCGGCGTGGTGCGTGGTAGCCGATGCCGCCGAATGCCTCGATCATCTTGTCGTAGCGCGCGCCCTTCACGAACACGGTCGGCGCGACGTCCTTGCCGCCGGTCGGGTTCACGTCGGTGCCGCGATACACGCCGTTGTTGTTGAACACGATGGTGCAAACCGGCAGGTCGTATCGGCAGATGGTTTCGAGTTCCATGCCGCTGAAGCCGAACGCGCTGTCGCCTTCGATGGCGACCACCGGCTTGCCGCTCGTCACCGCCGCGCCGATCGCGAAGCCCATGCCGATGCCCATGATTCCCCACGTGCCGGAGTCGAAGCGCTTGCGCGGCTCATACATGTCGATGATGCTGCGCGCGTAGTCGAGCGTGTTCGCGCCTTCGTTGACGACGTTGATATCCGGACGCGTCTTCAGCACATCGCGGATCGCGCGCAAGGCGCTGTGGAAGTTCATCGGCGACGGATTCTGGTCGAGCGTCGCGGCCATCTTCGCGAGGTTCTTGCTCTTGCGCTCGGTGATGGCGCCGGTCCATTCGACGCTCGGCTTGGCGAAGCCGCTCGATTGAATTTCCGCGCAGCAGCGCGGCCACGCACGAGCCGATGTCGCCGATCACCGGCGCGGCGATCGCGACGTTGCTGTCGATTTCCGTCGGCGAGATGTCGATCTGGATGAACTTCTTCGGCGTCGCGCCCCACGTCTTGCCCTTGCCGTGCGACAGCAGCCAGTTCAGACGCGCGCCGATCAGCACGCACGACGTCGGCTTCCTGCAGCACGAACGAGCGCGCCGCCGATGCCGATTGCTCGTGCGTGTCGGGCAACAGGCCCTTGGCCATCGACATCGGCAGATAGGGAATGCCGCTGTGTTTCGACGAATGCGCGAATCTCCGCGTCGGCCTGCGCGTACGCCGCGCCTTTGCCGAGCAGGATCAGCGGACGCTTGGCGCCCTTGAGCACATCGATGGCGCGCTTGACCGATTCCGGCGCGGGGATCTGGCTGCGGGGCGGCATCGACTACTTTGATCAGCGATTGCTGCGCCTTCACGGCGTCGATGGTTTGCGCGAGGAGTTTTGCCGGCAAGTCCAGATACACGCCGCCAGGACGGCCGGACACGGCGGCGCGGATCGCACGCGCAATGCCGATGCCGATATCTTCGGCGTGCAGCACGCGGTACGCCGCTTTGGCATAAGGCTTGGCGGCATTCAACTGATCCATTTCCTCGTAATCGCCTTGCTGCAGGTCGACGATCTCGCGTTCGCTTGAACCGCTGATCAGGATCATCGGGAAGCAGTTGGTGGTCGCGTTGGCGAGCGCGGTCAGGCCGTTCAGGAAACCCGGCGCGGACACCGTCAGGCAGATGCCCGGCTTCTTCGTCATGTAGCCGGCGATAGCGGCGGCGTTGCCCGCGTGCTGTTCGTGACGAAAGCCGATGAAGCGCATGCCTTCAGCTTGCGCGAGGCGCGCCAGGTCGGTGATGGGAATCCCGACCAGACCGAAAATGGTGTTGATGTCGTTCAGCTTCAGCGCATCGATGACCAGATGAAATCCGTCAGTCGTTTCCGCCTTCTTTTCTTCCTTGCGCAGGTCGCTTGCAGTGGCGTTCTGCAGGGTGTTTTCAACTTCAGCCATGACGTCTCCTCCTTGGCGGGGTGTTTGTGTAATTCGTGATATACAATATTCCACACACAGTATTAGTCAAGCGGCTTTTTTAATCGATGATCAATTGCTGCGGTGCAGCGGGACTCTTGGGACCCGATTCAAAAGGCAATGATGAGTTTTGATGTGTGCGTCGCACCAACATCAGCCAGCGCGAAAATTTTGGTTTGGGCTAGAGTTTTGGTGAACGACGCGCGACTTGCAGCGACGTACGACGCGAGAAAAATGAGCGCTCGGAGGCCGCGGTCTTAGCCGTCGCCGGTGCGTGCGGTGGCGCTGGGAAAACAAGATTTGTGACGCATCAAAACATTGAGCTGGAACATACCGGCGCCATGCGCAAACGTTTGCACCGGCGATGCTCGTTGGGCAAACGGAAGTCGATGGCCTCGCCGCTTCAGGGGACGCGACCTAGTCGATCGACCGGAAAGTCAACGCGGGGAGGGTGCGTTCGTCAATCGAGAAAATCGCAATGCTGGTCGACGAACACTGCGAGTTCGACCGAATGCTGGCGCACGAGGCGCTCGACGCGCTCCGTATCGCGCGCTTCCAGCGCTTCGATGATTTGCATGTGATCGGTCATCGAGCGGGACGCCCGGTCGCTTCGCGCAATTGTCATCCGGCGGATCGCGCGCACATGCACGAAGAGGTTTTTCATTGTGTCCAGGATGATCTGCGATCGCGATAACGCGAGGATCGCCTGATGAAACGCGAGGTTCGCTTCCGAATATTCCCCGATATGCTCGGCGGGCGTCGCATCGCGGAAAGCGTCGAACATCCGCCGCAACCCCGCAATATCCTCGGCCGATGCGTGCAGCGTCGCGAGTCGCGCCGCCATGCTTTCAAGCGCCGCCCACATATAGATCATGTCGACGATCTCTCTCTTCGTCTTGCGCTGGATATAGATGCCGCGCCGCGGCACCGTGCGCAGGAAACCCTCCTGCTCGAGCAGCGTCATGGCTTCACGAACCGGTGTCCGGCTTACGCCGAGCGCTTCGGTCAGTTCTTTTTCGTCGAGCCGGATCTCCTCACGCGAGCGGTAGATATCGGCATCGGCGATAGCTTGCTTCAGTCTCGCGTACGCCTGGTCGCGCAGCGAAGCGGATGCGTTGATCGGGACGAGCGCCAGCGTGACGGGCGTTGGACGAACGATGGTTTGCGTATTGACGGCCATTGGGATGGGTGTCTCCTCATTTGTATAAGCCGCTGTGTGGCCCTGCGCGACGACTCGCGACAGTCGCAATAGAGCATATATGAAATATGGTATATCACGAACAAATACAAATAAATCGCCCAGTGTGTGAGATCTGCCGCCGTCTTTTCATTGAACGAACACGCGGCGCGGCTACCAGTAAGAGCCTCGGCGATCCGTGCAGCGTTCTCGTGGGCGCTTATAATCTGGCGCGGTATCCGGTGCTATAGCGTCTACAAGCTCGATACCTGAAGCGAAATCCCTGACGGCGACGGATTCCAGGCGCAAGCAGCGTTAATCGCCGCTTGGTTCACTGGTTCCAGTCAATTCTCCCCGTCCAGACGCCGAACACGCTGACGCGGCACCTTGCGCATCAGCTTCAACACCACAGGAAGAGTGATCATGACCATTTCCATCTACAGCGCGTCCGTCCCGGTTTTCAAGCAAATGCTGACGGCCTTGTCCGAAGTGCTCAGGAAAGCCGAAGTACACGCCACCGAGAAGAACATCGACCCGAACGCGCTGCTGCAGGCACGTCTGTTCCCGGACATGTTCCCGCTCGTGCGCCAGGTACAGATCGCCGCTGATTTCTCCAAAGGCGTGAGCTCGCGCCTGGCCGGCGTGGAAGTGCCGTCGTGGCCCGACACCGAAGTCACGTTCGCCGATCTGCAAGCGCTGATCGCCAAGGCGCTGGCTCACATCGCCACGTTCGACGCCGCGCAATTCGAAGGCAGCGAAAACAAGGAAATCGTGCTGCGTCCGGGTACGCCGAAAGAGAAGAAGCTGGCCGGCAGCGCCTACTTGCAACACTACGGCCTGCCCCAGTTCTTCTTCCACGTGACGACCGCGTACGCAATCCTGCGTCATAACGGCGTGGATATCGGCAAGCGCGACTACATGGGCGCTTATTGAACGTTGACTGTTGATTGCTGATTGATTGTTGGCGTGCCGCCCGTCAAACGTCGGGCGGCCTCAGAGATTCACACCGGCCAGAGCCGTAAGCAGGCTTCGCGTCTTCTGCGCAGAATCCATCGCTTCAAATAGGTGTTTCACCCGAGAAAACATGCGATCTACGGGAAAACATACTGCTGTTAAAGCGGCGTAATAACCCGCTATTACCCGCTTTTGTGTCAACGTTGCATACTCAAGCGACGCTATGACACGAGCCCGCGCATGACCAAATTCCTCCATCTCATGATCCGCGTTGCATCGCTGGATCGCTCTATCGCGTTCTATCAAGACGCGTTCGGCATGCGCGAGTCGCATCGCCTCGACTTCGATACTTTCACGCTCGTTTATCTTCGCGATCCCGAGAGCGGCGCCGAGATCGAGCTCACGTTGAACAAGGACGCGTCCGCGCCCTACACGCACGGCACGGGCTACGGTCACGTGGCGTTCGCCGTCGACAATATAGAAGCGTTCCGCGACAGCTTGCTAAGCCAGGGCATGCAGCCGGGCGAACTGAAATCGCTCTCGCACGATGGCGCCATCGCCGCTCGCTTTTTCTTCATCACGGATCCCGACGGCTACAAGATCGAAGTGCTATCGAAGGAGGGCCACTACGTATGAACTGAAGCAGCCGATGTACAAAATATAAAAGGAGACAAAATCATGCCGAAGGCAATCCCCATTGCCGTAGTTGCCGCCGATACCTTCACCGGGTCGACGGCCGATACGTTCCCCCCCACACCCTCTGCGCGCGTGAGCCGCAGGCACTTCCTCCAGGGATCCGCGGTCTTGTCCGGCTTGCTGGTGGCCGGCACGCCCATCGCCCTGCTCGCGCCGAGCCGAGCCTGGGCCGTCGAGCTGAGCCATATCGATCAGGCTCAGGCCGACACCATCATGTCGCTCTCGCGCACGCTTTACCCGCACATGACACTGCCCGACGCGGTCTATGCGCTCGTGCCGAAAGACATCGACGCGAAAGCCACGGATCAGAAGACCATGGACGTGATCAAGAACGGCGTGGCGAAACTGAACAGCGCGGCGCAGGGTAAATGGGCGGCCAATCCGAGCCTCTCCGCCGCGCAGCGCACGGCGATTGTCGAAGCCAACCAGACCGATCCGTTCATCCTCCTCGTGCGCGCTCAGTGCGTCACGTCGCTATACAACAACGACATGGCCTTCGCGCACTTCGGCTATCAAGGCGAAGCGTTCAGCAAGGGCGGCTACCTGACTCGTGGATTCAACGATCTCACGTGGTTGCCCAATCCGCCCGCCGACGCCAGTCCGCCGGTCGCCTGAAGCTGAACCTGAACCTGAACGCGCAGCGCACATCTGAAATCTGCCGAGGAGGCAAGCATGGCTAAGTTCGACTACAACGACGACTCCGTTGTCGTGATCGTCGGTTCGGGCGCGGGCGGCGGGACGCTGGCGAACGAGTTGTGTCAGAAAGGCGTGAAAGTGGTGGTGCTGGAGGCGGGCAAGCGCCAGTCGCCGGCCACCTTCATCAACGACGAATGGAAGTCCTTCGGGCAACTCGCCTGGACCGACAAGCGCACTACGTCCGGCAACTGGCGGGTCGCGAAAGACTTCCCGGAACTGCCGGCGTGGGTCTGCAAGACCGTGGGCGGCACGACCACGCACTGGGCGGGCGCATCGCTGCGGTTTCACGAGCACGAGTTCAAGGCGCGCACGACCTACGGCGCCATCGATCAGGCGAACCTGCTCGACTGGCCGATCACGCTCGCCGATCTCGCGCCGTACTACGCACGCGCCGAAAACAAGATGGGCGTCACCCGCACCAACGACGTCCCAGGTTTGCCGGGCAACAACAACTTCAAGATCCTGTACGACGGCGCGACGAAGGTCGGCTACAAGAACTGCAGCACCGGCCATATGGCGATCAACAGCCGCCCGCGTGCCGGACGCGGCAGCTGCATGCAGCTGGGCTTCTGTTTTCAGGGCTGCAAGTCGGGCGCGAAATGGTCGACGCTCTACACCGAGATTCCCGCAGCGGAAGCCACTGGCCGACTTGATCTGCGTCCCGAGTCGCATGTGATGCGCATCGAAACGAACGCGGCGGGCAAGGCAAGCAGCGTCGTCTACATGGATGCCGACGGCAAGCAGCAGCGCCAGCGCGCACGCGTGGTGTGTGTCGCGGGGAACTCGATAGAAACGCCGCGCTTGTTGCTGCTGTCCGAATCCTCGAAACATCCGGACGGACTGGCGAACAGTTCAGGTCAGGTCGGGCGCAACTACATGCGGCACACCACAGGGTCCGTGTTCGGCGTGTTCAAGGAGCCGGTGCATTTTTATCGCGGCACGGTCATGGCCGGCATCGTCATGGACGAAGCCGAGTTCAACCCGAAGCGCGGCTTTGCGGGCGGCTACGAGATGGAAACCATCTCGCTCGGCCTGCCGTTCGCGGCGGCCTTCTTCGACCCCGGCGCATGGGGATCGGACTTTACCTACTATATGGATAACTACGCAAATACGGCCGGCATGTGGATTGTCGGCGAGGACATGCCGCGCGAGACCAACCGCGTCACGCTGAATCACGACGCGAAGGATCAGCTCGGCCTGCCCGTGGCGAACGTCCACTACGACGACCATCCGAACGACATCGCCATGCGCAATCATGCGTACAAGCAGGGCGAAGCGATCTACACGGCAGCCGGCGCGACGAGAACGCTGCGCACCCCGCCCTACCCGTCCACGCACAATCTCGGCACCTGCCGGATGAGCGCGAAGGCGAGCGATGGCGTCTGCAACAAGCACGGCCAGACCTTCGATATACCGAACCTGTTTATATCGGATGGCAGTCAGTTCACCACGAGTGCGGCTGAAAATCCTACACTCACCATTGTCACGCTGGCGATCCGGCAATCGGAATACATCGCGAATCAGATGAAACGCCGGAGCATCTAGAAGCTGCAACGGAGCCGCCGCCCGGCGGTTCCTTCTTCATCTTGAGGAGCTTATCCATGTGCAGGATCTACGCTCAAACCGATCCGATTCTCTATGAATGCCGCGCGCGCTCGGTGCGCATCAGCGGCGTGACGACCACCATCCGGCTGGAAAATCTGTTCTGGCAAACGCTGTCCGAACTCGCCGCCGACAACGACATGACCACGAACCAGCTCATCGCCAAGTTGCACGAAGAGGTCACGCAGCATCTGGGCGAAACGACGAATTTTGCGTCGTTCCTGCGCGTCACCTGTCTTCGATATCAAGGGCTGAGGGCAAACGCATCGATGGATTTTCGGAACCACGTGACGAGCACCGTGGCTGACAAGGTGGCGAGCTGACTTATGACGAAATGGCCGGCGAGTCTATTTGGTTTAGCAATGGCGGCATTCACGTTGACCACGCACGCAGCGCCGGACAGTGCGGCCGCTTTGGCGATCGTGAAGAAGAACAGTTGTGCCGGTTGCCACGCTGTGAATTCGCAGGTCGTCGGGCCGGCGTATCGTGAAATTGCGAAGAAGTATCAGAACGATCCCACCGCGCCCGACAAGCTGTTCTCCAAAGTCCGCAATGGCGGAGCCTTCGTTTGGGGAGAAATCCCCATGCCTGCCGAACCCGAATATCAGCGATGCCGACTTGCATACCGTGATCGCGTGGATTCTTGCCGGCGCGCCCGATCACTGAGCGCACACGCCTTTTGGTGCCTGATCAGTTCTGCCTGACCTAGGTAAAACCCCTTATTTCCCGCGACCTCCTCACGCACTACTCTCGCCTCACCGTAAACAGAACGACGATTCTGTTAGACAGAACGGTACAACACGAGACGCCCGTAGGAGGGTTCAATGGCAAGTCTGCCAATCGATGCGACACGCGGGTCGCCCAATTCAAGCGCCGGCGCGGGCGAAACCACGCCCGGCATCAACGCGCGCATCGACCGCCTGCCGGCGACGCGTTCGGTCTGGATGCTGGTGTTCCTGCTGTCCATCGGCGGCTGGTTCGAATTCTACGACCTGTTTTTCACCGCTTACGTCGGCCCCGGCCTCGTCAAAAGCGGCCTCTATTCCACGACGACCGCCTCGTTCTTCGGCGTCTCCGGACTGGGCGCGTTCGTGGCGGCGTCGTTCGCGGGCTTGTTCATCGGCACGTTCTTTCTGGCGGGTATGGCCGATAGATACGGCCGCAAGCACCGTCTTCACCGTCTCGCTGCTCTGGTATTCCGCGGCAACGCTGATCATGGCGCTGCAAACCACCGCGCCCGCGATCAACCTGTGGCGGCTGATTGCAGGCATCGGCGTGGGCGTGGAACTCGTGACCATCGATACCTACGTCAGCGAGCTCGTCCCCAAACATCTGCGCGGCCGCGCGTTCGCGTTCGTGCACCTGGTTCAATACTCGGCGGTGCCCTCGGTCGCGTTTCTCGCGTGGTGGCTCGTGCCGCAAAAGCCGTTCGGCCTGGACGGCTGGCGCTGGGTGGTGATCATCGGCGCACTGGGTGCGATCGTGGTCTGGGCGATCCGCCGGCGCGTGCCGGAAAGTCCCGCGTTGGCTCGCGCAGCAAGGCCGTACCGCGGAAGCCGAGCAGGTGCTGCAGGCGATCGAGGCGAAGGTCGCCGCGCAATATGGACGCCCGCTGCCCGACGCCTGTCGCGACCGTCGAACCGGCGACAACGAAAGCCGCGTTCCGCGAAATCTGGCAGCCGCCGTATCGCAAGCGCGCGATCACCATGCTCGTCTTCAACTTCTTCCAGGCGATCGGTTTCTACGGCTTCGCGTCCTGGGTGCCGACGCTGCTCGTCTCCAAAGGCGTCACGATCACGCACAGCTTGCTGTACTCGTTTGTCATCGCGATCTCGAATCCGTTCGGGCCGTTGATCGGCATGGCGATCGCGGACCGGATCGAACGCAAGACGCTGATCGTGTTGTCGGCGTTCGGCATTGTCGTGTTCGGCAGCTTGTTCGCAACGCAAACATCGCCCGTCATGCTGATGATCCTCGGCGTGCTGATCACGCTCTGCGGCACCTTGCTTTCGGTCGGTTATCACGCGTATCAGACCGAGCTGTTCCCCACGCGCCTGCGTGCGCGCGCCGTCGGTTTCGTCTATTCGATCTCGCGTCTTTCCGCCATGTTCTCCGGCTTCATGATCGCGTTCGCACTGCGTCACTTCGAAGTGACCGGCGTGTTCGCGTTGATCAGCGTGTCGATGGTGATGGTGATGGGCGCGATCGGCATCTTCGGGCCGCGTACCAACAATCGCAATCTCGATGAAATTTCGCACTGACTTTTTTCGTATTGAACAAGAGGTTTTGACATGACGCTTCCGTTAGCTGGCGTGCGGGTGCTGGATTTATCGAATGTGTTGGCCGGGCCGTTTTGCGCGTATCAACTCGCGCTGCTCGGCGCGGAGGTGATCAAGGTCGAGCATCCGGAAGGCGGCGATCTGGCGCGGCGGCTGGGCGCCGACAAAGAAGCGTCGGCGCGCGACATGGGGGCGTCGTTCGTTGCCGTCAATGCAGGCAAGCAGTCGATCACGCTGAACCTGAAAGATGCGCGCGGCAAGGAGATCTTGCGCTCGCTCGTCAAGACGGCCGACGTGCTGGTCGAAAACTTCCGGCCCGGCGTGATGACGCGGCTTGGATCTGGACTACGAAGCATTGAGCGACGATCAATCCGAAGCTCGTCTATTGCGCGATCTCCGGTTTCGGTATGGACGGCGAATTTTCAAAGCGCCCTGCTTACGATCAGATCATCCAGGGCATCTCGGGCGTGATGAGCGTGACGGGCGATGCCGACAGCGCGCCGTTGCGCGTCGGCTATCCGGTGTCCGACACGGTCGGCGGACTGACCGCGGCGTTCGGCATTTGCGCCGCGTTGGTCGATGCCCGCGCGAGTGGCCGCGGCCGGATGCTCGATGTATCGATGCTCGAAGCCACGCTCTCCACCATGGGCTGGGTCGTGTCGAACTACCTGAACGCCGGCGTCACGCCCGCGCCGATGGGCAACGAAAACTTCACGGCCGCGCCTTCGGGCACGTTCAAGACGGGCGACGGTTTGCTGAACATCGCGGCGAACGAGAACGAAGCAGTTCGTGAGCCTGTGCCGTTTGATCGGCCGCGCCCGATCTGCTCGATGACCCGCGTTTTTCCGAGCGCAACGCGCGCAAGTTGAATCGCGCGGCGTTGAAAGTGGAGATAGAAGCCGCGTTGGCGGCGGACAGCGCGGTGAACTGGGACGCGAAGTTTATCGAAGCCGGCGTGCCTGCCGGGCGCGTGATGTCGGTGCCGGAAATTCTCGCGCATCCGCATCTGGTATCGCGCGAATTCGTGCACGAATTCAACAGCGACGACGCGGCGACCCGACAACGCGTCACCCGCGCGGGTTTTCGTTTCTCCGATGCCGACACCGCGCCCACCTCTCCCGCGCCGAGTTGTCCGCGAACACGCGCGAGCATCTTGCGACGCTCGGTTTCGACGACACAGCAAATCGACCAACTGCGCGCCGAAGGAGTGATCTGAACATGACGCAAGCATTTTGATGCCGCCACGCTTGCCGCGGATTACTGGAGCACATCGATCATCGATATCCATCCGGGATCGATCAACGTGCGCGGTTTTCCGATTCAGGAACTGATCGGCGCGATCAGTTTTCCGCAGATGATCTGGCTGATGCTGCGCGGCGAATTGCCCGATAAAGCGCAGGCGAGTTTGTTCGAAGCGGCGCTCGTGGCGTCGGTGGATCATGGTCCGCACGCGCCTTCTATCGCGATCTCGCGCATGGCGACGAGTTGCGGATTGCCGTTGAACGGCGCGATGGCGTCGGCGATCAATGCACTCGACGACGTCCACGGCGGCGCGGGCCAGCAAGCGGTCGAGCTGTACGATTCGATCGTCGCGCTCGAAGACGCGGGCGCGACGTTGAGCGATGCGGTCGCGCAAGGCGTGGATGCTTTTATCAGCGAGCGCGGCAAGTATCTGCCCGGCTTCGGACACCGGTTTCATCCCGTCGATCCGCGCGCGGTCAAGCTGCTGGCGTTAGTCGATGCCAGCGTCGAACAAGGCGTCATCAGCGGACGATACGCCTCGATTGCGCGCGGCATAGAAGCGCTATTGAAGCAGCGAAAAAACAAGCCCGTGCCGATGAACATCGACGGCGCAACCGCCGTGATCTACGCCGAACTCGGCTTCGCGCCGGAGTTGGCGCGCGGCGTGTTTTGCTTATCGCGCGCGGTCGGGATCTTGTCGCATGCGTGGGAACAGCGCGGGCGCAACGAGCGCAATAAAGGTCCGATGCCGCGTCAAATGGCTTACAAGTACACGGGCAAACCCGAGCGTCATTTGCTCTGAACTTCGGCCGCGCGCTGTTGCGCGGTGCGCAACGCGCGCGCGTCGCCGCCGAGCGCATCGGTGGCGCGCGCGGCGCAATCGAACAACGCGCCGAGGTTGCGTTCCACGAACGCCTGATCGATGCGCGAGCTCGGACCCGCGAGCGTGATTACGCCGCGCAGGATCTGGCGCACACCGAACACGGGCATCGAGATGCCGGCTGTCTCGCGATCACGCTCGCCCATCGATACATAATAAAAGTCGTCGCGAATCTCGCTGGAAGATCTCACCTTCCTTGCCGCCGAACGCCAGCAACGCAAGTCCGCCCGAGCCGGTTTCCAGCGGCAGGACATCGCCTTCGCGCACATGAAAGCGCACCGCATGCGTCGAATCCACACGATGCAGGCACACGCGCACCGCTTCGTCCCGAACATAAAACGACACGCTTTCACCGCTGGTCTCGGCGAGCTCGCGCATGAGCGGAACCAGGATGTCGCCGAGATTCAGGCTGCGTTGATATAACGCGCCGAGCATGAAGGTGGCGGCGCCGAGTTGATAGCGGCCGTCGTCGAGACGCAGCAGCAAGCGATGCTGGATCAGCGCGCCGGCAAGCCGTAGCAGGGTGCTTTTGTAGAGACCGGTGCGTGCCGCAAGTTCGGCGAGCGTGAGGGAGGTATCGTCTGGCCGGAACGCGAAAAGAATCGCGCACGCACGGTCGATGACGGCAACGCCTTCGCTTTCTTTCGGGCCTGGTTTGTCCGCGGGCGTTTGCATGGGTTAAGCGAGGCGTCGTGTCGAAGGGGAAATTTTACGCGATGCCGGGTGGTCGTCATATGGGGTTCGTGGCGGCGGCGCGGCATCGTGGAGAGTTGTGTAAATTTTCAGGCATCTGGAAGATCGTTGTCTGGACAACGTGGTTGGGTGAAATTCGAAAGTCGGCTGCATAGATGACATGTGACGAAATTCCAAGGTTTAAAGCGGGCAGATTGTTAGTTGCTTTTAAGAAGATGACGCACCCGTTCCTGCAGGAACACGAGCCTGAAAAGATGTGTCGAACGGGATCAGCGAATCCCGTGGAGAAGCCGCATGGACGACCAGAAACGGTTTGCACGCACGACCAAACTTGAGATCGCGTACACGACATCAGGACCTGCCGAAGGCCCGCCCGTCATGTTGCTGCACGGCTGGCCCGACGCCGCGCGAGCCTGGGCACCGGTAGCGGCACGGCTTGCTCAAGCGGGATTTCGAGTCATCGTCCCGGATTTGCGTGGCAGCGCTGACACACGCTTTCTCTCACCCGACATCCCTCGCGACGGTTCCGGTGTCGCGCTTGCCCGGGACGCGATCGAGCTGGCGAATAGCTTGGGAATGAATCGTTTCGATGTAGTGGGCCACGACTGGGGCGCACGCGCCGCGTACACCATGGCCGCCCTGTTTCCCGAGCGCATCGGCCGTGTTGCTGCGCTTGCGTTGGCATTCCAGCCGAACGCCGCATTCGAGTTACCGGGCTTTAGCCAGGCGCGGAAATTCTGGTATCAATGGTTCATGACGCTCGACGGCGGACCGGCCGCAGTCGCCGCCGATCCGAAAGGCTTCGCACGTATTCAGTGGGACACGTGGTCACCGCCGGGCTGGTTCGACGACGACGAGTTCGCCCGCACCGCCGCTGCCTTCGATAACCCCGATTGGGTGCCGATCACGCTCAACGGATATAGGCGGCGCTGGCGTGGCGGCGAGGTATCGGATCCGGAATATGGCGGGTTATCGGAGAGGTTGTCGCGCATCGACCGGCTTTCGACGCCCACACTGATGATTCAAGGCGGCGCCGATTTCTGCGATGAACCCGCGTCGTCCGAAGGCATGGAGTGGCATTTCACGGGTGGGTACCGGCGAGTGGTGCTGGACGGAGTCGGGCACTTCCCGCTTCGCGAAGCGCCCGATGCAGTGGCTGATGCGGTCATTGCACATCTGAGCGCGTAGCGGCAAATACGCGTTTATCCCTTCGACAAGATCCGCAATATCCGTCGGTCGTGGCGCACTTGAATCGCTTCCATTACGCGCAAGCGAGCGGCATCCGCATGCGCGGGATTCAACAGGAAGTTGTTTGAGAATGGCGCGACAGCGCTCGGCACCTTTAACAAGGCACTCGTTTCGGCGGCCAGCCATTCGGTGCCGGCAGCCTGTGTCCATCCGATGTCGGCGCGCCAGTTCTCCGGCGTGTCGGCTTCATGGAGTTCTGCAATCGTGATGTCGTCCTCTACTTCGACGCGCAGCAACTGGTACGAGTCCGGCAACTGCTCCGCGTTGCCCAGTTCCAGATGGACGATAATTTCGAGTAGCGCCAACGCCGGATGTTCAGCGAGATAGACCACGGGCTGACCCGCGAAGTGCCAGCGGCCGGGTGCGCGCAGGCCGCCGACGCCTTTGAGATCGGCGTAATTGCTGATGCGCCAGAGAACCATCAGGCGAAGTAGCCTTCATCGAGTTGCACCAGCGCTTCTTCGACCAGCCGTGCACCGTGTTCCGTGCTTGCCATGTCGAGTGCAGATTTTCCGCCGAAGCGATGTTGCGGGCTTCTTAGCCAATGCATCGCCTTGTCCTGATTGTCAAACGCGGCATCAGCCTGCGAGACTATTTTCGCGAGACGGATGGCTTTATCGGATTCGTCGGTCGAGAGCCGTTCCTGATTCTGCCGCCGATGCGTCAGCGTTCGCCGGGGGATGATGAAGGAGAGTTCGTCCGCCTTCAGGCCATGAGCCGACAGGCGGTCGATGACGTCGACCGCAACGCGCTCGCTCGCGAGTTCTGCAAGGTCCAGCCCCGAGTGGATCGAAGCGTCGAGCAGTTGCTCGAGCAGAGCGAACTCGGCCCGGCGCGGATGAGCGGAACCGGCGGGTTTGAAGGAAACAGTATTCATGACGAAGACCCTTTTGGCAAATTGCCCTCTCATTATAGGCATTTTGCCAAAATGTTGCGAGCGATGGTTGACGTTCAGTGCGTTGGCGTAGCCGGCCTCGCTCAGACGTGAGCGCCCTCGCCCACACCATTCGCCCGCGCGCTCAAAATTCGCGAGAGATTGACCTCGATCCAGTCCGCCAACGAGGTCACCTGCCGTGCGACCTCCTCGCCCAGCGGCGTCAGCCGATAGTCCACATGCGGCGGCACTTCGTCATACGAAGTGCGCACACAAAGCCATCGGCCGCCAGCCACTGCAGCGTCTGCGCGAGCATCTTCTCGCTCACGCCATCTACTCTTCGGCGCAAATCGCTGAAACGGCAGGTGTTCATCCAGCAACACCATCAACACAAGCACGCCCCATCGGCTGGTGACATGCTTGAGCACTTCCCGCGATGGGCAGTCCGCCGACAGCAATTCGCCGCGACGCACCAGACTCCGACAACGGCACCCGTCGCGCGGCCAAATCAACATTTGAGTCCATGGATACTTACCTTCGCGTACGTACTTACGAAAAGTTAGTTTATCCGATACCGTACGGATTCCGTAGTCATCCAGACTGTTATTCATACTTAGGAGTTTGATCATGATCGTCGTTACCGGAGCCACCGGCCAACTCGGCCGGCTTGTTATCAAAGCGTTGTTGAAAACCCTATCCGCGTCGCGAAATCGTCGCTGCGGTGCGCAGTCCGGAAAAGGCCGCCGATCTCGCCGCGCGCGGCGTGCAAGTCCGGCGCGCCGACTATAACGAACCGGCCACGCTCGACGCCGCCTTCATGGGCGCGGACAAATTGCTGCTGATTTCATCGAATGAACTTGGCCGTCGCGCAATTCAGCATCGCGCTGCGATTGATGCCGCGCGACGCGCGGGCGTCGCATTGATCGGCTACACCAGCGTGCTGCACGCCGATACCTCGCCGCTGGGGCTCGCTGGCGAACATCGTGAAACCGAAGCGGCGTTGCGTGAATCAACCGTGCCGTTCGTCGTGTTGCGTAACGGCTGGTACACCGAGAACTACACGGGCGGCCTCGCTTCGGCGCTGGAACACGGCGCGATTCTGGGCAGCGCGGGCGATGGCAGGATTTCATCGGCGGCGCGCTCGGACTACGCGGCGGCAGCGGCAATCGTGATGACCCGCGATGCACAGGCAGGACGCGTGTATGAACTGGCGGGCGACACGGCGTACACCCTCGCCGATCTCGCCGCGGAAGTATCGCGGCAGTCGGGGAAGACGGTGGAGTATCGGAACCTGTCCGAGCCGGACTATAAAGCGGCATTGCTCGGCGTCGGGCTGCCGGAACCGGTTGCCGCGTTGTTATCCGATTCGGACACGGGTGCATCGAAAGGCGCGCTCTTCGATAACAGCCGCCAGTTGAGCGGGCTCCTCGGCCGGCCGACAACACCGCTGACCACCGTTGTTGCTGCCGCGATCGCCAAGTAGTCGATTATCAGCTTGCGCGTTTGTCTTGGCTGTCTGAGGTAGCCGCCCATCTCCCATTGCACTACGTCGAGACGGGCCGAAGCGGACATGCATGCGTATACTTATCAGATGTAGCGTTTTTTGTTGTCAAACGAACCATGCGCTGGTAGCCTTCCTCCAAGCTATTGAAACCAAAGCATAATTAACTCAATGCCCCCAGCTTCATCCACATCACCTGTCCGCAACCCCGAAAACCGCACATCAATCAAGCGGCTCACTCGGGAGCATTTCGCTTTGTATCGCGGATATCTGGATGGCGTCTCTGTCGAGCAATTGCATGCCACCTATGGCGATGCCACAACGGATGTTCGCAGCACGCGACGCTTGATCGGGCTTTTGCGCGACACGCTTTCAGGCGCTGCCCGCCGGACACGCGACGTTGAAGCCACCCATCTGCTGCGCCTCAGACCGGGCAGCATCCCCGAAGCGCAAAGACCGCCGCAAGCGCCGCGCCGACGCTGGAGGCCTATCGCGAAGCCGTCGATCCAGATGGGTTTCATAGCGAAGCCGAATTCTCGAGCTTTATCGGGCCGAGTTTGCGCTGGACAACGCGCCGGGAATCGATCGGCGTGTCTCCCGAAACGCACGTCTGCGCCGCCGTCAGGTCGACGCGCTCGCGCGCATGGAAGCCAGTCTGGTTCAGGCGCCGCAGCCCGAACACCCCGTCGCGAGCTGGCTGGAGCCGGCGCTCGCGCAGCGGCTTCAGCGCGCTCAGATCATCACGCTCGCCGACCTCCTCGGATTTATCGAACACCGTGGTCATCGCTGGCATACGGGTGTGGAGCGGGTCGGTCCGAAAGCGGCGCGGCGCGTCACGGACTGGCTTTCTCTACACGCCGATTCACTTCGCCACACGCTGTCGAAACGGGCGGTCACGCCGCGCCGACGCTTATCCGGCAACGATCCGAACTCGCACGGCCTCGCCAGACGGGCATCGTTCCGATCGACGCGCTCGACGTCCCAAGGAAATGGACGGATCGGCGGGTACAAATCGGGCACGACCAGACCCGCCTCGAGTGCCGCTCGTCACGGATTTACAGGCAATCGATGCGTGGCTCACAACCGTTCAGCGCAGTCCGCATACGGCCCGAGCGTACAGGCGCGAGGCTGAACGGCTGCTTTTCTGGGCGATCAACACGAAGGAAAAAGCGCTCTCTTCGCTGGATAGCCCCGATTGCGCGGCAGTACATCGAAACCTTTTTAGCCGATCCACAACCGGCGGCCCACTGGATAGGAGCCGCGAAAGTCGAGCGGACGCATCCTGATTGGCGGCCCTTCATAGGCGCGCTGTCCCAGCGCAGCCGGGAAACAGCGCGAGCGATTCTCCATGCAATGGGCGAATGGCTCGTGGACCAGAAGTATCTGGCGTGTAATCCGTTTGCGGCTTGCCAAGCGGTGCCGATCGGGGCTCGTATCGACGTTTCGCGGCGTTCGCTGAGTCATAGTCAGTGGCGCGACGTCATCCACGCGACCCGTCGCGAGCGATATTCGCAGCATGAATTGCGCGACTTTCTGGCGCTGAATCTGGCGTACTCGACTGGATTGCGGCGCTCCGAATTAGCCAATACCACGACCGGATGGCTAACCCGTAAGTCAAGGCGGGCCACGGCAGATGAAACTTGGCAGCTTGCGGTACCTGGCAAAGGTCACGCGGCGCGGCCCGTCCCGGTGCCCCGTGCCGTCATGGAACTGGTTTTTGCGAGTCTTCGCGCTCGCGGTTTGCCTGGGGATCCGGCCGTTTGTCCGCCTGACACGCCCCTCCTCGCGCACTTCCGTTCGGGCAATTCGCTCACGCCAGATGGGCTGGGACAGATATTTCACCGGCTGTTCTCGTCGACGACTCCGCGTTCGGCTGTTCAAAGCAATGCCGACAAACGCGACTTTGCCCAGCCAAGCGCGCATTGGATCCGTCATACCCACTCTCATCACGCGCTGGAAAGCGGCGCGGATTGTCGAGAAGTCCAGCTTCGCCTTGGCCATGCGCAACTCTCGACAACGCGGCTTTATGTAAAGGCCGGCTCTCGCGCACGCGATCTGCAGCGGTAAATCGGACGCTTCGCGGCACCGCGAGCGCAAGAAATTCCGCACTTTCGCGTCCATTCTGCAGACCTAAAGCGTCTTCCGTACCCCCGAATTTCCTCAAGTCCTTTCTCATCTTTTTGCTCGGAGCCCAACAACCGCGTGCCTTTGCGGCCGACGGGCGTGGCAAAGTTTACTTGCGTTTACTCCGTATACCTCTTAGTCTTCGCTTACCGTCGGTTCTACCTTTTAAGGGAGAATCCACGTTTTTGGTAGAACCAGAGCCACCGGGAAGAAACACATGGATATTAACCTTTCGACGCCACCTATAGAGGTGACGCCGGATGACCTCGTCAATTTGGCGGCCCGCTCCGCCAAAATGCTCGAGCGAATTCGCACGCAAATGCTCCAACCTTTCCCACGCAAGGTTGCCCCGGTGTTTCCGAGCGGCAAACTGCAGGAACTCTGCGGCATTGACAAGGCACGCTTCTCTTATCTGATCAAGAAAGGAGAGTTGCCGCAAGGTACACAGGAAAAGCCGGGGGCCGCCCGGCAGTTCACGCTCGCCGAAACCATCGAATGGGTCCGGGCGGAACGCAAGCCAAGACAGCGTCCAGCGGGGAAAGACGGCAAGGTCATTGCCATCGGCAACTTCAAGGGCGGCGTGACTAAAACCACGACTTCCATGGTGTTGGCGCAGGGTTTATCGCTGCGGCACGGCCGCCGGGTTCTCCATATAGATATGGATCCGCAAGGCAGTGCGACCACACTATACGGGATCAACCCGCATGCTGAAATCAACGGCGACCAGACCATCTTGCCGTTGATCGAGGCATACGTGAGCGGTGAAACCTTCAACATGAAGGGTTTGCCCATGCAAACGTATTGGGAAAATCTCGACCTGATTCCCTCATCCACGGATCTCTTCAACGCTGAATTCATGCTTCCGGCACGCGTCCACGCGTCGCCGAGTGCGAAATTCTGGAATGTGCTGAACGACGGGCTTGAGGAATTGAAGCACGAGTACGACTACATCATCATCGACACCGCGCCGACGCTGAGCTACCTGACCATCAACGCGCTGTTCGCCGCAGACGGCGTCATTGTTCCGGTGATGCCGGACACGCTCTCGTTTGCATCGATGGTCCAGTTCTGGTCGCTTTTCTCCGACATGGTTTCCGGCATGAAGCAGTTCGGAGAATCGGCGGATGAAGCCAAAGTGTTCGATTTCATCGACATCCTGGTGACGCGCATGCCGAACAAGGCGAACGCATCCATCGTTCGCGACTGGGTTATCACAACGTACGGCGAACGCGTCTTGCCAGTCGAAATTCCGGAAACGGACCTCGCACGCACGACCACCAATGACTTTTCGACGGTCTACGACTTCCCGAACTACGACGGTAACGCCGCAACGCTTCGACGAATCCGCGTGCCCTATGACCAGGTTGTGGATTTGATCGATAGCAAAGTCTGTTACCTCTGGGACAAGGAGTAAGCATGTCTACAGCAGCGAAACAAAAGGCGAAAGCGGCAGGCATTCGACTCGACGACGACAGCGCGGACACCCCTTCAGAACCGGTGGTCCCGCGCACCGCACCGGGGCAGCTGATCGGCCTCCAGGGGCGCGTCCACAGCCAACAAGCAGAAATCGACAAACTCAAGCGTGCGCTGGAACAGCGCGCGCCCGGCAAGCTGCCACTGGACAAGCTTCACGAGATTCCGGGGCGCCGTCGACGACTGACCGCCGCCGAGTACGCCGAGCTGAAGGCGAATTTGAGTGCGTACCCTCTCGCTCAACCCATTACGGTTCGCGAGCGACATGACGGTGAGTACGACATTGTCGCGGGGCATAACCGGGCATCGGCATATCGAGAGCTTGGTCGAACAGAAATCGACGGCATCGTGTTGGATATCGACGCATCGATGGTCGAGTATGCAGCTTTCTTTTCCAATCTCTTGTCGCCGACGCTTTCGGATTTCGAAAAATTCTGGGGCTTTAAGTCACTACAAGATTCCACGGGAATTACCAAGGAAGATTTGGCAAAGGCAGCGGGCATTAGTGATTCGCACGTCGGACGAATCATGAAGTTCGATCTGCTGCCTGAGGATTGCAAACGCATGCTTTCTGCGCGGCCCGAGCGGCTGGGCAGCAACGCAGCGGAGCAAATGGCGAAGGCTGTAACCGAGGGTCGCGAAGGAAAGGTCAAGGCGGCAATCGAGCGGCTTATGAGCGACGACACGTTCACCCAAGCGCAGGCAGTAGCAGCTACTAAAGCGGATCGAGTACCACGCGAAAAAAACGAACCGCTGATCGTGAAGCAGGGTAGCAGGAAGGTCTGCCAAATCTCGGCTCGAAACGGCGTGGTCGGTGTGTCGTTTTCAGGCAAAGCAGCCGAAGAAGCCGATCAATGGGCCGAGCGGATTCACGCCTTTATTGAATCGGAGATGGAGAAGCAGTGATCCCTAGTAGGGAACTGATTTAAATCAACGACTTAGCGAGCGGCGCCCCAAAAACGTTGAACGAACCACCCCAGATTCTAAATTCCCCCTACTAGGGAACCTTTATAAATCATGAACTTAGCTGAGAGACCGAGAACAACCATGAACTGATTTCAATGCAGGAAAAACAAAAGCCTTCGGCGGGAACCGAAGGCTTTTGAGTAACCGGGCTTAGCTGTCGCTTGCCCACCGCTGCATTTCTCCGACGGGAATCGGATAAAGGCCCAACACCTCGAAGTGTAGCGGATAGCGATCGGCAGTCAAGCGTTTCTCTTCCATTTTTGAAGAAATGGACGTGTGACATGCTTATCGCGCAACTTTCCGTTGCTGGCGAGGGGGACTTGTGCCCCCTTCCACACCACGACGATTCCGTAGACATCGATCAGACCGCACTAGATGAATTTCTGGCCGGTCAATCAAATCTCCCTTGGGTTGTATTTCGGGCCGCGCATCGCGCCGCGAACTTCCCAGCGCTCCCGGCTCGCGCTCGGGCAGTGCTGGCTGCTCTCGCGCGTACTGTCGACGCCAATCGTCCATACGCCGCTATATTCGCCCGTCGCGAACTTCTGACTGGCCGCGCAATGCAGTCCATGCGAACGTTCTACCGAAGCCTCGATGACCTCGAAGCGGCGGGCCTTATCGAACGCGCGCCTCAGAAACGTTTCGGCGCGGCGGGCTTGTTCGGTCGTGCGTATCTCCACCTCACAGAACGATCCGCGATTGTCCTCGGGTATGTGTCCTCCCCGTCGTCAACGGAGTCCATCAAACCAGCGGCGTCTAGCGATGACGCACTCGCCACAGCCCAACAATCTTTTGATTCCCCGTGTGCCACTGTGGCAGACGGAGCTATATATAAGGATCTATTCCCTAAGAATCAAAAGAGACAACCAGGACACGTCCCTGCCGACCTCGAACGCCTCCTGAGTTTGGGTTTTCGTCAATTTTTGATTTTCAAATTGATGCGTGAAGCGAAGACCCATGCGAAGTTGCTATCCGATGTTGTCGAAGCAACCTGGGATCATTTGAAAAACGCGAAACACCCGATCAGCTATCTTCGCGCCTTACTTCGCTCGCCGGTCGATTTCGGCCATCAAATTCGCGCTAAGCGCACCGCCGCCGATCTTCAGGCACAGGAAAACGCGCGCGCCGCAAATATCGCTGCAACGGTTCATGACTGCGCTGGAGTTGTGTTCATCGACAGTACCTGCAGCAAGCTCATCACCGTATCCGACGATGCTGGTTCTGCGACCGTTCACGATTATCGCGAAACCACACCACGGGTAGCTACCGGGCAATGGGCCGCCGCCTTCGTTGCTGCGCTGACTGCACGAGAGGTGGTTCGCGCAAGTTCCGAGCACATCAGAGACTTCCGATCGAAGTGCAACGGCAACCGCCATCACGCACAGCCAAAGATCGATCTCGGAATTGGACCAGCCGTGCCCAGAACGCGAACTTCCGCGATCAACGATCGACTTAGCGAGATGAAAAAGACGTTGCGTGCCGTGTGTGCCGGAACGTCATTGACGCGGTTCTCGACCTGAAAACGGGTAACCCTCAGTGACCAGCAGGTTCTCAAATTGCCGATTTCAATGATTCCTTTTGCGCTCGAAGGAAAATGCGGCAGTAAGACGAATCGGTCGCTGCTCCATGCAACCTCTTGTTCGATCATTACCATTCGTCTCGTGCAACATTGGGTAATGGGACGCCACGGACAACGATATTGCAGTTCCAAGAACACCAGTTCCTCAGCTATTGCGGTTGGGCGCGATTTCGCCCGATTCGCTATGCAAAGTTCCCACGCGCAAAAAGGTCTATGAACGGAATCCCAAGCGGTGTCACCCGTTTGCCTCAAGTGACAATATGGTCCGGATCCACGGTGTGGGCGCTTTGGAACATTCGTTCAGACACAAATGAGAAATCCAACTCGCAACTAACGGTCACAATTTACGCAGTCCACCCTCAAAACCATCCCCCGCAACTGACGACCTGTCGCGGAACAACCTATTGTTTAACAGAACCAGCTTGTCATGCTACCCATCAGCCAGTCCAATGACTGCGCGGCGCAGTCGAACAACATAATGAACGCATCTCTAAGAGGCGAGAGAAGGTAGCTTACCTGCCGACACCTCCCCGAAAAGACACTGCCGCTGCTAGAACCAAGGACATAGTCGACCGCAAAACACGCCTGCTCTATGCTCGATCCGAGCTCTTCGCACTCGCTAATCCTTCCCATGAACAAAAATCTTGGTCCCTCATCATTTGAGTGAAGGTCCAACACTCATATAATCCGCCGACCAACCCACGAAACTTCGACCACGACCGAGACTGCCCACTGCTAGATTCGACAGGAGATCGAACATGAATCGACCGCAACGAATAGGGTGCTTGGCCTGTCGGTTACAAACCCTCGGGAAATCAACGTGAGTGAGGCGAGTTCGACTCGGTTGAACGTCCCGACCAAGTCTATGCCACGATATCGCATCGGCTGACTTAACCCAACACCACCACACAAATTGAATGGTAATAAATAAGGAAACCGAAACAAAAAGAGTGAGAACTCCAAAGCCTGAAAACAACCGCTATGCGAAAGATTTCGAAAACCCACGGAAGTGCTGCGCCCTGCCCGTGTGGAGCAACCGTAGACTGCGGCGCACGACTTCATTCGGCCGATGCAAAAGCTCTTAACTGAATATGCTGCTGCGAGATGCGTGGCCACGAGAACTTGCCCTTCAATGCCCCCAGCATTGCCAACCTCGCGATTCTTCCTGCTATGAGTCAACATTAAGATCCCTCGGTTCACCTCAAGGGCGCGATCAGGAATGGCGCGCGGTTAACGAGGAACCGAGATGTGCAGATGCAAGCGTCGGTGTATTGCGAAATACCGCTTCGTTCGCTGCATTTCCCCTAGCCAATGAAGCGGAGTACGTGAAGACATAACTGCCGCCGCAATAAGTCAGCGTGGCGGTGATCCTCCAGATTCAATCATTTCGAAGAGCCAGGTGTCTGCCAACCCGTCAATTTGGAGGGGCCACAACACCGCTCAATACTTTTGTCGCGATGTGGCAAAACACCGTCGCCCGACGCCCGTTTTCAGATCAGTGCATCAAGTAGCATGCGCGCATGAACTTTGTCGGACGGGAATACAATAATGACAGTCGAAATGGGGTTGGTGCGGCCGGAAACGCTGCGGCATCAAGTAGAACATGTGCTTCGACAGGCCATCATGTCGGGACGCTTTGCGCCGGGCGCGCGACTGATCGAACGTGAACTGTGCGAGACGCTTGGCGTCAGCCGCACGTCGGTTCGTGAAGCCTTGCGGCGGTTGGAAGCCGAAAAGCTCGTGCGCAGCGTGCCGCATAAGGGGCCTGTCGTCGCGATCATGTCGAAACAGGAAGCCGCTGATCTGTATGCAATTCGAGGCTTACTCGAAGGTTTCGCGACCGGCGAATTCGCACGCGTTGCGGACGATGCCGCCATTGCGCAGTTCGGAGAACAAGCCAAAGCACTGCGCGTGCAGGCCTTGGCCAACGATCAGGCTGGCGTGCTCAAGGCGAAGACCGAGCTCTACGATGTCCTGCTGGACAACTGCGGCAATGGCTTGGCGAAAGAGATCCTGACGAGCCTTTATTCGCGGGTCAACCTGCTGCGCGCGACTTCGATAATGCACCCCGATCGGCTGCCGGCCAGCCTTCGCGAAATCGACAAAGTGTTCAAGGCGTTAAAGGCACGCGATACGGAAGGCGCGGAGGCAGCTGCGCGCCTGCATGTGGCGAACGCGGAGAAAGCGGCGATGCGCATGCTGGAAGACGGTGCGGGGGAGGAAGAATAGAGTACGGACTGCAGATACGGTGGCGGGATTGCCGCAAGCGCTCAACGCTGCTACAAAAAGCGGCTGTTTGCTTCACGGCAAATGATCCCTTTTTTGTTTGGTTCGATAACTCGTCGCGATCCACACAACATAAGCTGCGTTGAGGTTCGTCATCGATGGCCAGCATTTGCCTGACGTGCCAAAACTCCACATATGCCTGAGCAAGCTCAACTGAAGTCCGGGAAAACGCAAACCATCAAACTATATCTTTACTTTCGAACTATCTAAAATCGCGTGATATAGCTTGAAACATGAACCCTGTTCGGTGGTATTTCTTGCGCCCAGAGCTCGCCCCACGTTATCTGAACTGTTTCCATGGTGAAGAAGGTCAATACCATCGCCAACCATCGACTTTCGATGAAACACGCGGTCGAGGGTTTAGCCGGACGAAGCGTTTGCGCAGTGGATTCAGGAGCAGGAGGAGGCCGGCGACGACGCACGGACCTGATGTCCGCGCGCTGAGCCTGCAAAATAAAAACCGCTTGCCCGTCGCGCGTCATAACCGCCTTTAGTGCTTGTTCATTGGCACAAAAAGCGTGTCATACGCCGCGGGCAGTTTGCCGTGGATGGGACTACCTTCCATATCAGGGCCGAGCGTCGGGAGACCGAAGAAGCGCTCTTTTCCGTCAAGCAGCGCTTCCGCCTGACGCAGCGCTTCCTCACCATAAAGCAAGGCGAGCGAGTGTCGGAATTCCGCTGGCGTATCGAGGTTCAATAGCGCTTCGATCCATCGATAAACCAGCCAGCGCCCGTGCTTCATCTGGCGATAATGATGGATCCAGTCGCAGCTTTCGCGCGTGGCTTCTGTATCGCCAATTGCCAGCTCCAGCAAGGTCTTCAACTCGCCGATACGCAGTTCCTTCCACACGGTCCCCACCGGCACGGCCAGGCCCAGAATTTCCCAGAGCGAGCGTTCATCGCCGAGATTCACCGCAAGGTTCAGCCACGAACTGTCTTCGAGGAAATAGCCGCGCGCCGCGAGCTTCTGCTGCATGGTCGCGATGGAAAATTCCAGTGAAGCGTCCTTGCCGGGAATGAAGCTTTTGCTTGGCATCATGCGGCGTCTTTATCCAGGTCGAGGAGCCGGGTTGGGTGTTCCAAATGAAGCATGGAGCGCAAGCCATAACGCACGAGTCATGCGCGGCGTCTGAACCATCCCGTGAGCGACAAGCGCTCGCGCGTCGCGGGCAATACTTCATGCAGCATGTCGGCGGATAAAAACACGGCGATCCGGCTGCCGACCGGCGAGATGTCGCGCGAGCTCAAGCCCTCCGGATGCAACCGCAACGCACCGCCGTGCTCGGGCAGCCAGTCCGCATTCAGATAGACGATGACGGAAACGGTGCGGCTGTCGTCGTCGCGAAATCGATCGCGATGCTGCATGTACGACGCACCCGGCGCATAGAACGCGAAGTGGCTCTCGTAGTCATCGAGCCCTAGAAAAAGCCCGCGATTCAACGCGATCCGCAGTGTCTCCATGATCGCCAGATAGCGGTCGCACGCGGCGGACTGGCCCGCTTCCAGCCACTGAATCCGGTCGCCGCGCACGTCAGGCTGCAGCGAGCGCGCCGCGCCCTGGCTGACGCGCGCCGGGGTGAGCGTCCCCGCCGCCGCAAGCGCCGCACATTCCAGCGCGAGCGCGAGCGTGAGATCCGGCGGCAAGAATATGTCCTGTTCCGACCAGCCGTGTTCATGAACGGCATCGACAATATATCCATGCAGGTCATCTGCGAACGCATTGAAATGCGCCGGCGGGTGCGATCGGGTCACTGCGTGTTCCTTCGAACGAAGGTGCGGGGTGATAATTCGAATGGTCTTCCGAGGCGGGGGATCGGCGAAGCGGGGCTTTAATCTGAGTGGGGAGAGTGAATGGAAAATCTGAGTGACAGATAGTAACACTGGCGCATGACGCTTATTCTGAGGCGCGCCGTTAGTTAGTCTGCAGCGCGGAATCGATAGCAGAAGAAAGTAGAAGCACTTCGTTGACCCGTCCGGCCGTCCCACGCATGATGCCTCGACACTTTTCTCTGGTTTCGCTATGTCCGCCAACCCACCCCGTTTCGGCATCTGGGCGCTCGTACACGGCAGTCGCGCCGCGCTTCAAGACCCCGACGAACCCTACGATGCTTCCTGGACCCGCAATCGCGACCTGATTCTGGAAGCAGAACGACTCGGTTTCGATGCCACGCTGATCGCTCAGCACACCATCAATCCCCACGACGAGCAACTCGATCAACTCGAAGCGTGGACAGCGTCGGCGGCTATCGCGGCGTTGACCGATCGCATCGAGATCATCGCGGCGATCAAGCCCTATCTCTACCACCCGGTCGTGCTCGCGAAGATGGCGCTGCAGATCGAAGACATCAGCCGCGGGCGTTTCGCGCTCAATCTCGTCAACGCATGGAACCGTCCGGAACTGGCGAAGGCGGGCATCGGCTTCGCGGAACACGATGAACGATACGCCTACGGGTATGAGTGGATCAGCGTGGTCAGCGCGCTCATGCGCGGCGAGCGAACAACGTTCAGAGGCCGCCACTTCGAAGTCGATGACTACGTCTTGCGACCTGCCGACAAGTATCGTGAGCGGCCGCGGATCTATGTAGGCGGAGAGTCGGAACCGGCGCGCGCGCTGGTCGCGGACAAGGGCGACGTGTGGTTCATCAACGGCCAGCCGCTCGCGGATGTGCAGCAGCTTATCGCCGATGTATCCACGCGAGCGCGTGAAGGCGCTGCGGTGCGCTTCGGGTTATCGGCGTTCGTGATTGCACGCGATACGGAAGCTGAAGCGCGCGATCACCTCGATCACTTGTTCGAACTGGCCGCGAAAGACGCGCCGTTGCGCGCGGTCGTCAAGCAGAACAGCGACCCGAAGACCGTCATGCATCAGACCTTCAGCAAGTCGGCGCGCGTGGGAACGAACGGTGGCACCGCAGCAGGTCTGGTGGGGAGCTATGAGACGGTGGCCGAGCGTATCGTGGAGTTTCATCGTGCAGGAATTGAGCTGTTCATGCTGCAGTTTCAGCCATTCGAAACCGATATGCGGCGCTTTGCCCACGAGGTGATCCCGCGCGTGCACGAGCTTGCCGCCGGAAAATGAAGGTTACTGAAGATCGATCTTGAGGCGCGCGGGCAGGGCGCGATCCGGTCTAATGACGTCAACGCGTGACCGGATCGAGTCCCGTCTGCCTCACAACAGGCACCGCTTCGGGAGAGGCGAGATAGTCAAGCAGGGCTTTCGCTTCTGCCGGATGTTGCGCGCCTACCGGAATGCCGCCCGCGTAGCGCGTGACCGATTGCACGGAGTCGGGAATCTTCCCCACGAACGTCACGCCTGGTACGGGCAACAGGTCGCTGACTTGCTGGAAGCCCAACTCGTAGTCGCCTGTGGCCACCACCGACGCCACCGGAATCTTCGGCACCATCGAGGCCTTGGGACGGATCTGGTCCTCGATGCCCAGCCGCTTGAACAACTCGTTCTGTATATATACGCCACTGGCGCTATCGGAATAAGCGATGGACTTCGCGTGCAGCAGCGTGTCTTTCAGCGCTGCGACCGTGCCGATATCCGGCTTCGGTGCACCGGCACGAACGACCATGCCGATCGCTGAATCGGCGAGTTCGACGCGGGAACCCGGGATGACCTTGCCTTGCTTGATCAGGTCGTCGAGTGCATAACCGACCATGATCACGACGTCCGCCGGCTCGCCCCGGGCGAGCCGATTCGGGATGGCTTCGGGCGCTTTGCCCATCGACGGGCCGAGCGCGGTGTCGAGCGTATTGCCGCTCGCCGCCGCGAATTGCGGGCCGAGGATTTTATAGGCGGCCGTAAATCCGCCAGAACTCATGACGTGTATATCGGCGGCTTGCACGGTGGTCGCGGCAGCAACGCCGCCGATGAACGCGAACGCGGACAGCTTCAGCAAATACGATTTCATGAGAGCTCTACGAGAGTTGAGAGGTCGATGCGAACGGCGGTTGACGACCCGGCTTTATCCGCCGGCGCCGACGAAGTTTAAACGCTGCACGCACGGCGGTCGTTAGGGAACAGCCCGGGATACTCTGCCGGATGAACTGTTAAAGCTACGTCCATGCGCAGACAGTCCAGTCTGCCGTTCGCGCGAGCAGGGCGCTCGCTGATCGAAATGAGCGTGACACATACAGACCGCGATCCGCTGGCGATGCAACGCTCTCCATCCTCGTAAAGTGCGCGTTCACGGGCTTTCCAATGCAAAATGCCGACCGCCGGGAGCTCACGCATTGCAAATAGAAAACCAGGCGCGACGAGCACCCTCGATCAGGGCGTCCAACGATAAACAATGACGCTGGTACCGTTGTAGTTATCCTTAGTAATCACGTACTCGCCGGTTGATCGACGGTACGATCTGAGGCCGTACATCGAATCCACGTCATTGCCCACATACACAGTGTTGGGGCTGCTGTTGACAAGCGTGGTATCCAGGCTGCCTGTACTCAGATTGAAGGCATCGATGTTGGGCACGGTGTGCACATATCCGACGAAGAGATAGTTGCCGGCCGCCGTGATCGACTTGGGATTAGCGCTGCTGATACTGATCACCGGATTGGGCGCGGTTCTGTTGCCTGCGAGCCAGCCGTGATAAACCTCGACCCGCGTCCCGATTCCCGTCCAGTCCGTCCCTCCGACAATTCCCTGTGCCAGGATCATGGTGTCGCTTTCCGGCAGGTAGATGATCCGCGTCAATGGCGTGATGGTGCTTGGAATAGGCGTTGCAATTCCAGGCGCCCAACTTGGCTGGCCGTTTGCATCGAAGCCGATCAGCGCGTAATGCCAGATGGCGTTCGTCTTGTCGAGCCCGGCCCAGACGTCCCCTTTACTGTCGAGACAGAATCCGTCCCTGACCGGTGCGGTCGTACTAAACGCCGCACCTGGAAGCGTGGCGTCCGGTATTGCGATATAGCCATTCGCCGCATTGAAGTGGAAAAAGTAGAAGTTATCGGGATTTTGGCCCGCTGCCACAAGGATCCGGTTGGCGCCGACGGCGGCGACTTGACCGAAGTGCTCGTCGCGTGAGTGATCGTTGATGTTGATTCGCGGATCAGCCGGATAGTCGATCGGATCGACCGTGTTCGCCACGAAGGTTCCTCCAGCGGTGCCCGAATAGATGTTGGTGCCGCCGTAGAAGTAGGCGCCATCGGTACCCGGGTCCGGAGCGGCGACGCCCTCGAAGTTGAGCGACTGAAGTTTCCATCGCAGGTTGCCGGAGGCGTCGTAGGAGTGGATGTCGGTGCCGCCGTCGCGGCCGAGATCCCACGATCCGCCCCATGGGTTGTTGAGCACGTAAAGGTTGCCGGCGGAGTCTTTGCCGATGCCCGTGACGCGCGTAAAGCGCTTGTCGCCAACCTGGCCTTTTATTCCAGACGTAGTGTCGAGATATCCGCCCCGAAT
The DNA here is from genome assembly GCA_963708695.1 of uncultured beta proteobacterium. Classification (GTDB taxonomy): domain Bacteria; phylum Pseudomonadota; class Gammaproteobacteria; order Burkholderiales; family Burkholderiaceae; genus Caballeronia. The sequence goes on from CAVPTS010000033.1 coordinate 42,856, forward strand.
GCCGAATGTACTGACCAGAAATGGCGTGCTGGAGATGTTGTAGATCTTGATGTTCATGTCGGGACCCTGGTCGCCGACCATGAGATTCCCCGTTGCGGAATCGAAATACAGCGCGGACGGTCGCGAGGTCGCGGACATCTGGATGGTGTTCACTGGCGCGCCGGCCGGATTGAATTCGACGATCGCGCCCGCGTTCTTTTGCGCCACCCAGATGTTTCCTGCAGCGTCCACGGCAAGCGCGCCAGGGCCTGAGACGGCGATATCTTGCCGCCAGTTGCCGTCCGTGGTGTAGACGCGGACGCGATTTCCGGGAAAGTCGCTCGCATAGAGGAGCGAGCCCGACGTTGCGAGTCCGGTGATTACATCGGCGTGCTGTTCGGTCGTTGTCGCGCTAACTGCGATGAGAAGATTGCGAGTTTGGCTGGTTCGGTCATAGCGGCCCACTGCGCCACTCCCGAACGTAGTTGTAAATTGCAACGCAGCGAAAATTGAAGTTGCATTCCCGGTAATTGCGCCGCCTTGGGGATCGGCGTGAGCGCCTATAGAGCCGATGCTTTGACCGTTCTGGTATATAGCGATACCGCCCTCGTTTTCGTCCCACATGGAAGCCGTGTAGATAACGCCTTCGGGCGCAACCCACATGGAGCGCGCGACGTTACCCACGCGAGTGGCGTTGGTCCCGAAAGTGTTCGCCACCCAGTCGGTGGTGTACGCCTGGCACTTTGGCGCTATCGAGGTGATCAGCAGTGCGGTGAGCAACGTGGCATAGATTCGTTTCATGATGGTGAAGAGCGCCCTCCTGGGGCACCAAAACCGGGGAAGGGTGGTTTGGAACCTGCTTGAAGCGTTGCCGACATGGTGAATTCGACGTGGGGACCGCCTGATACTTCCCCTGGTTACTTTTTTGCCGTGCCGGCGTGTGTCAGATGAGGCTGCGCGATTCTTCGATCTGGAAGGGTCTTGGTTCGAAGCGTGCACGGACCGCTTGCTTACTTACTCATTTGGCGAGAGGCCTTTCGCGGGAAGTTGTCCTTGCCTGCCCGCAGCGCCGCGTCTGTCCAACCCAATGCTGAGCTCGAACGGTATATCGGCGCGGTGTGGAGAAAGTTGAGTTGTTCGTGTTTCCAGCAAGGAAAGACGTGTTGGACTTCGGCTCGAGCAGCGCTCGCAGCCGGTCCGCAAGCGCGGTTGATGGGGTGTAGCGCCAGGTGTTCTACTATTTTTTTCGCGCAATGGTGTCGAGGCGTATAGCCGTGCGGGTCCGTAGACGGACCGATCTTGCTCGAGAGCACTGGTGGCGAAGCGTGGGGATGTAGGGATTCGCGAGAAGGAGGGTTTCAAACATCCGTGGTTCTAGCGAGCACCGTTCTACGCGGGAACCAAAAGCAGTGGTCTGCACGCTGGGGACACTTAATACAGATTGTGGGAAGGCGTTTTCTTTGCTTCGTTTCTTTGTCGCCGTTGGACCAAGAAATGAAGTTCCGCCACGGACAGTGGCTAATAGTGATAAAAAATTTAGCCAACATGCAACTCGCGCCAACGTAAGCAGCAACAACCCGGCATCAACCCAGTACCACCGACATAGAAATGAAGTCCCGCCACGCACAGTGGCTAATGGTGATAAAAAATTTAGCCAACATACAACTCGCGCTCACGTAAGCAGCAGCAACCCAGCACCGACCCCGACCACCGACCATAAGCCCTGCGCCCAAAACCCTGACCGAGTGCGAACGAAAATACCCTGGCTAATAGTGATCAAAAATATAGCCAACATGCAACCTGCGCTAACGTACGTAGCAGCAACCCAGCACTAACCCTCGATCACCACCGGAAGCCCGCCCCAAACCCCCGACCGAGTGCGAACGATAACCCTATCCTATTTAACTACCTTCCCCCCCGATGTATTAACCGCGATCGCGGCGCAAACAAGCGCCTTGAACGCGCCCGCATCCACCTCCTCCCCCTCATGGATATCAATCGCGCGCCTAACCTTCCCGTCGAGGCTCGAATTAAACAGCTTGGCCGGGTCCTTCAGCGAGGCCCCCTTCGCGAAGGTCAGCTTCACTATCGACTTGTAAGACTCGCCGGTGCAGATGATCCCGCCGTGCGACCAGACGGGGGTGCCCATCCACTTCCATTCCTCCACGACCTCCGGGTCGGCCTCTTTGATAAGCGTGCGCATCCTGCTCAAGGTCTCTCCGCGCCAGTCTCCGAGCTCGATGATTTTTTTATCGATCAGCTCAGACGCCGGCTGGCCCTCGGTCGCAACTGACTTCTTCATATTCTTCTCCTGAAACTTCCAGACAAAAGCCTTCCCTGCCCAACGGAGTTCACATACCAAATTGCTTCGTATACTCGGCGTTCAAACGCGGCCAACCGAATTGCATCGCTTCGCCACCGACAATACGCCCGATCGGATCATCGCCTACGAGCCGATCGAGCACATCGAGACAGATGTGCCAGCCGGCAGCGCCCATCGATATAAAACCGCGATCGATGTTGTGCCAGAGCGTAAGACGCGTGCCGTCGCCGAGGGGCTCAAGTTGCCATCGAAGGTCGTTGTCGCCCCAGCGGTACTCGAGCAGGTTCGGCGCCTCGGCGCGCGTCACCTGCGTATCCGAGATGTGCGGCGTCGGCATTCCGACCGTCGAAAGCTTGACCGGGCCGACAGAAGCCAAGACTCCGGTCGGCATCGAAAGGGGCCCATTCGCGCAGGCTGGCCGGGTCGGTCAACGCTTTCCAGACTTTCTCCGGCGGATGGCGCAGTTCGCGCACGAGAATGAGTGTCCATTTGTCCCCATCCTTTCGCACTTCGGCGCCGGCGGCAGGGCCGGGCATGTAGTCGTCGCGATTGCTCATGGTTTCTTCCCCTTGCGGCGTGGTACAGGATTTGTCTGGTCAAGGTGGCGTTCGAGAGCGTCGACATGAACCGACCAGAATTGGCGGAACGGAGCGAGCCACGCGTCAATCTCCATCAGTGGCTCCGGTTTGATCCGGTATAGACGCCGCTGTGCGTCAACGCGCGACTCCACGAATCCGGCCTCTCGAAGCACTCGCAGATGTTTGGAAACCGAAGGTTGCGGGAGCTTCAGCTTCTCCTCGATATCACCCACGGACTGCTCGGAGGAGGCGAGCAAACTCAGGATGGCGCGGCGGTTCGGCTCCGCAATGATGGCAAAAATCGATTCCATTCTGTGTATATACATGTCAAGCCATCCGCCGCCTGCCGGACTCCATCAATCAGTCCAGCGCCTTACCCGACTTTTCGTCCATGAACGCGACGGCGACCAACCCCAGCATGCCGCAGCCAATCACGTACCAGGCGGGCGCGAGCGTACTGCCAGTCACGATGATCAACGAGGTCACGAAGAACTGAGCGAAGCCGCCGAAAATCGCGACGCCGAGGCTGTACACCACTGCACCGCCCGTTGCACGTACCGAGCGCGGAAAGAGTTCGCCGAGCATGGCGCCCACGCCGCCAATGTTGATCGCATGGATCGATGAAAGCAGGGTGACCACCGTGAGCAGCGTGCTCGTGGTCGGCCAACGATTCAACGCGACGAACGCGGGATAGATAGCCAGCATCAACACGATGCGCGATCCTTGCGCGAGCCGTTTGCGCCCGAAGCGGTCGGTCAGATAACCGCCGACGGGCGCCAGCACGAAGATAATCGCACCCGACAGACATCCCGAGAGCATGGCTGTTCCCAGAGGCAGCCCAAGCGTCTTGACGCCGTAGATCGACAGATAGAAGACGATGATGAAATGCGCCGCCGTCCCGGCAATCGTCAGTCCCAAGCCCGTAAGCAGGGCGCGCCGATGATCGCGCAGCACATCGACCAGCGGCAGTTTTGGCGGCTTGGGCTGCAGCGTGCGCGGCGGCTCTTCTTCGAGCGTGCTGCGCAGCCACCAGCCGACCGGCACGATTAACGTGCCGATCAGAAACGGCACGCGCCATCCCCAGCTTTCGAGCTGCGCCGGCGATAGCCACGCCGTCAGCGCGACGCCCGTCAACGCGCCGGCGAGCGCGGCGAGTCCCTGGCTCGCGAACTGCCACGATGCATAGAAGCCGCGCCGGTTCTGCGGCGCCTGCTCGAGCAACAGCGTCGTCGATGCCCCGACCTCGCCGCCCGCAGAAAATCCCTGAATGAGCCGTGCCAGCACCAGAATTACGGGCGCGGCGAGCCCGGCCTGTGCGAAGGTCGGCGCCACCGCGATCATCGCCGTGCCCATGGCCATCAGTGCGAGTGTCAGCACCATTGCCTTCTTGCGCCCGGCGCGATCGGCGTACATGCCGATCAACAGTCCACCCACGGGCCGCGTGACGAAGCCGACACCAAAGCTCGCGACTGCCAGCAACAACTGCCCGACCGGATCATGCACCGGGAAGAACAGCTTGCCGATCAGCAACGCAAAGAAGCCATAGACAGTGAAATCGTAGAATTCGAGCGCATTACCCACTGCGGCCGCAGTGACGAGCCGCGTGCGGCTTTGCTTGCGGCGGGCGAGGGTGCCCGGAGTAACGTCGATGCCCGATATTGTAGGGTTGCCCATGTCTTCTCTCGATGCGTGTTGCGTGATGTGGCAGATATGAATTAGTTTGGATAACTTAGCTAGCGACTCAGTCAGCCAGATATGCTTCGGTCAACCGCACCCAATAGCTTGCACCGATAGCGAGAATGTCGTCGTTGAAGTCGTAGCCGGGGTTATGGACCATGCAGCTTCCCTTGCCTTTCACGCCATTGCCGATCCACGCATACGAGCCCGGCACGACTTCCAGCATGCAGGCGAAATCCTCGCTGCCCATCAGTGGCTCGCGCTTGTTTATCGACCCGTTGCGCGCCGAGCATTTTCTTCGCGACATCCGCGGCGAAAGCTGTCGGTCCGCATCGTTGAGCAGCACCGGATAACCCCATTCATAGTCGATGTCCGCCTCGACGCCGAACGCCGTCGCCTGCGCATGCACGAGCGTCGTGATGCGCTCGCGCAGAAGCTCGCGCACGGCGGGATCGAGTGCGCGTATGGAGAGTTTCATCTCCGCGGTCTGCGGAATCACGTTGAAGGTTTCACCTGCCTTCACGCTGCCGACAGAGATCACCGCCGACTTCTGCGCGTCCACTTCGCGCGCAACAATGCTCTGCAACGCGAGAATGATGGCGCCCACAGCCGGCATGGGATCGCGCGACAGATGCGGCAGCGCGCCGTGGCCGCCTACGCCGCGCAGCACGATCGTCGCACGGTCGGCCGATGCCATTGCCGGTCCGGTGCAGAAATTCATGCCGCCCGTTTCGTAGCCCGGCATGTTGTGCAGGCCGAACACGGCGTCGCAGGGGAAGCGGTCGAACAAGCCATCTTCGATCATGACGCGCGCACCGCCGTAGCTTTCTTCGGCCGGCTGGAAGATGACCGTGAGCGTGCCGGAAAACTGCCTGCTTTCGGCGAGGTAACGCGCGGCGCACAAGAGCATGGCAGTGTGGCCGTCGTGACCGCAGGCGTGCATGGTTTTCGGCACGGCGCTCGCGTAGGACAGGCCGGTCGCTTCCTCGATCGGCAGCGCGTCCATGTCCGCACGCAGGCCGATGCGCTTGCTGCCGCTGCCTTCTTTCAACACGCCGACCACCCCTGTTCTGCCCACACCGCGTGTCACTTCGTAGCCCCACTGCGTCAGCAGGCCAGCTACGAGATCGCTCGTCGCAAGCTCCTGAAAAGCCAGCTCCGGATGCGAATGGATCTGGCGCCGCACGGCGATAAACTCCGGTGCGATTGCGGCAATTCCAGGAACGACGGGATCGACTGACAGCATGACAAGCTCCTCTAAGACGGTTTTGCGGGTCGGCGGTTCTTCGTTTGGGCGTGACTAACTTTGATCAAGCATATAAAGTCCCGGAGAAAACCAAAAGACAGCTAATTAAATTTGCGACTACCTTGGGTTGTCGGCATAAACCCTTAGAACCGCTTAAGGACCCTTAGGAACCCGGATCACGCCGATGAAATACCATCAGTTGCGAGCATTCCTGACGGTTGCGGAACAGGGCAGCATTCGCGCGGCGGCGCGCAGCCTGCATCTTTCGCAAGCTGCGTTGACCAAGGCGTTGAAGGAGCTTGAACAGGATCTCGGCGTACCGCTGGTTTTACGTACCGCGCGTGGCGTGCAATTAACGGCGTTCGGGCAGCAGTTGAGGATTCGGGCGCAGATGGTAGTGAGCGAGATGCGCCGTGCCGAAGACGACATCGCGCATATGAAAGGCGCTGTGACCGGAAGCGTCGCCGCGGCCATTACACCGAGCGCCGCGCTGTCGATATTGCCCAGGGCGTTCCAGGCATTTCGCAAGAAGATGCCGCACGCGCGCGTGAGCTTTATCGAAGGATTTCCGGGCGTGGCGTTGCCGCGTCTGCGCGACGGATCGCTGGATTTCGTGGTGGCCGTTGTCTCGCCGGAACGCCTTGGTCCCGAGTTCGATTACATCGAGTTGTATGAAAGCCGGTCAGTGATCGTCGCGCGCCAGGATCATCCGCTCGCGCACTGCACGACGCTTGCTGAATTGGTGGATGCCGAGTGGCTGCTGAATCCATCGCCGGAAAGTTCTACGCGCGGGCTGCTCGATTTTTTTGTCGAACGCGGATTGCCGGCGCCGCAAAAGGTGATTGAGTGTCCGAGCTTCGTGATTGCGCACGGCTTGTTGCGAGGCTCCGACACGCTTGCGGCGCTTCCTGCGTCGCTGCTCGACCATGCGTGGGTAGGCGAAGGCCTGGCCGTGTTGCCGATAGCCGATCTGCCCCCGCCGATAGCCATTGGCGCCGTGACGCGCCGCGATAGTCCGCTTACGCCGGCTGCGTCGTTATTGCTCGATTGCTTGCAGGACGCGTCCAGGTCGCGCCGCTAACGATGAAAATCACGCCAATGGCGGCAAGCGCCGTTCAACCGGCGTCGACTTGATGATCGCGGTACTCGTCTCAGCCCGCTCCGTGACTTTCGACAGAATTTCGTCCAACTGTTCGATCGTCTTGAGAACGAGCCGGCACACAAAACAATCGTCGCCGGTGACCTTGTCGCATTCAACGAATTCGGGAATGCGCCTGATCGTTTCTTCGACAAGATGCAACTGCCCGGGCAATGGCTTGACGCGAACGATTGCCTGAAGCGTGTATCCCAGCGCGCGCGGATCGAGCCTGACCGCGAACCCCTGGATGACGCCACGGGCTTCGAGTTGCCGCACGCGTTCAGCAGTGCTGGGCGCCGATAAACCGACGCGCCGCGCAAGTTCGCTCATCGCGATACGGCCGTCTTCGGATAGGACAGTGAGCAACTTGCGGTCTGTTTCATCGAGCAAGACAAGACCCGGCGGGGATGAAAGGCGATTCTTCAAATGGACCTTCGTTTCGAAGTTAAAACGTCGATGTCCAAACATTTTACACATGGAATCGCGCTCGCGACGCCACTAAACTAATAGTGCCGAGACTAACCAAGGGTGAAGTAATGAGCTCCAGAGAAACGCGCATTGGCTGCGTGGAGATGAGTGTGGCGATGCTGATGTCAGGCACGATCGGCTGGCTCGTCGTGTCGTCGCAACAAACGCCGCTGAACGTCGTGTTCATTCGTTGCGTGTTCGGCGCAGCGACGCTGCTCGCCATCTGCGCGCTAAAAGGCATGCTGCGCAGAAGCCTTTTTACGTGGCGCATGCTCGGGCTGGTCGCGCTCGGAAGCGCCGCGATTGTCGGCAACTGGGTTCTGCTTTTTGCGGCTTACTCACGCGCATCCATATCGATGGCTACGGCCGTCTATAACACGCAACCGTTCATGCTCGTGATGCTTGGCGCGCTCGTGTTCCGCGAACGCATTACCTTGCGAACCATCGTCTGGCTAAGCGTGGCGTTCGTGGGGCTTGTGCTTGTTGTAAGAGTGGAACCTGCGGTATTAGCCAAGCCCGGCGAGTATCTGGAAGGCATTGGGTATGCGCTAGGGGCTGCGTTCCTTTACGCCATTTGTTCGATCGTCACCAAGCGTCTGACGGGAACTCCGCCTCACTTGATCGCGCTATTGCACGTGTCGCTCGGGATCATCATGCTCGCGCCGTTTGTCGATTTCGGACACTTGCCCACGACGCCGAACCATTGGCTCGATCTCATCGTGCTGGGCGTTGTCAACACCGGGATCATGTACGTGCTGCTCTACGGCGCCATTCAGAAATTGCCGACTGCGATGACCGGCGCACTGTCCTTTATCTATCCCGTAGTTGCGATAGTTGTGGACCGGTTTGCTTTCGGGCAAAGGTTAGGGTGGCTGCAGATAGCCGGTGCTGCGCTGATTCTGCTTGCAGCCGCCGGGACTACGCTGGGCTGGCAGATCTTGCCGGCCAAGCGAGCAATCCTGGAGTAGCGGATCGGGTGCCCGGCGACGGCCCGCTTACCTCACCAGATGCAGTCCCTTTGCCAGCACGATGCCCTTTTCGCGGTTGATCAGCCAGACATCGCCGACGTTCGCGTGAAGCGTTGCCGTATGCGTGGTGATATCGGTAGGTTCTTCGTTGCTGGGGTCGCTATGGTCCATGGTCTCTGTCAGGTAAGGCGGCACCACGCGGCAAATCAACACGAGCGCGAGATCTCCATCTCCCTGCATGAATGCTGCCTCCGACAACGCGAAGCGCCCATGCGCGGTGGTCTTGTTGTGCTTGCCGACGGTATCCAGCTCGATCACATCGACAGTCTGAACGTAGCCCTTGGCTTTCGCTTCGGCCGCCACCACGAGATTTCGGCCGCGCGGTCCGGTGATCGTCTTCTTGAGGACGATCGTATCCGGGTGATCGCTATCCGACAAACCCACGTCTACGGTCATTATGTGAGTCTTCGATCGATAGCGGATTCCAGACGGCGCGGGCACCACGAATGCAAGGTCGCGCCCCAGCTTGGCGTCCGTCAATGCGGTGTCGTGCAACGTCTTCGGCAAAGCCTCGCCGATCAGATCCTCGACGCGATGCGCAAACGAACGCACCTTGCCAGGGGTCAGCTTGCGCGCCAGCGCGTCCCTGACGGCGACGGGATCGTCGCCAGTGAAATTGGGTGTCACCACGATACTGACCGGGGCCGCCGGCGTCTCGGTCTTATCGATCGCAGTGACGGCGCCGCTATTTTTTTGAGCGTGCGCCACGACGGATACACAAAGAAGAACACAAGCCGCGCTTAGGCTTGCGCGTTTGATTAATTGAAGACTCATAGCAGACTCCCATGGACATGAACGCGGACCGCCGCTGGGTCTTCGTGCTGCATGAGCAGCACTCGAGTCATTTCAATTCTATTCGATGCCACCCGGCTGGAAAAAATAGATTGGTGCATTGCACGCGTGCACTAGCAAGGGCGTCAAGTCCGCTAAAGGAGCGGGTGAGGTGTAAAGTTTATCGAATCCACGAGCTTCTGAAGTCAGGCGGCTAAGGGAAAACGCCCGGTTAATTCATCCATTGCGCCAAGGAAAAACGACATGAAATCGCAAGCCATTCACGCGCCGCGAAGCCCGGATTTTTCATGGCTTCGGGCCACACGATGAGCGGGCCGCTCAAGGGGATTCGCATTGTCGAGATGGTGGGTCTCGGACCCTGTCCGTTCGCCGCGATGATGCTCGCCGACATGGGTGCGGAGGTGATCCGCATCGACCGGAAGCCGACCGGCGCCGCTACGCCGTATCCGATGCAAGGTACGAAGTTCGATGTCATGGCGCGCGGCCGCCGTTCCCTCGCACTTGACCTGAAGCAGCCGGAAGGACGTGAGCTGGCGTTGCATCTTGTCAGTCAGGCCGACGCGTTGCTGGAAGGTTTTCGCCCCGGCGTGATGGAACGGCTCGGCCTGGGGCCGGACATAAGTTCGGAGCGTAATCCGAAGCTTGTCTATGGACGGGTCACGGGCTGGGGACAGGACGGGCCGCTCGCGAACGCGGCCGGGCACGACCTGAATTACATTGCGATGAGCGGCATGTTGCACGAGATTGGCCATGGCGAAGCGCCGCCGGCGCCGCCGCTGAATTTGTTGGGCGACTTTGGCGGCGGCGGGATGATGCTCGCTTTCGGCGTGCTGTGCGCGCTGCTGGAAGCGCGTGGTTCGGGCAAGGGCCAGGTTGTCGATGCCGCGATGGTCGAAGGCTCCGCGCTGCTCGGCGCGATGATCTACGGCTACAAGGCGTTCGGCGCCTGGACCGGTGAGCGGGGCTCGACCATGCTCGCGGGCGGCGCGCATTTCTACAATACCTACGCATGCGCGGATGGCAAGTTCGTGTCGGTCGGGGCGATCGAGCCGCAGTTTTACGCCTTGCTGCTCAAGCTCTGCGACATTCGCGATGCCGCCTTCGACGACCAGATGGACCGCGATAAATGGCCCGAGTTGAAAACGAAGATCGCCGCCATCTTCGCAACGAAACCGCGGCAGGCGTGGTGCGAATTAATGGAAGGCACAGACGTGTGTTTTGCGCCTGTGCTGGATATGGATGAAGCACCGGCGCACGCGCATAACCGGGCGCGCGGCGCGTTTATTGAAGTCGATGGGGTGACGCAGCCGGGACCGGCGCCGCGCTTCAGCCGCACGGCGCCGGAGGTGAATTTGCCGCCGGCGAGTCCGGGGCAGCACACCGACGCGATTCTTCGCGACTGGAACGTGCCGGGGGACGTGATCGAAATGTTGCGGGAGAAAAAGGTGATTTAAGGGGGCAGGGCGTGCAGGCTTAAAAGCGTCGGACAATCACCCTCACCCCGCCGGAAACCGCACCACGATCCGGCTGTACGGCACGCTGCGGTCCACGGTCACCGAGCCGGTACCCTTGCCCGAATAAGTCGTCACAAGCCGCATGCCGAGGCCGGTGCCCTGCGGCTTCGGGAAGTCGATGGGGAAACCATCTCCCTCGTCCTCCACCGCGAGCAGCAGGGCATCGGCGGAACGTTCCAGCTTCACGCGCACCGTGCCGCGCCCGTACTTGAGCGCATTGGTGACGAGCTCCGCCGTGACAAGCCCGAGCGGGGCAAGCCGCGCGGCGGGCAGCACGATCGATTCCCCTTCCAGCGATACCTCCCGCCCGGCCGCCAGCTCAGCCAGATCCGCGGTCAACCCGCGCAGGTAACTTGTGGCGTCCGTTGCTTCCGCGCCATCGTCCTGATAGAGCCGATGATGCACCGAGCCGACCGTGCGCACGCGCGTGGCCGCAGCCTGCAGATGCGTGGCGACGGATTTATCGCCGGCGAGATTTGCCTGCAGCGCGAGCAGCGTTTGCACCAGTTGAAGACTGTTGCGCACCCGGTGATGAACCTCCTTCATCATCAGCGCCGAATTCCCCAGTTGCATTTCCTGGCTCGACACCAGCGCGGCGAGTTTCTCCTCGTTCTCGTGCCTGTCGGTGACGTCACGCATGGTGAGCACGATGCGTTTCACGCGGTCGTCGGCATCGCGAATTGGCGCCACCGATACATCCCACCAGCGGGCATCGCCGGCACGCGTCGGGCAGGGGCCTTCGAACCGCACCGGCTCGCCTTCCTTCGATGTCGCCAGCGCCTGCAGGACTTTCGGGCGTTGATCGTCGGGCCACAATTCGCTGCAGTGCGTGCCGCCCACGTCCCCGAAGTCGTCGATACTCAGCGCCGCCAGCCCGTTATCGTTCATGAATTCGATACCGCCATCCAGCGACAGCACCTGGATGCAGTCGGTGCTTGCGTTCAGCACACTGGTGGAGAACAGTTCGTCGGCACCGCTTTGCGACTCCGCCGCCAGCCGTTCGCGGCTCATCGAGATGACGTTTGCGATTGCTTCGAGGAAGACGATATCGGTTTCGCTGAAGTCTTCGTCGTCGGGGCTGTCCGCTTCCAGCACGCCGAAGGTTTCGGGAATGCCGCGAATGGGGACGTTGATCGCCCGTTTGATGCCGTGCCGGGCGAGCAGTTCGGGCGTGCGGAAGCGGTGTTCGGAGCCCAGGTGATTCGACAGCACCGGGCGGCCGCTTGTGAATGCGTGGCCGGCGGGGCTGGCGTCGTCGGCGCCGAGTTCCGTGGTGCCGATATCTTCCGGGTCCCAGCCCACACCGGCTTCCAGCACGAAGGTTTCGCTTTCGGGCAGATAGCGGAGCACCTTGGCGAAGCGCGAGTGCAGTCCAGCCGATACCGCTTTGCAGGCTTCATCGAGGAGCGCGTGGGCGCTGTGCACGCGCAGGACGGAGGTCGCGAATTGCACGGCGATTTCGTGCTGCAGGCGCAAACGGCTCACCGACCGCTCGACGGCGCTGCGGATGGTTTCTTCAGGTGGCAATGCATCCATCAAGGGTTCCTCGCGGCGCTCGGTGATTTTTGGCGATTCTGGGGTAATGGTTGATTCTAACCGGGGAGATTAAAAAGGCTTTTTGTAGGAGGAAGTGGGCGGGGTTTGCGTTCGCACTCGGTTTTTTGGGGGGGCGGCCTACCGGCGGTGGTCGAGGGTCAGTGCCGGGTTGCTGCTGCGTACGTTAGCGCGGGTTGTATGTTGGCTATATTTTTATCACTATTAGCCACTGTCCGTGGCGGGACTTCATTTCTTTGTCCAACGGCGACAAAGAAACGAAGCAAAGAAAACGCCTTTCCACAATCTGTATTAAGTGTCCCCAGCGTGCAGACCCCTGCTTTTGGTTCCCACGTAGAACGGTGCTCGCAAAACCACGGACACTTGAAACCCTCCTTCTCGCGAATCCTTACATCCCCACGCTTCGCCACCAGTGCTCTCGGGCAAGTTCCAACCCCGACGATCCCGCACGGCCAAGCGCCTCGGCGCCCGATATGCCGATATGCCGATATGCCGATGTGCTGATGTGCTGATGTGCTGATGTGCTGATGTTGCGCATTGCGCACAGCACGTAGGGCGCGGGGCATCAGAAGATGATGGAACCGAACTCATCGTGCCATGTGCGACCAGCTGCGCCTGAAGTCAGCGAACACTGAAAAGTGCATCAATTCGTAACGTGGGTGAGGCCGTACCCATGCGTGGGCGCAGCGATCTTGCCCGAGAGCACTGGTGGCGAAGCGTGGGGATGTAAGGATTCGCGAGAAGGAGGGTTTCAAGTGTCCGTGGTTTTGCGAGCTGGA
>CAVPTS010000034.1:0-9066 GCA_963708695.1 uncultured beta proteobacterium
ACACAACGGCGACAAAGAAACGAAGCAAAGAAAACGCCTCCCCACAATCTGTATTAAGTGTCCCCAGCGTGCAGACCACTGCTTTTGGTTCCCGCGTAGCACGGTGCTCGCTAGATCCACGGACACTTGAAACCCTCCTTCTCGCGAATCCTGACATCCCCACGCTTCGCCACCAGTGCTCTCGGGCGAGAACGATGGCCCACAGACCAATCAGGCCTTATGCGCCTTTACAGGTTAGCGGGCGGCTTGATCCGCGCTAGAGCGACGCACGCTTGGACCCCTCCTTCTCGCGAATTCTTACATCCCCACGCTTCGCCACCAGTGCTCTCGGGCTAGCTCGATACGCCCACGGACAGGTACGGCCCCACCGCCGCTAGAGCCACGGACACTTGGAAACCCTCCTTCTCGCGAATCCCTACATCCCCACGCTTCGCCACCAGTGCTCTCTGGCTAGCTCGATACGCCCACAAACAGGTACGGCCCCACCGCCGCTAGAGCCTCGGACACTTGAAACCCTCCTTCTCGCGAATCCCTACATCCCCACGCTTCGCCACCAGTGCTCTCGGGCTAGCTCGATACGCCCACGCACAGGTACGGCCCCACCGCCGCTAGAGCCACGGACACTTGGAAACCCTCCTTCTCGCGAATCCCTGCATCCCCACGCTTCGCCACCAGTGCTCTCGGGCAAGATCGATGCGCCCACGGACAGGTACGGCCCCACCCCCGCTAGAGCCACGGACACTTGAAACCCTCCTTCTCGCGACCCCTTTTGAGGTTAACTGTAGCTATTCGTATACGCGGCAATTTCAAGCGCGGTCGTTCACGTGGGAGCTCTTCACGTGGCGCGGGGCGTTCCACGACTTTTCCTGGCGCGCCGGTGCCCAAACGTATTGCGCGCCTCTCGCCGGTCGCGCCGATCACGCAGTCCACTAACCATAAAGACGCGTGAGGCCGTATTGATTCGTACGGCCATCGTTCTTGCCCGAGAGCACTGGTGGCGAAGCGTGGGGATGTCAGGATTCGCGAGAAGGAGGGGTTCAAGTGTCCGTGGTTTTGCGAGCACCGTGCTACGCGGGAACCAAAAGCAGTGGTCTGCACGCTGGGGACACTTAATACAGTTTGTGGAAAGGCGTTTTCTTTGCTTCGTTTCTTTGTCGCCGTTGGACAAAGAAATGAAGTCCCGCCACGGACAGTGGCTAATAGTGATAAAAAATTTAGCCAACATACAACCCGAGCTAACGTAAGCAGTAGCAACCCAGCACTAACCCCAACCACCGCCGGTAGCACACCGTCCAAAACCCCGCCCGAGTGCGAACGAAAATACCCTGGCTAATAGTGATAAAAAATACTGCCAACATACAACCCGCGCTAACGCACGCAGCAGCAACCCAGCACTAACCCCGACCACTGACCATCAGCCCCGCGCCCAAAACCCTGACCGAGTGCGAACGCAAAGCCCCCCTCAAGTGCGAACGAAAAACCTCGTTCATCCCATGAGGCTGCCCAACACCAGCGTGTGCGACCGCCCAATCCACATTGCCGCGTCCCGATGATCCCGCAACGCATCCCCCGTATTAGGGTGCAGGAAGACGTCCAGCGAACCATGGTTCAGCGTAAGCCACTCCACAATGCCAACAAACTGCGCGCGCTCGAATGCAAGTTGATACGACCATTGAGGATGCGGCCCGACGGGCTTCTCATGAAACCGCCCAACCTGCACGACGTCCGCGAAGCGCTTAGAAATCTCCTCGCGGAATTGCCAGGCGGTGTCGCGACTGGTGGCATCGAAATAAACGTGGGCGTGCCAGTTCTTGATTGCCGAACCGTCGAGAAAAGTCATAGCGGAAGCCCCGGTAAGAAATCGACTTGTTGCAATTGATTGCCTCACGTTGACAGCTAGAACCGGAAGCAATCGGACGAACAAGGATAGCGAAGTTCTGGCGACCGTCAAGGAAAGGGGTTCGTCGCTGAGATTGCCACGAATCGCTGATTGCCCCGGCAGCGCACGGAGACACGCCGCTCATAGTCATTGTCTTGAGACCAAAAAAAGCGGCATGCCCATCCTTTCAACTTGACGACAGGCCGCCGCTTTTTACTTCAGATTCACCTCGGATTTACCTCACATCAACTCACTTTGCCGTCGGCATCGCAAACTCGGCGCCCTTCTCCGTGCTCTCCGGCCAACGCTGCATGATCGACTTCTGGCGCGTATAGAAGCGCACGCCTTCTTCGCCGTATGCGTGCATATCGCCGAACAGGCTGCGCTTCCAGCCGCCGAAACCATGCCATGCCATCGGCACGGGAATGGGTACATTGATCCCGACCATGCCGACTTCAATACGCCGGCCGAACTCGCGCGCAATGTGTCCATCGCGCGTGTAGCATGCAACGCCATTGCCGAACTCATGTGCATTGACCAGGTCGACGGCTTCCGTGAAGTCCTTCACGCGCACGCACGCCAGCACCGGTCCGAAAATCTCTTCCTTATAGATGCGCATCTCAGGCGTCACGTGATCGAACAACGTGCCGCCAGTGAAGAAGCCTTCTTCATGTCCCGGCACCTTCAGCCCGCGTCCATCGACCACCAGCGACGCGCCTTCTTCCACGCCCAATGCAATGTAACCTTCGATGCGTTCCAGCGCCTGACGCGTAACGATAGGACCCATTTCGGCATCGGGTTCCATGCCGTTCTTGACGATCAGCGTGCGCGCGCGTTCAGCCAGTCGCGGAATCAGCTTGTCAGCAACATCGCCCACCAGCACCGCGACCGAAATCGCCATGCAACGCTCGCCGGCCGATCCGTAACCCGCGCCAACCAACGCGTCGATAGCCTGATCGATATCGGCATCGGGCATCACCACCATATGATTCTTCGCGCCGCCCAGCGCCTGCACGCGCTTGCCGTGCTTCGCGCCCGTCTGATAGATGTAATTGGCGATCGGCGTCGATCCGACGAAGCTGATCGCCTTCACATCGGGATGCACGAGCAGCGCATCGACCACGACCTTGTCGCCCTGCACCACGTTGAAGACGCCATCGGGCAGCCCGGCTTCCTTCAGCAGCCCTGCCATGAACAATGCCGCCGACGGATCGCGCTCGCTCGGCTTCAGCATGAACGAATTGCCCGCGGCGATAGCCACCGGGAACATCCAGCACGGCACCATGCACGGGAAGTTGAACGGCGTGATGCCGGCGACGACGCCGAGCGCCTGACGCGTCGTCCAGTTATCGATACCCGTCGATACCTGCTCGGTGAAGTCGCCCTTTAGAAGTTGCGGAATGCCGCACGCGAATTCGATCACATCGATACCGCGCGACACTTCGCCTTGCGCGTCGCTGAACACCTTGCCGTGTTCGGCCGTGATGATGGCCGCGAGCTCGTCGCGGTGCTTGTTCATCAGTTCGAGGAAACGCAGCATGACGCGCGCGCGGCGGATCGGCGGCGTTTCGCTCCAGCCGGCGAAAGCTTTCTTCGCGCTGGCGACCGCTGCGTCGACATCGGCGACATCACCCAGATGCAGCGTGCGCGCTTCGTGCGCCGGTCGCCGGATTGAAGATCGGCTGGGTGCGCGTACCCGTGCCAGGCACGCGACGGCCCTGAATGAAATGTCCGACGTCCGAGCGGTCGCTGAAGCTTTGCATGATGGGCACCTGAATGAGTTGAGAGTGTTCAGAGTGTATGAAGCCCGGACGCATCTGCAAAGGCGCTATGATTGAAATGATTGTTTTCTATGGTGAACAATGAGCATATGGAAACGCAACGAGTCGAGTCGCTTTGGACCCATCTGTACTGGCTGACTATCCTCGCGCAGCAAGGCAGCTATACCGCGGCAGCCACGCGGCTGGGCGTGAGCAAGGCCGCCATGAGCCAGCGGATTGCCGAGCTGGAGCGCGCCGCGGGCGTGTCGTCTGGTGCAGCGCACCACGCGCAGCGTGCGTCTGACGGAGGCGGGACAACGTCTTGTCGATCAAACGCGCGGTCAATATGCGGACATTGCGCAGAGCTTCGCGGGCGTGCGCGATTCGGCGGGCGTCGCCCGCGGCGTGTTGCGCGTCACGGCGCCGGTGGCGTTCGCGCGGCAGCAACTCGTGCCGCATCTGTCGGCTTTTCTACGGGCAAACCCGGAGGTGCGGGTGCAGCTTGAAGTATCGGACAGGATCAGTTCGCTCGCCAGCGAAGGTTTCGATCTCGCGATTCGCCATAGCGCAGTGGCGCCCGAAACACACGTGGCGTGGACGCTGTGCAAGACGCGCTCGGTGATCGTGGCAACGCGCGCCTATTTGCGCGCGCGCGGCACGCCTGCTTCGCCGCAAGACCTGGCCGCGCACGACTGCCTGTTTTATCCGCGCGCGCAGGAGGCGCCGGCCTGGACTTTTGAACGCGCCACCGGGCGCAAGGCAGCAGCCTCCGGGCGCGTAACCGTGCCAATTGGCGGACCCTTTTCAGCGAACAATAGCGAGACCTTGCGCGACGCGGCGCTGGACGATCTCGGCATCGCACTGGTGCCGGATTTCAGCGCACAGGCAGCGCTTCGTGCCGGGCAACTGATTCGGCTGCTGCCGGAATGGCAACCTACAGGCGTGTTCGCCGAGCAGCTTTATATCGTGCGTCCCTATGCGTCGCATGTGCCGCGCGCGGTGACCTCGTTTGTCTCCTATCTGCGCAAAACCTTCGAGAACGGTTTCTCCGACTAGCTTCGGATTGAGGCGTGCTCAACTTGCATCGAGTTCTTCGCGGCGGCTGGCCGCGCGATTGTCTATCCAGTTGACGATCTCGGAATGGTAAGTGCGCGGCGCTTTGGCAACCGTGCGCGTGGCCAGGCTCGCCAGCGTCTGCGCTTCGAGTACCTCGTGCATGCGTTTTTCGGCCTCCAGCATCACGGCGTGAATGGAACAGGTGCCGCTTGTCGCCCACTTCGGCGCGGTATCGCCAAATATTGCGCACCGTGCGCGAATCTCACGGCAATCGAATAGCGGCTTGGGGCCATCGACAGCAAGCACCACGTCCAGCACGCTGATCCGCTCAGCGGGACGTGCGAGCGTAAAGCCGCCGCGCGCACCCTCGGTGGCGACAGTCAATCCCGCCTTATGAAGCTTGGTGAAAAGCTTGGCGACGTAATCCACCGATAACCCCTGCAGTTCCGCAAGGTCGCGCACGCTCGCCTCGCTCACTCCGGCCGGCGCGTCGGTCAGATACAAAAGGCAATGCAGCGCATATTCAACGCCCGTACTGATGTGGCTCATCTCATCTCCGACACGGTCAAATCCTAGTTATTGCATTCTAAGCAATCAGCCGATGGCAGGCAACGGCAATCGTTTCGTTTCCTCCATATATCGCTTCAATCCCGTGAATATAGGCTTAATCGTCGTCGTCCCACCGACAAAATCCGAAAAACTTACCGATCAGATTTTGGCTTGCCAAATTTAACTACGACAACTATAGTCGCAGCTAATGGAACGGCACAGCCCTTCTGTTTTGTGCGCCTTCTCGAGCAATGGCGACCCAATGACTCGCCGGTTCACGGCGTGTCATCACGAGGCAAGGCGTCGAACTGATACGACCTCATCAATGAACGGAATCGAAAAAATGACTGATACCCCCAAGAGAATTTTGGTTGTAGGCGCCGGTTTCGCCGGTATGTGGAGCGCGCTCGGCGCGGCTCGCTTGCTGGACATCGAGAACAAGGCGGGTGGGCCTGTTGAAGTCGCATTGATTGCACCGGAGCCGGCGCTGCATGTCCGCCCACGCCTTCACGAATCCAATCCGCTTGGCATGAAAGCGCCTTTATTGCCGCTCTTCGAGGCAACCGGGATTCACTTTATCCAGGGCAGCGTGGACAACATCCGCGCCGGAGATCACGTAGTCGATGCAACCGGTCCGGATGGAAACAAGTTCGCCGTGCCGTACGACAAGCTGGTGCTCGCAAGCGGCAGCGCGCTCTTTCGTCCGGAGGTTCCGGGCCTCGCTACCAAGGCGTTCAGCATCGACCAGATCGACGACGCCGCGCTTCTCGAAGCGCATCTCGGCAAGCTCGCCGATCAACCCGACTCGCCAGCACGCAATACGGTGGTCGTGGTGGGCGGTGGTTTTACCGGCATCGAAATTGCGACTGAGCTGCCTGCCCGCATGCGTTCAATCCTTGGCAACGACGCCGCGATCAAGGTAATCGTCATCGAACAAGCCGACACTGTCGGCCCGGATCTCGGCCCCGGTCCGCGCCCGGTGATCGATCAGGCGCTGGCTGAACTCGGCATCACCGTGCTTCTGGGCACCGCCGTGAACGCTATCGATACAGATGGAATCGTGACATCGAAGAGCGAGCGCATCAGCGCGAAGACGGTGATCTGGACGGCGGGAATGCGGGCCAACTCATTGACGAAAAAGCTCAATGCCGAGCGCGACCGGCTCGGGCGACTGCATGTGGATGCGGACCTGCGTGTGTCGGGAACGGAAGACGTTTTTGCAGCAGGCGATGTCGCTTTCGCCGCGACCGACGACGAAGGCAATCACGCGCTCATGTCATGCCAGCACGCGATGAACATGGGCCGATTCGCGGGACATAACGTGGCGGCGGATATGCTAGGCATTAAGCGTTTGCCCTATCGGCAGCCGTTCTATGTGACGTGCCTCGATCTTGGATCGTGGGGAGCCGTCTATACCGAAGGCTGGGATCGTCAGATCAAGCTCGTCGGCACGGAAGCCAAATCGCTCAAGCGGCAGATCTGTACCGAATGGATCTACCCGCCCGCCGCCGATAAAACCGCCGCGTTTGCCGCCGCCGATCCCGCCGTCACGGTCGTCGCCTAGGGCTAGGCGGTCTGCCGGCGCTGCTGCGCGCTGAGTACGTCATCGGCGCGAAGTCCGGTCAGTTGCCGGTACAACTCCGGCGCAGTCGCGCCTTCGGTGTTCAGCAGCAGCACGCTGGAATTCATGTCGAGTCCGAGTGCGGCGCGATCTTCCGCGCTGCTGCTCGCTTGCATGAGTCCCGCCAGACCGGCGGCCCCCGATTCCCCAGCCACAATAGGAACATCGCGCTCGGAGCCGGCCGCAAGAATCCGCATGGCTTCGATGGCGGTATCGTCGGGAATGGTCATGAACGAATCGGCCAGTGCGTGCAGGAAACGCCACGCCAGCGGCGATGTTTCTCCGCATGCAAGACCGGCCATGATCGAGTCGACGGAGCCCGTGGCATGCGCCGCGTGACCACGCACGGCGCTTTGGAACAGGCAGTCCGCCTGATCCGGTTCGACAACCACGAACCGCGGCCGTCGCTCGCCATAGTGCTCGGCGAAATAGCTGGCTACGCCCGCGGCCAATCCTCCTACGCCGCCTTGAACGAACACATGCGTGTACGGATTACCGCCGCACTGCTCGATCGCTTCGGCTGCAATCGTTCCGTATCCCTGCATCACATCGCGTGGAATGTCCTCGTAACCGTCATACGACGTATCAGAGACGACGTGCCAGCGGTTCGCTTGAGCGAGGCGCGCGGCCTCCTTCACCGACTCGTCGTAGTTACCGTCGATCTGCACGATCTGCGCACCCAACTGTTCGATAGCAACGCGCCGTTCGTCGTTCACATGCCGATGCAGCACGATGACACACCGGCAACCGATACTCCGGGCAGCCGCTGCCAATGCGCGGCCGTGATTGCCATCGGTCGCGCTGATCACCGTGAAGTCCTGCAGCAAGGCCTTGTAATGCCCTGCGGTCAGTTTCGCCGGAACGAAGTCCTGGTCGGGCCACAGGCGTCGAATCAATCGGATCAGCGCAATCGGCGCACCCAGCGCCTTGAAGCTGCCAAGCGGGGAACGCAAACCCTCGTCCTTGACCCGGACTGACCCAAGACGAAGCCTTTCCGCAAGGTCCGGCAGATCCCGCAGCGGCGTCGAACCGCGCCGTCAAGCCATCCCATGCCGATAGCCAAACGCGGCTTTCATCGGCGGCGTGAATGTTCAGGATTTCTCGAAGCGAATCGTCGTAATGACCCCGCCGTGCGTTCGCGTTATGTTGCAGCATCAGACTTTCCTCTGGTGATAAGTGATCGGCAGTTTCAAGCGCACGATTTCCGCAAGATAGCGGGCGCCGATGGGCAAAACCGCGTCGTTAAAATCGTATCGGGCGTTGTGAAGCGGCGTCGCGCCGGGCTCTCCATCGGCGCCATTGCCAATGAACGCAAAGTTGCCGGGCACGACCTGGAGGAACGCGCCGAAGTCTTCTGAGATCATCATCGGGGCGACGTTACCGTCCACGTTCTCCGCGCCCACGATTGCCGTTGCGGCCGCGACAGCCGTTGGAACACATGAAGGCGTATTGATGGTCGGAACAAACTCGTGCGTATAGTCGAAAACGCATTCGGCGCCGTGAGCCGCGCTAATGCCTTCGCAAAGGCTGCGCATGCGGCTTTCGAGCAGTTGCTGGACATCACGCGTGTAGCTGCGCGTATCGCCCTTGATCACCACCTGTCCGGGAATCGCGTTGCGAATGCCGTCGGTGAACAACTCCGTGCACGAAACCACCGCAGGCACGCCCGGATCGACGCTCCTGGACACAACCGTCTGCAGCGCCAGCACAATCTCTGCCGCAATCACGATCGGATCGACGGTCATGTGCGGACGCGCCGCATGTCCGCCACGTCCATTGATACGGATAACGAAATTATCTTCGCTCGCCATGATTCCGCCGGCGCGCGTGGCAATGCTTCCTGCGCGCAGACCCGGAATGTTATGTACGCCGTAGATTTCATCGACGGGAAAGCGCTCGAACAGCTTGTCGGCGATCATCGCCTTCGCGCCTTTGCCGTGTTCCTCGGCCGGCTGAAAGATGAAACGTACCGTGCCATTGAAGTCGCGCCGCTCGCATAGCAGTTTCGCGGCGCCCAGCACCATGCTCATGTGGCCATCGTGTCCGCACGCATGTGACTTCCCTGCGCGGATAGATGCATGGCTGCGTTCCGGCGCTTGTTCATGAATGTTGAGCGCGTCCATCTCCGCGCGCAAGCCGATCACGCCGGGGCCGTCGCCGCACGACAGGCTCGCGACAAAGCCCGTCCCGCCGATACCGCG